>NZ_CP150482.1:2400000-3780484 GCF_051054295.1 Celeribacter sp. SCSIO 80788 | reverse complement strand
CTGATCGCATTGGCGCTTTTGTGGCGCGGCAAAGGCGCAGGCGTTGCGACGATGATCAACGGCCTGCTGGTCGGCGCGGCCTTTTCCGAAGTTCACCTGTGGCGTCCCTCCATTCCGGTTTGGGGCATCTGGAATGACAACTTCTTCATTCTGGGCGTGGATTGGATCAGCTGGACGATCCTTGCGCTGACGGTTCTGGTGGGGGCGCTGGTGAGTGCTGCCGGGGCCTATGCGCTTGGCCTGCAATGGGCGGCGCGGTAAACAGGCGCGATGAACGCATTTCGGACCTTTGCAGTCCGGCCGATCGGACCTCGACGACTTCCGAGATCGCGAGCGCATCCTCCAGCTCGTCCCAAAGTATCGAACCGTGCGATCCTCTCTTATCAAATCACCCGAAACTGTCCGGATTGGTGCTGACGTTAGACAAGTTGCACATCATAGACAGCTATTGCGGCGTACCGTCACATGACTATCATACCCGGCACCTGACAGCATATTTCGGAATAAAGACATAAAGCGCATGGGATCGAACTCTGACACGCAAGACCAGATACGCGAAATCGCATGGATGCATTACATTGGCGGCCTGACACAGGCGCAAATCGCCACGCGTCGCGGTTTGAGCAAGATGAAAGTCCATCGCTTCGTGCAAGCCGCCCATGAACAGGGGCTGGTCAAGATTTTCGTGAACAATGTCCCGACGAATTGCATGGACCTCGAAAGCCGCCTGATCGAGCATTACGGCCTGTCGAGCTGCACCATCGTACCGGATGTGAACGAGCTCCAGACCATGGATATTTCGATGTCCGCCGTCGCCAGCGCCGGGGCGCGGTTCCTGCATGGCCGGTTGGAAAACACGGATCAGATGATCCTCGGCATCGGATCGGGGCGCACCATGTCCGCGATTGTCAAAGCCATGCCTGCGATCAAACGCAAGAAAGCGGAGTTCATTTCCGTCACCGGAGATTTCGCGGCCCTGAGTGACGCCAACCCCTTCGAGGTCATTCACGCCCTGATCAACAAGACCGAAGGCAAGGGATACGCTTTTACTGCGCCCTTGATCGTCGACAGCGAAGCTGACCGCAACCTGTTCCTGCGACAGCGCAGTATCCGGGAATCCTTTGATCGCTTGCGCGACGCCTCCATGATTATGATCGGCGTCGGCCATGTCGGCCCCGGCTCGTTTTTCCGCTCTTTCGGCCTGATCACCGACGCCGAACAGGGCGAAATGATCCGCCAAGGCGTGGCCGCCGACCTCGCGGGCAACCTGATCGACGACACCGGTGCCTTTATCGACAGCGGCATCGCAAAACGCATGTTGGGGATGGAGCGCGACCTGATGCATGATCGCGAAATTGTCGCCGTCTGCGCCGGGATCGAGAAATGGCAAGCGGCCCGCGCGGCGCTGCGCTCGGGCCTGCTCAATGGCTTCATTTCATCGTTTAGCGTGGCCCAGCGCATTCTGGACGCCGAGTAACGGCCACTTTTACGCTTTGGGTTTGAGCTTGGCCTGTTCCAGCGACCAGTATTCCATATCGAACAGATCGCGCTCATTGAGAGGCGTAAAGCGCCCGATCCCTTCAGCGGCCAGAACGATCCGCGCGGTCTGTTCGGCCAGATCGGCAGCCACACCGGCCTCTTTTGCCGTCCGCCCGATGCCGACAATGCCGAGCCCCCGGATCAGCGCCACGCGCGGCAGCGGATCGAGCATGGTTTTCGGTTCGTCCGCATGGGCCGCGTTGCGGTTGAAATAGGCCTCGTACCACGCGGCGAAATCTTTGATCGCTTCGCGCCAGTCTTCGACGCCGAATGTCGCCTCGCCGATGACCGGACGGGGTTTGATGCGGATGACGTGATCCGGTGTCGCGGTGCCCCGCCCGGTGATCTCCGCCAGTCCTTCCAAGGCCAGAAAGCAGTCATTTGCCTCGCTGAGGCGCAAGTCTAGCGCCAGATTTTCCGCGAAAAGCCCCCATTCCCTCAAAGCGATGCGCAGTGCCGCAACCGCGGTATGAGCCTCAGGGTCCAGCGCCTTGGTGCCGACTTCCTCGGGCATCAAAGCTGCCCCTTTCGTGGCGAGATAGTCTTCGCACATCGTCGTGTAGCGCAGGATGCGCTCATATGAGGTGCGCGCATCGTCGCCAAAGGAGAACAGGCCGTGATTCACCAGAAACTGCCCGGACGTGCCCGCGCCCTGTTCCGCATGGATGCGGTCTGCCGCGTGCGAGAGTTTGAAGCCCGGCATGACATAGGGCACGATGCTCAGTTCATCGCCAAAAATCTCGCGGGCGATCTCCGCAGCGTTGGGCTGGTTGGCAATCGCCAGCGCCGCACAGGAATGGGTGTGATCGACAAATTTCGCGGGCAGGAACGCGTGCAACAGCGCCTCCACCGACGGATTCGGCCCGCTTTGGTCCAACATCTCGCGGCGCAGAAAGGCGACCATTTCTTCGTCTGACATCGTCGCCGTCTTGCGTGCTTCCAAAAGCGGATCGAGCCACATCGCGGGCAGGCCCGGCCCCTCGATGGTCGCCAGATCCCAGCCGGAGCCCTTCACATGAATGACATCGCGCTCGGCTCCGTTTTCGTCGCGCCGCCGGGTCTTGACCGAGGTGTTGCCCCCGCCATGCAGCACCAGATCCGGCTCCTGCCCGATCAGTTGCGAGGTGTAGACCCGCATTGCAAGATCCTGTTCCGCCGGATCATCCCCCGCCGCCTTGCGCAAACGCTCCGCTTCCGCATCGTCCCAAAGAGACTTCATAATCACATGTCCTTTTCCATAGTCACAGTTTCACACGCGCCCCCGCCGGACGCCAGATCGGCTCCAGCCCGGCATCCGCACCGAGATCGCGCACGCCGTCGGTCACCTCGGACCAACGCGCTTTCAGCGGCGCATAGAGCGCCATGTTGTCAGGATCGGGCACCACGCGGCGTTCGATCGGGCTGGCCATAGCCGCAACCGCCTCATCCATCGTCGCGAACACCCCTGCACCCACGGCCGCCAACATGGCACAGCCCAGCGCGGTGGTTTCCTTGACCACCGGGATCTCGATCTCACGGCCCGTCACATCCGCAATGATCTGCGGCCAAAGCCTGCCCTGGCTCGATCCTCCGGTGAATTGCAGCGTGTCGTAGCGCTGCCCCGACAGGGCTTCGAGCGTCTCAAGGTGGCGATTGGCAAGGAAAGCTCCGGCTTCCATGACAGAGCGCGCCACCTGTCCAAGCGCCAGTCCCGGCGCGTTCAGATCGAGGCCCAGAAAACTCAGCGGCGGCTGTTTCCACGCATCCGACTGCATCGGACAGGCCGTGGCGGCAATCGCCCCAGCAGAGCCCGCAGGCGTGACTTGCGCCAGCTTTTCGATCAGATCGAAGGCGTCAACCTCGCCACCAGAAAGCTTTAACAAAG
Source organism: Celeribacter sp. SCSIO 80788 (assembly GCF_051054295.1). Lineage (GTDB taxonomy): Bacteria > Pseudomonadota > Alphaproteobacteria > Rhodobacterales > Rhodobacteraceae > Celeribacter. The sequence continues at coordinate 3,777,081 of NZ_CP150482.1, read as the reverse complement.
GCTCAAAAAACGCGTCCCGAACCCAACGCAGCGCAAAGCCGCTCAGAAATCCGATCCCTTCGACCATCCATTCTTCCGGGCGCGCGTGGCACAGCGTGCGCGGCCCGAACGCCGGATCGACCAGCGGCTGATCCGACAGGATCGTCATCTGCCAAAAGCTTCCGCCCACCAAAGTCGCCTGACCGGCCCGACGGCCCAGCCCCAGAAGCGCAAGCTGCGTGTCGCCGCCGCCCGCGACCACCGGCGTACCGGGGGCCAAACCGCAGCGCGCGGCGGCCTCTACGGTGACTTCACCAATTTTGGTCCCGGCCTCGACCACCGACGGCACGATCTCTGACGACAGCCCGATCAATTCGAGCAATTCTTCGGACCAGCCGCGCTGAGAGAGATCGAAAAGCGCACTCGACGAGCCCGCCGTGGGTTCAGTCACATAGGCGCCGGTCAGCCGAGTCGCCATCCAGTCGGAAATCATCCCGAGGCGATGCACACGCGCGAACACATCAGGTCGATTGTCACGCAGCCAATGCAACCGCGCAGGCGCCGTGATCGACACCCAATCGCCACCGCGCCGGTAAATCTCATCCGAAATGCCCGCCTCGGTCAGCGCCTCGGCCTGAACCTGCGCGCGCCCGTCGACATTCGGACAGGCCCAAAGCACCTCGCCCGCATCGTCGTAAAGCACGATCCCTTCACGCATCGAGGTCGTCGACACAGCGGCGATCTCCCCGGCGGAGATTTCAGCGGCGACGATGGATCGGGCAATCACCCGGTCAATCAGTTCGCCATTTGGCCCGGTTGTGAAATCCAGACCACCGGGGACACCCTCCACCGCCGGATGCACCCATTCTTCCTGAGCACTTCCGACAATCTCACCTCGCGTATTGTAAATAATCGCGCGCCCGCTGCCTGTGCCGGCATCGACCGCCATCACATAGGCTGTCTTCATCATGTCCTCCCTGACGATGCCTCCCCGCACCGCCTCGCATTCTGCCTCAGTTACAAGGGTTTTTGAGTTTTTCCCCTTTCAGAAAGCGCGCCAGATCTTCTGCGATCTGTTCGGCGGCGAATGTCGCCACGCGGCGCGATGCACCGGCAATATGAGGGGTCAGAGTGACATTGGGCAATCGCAACAATTCATCGTCGTTTTTAGGCGGCTCCACCTCGAAGGTATCAAGCGCTGCGCCGCCGAGATGTCCGCTGACCAAAGCCTCGCAAAGCGCCGGTTGATCGACCAATTCGCCCCGCGCCGAGTTCACCAGAACCGCGCCTTTTTTCATCTTCGCGATCCGCTCCGCCGAGATGATACCCGTCGTCTCTGGCGTCACCCGCGCATGCAGGCTCAGAATATCGGATTGCGCAATCAGATCGTCAATTTCGACCTGCTCGACGCCGTCAATGGCATCCTGCACGGTCAGTTTCGCGTAGGGATCGCAGATCAAGATCCGGCAGCCGAAGGGTTTGAGCAGACGCACCACCCGCTGTCCGATATGGCTGTACCCCAAAAGTCCGACGGTCAGATCCGACAACTCGTCGCCGGTGCGGTCGTAACGGTAGAGATCGCCGCGCCAGATGCCTTGAGACAGCCCGGCATGGCCCACGGTGATGCGGCGCACATTGGCGAGGATCGCCCCGACGGTAAACTCCGCCACGGCGGAAGCATTTCGACCGGGAACATTGCACACGGTCACATTGCGGGCGCGGGCCGCCTCCATGTTGATATTGGTCGGCCCACCCCGCGAGACGCCGATGAATTTGAGGCGCGGCGCTTTTTCCAAAAGCTCTGCGGTCACAGGCGCCAGATGCGTCACCAGAACCTCCGCATCCGCCAGCATGGCTTCGAGATCCTTGGGGTTGCCGCTGTATTCCTTGATTTCCGTCCCCGCCGGCCCGTCATGCGCAAAGAACGGCACCTCGGGCCATTGCAAATCACGCGTGACCACCTCGCATCCCTCGCCAATCGCATCGCGCACCGCAGCCTCAAAAACCGCCGAGGTGATGAATTGATCGCCGATGGCGGCAATCTTGAGTTTCTCCATGTCGTCCTCCCATTCCATGTCTCTCACATGTTATAAATAACTTGACTGATATTAATTTCATGTCAAGGTCATTTATGCGGCTGCCGGTTCGGGAGGAAACAGGACCCAGCCCAAAGGGAGGAAAATATGAACAGCAAAACTCAGACAGAGACTCGAAGCACACACGACACCAAGGGATCGGCGATGACGCGTCGTCAGCTTTTGGGAAGCAGCATGGGCGTGGCCGTCGGCGCCGCTTTGGGCAGTGGCGTGCTATCGGCGCGTGCCTATGCGCAAGCGGGCGAGACCATCACCGTGCTGATGTCCCAACCTCAGGTGGGCGGCGCCCGAATCGTCGCCGCAGCTTTCGAGGCCGAAACCGGCGTGAAGGTGGAAATCGTCCCCGTACCGCTCGACCAGATTCAGCAGCAACTCACCCTCGACCTGCAATCCGGCGCGAAACGATTCGACGCCTTCGATTATTGGTACATCTCGAAAGGCTCGCTGGTCGAAACCGGTGTTCTTGAGGACATCACCGACCGAATCGAGGCCAACGCGGCCGAAATCATGCCGGAAGATTTCATCGCGACCGTCTACGATCCCTACAGCCTGTACAATGGGCGTCGCTATGCCCTGCCCTTCGATGGCGACACTCATGCGCTGTTCTACAACACCGAGATTTTCGAGCGAAACGGTCTGACGGCCCCGAAAACATGGGATGAGGTCATCGCCACGTCCGAGGCCATCACCAAGGCCGAAAGCGCCAATGGCATCTATGGCATGGCCTTGATGGGCATTCGCGCCCCGCTTCAAAACATTTCCGTCTTTGCCAACCGTCTCGCCAACTATGGCGGCGAGTTCCTCGATGCCGACGGGCGTCCGGCGCTCGACAGCGACGCCGCGCTCATGGCGGCCCAGAACCTTGTCGCCACGGTGCCCTCGGCGCTGCCGACACCGGCGGAAACCGGATTCGATCAGGCCCTGACCGCCTTTGTCGGCGGACGCGCCGCGATGACCGAAGGCTGGATCGATCTGGGTGCCTATTCCGAAGACAGCGAAAACTCCAAGATCGCGGGCAAATGGGACGTGGTACAATTGCCGGTCGGCGGCAGCCAGACCGACAGCCGCGCGCCGCTTAACGCGGGCTGGGCGCTTGGTATCGCGGCCTATGGCAGCAAGAAAGATCTCGCCTGGGAGTTCATCAAACTGGCCTCCTCGGCGAAGATGCATCTCGAGTTGCTGACCACCACCGGCTCCGGCATCGATCCGACCCGCATCTCCGCTCTGACCAGCCCGGAGTACGAGGCCTTCAACGCCCGCAGCCAGCGAGCGGCGAGCGCCTCGCTTAATGGGGCGATGGCCTGGCCCACCGGACCGCAAGCGCCGCGCATGCTCGAAAGCCTGTCCGAACAGCTCGCCATCATGATCTCTGGCGAAAGCACGCCCGAAGAGGCGATGGAGCTGGCACAGAAAAGCTGGGAACGTCTGCTGCGTTGAGCACCGGCGCACAGGACCTGCCCCTTGGACGCGCATCCCGGATGCCGCGCCCAAGGGGTGTAATTTCATGAATGACAACACAGAGGAGGCCCCACGATGGCGACGCCACCGGCAGCTTCTTTCGGATCAGATCGCGGCGTAAGCCAGCGCAAACATGCGGAATGGAGCATGACCCTGCCCTTGATGGTCGGGCTTGCGATTTTCGCAGGCTACCCTTTGGTGTACCTCGTGCTTCTGGCCTTTTCCCGCTCCGATCTCGGTCAACAGTTTCAGGGCTTCGTCGGGTTCGAGAATTTCGACTGGGCGCTCAGCGGCACGAATTTTTCGGGCTCCGTGGGCCATGCCATCCTGTTCGCGCTGATCGTATCCTTGGTGCAACTGGCGCTCGGGCTCTACCTTGCGGTGATCCTGAGCAAGATCGTGCGTGGCGGGCGGTGGCTTCGGACCATCGTGCTTTTGCCACTGATGACACCGCCGGTGATGGTCGGGATCGCCTGGAAACTCATCCTCAACCCGTCTGGCGGCTGGCTCAACGGTATCTTGCTCCGTACCGGGCTGATCGACGATCCGATTTCGTTTTTCGGCAACCATGCCCTCGCCTTTCCGGCGATCATGCTGGCGGACACATGGCAATGGACGCCGCTGATCGTGATCCTGTGCTTTGCGATCCTGCAAGGCGTGCCGCATGACGTCGAAGAGGCCGCCGCCCTCGATGGCGCCTATCCGAAACGGATTTTCTGGACCGTCACCCTGCCGATGATCGCGCCTGCGCTGCTTTCCGTCTACCTGTTGCGGGTGATCATGGCGCTCAAGACCTTCGATCTGGTCTATACGCTCACCTTCGGCGGCCCCGGCAATGCCACCAACATCGCCACGTTCGAGATCTGGAAAACCGCCCTGCGGGAATTCGATGTCGGCCTCGCCGCGGCCCAGACGCTGATGTTCGCGATCACCGTCTCTGTCGTCACCCTGCCCATCGTTTTGCTGCACAATCATCTGGAGAAACGTCGATGACCGCCTCTGTTCAGGACAGCCGCACGGACCGCCTGATCCGGTTCGGTTTTCTGGCCGCGATGCTGATCTTTTTCGCGCTGCCCATCGTCTACCTGTTCTCGACCTCGTTCAAAACGCCCGACGATGTGTTGCAAGGTCGGCTCCTGCCAGAGGCCGCGACGCTCAAGAATTACCCCAATGCTTTCGCGCATGTCCCGGTGCTGCGCATGATTTGGAACTCGGTCGCCGTGGCGCTTTTGAGCGGGGTGATCACGCTGGTGATCGCGGTGCCTGCGACCTATGCCACGATCAAACTCGGCGCCTTTCGCAGGACTGTCCCCAACATCACGCTGGCCTCTTATGCCGCGCCCCCGATCATCGCGCTGATCCCGCTGTTCTACCTGTTGCAAACCGCACAGCTGATGGACAGCATTCCGGGCCTTGCGCTGGTTCACGGGCTGATGAACCTGCCCGTCGCTTTTTGGTTGCTCAAAAGTTTTGTCAGCGACATCCCGGCAGAGATCGACGAAGCCGCCTGGATCGACGGCGCAGGCTATTGGCACACGCTCTTCGCGGTGATCCTGCCGCTGATTTTTCCCGGCATTCTGGCCACGGCGCTGATCTGTATCATCCTGTCCTACAACGAGTTTCTCTTTGCCTCGGCCCTGACGTTCAGCGACGCGAGCCGCACGATCACGGTCGGCATGTCGCTCTTTCAGGGCGAGCGGCTGGTGAATTTCGGACAGATGGCGGCGGCCTCCTTCACCGGCATGGTGCCGATCTACCTCATCGCATTCCTGTTTCAGAAACATCTCGTCGGCGGCCTGACACAAGGCAGCATCAAATAGCGCGCGCCCTGCGACGCCACCATTCTTGGGAGGAGAACCCATGGTCTCAATCAACATCCAGAACCTCGAAAAGCACTACGGCAAGATTAAAGCACTTCACGGGCTGAACCTTGAGATCGACGATGGCGAATTCATCGTACTTGTCGGCCCCTCGGGCTGTGGCAAGTCGACCCTGCTGCGCTGTGTGGCCGGGCTGAACCCGATCTCGGGCGGCGACATTCTGTTCGACGGCACGCCGGTCGGCCACCTGCCGCCGCAGGAGCGCGATCTGTCGATGGTGTTTCAAAACTATGCGCTCTACCCGCATCTGACGGTGGCGCAAAATCTCGCCTTCGGCCTCAAGGTGCGCAAGACCTCCGCCGAGGAGATCGAAAAGCGGGTGAAATGGGCCGCCGACATTCTGGCGATCACCCCCTATCTCGACCGCCGCCCGCGCGCCTTGTCAGGCGGGCAACGTCAACGTGTGGCTATGGGGCGCGCCATGGTCAAACATTCCAACGCCTTCCTGTTCGACGAACCGCTGTCGAACCTCGACGCCCAGCTCCGCGTCCAGATGCGCAAGGAAATCCGCGCCCTGCAACAGCGGATCGGCGTGACCTCGATCTACGTGACCCACGATCAGGTCGAGGCGATGACCATGGGGGACCGCATCGTGGTGATGAAGGACGGGCGGATCGAACAGGTCGGCAGCCCGTCCGAGCTTTATACCGCGCCGAAAACCCGCTTTGTCGCGGGGTTCATCGGCTCGCCGCAAATGAGCTTTGTCTCCGCGCAGGCCGACGGGCATCAGATGACACTGAGCGACGGCACGGTTCTGACCAGCGCCACCGCCGCGAAAGGCGCAGTCACACTCGGCATCCGGCCCGAACATTTCCTCGACCGCACCTCCGAGGCCAACCGGCTGACACTCGATGTCACCAATCAACAGGTCGTTGGCACCTCGACGAGCTATTTCGCCACTCTTGGCGACGGTGAGATCGAGGTGATCCGGCAAGGCAGCGACACGGAACGCCCCGCGACCCTCGCGCTTGGCATCCGGCCCGAACATATCATGGTCTTTGGTAAAAACGATCAGCGCATCGCGGCCTAAAGCCCCACAAAACGAGACATAAAAAAGCCCCCGCAATGCGGGGGCTTTTTCTTGGGACCGGGATCGTTCACTCAGGGTATGTGCGGATCGGCTTCAGGTCGATGGCATGGCCGGTGCCGGATTCGAGGATCACTTTGAGCTGCGGTTCGCTGTCGAGGTAATAGAACTCGATGGTCTCGCCGATGCGCCCGCCCATGAGCATCTTTGCGCCCGCCGCATCCATGTCCTTCTTGAACTGATCGGCCGCATCCTGACCGTGTTTCATCACGGCAACGTGGTGCAGGCCCTCACCATGTTCTTCGAGCCATTCCTTGTAAATCGAGTCGCCCTCAAGCGGCTGGATCAACTCGTAACACATGTCGCCCACCATCACCTCGGCGCAGAGCATCGAATAGGTCGCAGGCTTGCCGTGCAGATGGGTGTCATGCAGCACGGGAGCAGTGTGTTCGTACACATTCCACGGCCCCCAGCCCAGAAGCTGGTGATACATTTTCATCGTCGCATCGAGATCGCGCACGACGACACCGATCTGAGTGATTTTGGTTTCCTCGGACATTCCTATCTCCTCTTTTGGAATGAAACTGCGGGCGGGGGATTACCCCCGGCCCATTTTGCGTGTGATGGCATCGAGAGCGACGGCGATCACCACGATCGCACCCGTGACCACCTGTTGCAGGTAGACGTCGACACCGCCCAGCACGATCACATTGCCGATCACAGCAATGATCGCCGCGCCCAGAAGTGCGCCCCAGATCGTGCCGATCCCGCCCGTGGTGGCGATCCCGCCGATGACCGGCGCGGCAATCGACGGCAAAAGCCAGGATTGCCCCATCGAGGCCTGCGCCGACACAAGGCGAAAGCACAACAGCATCCCCGCCAGCCCGGCCAATGCGCCCGCCACGGCATAGGCGGTGATGCGAACACGTTGTTCGTGGATGCCGATGATCTTGGCGGCCTCGCGACTGTTGCCCACGGCATAGAGACGCCGCCCGTAGACCGTTTTCGTGGTCAGGAACAGGATCACGAGAAACACGCCCGCCATGATATAGACCGGCACCGGCACACCCATGAGCGTACCGCCGCCCAGAACCGTCACCTCTTTCGGCAGGCCAACGATGGTGCGGCCCTTGGTGATCCAGAGGTTGAGACCTGAATAGACACTGAGCATGCCGATGGTCACCACCAGAGAGTTCAGGTTAAACATGGTGATGATCGTACCATTGATGGCACCCGCAATGGCCCCGACCGCCAGCCCCGCCGAAATGGCGAGCGCCGGATCGAGCTGCGCATCGACCAGAAGCTTGGTGCAGACGATGCCGCACAGCCCCGCGATTGCGCCGATGGAAACGTCGATGTCGCCGAGCAAAAGCAACATGCCCTGCGCGATGGCTACAATGCCGATAAAGGCAAGATCGCGGGAAATGATCGTCATGTTGTAGCTCGTCAGGAACTGCGGCGCGACCAGAGACGCGACCACACAGATCACCACAAAAGCGATCAGAACCCCGACGATCTGGCCGCCGTCTTTCAGATTGAAACCCCGTCTCTGCGTCATGTTCACCAGCCCGTCAGACATGGGCTTCCTCCCTGTTTGCGGTCGTCGCATCAAAGGCGCCGCCCGTATTGATAATCGAGGACAGCAAGCGTTCCTCGCTCAAATTCTCTGCCGCAATTTCCGCGTTGATCCGCCCGTCATAGAGGCTCAGAACCCGGTTGCTGCATTTCAAAAGCTCTTCGATTTCCGAGGAGATCAGCACCACGGCGATCCGTTGCTCCTCAGCCACCCGTTGCATCAGGCGGTAGATCTCGTCCTTGGCGTTGACGTCGATGCCGCGCGTCGGTTCGTCGAAAATCATCACCCGCGGGTTGGCCATGAGGCCGCGCCCGATCAGCACCTTTTGCTGATTGCCGCCGCTGAGGTTCATGATCTTGGTGTCAGCCGAGGCGGTTTTGACCCGATAGTCGCCGATGATCTTGGCGGCGGCCTGCGCCTCACGCGCGTCCGACACCACCCCCAGCCGCGCCACGTCGCGCAGCAAGCCTGCGCCGACGTTCTGACGCACCGACATATGCGGGAAAATCCCATGTGCCTTGCGTTCCTCGGAGAGATACATCACCCCCTTGGAAATCGCCCGCGCCGGTTTGTTGAACACCCATGGCTCACCGTCGAACCACGCCTGCCCCGCTGTCGGTTTGCGCATCCCGAAGAGCGTTTGCAGCACTTCGGAACGCCCGGCGCCCACCAGCCCGGCAAAGCCGAGGATTTCACCCGCGTGAAGATCGAAAGAAACCTCTTCCAAGCCGTCGCCAGCCAGCCCCTCGACGCGGAACACACGGTCGCCACGCGGGGTACGCGGACGGTAGAGCGTGCTCAGATCCATCTCCTTGCCGGTCATCTTGGAGACGATCCAGGCCTCGGAGACCTCCTCGCCATCGGAGTTACCCACAACACAGCCGTTGCGCAGCACGGAGACCACGGAATGCAGCCGCATCACCTCGTCGAGCCGATGGGTGATGAAGACAATCGCCGTGCCGCGGGCCTGCAACTCTTCGACAATCGCAAAGAGCCGTTCGATTTCGGTCGCGGTCAGAGAGGCGGTCGGTTCATCGAGGATGAGAATATCGGATCGGCGGCTCGCCAGCGCGCGAGCGATTTGCAAAAGCTGCTTTTCAGCCACCGAAATGTCGCGCACCATGTCATCCGGCGCACAGGTCATCTTCAGGTCCTTGAGAAAGGGCTGTGCCGCCTTCTCAAGCGCCTTGCGCCGGAACAGCGCGCCATTTTCCAGCGGCAGGAACATGTTTTCCGCCACGGTCATATGGTCGAACAGATTCAGTTCCTGCGGCACATAGCCAATCGCCGGAGGCGTCGCACCATCATAGTGCAGATCGCCCTCGTCGGGTCGGTAGATGCCGGTCAGCACCTTGACCAGCGTGCTTTTCCCCGCGCCGTTTTCGCCGACGATGCAATGCACTTCGCCGCGTTCGAACCGCAAATCCACCGCATCAAGCGCCACCACGCCGGGAAAGCGTTTGGTGATGCCACGGGCTTCCAAAAGACTCATATCGCGTCTCCCTGAGATTGGCCTGAGAGTGAGACCGGGGCATCGCAGAGATGCGCCCGGTCGGTGTCATGTCCGACAATCGGATCTCAGAAACCGTCGATATTGCCGTTCGCCACCATGTCGGGCGTCATGTAACCGATGCCCGTGTCGATCCAGGACGGCGTTTCCACGCCCATGTTCTGAAGCATCAGCGCCACGGTGGACCATTCGCCGATCATACGAGGGCGGGTGGCAATCGAGAGATCGAGTACCCCGTCACGCATCAGTTCCTGAAGCTGCGGCACATCGTCGATGCCGACGAATTGCACCTCGCCGACACGCCCCGCTTCGCGCAGCGCCAGTCCGACGCCAACGGGACCCGCGGCATCCACCACGGCGATGGCGTCGAGATCGGCATTGGCCGCCAACATGCGCGAGGCTTCGGTCTGGGCCTTTTGCACATCGTCATAATCGAAGCCCTCGTCGACAATCTCAACATCCGGGTATTGCGCGAACAGGTCCTTGAGCGCGTCATAGCGGTCCGCATGGGCGGAGTTGGTCGGCACCCCGTGCAGGATCGCAATTTTGCCCTTGTTGTCGATACGCTTCAAAAGCTCCTCGCCCAAAATCCGCCCCTGATCGTAGAAGTCGTTGGAAATATAGGTGAATTGCGAGCCCTGCGGCGCGGTCGAGACAAAAAGCACGACCGGGATGCCGCGATCACGGGCTTCGTTGAGGATCGGCATGCTGGCGTTCACGTCGATGGCGTCGATGGCGATGCCGTCGGGTTTGGTCGCGATGGCGCGCTCCAAAAGCGTGTTTTGTTCGACCAGATCGGCCTGCGCCGGGGCTTGGTAATCGATGGTGATCTTGGTGCCGAGCTGGGCGCTCAACTGTTCCGCCGAATCCGCCGCCGCATCATGCACGATGTCGAACCAAGCCTGCGCCAGGATCGGGATCATCACGAAGCGATATTCGTCCTTGATCTCAGGAACGGCGTCTTGAGCCGATACACTTGTTGCGCCCAGAGTTGTGCCAAACACAATGCCACAGGCTGCGACCGAAAGGCCGCGCATAAGTTTTTTCATAGTTTCCTCCCATTGCGAGCATACCTCCACGCATGCTCAATTTCAGGCCCCTCTCCTCCAGAGAAACCAACTCCAAACCCGCGCCGGATATGCGCGCCACTCACCGAGGCTCCTCTCCCCTGCGCGAGTCTTTGGTTTGTTATTTATTTCACAACTGTTATTTATATTATTTTAGCTGTCAAGACGCATTCTTCTACGCGTCTGCAACCACCCCGCCTATCAGTTTCTAAAGTGTTGGTCTTCGATGAGAACTTGCCCGGTAGGCCTCAAAGTTTCATTGCGAATTGATCCACGTAAACACGTTGCCCTGCCGATTTCAGTCGACGAGATATGGCGTGATCGGCATGTGATTTTCGAGTGCCATTCGACATTGGGCATTATGTGACATGAAGGACAATTCGCGAAATTTCCTGACGCTCGGGCCTGTCTCGCAACACCATCGGAAAGTATCTGCGCGAGGGCGCGGTCGCCCCGCAGTTCAGGACGCCGACACCGCTCAGCTATGCTGTCCTCGCCTTTCAGGCCGTCCAGAACGATCCCGATCTTCTCCTCGGCGGATGTCTTTGACGACCTTCTCACCGTGGCTTTGTTTGGTTCCGGTTTCCAAGACGGTCGCAGAAAACGCATCGGATGACCGGTCGCAGCGCAACTCGGACATTCCAATGAGTTTTGCAAAGGGCAGCTACCATACCGAAACTGACGCTCCTCATTCCAAACATACGACTCCAGCCTCACATTTCTGGTTGACATGTCCCAACCGAAATCAAACTATGCAGCCACGTCAGGGGAGTCCCGCCCAAGGGACTGAGAGGCTGATTGACGGCGGCAAACCCGCCCGAGGTGACGCGACCCTTAGAACCTGACCCAGTTGACACTGGCGTAGGAAGACCGAAGGGCATCACACGCATCTCAAATATGGGGGCGGTCCTTTCGGGCCGCATGGCCCTATTGCGTTTGGACGCATCGGGCGGCGGTCCATGTCTGCTACCCGTTTCACTTGGGTCTCATCGTTTGAGGAGACCGAAATGAAAGACACGATCCCGACCATCACCACCGGTGCTTTGCCCGCCTCGCAGAAAATCTATGTGCATGGCGATCTGCATGAGCTGCGCGTGCCATTGCGTGAAATCGCGGTCACGGGGGAGGTGCCTCTACGGGTCTATGACAGCTCCGGCCCCTACACAGATCCCGCCGCCGAGATCGACATTGCCAAGGGCCTGCCCGATGTGCGCGGCGGCTGGCAACATCAGCGTGGTGACATCGAAGCTTATGAGGGCCGTGCGGTGACCGAGGCCGACAATGGCTTTGCCACCGGCGAACGTCTGACGCCCGCCTTCCCGCATCAACGCGCGCCCTTGCGTGCCGTGGGCGACCGCGCCGTGACCCAGCTTGCCTATGCCAAGGCCGGGATCATCACGCCGGAGATGGAATTCGTCGCGATCCGCGAGAACGAAGGCCGTCTGTCGGGCGCGAAGACGGATGGCGAAGGCTTCGGGGCCACCCTGCCCGAACTGGTCACGCCCGAGTTTGTCCGCCAAGAGATCGCCGAAGGCCGCGCCATCATCCCTGCCAACATCAACCACCGCGAATTGGAACCGATGATCATCGGCCGCAATTTCAAGGTGAAGATCAACGCCAATATCGGCAACTCCGCCGTCACCTCTTCGATGGAGGAAGAGGTGGAGAAAATGGTCTGGGCGATCCGCTGGGGCGGCGACACGGTGATGGACCTTTCCACCGGGCGCAACATTCACAACATTCGTGACTGGATCATCCGTAACGCGCCTGTCCCCATTGGGACCGTGCCGCTCTATCAGGCGCTGGAAAAGGTCGGCGGCATTGCCGAAGACCTGACCTGGGAGGTCTTCCGCGACACGTTGATCGAACAGGCCGAGCAAGGCGTCGATTACTTCACCATCCACGCGGGCGTGCGGCTCCACATGATCCCGATGACCGCCAAACGCGTCACCGGCATCGTCTCGCGCGGGGGCTCGATCATGGCAAAATGGTGCCTGCATCATCACCGCGAAAGCTTCCTTTACAAGCATTTCGACGAGATTTGCGACATTTGCCGCCGCTATGATGTGTCGTTTTCGCTGGGTGACGGGCTGCGCCCCGGCTCCATCGCCGACGCCAATGACGAGGCGCAATTCGCCGAGCTGCGCACTTTGGGTGAGCTGACCAAAATCGCCTGGGCCAAGGATTGCCAAGTGATGATCGAAGGCCCCGGTCACGTGCCGATGCACAAGATCAAGGAGAATATGGACGAACAGCTCAAGCATTGTCATGAGGCCCCCTTCTACACGCTCGGACCGCTCACGACCGACATCGCGCCGGGGTACGATCACATCACCTCCGCCATCGGCGCGGCGATGATCGGCTGGTTCGGCACTGCGATGCTGTGCTACGTGACGCCCAAGGAGCACCTTGGCCTGCCCGACCGCGACGATGTGAAAACCGGGGTGATCACCTATAAACTCGCCGCCCATGCCGCCGATCTCGCCAAAGGCCATCCCGGTGCGCAGCTCCGTGACGATGCTTTGTCACGCGCGCGGTTCGAATTCCGTTGGGAGGATCAGTTCAACCTCGGCCTTGACCCGGATACGGCGCGCGAAATGCACGATGAGACCATGCCGAAAGAGGCGCATAAGGTGGCGCATTTCTGTTCCATGTGCGGGCCGAAATTTTGTTCCATGCGGATTTCTCACGACATCCGCGCCGAAGCCGCAAAACAAGACGGCATGGCGGCCATGGCAGAGAAATTCCGCGAAGGCGGCGCACTTTATCTTCCGGCAGAGGAACAGGCACAGGAACCTGCGGAATGATTTCTGTCCATGGAACCGGCGTGGCGGGGCTTTGCGCCGCCACTACGCTTATTGAGGCGGGGCATGAGGTCGAGGTGATCGACGCCAAGGACGCCCCGCCCCCGGCCTCCCGCCTGGCGGGGGGCATGTTGGCCCCGTTCTGCGAAGGCGAAAGCGCGCCCGAGGTGATCGTCACACGCGGACAGGCCGCCATCGACTGGTGGGCCGCGCATGTCGATGTCACGCGGTACGGCACGCTGGTCGTCGCACCGCCCCGCGATGCGCAGGAACTCGACCGCTTCGCCCGTGCCACCCGCGCGCATCGCTGGGTCAGCCCCGGGGATCTCGAACCCGATCTCGAAGGTCGGTTTGCCCGTGGGTTGTTTTTCGACAGTGAGGCGCATCTCGATCCAAAGGCGGCCCTTGCAACGCTCAAGGATCGCCTCGCAACGCAGGGGGTGATCTTTCGCGACGGCCCCCCAAAAGGGCGCGTGGTCGATTGTCGGGGCATGGCCTGCACCGGGGCACTCCCCGATCTGCGCGGGGTGCGGGGCGAGATGCTTGAGGTTCATACCTCCGAAATCTCGCTTTCGCGGCCTGTCCGCCTGCTCCATCCGCGCTTTCCCTGTTACATCGTCCCGCGTGGCGAGGGGCGCTTCATGATCGGGGCGACCATGGTCGAAAGCAACCGCGCAGGCCCGATCACGGCACGCGCCACGATGGAATTGCTCTCGGCGGCCTATAGTCTTCATCCGGCGTTTGCAGAGGCCGAGGTGATCGCCACCGGCACCGGTCTGCGCCCCTCTTTCCCCGACAATATTCCGGCGATCCGTCGCATCGGCGACACGCTGCATCTCAACGGCATGTATCGCCACGGGTTCCTGATGGCCCCGGTTCTGGCGATGGAGCTTGCCAGCCTTCTGACACAGGAGAACGCCCATGCGCATTGATCTGAACGGCCATCCCATCGAGACCGCCGCCGACACGCTCGCCGGACTGATCACGGAACAGACGGTTGACGCGCAATCTGTCGCCTCCGCCGTCGACGGGCAATTCGTGCCGCGTGACGCGCGTGACGCCTTCAAACTGAGTGCCGGGATGAAGGTCGAACTCCTCTCTCCGATGCAGGGGGGCTGAGACATGTTTTACGACATTCCTTTGAAAAACCGCCTGATGCTCGGCACGGCGCAATATCCCTCCCCCGAGATTTTGCGCGCAGCCATCGCTGCCTCCGGGACAGAGGTCATTACCGTCTCGCTGCGCCGCGAAGGCGCGGGAGGTGCGGATTTTCGCGCCATCCTCAAAGACAGCGGCTGTCGCATCCTGCCCAACACCGCGGGCTGTCATACCGTGCGTGAGGCGGTCACCACCGCCCATATGGCGCGTGAGCTGTTCGGGACCTCTTGGATCAAACTCGAAGTGATCGGCCATGCCGATACGCTGCAACCCGATCCTTTCGCACTGGTCGAAGCCGCCCGCATCCTCTGTGCCGACGGGTTCGAGGTGTTCCCTTACACGACCGAAGACCTGATCGTCGGTGAAAAGCTGATCGAGGCCGGATGTCGTCTGCTCATGCCCTGGGGCGCGCCGATTGGCTCCGGCCAAGGGTTGCGCAACATCGAGGGGCTACGGAGCATGCGGGCGCATTTCCGCGATGTGCCTCTGGTGATCGACGCCGGGATCGGCGCGCCGTCTCAGGCTGCGCAGGCGATGGAGATGGGGTTCGATGCCGTGCTCCTGAACACCGCCGTTGCCAAGGCGCTCGATCCCGTCGCGATGGCTGAAGCGTTTTCCCGCGCCATTGCCGCCGGGCATCAAGCCTATGATGCGGGCCTCATGCCGCGCCGCGATATGGCTGAGGCCTCAACCCCCATCTTTGGCATGGCGGAGCTTTTGGCATGACCCTCGATCCGTTTTATCTCATCACCGGTCATGTCGGGCAGCTCGAATTGCTTGTCCCGCAGGGCGTGCGCCTCGTGCAACTTCGGATCAAGGATCAGCCTGAGGAGGAAGTGCATCGCCAAATCCGACGCGCTCGCGATTTTTGCGCGGTGCATCGCGCCCAGCTTGTGGTGAATGACCATTGGCAAATGGCGCTCGATCTCAACTGTTCCTTCGTCCATCTTGGGCAAGAGGACATGGACACCGCCGATTTCCCCGCTTTGCGCCGCGCCGGTATCCGCATTGGCCTCTCCACCCATGACGAAGCGGAGCTTGACCGTGCCCTCTCGCATGATCCGGCTTATGTCGCCTTGGGGCCGGTCTATCCGACGCTTCTGAAGAAAATGAAATGGGGGCCGCAGGGGCTGGACCGGGTGCGGGCGTGGAAGAAAGCCGCCGGAGACACTCCGCTCGTCGGCATCGGCGGGTTGACGCCCGAGCGCCTGCCCGGCCTGTTCGAAGCGGGGGCGGACAGCGCCGCCGTCGTGACCGACATTGCCACCGCGCCCGACCCCGAGGCACGCTGCGCAGAGTGGATCAAAGCGACGCGGGAGTATGTCAGATGAACCGCTATGCCAGACAGATCAGCCTGCCGGAGATTGGCGCCGAAGGTCAGGCGCATCTCACCGCAGCAAAGGTTCTGGTGGCTGGAGCTGGCGGGCTGGGGTCCGCGCTTTTGCCGCTCTTGGTCGGGGCTGGTGTGGGATCGATCACCCTCTATGATCCCGACGTGGTCGAGGTTCACAATCTGCATCGCCAAACGCTCTACCGCATGGACGACCTAGGTCAGCCCAAAGCAGAAATCGCCGCGCGACATCTGAAAGCGCTCAATCCCGACTGCCATGTGCAGGCAAACGTAGCGCGGCTCGATCCGGTCGCGGCGCAGCGCGAAATCGACAGGGCCGATCTGGTGATCGATGCCGCCGACAGTTTTGCGGTGAGCTATGCGCTTTCCGACCTCTGTCAGACCGCCGTCAAACCTCTGGTGAGCGCGTCTGTGCTGGGGCGTCGGGGATATGTCGGCGGCTTTTGCGGCAAATCGCCCAGCCTGCGCGCCGTGTTCCCGGACCCTCCCGCCGTTGCCGCAAACTGCGCGACGGATGGGGTGATGGGCCCGGCTGTTGCCACTCTCGGCGCGATGCAGGCACAGATGGCCCTCTCGATCCTCTTGCATCACGCGCCTTCGCCGCTCGGCAAGGTGCTGTCGGTCGACTTCGCGACCTGGCGCATCTCGCAATTCAGCTTTGACGGGGCACACGAACCCGACGAGATTTTCCCCAAGATCATCGCGCATGGGCAAATCGAAAAGGATGACCTTCTTGTCGATCTGCGGAAGAACGACATCATAGATCCGGCGCAGCTAGGCCCCGCCCCGGATCGACGCGTGGTTTTCCTCTGTGCAAGCGGTCTGCGGGCATGGCGTGCGGCAAGAGATTTGGCGGATGACAGCGGCCATCGCCGGATCGTGATCTGTGCGGTGGGCGCATGACCGTGCGGGTGCTTCTGATCGGAGGAACGGATTCCAGCGGCGGGGCCGGTCTGGCCCGCGACATCGCCACGGTCGCGGGCATGGGGGCCGAGACCTGTGTCGCAGTGACGGCTGTCACAGCCCAAACAGATGCCTGCGTCAGCGCGGTCCAGATGATGTCACCCGAACTCGTTGCGGAACAAGTGAAGGGGGCTTCCGGCGTGGATGCGGTCAAGATCGGGATGCTCGGCTCCGCGCAGATTGTCTCCGCGGTGGCACAGAGCCTGCCCGCGGCTCCACTTGTGCTGGACCCTGTGCTCGCCTCAACCTCGGGGCGCGCATTACTTGACGGCGCGGGCATGGAGGCGCTTCTGACGGATCTCCTCCCGCGCACGACGCTTCTTACCCCCAATCTGCCGGAACTCCGGATGCTGTCCTCCCGGCTGGGGCTCAAGGATGAGTGCGATGAGGCCACATGCGCAGAGGCGCTCATGACCCGCGGTTGCAGAGCGGTTTTGGTGAAGGGAGGGCATGACGAGGCCGAAACATTCTGCGAAGACAGGCTTTATATTCAGACCGAAAAACGTCAGATTTTCCGCGGCCCCCGGTACGGGTTCTCGCTTCGGGGAACCGGATGTCAAATGGCCAGTGCCATCGCTGTCACACTTGGTCAGGGAGGTGATCTGCGCAGGGCGGTGAGCAAGGCCAGAAGCCTCGTTATGACGCGGTTTCGTCATGAATTATGACGGCCCTTTGTGGCATTCTCTGGGTTGGGCTTCGCTGTAGATCGGCTTCCCCGATCCTGACATGCGTTGCCGCTTCAGACGTGAAGGGGCCGATGTGCTGATCCAATTTTGCCATGGCGACTTTGCGACCTTGGCGTGGCGGTCTTTGGTTTGATATGGGCGGGTCGGAAGAGCAATTGAAAGGACAGACCGATGATTCAGCCCGTTTCCTCGTTTAAGGAGAACCTTCAGAACCTGCCGTCCATTGACGGGATCGAAAGATTGGAGATGGTGGATGCCGCAGGCGATATGGTCGCGTCCATCGAGAACCAACCGGGCAAGCAAGGGTCCTTGGCGGTCTACCAATATCTGTTCGAGACCTATGGGGTTCTGAATGCCGAAGCTGCGGCACACGGGCTGGCTGTCTTTGCGGAACATACCGAGGACGCGCGAAACCGACCCGGCGCACATCCGAACATAGACCGCCTTTTCGAGATCCAAAACGGTGCTGCGTCTTTGACCATGCGGCTCATAGCAAAATAACCACCTCGGCGGCCGCTGCGTAAGAACAGACCGGATTGAAGGCCGTGACGCAAAATCGTTCAAATTCAGCAGTCCAGTGGCAGAAACAGTCTGTGCGGTTTCGAAAGCTGTGACCAAAACGCAGCACAAAACAGCGATTTCCTGAAACAGATCAACAAGTGCTTTCTCTCCTGTCCTCAAAAGTGGATTTTGGCGACGCTTGAGAACCTCCGGTGTAAATGGCCTCACCGGTAAGATGTCGGTTTCGGGAAGATCCGGGTGCGCATTATGTGCACCCCCGTCGCAAGCAACTGGCCCAATGTCTGTGGCGTGATCGAAAGATTGCGTCGCCGTTGGGGTATGTTGTTTGTTCTTCATGCCCCAGTTTTATGGGGTAAAGAAAATGACCGCACGACGTTTTCTAAAACACATGTCACTGGCTTTGATTGCGCTCTGTTGCATCACAGCACTCACGGAGACAGCCAAGGCGCAGGCGACGGATACAACGCCGCCACGCATCCAATCGATCACCCGCTATGATCCTTCGGACGAATATACCAACGACACGGAACTTACATGGGAGATCACCTTCACCGAAGACATCTCTGACATAAACCTTGCTGATTTTAACGTCTTCACCAGTCTTAGCGGTCTCGCTATTACATTCTATACTGCATCTCGCGTTTCACCCAACGCTTATCGGTATACGGTAAGGTTTAGTTATCCGGAGACCGACGGCACACGCAGTGTGTGGCTTGCTCCACGCAGCACTGCCACCATCACCGACACGGCGGGCAACGCCATGACCGATTTCACAGTGATTGGTGCCACTGAGCGCTACTACATTGACAATGTGGGCCCGACGATGTCGATCATCTCTTCATCCTCTTTCCCGACCAACAGTTCCGTGATCCCGCTCACCTTCACCTTTTCCGAAATCGTGACCGGTTTCGACGTGAGCGATCTGACCCTCAGCTCGGGCACCGGGTCGTTTTCGAATTTCAGCGGCAGCGGGTCGACCTATACCGCCGATCTGACCCTCAGCTCGACAGGTGCGTTTCAAGTCGCTGTTGCGGATGCCGCCGCTGTTGACCAGGTCGGCAATTCCGGAACCGGGGCAACGCTCAGCGGCACGCGCGATGTGACGGCGCCGAGCGCTGTGCTTTCCGCGATCCCCTCCGAGGTGAGCGGCCCCTTCGATGTGACCGTGACCTTCGATGAGGACATGACCGGATTTGCGCTTGGCGATTTCACCGTTGTGAACGGCACGGCCTCGAATCTTCAAACCGTCTCGGCACAGGTCTACACGGCCACCGTGACGCCCGATGCCGACGGCACGGTCACCGTGTCTGTCCCCGCAAGCGCGGCCACGGATGCGGCAGGCAATGGCAACACCGTCTCCAACACGGTGAGCACCACGGCGGATGTGACCCATCCGACGGTGGCGCTCGATGTGCCGAGCGGTCTGGTGAACGCCCCCTTCACGCTGACGATGACCTTCTCCGAGGAGGTGAGCGCGGTGACTTTGGGCAATATTTCGGTCAGCAATGGTGCAGCCTCGAATTTGCAGCAAACCAGCACGACCGTTTACACAGCGACGATCACGCCAACGTCGGACGGCACCGTGACGGTCAGTTTCGCCGAGAACCTCGTGACGGACGCGGCCGGTTTCGGCAATGAGGCGGCAACGGCCGTCAGCACCACCGCCGATCTGACCGACCCGACCCCGACGGTCAGTTTGATCGACAACGGTCCGGGCCAGCCTTACACGGCTTCGATCAGTTTCGACGAGGATGTGACCGGGTTCTCGCTCGGCGGGATCACCGTGACGAACGGCACCGCCTCTGACCTGCAAGCCGCCTCCGCGCAGCTCTATACGGCGACGATCACGCCCGACGCCGACGGCACGGTCACCGTGTCTGTCCCCGCAAGTGTCGCGACCGATGCGGCGGGCAACGACAACATCGCCTCCAACACGGCAAGCGCCACGGCGGATATCACCCGCCCGACGGTGACGCTTGATGTGCCGTCCGGTCTGGTGAACGCGCCCTTCACGCTGACGATCACCTTCTCCGAAGAGGTGACCGGGCTGGCCTTGGGCAACATTTCTGTCACCAATGGCGTGGCCTCCGACCTGCAACAATCCAGTGCGACCATCTACACGGCGACGATCACGCCCGACACAGACGGCACCGTGACGGTCAATTTCGCCGAAAATGCCGTGACGGATCTGTCCGGTCTCGGCAACACGGCGGCAACGGCTGTCACCAACACCGCCGATCTGACCGATCCGACGCCGACATTGACGGCAACACCGGACTTTCCGGGAACGCCCTACACGGTGACAATCACGTTCGACGAGGATGTGACCGGTCTGGACCTGAGCGATTTCGTCACCACGAATGTCGATCTGGCCTCGCTCTCGGGCAGCGGCGACACCTACACAATGCAAGCCACGGGGACGGATTTCGCTCAGTCCATCCAGCTTGGTGCAAACACGGTGCTCGACGCGGCGGACAATACCAACGTCGCCTCGAATATCATTTCCGTCGTGCCCGACGGCGTTGCGCCGGGTCTGACAATCTCGGGCGTTCCGGGGACGATCACACGAGGCGAGACCTTCGTCGCGACCTTCACCTTCACCGAGAATGTCACCGGCTTCGAGGCGTCGGATGTGTCCCTCACCAACGCGACGATGGGCGCGCTCACGGGGAGCGGATCGGTCTATTCGGCCCCCATCACGCCGGACGATCACGGCGATGTCACCGTCTCGGTGGCGGACGGCGCCGCGCGTGACATGACGGGCGAACTGTCCGTGGCGGCCTCGGCCATCGCGCAGCTCGACACCTCGGCGGAGCAAAGCGAAGCGATCGCGCAGTTTTTGCAAGCCCGTGCGCGCAGCCTGATCCAGAACCAACCGGACGTCTCCCGTTTTGTCACCGGTCAGAACGGGGGCAATGCCTCCGTCAGCGTCTCGCGCGGCGGCGGTGAGTTCGCGCTCAGTTCCCGCGGAAACGGTCCGTTCTGGATGGCGGTGTCCGGGTCCTGGTCGGACAGCGACACCGAGGACATGAGCTACGGCCTCGCGTCTTTCGGCTACCACACGAAGCTGTCCTCGGGCGCAATCCTCGGCGCGATGGTGCAATATGACATGGCGGAACAGGAGGACTCGCAAGGCACCAAGGTTGAGGGCACCGGTTGGCTCGTCGGCCCGTATTTTGCCTCCCAGATCGGCGATCATCCGTTCTTTGTCGATGGCCGACTGTTGTTCGGCGAGACCGACAACGACATCACCCTCTCCACCGGTCAAACCGGCAGCTTCACGGGGGACCGTATGCTGGCCTCATTGGGGGCACAGGGGCGTGTCGAGATGGACAAGGGCTGGACCCTCATACCCAATCTGACCCTAAGCCATGTCAGCGATTCCCAGAACGCCTATGTCAGTGGCGGCACGGTCGTGCCTGAGCAAAAGGTGACCCTCACCGAGCTTGCCGTAGGCTTGGATTTCGAGGTGCCTATCTTTGTGCCCGAAGGCGATCTGATGCTCGATTTCGGGATTTCCGGGATCTATAGCCACACCAAGGGCAGCGGCGCCGCCAGCGCGTATATCACGGAAGAAGAAGGTCACCGTGGCCGCATGGACATCGGCCTGAGCTATGACAACGGACAAGGTGTCCGGTCCTCCGGCTCCGCCTTTGTCGATGGTCTGGGCGGGGACACGGATGTGTCCAGCTACGGCCTGTCCTTCGAGGTTGCCTTCACCTTCTGATCGGGAATGCTCCGCAAGACGAAAAAACCAACGCCCGCTGACCTCTGGTTGGCGGGCGTGCTGATTTGTGATGCACTGGCGTACAACCGCCTGACCACAGCCCGATGCCGTCAGGGCCAGCTCGATCGTGTCACTCGACCATTGTCCACGGACCAATGGCGGGCGCGGCTGCAATCAGCCAGAATAGTACTGAGATAATACCAGCCCCTGTCATGCTTTTTTGAACAGAGGGTTTTCCAAGGCGCAATCGGCCACGCATTCCGTCCGAGCCACGGCCTCTGACTGCAATTCCTTCGACCAAGTGGAATACAGGCTCTCCGCCCCCCCTCGCGGCGACACAGCGCCGAGATGCTTTGCTCGCCACGAAGGCCCGCCAAAACAATGCGGTTCCTCTCCTCCGCCGCGTAGGTCTTGCGGGGCTTGCAGCGCAGGTTTTGACCAGCTTGTCAGCTGCATCTTTCGATGCTCCGGGTTTCTTGTTCAAATCCTCAAATCTGCCCCACAGGTGCTGACGTCAGACAAAAGAGACGTCCTTGTCATTCGACAAATGACAAAAAACCGACTCTAAATAAGGGATTTAACAATCGCGTTTTCGAGATTTAATTTTCTCTATCGCAGCAACAGAGATTGCCCCGAGAGACATCGCAATCATGCCTGCGCAAATATAGGTCAAAGCAATTTGGCTCAGAGAAAACCCCAAGAAAAACGCCGCCGTTGCCGCAATGATCCCGACCACGGCACTGAACAGTAATAGTCCGACAATCATGTCGCCCCCGCAAATCGACAACAGCTTCCGTGTATGAAACCGCACTCACAAACGTTTTTTCATAATCAGCATTGGGAAATTGGTTAACCAAATAAAATATTCGATGAAATTCTCTATCTGGCGCACAGAATGACGCGAAAGAGATTACACCGTCGTCTTATGCCCAAAATATCATGCGCAACTAAAATCTTAGCCACCTCATTGGCGCCGCCAGCACGGTGACCGGATGCGATCCTAAATTCTGTCGTTTTCGATGTCGTGTGAGACGGATTAACCGGGGCGACGGTCGCCTGGACAACCCCGTCATTAGGCAATGAATAACGTGATCATGGCTCTCGCTTTTGGCGCACGCTTGTTCAGCAAGGGTCTCCAAAAGCTCATACGGCCTAGGCAACCCGATCAAGCTCCCTGAGTTTCAGAAGCGTCGGCAAGGATCTGAGCTTTCGATATTAGTCCGAAACGCATCTCATCCGCTGCGCATTTGTTTGGGGCGGCGCAAAACGGGTCCATGAGAACGGCGTAAAAGTAGTCCACTTTGGATTGAGCCCTTCGTTTGATTTAACAGGCGCGCACCCGGGGACCCGCGCCCCCTCTCAAGACAAGCTCCTCTCACACTGCCTCGATAAGCATTTGTATTCGTCGAAAAATTTTCGTATACCAAAATGGATGCGAAGAACGTCGAAACTGTTTTTCTGAGAAAACAATGCCATCCCGAAACATTGCACAGAACCTCAGGCTACTGCTTGGGAAATATCCTACGTTGACAGAAGCTGCTCATCACATTGGCATCAACCGTCAGCAGTTGAACAAGTATCTGAATGGCAGCAGCATTCCTTCCGCACATACGCTTAATCGCATCGCCAAGGCGCTCGACGTCGAGCTGGACATGTTATTCAAGCCCGCCGAAAGCAGCGAATACGTGGCGGGTGCGTCACTAAAGCTGACCACCGATCTCGAAGTTTCAATGGCCAATACATTTAATCGGGCAATGGTGCGCACGATGCGCGAAGAGCATGCCTTGGCACAACATTGTGGTGACTACCTGTTCTATCACCGTACTGCGACGTCAGAGAGCCACGTGCATGTCAGCCTGATCCGCATCTATCAGGAAGTGGGGAAAACCTATGCAAAATCCCTGATAGCCCTGCGTCAGGACGGTCAGCCGAGAACCGGTATCAAAACCTACAAGCATGGCGCGCTCGTGTTCCTGAACTCCGGATGCCTCCAAATTCTTCGCATGTCTGAACTGAATGACGGGGATACCGATCTGGGCCTGCTGCTCCTGTCATTGCCGCGCTTCAAGTCTGACAGATATCTGTTTGGCCACACATTGACGACCAGTCTCTCACGACTGGGGGAAATCGTGCCGTCGAAAGTGATCTGTCAAAAGGTGACCGGCAATCCCCTTCAATTGTTTCGCGCGCATTGTGGCTCTTGGTCGCTTGAAGACCCCAATTTGGATGATACTGTGAAAACACATTTCAGCACCGGAATGCACATAGAATAAAAGAGGGGGCCTTGGCCCCCTCTTTGCATTTTCAGTCTCAGGTCAGTCTCAGAACTTGGCGATCAGGTTCAAAAAGACCCCGGAGCTTTCGTAATCGAGATCGGTCATGTCCTCGGACACCTGCCCCCACTCATAGCCGACACCGATTTTCGCATTGTTCCCGACATGGCGATACACCCCAAGCAAAGCCCCCGTGTCATAGGTTTCGCTCTCTTCGGTATACATCACGCGCCCCTCGGCCATCGCATCCCAGTTGTGAACGACGTGCCAGTCGAGCCGCATAACGCCGAGATGCGCTGTCGAAGAACTGAAATCCTCCGTGTCGCGTGGGGCGACCTCGGACCGGCGGTAGCCGTATTTGCCGCCCAGCGTGAAGTGCTGGTTCAGGTCGTAATCGACATCCATCGACAGGACATGGCTTTTCTGCGCGTCGCCCTCGGTATCGCCGTTCGCCGTCACCTGATCCGCACCCGGAAGGTCGTAGAGATAGGTGTATTTGAACAGCACGTTCAGGCGCTCGTTGTCGATCGGGCGGAAGCCGTAACCGAGGCTGGCTTCGACATATTCCCCGTCGCGGAAGCTGTCGTCGTCATTGTCGGAGATCAGCGCATCGACATTGCCGAGCCACCGCGCGCTTTCGCTGACATGGTATTCGAACCCGCCCGCAAAGGCCCAGGTGTCGGCATCCTGCGACACGCCATCGCCGCTTTCGGTGCGATATTCCAACCGACCGCGCGCGCGCAGACGATCCTCGTCTGTATAGGCCACCCCGAAGGAATAGGCATCGCGTTCGATGTCGCCGTTGATCTTGTCGCGCACCGTGCCGCTTTCCATCGCGCCACTGAAAGACCAGCGCGCGTTGGGCGTATAGGTGATCCCGTAAGCGTCCGTCATGGCGTGACGTTCGCCGAAGAAATCCATCGAAGTTTCGGCAAAGCTCGAGAAGGTTTGGGAATGGCGATAGCGCCCGCCCATCACCACCTTGCCGCGATCCTCGCCGACAAGCTCATAGCCGCCATTGGTCCGCGTCGGGTCCAGCGTGTAGCCGAGATAGAGCTCATTGTCGGCGGTCGGCGAATAGGCCAGACGCGCGTTGGCCGCAAAGCCTGCGGTGCCGTCGGAGGCCTCGCCCGAGACTTTGACCTTTTCGCCCAGACGCGTGGCCGCACCAAAGCCCAGACGGTCGTCACGCTCCAGCCCGCCGGAGCGGTCCACCGTCGCCTGCCCCAAGACCCAGACCTTGGTGTCATCGCTGAACGCATAGCTCAGACGCGTCGCCAGATCGGTGCGATCCCCGGTTTCCGTCGGATCGCCGATCGTGGTCTGATCCAGATGGCCAAGCGCCGCCTCGATGGTCCAGGCGTCCGTCAGATCATAGGAGACGCCCAGCTCGCCCTCGGCCTTGCTGTCGCCACCGTCTCGGTCGAAATCCTCGATCCGCACGCCAAAGCTGAGCCGGTCGGACACCTCGATCTCGCTGCGCAACCCGATCAGGGTCTGATCCTCGGTGATGTCCTCGTTGAGGGTCGAGAACCCGGCCTCTTTGCGCTCGTAATAAAGCTCGGCATAACCGCCGGTGGACAGGCCGAGATCGGCAAAATCGACATGGCTGTCGAAGCGGTAGGCCATCGCATCCTCAAGACCGGAAACACCGTCCTCGGTGATGGTCAGACCGCCGTCCGACGACAGGCTGCGGCTGAACCCCGGCCCGTCGGTGCCCGCCACTTCGACCTCGAGGAAACTCGATTTGCCGAATTTGTAATAGGCATCCACCGCCGCCATACGCTGATCGGCCACGCCGGTGGTCTCGTTCATCGCGGTAAAGCCGAGGCGCAGATCGTTGGTCGCCCAGGCTTCGATACGTCCGCCGTAGGAGAAACCCTCCACATCCTCGACGGTCGGGGTGTATTCGTATTGCACCACCAGATTGACGTCATAGGCGCCAGTGCCGGAGCCCACGAGACCGCCATCGGAACTGGACGATCCCAGAGGTTGGGTCAGGGTGATCACGCCTTGCAGATAATCGATCTCGTAATCCACGCCAGACAGAAGTGTTTCGGTCGAGATCACCCGCCCGGTGTCGGGGTCCACCACCTGGACTTTAACCGTCTCGGAGCCCCCATTGAGGTCCTGACGGGTCAGGAAATAGACCGAACCGCCGGTGCCGCGCAGAATGTCGCGCTGCGGCAAAGTGTCGGGCTGAGCACCGTAAAGCACCCCCTGTACCCGCGCTTCGCCGTCTTCGGTGCGGGCACTCGTCGCGCTGCGCAGCTCCGCGCCGTAAAGCGAACGTGTGTTGGACAACAACTCACCACCAGACACATCCGCCTTGAAGTCGCCCCAGGTCAGACGCGTGTCGTCTTTCTCCAGCCGCAGATACACCCGGCCCGAGGTCGGCGTATCGTCATAGCTCGTCGAGTCGTCGCCATAGGTCGGATAGAGGTCCTCTGGGTCCAGACGTTCGATCACCGAGCGCGGGTCCTTTTCGTCGAGGCGGCGGAAGATGTCCTCCAGATCGCCCTCGCCCGTGTCCAGAGACGAGGTCACCGACCAGCCGTTGCGGGTGATCCCCGAAGCATAATAGGCCAAACGCCCCTCGGCGTAATTGCGTTCGTAATCCGGGTCGGCCTCAGATTCCGTGTCCTTGATCCGATGCCCGAAGGTCAGATCGGCGATGGCCACATAGTGCCAGTCGCTCGCCGGAATTTCGAGCCTGCGGGAGATCTGTTGCGGCTGCCCGTAGCGGCTGAATTCCACATCCACCGTACGCTCGCCCGCCGGCACGATCCGGCTCACGAGGAATTGGCCGGAAGGCGTCACCGGAACCGTCTCGCCCATGACGCGCACCGGCTGACCGGCATCGGCGCGGCCCGACACGGTGACCATGCCGCCCGCGATGGGAATGGCGCGTTGGCGGGTGCGATCTTCGCCCTCGCCCGCCGCCGTCAGCGGCGCGCCGGTGGTCTCATGCGTGTCGAAATGGCCTTCGCTGCGGTTCAGCTCCAGCGGCCAGGTTTCGTCGTAGCGCCCCTTGGCGTCATAGACGCGCACCACATAGACCATCTCGTCCGGCCCGTCCTCCGGCATGGTCCAATTGACCGTGCCATTGGGCGCCACCGGCAGAGTTGCCACCGTGCGTGGGGTGCGGCCCGTGGTGTCGATCACCCGCACTTCGGCGCGGGCAATATAGGCCGGGTAGTTGGTGGAGGCGCGGAACCGCACCGCCTCGCCCGCCCGGTACGTGGCGCGCAAATCCTCGGTCGAGACATTGAGCAACCGGCGCGGCGTCAGCCCGTCGAAACGAATGTCGACATCCGCCCTGTCCGCCAGGATGTCGGCCGGACGGCGTGGATCGGGGGGCGGCATCGCCCCCGCCACCGGCGTCTTGTCGATGGAGATCGAAAAGCCCTGAGCTTCGAAATCCGATCCCATCACTTCCTTCACCATTTCGGTGTTCTTGCCCACCGGCATGGTCACGACCACGTCGGAATTGGACCGTTCACAGCCTTCGGGCTGCGGCGCCAGCGCCTCGGCACAAAGCGTTTCCGCCCGCGCCTCCCCCGCCAACAGAACGGCGCTGATTGCGATCGCCGATCCGCCGCACAAAATCCGCGTGAAGGTTTTCTGTTTGCTGCTCATACCAAGCGTCCTCATTGCTCAACCCTCACGATGGTTTTCTCGATGGTCAGTTTCACACGGCCCGGCTCTCTCCAAAGATCCCGCAGCTCTCTTTCGACCTGTCGCATGGATTGCCGCGCCAGACGTTTCTCATCCGCTCCCGCCTCATCCGGCAGGTGATAGGCGATGCGCAGATGCACGGGTTCGCCAGCGATTTGCTGCACCAGACCTGCAAGCGCCGTTTCGAGCGCAGGCGTCATCTTCGGACCGGAGGCGGTTTGCGCGAAGCCCTGCGCATTCACATCCACACGCACCACACGGGTCAGCGCCGCACCGAAGTTCAGCTCGGTCATCTTGCCGGGCGTGAGACGCACGACACGCGGGTTCTCCGTGGTCAGGCGATAGCCGGTCGGCAGCGAACGGGTGTCGAGCTTCAGGATAAAGTTCGAACCGCGATCTTCCGGCAGCATCGCACAGGGCACATGGAAGCGGCCGTATTGATCGGTGGTGATCACCGTGCCATCGACACCGGTCAGGCGCACGGCGGGGATGCCGTTCTCGACGATCTCGCGGTCCAGCTCCACGGGCGCATCGCCCTTGCCGCTGTATTTGCCGCTGAAGATCGCGTCCTCATCGACGATCCGGCTGACCGGACCGTTTTGATAGCCGTCCCGGTTCAGGTCGTTGAACACCTTGCCGTAGACATCGCCACAATCGAACACCGGTTCCGGGAAGATCGTCACGGTGGCCGTCGCCTCGGGGGACAGAGGCTCAAGCGTGTCGGAATCGCGCAGGCGCGCCCGGTTCACGTGATCGCCCACATCCGCGCTGGTCAGAACCCGCGCCGAAAGCGTCGCCTCGATGGTGGTGAGCGGCGGCACGGTGACGCCGGGCCAGGTCACGACCTTGCCCTGCACCACCACGTCGATCGGTTCACCGTCCCAGGTCGCAGACCCTTCGACATAGACGAAGTCGGCGGGCAGCACGTCCATGAGATCCATCGTGCCACTGGTGCGCGGGTTCTCATTGGTCACCGTGATCGTATAGGGCACCACGGACCCGCGCTCCACCACGCCACGCGGCGTTGTTTTGCGCAGCACCAGACCGCTGTCATAGAGCAGAGGCTCAAGCGGATATTCCGTCGGATCGTCCACGGTATTGCCATCGCCATCGTCGCCATCGTCGGAGAGATCGCTCACCTCGGTCGGGTCTTCGGTGAATTCGTCCGGGTACTCCGGCATCGCCGTGGCGAGGATCTGGTTCGACAGCCCGCCTGCGTCCACCGCTTCGATGGTCAGCTCAAAGGTCGCGGTGTAAGTGGCGGTTTCGCCCATCACCAACGTGCCTTCCGAAGAGCCTTCGCTCGCCGACACAAAGGTCGGACCGCTGTCGAGGGCCAGCGTCTGACCGGTGGTCAGCGTCAGGAAAGTGTCCTCGAGCGCCACATCGTTCACCGTGGTGTTGCCGAGGTTCTCGACCGTGATCGTGTAGGTCATCAGATCGCCAACCCCATCGACACCGTCGCCGTTGTCGGTCAGCGCCTGCGTCTTCACCGCCTCAATCGCGCTGATCGGACGTTGGATCACCGTTTCCGTCGCCTGATCGCACACCAAAGGATTGTCGATGCGGCAGATCTCATAGGTCACCTCATAAGTGCCCGCCGGATTGCCTTCGGACAGGGTGATGAGACCCGTGGAGGGATCGAGCGTCAGAGCCGGATCGCTGTCCACGACCGTGATCGTCACATTGTCGAGCGTCGCCTGCTCCTGACCGATCTTGTCGGACGCCAGCATCGAGGTGGTGATGCCACCGTCGGTGTCGAACTCCCAAGGCGTCTCAGGAATGGCTTCGATGAAGACGGTTTCCGCCACCGCGTCGTCTTCGTCATCGACCGTCAGATCGCCGCCATTTCCGTCCTCACCATAGGTGCCGGTCGCAGTCGCAGTGTTGAGCACTTCGCCCGCGTCGATGTCAACCTGAGTGATCGCGTAAATGCCTTTCTCCGTGAAGGTGTACTCTTCGCCGGGGGCCAGAGACGGGATCACCTCGCTGATCTGATTGGCGCCCAAAAGCGGGTCGGTGATCGTGACATTCGTCAGCGTGACGGTGCCCGTGTTCGTGACCTTGAACGTGTATTCAAGCTCCTCGCCCACCTGCCCGACGGTTTGCGTCAGACCGGAATTGTCGACGGTTTTCTCAAGAACGATCGACGGTGCCTGACCGAGCGGCACGGTTTCATCGTCCGTATCCGAGACCTCGCCGACAACCGAGTCTGCCGTGACCGTCGCCTCATTCACCAGTTGGCCCGCATCCAGATCGGCCTGCGTCAGCACATAGCTCGCCTTGAACGTGTCGGTATCGACAGCCCCCGGCGCCATTTCGGCAATGCTGGCGCCCGGTGTCTCCCAAACGATCCCCGGAAGGATGTCCGCAAGCGTCACATCGGTCAGCGTCACGTTGCCGGTGTTGGTCACCGTAAAGCTGTAGGTCACGATCTCGCCGACTTCGGAGGGATCGCTCACGTTGCTCGCATCCGCGGTTTTGATCAGCTCAATCGCCGCAGTGCGCGCCACCGGCGTGGTGGTCGGTGTATCGTTGTCCTGCGACGTGCCGGAGGTGTCGGTCACCTCCTCGTCAAACGGATCGGTGCCGGTCACAAGCGCGGTATTTTCCACATACCCACGGTCGATGTCCTCCTGCGTCAATTTATAGACGGCAGAATAGGTGGTGTCGTCTGTGGCACCCGGCGCCAGCGACGCAATTGGGCTTCCGGTCAGAACCCCCACACCTTCAAGCATCGCATCCGTGAGCGTCACATCGGTCAGGGTCTGCGAGCCGGTGTTGGTGATCGCAAAGCTGTAGGTGATCTCCTCCCCCGGCACCGGCGGATCGGAGAACGCCGTGGTCGCAGATTTCACCAGCGCGATGGCAGGTTCATAGATCGGCGTCACCGGCGTCGGGTCGTTTTCACCCGTCTCATCGGCGCGACCGTTGCCATTCGGGTCCGGATCGGTGCCGTCGTCGGAATCATCGCTGAGCAGCGGGTTGTCACCCGGCGTTTGCCCGGTCCACGTACCATTGCCCGTCACCGTCGCCTGGTTTTCATAAACACCGCCAGAGGCCTGAGCGCTCGGCAGCGGAACTTCTGGGCGGACGCGCAGCGAGAGGGAAATCTCACAGGTTGCCCCCGCCGCAAGCGTCGCCCCGGAGACCAGCGTCTGATCGCCTTCGCCGTTGAACCCGGCGTTCAGCGCGCCACAGGAGCCGCCCGGAGCGGAGAGGATCGTGTAGGTGCCGCGCACCATGTCATCCGTCGCCGGATTGGACAGGCTCGCATAGCTGCCGAACAGCGGTGCGGCTCCCGACAGGGCATCCGTCACGACCACCGTGTCGAGCGGCTCAAGGCTGAAGTTCTCCACGACAAAGCTGAAGCCAACGGTGAAGGAGCCATCCGCCGCAGAAGTCGGGCCGGAGCTGACACGTTTCGCAATCCCGATCCGCGCTTGCGGCACGAGAGTGAAATCGTAATCGGTGGCATCCGTGTCGGACGGCAGATCAATCGTCGTAATCGCAGTGGCGCCAGATGGGCTCCCGCCCTCGGACCCACTCATGGCTTGGCTATCTTCGAGATAAGTCTCGCTCACGCTTCCGCGTGTCACCGTGTAGGTGCCGCGCGGCAGGTTCGCGATGGTATAATCGCCATTGGCATCCGTCGTCGCCGAGGCAGAAACAGGAGTGCCGTCAAAGGCCGTCCCGGTCACCGTCACCGTCACCCCGGCCACGCCGGTGTCGTCGGTATCGAAATCGCCATTGTCATCGAAATCGCGGAACACCGTGCCAGAGAGCGCAGAAGACACGACATCGACCGGGCCGGAGTTTTCGTTGTTGTTCGGATCGACGTCGAGCGAGGTCGTGGTGATCTCTGCCGTGTTGGTAAAGCTCTGCGGATCGGAGGTCACACTGGTGATTTTGACGGGAACCGTGATTTCCGCCGTAGCCCCGCTTGAGAACGTGCCAAGCTCACAGGTGAAACTGGTGCCGCCTGCGGCCCCGTCACAGCTTTGCAGCGTTGCCGAGCCAGAGGTCACATTGACCGACGGCGTCCCCGCCAGCACCATATTGGCCGGCAGGCTGTCCGTCACCTCGACCCCATCCGCCTCGGCCAGCACAACGCCCCCATCGGAGCCGGTGTTGTTGCGCACGGTGATGACGAAATCGAAGGTCTCAAGAAGTTCGACCGGAGATTTGCTTGCAATCTTGCTGACAACCTCGACATCGGCGCGGGTGCGCACGGTGGTGTTTTCAGTCACTTCGTTGTTCGCCGGAAGCGGATCGTAGCCATTGGTGATGCCCGGAGAAGTCAGGTTCGCCGTATTGGTCGCGGTGCCTTTTTGCACCCCCTGCGCCACGATGGTCACCACACGAGACCCGCCCGCTTCGATGCGGTCGAAACTACAGCTCAGCGTGCCGCCGACTTGGCCAACGCTCGGCACTGTGCCACAAACACCTGTACCCGCATCATGAGACTGATAGCTCAGATATTGCGCGGGCATGAGATCGTTCATCGTGACGTTCTCTGCCGCAGAAGGCCCGTTGTTACGGATGGTGACCGTATAAGTCACATCCTCACCCACTGCCACCGGGTCGATGCTATCGACCTTGTTGACCTGAAGATCATAGCTGGGCGCGTTCACCGTCGTCTGGACAGAGGCGCTGTTGTTTGTGTCATCGGTTTCGTCAAGGCTGGTGCTCACGGTCGCGATGTTTTCCAGCACGTCACCGACCAGCGCCTCCGTCGGCTGAACCACGATCTCGACGGCTTGTTGACCGCCGGACGTCACCGTGCCGAGATTACAGACAACCTGATTGTTGCCCGATGTGGTCTCGGTTCCGACGGTCGGCAAGGTCGAACAACTGCCAGCGGTTGGCGTCGCAGAGACAAAGATAAGTCCATCAGGCAGCACATCCGTAATCGTCGTATCCGGCGCGTTGCTAAGGAAGAACTCTGTCGACGGGTTGAGCGCCGTGACGACGTAGCTGAGGTTCTGGCCAACGACAGCCGTCTCAGGCGTCGCGGTTTTGGTCACGGTCACATCCGTGCGGGCCTCGACGTCGAAGGTCACGGTATCGTCGTTGTTGGTCAGATCGGGGTCGGCCACGCTCGACGACAAAACCTGAACCGTGTTGCTGCGTTGACCGGCATTGCCGCCGGGGCGCACCTGAACTTCAATGATCGGGCAATTGCTTCCGGCAGTACAGACCGGCAGGGCGGCGAATGTGCAGGTCAGATCCCTGCCCCGCCAGCGCGACGTGCTGTCACACACCGCACCAGAAGGCGCGGAGATGCTCACCAAACCGGCGTCTGTCGCCCCGACCTGATTGTTGATCAGGTTCAGCAATGCATCCGTCACGGTTACATTAGCCGACGCGGCAGAACCATTGTTCACAACCTCGATATAATAAGTCTGAATCTCACCCACGGTTACGGTCGCCTCGGCCACCGTCTTATTCACGGTGATGTCGGCAGAGGCGCTTTCTGCGCTGCTGCCCACCTCATAGCTGGAGGAGTTGCCGACACCGGGATACTCCGGCGAGGACACGCTTGCTGTGTTTGTCAAGGAGCCCGATTGTGTCGCCTCGGCGCGGATCACCACGACAGGCGTGCTGTCGCCAGCCGCCAAAGCGCCCGACACGCCCGCTTCGTAGACAAGCTCACACACCACATCGACCGGCCCGGCCTGCGGCGCCACTGGCGTACAGGTCCACCCATTGCCCTCATACCCCGTATAAGTCATTCCGGCGGGCAGGCTGTCCGTCATGTAAAGCGTGCCGTAGAAATCGGCATTGCCCGTGTTCCGTGTCTGTAGGTTGAATTCATATTCATTGCCGACCACGACCAGAGCCGGGCTGGGGCCGGTTTTGGACACGGACAGATCGACCACCGGATCCGCAATGGTCCGGCCGCCGTCGGTGTCGGTGTTGTTGCTCAGGTTCGTATCTTCGGGGCCAGAAGAACTCACTGTCGCGCTGTTGCTGACAGAGCCCGGCGCGATGGCCGTGGTGTTGATCAAGATGTCGCCAAGCGGCACATTGGTGCCCGCCGCAAGCCCGTCGGACAGACGCGTACAATTCACATCCTGGCCGCTGATCGTGCACTCCCACCCGCCGGACAGCACGTTGACGCTGTCAATCTGATAAGCGGCAGGCACAATGTCCGTGATCTCAAGGCCATAGGGCACCCCGCCTGTGAAGCTCGGGGAGAGCGTAAAGATAACCGGATCGCCGACCAGAACCGTTCCCGGTGCAGAGTTGCTTTTCGTCAAACGCACATCGCTGCCGTCGCTGATTTGCGTGGTCAGGGAGGCGCTGTTGTCATCGGTGAGAGGGTCCTGAGGCTCGGAGATGTCAGCCGTCCCGGAGACGATCAAAGACGATCCTGTGCCCGCCGCGGTCACTTGCCCTGTCACATCGAAAGAAAATGTACCGCCATCCGGAATATCGGTCGGGATCGTACAGAGATACCCACCGCCGCTGGCACTACAATAGGATGGCACCGAGGTGAACGTCAGCCCCGTAATCGCCGGGATTTCGACGACAGCTTCTGTCACTGTGTCAGGACCATTGTTGTCGAGCGTATACGTGTAGGTGACCACCTCGCCGGAATTCGCTTCCGTCGGCCCGGTCACCTCAAGAGCGACATCGGCACCACTGAGAATAGTCGTTGTTTCAGAGAAGCTGTTGTTGGAGGGCGCTACATCATTGGCACTCGGAACGGAGCCCGACAGGGTAATCGTCCCCGAAACTGTTGAAGTCACGATCGCAGAAAGGGCAAATGTTTCGTCCTCGACCAGAGCCGGGATCACACAAGAAACGGACGCAGGCCCAGTGATCGGAAGAGCCGGATCACAGGTCGTGTTGGTCACATCCTGCAACACGCCACCCGACGGAATGTCCAGATCGATCACGGTTTCAGGGGTCGCTCCGACACCGGCCATTGCAGCGTTGTTGTTGACCGTGATGTCATAGGTCACGTCGCCGCCGGCAACCGTCGGGTCCGAACCTGCATCGGTCACGTTGACAACCCAGTCGTAGCTTTGCGCGCTGGCGCTCGCCGGAGCAAAGAAACCTACCCCCAGCGACAACATCGCAAAAGTCACGATAGATTTTGCCGCCGTGCGCAGTGACGTTGCCTTTTGCCCCTTGAGGTCAAAAGATACCGTGGGTTGAAGCCCCGTGTTCATATCTGCTCTCTCCGCTCGCCATCGACCGGCCTGAAAACCGGTCGATTCAGGATGAGAGTGGACGTGCTTGGAGAAACCGTCTGAGCTATGACATCTGACACGCCCCTGTCGGGGAACTCATGTCCATGCCTAATTTCGGGAATTTACCTGTCGCAAATGTCCGTATCGACATTCTCTTTTGCCATGAAAAAGCTCTGTCCCAGGCACGTCAAAAATCGACCTGTAAAAACATAACTCAGAACATTCTGGCCTCTCGAAATCCGACCAAGACCAAAACTTCCGGCAAAAGGTTGATCAGCGCGACATGCAGAAGGACACAATTTCAAATCCTCCTCAAGCTGACGCTCATCACTCCCTGTCTCAGATTGTGTGGATGTCTCGACCGCACATACCGCCCCCCGTAAATCAACTACAGCTGCCGTATCTCAAACCGCACTCACAAACGGTTTTTCATATTCAGCATTGAGGGATGGGTAAATCAGGTGAGATATCAGATGAAATTCTCTACGTTGCACACAGAGTGACGCGAAAAAGACTCATGCATGCGCGAAAGAGATTACAGCGTAATCTTGTAATATAAATATGATGCGCAACTGCTGTCTTGACAACGCCATAGACCCCGCCCATTCGGTGACCTGATGCGGTCCTAAACTCCGTCGTTATCGTTGTCGTATGAGACCGAGTAACGTCGAGATCATGGAGTTCGGATCCGCAGACTGGGGCAGATTTTAAAGATGGCAATGGCAGGCTTGGCCTGGGACCGGCCCTGCCCTGCGCAAAGCTCGAATTGCCGGATTGGGCCACAGCTGACACTGTAGATCCTAAGCCGATGGTGCCCGCATCGGCTGGTCAAACGTCCCCGCCAGAATGTCGGCCGCAATCTCCTGCAAGCGCGCTCCGATATCAAAACGTTCTCTGAGAGCCCGTCCAGGACAGCAACTCGTCCATGACTTCCGGAGACAGCTTGCCCAATAAGAGAAAGATTCGAGCGCCTCCTCGTCCTGATCCAAAAGTCGTTTGAACGGCGCGCTCATGTCATAGGCCAGTTCCGGCGCATCGGTTTTCCAGGCAGCGGCAAGACGGGCAAGGTAAGAAGAGAGGATCTCTCGCCCGGTCGGAATGAGGCTCAGGTTCATTTCGGGCAATTCAGGTTCGTCACGGAAATTCAGTGTATTCGTGAATACGCCAAGGTCGTCTTGAGCGATAGCCATTCCAAAATCTTGCAAGCTAGGAATCCGCTTCCGCCGACATCCGGTTCAAAAAACCGACTTTTGTCGCAAAGACGTAATCCCCATGTCGGACGTCATTGGCAGTTGATTTTATTGGCGATCCCTTGAGGACTCGAACCCCAAACCTGCTGATTAGAAGTCAGCTGCTCTATCCAGTTGAGCTAAGGGACCGCGCTTGGGCCATATCGGCCATAAAAGAGGCGCCGTAAAACCGGCGCCGTCTCAAAGCGTATCGCACCGGATCAGTGGGTCCAGGGCGCGCGTCTGTTGGTGGCGAAGTTTTCGCCATAACCGCCCGCACGCACGTTGTGCTGACGTTTGTGCGGCTCTTGCACCACGTACTCGATGCCATGCTCCTTGGCATAGGCGATCGCATGTTCCTTGCTGTCGAATTTCAACCGCACCTGCGTTTGCGTGTCATGCGACGAGGTCCAGCCCATCAGCGGATCGATGTCACGCGCGGAGGCCGGCGCATAATCGAGATGCCATTGCTTGGTCTTGCCTTGCCCGGATTGCATGGCATTGCGGGCGGGCTGATAGATACGAGCGCGCATCGGGTGACTCCTTTTTGCCTTGCGCCGGTTATCCCCGTTTCCTCACAGCGTTTCAAGCCCTTCGCGCATCCCATCCGGCCTTGGACATAAGAAAACCCGCCATTGCGAACCAAGGCGGGGCATAAAACGTTTAGGGTGACTGCCCGACCGGCCGCGTGGGAGCGAGGGGTGGGGTGGGTGGTACACGACCAGCCGGGTCAGTCTTTTCTGCTGCTTGCAATGACAGGTTAGGCCCGAACACGGTCGCGGCACAAGGGGAAATATCGCAATGGTTGTAAAAAATAGAAAATAATTCGCCTTAAAGTGGTAACTCTTCGTTAACCTCAGCCCTCTTGCCCGCAAGACTTGAAACGTGAACAAAAAGGGATCATCTGTTAACCACCCCCAAAGACCCACCCGATGGAAAGAACCACCATGGACCCGCGCCTGATGACCGACCCGCCGAAGGAGCTGAAACACCGCCCGAAACTCGAAGGCGGCAAGAAATTCATCATGCACAGCGCCTTTGAGCCCTCCGGCGACCAGCCGACCGCCATCGCGGAGCTGTCCGCCGCCATCGAAGCGGGCGAGCGCAATCAGGTTCTCCTGGGCGCCACCGGCACGGGCAAGACCTTTACCATGGCCAAGGTGATCGAGGAGACTCAGCGCCCCGCCATCATCCTCGCCCCGAACAAAACGCTGGCCGCCCAGCTTTACGGCGAGTTCAAAGGCTTTTTCCCCGAAAATGCCGTCGAATATTTCGTCTCGTACTACGACTATTACCAACCCGAGGCCTACGTCCCGCGCTCCGACACCTTCATCGAGAAGGAAAGCCAGATCAACGAACAGATCGACCGGATGCGCCACGCCGCCACCCGCGCGCTTCTCGAACGCGATGACGTGATCATCGTCGCCTCCGTGTCCTGCATCTACGGCCTTGGCTCGCCCGAACTTTACATGGCGATGACCATCGACCTGCAAATGGGACAGGAGTACGACCAGCGCCAGCTCATGGGCGAACTCGTCGAGTTGCAATATCGCCGCAACGACACCGGCTTTGATCGCGGTTCTTTCCGGGTGCGCGGCGACAGTCTCGAAGTCTGGCCCGCCCACATGGAGGACCGCGCATGGAAGTTTTCCTTCTTCGGCGAGGAGTTGGAGAGCATCACCGAATTCGACCCGCTCACCGGTAAGAAGACCGACACGCTCGAACACGTCCGCATCTACGCCAACAGCCACTATGTGACGCCGAAACCGACGATCCGGCAGGCCATCGCGGGGATCAAGAAGGAGCTGAAACAGCAGCTCATCAAATTCACCGACGAGGGTAAACTCCTTGAGGCGCAGCGCCTTGAGCAGCGCACGAATTTCGATCTTGAGATGCTGGAGGCCTCGGGCTTTTGCAACGGGATCGAGAACTATTCGCGCTATCTGACAGGCCGCGCGCCGGGGGAGCCGCCCCCCACCCTGTTCGAGTTCATCCCCGACAATGCCATTGTGTTTGCCGACGAGAGCCATGTCTCCGTGCCGCAGATCGGTGGCATGTACCGGGGCGACTATCGGCGCAAATTTACGCTGTCGGAACACGGTTTCCGCCTGCCCTCCTGCATGGACAACCGGCCTCTGAAATTCGAGGAATGGGACGATATGCGCCCGCAGTCGGTCTTTGTGTCCGCGACGCCCAAAGACTGGGAGCTGGAGCAATCCGGCGGCGTGTTTGTCGAACAGATCATCCGTCCGACCGGCCTCTTGGACCCTGTGGTGGAAATCCGTCCGGTGGACACGCAGGTGGACGATCTCTTGGACGAAGCCAAGCGGATGGCCGAGCTGGGGCGGCGGGTTCTGGTCACGACGCTGACCAAGCGCATGGCCGAGGACCTCACCGAATACCTCCACGAACAGGGCGTCCGCGTGCGCTACATGCACTCCGACATCGACACCATCGAGCGGATCGAAATCCTGCGCGACCTGCGGCTTGGGGCCTTTGACGTGCTCGTCGGCATCAACCTGTTGCGCGAGGGTTTGGACATCCCGGAATGTGGTCTTGTCGCCATTCTGGACGCCGACAAGGAAGGCTTCCTGCGGTCCGAGACCTCGCTCATCCAGACCATCGGCCGCGCCGCGCGGAACGCCGAGGGCCGGGTCATTCTCTACGCCGACAAGATCACCGGCTCGATGCAGCGCGCCATGGACGAGACCGACCGCCGCCGCGCGAAACAGATGGCCTATAACGAGGAACACGGCATCACGCCGCAGACCGTCAAGAAGAACGTCGACGACATTCTGGCGGGGCTCTATCAGGGCGACGTGGACATGAACCGCGTGACCGCGACCATCGACCGGCCTGCGGCGGGGCAGAACCTTCAGGCCGTTTTGGAAGGCCTCAAAACCGACATGCGCGTGGCCGCCGAGAATTTGGAATTCGAAGAAGCCGCGCGGCTCCGGGACGAGATCAAGCGGCTCGAAACCGTCGATCTGGTGCTGCATGACGACCCGCTGGCACGGCAATCTGCGGTGGACGATGCGGTGGCGGATGCGAAGGCGAAGAGCGGGCGGTCGACGGCGGGGAGGCCGGGGATGCGGGGCGGCAAGGCCGGACGGGGGAAAAAACGGTGAGCACACGGTTCTCACTCCCCCTTTTCTCTTTTTGAGAAGACGTTATCTTATCCCTGAGAATTTAATAGATTTCAGAGAATTAAATGACCCTGCCCCAACCCGACGCCTCAAGTGGCACCCGAATTTCGCCCCGCGACCTTCCGGCGCAGAGCGACCTTGCGACGCTCGATTGGAACATCACCATTCGGCGCGAAGTTGGCGAAGTGCTGGCCGCCAACCGCACGCAGACCCTGCACACGACCACCACCACCAGTGGCGGCGGCGGGTCCATTTACAATGGTCAGGGTCGAATTGATCCCGTGACGACATCGACCTCGACATCAACGACAAACAAGGACTCGCTTTTCCTGCGCCTCAACGACGGTACGGAAAAGCGCCTGAGCCTGACCGACGCGCCGGACATCTGGCGTACCGGTTCCATGCTTGCGATCAGCTATGCCTGCCGGGACGGCAGAGAAAGGCGCGTTGCGCTGCGCAATCTCGACACCGGCGAGGGGATCGACTTTTCTGAACGTGCCGAAGTCCTTCTGACACGTTCAGAGCGCTATGACTTCGCCA
The DNA here is from genome assembly GCF_051054295.1 of Celeribacter sp. SCSIO 80788. Taxonomy (GTDB): domain Bacteria; phylum Pseudomonadota; class Alphaproteobacteria; order Rhodobacterales; family Rhodobacteraceae; genus Celeribacter. The sequence continues at coordinate 3,737,209 of NZ_CP150482.1, read as the reverse complement.
AAGGCCATATGCACAAAAAAATGCTGGTCTGGCTTCTGATTTCTCTTTTTGTCGCCGCGTTTCTGGCGGGCTGGCTCGGTTTCGTGCTCGCACTGATCTCCCTGTTAACGATTTACATCACAAGCATGGACCGCGCGGGCAAGAAACTGGCAGCGGATATCTCTGCTCTGACCTAAAGCGGTCCGCCAAAAACCTGAGACACAGATTTTGACGGACCGCAGGACAAGACATAAGCGTTGCACGCGCCTCGCCTTCATCTGATGTCTCAGGTTAAAGGCGTGACGCTTTAGACCATGTCACTCCGGCACCACCACCGTCAGCCCCAGCATCCGCCAGACCTGCATCCCGCCGCGGTAGTAGAAAATCTTCTCCGCCGGAAAGCCCGCTTCGATCATCCGCCGCGCCGCCGTCGGCGACTGGCCGCACCACGGCCCGTTGCAATAAAGCGCCACGGTCTTGACCTGATCGCCCTCGCAGATGAAGCCTTCGAAATCCGGTTCACAGCCGAGTTCCCCCAGCCGGTCCGCCGCTTCTGTGTAGGGCATATGCACCGCGCCGGGGATCGCGCCGCCGTCGAAATCCGGTTTCACCCGGCTGTCGAGCACCATCGCGTCCGGGTCCTGCAACATCGCAATCAGCTCAAGCTCGCCGATCGTGGTCACCCCTTCGGCGGGCGTCATCGGCTGGATGCAGAAATTCGGACAGGGCCGCGAGGTCTGGGCCCATGTGCCGCTCACCTCGTTGGCATTGTCCTGAATGCGGGAAATCTCCACCGGCCCCGTGGGCGTCTCCACCGTCGCGGCCATCATATCCGGCGTGATCCCCACCGGATCGGCCAGTGCCGCTCCGCCAAGCCCAAGGGCCATCATCGAAAACATCAAAGCCGAGCGCATCAATAGACCCCCTCCACATCATACATCACCGGTTCGAACGACTTGCACATGCCGTTGATCTCCCGGTTGCGTTTGCGCATTTCCTCGGTGCGCAGCATCGCCTGATAATCCTCGCGCCGTTCCCATTGCGAATAATTCGCGATCCTTGTCTGCGCGTCGTTGATATGCAGCGCCGCCGAAATGAACCCCGGCTGCTGCGAGATCACTTCCGCATAGGCGGCTTGCAACGCCTCCATCAGATCCTGCGCCACGCCCGGCGTCGTCTCGAATGTCGTCAGAACCGTCTGACAGGTCGTGTCCTGTGAAATAACTGGCATCGTCTCCTCCCTGATCTGAGCCAATGTCGTCAGTGTAAGACTGTCTCGCATTTTAGCGAGTCCGGATTTGGAGAATCATCCCTCCCCCGCTAGTCCTTTCGCATTCCGCAAAACTCTCTCCGGGGTCTTCCCTCTCCGTTAACCAGAGTTTTTCGGACATTCTCCCAAGTCAAACCGCGCTTTCGCCCAAGCCTCGCCGCATTCCTTGCCGACGCCCCGAGTCCCTTTGGTTTTCTCGCGATTTCAGGATGTTAACCATAACAAATCCTTGCCAGAGCCGCACATGGTTTAGCTAAAATTCAATTCATCTCTCATCGAGGCGCAGAAAACGGCGCCCGGACAATGTCCAGAACGGACCCACTCCCCCGACTGCGAAACCGAGGAATTCCGCCATCGGGAGATGCCCCGAAAGGATATTGAAATGCGTGTGCTGCTTGCCGAAACCAACTGGAACGCCATGATTGCCGCCACCGGCCTGACCGAGGCCGGGATGCTCGTGACCCGGGTCAACGACGGGCGCGAATTGATGGATTTCGCCGATTTCGGCGAACAGAGCGCTGTCGTGCTCGACCTCGACATGCCCGACCTCAATGCGCTCAAACTGATCGCACAACTGCGCCGCAAGGACGCCTTGATGCCGATCTATGCGCTGACCGAAGACGCAAGCTGGGAGACCCGCAAGAAGGCCTATGACATGGGCGCGGACGATGTGATCTATGGCCCGGTTCAGCCCGCCATGCTGGCCGCCAAGATCAAGGCCGCCGTGCGCCGCACCGGGGGCTATGCCAGCAAGGAGCTGCGCGTCGGCGCTCTGGTGCTCAACACCGAAACCATCTCCGCCTCCATCGGGACCAAGACATTGCAACTGACCCGCAAGGAATATGAAATCCTCGAAATGCTGATGCTGCATCGCGAATGTCTCGTGACCCGCGAAGCGTTGATGAACCATCTCTACGCCTGGGACGACGAACCCGATGCCCGCATCATCAACGTCTATCTGAGCCGCATCCGGCAACAGATCGAGACCTGCGGCGGCGACCCGGAGCTGGTCGAAACCGTCTGGGGGCAGGGCTACCGCATCGCGGCGCAGAAAACCACGCGGCAAGCCGCCTGAACGCGGTTTCCGGTGGCGGCATTAAGAGGCTGTCAAACCTTTTGGCCTAACCTGCCCGCGAGTCACTCCTCGCCGCAGATCGCCCCAGACCGAAAAGGCCTCTCCATGCCCCGTTTCCTGTCGCGCCCCCTCGTCTCTCTGCTCCTGATCGGGCTGCTCGCGGCTCTGCTGCCACAGCGCGCGCTGGCCGATACGGAATTGCAGCTCAAACTCGACGTTGCCGGTCGCCAGCGCATGCTGAGCCAACGCATGGTGCGGGCCATGTGCAATGCCGGGCTTGGCATCGACACCATGGCGAACAAGAAAATTCTGCTGACCTCGGAATTTACCTTCAAATCATCCCTGAAGACGCTGAAAGACGGTGGCGGGCCTGCGCAGTTCACGCCCGAAACCGATCCCGAAGCGCTCGGGCTCATGTCCGGGATCGAAACCGTCTGGGTGGATTTCAAGGCCGGGATCGACCGGTTCAACGCAGGCACGCTCACGGGCTATGACGACTATGCCGCGCTCTCCGATCTGTCCGTCGATCTGCTCAAGGCGTCCAACGCGCTGGTGCAACATCTCGACGCCCGCTACAAGGCTGTGGCCTCGGATACCGACCCCGCTCTCGGCCGGATGATCGACATCGCCGGGCGGCAGCGGATGCTGATCCAGAAAGCGGGCAAGGAGGTCTGCCTGCTCCAGATGGCCGACACCGCGCCCGGCGCCCCGGATCAGCTTGCACACCTGCAACAGACCCTCGTCCTGTTCAACGACTCCGCCTTCGGCCTGACCTTCTCCTCCACGGAGATGCAGCTTCCGCCGCCGCCGACCGCGGACATCGAGCTGGACAATTTCAATCACTGGCAGGAATGGAGCAGCCTCGTCACCTTGTTCGAAGCCGCACAGGTCGGGCGGCTCGACCCCATGGAATTGCACGAAATTTCCGTGAGCGTGGAGTTCTTCCTGCAAGAGCTGAACGCCACGGTCGAACGCTACGCCGCACTCTGAGCCCGATGTAGACAGTCCACAGATGGGCCGACACAAATCCTGACTATAAAACTCTGTTTTCTCTGGCCAGCCCGTGCTTTGCCCGTTAACAAAGGGCCATGACAGAGGACAAACCTTCCCCGATCCGCCCGACCGACGCCGAGGCCCGCGCCATGGCGCAGGAGTTGATCCGTGGCGCGCGCATCGCCGCCCTCGCCGTGCTCGATCCCGACAGCGGCGCCCCGCATGTCACCCGCATCGCCTTTGGCCTCGGGGGCAACAACGGCTGGCTGACGCTGGTCTCCGATCTCTCGGCCCATACCAAAGCGCTGCGCGCCGCACCGCGCGCCGGGCTTTTGCTTGGCGAAGCGCCCACGAAAGGCGATCCGCTCGCCTTCCCGCGCCTGTCCGTCGCGGTGGAAACCCGCTTCGTCCCGCACGGCACCGAAGAGCATGCCGCACATCGTGCCGCCTGGCTCACGCACCACCCGAAAGCCCAGCTTTACATAGATTTCGCGGATTTCACATTTGTCAGTTTCATGCCCCTGTCCGCCGATCTCAACGGCGGCTTCGGCAAGGCCTATCGCCTGACCCCGGACGATCTGAGCCTGGCTTAAACAGGCCATAAAAACCGGGCCGCCAAAGCCGCCCGGTTTGCCGCCTCTTCTCTGACAGCCCTCAGATCGGGCGATCCATCCGCGCGATCATATTGACCGTGCCCTTCACCGCCTGCGGGAAGGTCAGCCGGATCTGGTTGTTCGAACTGCCATAGTTCACCGTCACATAGGGCGTCACGGCCACCGCATTCCCCGAGGCATCGGTCAGCGCATTACGGAACACGAGGCTCTCCACCACCCGCGCCCAGCCCCCGAACGGCAGATAGCCCGAAGGATCGAGCACCCAGTCGGTCGAAGCCGTGCTCTGGGTAAACTCCGCCGACACCGGGTTGATCGTGAGCTGCGACACCCCGTTGAACGTATTGCCCTCAAAGGTCACGTTGCGCGTCGAGTTATACGCCAGATCGGCAAAGGTGGTGTCCACCGTGTCGACCCGGTCGATGAAGCCGTTGAGCGATTTGAACGTGTTGTTCTGCACCGCCAGCCCCTGAAGGAAATGCCCCGCACCATAGGGCTTGATCACGATCCAGGAGAAATTGCTCGCCGAGTCGTTCACCGTGAAAATATTGCCCGTGACGGTCAGCCCGCCAAAGGAATATTCCGACGAAAACTCCGGCGCGGCATCGTGCTCGTTCGTCATCTCGATAAAAGAGTTGTCGATATAGTTGCCGGTCACGATGGATTTCACGTTCGGATAGGTGAACACCAGCCCCGCCATGCGCGGGCTGTCGGTATCCTCGTCGCCCTGGAACCAATGGTTGCCGACAAACATATGCCCGTTGCCGAACACGATGCCGGTATGCCCGAAACGCTGGAACCGGTTGTCGCGGATCTTGCAGTCGTTCGAGTTGATGTTGAAGGCAATCGACTGGCGCTGATCCGCCCGTACCGACTGTTCGTTCGAGACGAAGGAACAGCGGTCGATATGAAGATCCTGACAGCCGCCCCCGATCGAGGTCACGCCCCGGTTCAGCGGCGATTTGATATGGACGTCGCGGAGCTGAAAATTGTTGCCGCCCGGCGAGAGCATCACGCCCGAGGCCCGCCCGTTGCACAAAAGCTCGACATCGGAGAGCTGAAACTGCGACAGTTTCGAGAGCCCGGAGAAATCGAACACGTATTTGAACCGCGTGAACGTGTAGGTCTGGCTCGTATTCGGCGCGTAAAGCGGCTGGCTGAGCGTCAGCGACTGGTTGCCGACATTCACCGCCTGAACATAGACCTCGCGCCCGACACCGGTGCCGGTCACCAGACTGCCGACCTTGATATTGGCGATATTCGTGACATTGCTCAGGGTCTTGGGCGAAGCCACGCTGTAGCTCGCGGTCGAAGTCGCCACCTCATTGTCCCAGTCGCTCGACGCAACCGTGGTGATCTGGCCGTTGCGGATCACCCGGCGCACCTCAAGCGACGTCGCCCCGGTGATCTCCGCCACATCCAGCGGCTGATCCAGTTCGACCCGCCGCCCGCGCATGTCGAGACTGTCGTGATCGGTATAGTAGAACATCGCCTGAATGGCGCGTTTCAGCCCTTCGACCTCGTCGCCAAAAGCGTCGATATAGGCGTTCAGGTGGAAATTCTTGCGCAGCACGAGGCGGTTCGCCGCCGACATGGTCACCGTGCCGTCAAAGGTCACCTCTTCGGTGAAAGAGACCGTATCGCCAAGGTAATACACGCCTTCCGGCACGATCACCCGACGCCCTGCGGCGGCGGTATTGGCGGCGTTGAACGCCTCGTGATCGTCGGTCACCCCATCGCCCACAGCGCCATAATCGCGCACGTCGATCGAGCCGGAACTGTCGGCCAGAAACCATTCGGAGACATCCTCGATCACGATATCGTCGATCCGCACCGTGCCGCCATTCGCGCCCATAAGATCGAGCCCGAAATGACCGTAGACCGGCTCGATCCCCCAAGGCATATCGACCCCGCCACGCTGGCCGGAGCCGACGATGGCCGTCACCTCGACCACCTCGCCATAGGCGGTGAGCACCGTCTCCGCGCCGATCTCGGTCAGCCCCGTGACATGGGCGAGCGCACCGTTCCCGGCCCACCCCGCGATGCGAACCGACGGCAGGTTGCCGGAAATCGCCTTCACCCGCGCCTTGATCTGAAGATACATCCCCGGCTGAAGCGGCGTTTCGCCCATATAGCGCAGCTTGGTCAGAGTGGTGTTTTTGACGATCTCGAGGCACCCGCCGAAATCGGCATCCGCCACCACCAGAGAGGCATTCGCCGCCCCGTCATAGGTCGCCGAACCGGGCGTGCCGTCTTCGCTGGACCATACGTCCAGACCGTTCTCGAACGCCGGCGGCATCAGCACCAGCCCATCTGTTATGGCCTTGTTCATCCGAACCCCTTTCAATCCTTCAATCCGATGCGCACCGATCTGCATGACGGCACCCCGCGCCTCCGGAGCCCCGGACGCGCTCAATCGCAATGTCTCGTCATGGAAACCCAAGGCGCGCGCATGTGCCCTGAGATGCGAAAAGATCTACCCCAAGGGGATTAACGGCGCTGTTAACCCTGCGGACGCCCCGTCCGGCGCGCACGCAACATCGCCTGTGCTGGCGCAGATGTCATAGACGGGTCACATATCCTGTCCTATGTTCGGCGGGAGAGGTGATCATGAGCTATCACATACGTCCGAAAGACCCCGACATGGGCGCCGCGCTCCGGCGTATTGCCGAGGATCGTCTGACCCGCGCGATCGAAGCGACCGGCGCCGAAACGCCCGAGACCCGGATGCTGGCCGTGCACGACATTCGCAAGCGTCTCAAGGAGATGCGCGGGCTGATCCGTCTCGTGCGCCCGGATTTCGACGGTTTCAAAGCCGCCGATCAGGCCCTGCGCGACATCGGGCGCACCCTCTCGGCGCTGCGCGACATCAAGGTGCGCTGCGACACGCTCAGCCATGTCGCGGATTATGTCGCCCTGCCCGACGATCCTCTGGGGCCTTACCTCACGGAGCTGGGGATGCGCCGCGATGCCGCCTATGGCGATCCGTCCGTGGCCCTGCTGCGCGACACCGGCGCGGCGCTTACTGCGCTTCGGGACAGTTCCGCCCAGTGGTCCCTGCGGCACAGCGGGCGCAGGGCGATCTTTCCCGGCCTGTCAAAGACCTACGCCGAGGCCCGCGACGCGATGGAGCACGCCCGCGAAACCCGCGCCCCGGAGGATTTCCACACCTGGCGCAAACATGTGAAATACCATTTCTACCACGCCCAGATCCTCGCCCCGATCTGGCCGGAGGCGATGGCCGCGCATCTCACCGCCGCCGAAGCCTTGGGCGAGCTTTTGGGGAAACATCACGACCTGCATGTTCTGGGCGAAGAGGCCCGCGCCGCAGGTCTTGCCAAAGCGCCGCTCAAGGTGTTGGAGCAGGGTCTGGCCGACCGCATCGAGACGCTTGAGAAACAGACCTTCCTCGATGGCGCGCGGCTTCTGGCCGACACGCCCGACACCCTGTCGCGCCGCTGGTCCGTCTGGTATCGGCTCTGGCGCAATTCCAACTGAAAAGGGCCACCCCGAAGGGCAGCCCTTTGAAAACACGTCTGAAATAAGACTTACGACAGTTCGCCCGACAGACCTTTGTCGATCAGCGCGATGGTCTCGGTCACGCCGTAAAGCGCCGCGAAGGACCCGAAACGCGGACCTTGGCTTTGGCCCAAAAGCACCTCGTAGAGCGCCTTGAACCAGTCGCGCAGGTTTTCGAACCCGTGGTTCTTGCCGACCGCGAAAACGATGCTCTGGAGGAAATCGCCATCCGTGAAATCCGCCTCCGGCAGCGCCTCGTCCGAGCCCATATCGGCGTTCTTCCTGGCAATCGCGGCCAAAGCCACCTCGGCCGAACCGAACGCCGCCTTGAGATCTTCCATCGCCGCGCGTTCTGCGTCCGTCGGCGCGCGGAACACTTTCTCCGGCTTCACGAAGTCGTTGTAATAGCGCACCGCATAGCCCGCCGCCGCATCGAGCTGCGGGTTGGCCTCGGGCGACGCGTCCGGCGCATAACGCTGGATAAAGCCCCAAAGCTGCTCTTTCTCTTCCGCACCCGCGACAGACGCGAGGTTCAGAAGCATCGAGAACGGCACCACCATATCGGACAGCGGCACATCGGCGCCGTGGATGTGGAACACCGGGTTCGCCGCCTTCTGCGCCGCATCCTGTCCCGGATAGGCGCGAAGTTGCTGGTGATATTCGTCCATCATCCGCGGGATGACGTCGAAATGCAGCCGTTTCGCGGTTTTCGGCTTCTGGTACATGAAATAGGCGAGGCTCTCGGTCGAGGCATAGGTCAGCCATTCGTCGATCGACAGACCGTTGCCCCGCGACTTGGAGATTTTCTCGCCATTGGCGTCGAGGAACAGCTCATAGGTGAAGTGTTCCGGCTTCTTGCCGCCGAGGATTTCGCAAATCCGGTCGTAGATCGGCGTGTTGGTCGAGTGATCCTTGCCGTACATCTCGAAATCGACATCGAGCGCCGCCCAGCGCGCGCCGAAATCCGGTTTCCATTGCAGTTTCACCGCCCCGCCGGTGACCGGCAGCGTCCATTCGCGACCGTCCTCGTCGTCGAACGTGATCGTATAATCGTCCCGGTTCACCGATTTCATCGGCACATAAAGCACCCGCCCCGTTTCCGGGTGGATCGGCAGGAAGATCGAATAGGTCTGCTGGCGCTCTTCGCGCAGGGATTTCAGCATCACTTTCATCACGTCGTCGTATTTCTCGACCGCGCGTTTCAGGATCTCGTCGAACTGGCCGGTTTTGTAAAACTCGGTCGCCGAATAGAATTCATACTCGAACCCGAACGTGTCGAGGAACCGGCGCAGCATGGCGTTGTTGTGATGGCCGAAGCTCTCGAACTCCTCGAACGGGTCCGGCACCGAGGTCAGCGGTTTATGCAGGTTCTCGTGCAACAGCTTCTGGTTCGGCACGTTCGACGGCACTTTGCGCATCCCGTCCATATCGTCCGAAAAACAGATCAGCCGCGTCGGCACATCCGAGATCACCTCGAACGCGCGGCGGATCATCGTCGTGCGCAGCACCTCGCCAAAGGTCCCGATATGCGGAAGACCCGACGGACCGTAGCCGGTCTCAAAGAGCACATAGCCCTTCTTGTCCTTGGATGCCTCATACCGTTTGAGTACAGTCCGGGCCTCTTCAAAGGGCCAGGCTTTCGAGCTCATACCGGCATCACGCAGGTCCGTCATTTTCAGCAATCCTTTTAACACGCGGGTCTCTCCCGCAAGGCGCAACTCCTATTGCCCCTCCCCTCTTCCGTCAATATTGTTTGACCGCACATGCCCCATGAGGAGCCAAGAAAATGAACGATATTCCCCATTCCCTGACCCCGCAGGACTGTCTCGTCGCCGTGATGATCGCCCAGTCCATGTCCGACGAGAACATCCGCACCGCGGAGCTTGTCACCATCGAGAATATCGTCAACCACCTGCCGGTCTTCGGGTCCTATGACACCGACCGGATCAAGGTGGTCTCCTCCACCGTCTTCGACCTGTTCTCCGAAGAGGACGGGCTCGACGCGCTCTTCGGCCTCATTCGCGACAACCTGCCGGAGTATCTCCACGAGACCGCCTATGCGCTGGCCTGCGACGTCGCCGCCGCCGATGGCCACACCTACGAGGCCGAGCTGCGTCTCCTGGAAGAGATTCGCTATGAGTTGAACATCGACCGGTTGCACGCCGCCGCCATCGAACGCGGCGCGCGGGCGCGGTATATGCTGGTGCATGAGGTGGCGGGGTAAGGCTTAACGGAAGGCCACAAAGGAGCCGCCCGACTTGCCTTAGTCAAAGAGGTAATACTTGTACATCTCGTCGGCTGCGAGGCTCGGAACGATGAAGAGAAAAGAACCACTCTTCGACCGCATCAACGTGATGCGTGGCTCAAGGATACTCTGCTCCGCCTCAATAGTATACGTCTCGGGGTCAAACCAGGCTTCGGCGCGCCAGTATTGCGCCTGAGGTTCAATAAAGAAATGGGCGAAGTCTTTGGGCAGTTGAGAACGACATGCTTTATCCTCAACACATGCGACGACACGCGGGTATTCAGCACCAAAGGCCGTCTCTTCGAACCTTGTCACGGTCAATTTGGAAGCTGCGCGAAAAACCTCGTTCTCAACGTAAAGTAACCTGTCTGACTTAAACGCCAGAGCGCTTGCGGGGGTCTCCAAACAGCCTGAAGCAACCTTCTGCTGATGGATGACGATATAGCAGAGTGTCGGATCTTTGATCACGCGCATTTCATCAGAGAGTGCAGCACGACAGATCAACGACAAAAACAGTACTAAAACAAATCTCAATTTAAGCAATTCTCAGAACCTCACCCCGCATAAACCCCCGCCCAGCGCTCGATCAGCGCCTGCTGTAGCTTCTTCGCCCGCGTGTTGAACGTCCGCGCGCCCTCTGGCCGCTCTTCCGCCCCCGCCGCTTTCGCCGCTTCACGGCGCGGCACGTCGGCGGCGAAGATCGCAAAAGCCATCCGCCCGCCGCCCGGCGCATCGGCATAGCCCGCCAGCGCGGAAACGAAATCCAGCGTCCCGGTCTTGGCGTGCACGCTCACCGGGCTGTTCTGGATCACATTGCCTTTCGCATCGCGCATCGGGATCGGCTTCATCAGCGGCGCAAGCGTCGCCTCGACCCCCGGCGCGCTCAGCATATGCACCATATCCACTGTGGTCACTTTCGACGCGCCTCCGAGCCCCGAGTGATCCACCAGCGCCACATGCCGCATGCCCAGCGCCGATTGTGCCCAGTCGCTCATCGCCTGCGCCGACGCCGCAAGCGTGGCGGGCGCAAGCCCCCGTGCCCGGCTCGCCGTCAACCCGATGACCTCCGCCGTCAGGTTGGTCGAATATTTCAGCATGTCACGCACCACGAGGCTCAAGGGCGCGCTCTCGATCCGCGCCACTTCCGTGCCGCCCATGGCTTTGCGCTGCCCCTGCGGCAGGCGCACCCCCTGCGTCGCCGCCACCGCCTGAAACACCTCCGCCGCGTAAAGCCCCGGCAGCCGCACCGGCAACCACCGCGCGCCGCCATTGCCCAAGGCCCCCCGCGCCACGGTCCATTCGTCCCGCCCCTGCCCGGCAACGTGATCGAACACCGGCAGGTCCCGCGCAGCCACGCTGATCCGCGCGATCCGCACATCCGGCGCATAGCGTTCCGCGCGCGCGTCCATCTTGAGGCTGTAGTCCTCGCCCTGACGCTTCCACTCGAAATGCACCCGGTTGTAATTCAGGTTCAGCCCGGAAATCGTCGGATTATACCCCGCGTATTCCACCTGCGCGCCGTCGATCTCCTCGATCCGCGGCAGCGCCGTATCGTCGACGTAAAACTGCCCTTTGACCCCGGTGATCCCCGCCTCGCGCAGCTTGCCCGCAAGCATCCCGAGCCCGTCGGTGTCGAGCGTCGGATCGCCGCCGCCGACCAGCACCAGATCGCCCTGCACCACGCCGTTCACGACCGGCCCGCTCGCCAGCACCCGTGTCACGAACCGGTGCTCCGCCCCCAGATGATGCAGCGCATATAGCGCCGTCACCGTCTTCGCCACCGAGGCGGGCGGCAGGCGCAGCAGCGGCTCATGCACCTCGTACATCTCGCCCCCGGCGCTGGGCGACACGGCGTAGCTCACATGCCCCGTCAGACCGGAGGCGGCAACCAGTGCCTCCCCCGCCGGAAGCGCGCGTTTGTGCAAATCCGCCGGGCGCGGCTTCGGGATCGCCGAAGCGATCAGCCCCTCCGCCCATGCCCCCGCCGCAGAGGCCTGTGCCGCGCCGCCCAACAAGAGCCCAAGCGCCGTCCGTCGGTTCATTCGAGAAAAATCATACCCAGTCATGGCCGCGAGTTAAGCGCGGCTTGACGATCCGGGCAAGACGGGAAATCACGACTTTCGCTCCCCGTCGCAGTTTCCCCGATCACCCCCGGTCCCAACCGCCCCGCGCCCGGATCTCCGTCGAGGAGGCATCCGACATCGGCACGTTGATGAAACACCAGCACGGCACCCCGCAGCGCCCCAATAGCCGCGACGACCAGGGCGTCAGCTTCGCATGGGCAAAGCTCTGCGCCGCCACCGAATTGCGCGCTGCCCCCCGCTTGCCGGGCCGGGCAATGACGCCCACCGGCGTCGTCTCCATGATCTCGCGCCAATCCTGCCAGAGGTGGAATTGCGCAAGGTTATCCGCCCCCATCAGCCAGACGAAGGTCACGCCGGGATAAAGCCGCTTGAGCGCCCTGAGCGTCGCCGCCGTATAGCGCGTGCCGGTGTGCGCCTCGATGTCTGTAATCTCGACCCTCGGGTGCTGCATGATCTGCCGCGCATGGGACAGCCGCCGCTCCATCGGCGCAGGTCCCTCCGCCTTCAACGGGTTGCCGGGGCTCACAAGCCACCACACCCGATCAAGCCCGAACCGTTTCAGCGCCATCTTGGTGATATGCACATGCCCCTCATGGGCGGGATCGAACGATCCCCCCAGTAACCCGATCACCTGACCGGGGCGGGCATAGGGCAGCTCATAACGCATGGGCAATTGCATGGCGTTCTGCATGGCGGCAAGCCGGTCGCCTGTCAATCGCTCTCGCTTGACAGCGCATTTTTCCTGACTAAAGTCAGCAAAAATATCAGACCGAAGTCAGGCACCTCCATGACCCTCTCCCCAATTGCCCGCATCCGTCGTTTCAACCGCGCCGTGACCACCGAAACCGGCGTGTTGGACCAGAGCTTTCTCGGTCGCGGCCGCCCGCTCGGCGCGGCCCGCGTGCTCAATGCCATCGGCCCCTCTGGACGCGCCGTCTCCGACATCCGCGCCTTCCTCGATCTCGACACCGGCCTCCTCTCCCGCCTCCTGCGCGGGCTCGAAGACGAAGGCCTGATCGAGGTCGCCGAAGACCCCACCGACAAACGCCGCCGCATCGCGCGCCTCACGCCCGCGGGCCAAAACGAATACGCCGCCTACGAAACCCTCTCCGACACCCGCGCCCAAACGCTTCTGGACCGCCACCCGCACCCCCAAGCCCTCCTCGCCGCCATGGACCTGATCGCCTCCGCACTGGGCCGCGACCGGATCGAGATCCGCGCCATGGACCCCGACAGCCCGACCGCCTTTCACTGTCTGGAAAGCTACTACGCCGAACTCGCCACCCGCCTCTCCATGGGCTACGACCCCGCCCTGGCCGCCCGCGCCGGCTCCGAAGACATGCGCCCCCCGCGCGGGACATTCCTCGTCGCCCTGTCCGACGGATTGCCGTCGGGCTGCGTCGGCCTCAAGGGCACGGATAAAGGCTACGCCGAAATCAAACGCCTCTGGGTCGCGCCGTCTGCGCGCGGCCTAGGACTGGCCAAACGCCTGATGACCGAGGCCGAGGCCCACGCCCGGACCATGGGCATCACCACACTAAGGCTGGACACCAACTCGGCCCTGCCGGAAGCGGCGGGACTGTATCAGCGGTTGGGCTGGACCGAGATCGACCGGTTCAACGACGATCCCTACCCGGATTTGTTTTTTGAGAAGAGGGTGTGAGACTGGACCTCGCCTCATAAGCCCTCATACACTGACTTCGTTATTTCGAGCATCGGAGCATTTCTATGAGTGGCCAGCGCCTGACCGTCCCGGAACCAGAAATCAAACTATACAAACAAGGCTTCGAAGCCGCGTCCGACCTCGGGCGCGCGTCCGACGGCAAGAAACTCTCCGATCTTGTCGAGAGGATCGAAGAACCGATGGTCATCGCCGTCGACGCCCCATGGGGCGCGGGCAAGTCGGTGTTTTTGAAATGCTGGGTGGGCGCTCATACGAAAGACAACGGCGGCGAAGCGACCACTGTTTACTTTGATGCGTTTAAGAATGACTTCATGGGGGATCCACTCGTGTCGATCTTCAAAGAAGTCTCGGACCGGATCGAAAGCCTAAAGCCGAAGACCGCCGATGAGGCAGAACAACAACGCATTGCAAAACTGAAAGCCCTCTCAGGCAAAGCCAAAAAATACGCCCCCATTCTGGGGCGGGCAGCACTCCGGCTGGCTCTCGGAACCGCTGCAACCGAAGCCATTATGGACATCGAAAACCCGGACGAAAGTTCCTTGGACGAAATGCTCGAAAATGCGAGTTCCGAAGCCGCCAAAGCCATCGGTTCGTTTTGGCAAGCGGAAGATACACGTACTCAAGCAATGGACGGGTTTCGCACCTACCTGACAGAGCTCGCCGCAGAACAAAAACTCGTCATCGTCGTGGACGAACTGGACCGCTGCCGCCCGGATTACGCGCTGAACCTGCTGGAAGTGATCAAACACTTCTTCAACGTCCCGAACGTGCATTTCGTGTTGGGGGTGAACCTGACGGAATTGGAGAACTCCGTGCGAGCGCGGTACGGAGCGGGCGCGAATGCGAGTAAATATTTGCAGAAGTTTTACAGAATTCGCATGCCCTTGCCTCTAAAGGCAGGCACGCGTGACACAGCAGGCAAACTTTACACATATTTCAAAAAACAAGCCCTAGAGCTTGGCATGCAAAATGAGAATTACCTGTTCGCATTTGAGGTATATTTCAAAGCGTTTCAGCACTTACCCAACTTCAGCTTGCGCGACACCAATACAATTCTAACAGACGCAATGCTTTGCTCGACTGCGTCTAAGAATGCAGCAAGACTTGAGTGGTACCTATCAGCGGGCCTAATTGCATTAAAAACGATTTCACCATCGGCTTTAAAATCGCTTCGCACACTGCAAACTTTTCCTCCCTCACTAAAAGAACAGATTTTTTCACAACTCGGGTTCAATAGGTATCTTGGGGCTGAGCCCCCTGAACAGGCTTTCAACAAAATTCTTATGCCGAACGAACTCGATCTAGCTATTCTGTCGTGGGAATGGCTGTTCGCTCAAGACCCCGCTGCCCATGTAAACAAAGAAGTCCTAGATAGAGGCCTCACTAACAGTGCACCAAGCTCAAAGCGTCATTACCTGGACACATTAATACAAAATTCCGTAGACACCTTCGAATTCGTCAAGGAAAACTAACCCCCCTTCCCATCCCCCCTCTTCCCACGCTAAACCACCGCCCAAACCATTCCCCCCAAAGGAGCCCGACATGGCAGCCTATCAATACGTCTACCACATGGACGGCGTGTCCAAGACCTACCCCGGCGGCAAGAAGGTGTTCGAGAACATCCGCCTCTCCTTCCTCCCGGGCGTCAAAATCGGTGTCGTCGGTGTCAACGGCACCGGTAAATCGACCCTCATGCGCATCATGGCGGGCATGGACAAGGACTTCCAGGGCGAAGCATGGGCCGCAGAAGGTGCCAAAGTCGGCTACCTGCCGCAGGAACCCGAGCTCGACCCGTCCCTCGACGTGCGCGGCAACGTCATGCTGGGCGTGGCCGCCAAAAAGGCGATCCTCGATCGGTACAACGAGCTCGCCATGAACTACTCCGACGAGACCGCCGACGAGATGGCCAAGCTGCAAGACGAGATAGACGCCCAGAACCTCTGGGATCTCGACAGCCAGATCGACGTCTCCATGGAAGCGCTGCGCTGCCCCCCCGATGACGCCGATGTCACCACGCTTTCGGGCGGCGAGAAACGCCGTGTCGCGCTCTGCAAGCTCTTGCTCGAAGCCCCCGACATGCTGCTTCTCGACGAACCGACCAACCACCTCGACGCCGAGACCATCGCCTGGCTGCAACAGCACCTCATCGAGTACAAAGGCACGATCCTGATCGTCACCCACGACCGTTACTTCCTCGATGACATCACCGGCTGGATTCTCGAGTTGGACCGGGGTCGCGGCATCCCCTACGAGGGCAACTATTCCGCATGGCTCGAACAGAAAGCCAAGCGTCTCGAACAGGAAGCCAAGGAAGACAAGACCCGTCAGAAAACCCTTGAGCGCGAACTTGAGTGGATGCGTCAGGGTGCCAAAGCCCGTCAGGCCAAGCAAAAGGCCCGGATCGACCGCTACAACGACCTCGCCTCGCAATCCGAGCGCGACAAGATCACCCGCGCCCAGATCGTCATCCCCAACGGCCCGCGCCTCGGCTCCAAGGTCATCGAAGTGCATGGCCTGTCGAAACACATGGGCGACAAGCAGTTGATCGAGGGCCTCGACTTCTCCCTCCCGCCCGGCGGCATCGTCGGCGTCATCGGCCCGAACGGCGCCGGTAAATCGACCCTCTTCCGCATGCTCACCGGCCAGCTGGACCCCGACGCCGGCACCGTCGAATATGGCGACACGGTGAAACTCAGCTACGTCGACCAGTCCCGCGACGATCTCGACCCGAACGAAACCGTGTTCGAAGCCATCTCCGACGGCCAACAGATCATCGCACTTGGCGACGCCGAAATGAACGGCCGCGCCTATTGCTCCGCCTTCAACTTCAAAGGCGGCGATCAGCAAAAGAAAGTCGGCGTCCTCTCCGGCGGCGAACGCAACCGCGTCCACATGGCGCGCCTGTTGAAATCCGGCGGCAACGTGCTCCTCCTCGACGAACCGACCAACGACCTGGACGTCGAAACCCTGCGTGCTTTGGAAGACGCGCTGACGGAATTCGCAGGCTGCGCCGTGGTCATCTCCCACGACCGTTTCTTCCTCGACCGGATCTGTACCCACATTCTGGCGTTTGAAGGCGACGCCCATGTGGAATGGTTCGAAGGCAACTTCGAGGATTATGAGGAAGATAAGAAGCGGCGGCTGGGGCCGGATGCCTTGGAGCCGAAGCGATTGAAGTATAAGAAGTTTTCCAGATAAAATCTGGGAAACTTCCTTCAATCTTTTAGGTGAAACCACATACAAAAGCGCCTTCGGGCGCTTTTGTCATGCGCGCGAGGCAGACCGTGCAAAATTGCTCGCAATTTTGTCACGCTGTTCGCGCCCCGTGGGACATGGGCGGCGCGCTTGCCGTAGTGTCTTCAATGATGTTGAATATCGAAATCCCCGCGTGTTGGCGGGGCTTTTGTTTTTTGAGGCCTCATTTTGCAGAAACAAACCAGAAAACTTGAAGTAGCTTTATATATGTTCGCCGTTCTAGTCTTGGTCGCGTATGTGGTGAATTTCATCTACGCACTAAAAAGCAATGCGACCGGAGGCACATTTGGCGACACTTTCGGGGCGGCCAATGCCTTTTTCTCCGGCGGCGCGCTATTGATGCTAATTTATGCGATCATCCTACAACGCAATGAACTGAATCTCGTCAAAGAAGAGCGCGACGACACTCGCCAAATACTTAGCGGACAGGAAGACTTGAACACTGCGCAAAAAGAAGCCTTAGATCGCCAAGCCTTCGAACAGTCATTTTTTGCCCTGTTGTCATTAATTTCCGAAGAGCGGAACCAAATTTCACAGAGAATAAATGCAGACGGATCGGCTACGTTTCTCGGCAATGCCGCACACAATACATCCAGAAGACTGCGTGACGGGCACAATATTGACGACCTTCTGAAGGCGACGTATCTGGACAGAGCCGCGTCGCTCGCGAACTTGTTTTTCGTAGGACAAGAGTATTTGCAGTCGCAGTTAATTCTCGGTCACAGCGCTACGATGCATCTCCAATCGCTGCGAGCGTTCGTGGACAAAAATACCAGTAGGGTTCTGATACCATACGCCTTTAAGTATTATGCGAATCCAGTCCCGGTCTTTTTGCGCCTCGGATGCTTCGACTATCTCACTGTTGAAGAACTTACTGCCGTAAAAGCCCTCGTCCCTGAAGAGTTTGCCGACTTTTAGACAGGCCCCCGCGCCTGACCCGAGGGGCTCGCGTGAAACGCGCAGCCCCGTGGGGGCGGGTCTGGCGCGTCAAAGATGCCAAGGCATCTTTGAATGGTCTCTTCGCGAGCCACAACACTCCCAGCAAACATGATATAATTTCGGGGAACTCCTGCTCATTCGGCACTGAGTTTTCGCCTGCGGACTGCTCATGGCACTACCGCGAAACAGAAAGTTTCGAACGCCGAAAGGTCCAGAAATGAAAATCAAGATAAAGGTTGAAGGGCAAATTAAGTATTCCACGCTCATCGGAACACTGACCCTCTTCTTGCAGGTCATTGCACTTTGCGCATAACCGGCGGGCGGCGAAACAGCCGCCCCCTCACTCCGCCTCCCGCCAAGCCCTCATCTGCTCCTCCTCGCTCAACCCCGCCTTCCGTGCCCGCACCAGAGCCGCCACCTTGCGCTCCGTCACCGCCACCTCCGCGATCTTCATCTGCGCATAGGTCCCCAGCACATGGTTGATCCGCGCCTGATACCCCGCCCCCTGCGCCCGGAAAAACTTCGCGACACTCTCATCCAGTCGCAAGGTCACCTTCATCTTCTTCTCGGTGACATCCAGATCCTGTTCCAGCGTCGCCCAGGCCTCCGGCACGATCTGCGCCACGTCCCAATCGAAACTGTCCAACCGGCCCAGCGCCTCCGCGTGGCGTTGCAGCCGCTCCTGCGCGAGGCGTTGGGTTTTGGTCGGGCGTCTCATGATACTCTCTCTCATGGCACTCTCCTCAAAAACGATGCGCTCACCCTGACAGAGGCCGGTTAACCGCGCCTGATCCCACCGCGCGCGGGGTCCGACAGAAGTCCGACACAAAACCGACGCTTTGCCGACACCGGAGAATCCCCCTATTCAACTCCCTGAAAACCTGTCATAAGGGCCTCGCTAAGTTACCTCTTTCGACCCTTCTGTTCTCCTTCATCGGCCACAGTCATCGAACGATTACGACGACGCCGGGTCCCTACAATGTCGTGAGGGGCAAACACACAGGAGTACACACGATGGCCACTGGCACCGTGAAATGGTTCAATTCCACCAAAGGCTTCGGCTTCATTCAACCGGAAGGCGGCAACAAAGACGTGTTCGTGCACATCTCTGCCGTTGAGCGTTCTGGCCTCACCGGCCTGGCCGATGGCGCGAAGGTCACCTTCGACATCGAAGCCGGTCGTGACGGCCGCGAATCTGCGGTGAACCTCGTTCTCGCCTAAGTTCAGGCAAACGCAGGACAAATCGGCCCGGACGCTACGCGCGCCCGGGCCTTTTTCATGCGCGAAGAACAGGAAAGTGGACAGCTCACGCAAAGCCGTTACACTGTTCGGACCCCACCGGAGACCGCCATGCGCCTGCCCCTACTCCTCTCGCTCGCCTGTCTTGCCAGCCCGGTTTGGGCGGAGAGCCTCGAAGGCACGCTGTCGCTGACCGGCTATTCCAACGCCGAAATCCTCGCCAAGATCGACACCCGGATCGACCGTCCCGTGACGCTCGATCTGACGCTCGACGCGAGCCAATCGACCGCCGTGCAGCAGATGTTCACAGAGGTGAATTACCCCGGCGCAGACCCCGGTTTCCTCTCCGGCGAGATTTACAACACGCCCTTATCGATCACCGACAAAACCCAATGCGAAGAACGGGTTATGGCCTATTTCAACGAGAACGGCCCGGACCCTGCGACGGATGAGTCCTGTCTTGGCCGGGTTGTCGTGACCTTCGAAAATACCGCAGAGCGGCAGGACCCGACCCATGGCGGCACCGGGATCATCCAGTACCGTCTGAGCGGCGATTACATCATCACCCGCGAGATCGGCGCGGGGCTCACCTTTTACACCTTCATCCCGGCCAACTAACCTCAGGCGAACGCCATCAGATCGCCATCGCCCTCCCGGTCATGGCGCAGGCTCAGACTGCCCGCCACCACCGCCAGCCCGTCGATCGCCACACCACGATCCTCCCGGATCACGCAGGGCATCAGGCGCATGGAGCCAAACCCCGCCTCCGCCAAAAGCCCCTCGACATAGGCCTGAGAATGGGCAAATCGACGGCTCTCGCGCAGTTGGACCGGCGCATCGCCCAGCTCGACGGTAAAGGCCAGAACGCCGCCCTCGGCCAGCGATCCGGCGCACCAGCCGATCACCCGTTCCAGCGCACCGAGATAGATGAACACATCCGCCGCGACGATCAGATCATAGCGCCGCTCGGTCACATCGAGCCGGGCGATGTCACGCTTGTCCAGCACATCATAGATGCCCTTGCGGTCCGCCTCGACCAACATGCCGTCGGAAATATCATACCCCTCGAGCCTCGCCGAGACCGGGCGCAGAACCGTCCCCATAAGCCCGGTGCCACAGCCGAGATCGAGCACGGAACCGAATTGCGTCCGCCCCGTAAGCCTCAGAGCATCCATGAGAATTTCCGGTCCACGATAGCCGAGCTTCTCCACCAGTGAACGCTCGAATCGTGGCGCGTATTGATCGAACAGCAGCTCGACGAAAGCGGGCGGCATAGCCTCTGCCACCGGCACCCGCCGCGCCAGATCGCGTTTCAGCCCTGCGCCCAAAGGATCGCGCGGATCGGCATGAACCGCCTTGTCCCAAGCCTGACAGGCTCCCTCGGCCTCGCCCGCAAGCTCCATGAATTCGCCCAGACGAAACCACCCTGCCGCCCAGCCCGGCGCCAATTCGAGCGCTCCGGACAGGGTTTCGATCGCCCCGGCGAGATCGCCCAGATGCGCAAGGGTTTCGGCAAAGGACGCCCGACGGTCGGCCGTCAGGTCCCCCGAGGAAAACACGCTCCCCGCCATGATCCGGATCTTTCAAAAGGGCCCGCTCATTTGCCGTGTCGAAAATGTCGACCGGCCACGCGACGGGCGGCACGCTGCATCTGATGTGCATCATGCGCCCGATACGCCGCCTTTTCGAATCTGTCAATTTAAGTGTTTTGAGCGCTCAGCGCTTTTTGACGAACTCAGTCAGGATCACGATCCGCTGACCTTCGACGCGGCCTTCGATATGGCCCGCGTTGTCCGGCACCAGGGAAATCCCCCGCACCGCCGTGCCGCGTTTGGCGGTAAACCCGCCGCCCTTGACCGGCAGATCCTTGATCAGAACCACCGTATCGCCCGAGGACAGCACCGCGCCGACACTGTCGCGATGGATCACTTCGGGACCGGCGGCCTTGGCCCACTCCTCGACCTCAGGCTCGAGATAGAGCATCTCGAGCGCATCCGCCGCCCAGGCTTCGTCGCGGAAACGGTTCAAAAGACGCCAGGAGATCACCTTGACCGCATCGCGCTCAGACCACATCGACGTGCTCAACGCCTGCCAATGCCCCTCAGGCACCGGCTCCCCCTTGAGCCCCGCCGCACAGGTCTCACAAAGCGCAACCACATCCGTCCGCGGACTCACCGCCACTTCGGTCAGAGGCCCTGACGCCCCACAAATCTCACATTCGGCCATCTCGCCCTCCATTTTTCGCGGACCCTAAGACCCGGACCCTATCGGGGCAAGCGACAAACTGCCGCTTATCGGACCCATGTGAAAGAACGGGGAGAAAATCCGCGCTGGGCCCCTTTCCTCCGGCGCGCAAAATCCGCATAGTCGCAGCGACGGGGGGGACCGTCCGAGGGAAAGTCGACCGTGCCGAACGCGACAAGATCAACTGCTCTATCCGCCATTTTGCTGCTTTGCGCCACCACCGCGCAGGCCTTTGACGCACGTCTGGAGACCACTGCGGGCGACGATCTCAAGGCCCAGATCAAAGCCGCCTCTGCGGTGCTAGAGGCCGCCGACACCGATGTCACCGCACCCGAGGAGATCATCGCCGCCGTCCAGAGCGATTATCGCAACCTGATCGGCGCACTCTATCGCGAAGGCTATTACGGCCCGAGCATTTCGATCCGCGTGGACGGTCAGGAAGGCGCCTCCATGTCGCTGATTTCCCTGCCTTCTTCCATTCAGAACGTGGTTATCACCGTCACTCCGGGACCGCAGTTCGTCTTCGGCACCGCGCGCGTCGCGCCGCTCGCCCCCGGCACCGAATTGCCGGAGGGGTTCGTGAGCGGCGAGGTGGCCCATTCCAATCTCATCGCCGACGCCTCCGATGCCGCCATCGAAAGCTGGCGCGCCGCCTCGCACGCCAAGGCGGAACTCGCCGACCAGTCCATCGTCGCCGATCACCGCGACGAGACGCTCGATGCCGAGTTGACCATCGACCCCGGCCCCGCCGTGACCTTTGGCGATCTGCATTTCGCTGGCAAGACCACCGTGCGCGACGACCGGCTGCGGCGCATCGCCAATCTGCCGACCGGCAGCGATTACAGCCCGGAAAAGCTCGCTCTTGTCACCAAGCGGCTGCAAAAAACCGGCACCTTCCGCTCCATCACCCTGCGCGAAGCCGACACGCTGAACCCCGACAACAGTCTCGACATCACCGCCACGCTGGTCGATGAAAAGACCCGTCGCCTCGGGTTCGGTGCAGAACTGTCCTCGCTCGAAGGCGGCACACTCAGCGCCTATTGGATGCATCGCAACCTCACCGACAATGCCGACCGTCTGCGCTTCGAAGGCGAAGTGGCGGGGCTTGGCAGCACCACCGGCGTGGACGTGACGCTGTCGGCCAGCTACCGCCGCCCGGCCACCGTGACACGCAAGACGACGCTGGTTCTGGGCGCCACGCTCGAGCATCTCGACGAGCCGGAATATCTCTCCGACAGCGGCGAAGTCACCTTGGGCTTCGAGGTCGAGACCTCGCCCAATTCGACCTTTTCCGCCGGGATCGGCTATCGCTATTCCGAGGTCGAGGACGATCTCGGCTCGCGCAGTTTCTCGCATGTCATCCTGCCCATCGACGGCAGCCGCGATACCCGCGACAATTCCCTCAACCCGACCTCCGGCACCTATTTCGAGGCCGAAATCGAACCTTTCATCGGCGTGAACGGGTCCGCCTCCGGCACACGGCTTTTCGCCGACGGGCGCGCCTATCGCGCCTTTGGCGACGACGACCGTTTCACCTTGGCGGGGCGGTTGCAACTCGGCTCCATTCTCTGGGCCGATTACACCGAAGTGCCGCCCGACATGCTGTTCTTCTCCGGTGGCGGCGGCACGGTGCGGGGCCAGCCCTATCAATCCCTCGGCGTCGATCTCGGTGGCGGCGATACGACCGGCGGGTCGAGTTTCTTCGGATTCTCCGGCGAGCTGCGCACCAAGATCAAAGGCAATATTTCTGTCGTGGGCTTCTACGATCTCGGCGGCATTGGTACAGGGTCCCTGCCCGGCGACAATGCCGAATGGCATGCGGGCGCGGGGCTTGGAGTGCGCTACAACACGAGTTTCGGCCCGATCCGCTTCGACCTCGCGGGGCCGGTCTCCGGCGACACCGGTGACGGCATGCAAATCTACATCGGGATCGGACAGGCATTTTGAAAAAGCTTCTCCCCATCACCCTCGCCGCGACCCTGCCGCTCACACTTGCCGCGCAGGACAGTGTGAACGAAGCGGACAACACCGCCGAGACCGCGCGCGACCGTTCCATGATCGTCGGCTTTCTCGAAGACAACCTGTCGGGTGCCGGGCGCGACATCCGCATCGAAGGCTTCAATGGCCTGTTGTCCTCCACCGCCACAATGGACGAGCTGACCATCGCCGACGCCGACGGCGTCTGGTTCACGCTGCGCGATGCCGAGCTGAACTGGAGCCGTAAGGCGCTTCTGGCCGGGCGGCTCGAAGTGACACGGATCGCCGCTGGCGAGATTGTCTTCGATCGTCTGCCCGTCGCGGGCGAGGATACTGGCGTCGATCTGCCCGACCCGGAGGCCAAACCGTTTTCCCTGCCCGATTTGCCGGTGTCCATCGACATCGGTGCCATCGAGGCGGAGCGCGTGCGTCTCGGTGCACCGGTGCTCAAGCTCGGTGAAGCAGTGGAAATCAGCCTCACCGGTTCGGCGAAACTCAAAGACGGCTCCGGCGACACGACGCTTGAGATCACCCGCATCGACGGCACGGAGGGCGCATTCTCCCTCACCGCCGCCTTCGACAACACCTCCGAAGAGCTGTCGCTAGATCTTTCGCTCGCCGAAGGACCCGGTGGTATCGTCTCAACGCTTGCGAACCTCCCCGGCTCCCCCTCTCTGGCGCTCACCGCCAAAGGCTCCGGCCCGCTCGACGGCTTTGCCACCGACATCACGCTTGCGACACAGGGCGAAGAGCGGCTCACGGGTCGTGTGGCGCTCACCGCCGAACCCGATGAGGAGGCACCCGACGCCCCCGCGCCGCGCCGGTTTTCAGCCGATCTCTCGGGCGATCTGACCCCGCTCTTTAGCGCCGAATACGCCCGGTTCTTCGGTCCGTCCTCGACGCTCACCGCGCAGGGCGTCTCCTATCCCGAGGGCGGTTTCGACCTCGAACGCTTCGCGCTCTCGACCCGGACCCTGTCGCTCGTGGGCGCCACCACCATCGCCGCCGATGGCTGGCCCTCCGCCTTCTCGCTCTCCGGCACGCTTGAGAGCCCCGATGACCGCCCCGTGCTTTTGCCCTTCGGATCGGCGCGCTCCATGGTCGAACATGCCGAAATTCTCGCCAATTATGACGTCACACGCGGCCAGAGCTGGTCGGCCTCGGTCGATATGGCGGGCTATGCGCAGGACGGGCTCGACATCGGGTCGGCACGTTTGGGCGCACAGGGCACGATCACCCAAAATCGCGATGATGCAGGTACGGTTCTGGGCGCGATCAAAGCCCGGTTCGGCCTGACGGTTCAGGGGTTTGCCTCCGACGACCCCGCCTTGCAAGAAGCCGTCGGCACCGCCCCCGCGCTCACCGGTCAGGTGTTCTGGCGCGAAGGCGAGCCCTTTGTGATCGAAAGCCTAGAAGCCCGCACCGACGCCACCCGCGCCACCGCATCGGGCAGCATCGACGGGCTCGATGCCGGGTTCGAATTCACCGGACGCATGAGCCTCGACACACCGCGGCTTGCGCGCTTTGCGGCCCTGTCGGGACAGAACCTGTCCGGCGCGCTGAGCGCCACGGCGAAAGGTAGTCTTTCCCCCCTGAACGGCACGTTCGACATCGACATGGCGGCAACCGGCACCGATCTCGCATTCGGCATCGAGCAGCTCGATGCGCTCACCGGCGGCGAGAGCACACTGAGCGTTGGGGTGAAACGCGACGAAACCGGTTTGACGCTGCGCCCGACGAGTTTGAAAACCCGGGCCCTTGACGTGGCAGCCGAAGGGCAATTGACCACGGAGAGCGGCGCGCTGTCACTCACCGCGCGGCTCGACGATGTGGCGCGGCTGGGCGTTGCCCTGAGCGGCCCGCTGAGCCTTGACGCACAAATGTCTCACACCGGTGCCGAAACGCCCTGGACCGCAGAGGCCGACATGACCGGGCCGGGCGGATCGACCGCCGCGCTCTCCGGCACGCTGGCGCAGGATTTCGCCACCGCAGCCCTCGCGCTCACCGGCTCGGCACCGCTTGGCCTGTCGAACAAGCTGACCAGCGCCGCGCTCACTCAGGGCATGACAAGTTTCGATCTTGCAGTGAACGGGCCTCTGGCGCTGTCTTCGGTCAGCGGTCAGGTCCAGATCAATTCCGGTGCACGGGTGGTGATTTCCTCGGCCGGGTTGGCCCTCACCGTCGATCGCGGTGTCGTCACCCTCAATGGCGAACAGGCAAAGCTCGACTTCGCCGCCAGCGCCGACACCGGCGGCGGCCTGACGACCAGCGGTCAAATCGGTCTGACCGGCGCTCTGCCCGCCAATCTCGACATCGGTCTCAACGCGCTGGGTCTCACCGATCCGCAGCTTTACAGCACCACGATCGACGGCGATCTGAGCTTTGACGGCGGGCTTGCAGGCGGTGGCACGATTGCGGGCACGCTCACGCTCGGGCAGACCGATGTGACGGTCTCGCCCTCGGCCCTTGGCAGCGGTGGCGACATCCCCGAGATGACCCATGTCGGCGCCTCCTCCACCGTCACCACCACCCGCGACCGGGCGGGGCTGATCGTCAGTGAAAGCGGTGGCAGCAGCGCGGCCTATGGGCTCGATCTCACGATCCGCGCGCCGAACCAGATCTTCATCCGCGGGCGCGGTCTCGACGCCGAGCTGGGCGGCCAGCTCCGGCTGCGCGGCACCACGGCGGATGTCATCCCGGTCGGGCAATTTTCTCTGATCCGCGGGCGGCTGTCGCTTTTGGGCAAACGCATCACCATGGAGGAAGGCTCCGTTACGCTTCAGGGCGAGCTGGACCCGACGATGCGGCTTGTGGCGGAAACCGAAACCGACACGATGACCGTGCAACTGATCACGGAAGGCCCGCTGAGCTCGCCGGAACTGACGCTGAGTTCCTCTCCGGAACTGCCACAGGACGAGATCCTCGCCCAGCTTCTGTTCGGCAAGGACATCAGCGAGATCTCGGCCTTCCAGGCCGCACAGATGGCCGATGCCGTGGCGACCCTCACCGGCGGCGGCAGCGGGCTTGTGGGCTCGATCCGCGACAGTTTCGGCTTGGACGATCTCGATCTGCAAACCTCCGAAGAGGGCGACACCTCGCTCAAGGTCGGCAAATATATTTCCGACAAGATCTATACGGATGTGACCATCGACAATGCCGGCCAGTCGGTGATCAACCTCAACCTCGACGCCTCGCGCCACGTGACGATCAAAGGTTCGGCAAGCTCGGACGGCGACACCGGGGTCGGCGTGTTCTTCGAGCGCGATTACTGAGCCGGGCTTGACCCGTCTCAAGGCGATGAGGTGAAATGGGGTTAGTCTGGCGCCATGAGGGGGGAACGCCATGGCCGAGACGGTCTTTCATACCGAAAAGCTTGTGAAAACCTATCACACCGGCGGCACGGAGGTGCGGGCGCTCGGCGGGGTCGATCTCGATCTGTACGCCTCCGAGCTGACCGTTCTGCTGGGGCCGTCCGGCTCCGGCAAATCGACGCTTCTGAACATTCTGGGCGGGCTCGATCATGCGACCTCGGGCCTTGTGGAGTTCCGTGGCCGCAATCTGACCACGCTGTCGGACCGGGCTTTGACCCGCTACCGGCGCGATCATGTCGGCTTTGTGTTTCAGTTCTACAATCTGGTGCCGTCTCTCACCGCGCGCGAAAACGTCCAGATGGTCACAGACATCGCCCCCAACCCGATGAGCGCCGAGGAGGCCTTGGCCCGCGTCGGCATGAGCGACCGGATCGACCACTTCCCCGCCGAGCTTTCGGGCGGCCAACAACAGCGCGTCGCCATCGCCCGCGCCATCGCCAAACGCCCCGAAGTGCTCCTGTGCGACGAACCCACCGGCGCTTTAGACAGCACCACGGGCGTTCAGGTTTTGGAGGCGATCCGGGAGATCAACGAAGACCTCGGCACCACCGCCATCGTCATCACCCACAACGCCGCCATTCAGGCCATGGCGCATCGCGTCGTGCGGTTTCAGGACGGCAATATTGCCTCGGTCGCCACCAACGCCACCCGGATCAAACCTTCCGAGATCGTGTGGTAGGCCATGCACGCGCTCGACAAGAAACTCCTGCGCGATTTTCGGCGGCTCTGGGGGCAGTCGCTTGCCATCGCTTTGGTTTTGGCCTGCGGGGTGATGATCCTTTTGACGGCTTTCGGCATGTATCGGGCTTTGGACGACACGCTGGAGGCCTTCTACGAGCGCAACGAATTCGCCGATGTTTGGGCCTCCACCGAGAAAGCCCCCCGCCCGCTTCTGAGCGAGATCGCCGCCATTGAGGGCGTGCAGACCGCCGAGGCACGGGTGCAGGAATATCTCATGCTCGACATTCCCGGCCGGGTCAAATCCGCCACGGGCCTCGCGCTCAGCCTGCCGGAAAATGGCGAGATGCCCGTGCTCAACGTGCCGATCCTGCGCTCCGGTCGCCTGCCCGATCCGCAAGCGACCGACGAGGTTCTCGTCACCGAACCCTTTGCCGAGGCCAATGGCTTTGCCCTGGGCGACACGTTCGATGCGCTGATGTCCGGCCAGAAGCGCAGGCTCACCATCACCGGCACGGCGCTCTCGCCCGAGTTCGTCTACGCGATCGGTCCCGGCACGCTCATGCCCGATGACGCAAGCTTCGGCGTGATGTGGATGCCCGAGCATATGCTTGCCGCCGCCTTCGATATGTCCGGCGCTTTCAATACCGTCACGCTCTCGCTGTCGCGCGATGCCAATGAGGACCGGGTGATCGACGCGCTCGATGATCTTTTGGCGCCCTATGGCGGCACCGGGGCCTATGGCCGTGCGGATCAGGCCTCCAACGCCTTCGTTGCCACTGAAATCAAACAGCTCAAGAACATGGCGACCATCCTGCCGCCGGTGTTCTTTGGCATCTCCGCCTTTCTCGTCAATATGGTGATCGGGCGGATCATCGCGCTGGAGCGCGCCGAGATCGGATTGCTCAAAGCATTGGGCTATACCGATCTGCATATCGCCGCGCATTACGTTTTGATGGCCGGGCTGACCGCCGTTCTCGGCATCGTCATCGGCTGGATCACCGGCGGCATGTCGGCGCGCTGGATGGCCGCCGAATATGCGCAATATTTCAAATTCCCTTATCTCATCTTCAACGTCTCCTATGACGCCTATGCGATCTCAGGATTTCTCGCGCTTTTGACCGCCGCCGTCGGCGCGCTGCGCTCCGCCATGGGGGCCGCTCGCCTGCCCCCCGCCGTTGCCATGTCGCCGCCTGCGCCGCCACGCTACAAGCGCTCGCTCTTCGACCGGATGCTGGCCGCGGCGCGTCTCAGCCAGCCCTCCATGATGATCTGGCGCTCGATCTTTCGCTGGCCGCTCCGCGCCGCCATGTCGGCGCTTGGCCTGTCTCTGGCCGTGGCGATCATGATCGCGGTCGGGTTCTTTTCCTATTCGATGGATGAGATTTCCGATGTCGCCTTCAACCAGTCGAACCGCGAGGACACGGTCCTCTTGTTCTCCAAAGACCGCCCGCTCTCAGCGCTCGAAGACGTGCGCAAACTGCCCGGCGTGATGGAGGCGGAGGGCGAGCTCTACACCGCCGTCAAACTGCGCCACGGTCCTCTGGAGAAACAGCTTTCCATCGTCACCCGCGGCTCGGGCGCGACGCTTGCGCGCTCCATCGACGCGACCGGCCATGTGGTCGAAGCCGAGGGCAACGGGCTTTTGATCACCACGCGGGTCGCCGAGGTTCTGTATCTGAGCCCCGGAGATCTCGTTGAGGTCGAATTCATGACCGGGCGGCGCGAGACCTATCGCCTGCGCGTTGCGGGCGTGACCGAGCAATTCTTTGGCCTCGGCGCCTATATGACCCGCGCGGAGATGGCCCGGCTCACCCGCAGCATCCCGCAAATCTCGGTCGCAAACGTCACGCTCGACCCGACCCAGGACGAAGCCTTCAACGCCGCGATCAAGGACACACCGATGATCTCGGGCGCGGTGCGGGTGACCGATATGAAAGCATCTTTCGCGGCCACCGTGGATGAGAATATCTCGATCATGAACGGGCTTTTCGTGATCGTCGCCGTGTTGATCACCGTCGGACTGACCTACAACAGCGCCCGCATCCAACTGTCAGAGCGCGCCCGCGAACTGGCCTCGCTGCGCATCCTCGGTTTCTCGAACTGGGAAGTCTCCTATGTTCTGGTCGGGGAAATCATGCTGATCGCGGCTCTTGCCCAGCCTCTGGGCTGGCTGATCGGCTACGGGCTCGGGCATCTGATGGCCGCGAGTTTCACCTCCGATCTCTACAATATTCCGATGGTCCTGCCGCCCGCCGCCTATGCCACCGCCTCGCTTGTGGTCTTGGCGACGGCGCTCACCTCCGTCATGGTGGTGCGGCAACGCGTGGACCGGCTCGACCTTGTCTCCGTGATGAAAACCCGGGAGTGACCTGATGACTTCGAAATCCCGCAAATCGCTTTTGAGCCTGATCGTCCTGACGCTTGTCGCCGCCCTCCTGTTCATTGCCTTCCGTCCGCATCCGGTGGCCGTGGACCTCACCGAGGTCACACGCGGGCATATGGAGGTGACGATCAACGCCGACGGCAAAACGCGCATCCGCAATCTCTACGAAGTCTCCTCCCCCATCGCGGGCACGGCCTTGCGTTCGCCGGTCGAGGAGGGCGATGCGGTGGTGGCGGGCGATACGGTTGCCCGCGTCGAACCTCTCAGCCCGTCCCTGATCGACGCCCGGAGCCGGGTTCAGCTTGAGGCCGCCGTCCGCGAAGCCGAAGCCGCCGCGGATCTCGCTCAGGCTCAGTTGCGGCAATCCGAAGAAGAGCTGTCCTATGCCCAAAGCCAGTTCGAACGCACCAAAGCGCTTGTCACCCGTGGCGTCTCCTCCGTGACCACACTGGAGGACGCACAACAGCTTCTCTCCGTCCGCAATGCCGCGCGCGACGCCGCCGTGTCGAACGTACAAATGGCCCAGTCCTCACTGGCCCGCGCCAAGGCGGCCCTTATTGAACCCGGAGCCGCGGAAAGCACGGCCGAGACCTGTTGCATCGCGCTCACGGCCCCCATCTCCGGCAAGGTTCTTTCCATCACCCAAGTCTCCGAACACGCCGTCGCGGTCGGGTCATCTCTATTGTCCTTGGGCGATGTGACCGATCTCGAAATCGAGGCGGATCTACTCTCCTCCGATGCGGTCGGCCTCGAAATCGGCGCCCGCGCCATGGTCGAGCGCTGGGGCGGCACGCCCGCACTCGAAGCCCGGCTCAAAAGCCTCGCGCCCAAGGCCGAAACCCATACTTCCTCTCTCGGCATCGAAGAACAACGCGTCTCCGCCGTTTTCGATCTCGTCACCCCGGCCGACAAGCGCCCCGGCCTCGGACACCAATATTCCGTGTTTCTCAAAGTGGTCGAATGGGAGGCCGATGACGTGGTGATGATCCCGGTCTCCGCGATTTTCCGCAACGGCGATGGCTGGGCAGTGTTCGTCAACGCGGGCGGCATAGCCCGTTTGCAACCGATCGAGATCGGCCACCAGTCGGATCGCATGGTCGAGCTCCTGTCTGGGCTGAGCGAAGGCGATCAGGTGATCCCGCATCCCGCCGACACGATTGCGGACGGGGTGCGCATCGTCGACCGCGAGAGCCTCTGAACCCCGAGCCTGTTACGAAAAATAGCCGATCCGCTCGGCAAGCCCCCGCCCCTCTTCGGTCTCAAGGATCTGCGCCACTTTGGCCTTATGCGTCGCCACGGCGAACTCATGCCATTCCGCCAGTTCCGGATCGCGGGCAAACCCTGCGCGGATCTTGCGGGCCGCAGGCGACGGCGTGGCATAGCGCAGATCCTCATCGCCGGGGGTGTTATACCCCTTCCAATAGTTCACGGAGGCCCCCAGCCGCTCGGTCAGCACCGCATCGCCGCGATCCACCTTGACCAAAAACGCCTCCATGCTGCGGATCGCGTAGTGGTTCAGCTGCGCGAACTCCACGGTGCTCACCGCGTCAATCGCCTTGGCCCCGCCATCGGTATACTCCGCATCGAGCACATGGCCGGAACCGTCCCGCCAGACAAACCCGGTCTCAGAAAAGTTCGCCAACAGGGGCCGGTGATTGCGCCGCCGCGAGAACGGGACTTCGTTGCGAAACATCGTTTTCACCGCGTTCGACACCAGCTTTCCGTCCACGCGCGCCGCCTCATAGCCCTTGTTGCGCTGAGTGAACTGCCCGACCAGCGGCGCGTCGACAAAGGTCTTGTGGCCGTTGCTGTTATAGGGGACCGAGGTGAAGGAAATCACATCCGTCTTGCCGACCCGTTCGAGAAACCCGTCGAGGGTCTTTGTCCGTGTGTTGATCTGGAGATATTCGTCCACGTCGGAAAACATGATCCAGTCGGCATCGCGGTAGATGTTGAACAGCGCGGCATAGCGCAGCGTCATGACATGCCAGGCGCCCTGACTGCGTTTGAGCATCCGCGGGTTGGGCACATGGGTGACATGGCCCATCTCGGCCAGACGGTCGAGAATGCGGTCGGTGCCATCGTCGCAATCGTTGGTCACGACAAAGAAATGATCGAACCCCAGCGCCATGTGATGCGCCACCCAATCGAGGATATAAGGCCCCTCGTTCTTCATCGGCGTCACGATCATGTAGCGGCTTTTCTTCGCCATATCAGCGCCCCTTGTCCCTGTTGCTTTGCACAGTCCCGGTGACGGCCTCGACATCCATCACTCTCTCAAGGATCACAACAGACGCCCCGAGACGGATCTGAACCTCCCCGCCGATCACACCGATCTCCGGCCCCCCCGGCCAATCGGTCAGATCAATCGTCACCCCCGGATGCCAGTCGGTGATCCGGCTCAGCCCGCCATAGGCGATGACATAGGTGGTCTTTCCCGGCCCGCCGGTGAGCGTGTTCTCCCCGGTACCGACGCGGATCGTGTCGTCGCCCTCTTCCGAAATCACCCGGTTGCGCCCCGGCCCTGTGTCGATCTCCGAAGACCCCGGCCCGTCGGTGATCAGATCGTTGCCATGACCGCCGAAGATCGTGTTGTGGCCTTCGTTGCCGTGAATCTCATCGTCGCCCGTGCCGCCATCCAAATGGTCGTGCCCGCCGCCGCCCCAGAGGTAATCGTTGCCCGCGCCGCCAAAGAAGCGGTTGCGGTCCTTGCGCCGTTTCGAGCGCGCGATCAGCCGGTCGTTCCCCGCCCCGCCATGGAATTCCGCACCCGCGTATTTCGGCCCGATCATCACATCGTCGCCCAGCGAGCCCTGCACCTCGATCGTCACCCGCTCCGAGGTTTCAAACTCGATCGGGCTGTCGGGATGGGCCACGATGCGCAGACGTTTGCCATCGCGCGAGCCATCCGCATTGGCTTTTTCATTGCGCGACACCACCGTGGCGATGCGGATTTTCTCGATGTTGGCGGGCGCATGCAAAACATAATCGTCTGGCCCCGCCATATACCAAAGCGTGTCCGTGCCGCCGTCCTTGTCCTCAACGATCTTCTCGGCGTCCGAGCCATAGGCCCAGTAATCGTTGTCGCCCCGCCCCCCGGCCATCACCACCGTGCCATCGACCGCCATCATCGCATTCACGCCATCGGCAGGGTTTTCATAGCCGCGCAGGTCCAGCCCGAGGTTCAGCGCACCTTTGACAAGCTCCTCGCGCAGCCGCTCCAGAGGTGCCGTCTCGGCAAGGTTCGTGGTCTCGCCCGGATCGGCCACCACGTCGTAAACGTGCTCCTCGCCATTCGGGTAGCGGAAATAGCGATACTGGCTCAGCCCCTCGACCGAAGGCCGCACAGAGAGCGTGCCGAACACGCAGGTGATCGGCGATTTCGAAGTGTCGAACGTGCCAAAGCTCTCATGGATCAGCGGCAAAAGGCTCTGCCCCGACACCCAATCGGGCCGATAAGGCAACCCCGCCAGATCCATGATCGTTTTCGGCACATTGTGCAGCGACACCGGCAGCGTGACCTCCGTCCCCGCCTCCATCCGCGGCGACCAGATGCAAAGCGGCACATGGGCCGCACTGTCCCATTGGCTCATCTTGTGAAAACTGTCGTGATTGCCGAGGTTGAACCCGTTGTCCGACAGCAAAAGCACCGTCGTCTTGTCGCCGATCTCCGAGGCCTCCAGCGCATCTAGGAACCGCCCGATCTCGTGGTCCACATGCGAACAGGCCGCGAAATAGGCCCGCACCACCTGCCGCCAGCCCTCGTCCCCCGCCCGCTCCGGCGTCCATTGCCCGTTGACGATATAGGCCAGCTCATAAACCGCCATGCCCGGCTGCGGCCCGTGATAATCCGCCTCGGCAGCAATCTCCGGCCAAGTGATCTTGTCGACATCATACATCTGATAAAACCGGTCTGGCGTCACCAGATTGTAATGCGGATGCTTGAACCCGAGCTGGATCAGATGCCGCCGCTCCGGGTCGATTTTCGCCAGATGGTCGATGGCATTCTGTGCCACCCAATAATCGAAAAACTTATCGTCCTGCGAACCGTCGTCATTCGGGTGATTGACCCCCGCAACCCCCGGCCCCTTGCCGTCGAGGTAATCCTTGACGCCCTTGCGTCCACCCTTGTCATTGGCCTCCACGTCGTGATGGAACAACAGGCGTTTGTACTCTTCCGGCATGGCCTTGTAATTGCCGTCGGTCTTGCCGGTGGTGAAAGTCTCGAACCCCGCGCGGCGCAGATCGTATTGCCACGCCGCCGTCGGCGGCAAGAGATCGCGCCAGAGCCGGTTCAGGTCGACAAGCCCGGTGCGAAACGGCGAAAGCCCCGTCGCCAGTTCGGCGCGACAGGGCGCACAAAGCGGCACGGTGGCATAGGCATTCGCGAACCGCGCGCCTCTGGCCATCAGCCGGTCGATATTGGGCGTCTTGATCTCGATCCCGAAAGCGTTGCGCCATGTGAAAATGTCGATCATGTCATCGATCCAGATGACACAAAGATTGTCTCCCCGGACGCTCTCGCGATCAAAGCCCATAGGCCGCCTCCTTTTGCCAAAGCGCCGTCAGCTTGCCATAGGTCTCACCCGCAAACACATCCTCGCCCGGCCAGATCCAAAGCCGCGCGATCTGCGCCTCGCCCAGCGTTTTTTTGATCCCCGCCCGGTCGCTGCGACAGCCGATGAACAGGTCATGAAACCCGGCCTCCAGCCCCGAAGGCACGGCCAGCCCGCCGGGCGTCTCGCCATTGACCGCCAATTTCATCTTGCCGCCCTCAACCGAGGCACAGACCAGCGTGAAACGCCCCTCCGAGTGCGCCGTCGGTCGGGTCAGCCCCGCCACGCCGTCGCGGAATTTCAGCTCCACCGCCCCGTCGGCTTCCGAGAGGAAAAGATAATTGCGCCCCTCGCGCGGGTTCAGCGTCATCAGCGTACTGGCCCGCCCCATCGGAGAGGCAAACATCACCGCCACACTGAACCGGGGCGCCTGAAGCGCCAGTTCTTCAAGGACAAATCCGCAATTCACCCCGTCACGCAACCGCAAGACGGGCTGGGCGCCGAGGTTTTCCTGACGCGCATGGCCCTCATTCGGGGAGGCCGGGCGCGCAAGCCGCATCCCTGAGAGATCGCGCCAACCGGTCACAGCCTCCGCCGCGAAGACCAACCCCGTCGCATCGAACACGATGCCGCCGGGATTTTCCGAAGCGCCCGGATCGGGCAGCAACGCGCCTTGGGGCAGGTCCATATCGACATAGAGCATCAGCCATGCACCTCAAGTCGGGCGGGCAAGGCCCAGCGTTTCACATCGGGCGCAAGCGGAGACGTCCAACTGTCACGCAAGGCACCGGGACCGTCCCAGGCGTAGCTCAGCATCAGCCCCTTGCGCGGGGCGTTTTCCGCCAGTTCGATCAACACATCACGCGGCTCGTCTGCATCCACCATGACCGAAGCAATCGCAATCGCACCCTCCGGCCCCTCGATCCGCAGCCCGCAATCGACAACGCCAAACGGAGTGTCGGCCTCCAGCACCAGAGGCGCCGCCGCGTCCGTGCGCAACCGGATCGCGCGCTTGCCCTCCCATTCGGCCAACAAGATCCTCGGACAATGCCATCCCCGCCCGGCTTCGATCTCCATCAACGCCGCCGCCTCCGTGCGGGCGCGCAGGCGCATCGCCGCTTCGGTCGGACGCAGCGCCTCGTCCAGCTCAAGCGCATAGCTCGGAAGCGTAAAGACCGGCCCCATCTCGCCGCCATAAACCGCCAGCTCCCATTGCGCCCCCCGCCGGTCGCGCCCCGGCGCGGAGGCTGTGGTGTCGAACACCATCAGCGCCGGAACGGGCCGCAGGTCGATGGCCCACAAAGCCTTGGCGAGCCGTTCCAAAAGCGCGCGCATCGCAGGCGCAAACTCGGCCTCCGGCGTCAGAATGTCTTCGAGCGCGAAATCGACGCTCAGCGCGGCAAGCTTTGCGGGTTTGTTCAGGGTCCCCGCCAGCGCCTTGAGATTGGCGGCGGCGCGCATCAGATTGTCGAAGGCCTTGCCCGATGCCAGATCGGCCAGAGAGGCCGCGCGGTCGGTCTCGCAACGTGCAAGGATCAGGGGCAGCCCCCGCCCCGAAGCCTGCCGCAGCCGCAGCATGTCCTCGGCCAAAAGCGCGTCCTGCGTCTGTTCGCGCAGGCCCTCGGCGCGGTGCGTTTCGGGCGCGTCCTCGATCCCGGCCATGCCGACCGCGCCGATGTCATCCTCGGGCGCCACGATATGATAGGGATAGGCCCCGGCCCCCGGAATGGCGCCCGCGCGCCGCGCGCCGCCAAGGCTCAACACGCCCAGAACCGGCCCCGGCGTTTCCGCCAGAATGGCTCCGCCTGCCAAGGCCCGTCGATAGCCGCGCGGCCCCGGCATGCCCGGAAGATTGGCCTCGAAGAACAGCCACTCTCCCAGCGCGCGCAGGTTCCACGCATCGAGATCGCCCAGCAGCTCGGCATCCAACGCCGCGAAAAGGCGCTGGCGCAGATCGGCCACCACCTGATCGGACAGGTTCAGGATCAGCCCGCTGTCGTCATAGCGGATGACATCGCCGTTGCGCGCCCGCAAAAGCACCCGCCCGTCACCCGTTTGCTCGATACGTCTTTCGTCGGAAGACATTGCCTGCCCTTGCTGAACCCTGTTTCAAAGATAGTCCGGAATGTGCCGCCCTGTCACGCGGCCCTGTCTCGACCGCCCTGCATCATGTTCGGCTCCGATCGAAAATCAGCATGCCGCGATCCTGCCAGTCCTCGTTGAGCGCGAACCCGAGCCCTTCAAGCACGTCCTGATAAGCCTCCTGCGGCGCATCCTCACAAAACAGCTCCATCGGCAGGATGATCCGGCGCAAACGGTCGAGCTTCATGTTCACAAGCACGCCCGGCGTCACATCCCGGTCGCAAAGCCGCAAGACGGAGGGGCGGAAATCCTTGGCATAGGCCAGAAAGCCGCTCGCCTCATCGGCCCCATCCGTGGCGAAAACGAGCGGCCCGTCGGTGACCCGTAACCGCGAGCTGTCCATCAGACCGTTGCGCCGTGCCAAGCCTTCGGTCACCCGCGCGATGTCGGGGCGGCTGTGCTGGGCCATGGTGACGAGATCGGGGACGGTCTTGAGCGCCTGAAGCACCACGACCCCCGCCTCGCCGCCGATGTTGAGCAACCGATCCCCGGCCTGCAACTGCGCGGTGATGAACCGCATGTGACGACGCGCGTATTTGCCCTCCGTGATCTGGTCGAGCGCATCGGGTCCGAACACGGCGGCATCGGCCGGGATCATGATGTCATGATTGGCGACCACGTCGATATGCGGATTGTCCTGCAATTTCACCTTCGGCGGCAGGAAATCGTCATGCCAGCCATCGGCCACCGGGTTGCGGCGCTCTTCTTTGGGTTTGTCGGAGGTGGTCTTTTCGACCTCGCTCATGAGCGCAGCGATCTTGGCCGGATCGCGGGCCTGCGGCGGTTTCGCGACGACCTTGTTGATCGGCACCTTGCCTGCCTCGATCAGCCCGCGCTTCATCTCGGCATAGGCTTCGGTCTGTTTGTACTCGTTGAGCCGCGCCTCAACCCGGTCGAGGGCCGCGAAATGGAGCCGGTTCAGAACCGGGTCTTTCAAAAGCTCAGCCATGATCTCCGCCCGGCGTTTCGCATGGCGCAAAATGGAGTCGTCTTTCACCTCGTTGCGGTCCTGAAGCGCCCAGTAATCCGCGTTATACTTGTCTTTCTTGTTGTTCACGTTGCCGCGGAACTTGCGGATCGCATAGGCGTCGATGCCCTTGACCGCATAGTGGTTCATCTGCGCCCAGTCATAGCCCAGCGTGCGCCGGATCGAGCGCCAGCCGCGGAACTTGAAATAATCCTCCATCGGCGCGCCGGAACCGTTGAGCCAATGCACCGTGTCGGGATAGCCGTCCCTGAGATGTTTGGTCTTCATCTTCGGGCGGTGAATGCCGAGCTTCCAATATTCCGGGTCGAATTTGAACAGCGTCTTAACGCCCCAGCCCTTGTTCCACAAAGGCGGCGCGGCATAGAGGTATTGCTCGGTCACAGGATCGCGCGACCAGTCCTCGACATAGCCCGACCCGAAAATGCGCCATGTGATGACGATGCCATTGGCCCCCTTCTCTTCCGCCTCGCTCAGCATGCCGTCAAGCGTGCCGTCGCCATGCTTGATGCAGAGAAACTCATCCGCATCGAACACCAACACCCAATCCGCCGCCCCCACCAGCGGCTCGTCCTGCGCATAGTTGAGCGCGGAGGGCTGCGGCTTGATGCCTTCGGGGATGTCATTGCGCCGGTGATAGCCCAGTCCCAGCTCTTCGAGCCGGATCAGCATGTCGTCGGTGCCGTCGCTGCAATCGTTGGTGTAGACCAGAATATCGGTGAAGCCGACCGCCATATGATGAGCGAACCACTCCAGAAGATAGGGCGCTTCGTCCTTCATCATCGACACGGCCATCACCGTGCCATGCGGGCTGACATGTTTTTTCAGGTCCATGCCGCGCGCTTACTCCAGCGCCAGAGACGGGTCGATCCCCACTTCCTTGCACATGCGATCCGCATAGGAATTCTCCAGCGGCACGTTCTTGCGCCACCACGGTTTGGTGCCGTTGGTGTAGAGATGCACGCTCACCGTGTTCTCGGTGAACCAGCCTTCGACGCGCCCGTAGGGATCGTAGAAAATATCGTTGAGCTGGAACGGCACCGGGTAGAGCACATCGTTGTTCATCGCGCGTTCGATGTCGCCGGTTTGTTGCGCGAAATAGGTGAAGGCCTGCGGCCCGAAGGCGGTACGCTCGGTTTTATAGATCCGAACCGGCAGCGGGATCGACGGGTCGAGCTTGTCCATCTTGCGGCGCTGGTTCTTGTTCCACCAGGCCGGGTAATCCGGCAGGTTGTCGTAATAATCCAGCAGCCGGTCCATCAGCTCGCCCTTTTGCGGAATGCCGACCACACCACAGTTCAGCGCCCCCCGCATGCCGTGACCCGCGTAGATATGCTCCCATTCGTCCGGAAAGGGCTTGTGACAAAACGCATCGCAATCGATCCAGATCGCGCCGGTCTTTTGGATCATCTTGTAGCGGAACACATTCGACAGGAAGGAGGCGGAGGTGTTCTCCACCACGCTCATGTCGATGTCCATGATCTCGGTGGCGGGACGGATTTCCACCCCTTCGGGCGCGTTCGTCACCTCATCGGTGCAATAGAGCGTCGTCGGATGGCCATGCCGCAGATGCGACTTGAGACACAGCTGATTGAGATATTGCAGCTTGTCGCCGATCCACAGGGAGGCGACGGGACGACGGTTCAGTTCCATGATGATACTCTCTGCCCTGGTTGACCATATGAACGGGGTCTCTGCCCTTTTCCTGCGGAGCTTATCCCAAGCGCCCCGGCCTGTCTATCGCCGCGCAGCGGCCACTCAGGGGGAAAATCGCGAGAAATCATGCGAAACCCGGTGCTTGTCCCCCGCCCCCGCCGCAACTCGATTGCGCCCAAGGCGATCTGTGCTAGTCTCCCGCCAAAGGCAAAATGTGACGAGATCCCGCCCGTGTTCAATCCCCAGACTCCGCTGACCGATGACATCGTGACACTCGAAAACGCGCTCATCGTGCCTTGGGGCGAAGGACGCAAGCGCGGCATTTCCCGGCCCGCCGGGGTCTATGATGCACAGGGGGTCTATCAGCCGCTCAGTCAGTGTTTCCGCAACACTTCCGCCGCCACCACCACCGAGCCGAAAGGCCCGATCCCCGAGGCTGAAGAGGAACTCAAGGGCACATGGCTGTTCGGCGGGCTGCTGTATCAGCATTTCGGTCACGCGCTTCTGGAATCCACCGCGCGGCTCTGGGTCCGCAGCGTGATGCCGGAGGTCGAAAACGTCGCCTTCCTGATGAAGAAACAGGTGAACCGCCCGCGTCGTTTCACCGACCCGATGACGCCGATGATCGACATGTTCGCCGGTGGCATCGGCCAGATCGCCGGGATCAAGGGCCCGACCCGCGTCGAGCGCCTCGTGCTTGCGCCGCAGGGCTTCGGCACCGGCGACATGATCGCCGGAAGCCCGGAATTCCGCGCCCATATCCACAAGGTGCTCGCCGATCGCGTCAAACCCGAAGGGCCGGAAAAGATCTACATCTCGCGCACCGAACTTTATTCGAAGCGCGGTCGCTATTTTGCCGAGGACCGGATCGAAGCGCTGCTGAAGGCCGAAGGCTATCACATCTACCATCCGCAGACCCACGACCTCGAAGCGCAGGCGGCACAATATGCCGCCGCCCATACGATCATCTCGAGCGACAATTCCGCGCTGCACATGGCAGCCTTCTTCGCCCGCCCCGACAGCCGTCTGGCGATCATCCAGCGCCGCCCCGCCGATGTGCTCGACGACTACCTGACGCAATACCGATGGTTCGCCAAGATGCAGGTCAAGGTGATCGATGCGCTCAATGGCCGCTATTACCAGTTTGACGGCGCGGGGCAATCGAACGAGCTTTACGCGGAACTGGACTTTCCCAGGCTTGGGCGCGCGCTCGCGGAGAGCGGATATATCTCTGACGCGACGGGTTGGATCGCCCCTGACGCGGAGGTGATCGAGGAGGAACGGAAGAGTCTGAGCGAGAAACTCGGCATCGATATCCGGCTTGCGGAGTTCTCGCGCTAAAGCCTCCTGCACGGCACTTTCCGGACCGTCCTCGCCGCCCGGCCGAGCAGCTGCGGCGTCAGTTCGACAACGCTGACGTTGTAGGGAGGAAACGTAAGCGTTACAAAGAGCCCCCAAAACAGTCTATTCCACGCTCCACCGCAATACCCTATATTGGCGTACGCCAATACGGAGAAGGAAAATTAGCCTGCTTACGGCCCTTTGCAGACCTTCGCGCAAGCTGGCAAGCCGCGCCGCAGCAACCGCCGAAGCGGGCGTTCGCGTCTACTCTCCCGATGCACATCAGCCCTTCTTAGAGACTGAAATTGCTTGGAGCAATTGATTGCTGTTGCCACAACAAGTGCGCCTGAACTCGCCCCAATGCATCTTTGTTATCACGGGCAAAGAATAGCTTGTCCGTTGTATCAAACCCAAGTCGAAGCGCCGTACTCATCACCTCGACAACTTGCTGGTTCAGGTCTTCCTGCTCATCAAAGGGATCGAGTTCCTTCACGACATGTGCAACTAAGCCCAGTACAAAGGAATACCCTCTGGGGATCACCGCACTCGCGAGAGCTCGAGCTCTAGGACAAGTCCTTTTGGTAATCGCTGGGGAGCTTGGCTCTCCGCCCAAAACTCTGTCGATCTCGGATAGTGGCGCCCCTGCTATCCAGCTTAGAATGCCAGGAAGAATGTGACGTAAGACAGCTTCGTCCAGAGGATCGGTTTGGGTCTTGCCTGCCGCAGAAAGTATCCCGGCCTTAGTGTCTCCGAGTAGCTCATTGCAAGCCTCTTTGTCCTCAATCAACCACTCTGTCATCCACGAAATCCATGCGGGTATGTCTATCGGCAACTTTCCTTTTGCCGCAAAGATGCGATCCCGAAGCCTGAGCATAATTTCTGACGACAGACCACTTTGCGAGGCAAGGATAGCCGTAGCTTCATCAAGCCCCCCTGCATGATGTTCTTCTACGGCCTTCGTAAAAGTCGCCAGCTTAGCTTCAAACTCTTCGACTTCAGACTTGCTTTGAGCAATATGGGCAGCGAGTGATTTCTTGAGATCAAAAAGTCGATCTGGGATGGCCTCTGGGTTGCCTGCCGATAAGTTCGCAAAACGATTAATCGTGTATTTGACTTGCGGGTCAGAGATTTCACCAATGTTCACTCGGTCTAACACAGTTTGAAGGGGATCCGCGATGGTGACGCAATGATCATCTTCAGGTAGAACCGCTTTGAGCTTCTCGACTGTTCGGCTAGAGAGATTATTCTTCTGTTCGAATTTGATGATCGGCTCCGGAATAAGTAGCACCAACCCATTAGCCAAATGCCCGGCGCGCCCCGCGCGCGCAGCCGCGTTTAGAATTTCATGGGCTTCAAGACTTTCGCGCCTACCTTGTGCGCTGGCGCGTTTGTCTCCGGCAAGTATTGCAAAATGAGCAGGCAGGTTCAGACCTTGCGCCAGCGTAGGCGTGGCCACGATGACCCTGGCACCATTTGATCGCTTGAACATCCTTTCAGCGAGATCTCGTTCCAGTCTCAGCATTGCAGAGTTATGGGGCACGGCCATAGCGGGGCCTGGTAGCAATGAGTGCCTTAGTCCTCCAAGTTCGAGTTTAAGCGCTATCCAATGCAAATCTTCTTTTTCGGTGGGATCAATTCTCTCATCGAGTATATCCGATATTTCACCAGCCACTTTGACTGCATCATTCTTGGTGTTCACAAAAACAATTGTTTTCAGCCCTTTTGAGGCTGCAACGGATGCAATTTGCGAGGCCACGCTATTTGCGTTGGGCGTTAGCCACACCGAAGGGCCATCCTCAAGGTTTCCTGCTAAATTGACCTTGCCGCTCAGCAACGGCGTAGTCGAACAAAATGCCTTCTGCCCCGAGAGCCAGTTGTGCTGAAGTCCCCAGATGGCGTAGGGCTGGGCCAACAGTGCCTCTTTCGCTACTTTTCTGAGATTCTTAGCAGTTTTATCACATCTTTGATCTTCCTGCTGTTGTTTCAATACAGAGTTTGCTTTGGCTGTTTCCAATTCGGCTGAATCATAGATCACGACGCCGCGTGCCTGACGACTTGGTTTCCATATTAGGTCAACGTCTACAGCTTTCCTGCCTGTCAGTTGCTTGAGCCAACCGGCAAGTTCCCTGCCGTTCTTGACCATAGCGGAGAGGAAAAGGATATCGGCTTCGGGAGCAACATGGTTGAATCCCAGAACGCAGAGCATTCCATCAAGCGCGCGCCTGATCTTACCCGACTCCGGGCTCAATAGATGACATTCATCGAACACAAGGAGGCCAACATCCTTGAACGCTTCTTGAGCAAAGGACAGCATGGCAAGGCAGCGTTCGGGCGTCATCACCTCGACGTCCTGAAATATCGCATCTTCTTGGAGGAGTAGATCGAAATCACTGGATACGACCGAACCGAGCAAGTCTTTCGGAAACATCTCCTGCAGGTCTTCGGTCAGTTGCTCCACGAGTGCATGAGTGGGGGCGAGGAAAACGACTTTTTTGCCCCGCGCGAGAACGCCGGCAATCTTTAGTGAAGACACTGTCGTCTTGCCCGCTCCTGTAGGTAGAACAACGACACCTGAAACTCCTGTCTCATGAAAGTCCTGCTGTACCGCCTGCCTATGGTTAGGCCACATATAGGGGAACTTCTTACTTCGAAAGTGAAGCCATCCATTCCAGTCGTTTTCATCCGCGCCAGAGGGTGGAGGGATATTCATTAGACTGGCAGATGAAATGCCGTCTGTTGCCGCTAGTAGCAAAGAGGCCAGATGGTGAGTGCCCGCATAAACAATATCCATCTGCCCATATGTTGTCGCAAATGGTTGCTTTCCAGCCGATAGTTCTATCACGCGCTCAAAAGCTAATCTCGGACTCTCGTAGCGATCTGCAATAACGCCTGGCGCGGGTTCTCTTATAAAATTCGCGGCGAATAGCTCAATGCCTGTGGCAATGGTCTCCATCAGCGCC
Organism: Celeribacter sp. SCSIO 80788; assembly: GCF_051054295.1. Lineage (GTDB taxonomy): Bacteria > Pseudomonadota > Alphaproteobacteria > Rhodobacterales > Rhodobacteraceae > Celeribacter. Next base: position 3,694,020 of record NZ_CP150482.1, on the reverse strand, counting down.
GCTAAGGCTCTTTCTTCGAGAGACTCGATAACGCGCGGCCTACGCCATCTTTCAGACCTACCGAGGATGTCATGTAAACGGCCTTTTCCCAGATCAGCGATATGCTCGGTCAGGATCGTCGCTTCGTAGAGTTGGCCTTCTAAGCTAGGGCGCATTGCTGCGGTGGCTTCATTCGCATCGGCAAACTGCTCAGACAACATGAACAAGAGAACTGCCGAGAGAGCCGGATCAAGGCGATCCTTGTCAATGTTTGGTAAATTACCTGTGGCACGAGGCTGTTCCTGTTCAATACGGGAGAGAATTTGTTGGGCAGTTGCCGCGACAAAGGCTGCAGCGCGGGCGGCCTGGGGCTCAGCCTGAAGAACCGCCGTGAGTTCGTAGGTGTCGGCGATCCTTTGAAGTGGCCAATTGCCGCTATCTTCGACAGCGGCTTCAATCCCACCGAGTCTGTAGGACGCGAGGTTCGCGTAGTGGAAGGTCAGAAGCGCGGGCAAGTTTTGTGGGTCAAGACCAGGCAACTCAGGAGCAGAGCGCAGGAGCGCTGCGGTTTGAGCATCAAACATTGGAGCTTTCTCCGTCCTCAAGGCTATCCAGATATTGGATAGCCTTATCTGCCAAACCTCCAATCCACTCACGCATTTTGTCCGAAGTGATGAAGGATGCACCGATGCGCTGTTCGGGTGCGATATGTTCGATGCGGTTATAATCAGCGAAAAGCTTCTGGCGCTCTTCCAGTGTGTCGAAGTTTGAGGGCAGAGAGAAAGCCGCTCTGTATTTCCGCTTGGCTTTATCGGTGACGGCGGCACTAAGGCGAGCTGCGTCCGAGTACTTCAGTCCAGACGTTTTTAGCAAGGTAGCTGCTGCATCTATAATTTCGGCGCTCCGCATATTCGCGTGGCGATCCTTGAAAGCCGGAATAACCTTGCCAAGAAATGTTGAGCGCGGATCATCAGTACATTTATCTTCGAAAACCGTGGTGCTCTGCACCTCATCCTTGTCCACATTGAGCTGCAGCATCAATCCGTCAAGCCCTTGTGAGGTCGCACTTAAATGAGGATCTTTCAACAGAGCGCCTTCACCGTGCATAGTCTTGGCAGCTATCCACGAAATGACCTCGAAGACAAAGCCATCTCGTTGCCACTTCGGATATCCCTTTCGAGGCTTTGACGCGGATTCCTCGACCGTCAGTCTTATTTTGGCTTCTTGCCTCAGCGTTTGCATGGAGAAAGCTGGTACGGGTGACACCAGCTCTTCAAGAATGTATGCCGCTTGAGAAGCTTGTCCCATAGCAACGATGGCAACCAGGACAGCGAGTTCGGCGTCGTTTGCGGTGGTCCAGCGCTCTCCGATACAATCTTCGTCAATCGGGCACGTTTCGCAGACAAGTGGGCCCGAAAGTCCTAGTTCGTCAATTTCCATAGATGTACTGCTGCTTCCATTTTCAATAATACGTCGCTCAAATATCGGTCGGGTCGTTGCTCTAGCACCGAGTATGCGCTCGCCTTTCAGTTGATAGTTTCATCACAATACTTGGCAAGAGTTTTCTGGTTTTGCATACGCCAAACGGCAAATGATCGGTTCCCGCTTCGGGCCCTGAAGCACACAAGCTGCAGCATAGCTGACGCTTATAGCCCGCTTTCACCGTTGGCTCATGGCATTTCCCGTCTGCGGAGAGAGTCCAGATTCCACCCTTCTGCGTCTGTCACGCAGGGTTTCACCCTGACGGAATGTCTGCTTCCTTATCGAGACAAGGGCACGGGTGCACATGCTGCGAACGGCACCTGTCCGCCCTTCATGCCAAAGCGTCGCAAGCGGTCGCAGAAAGCACATGCTGTGCGGGAAGAAAACTCCGCGCGCTTTGCTGTTGCTCCCCCATTGCAACCGGTTACGATCGAAGCAGGGTTTGAGGCGCAACTAGATTGAGCTTCAGTAGCGGCTCTGAAGTTTACCCCAATAGAAACATAGTTTTGAGATTTTCCAATGAATGCAGTTCCGTCTTCACAGACCACCCCGACCTTGGATGACCTAGAAAGCTTATTCGTCAATAACCGGGGCCTCGACGAGATCCGGGCACACCTTTCCAAATTCAATCCGATAAAGACCATGGGAATGGCAAGAATGGAAATCCGCCATTCTGCCATTCTCGCTTGGCTTCTCAATCCTCAAGAAACGCACGGTCTTGGGGATAAGTTTTTGAAAGCTTTTATCTCGGAGGCGCTACGGGGCCATCACGCGGCCATGCAGCCATCAGCCCTGAAGGTATCCCAGGCCGACATGACGGATACGGAGGTGCGGCGCGAGTGGAGGCATATTGACATTCTACTTATGAGCCCAACAAACAAATGGGTCTTCGTGATCGAGAACAAGTTCGATAGCGGACAACACTCCAACCAGCTGACGCGCTATCTGGAATTGGTCCGATCGACCTTCGGTGAAAACGACTTCTCCCATATTCGAGGCATCTTTTTGTCACTATGGGACGAAGAGCCCGACGACGGGAGATATGCCCCTATTCAGTATGGATCAATTTGCGAGATATTGGAGCAGCAAGCGGTGTCGGGACGACACCCTCTGACTGCCGAAGTAGAAACATTTATAAAGCATTATCTGGAAGTGATAAGGGAAGCTGCCGGCATGAGTGAAAAACAGAAAGAATTGGAGCAGCTTGCTAGGCAGCTTTACCGCGATCATCGACGCGTTCTGGATTTTATTATTGAACACGGGAAGGCGACAGACTTCTCGTTCGCCTGTGACTTGGTCTTTGGAGAAGGACTGGAATACGGAGACATAGCAGAGGTCGAAAAGAAGGGGTTTGCTTTCTATCACTCAGATGCGAGCCATTTTAGTTTCCTCCCCCAAAGCTGGTACGAAGCACTTGGTGAAGATGAATTTTATTGGCACGGCTGTGAAAATTGGTGGATGGGGCTTCCCGTCATAATGTGGGTACAGTTGACGGTTGATGCGGACGGCACATCGGGAAAAATTAGACTGATCGCCGAAGTTGGTCCCATTAGCGATCACGACTTCCGTCGTGATTTGATTAACGCTATCCAGAATATTTCTAAGAAAAACAGCAAGCTGCGTATTGGCTTTCAAAGAGGGGCAGCCGATGAAGGTCGTCGATACTCCAAGATGTTCAAGAAAAACTTCTTCAACGTGGATGACGTCCAGGATCAGGATAAGATTGCAAACACGATCAAAAAGGCCCTGCAAAATTTCAGGCCGGAGATTGACGCAATCGCGGCTGTGCTGCCGGAATTCGCATCACATGGTAAAGATGAGCCGAGCGAAGAATGACAAAGATCCACGTGTCCGTTTTCTACCCGGCGAATTGCAGATTCACCAAACCCAACAATAGTGGCAGGCGCACAACGTAGGAGAGCACCTGCGAAAGCTTGGAGAGAGACACTGACGCTGCAGGTGATTAGGTTCGCTATGTTGCGCACTGCTGCCGTTCGTGCTCAACGCAGCGAATGTCCACTTCCCGGGCATATTGTTGAAAAACTCTGTGTTGAGCGGTTGCGGACAGATTTACTGAATATTCGTCTACAAAGCAGTGTTTCTCAACCTGCAGTTCATACGGGAGAAAGGGCGGCAGTTTTGCCGCCCTCAAAAGATTTAGCGTTTGATCCAAAACTCAGGTGGAGCGTTCCATGGCAGTAGTTTCTCATATTCAGAGCGTGGAAGTTTCATCGCGATCTGGTCGAAGACCCATTTCAAATAGGGCTCTGCATTCACACCATTGAGCTTACAGGTCTCAATGATCGAGCTGTGAATTCCCCATGCCTCTGCGCCCTCGTCACTTCCAAGAAAATGCACATTTTTTCTCAAAAGGATGGTCGGCTTGAACATGCGTTCGACCGCATTGGTGTCGAGGTCGATCCGTCCATCATCGACAAATCGTGTCAGATCACCCCATTGCCTCAGCACATAGCGGATCGCTTGCCCCATCTTGTTCTTCGAAAGATGGCGGTCAGCATGCGCAATCAAGAATGCTTTTAAGCGATCCAGAATGGGAACCGAGAATTGTCGCCGATGCGTCGCGCGGATCAGGGGCGGCTTGCCCCGGATTTTCGCTTCCTCTTCATAGAGCTCGGCAATAATTTGAATGACCGTTTTTGCGTCTGGCGTTTTGTTGAACTCGTATTCGTCTGTGAAATTTCGTCGGGCATGGGCCCAACATTTGACTGGTGTGATATGTTCCACGGGCGTTCCCGGTCGGCCAAGGCGACCGTATCCAGCATAGGAATCGGACTGTAGAATGGCCGAGACCCCGCTCAAAATGTCATGAATATGGTGCATCGCCCGAGTGTCCCTCGGATAATAGATCACCACGGGCGGTTTATTTCCAGCGAATGACCGGTCGTCACGCAGAAGAGCGTAGAGGTAGCTGGTTTTTGTTTGCCCTTCGCCGGGTTGAAGCATCGGCAAGGTGGTCTCATCCATGAACAGCCTTTCGCTGTTCGTTTTGAGTTCCCGTTCCATCAATTGGTAAATTGGCAAGAGCGCCTCATTTGCCAGACGGTTTGTCCATCGCATCAGGGTGCTACGGGACAATTCGATGCCTTTCGACAGAAAGATGTTCTCCTGGCGGTTCCAAGGTAGTTGCCACCCGAAACGCATCGTGATCGAGTTGGCCATGAGCGCGTTGCTCATCGTGGTTTTGGGAAACACACGCGGTTCAAAGGTCGTTCCTACGATTTTGTCATGCAGACGACACCGGTACTTGGGATACTGTCGCACCGCCACGTAGTACTGCGCGGGGATCACCTCCAGCGTTTCATTTTCTTCAATATCCATAATGCCCCCGCCGCATCCGCAAGGGCACTTCTTGTCCTTGGTGCCCATGAATATCGGTCGCTTTTTAATGTGCTCCGGCCAGACTCTTGCACCTCGACCGCTTGTATTTCTCGGCTTCGTCTCTTTTGCTTCAGGTTGCCCTGCAGTCGCTCCGTCGGAGCCTCTTCCATTTTCACTACCAGACTTATTCGCGGCATCATCCGTTTTCTGATCATCCGCGCTCTGGCTTCGGTCATCAGTGGCTTTGTTTGGATTATGGTCAGCTTTCGCGCCGAATTGCGTCTTGTTCAGTTTTGCTATCTGGCGTTTTAGACGCGTAATTTCTGTTTTCATCAGTTTATTCAGCATATTTGCTTTCAGAGCCTCGTCTCGGAGGATTTCATTCTCCGAAATCACTTCACTCCAAAGTGCGCGCAAACGCTGAACCAGCGCCGCACCATCAAGGTCACGGGCTGCCAGAATGTCATTTTCTAACTGTTCAATTGTATCGAACACGTCCTGTGGCACGGCAAAGAACCGTGCCCTCCATCCCAGAAATGAAGCAAAGCGCATTCGGTCATGCCCGCCGAATTGCGGGCATGTGACTTGACTTTTGATGCTGCGAAGGAGATGAATAGGGTATCGTGCTAAAGCGATTTTAGAGCTCGGACGGACTGCAATCCTCCGAGCTCAACCTTTTTCAACGACCTTCTCGTTGCCGTCATCTGCTGTTGCGCATTAATGTTTCATCGCGATTTCCTTTCATCGTGCCCAGAAGTGTAAGAAGCACGTATCATACAATTTTCAACGTACCTCTCCCACGCACCAACGGGGATCTTTGGATTTCTTTTGCCGGGGGAAGTGAAAAGGTGATCCAGCGCACCAGACTTGATCAAATGCCGGATATTTGAGACAGGCACGCCAACGCGGTCGGCGAGTTCCGCAGGTGTTTCCAACGGTTTGACGACGTGTTCAGGCTTACTGAATGACATCAGTTCACGTCCTTCCATTTTTGTTCATTTCTGTCTCAAGTTGCGCATAGTGGCTGCGTGCTATATCTATTGGCTACAGCGTGACTACATGTGTGTCAATTTCTGACGAGGATTAATGAGATGCGGCAGGCGTTTCATGATAATTTACTGGCGAAACGGATTGCCCAGGTGCGCCAATCCAACGGGCTCTCCCAAGAGGAATTCGCACGCGCGCTCGGCATTAGTCGCAGCGGTTATCAGTTTTACGAACGCAATGAGCGTGAAATACCATTCACCGTCATCAAAAGATGTGCCGACATATTTGAAATTGATCTGTTATGGCTCGCGTATGACGACGGCGAGGAACGGGTGCTCGAACGAGACAATAAACTCTTTGATCGTCTCGATGAAATATATGAATTTATTGACGACTGGGTTCGAGAGAATGGCCGCAGAATAAGTCGGGAAAATAGAGTTAGACTCGCGAGGCACCTGTATGCCGCATATTGGCGAAAATACGGAGACTTGCGGACAATCAAGTTCGCGCCACGACAGGAAATGAACAATGTGATCGAAATGGTGTCATACGCAGCATGACGAAGACGCCCGAACAAAATCTGCCTTTTTTGCGAGATCTCCTGCGGCAACGGGCAAGGGAGCTATTACTCAGTGCTTCAAGAATATTGACGCGTTTCAATTATTCCGTGAGTTCACGGAGAGTTCACCAGAGCCAAGCCAATGCAATCCCCATGTTCTTTCCTGTGAGAATTGCGGTAGTCGGCAACATCTCAAGAAAAAATACTGTGAATGTGGCTATTATCTGGAAGGACAGCTCAACAACCATTATTGGCAATGGAAACAGACTAGGAAACGCCAATATGAGCAGTGTTCAAGGCGTCAAAGAATACTATCTGTTCTGACACTTTTGTTCGGTGTCCTGCTGGCCTCTCTGTTTATTTTGCCGATCACTGTTCAGTGGGCATTTACACTGTCTGCGACGCACTTCGAAACCGTCTATTCTCTTGTATATGTCGCTTGCATGGGGTCGTTGATCGGCTCGTCAGCGCTTGGGCGCGCAGCTAAAAAATCTATTCAAGCGATAGGGTATCTGACTCGGGAAAAATTTCTGTACGAAGAATTTGAAGCGCGGCTAGGATAAAATCGTTCTAACCTCTCCTTCATATTTGGTCCTCTAGGTGTTCGGTCCCGGCATTTGATGGATTGGATTTAACCTGACCCGATTTGGCTCACTTGTCCACTGTTTGCAGATGAACTCGTATGGCGTGAGCCCCTTAAGCGTCTTCACTCTTCGCCCGAAGTTATAGGCGTCGATAAAGTCGGCGAGATGCTTTTTGAGTTGGGCAAATGCTCGCTATTTCTCGGTGATCAATCCAAACATATTAGCAGGAATCAAAACGAAACGACGCCTTTTTTCATCGACGATGGCGATTGGCTCTTGGTCATAGGCAGCCATGAGCGCGTCGATGTTCTCTCGAAATTGCTCCTCGGTAATTTCGACGAGGCTTGGTGGCTCTGACACTCGGAGCGCATTGCAAATCATCTCGCGCACGAGCTCTTCCGTCGTCATACCCCGGTTCGCTGCCAAGCTCTTGAGCAATAGCAAAACCTCGTCTGGAATATCGTGTATGGTGAGATCGAGCATTTCCAGATCTCCTTGATCTCCTTCATCCCCCCACTTTTCGTCCATAAACGCCTTAAACTCAGCTTCTGTCATATGACCAGAAGCCCCGCTTTCTTCCGTTCTCAATCTTTCCTGCATCCGGTCTTCGAGTGATGAATTCGGTTCCTCAGGTGTGTTACCGCCAGTCGGTGCCTCATCTTCAAACTTTGTCATGGTCGATCCCCTTCGACGGGCAATTTTGTTCTGGAAATATCGGCAGCGACCACAGGGCGTCTGACATGCCGTATCGTGACGCGTTTCCAGTCGATACCTTCGAACAGGGCCTCGAATTGTGCTTTATTCAGGCTGACGACGCCATTTCGCACATTCGGCCAAACAAAGCCCCGGCCCTCGATGCGCTTGTAGACCATCACCAGCCCGGTGCCGTCCCAGACGATGAGCTTGAGACGGTCGGCACGTTTCGAACGAAAAACAAAGATCGCGCCGGAGAAGGGATCGAGTTCGAATTCAGACATCACAATGGCGGCCAGCCCGTCCATTCCCTTGCGAAAATCGACTGGCTCACTGGCGAGATAGATTTTGAAATTGCCTGCCGGAGAAATCATCAGATCACCGCCCCGCCTGTTCGAGGGCACGGACGAGTTTCGCAAGATCATCCACGGGATAGGTCGCTGGCAACGTGAGATCTACGACATCGCCTCTCAGCCGGATCGGCTCTTCTCGCGTTATTTCCTCCGCCAACGGCTCATCGGCATGATCCAACATGACTTCAGCAAAGATCGGCTTCGCTGGGTGCACACCGAAGGTCGCACGGTGCTGCGCGACGTCCGAGCGCCATTTGTAAACGAGCGATTTCGAGACGCGACACTCTTTCGTGACGTCTTCGGTCGTCAGTTCTCCGCTTTCGATCTTCGCCCGAATGTATCGCTTGAAGCTGGGCGGCCAGACACGACGGCCACCGGCATAGACCTCAATCGAGAATCCGTAGTGGTTTCGAATACTGGGTTGTTCTGACATGCTGCGGTCCTCTGGTTCGGAGGAAGGCTATCAGGATGTGATGTCAGGTTTCAGAGGGTAATCTGGGGGTCAGATGCAACGCTTACGAGGAAACGGGGATGTTCGGAACGGTTTGTACTCTTTGGGGAATGTGTAGCGCGGAGTTACAACGCCAAAAGCGCCCGTTGGGGCGCTATAGTGTTGTATATATGCGATATATTTGGTTGCGGGAGTAGGATTTGAACCTACGACGTTCAGGTTATGAGCCTGACGAGGTTCAGACGTTAAGCGATTGATCCTTGGGATCAATAGTCGTCTGGACGGGCATGTTTGGATTTATTCGACCTTGGTTGCGGGAGCAGGATTTGAACCTGCGACCTTCAGGTTATGAGCCTGACGAGCTACCGGGCTGCTCCATCCCGCGTCAGGGTCGAATAGGTGTGAAGCATCGTAAGAGAGATTTATAAGCTGATTATTAGGTTTGGCGGTGACCTACTCTCCCACGTCTTAAGACGCAGTACCATTGGCGCAATCGTGCTTAACTGCCGAGTTCGGGAAGGGATCGGGTGTTTCACTGACGCTGTGACCACCAAACCGAATAATGAGCTTATGTCCAAGTCAAGTAAGTTTTGTGTATGCTTTTGATTTCGTTTGAGTAAGAGCAGTTTTGCTTTTACTGGATCAAATCAAGCCTATCGGGCAATTAGTACTGGTCAACTGAATGCATTGCTGCACTTACATCTCCAGCCTATCGACGTGGTGGTCTTCCACGGCCCTCAGGGATACCTTGTTTTGAGGGGGGCTTCCCGCTTAGATGCCTTCAGCGGTTATCCTTTCCGATCATAGCTACCCTGCACTACCGTTGGCACGATAACAGGTCCACCAGTGGATCGTTCACCCCGGTCCTCTCGTACTAGGGGCAACTCCTCTCAAGTATCCTACACCCACGGCAGATAGGGACCGAACTGTCTCACGACGTTCTAAACCCAGCTCACGTACCTCTTTAAATGGCGAACAGCCATACCCTTGGGACCTGCTCCAGCCCCAGGATGAGATGAGCCGACATCGAGGTGCCAAACACTGCCGTCGATATGGACTCTTGGGCAGTATCAGCCTGTTATCCCCGGCGTACCTTTTATCCGTTGAGCGATGGCCCTTCCACTCGGGACCACCGGATCACTATGGCCGACTTTCGTCTCTGCTCGACTTGTCAGTCTTGCAGTCAGGCTGGCTTCTGCCATTGCACTCAACGAGCGATTTCCGACCGCTCTGAGCCAACCTTCGCGCGCCTCCGTTACTCTTTGGGAGGCGACCGCCCCAGTCAAACTACCCGCCACACAGGGTCCCGGGCCCAGATAATGGGTCGCGGTTAGACATCAAGCAGAACAAGGGTGGTATCTCAAGGAAGGCTCCACAGGGACTGGCGTCCCTGCTTCAAAGCCTACCACCTATCCTGCACATGTTGTGCCTGATGCCAGTGTGAAGCTGTAGTAAAGGTGCACGGGGTCTTTCCGTCTAACCGCGGGAAGCCTGCATCTTGACAGGCAATTCAATTTCGCTGAGTCGATGTTGGAGACAGCGGGGAAGTCGTTACGCCATTCGTGCAGGTCGGAACTTACCCGACAAGGAATTTCGCTACCTTAGGACCGTTATAGTTACGGCCGCCGTTTACCTGGGCTTCAATTCAGAGCTTGCACCCCTCCTTTTAACCTTCAGGCACCGGGCAGGCGTCAGACCCTATACGTCGTCTTGCGACTTCGCAGAGCCCTGTGTTTTTAGTAAACAGTCGCCACCCCCTGGTTTGTGCCCCCAGCCAATACTTGCGTAGAAACTGGGCCTCCTTCTCGCGAACTTACGGAGGTATTTTGCCGAGTTCCTTCAACATCGTTCTCTCAAGCGCCTTGGTATTCTCTACCAGTCCACCTGTGTCGGTTTAGGGTACGATCTAATGAGAGGCTATTTCCAGGGACCGCTCAGCCGCCCATTCAATCCGATAAGGATGAACGACCTTTGCGATCCGTCACTTCTCTCTGGCCCAGGAATATTAACCTGGTTCCCATCGACTACGCCTTTCGGCCTCGCCTTAGGGGTCGGCTTACCCTGCTCAGATTAGCTTTAAGCAGGAACCCTTGGACTTTCGGCGACAGGGTCTCTCACCCTGTTTGTCGCTACTCATGTCATCATTCTCACTGGTGATCTCTCCACGGGATCGCTCACGCGCCCGCTTCACAGAAAGCTTCGAGCCTCCAATGAACTGTCTTCGAAGAAGATCAGTACTAAGGAGGCATGAAGCTATATCACACCACGCTCTGCTACCATGCCTTACGGCATCCTCGGCTTCGGCTCATGGCTTGAGCCCCGTTACATCTTCGCCGCAGGACAACTTATCTAGACCAGTGAGCTGTTACGCTATCTTTAAAGGATGGCTGCTTCTAAGCCAACCTCCTGGTTGTTTTGGTCGTCCCACCTGCTTTCCCACTTAGCCATGAATTAGGGGCCTTAGCCGGAGGTCAGGGTTGTTTCCCTCTTCACTACGGGCGTTAGCACCCGCAGTGTGTCTGCCATCTAGTACTCCCGGGTATTCGGAGTTTGGTTAGGATCAGTAAGCCTGTGGGGCCCCATTACCCATCCAGTGCTCTACCCCCCGGGGTATTCGGATGACGCTCTACCTAAATAGATTTCGCAGAGAACCAGCTATCTCCGAGTTTGATTGGCCTTTCACCCCTAGGCACAACTCATCCCGACCTTTTTCAACAGGTGTGGGTTCGGACCTCCAGTAAGTGTTACCTTACCTTCATCCTGGTCATGCCTAGATCACTCGGTTTCGGGTCTGATCCCACGAACTCATGCGCCCTATTAAGACTCGCTTTCGCTGCGCCTACACCTAACGGCTTAAGCTTGCTCGTAAGACCAAGTCGATGACCCATTATACAAAAGGTACGCCGTCAGGACTCGAGGTCCCTCCGACTGCTTGTAGGCGTCCGGTTTCAGAAACTGTTTCACTCCCCTCGTCGGGGTGCTTTTCACCTTTCCCTCACGGTACTGGTTCGCTATCGGTCAGTAAGGAGTACTTAGCCTTCGGGGGTGGTCCCCCGATCTTCAGACAGAATTTCACGTGTTCCGCCCTACTTAATACGTCACTCAAAGCTTCCTGTACGGGGCTGTCACCCGCTATGGCCAGACTTTCCAATCTGTTCCAGTCACTCATCGTGCTCGGCTGGTTCCCGTTCGCTCGCCGCTACTAGGGAAGTCTCTATTGATGTCCTTTCCTCCGGGTACTTAGATGTTTCAGTTCCCCGGGTTTGCTCTTAAAACCCTATGTGTTCAGGTTAAAAGTACCTGTTTCAGCAAGATATAAGCAGCCTAAGCTATTATATCGAACTGTCAGGTGGGTTCCCCCATTCGGAAATCCATGGATCAAAGCCTATTCTCGGCTCCCCATAGCTTATCGCAGAGTATCACGTCCTTCATCGCCTCTTACTGCCAAGGCATCCACCAAACGCCCTTCTCGCGCTTGATTTGATCCAGAAAGAGCAAAACTTACGTCTTACGAGAGCTGCAGCTGGTAAGAGCAACTCTATACTTTCAGGACCAAAAGCATACTTTCCCGCTTCCGATCTTGTATGGGATCGGAAACGCGCTGCAATTCCGTAGAACCGCAACTTGGTTAGTTTACTTGACTTGGGCAACATCATCTTTTCAGCCGCGATACGCACTGAGACCGGGAATGTGGTCTGTCATGCGCCTTCCTTGCGGAAGCGACCGAGATCAACCCTCACTTGGGCGATCAACGATGTTGCATTTAATCTCTCTATACGATGTCAATTGTCGTCTAAGATTAGACGAGCAAACACTGATCTCAGTGCTTGCTGATGTAATCTTAGTGGTAATGGTGGAGCCTATCGGGATCGAACCGATGACCCTCTGCTTGCAAAGCAGATGCTCTCCCAGCTGAGCTAAGGCCCCATACTCGCTGTTTCAGCGAATTAGTGGTGGGTCGAGGAGGACTTGAACCTCCGACCTCACGCTTATCAGGCGTGCGCTCTAACCACCTGAGCTACCGACCCAAGTCCAGACCGGTAGGTCTGTGATACTTTACGAAGAGATATGAGGACGGCCTGGCCGAGTTTGATCAACTATTGTTGATCTATGCTACTATGTAGCTGCTAAGTGTTTCACGTCGAGAGAAAGTAAACTTTCTCGGGAGCTAGAAACATCCTTAGAAAGGAGGTGATCCAGCCGCAGGTTCCCCTACGGCTACCTTGTTACGACTTCACCCCAGTCGCTGAGCCTACCGTGGTCCGCTGCCCCTCCGAAGAGTTAGCGCACGGCCGTCGGGTAGACCCAACTCCCATGGTGTGACGGGCGGTGTGTACAAGGCCCGGGAACGTATTCACCGCGTCATGCTGTTACGCGATTACTAGCGATTCCGACTTCATGGGGACGAGTTGCAGACCCCAATCCGAACTGAGACATCTTTTGGAGATTAACTCACTGTAGATGCCATTGTAGCACGTGTGTAGCCCAACCCGTAAGGGCCATGAGGACTTGACGTCATCCACACCTTCCTCCCGCTTATCACGGGCAGTTTCCCTAGAGTCCCCGGCCAAACCGCTGGTAACTAAGGATGTGGGTTGCGCTCGTTGCCGGACTTAACCGAACATCTCACGACACGAGCTGACGACAGCCATGCAGCACCTGTCACTGATCCAGCCGAACTGAAGGAAAAGATCTCTCTAATCCGCGATCAGGATGTCAAGGGTTGGTAAGGTTCTGCGCGTTGCTTCGAATTAAACCACATGCTCCACCGCTTGTGCGGGCCCCCGTCAATTCCTTTGAGTTTTAATCTTGCGACCGTACTCCCCAGGCGGAATGCTTAATCCGTTAGGTGTGTCACCGACAAGTATACTTGCCGACGACTGGCATTCATCGTTTACGGTGTGGACTACCAGGGTATCTAATCCTGTTTGCTCCCCACACTTTCGCACCTCAGCGTCAGTATCGAGCCAGTGAGCCGCCTTCGCCACTGGTGTTCCTCCGAATATCTACGAATTTCACCTCTACACTCGGAATTCCACTCACCTCTCTCGAACTCAAGACATCCAGTATCAAAGGCCGTTCCGGGGTTGAGCCCCGGGATTTCACCTCTGACTTAAATATCCGCCTACGCGCGCTTTACGCCCAGTAATTCCGAACAACGCTAACCCCCTCCGTATTACCGCGGCTGCTGGCACGGAGTTAGCCGGGGTTTCTTTACCTGCTACCGTCATTATCTTCACAGGCGAAAGAGCTTTACGACCCTAAGGCCTTCATCACTCACGCGGCATGGCTAGATCAGGGTTGCCCCCATTGTCTAAGATTCCCCACTGCTGCCTCCCGTAGGAGTCTGGGCCGTGTCTCAGTCCCAGTGTTGCTGATCATCCTCTCAAACCAGCTATAGATCGTAGGCTTGGTAGGCCATTACCCCACCAACTACCTAATCTAACGCGGGCCGATCCCTTGCCGATAAATCTTTCCCCCGAAGGGCGTATACGGTATTAAACCCAGTTTCCCGGGACTATTCCGTAGCAAAGGGTACGTTCCCACGCGTTACTAACCCGTCCGCCACTAAGCCCGAAGGCTTCGTTCGACTTGCATGTGTTAGGCCTGCCGCCAGCGTTCGTTCTGAGCCAGGATCAAACTCTCAAGTTGAAAGCATATTACTATGCTAACCTTGACGTCGAACCTCTGCACATCACTCCTGAAACCGGCTAAGGTTCCAGGAAACTGTTTCTCGTGCTTGGTACCAAAAGATACCGAAAGCCGACAAACAGTGAAGCTGACACTCTATCATCGAACCTGAGTTCTAAGAGTGCGATATACAGACGTTCTTGTCGTTAAGACCAAACCGCCCACATATCTCTTCGTTCATCTATCAATTTCAAAGAGCCAGAGACAAAAACCAGACCAGTGCGCCCTAACTTACGGCGCGCCCGCCCAGATCTGCCTCAAATTTTCTGCCTCGCTTCCCGTCCAAGAAACCCTTCCGAGCATCCCGGCCAGTCCGTCTGGCGCCCCGTGCCGCGCTGTCTGCGCCGCCGGTGAAGGGGGTTCTAAGGCTTACGACTGAGGGCCGCAAGTGCTTTTTTCAAAAAAAGCATGCACCCCCCACAGTTTTTCCCCAAACACCTTATTTTATTGGCATCGCAGCATGTTTTTTCTGCATCGGCGAACCCACACCAACGGGGTTTCGGGGCAATTTCGATGAATCACCTCGATGAATCGCGGCCTCTCGCGTGTCGCTTTTCGCCTTGCGGGTGCAAATCAGCTCAAATTGCCCCTGCGTAAGGCGAGTGATTTTCCTGAATCACCCCGTGTCAGATGCGACTCGCCCCGACTCGTCATCCATTTTTCCCGCCTCATATGACACGGAGATGAATCCCCATGAAAAAGGGCGAGGTTTCCCCCGCCCTTTGCCGTTCCCGCTCCAGCACGCCGTTTATGCGTAGCGCACATCCTCGTCGCTGTCGCTTTCCAGCGGCTTCAGCGCATTGATCGCATCGTCGAGCGACACCGCCCCCAAGGGTTCCCCCTTCATCGACACCACCGGACATTTGCGATCCGGCGCGCGGGTGAGTTTCGGCAGCGCCTGCTCGATGGACATCCCGCCCTTGAGCGTCGCCCCCTGCCCTGTCTCGCCTTTCCTCGCAATCGAACGCAGGCGCACGACCTTGGCGCGGTTGATGTCGCGGATGAAGTCGGTGATGTAATCGTCCGCCGGCTTCATGATGATGTCCTGCGGATCGCCGGACTGAACGATCTCGCCATCGCGCAGGATCGCGATCTGGTCGCCGATGTTCAGCGCCTCGTCGAGATCGTGGGTGATGAAGATGATCGTCTTGTGCAGCTCCTCCTGCAATTCGAGCAGGATCGACTGCATATCGGTGCGGATCAGAGGATCGAGCGCTGAGAAGGCTTCGTCCATCAGGAGAATGTCCGCATCCGTCGCCAGAGCACGGGCCAGACCCACACGCTGTTGCTGACCACCGGAAAGCTGCGAAGGATATTGATCCTCGAACCCGGCAAGCCCGACCCTATCGAGCCATTTGCGTGCGCGCTCCTCCGCCTCTTTGCCATCGACGCCCTGAATCTCCAGCCCGTACATCGCGTTTTCCAACACGGTGCGGTGCGGCAGCAGGCCGAATTTCTGAAACACCATGGACATCTTGAAGCGCCGCAGGTCGCGGAGCTGCTTGGCATCCATCGCCAAGACATCCTCCCCGTCGATCCAGATCTCGCCGGAGGTCGGCTCGATCAGGCGGTTGAGGTGGCGGATCAGCGTCGACTTGCCCGACCCGGACAGGCCCATAATCACCTGAATCCCCTTGGCGGGAATATCGAGGTTGATGTTGTTGAGGCCCAGCGCATGGTTGTGCCGATCCATCAGCTCCGGTTTCGTGGTGCCACCTTTGACATGATCCAGAGCGCCAGAGGGGTCTTCGCCGAAAATCTTGTAAAGATTGCGGATCGAGACTTTGACGTCTGCGTTCGGGGTCTCGCCCATCATATTTACATCAGTCATGCTCTGATCAGTCATGGCCGGTCTCCCGATAGGCTTGCAGGCGTTTGCCGTAAGTCTGGCTCACCCGGTCGAAGATGATGGCCAGCGCCACGATGGCCAACCCGTTCATCAGCCCCAGCGCCAGATACTGGTTGCCGATGGCCCGCAAGACCTGCGTGCCAAGCCCCTTCACCCCGATCATCGAGGCGATCACCACCATGGAGAGCGCCATCATGATCGTCTGGTTCACCCCGGCAAAGATATTGGGCAAAGCCAGCGGAATCTGAACCCCGAACAGTTTTTCACGCGACGAGGCCCCAAAGGCATCGGCCGCCTCCATCACATCCTTATCGACCAGACGAATGCCCAGATTGGTCAGACGCACAATGGGCGGAATGGCATAGATACAGACCGCGATCAGCCCCGGCACCTTGCCAATGCCCAAAAGCATCACCACCGGGATCAGATAGACGAAAGACGGGATCGTCTGCATCACGTCGAGGATCGGCGTCACGATGGATTGCGCCCGGTCCGAGCGCGACATGAGAATGCCGATCGGAATGCCCACGGCAACACAGACCAATGTCGCGACCGTGATCATCGCCAGCGTCGCCATCGTGTCTTCCCACATGCCCATGAACCCGATGAGCAGAAGGGACAGCACGGCCCCGATGGTGATCTTCCAGCTGCGTGCGCCGAGCCATGTGATCAAAGCGATCACCAGAATGACAATCGGCCAGGGGGTGTGGGTCAGAACCTTCTCGAACCAGACGAGAAACTTGAGAAGGGGATTGAAGAAGGCCTCGAGCGCTTCGCCATAGGCGCGCGAAAAGGTGCGAAACCCTTCGTCGATCCCCTGCTTGAAGGCCGAGAGATCGCTCCGGCCCAGAGAGGGAAATTCAGTGAGAAACTCCAGCAAGTTTTCACTCCTATATATAGAGGGAAGGGCCCGCGAGGGTATCGCAGGCCCGAAATGATCAGAAATTCAGACGGATCAAAGTGCGTCCTTGACCTTTTCGGCGACCTCAGGGGTCACCCATTGGGTCCAGATGTCCTCATGTTTCTCAAGGAACTCATAAGCGGCATCTTCGCCGATGGCCTGATTGTCCGTCATGTAAACGAGCATCTCGTTCATCACCTCGCCCGGGAAGACCCGCGCCTTGAGGTAATCGAGCACACCTTCCGGCGCGATCTCCGGCACATCCTTGGTCACAACCGTAGAAACCTCGGACTTGGTCCAGCTCGACGGTTTCGGATCGGTGCATTCGTCCACCGATTTCACCATGCAGCCGTCCCAGTTCTCAGACCCCGCCCATTCGGTTTCGAACGGCAGGAAAACCAGATCGTATTTGCCGACCACGGCCGTCGGGTTCCAGTAATAGCCGAACCAGTATTCATCGCGTTCGGCTGCCTTGGCAATCGCGCCCTCAAGACCGGCGGCAGAGCCCGGATCGACCAGCGTCCAGCCTTTTTCTTCCATGTCGAAGGCCCGGAACATGTTGGCATTGGCTGGCTGACAGCCCCAACCCGACGGACAGCCCATAAAGGCGCCTTTGCTGTCGTCTTCCACATAGGGGAAGAATTCCGGATGTTCGATCACCTTCTCGACCGTGTCGAGTTCCGGGTGATCTTTGGCAAATGCCGGCGTCACCCACCAACCTTCGCCAAGGCCCGTGATCGGACCGTCGAGCAGCTTGATCATACTGCCCTCTTCGACCGCCTTTTCAAGAGGTTCGCGCACCGCGTTGGTCCAAAGCTCCGGCGCGATCTGCGGTTCGCCTTTCTCGTTCATCGAGGCGAACAGCGTATTCGTGCCGCCGTTGATCAGTTCGACATCGCAGCCGAACCCTTCTTCGAGAATGATCGCATCCACATTGGCCATCAGCTCACCCGAGGCCCAGTTGAATTCAGCGACTTTCAAAGCACCACATTCCTCCGCCGCGAAAGCGCCGCCGGCCATGGTGCCCAAGGCCAGAAAACTGGCCGCAAATAGTTTATTGTTTTTCATAAGGGGGACTCCCGCTTACTTCGTGTGAGTTCTCCGATCCCCACGCTCTTGGCGTTTCAGGACCAGTCACCACCCCGAATTGGGCGATTTCTCCGCAGCATGCCGTTCGCTGCCCATCAAAGAGCGCCTCAAAGCCATCCTCGAAAACACGGGACATATATCAGGAGGCACGATCCGGCGGAGCGTGGCCGTAATCCAACATATCACGCCCCGTGATGCAACCGTGTTCCCGAAAACAACGGAAAACACCGGCCATTTGCCCGTCAGCCCCCACAAGAGTTGCGCCCTGCCCCTTGGCCCTCTATCAGTCAAACACCTTATACGCTCTTTAAATATACGAAGGACAGGACATGGCCGCCGACCGCACGCTTACGGATGCCGCTGACCGCGAGAAATCGAAACACATCGGTGCCTTGGGTGCGCTCTGGCCCTTCATCCGGCCCTACAAGGGGCTGATGGTCGCGGCCCTCGTCGCCCTCGTCATCACCGCCTGTATCTCCCTGATCCTCCCCGTCGCCGTGCGCAGGGTGGTCGACGGGTTCCAGAGCGCAGGCGTCGTGTTGCTCGACCAGTATTTCGGTGCCGCCCTGATGATCGCCGGCGCTTTGGCGCTCGGCACCGGCATGCGCTATTACCTTGTCACCCGTCTGGGCGAGCGCGTCGTGGCCGACATCCGCAAGGCGGTGTTCGACCGCATGATCCGCATGTCGCCCGCCTTCTACGAGCGCATCATGACCGGCGAGGTGCTGTCGCGCATCACCACCGACACCACGCTCATTCTCTCCGTCATCGGCTCCTCGATCTCCGTCGCTTTGCGCAACGCGCTCATCATGGTGGGCGGGCTGATCCTCATGCTCTTCACCTCGGCAAAGCTCACGGGGCTTGTCCTGTTGATCGTCCCAGTCGTGATCGTGCCGATCGTGGTTCTGGGCCGTCGCCTGCGCAAACTGTCGCGCGAGAACCAGGAATGGATCGCGTCGTCTTCCGGCACCGCCTCCGAAGCCCTTCTCTCCGCCCAGACCGTGCAAGCCTTCACCGGCGAAGCCCAACAGGCCGCGCGCTTCGACAGCGTGACCGAGAAAAGCTTCACCTCCGCCCACACCCGCATCAAAACCCGCGCCGTCATGACCGTGATCGTCATCGCGCTCATTTTCTCCGGCGTGGTCGGCGTGTTGTGGATCGGTGCCCGAGACGTGCGCACCGAAGCCATGACCATCGGCGAGCTGGTGCAATTCGTGATCTACGCCATCATGGTCGCGGGCGCCTCCGGTGCGCTGTCCGAGATCTGGGGCGAATTGCAGCGCGCCGCTGGCGCGACCGAACGCCTCGTCGAGCTTCTCTCTTCCGAGGACCCGGTCAAGGACCCCGCCGATCCGAAACCCTACCCCCTGCCCGCCAAAGGCGCGATCTCCTTCAAAGACGTGCGCTTCTTCTACCCCTCACGCCCGACGACGCCCGCCCTCGATGGTGTCTCCTTCGACATCCAACCCGGCGAAACCGTCGCCCTCGTCGGCCCCTCGGGGGCAGGCAAATCCACCATCATTCAGCTCCTGCAACGCTTCTACGATCCGCAGGAGGGCGTCATCTCCATCGACGGCATGCCACTCTCCGACATGGCCCGCGCCGACTTCCGGCGTCACATCGCGCTCGTGCCGCAGGACCCGGTAATCTTCGCCGCCTCCGCCGCCGACAACATCCGCTTCGGACGCCCTGACGCACCGATGGAAGAGGTGATCAAAGCCGCCAAGGCCGCCGCCGCCGATGAGTTCCTCGCGAAACTGCCCGAAGGCTACGACTCCTACGTCGGCGAGCGTGGCATCATGCTGTCGGGCGGGCAAAAGCAACGCGTCGCCATCGCCCGCGCCATCCTGCGCGATGCGCCGATCCTTCTGTTGGATGAAGCCACCTCTGCCCTCGATTCCGAGAGTGAGCGTGCCGTTCAGGCCGCCGTCGAAGACATGGCCCGCACCCGCACCACGCTGATCGTCGCCCACCGCCTCGCCACCGTGAAAAAAGCCGACCGCATCCTTGTGTTCGAGAACGGCGGGATCGTCGCCACCGGCACTCATGACGCCTTGGTGGCCGAGGGCGGGCTCTACGCGCGGCTCGCGAAACTTCAGTTCACCAACGGGGAGTAACCCGGAAATTTCCCGTTTTCATTTGGTTACATAAGGCGGATAGTCTCAGACAAACCCTTATGACAGGAGATGAGTGATGGGACTTTTCAGCTTTGTGAAAGACGCGGGCACGAAGGTGTTCGGCAAAAAAGAAGAAGAACCGAACGCGGACGACCTTCTGGCCGAAATCAAAGCGCTCGGGCTTGAGGCCGAAGGCGTCGAAGTGGCCGTCGATGGCGACAAGGTGGTGATCGGTGGCACGGTCAGCGATCAGGCGACCAAGGAAAAGATCATTATGGCGGCGGGCAATGTCGCGGGCATCGCCGCTGTCGAAGACACCCTCGCAGGCGCAGACCCGGTGTTCCACGAAGTGAAAAAGGGCGACACGCTCTGGGCGATCTCCAAGACCGCGCTCGGTGACGGCAACCGCTACATGGAGATCTTCGAGGCCAACAAGCCGATGCTCTCCCATCCCGACAAGATCTACCCCGGCCAGATGCTGATCATCCCGCAAGGCTGATCCGGCAACACAGCCGATATATCCGAAGGGCGTCACATCTTGTGGCGCCCTTTTGCATTTGGCAAATATGCGCTTTGCTGTGCACCTCTCCGCCTATCGTTTCCTTTTGCGAAACAACAAGATGGTTGTTTCGTCGCAATCTGGATAATTTGCCCGCGTCGTAACGAGGAAACGGACCGCCCGCATTGGATGAGAGCACAAGACAGGATCGGCTCGAAGAACGGATCATCGCGTGCCTTCTGATCGAGCGGCAAAGCCCGTATGACGCGCTCAAAACGCTGATGGCGCAACCCGCTCCCCCCGATCCGATGGAAGCCGTCTTTGCCCTGATCACCGTGGGCGCCGATCTCTCCGGTTGGCACGAACCCGTGCTCCACGCGCTGTCGCACCGGTGTTTCGAGGCCGCCACCCTGTTCATCTGCGAGCTTTGGGCAGAAGGTTACCGCCTTGATCCGCCGGAAAGTTGAGCCATCATAAAAGGGACCCCAAAGGCATAAGGCATGAGATGCTCGACGTTTTGAGAAAACCCCTGTTGCTCTTCCGGCGCTATTATCACGCGCTCTGGCTCCGGGTGACGCTCTATGCGCTGATGTCGCTCGCCGTCTCGCTGATCACCCTTATCCTGCGCCGCTATATCCCCGAAGAACTCGCCCAGCGCATCGACACCGCTGCCGTGATGCCGGTCCTGACCATTCTCGCCTCGTCCATGCTGGCGGTCTCGACCTTTACCCTCAACGTCATGGTCAGCGCGCATACCTCGGCGGCCAATACCGCCACACCGCGCATTCACCGCCTGTTGTTGCAGGACACCACAACCCAATCCGTGCTCTCCGCCTTCATCGGCGCGTTTATCTTTGCACTGAGCACGATCATCCTGTTCCGCACGCAGGTTTACGGCGATGACGAGGCGGTGGTGGTGATGGCGCTCACCATTGTCGTCGTGGTGGTGATCATCATCGCCATGCTGCGCTGGATCGAGCATCTGAGCCAACTCGGCAGCCTCGACAACAGTCTCAATCTGGCCGAAACGGAAGCGCGGCGCAGCATGGCGGCGCTGCGCAAAGACCCTGCATTGGGGGCCAACCCTCTGACGCCCGAGACGATCCTGCCGGAGGCAACATCGCCGCTCCGCGCTCCGAAAACCGGCTATATCCAGTTCATCGACACGCGCGCGCTCAACAGTTGCGCAGGCGACCACGGGTTGGTCTATATTTTGCACCGCCCCGGCGCTTTCGTCCTCGAAGGCACGGCGCTCGCCCAGCTCTCCGGCATGTCGCCCGACAGCGATCTCGACGCCATGGCCCGCGCCTTCGTCATCGGCACAACCCGCACCCATGAGATCGACGCGGAGTTCAGCCTCAGCACCCTGTCGGAAATTTCCTCGAAAGCCCTCTCCCCCGGCGTCAACGATCCCGGCACCGCGATCGACGCCGTGACCCGGATGACCGCGCTGTTCTGGGAGGCCTCCCACATCGCGCCCACCGACACGGTGCGCGCGCCGCATGTCTTCTGCCCGCCGCCCTCGGCCTCGGCGCTCATTCAGGCGGCGTTTGCCGCCACCGCCCGCGACGGCGCCGGTCAGATCGAAGTCACCCGCACCCTGCGCCGCTGCCTTTTGTCCTTGACGGACGCGCCCGACCCGGAGATCGCCCGCGCCGCCCAAGACATGGCAGAGCGCGCGCTCGCATATGCGCAAAACGCCCTGCCGCTTGAGAGTGAGAAAGCGGAGTTGGAAAGCATCTCAGCTAAGAGCTTTTCAACCAGCCACTCTAAAGCTTAGAGAATGCTAAGGATTGTCCGCCCGTTTCCTCGCATCCGGAAGGTGTGCTTAAAGCATCTTCGTTGCAGGCCCAACGTGTAAGGCGATCAAAAGCCTCTTCAAGACGCTCCTTATCCTCCACCTTGTCGGCAAGGCCTTTCTCACCATAAAAAAGAAGCGTACCATACATAACTGACCGAGTTAAATGCTCAGCATCCCGTAGCTCCTGACCTAAGCCAGCTTCCACGGGAGACCGGTATCCATGCAACAACTTGGAGCGAAAATCGTATATTTTTCGAAATCTCTTCTCGAGTGTTTCAAGGTCATCCGTTTGAAATTGATACGACAGAGCCGCCCCACGTTTGACAAAAACACTGGTCTGATCTCTCTCCTTTGTCGTGATAAGAATGCGCTCCATAGCGGTCACATATTTTACGAGCCGTGAAGCCCTGAATTCATCGCGTACAGCTTCTCCATACCACGTCAGCGCATCTGTGAACCTTTGAGCATAAGGAGAAGCAGCCGGAATAGCATTCCCTTCTGTGAGAGCCAGCCCCATAAGGCCAAGCAACTCCTTCCACACATCCTCATTCCATTTCAGCCACCATTCTTGAGGGAACTTGTCAGTACGCCAATTTACAGACCAACTTGTCGAGAGTTCTCCAGCCTTGATCTTGAACAATCCCCGACGGTCCACTGAGAATTCAGGGCCCGCCATTCGTGAATGTCTGGTAAAACGACGTCCGAGCATGAGATGCACACAATCAAGTGACGTTTGCACCAACAATTTGGCGCGCTGACTAGATATAGCCTTATCACATTCCTCAATGTTAATTGAGGCCACCCAACCAAAAGAAGAATAATAGGTCTGTATATACTCGAGATCTTTTTGAGCTTCGTTGAGCTCCTTGCCGATATTAGAAAGATAATCCTCTTTGAGAGAAGCAATTTCATTTTCGAAAACTTCTCTCTTCATGAAACGCACAGGGCCGATAACAAACTCGTCAGGGGTCGGACTATCCCCCAAGTGACATGGCAAAAAATGTACCAAGTTCACCAGGTCTTTGGCCGCTTCCTTTATGGCCCAGCTTACGGCCCGATCCGCTTCTCTCTCTGAAACTTCACGTTTTTCAATCAAAAAGCGTGTGGTTATAGCTTGTTTCAAGTTGGACAGCACATTTTGTGGATCAACACGCCCAACATATCCGCTTCGTGAAAGCGCTCTTTCCGCTGTACGTTGCAAACGCCTCATTGCAACCAAACCAATCACATGCCAACCATGACCGTGAGCACCAGGAAGATGGCTCAATACATCGAATATGTCCATTTCTTGAGGTTTATCGGCCCCCATACTTGCGAAGCGCAAATATTCTTCCAGAACAAATTCGATATCCTCTTTGTTCTGATGGCCCACAATAGCCTCCTTTCAAAGTCCTAAAGCTTCTCCACCACCACGGAGCCCACCGAATAACCCGCCCCAAACGAGCAGATCAGCCCCAGATCGCCCGCGCTCATCCCGTCGTGATGCTGCGCAAAGGCAATGATCGAGCCAGCCGACGAGGTATTGGCATAGTCCTGAAGGATGTTCGGCTGTTCTTCCGGCTCCGGCGTGCGCCCCAGAACCTTCTTGCCGATATAATCGTTCATCGACTTGTTCGCCTGATGCAGCCACATGCGTTTGAGCCCGGTCGGGTCCTGGCCTTCCTCTTCCATATGCTGCGCGATGTGATGCGACACCAGCGGCAACACCTCCTTGAACACCTTGCGACCGTTCTGCATGAACTGCATGTCGCGTCGGTCTTCCATCTGGTCGTGCGCCCGGCGCAGGAAGCCGTTGTTGTTACGGATATTGTTGGAAAACTGCGTGGCGCAGCGGGTCGAGAGCACCTTGAACTGCGGCTTCGCAGCCACGTCCGAGGCCTCCAACAACACGGCAGTAGCCACATCGCCGAAGATGAAATGGCAATCCCGGTCGCGCCATTCGAGATGGCCGGAGGTGATCTCCGGGCACAGCACCAAAGCGCGCTTGATCGACCCTGCGCGGATCATGTCCGTTGCCGTCTGGATGCCGAAGGTCGCCGAGGAACAGGCGACATTCATATCAAAGGCAAAGCCGCCCGCCCCCAGAAGCGCCTGAATCTCCACGGCCATCGCCGGATAGGCGCGTTCCATATTGGACGCTGCGCAGAGGATCAGGTCAATATCCGCGGCCTCAATCCCACCCATCGCAAGCGCCTGCCCCGCGGCATCGACGGCCATCTCCGCCATCAGCGAAGGCTCCTCGTCCGAGCGTGGCGCATAGTGCGGGCACATCCGGGTCGGATCGAGAATCCCGTCCTTTTCCATCACATACCGCTGCTCTATACCCGAAGCCGCAAAGATGAACTCCGAAGAGGAATAGCTTTTCGCCTCCACCGTCCCCGCCGCGATCTCGTCTGCGTGTTCCGCATTGAAAAGATCGACATAGGCGTTGAACGACGCGACCAGTTCATCGTTGGAAATTGCATAGGGCGGCGTAAAAACACCCGTTCCGCTGATCACAACCTCTTTCATCGCACCGCTCCTTTGACGTATTCAGAGTGCGCGCACACTAGTCAGGCGCAAGGGGTTCGTCCACTGTTCCTGACCGGGCGATCTAAAATCTGACGTGGCGTCCAAGGGGGAATTTCGTCGCATGACGCTGCGTTTCTCGCCCCGGGGGTGCTCTTGCACGGTGCGGGGATTGCCCGCATCATGACCGCGAGGAGACGCACGTGCCGGAACGCACCGCACGGCGGCATAAGGGGAGGACAGCATGCCATCCGATTTCAGCTCGCTTCAGGCGCGCAACGCCATTGACGCGGAAATGCCGTGGGAAGACCGCGATGTGCCCGTCACGATCTACGAACGCCTTTTGAAAACCGCAAAGGCCTTCGGGGCGCGTCCGGCGTTTTCCTATCAGATCACCTCCGGTCCCAAGGACAAGGCGGAGACCCTGACCTGGTCGGAGACGCTTCACAAGACCACCCAAGCCGCGAACATGTTCCGCGCGCTCGGCGTCAGTGAGACCGATGTGGTCGCCTATATCCTGCCCAATGCCAACGAGACGGTGCTGACCTTCCTCGGCGGCATGGTCGCGGGGATCGTCAACCCGATCAACCCGCTTCTGGAACCCGAACAGATCGCCGCCATCCTGCGCGAGACCAATGCCAAGGTCGTGGTGACGCTGAAAAGCTTCCCGAAAACCGACGTGGCTCAGAAGGTTGCCGAAGCGGTGCGCCATGCGCCCAATGTGAACACCGTGCTTGAGGTCGATCTGCTGCATTACCTCACGCCGCCGAAAAAATGGATCGTGCCGTTCATCCGTCCGAAAAACGACGACGCGCGGGCGCATCACGCCGACATGCTCGATTTCAACACCGAGCTGGCGAAATATCCCGGTGACAAGCTCACCTTCGAAGACATCCGCGAAGACCGCGTCGCCGCCTATTTCCACACCGGCGGCACCACCGGCATGCCGAAAGTCGCGCAGCACAAATATTCCGGCATGATCTACAACGGCTGGCTCGGGTCGCGGCTTTTGTTCACCGAGCGGGACAATATCATGTGTCCGCTGCCGCTGTTCCACGTCTTCGCCTGTCAGGTGATCGTGATGAGCCAGATCGCCTCCGGCGCCCATGGTGTCTATCCGACCCCTGCGGGCTATCGCGGCGAGGGCGTGTTCGACAATTTCTGGAAACTCTGCGAGCGCTGGAAAATCTCCTTCATCATCACCGTGCCGACCGCCGTCTCGGTCCTGATGCAGCGCCCGGTGGATGCCGATATTTCCTCCGTCCGCATGGCCTTCTCCGGCTCCGCGCCGCTGCCCGTCGAGCTTTACAAACGCTTCGAACAAGCCGCAGGCGTCGAGATCGTCGAGGGCTACGGCCTCACCGAGGCCACCTGTCTCGTCTCCGTCAACCCGGTGGGCGGGCCGAAGAAAATCGGCTCCGTCGGCATTCCCTTCCCGCACACCGACGTGAAAATCCTGCGCCACACCGCCGAAGGTCCGGTGGAATGCGCCGTGGACGAGGTGGGCGAGATCTGTATCGACAGCCCCGGCGTCTTCCCCGGTTCGACCTATACCGAGAAGGACAAGAATCACGACCTGTTCCACCATGATGTCTATTTGCGCACCGGCGATCTGGGCCGGATCGACGCCGACGGTTATGTCTGGATCACCGGCCGCGCCAAGGATCTGATCATCCGCGGCGGGCACAACATCGATCCCGCCGAGATCGAAGAGGCACTCGCCGGACACGAAGCCGTCGCCATGGCCGGGGCCATCGGCCAGCCCGATGCGCATGCGGGAGAGCTGCCCTGTGTCTATGTCGAACTCGTGGAGGGAGCTTCCGTCACGGCGGACGAGCTGATGGCCTATGCCAAGGTTCACATCCACGAACGCGCCGCGATCCCGAAACATGTCGAGATCATGGACGAACTGCCGAAAACCGCCGTTGGCAAGGTGTTCAAACCGGATCTGCGCAAGCGGGCCATCACCCGCATTTACAACGCCGCTCTGGAGGCCGAAGGTCTCACCGCCCGCGTCACCCAGGTGATCGACGACAAGAAACGCGGCCTCGTCGCCCGGGTCGATCCTGCTGCCAAGTCCGAGGCCGATCGGCTTTCCCATGTGCTGGGCCGCTTCACCAACCCTTGGGAATGGGCCGAGTGACACAGAGATGAGACATGGGCTGACGGCCCGAAACGACATCGCAACAAAGCCCCGCTCCGGCGGGGCTTTGTCGTAGGCCGGAACCTCATGTCTTTAAAATTCGACGGTCTTTTCTGGCCTTTAATCGAATTTCAACCTTTCCCACGCCATGATTGTGCCCAGATCGCCGCCTAGCGTGGTCACCAACCCGCCGGAATATGCCGGAATATATGGAAACACCGGCCTCTTAACCCTTGAATCAAACGCCTAGACCCAAACGCTCTGAACGAAAGGACTGCGCCATGCTCGTCGGACTGCTTTCCCTCTCTTTGCTCACCGCAGCGCTCGCCACCGGACTTGGGCTGGGGATCGGCATGCCGCTTTGGCTCGGACTTGTGACCTTCCCGATGATCGGCAGTGTGACACTGCTCCTGCTGTCGGCCCTGCTCTACGGTCTGCGGGCGCAATCGCATGCCCCTGATCGCGCCACGCCCGCCGAAGGCGAACACGCCCTCGCCTGAGGCCTTTACTCCTCCCGGATATTGCGTGCCATCAGCCGCGCGAAAAGCCCCGGCCACACCCGGTTGAGCCAAAAGGACAGCCGCGCGACGCGCCCCACAGGAATGAACTCGCGGCCTCGCTCCAGGCCGCGCAAAATCTCCGTCGCGGCCTGCTCCGGCGTCATCGCATCGACCGTGTCCCGCGCCGATCCCGGTCGGCTTAGCCCGTCGCGTATCCCCGCCTGCCCCGGATTGGTCGCCACGAAACTCGGCGCCGCGATGACACAGCGCACGCCATGGGGCTTTTCCTCCGCCCGCAGCGATTTGAAAAACCCTTCGAGCGCATGTTTGCTGGCGGCATAGCCCGTGCGCCGCACCAGCGGGGAAAACCCCGCCACCGACGACATCGCCAGATGCGTCCCCCGCACCCGTCGCAGGTCCATGAGAAACGCCTGCGCCATATTCACCGCCGCGAAATAGTTGATTTCGAACAGCCTGCGGTGGCTCCCCTCCGACAGTTCGGAGAAGGCCCCGATCTGGGTCACACCCGCATTGTAGATCACGAGATCGACGCTCGGGACCGCCTGCCGGATCTCCGCACACACATGGCGCAACGCCGCCGCATCGGTCAGATCGCAGCCATAGGCCCGACGCCCCGGCACCTCTTCCAGCGCCTCAAGCGCAGGCCCCGGCAGATCGATCAGCACCGTCGCCCAGCCCCGCGCCCGCAGCCCCGCATCGAGCGCCCGACCGAGCCCCCCGGCCCCGCCGGTGATCACCGCCGTCTTCATAGCCCCGCCGCCTTGCGCCAGAGATCGAACACTTCCGCACTCGTAAGCTCCGGCACATAGCCGAACCGCTCTTTCAACGCGGTATTGTCGAGCACCGGACGATATTGCAGGAACCGCACCTGCTCCGGCCCGTAGCGCGACAGGCCCAGCGGATGCGCCACGGCCAAAGCCGCACGAATGGCCCAGGGCGACAGGCGCAACACAGGCTTGCCCAGCGCACGCGCCAGATCGGAAACGCCCAGCGCCCCGTCCCCCGCAACATTGTAGATCCCGACCGGCCCCTCGGCGATCGCCCGCGCCAGAATCCGCGCCAGATCGCGGGTCCAGATGAACACGAACGGGCTTTCCGAGCCGCTCAACGCCAAAAGCCGCGGTTTGTGAAACAGCGCAGTGATCTGGTTCTCAAGCCCCGCGCCCAGCACGGTCCCCACCCGAAACACCACCTGTTCGAACTCTGGCCGCGTGCCGCGCGCCTCCGCCAGCATCTCCTCGACCTGCCGCTTGTGATCTGAATAGGCGAACTCGGGATTGCCCCGCACCGGATCGCTTTCCCGAAGCGGCACCGGATTGTCGGCGTAATAGCCATAGGCCGCCCCCGACGAGGTCACCACCAGCCGCCGCACCCCATGCGCCAGGCAGGCGTCGAGAATGTTGCGCGAGCCGATGACATCCACCCGATGCGCCACCTCGCGCGTCGTCGGTGTGACGATGGAGGCAAGATGGATCACCACCTCCGGGCGCTCCGCCCCGATCACCCGATCCGGATCGCTTCCCCCGACATCGAGCGCCACGAACCGCATCCCCTCCGGCAGATCGGCAGGCGGGCGCAGATCGGTCGCGACGACCTCCATCCCCTTGCCCGCAAGCTCTGCCAAAAGCGCCGATCCCACCGCCCCGGCGGCCCCCGTCACCAGAACCTTGGTCATCGCACCGCCTCCGTCCGCGACCAGAGCCGTGCCAGAACAAGCCCCGAGATCGCATGCCAGACGCCCCAAAGTGCTGCGATCACCGCCATGCCGCCCAGGCCATGGAAAAACCCGAAAATGAGCACAAGCCCCAGACCCGAATTCTGAATTCCGGTCTCGATGGTGATCGCCCGCCGGTCATAGGGCGACACGCGCGCAAGGCGCGCCGTGGCATAGCCCCCCGCCAGCGCCACCGCATTGTGCAGAACCACGATCAGGATCACGTAGCGGGCGTAGTTCAGAAACACCGCCCAATTCGCCGCCAGCGCCAGCACGATGAAGCCGAGAAAGATCAGCATCGACAGGCTTTGCAGCGGGCGGCGGATCAGATGCGCAATCTCCGGTCGGTAACGATAGAGCGCAATCCCCGCCAGAAGCGGCAAAAGCAACATCAGGCTTACCGTGATCCCGATCCGAACCGGATCGATCGCCACCGCGCTCAGGATCTCCCGCGAAGGCGCGTAAAGCTGCCCCCAAAAGGCGATGTTGAGCGGCGTCAGGACAATCGCGCCCATGGTCGCACACCCGGTCATCGACACCGATAGTGCCGCGTTGCCGCCCGCGCGATGGGTGATGAAATTGGAAATATTGCCCCCCGGGCAGGCCGCCACGAGGATCAGCCCAAGCGCAATCGAGGCCTGCGGTTGCAGCACGAGGATCATCGCGAAGGTCAGCGCCGGCAGCACCACGAATTGCGACACAAGTCCGGCCAAAAGTGGCTTCGGCGCGCGCAACAGCCGGGCAAAATCCGATGGTTTGAGATCGAGCGCGACCGAGAACATGACAATCGCCAGAATGGCGTTCATCACCAGAAGCCCCGTGGGGCTGAAATTCAGAACGATACTGTCGAGATCCGTCATGCCGCCCCCTTCGACAGCGCCCGGATCCAGCCGGTGACGGCTTTGCGATAGGTCGCCTTGTCGACGTAATAGGCCATGCGCGCGAGTTTGAGATAGGCCACCCCGCCCGTCGCCCGCGCGTATCCGGCGGCTTTCTCGACCTGCAATTCGAGCGCCGACGTGCGCCCCTCCCGCAGCCCGCGAATATAGCGCGCCACCATCTCCGCCTGTTCATGCCGCCCCTGCCAGCCGAGCCCCGAGGCCTCCACCATGCCCAGCACGAAAAGATCGTCGCGCTCCGGGTGCATGCAATTGAGATAAAGATGCGGCGCGGCGCCCTGCCAGTTGAGCCACGCCTTGTCGATGAACGGATAGTGCAGCAGATAGCCCGTCGCGGTCAGGATCATGTCGTACTCGGCCTGAGAACCGTCGGTGAAATGCACCGTCTTGCCGTCGAGCCGCTCGATGTCGGGACGCACCTTAAGGTCGCCATGCCCGGCGTGAAACAGGATCAGCGAATTCACCACCGGGTGGCTCTCATAAAGCCGGTAGTCCGGTTTCGGAAAGCCGTATTTCTGTGGATTGCCGACGAACCATTTGAGCAGGAACCCGTCCACCCGACGCTTCAGCCACATCGGCAGGGTCACCGCCCCACCCAGCGTGTCGGCGGGCCGTCCGAACACGTATTTCGGCACGAAATAATAGCCCCGGCGCAGGGAAATATCGCAGCTCACCCCGTGATGAATCGCATCCACCGCGATGTCGCAGCCGGAATTGCCCGCCCCCACGATCAGCACCCGTTTGCCTGCGAATTGCTCCGGGCGGCGGTACTGGGCCGAATGGATGATCTCGCCGTCGAACTGGCCTTTGAACTGCGGGACATTCGGCTCCGACAATGTGCCATTGGCGATCAGGACGCCCGCAAATCGCGCGCTCTGCTCCTGTCCCTCCCCGTCGCGCCAGGTGACCCGCCAGCCGTCGCCGCTCTCCCCAAGCGGTTCGGCCTTGAGCACTTCGCAGTTGAACGCATAGTCGCGGTACAGGTCATAGGCCTTGGCAAACTCGCGGAAATACCGCGCCATTTCACGGTGCGACGGGTATTCCGCCACCTCCTCGCGCATCGGAAAATCGGTGAATTCCGTCATCGTCTTGGACGAGATCAGATGCGCGCTTTCATACATGGTCGAGCGCGGTGCCTCGATGTCCCAAAGCCCGCCCACGTCGGAATGCAGCTCAAATCCCTGAAAGGCGATCCCCTGTTCGCGCAGCACCTTGGCCATCGCCAGCCCCATCGGCCCGGCCCCGATCAGCGCATATGTCTCCGCCGTGGCGCCCGCAGGCGCCCCGTCCGTTTTCGCAGTCATTGATGTTCCTCCCTTTGGCATCCGAAGATGCCGTTTTAGATTGAACGACTGTTAAAAATAGCGCAAGATATTCTTATGGAGCCAATAAAAACCAAAGAAAATCAGAGACAACGCGCCCCAAGCCAGAGGTCTTTGGCGACCCGCGCGCGCATTCTTGACGCTGCGGAAACCCTGTTTTCCGAACGCGGTTTCGAGGGCGCATCGATTCGCGACATCGCGCGTGCGGCCGGCGTACAAGGGGCTTTGGTGAACCATCACGGCGGCAGCAAGGACGAGCTGTTCGCAACCCTCGTGACCCGGCGGGCGGAGGAACTCGCCCGGCTCCGCCTGGACGCGTTGGAGGGGATGATCCGGCAGGGCACACCGCACCTGCGTGGCATTCTCGGCTGTTTCATCACGCCGCTGCTCGACAAGGTCACGGGGGGCGATCCCGGCTGGCTGGCCTATGGTCGGCTGATCGCGCTGGTCTCCGCCGACGACCGATGGCGCGACCTGACGGAGCGCTGTTTCGATCCGACCGTAGCGCGGTTCATGCAGGAAATCCGCAAGCTGCGGCCCGACGCGGACCCGGTCCGGGTCGGCGCTTATTTCGTCTTCACCGTCTCGGCGATGCTGTCGGTCTGCACCTCGCGCTGGCGGATCGCGGCGCTGGCCGGGGAAGACCCGGCGCAGACCCTGACCGAAAGCCTGCTCGACTTCTGCGAAGCAGGGTTCGAGACCGCGACACGCGGCTGATCCGCCTCAGATCAGATCGTCCTCGCTCAGATGCGCATAGGCATCCGGGTAGATCAGCCTCTCATGCGCCATGCCGGTGCCCGGTGCGATCGGGTAGAGCAAGGTGTGCTGCGGCATCATCGTGGTTTCAAGGCGCGACGCCGCCAGCTTGGAGAACCCCAGGCGCGAGAAATACCGCGCCTCGCCGATCACGATCACCGCTTTCGCCCCCGCGCGCTTGGCATGCTCCATGCCCCGCACCACAAGCTCCCGCCCCATGCCGCGTTTGTGGTAGCTCGGCGACACGGCCAGAATCGACATCACCCACCAATCCTGCGGCAGAACCATCCGGGCACAGCAGATATAACCGAGAATCGCGCCTTTCTCGTCATAGGCCACGCGCTCCATCGCCATCGCCTGCTCCTTGCGCAATTCCTTGGCGAAACGGTACATATCCGGACCACCGAACGTGCTATCCAAAAGAATTGAAAGCGGAAGCTCATCGTTTTCCGTCAAAGCGCGTAAGTGCATTTCTTGCCCCATCGACATCAGGTCCTTCGTCAGCTTTGCAAATGCAGAAAGTTCAAGGCAAGAGAGAAGCTTTCCAGTCTCCCCCTCCAATGCCCTCTTCACCTGCTCGCCAAAATTTCATGCAACCGCACAACAAACAATCACAAAAAAAGGCTGCCCGCAGGCAGCCTTTTCATATCTTTATGACGGGGCGATTACATCATGCCGCCCATGCCACCCATGCCGCCCATGTCCGGCATGCCGGCACCAGCGCCGTCTTTCGCCGGCTTGTCGGCAACCATGGCTTCGGTGGTGATCAGCAGACCGGCAACCGAGGCCGCATCTTCCAGAGCGGTACGGGTCACTTTCGCCGGGTCGATCACGCCGAATTTGAACATGTCGCCATATTCTTCGGTCTGAGCGTTGAAACCGAACGCGGTGTCATCGGATTCGCGGACTTTACCGGCCACAACGGCCCCGTCCACACCGGCGTTTTCAGCGATCTGACGCAGCGGCGCTTCGATCGCCTTGCGCACGATGGCGATCCCGGCATTCTGATCGGCGTTCGCGCCTTCCAGACCTTCGAGAGCTTTCCCGGCCTGAACCAGAGCCACACCGCCGCCGACGACGATGCCTTCTTGCACGGCTGCGCGGGTTGCGTTCAACGCATCGTCCACACGGTCTTTGCGCTCTTTCACTTCCACTTCGGTCATGCCGCCGACCTTGATCACGGCCACACCGCCAGCGAGTTTGGCAACGCGCTCTTGCAGTTTCTCACGGTCGTAATCGGAGGTGGTTTCCTCGATCTGGGTGCGGATCTGAGCCACGCGGGCTTCGATCTCGGCCTTGTCACCAGCGCCGTCGACGATGGTGGTTTCGTCTTTGGAGATGGAGATTTTCTTGGCGGAGCCGAGCATGTCCATGGTGACGTTCTCGAGCTTCATGCCGAGATCTTCGGAGATCACCTGACCGCCGGTGAGGATCGCGATGTCTTGCAGCATGGCTTTACGACGATCGCCGAAGCCCGGAGCTTTCACAGCCGCGATTTTCAGACCGCCGCGCAGTTTGTTGACCACGAGGGTCGCCAGCGCTTCGCCTTCCACGTCCTCGGCAATGATGAGGAGCGGTTTCTGGGACTGGATGACCTGCTCGAGGAGCGGCACCATCGGCTGGAGCGAGGAGAGTTTCTTCTCGTGCAGCAGGATGATGCAGTCTTCCAGATCGGCAACCATTTTGTCCGGGTTGGTCACGAAATACGGGGACAGGTAGCCACGGTCGAACTGCATGCCTTCGACCACGGTGGTCTCGGTTTCCATGCCTTTGTTCTCTTCAACGGTGATCACACCGTCGTTGCCGACTTTCTGCATCGCGTCGGCGATTTGACGACCGATTTCGGTCTCGCCGTTGGCGGAGATGGTGCCAACCTGAGCGACTTCGTCGCTGTCAGCAACCGGACGCGCGGAGGCTTTGATCGCTTCGACGACTTTGAGGGTCGCGAGGTCGATACCGCGCTTCAGGTCCATCGGGTTCAGACCGGCAGCAACCTGCTTGAGGCCTTCTTTGATGATCGCCTGCGCCAGAACGGTCGCGGTGGTGGTGCCGTCACCGGCTTCGTCGTTGGTGCGGGAAGCGACTTCCTTCACCATCTGTGCGCCCATGTTCTCGAACTTGTCTTCGAGCTCGATCTCTTTGGCCACGGACACACCGTCTTTGGTGATGCGCGGGGCGCCGAAGGATTTTTCGAGAACCACGTTGCGGCCTTTCGGGCCGAGGGTCACTTTCACAGCGTCGGCGAGGATGTTCACGCCTTTGAGCATGCGGTTGCGTGCGTCGACGTCAAACTTGACTTCTTTAGCCATTGTTCACTCCGTAAATTCGGTTGGATGGGATCGGATGTCTCAGGCGATGATGCCGAGAATGTCCGACTCTTTCATGATGAGAAGCTCTTTGCCGTCCACGGTGATTTCCGTGCCGGACCATTTGCCGAAGAGGACGATGTCGCCCTCTTTGACGGACGGTGCGATCAGCTCGCCGCTGTCTTTGCGAGCGCCTTCGCCCACGGCAACGACTTTGCCTTCGGCGGGCTTTTCTTTCGCGCTATCGGGAATGATCAGACCACCTTTGGTCTTTTCGTCGCTCTCAACACGTTCGACCACAACGCGGTCGTGCAGCGGTTTGAATGCCATCTTCGAGGCTCCTTCGCTCAAAGTTTCAGGTTTGCATCCACCCTCTCGGGCGGGGATAAATCATGTGTTAGCACTCACCTCAGGAGAGTGACAACGACGCATAGTTAGGAAGGAGGTTGGAGTGAGTCAACAGGGGAGAGGGGGAAAAATTTTGGTGCGGCGGGGCGGGGGAATGTCGGGCAGCGCGGATAGAAAGAGGTAATCTTACTTTTCCGCTAAGAACAGGAGCACAGAGTCCGCTCTGCCAGTTTGTCTCGGTGCAGCGAACGTCCGCTCCCGCGACCAGCCACAAAAGTGTTAGAACCACGTAGGTTTGCCTTGAGGCTCTGTCTGGTCTAGTTTTCTGACGGAGGAACGACACGAGAGAAGGGTCAGAAACGACAGTTTTGGGCACAAAGGTAATGGCAGTAGTTTTTTTGGCAAACGTGTCGCACAGCGTACTTGCTCAAAAATGTCTACCCGAAAAACTTTCGACGGAGGTGGTGAGCAATCCCAACACTGTCAGGATAGATAGTGTAAGCGTTGATGTTTGCGTGTTCTAGAAATTCTCGCGCCTCTTCCTTGGCAGACGCAGGCAATAGTACTCTATCTACATGAGGCTTGTACCTCATCCCGAAATCGAATCCGTTGGTATTCGGCACCTTAAACCCAAATTGTTCAGTTCCATGAACTGTGAAGGTTCCATTTTGGGCAGAGATTCTTGGATTATGGAAGACCGCATCGACAGCAATTGGATTGGAGGGTTTGAATGGGTCTCCCTTCCAATATATATCTTTATAGGCGAATTTTCTTTCGCGGGCAGGAATTCTTACTATCTCGTTGATGTGGCTTTCCGCATTCAACGCAATCGGATCAAGCATGTAGATCACCGAGTGCTCATCGTCTTTGCCATCCAAGACTGCGAAACTAACGGCTATACCCAAAACTGTCGTCCAATCTAACAGTCTAGTAGGGATACCATAGTGCTGCATGTCCATAAGCAGCAACCAATCGTCGTCCTTTCGTCCATGTACGTTTTCCGCGAATTTTTCATACTCATCAAAGAGCCCGCGCTCGACTTCTGGCCCCTTATCATGACGAAGTAGCGAGGGAATTAGACTGTAGTCAGTGCTTGTGTGGCCTCGATACCAGACGGCGTCCGGATTTTTCATACGTCGGCGCCGTTTCCGTACATCTTGGAGGAACTCCGCCCAAGTCTCAGTCGTTGGTTCTTCAATTAGCTTCGGCATCGAGTATTTGCTGCCTTCAATTTCTGTACATTATAAATTGTTGCTCAATAGATGGTTGCTCAAAGCAAAACTGAATTCAAGACAAACATGAATGTTCGTTATGCCGGCGTAACAAAACCCATATCTTTTTAGCTCAAGCGAAATGACCATTTTGTCCCATCTTCGCGGAAGCCACGGTTCGTCGATCAGCAACCAACTCCGCAAAGCAGCCCTTCACCCCAACACCCCATAAACCCCCACTCCAACCTTCTCAAACCACCCATAATAATTCTCCCGCATCATCCGGGTGGCGTGTTTGACCCCCGTGGCCTTCGCCACCTCCGCCCCCTTCGACGGCCCATGCTCCAACAAATACGCCCGGCATTTCTCCGCATCCTGCCGATAGGCGGTCACACGCCCGCCCGCCGGAGTGCCACCCAAATTCGGGTCCCCCTCCCGGCGTTCGAATTCGGTCAACAACTTCCCCGCTTTCGCCTTATTCTTCCGCGGCACAAAAGCACGCGGCGCGTGATGCACCTGCACCGTACCTTCCGCCACATTCACCGACATCACCCCAAGCCCCAGCCGCTTGCACAGCCCAAGGTTCCCCTTGAACATCCGCCACGCTGCCTTGCCCTTCCAACGCGGCACCGCCAGATAGACCTGATCGCTCAAAGCCTGCCGCGCCACGCCCTGTTGCAACAGCAACAGCGAAAACCCGGTCTTCAGCTCAACGATCACCGTCTCCTCGCCCCGGACCGCCACCACATCCGCGTCCCGTACCTCGGCTTTCACGACATATCCCAGCCCCTCGAAATGGGCTTTCACGGGGGGATAAAGATCGGTTTCGCGCAGCTTGGTCATGTCCCAAGTGTTACAGCCAAGCCGTGAGCGCTCGCAAGGCGTGACAACCCATGCTGCACCGCCTATAAGGTCGCCGAAATCGCCAATATCCATGGGACATCTCATATGACCACGCTCGTTTTCGGCCACAAATCCCCCGACACCGACTCCACCGGCTCCCCGATCATCTGGGCCTGGTATCTCAATGAGGTGAAAGGCGTCGACGCCAAAGCCGTCCTTCTGGGCGAGCCGAACACCGAGGCCGCTTTCGTCATCGAGAAATGGGGTTTTGACAAACCGGAGATCATTTCCGAGGTGGCCGAGGGTCAGGACGTCGTCATCGTCGACACCAACAACCCCGCCGAGCTGCCCGCCGCGATCAACGATGCCAACATCACCGCGATCATCGACCACCACAAACTCGTGGGCGGGCTTGAGACCAAAGGTCCGATCGACATCACCATCCGTCCGCTCGCTTGCACCGCCACCATCATGTACGACCTGATGGGCGACGATGCCGACAAGATGCCCGACAACATCAAGGGCGCGATGCTGTCCTGCATCCTCTCCGACACGCTGGAATTCCGGAGCCCGACCACCACGGACGTCGACAAAGCGCTGGCCGAGAAACTCGCCTCCGAGTTGAACATCAATCTGGGCCAATACGCCTCTGAGATGTTCGAAGCGAAATCCGATGTGGCCGCCTTCACGGATGCCGAGTTGATCCGCATGGACTCCAAGGAATACACCGTCGGTTCGACCGACCTGCGTGTCTCCGTGCTGGAAACCACCGCCCCGAAGATGATCCTCGACCGCAAGGACAGCCTGATGGCCTCCATGCCCGCCGTGGCCGCCGAGGACGGCGCTCATGAAGTGCTGCTCTTCGTCGTCGACATTCTCAACGAAGAAGCCACGCTTCTGGTCCCCAACGACACCGTGAAAGCCATCGCGGAGGCCTCCTTCGGCTGCACCGTCGAGGGCGACACCGTGGTGCTTCCGGGCATCATGTCCCGCAAAAAACAGATCATCCCGAACCTCAAAGTCT
This sequence comes from Celeribacter sp. SCSIO 80788, assembly GCF_051054295.1. Taxonomy (GTDB): domain Bacteria; phylum Pseudomonadota; class Alphaproteobacteria; order Rhodobacterales; family Rhodobacteraceae; genus Celeribacter. The sequence goes on along the minus strand of NZ_CP150482.1, from coordinate 3,656,051 downwards.
GAGGCCTTCGCAAGATCGCACATATATCAAGGGGCGCCGCCGTGCGCCCCTTTTCCTTGGAGAGCCCATGTTCAAAACCCCCGATTTCATGCGCGAAATGAAACGCGGCGAGGAAACCGCCGTCGCCGATCTTCTGACCAAGGCTTTCGGCCAGAAAGACGAGGCACAGCTGGTCGAGGCGCTGCGCAAATGGCGCGCCATCGCGGGGGAAATGGTCCTGCCCATGGCCAATGACAACGGCTCCGAGGTGATCGGCTATGCCGCGCTCTCGACCATGCTCTCACCCAAGGGCTGGCTCTGCCTCGCCCCCGTGGCGATCCGCCCGGACCTTCAGGGCCGCGGCTTTGGCCGTCGCCTCACCGGCATGATCACGCAATGGGCGGAAATGTCCGGTCAGACCGTCGTCGTCCTCGGCGATCCCGAGTTTTATAGCCGTTGCGGCTTTCGCCCCATCGCAGAGGGCTTCACATCCCCCTACCCGCTCACACATACGTTGACGGCAGGCCCGGCCAAGGCCAAGGTGAAAGAATTGATCTATCCCAAAGCCTTCGGTGCCTGATGCCCTCATTCCCGCTGCTGTCCCGGATCACCGCAGGGATCTGTTTCGCCCTCGCCGCCGCGATTTTCATCGCCCCGCCGTTGTTCTTCTGGCTCTTCCATCTCGACCCCTCTGTGACTGGCGCCGTCATGGCCCGCCGCGCCGCCGTTTTGTTCCTCGCCCCCGCCCTGTTGCTCTGGGGCCTCAAGGACATCGCCCGCTCCGACGTTGCCCGAAGCGCCATCGCCCGCGCCATGGCCGTGACCATGCTGGCCCTCGCCCTTCTGGGATTGAGCGAGTTTGCTCTGGGCCGCGTCGGACCGGGGATCGGCCTCGCCGTGATCACCGAGGCCGCGCTGTTCTGGCTCTGGTATGGGCTGATGAAAGACCCGCAGCGCTGATCTGTGCTGTCCTTTTGCAACCGCGCGCGCTAGGTAGGGCACAACGCAAACAGTGAGGCCGCGATGACCCGCCTGATCCGAGAGCTTTCCGAAATCTCCAACGAATACGACGCGCTGTTCGTCGATCTCTGGGGCTGCATGCACAATGGCGTCACCGCCTTCCCCGAAGCGGTCGCAGCGATGCAGAAATACCGCGCGGGCGGCGGCAAGGTCGTTCTGGTCACCAACTCGCCCCGCCCCTGGCGCTCCGTCGCCGACCAGATCGCGGAATTCGGCGTGCCCGACGACGCCTGGGACGCCATCGCCACCTCCGGCGACTCGGCGCGCATGGCGATGTATCTCGGCGTCGTGGGTCAGAAGGTCTGGCACATCGGCGAAATGTTCGAGGCGGATTTCTTCCAGCCGATGGAAATTCTCGACGCGCCGCTCGACGTGACGGTCGTGCCGCTTGCGGAGGCCGAGGGCATCGTCTGTTCCGGCCCCGAGGACCCGCTGGCCGACCCGGAGATTTACCGTCCGCAATTCCTCTATGCCAAACAGAAGGGGCTCAAACTCCTCTGCGCCAATCCCGACATTGTCGTGGACCGTGGCGAGGTGCGCGAATGGTGCGCGGGGGCATTGGCGGCACTTTACACCGAGATGGGCGGCGAGAGCCTCTATTTCGGCAAGCCGCATCCGCCGATCTATGACCTCGCCCGCAGGCGTCTGGCCCAGATCGCGCAGATCGACGACAACCGCATTCTCTGCATCGGCGACGGCATCGGCACCGACGTGATGGGCGCGATCGGCGAAGGTCTCGACGTGTTGTTCATCACCGGCGGACTGGCGGCGCAGGAGTTCGGCCCCGATCCGGTCAACCCGGACCCGATGCGCCTCAAGATGTGGCTGTCGGAACAGAACCTCTCGCCGACGGCAGCGATTTCCTTCCTGCGCTGAGTATTTTTACAGCAAAGGAAACAGGGCGCCGGAGCGATCCGACGCCTTTTCTCATGTTTGACAGGCCTGTCGGGGTCCGACAGAAGTCCGACACAAATCCGACGTTCATCTGACAGGGCAAACCGGGCCAAGGCGGGCTCCCCTTTGCAACTTATTTACAATAATTGCGCAAACATGAAAATTTTATTTCGCGCAATATTGTTTCTTGTCTTCTTTTTTGTTATGCTGCACCGCAACATCACGAAGGAATCGGAGATCATGTTGGACAATCAGCCGCGCGGCACCATCTGCATCGAGGACATCGAAATCGGCATGACGCGCTCCCTGCGCAAGACCATCACCGATCGCGACATCGAGTTGTTCGGCGAGGTTTCGACCGACCGCAACCCGGTGCATTTCGACGACGCCTATGCCGAGGACACGATTTTCGAGGGCCGCATCGCCCATGGCATGCTGACCGCCGGGCTGATCTCCGCCGTGATCGGCGAACAGCTTCCGGGGCATGGCACGATCTACATGGGCCAGACGCTCAAGTTCCTTGCCCCCGTGCGCCCCGGCGACACCGTGCTCGCAGAAGTGACTGTGACCGACATCATCCATGCGAAACGCCGGGTTGCCCTTGATTGTCGCTGCACCGTGGGCGATACCGTGGTCCTGAAAGGCGAAGCCATGGTGCTTGCGCCGAGCCGCAAATTCGACTGACGCGGGGGGCTGCCTCGCGAGGAGCCCCATGCAGATTTACGCGCACTGGACCGACATTCCCGAAGAGGCCAAGGGCTGTTCCGCGGCCATTGGCAATTTCGACGGCGTCCATCGTGGCCACCGCCATGTGATCGACCTTGCCCGCGCCCATGGCCCGCTGGGCATCGTCACCTTCGAACCGCATCCGCGTGAATTCTTCGCCCCCGGCGCCCCGCCCTTCCGCCTGATGAATGCCGAGTCGAAGGCCAACCGCCTTGCAAAACTTGGCGTCGAACAACTGTTCCAGCTGCCCTTCAACGCCCAGCTTGCCGCCAAGACACCCGAGCAATTCGCCCGCGAGATCCTCGTCGAGGGACTGGGCCTCAAACATGTCGTGGTCGGCGCGGATTTCTGTTTCGGCGCGAAACGCGCGGGCACGGTCGAGGAGCTGAAACGCTTCGGGGAGGAGATGGGCTTTGAGGTCACGGTGGCCGAACTTCTGAAGACCGACAGCGGCGTTTCCTCCTCCTCGGCGATCCGTGCCGCGTTGGCCGAAGGAGATCCCCGCCGCGCGCAGGAGATGCTGGGCCACTGGCACCGGATCGAGGGCAAGGTGAACCATGGCGACAAGCGCGGTCGCGATCTCGGTTTTCCAACCGCAAACATGTCGATCGACGGGCTGCACGCGCCGAAATTCGGCGTCTATGCCGTGCTCGTCGATGTGCTCACCGGCCCGCACAAGGGCCATTACCAGGGCGCGGCCTCGCTCGGTGTCAAACCGACCTTCGGTGCGAACCTGCCCTGCCTCGAGACCTTCATCTTTGATTTCAAAGGCGATCTTTACGACGAACATCTTTCCATCGCCTTCGTGGACTATCTCCGCCCCGAACTTGTTTTCAAAGGCCTTGAGCCGCTGATCGAACAGATGAACGCCGATTGCGATCAGGCGCGGGAGATCCTCGGGGCGCTGGAATGAGCAAGCGCCCCCGGTTCTGGGAAACCGTCCCGCTCGCCAAGATGACCGAGGACGAGTGGGAAGCGCTTTGCGACGGCTGCGGCAAATGTTGCCTCAACAAAATCGAGGACGCGGACACCGGCGAGGTGTTCCTGACCCGTGTCGCCTGTCGTTTGCTCGACGATTATTCCTGCCAATGCGGACAATATGAGATCCGCAAACGCCTCGTGCCCGAGTGCATTCAACTCACCCCGGAGAACATCGAAAGCCACGCCTATTGGATGCCCACCACCTGCGCCTATCGGCTGTTGTGGCAGGGGCGCACGCTGCCCGATTGGCACCCGCTTTTGACCGGCGACCCGGAGAGCGTCCATGCGGCGGGCATTTCCGTGCGCGGGATGACCGTACCGGAGTTTGAGGTCGACGAGGAGGATTGGGAGGACCATATCATCGAGGAGCCCAACTGATGTTTTTCGGATCTGACAACACCTCTGGCGTTCACCCAAAAATCATGGAAGCGCTCGCGAAGGCCAATGACGGTTATGCCGCGCCCTATGCGAATGACCCTTGGACGGCCGAGCTGACCGAGCGGCTGCGCGATATGTTTCAGGCCCCCGATGCGCTGGTCTACCCGATGACCTCCGGCACCGGCACCAACGCCGCGCTTCTGGCCGCGATGACCCCGCCCTGGGGCATCATCTATTGCCACAAGACCGCGCATATCGAGGTGGATGAGCGCAATTCCGTTCCGTTCTATTCCGGCGGGGCCAAGCTCAAACTCATGACAGGCGAGGGCAGCCGGATGACCCCGGAGGAACTGCGCCAAGCAGTAATCGACGACAGCGCCAAGGACGATGTGCATGCCAGCCCGCCCGCCGCCGTGTCGCTCACCAATCTTACCGAGTTCGGTGAGCTCTACCGCCCCTCCGACATCGCAGCCCTCGCCGAGGCCTCCCGTCTGCCGCTGCATTTCGATGGCGCGCGTTTCGCCAATGCCATGGCGGCCAGTGGCGCGACGCCTTGGGAGATGACGCGCGAACTGGCGACGCTGTCGCTTGGGGCGACGAAAACCGGGGCGATGGGGGCCGAGGCCGCCGTGATTTTCGATCCGTCTTACAAAGAGGCGTTCGAGAGCCAGCGGATGCGCGGCGGGCACAACCTGTCGAAAGCACGCTATATTTCGGCGCAGATTCTCGCATGGCTCGACGGTGATCTCTGGCTTGAATTGGCGACACAGGCCAATGCCATGGGCGCGCGTCTGGCGCAGGGGATGACGGAGATCGGCGGCGAACTGACCTATAAGGTCGAGGGCAATCTCGTCTTCGCCCGCTTGCCCCGCAAGATGCACCTCAAGGCCAAAGCCAATGGCGCGGTCTACAACATGTGGGGGCCGGGCACGGATCTCACCGGCGAACCCGAGGAGCCGCTTCTGGCCCGGTTCGTGGCGAGCTGGTCGACGACCGAGGCCGATGTCGATGCACTTCTGGCAGCCTTGAGCGACTGATCTTTTCTCTCTTTCCCGCGCATTAAGGTTAATCTGATTAAGGTTAACGCGCGGGAAAGAGGGCAGTCATTCGACCGGGATCAACTCACAACGTCCCGAGATAATCGTCCAGCATATCCAACCGATCCTGCCCCCAGAACCGTTCATCCGTGTCCGTCACGATGTAAAACGGCGAGCCGAAAATCCCCGCTTTCAACCCCTCTTCAAGGTTCTGCGTGTAAATCTCAGCGCCCTTGAGCATCCCGGTCATAGACAACATCGGATCGAACCCGCTCGCCTTCAGCGCCTCGGAGATCACAGCATCGTCGGCAATGTCTCGATCCTCTTCCCAGACCGCTTTCAACAACCGCTGCACCAGCCCGTCGAGATCGCCGCCCCCGGCTTCCTGCGCCGCGATCACCGCATAAGAGGCAGGTGCCGCATTGGTCGGCCAGAAGGCGGGCTGAAACTTCATCGGCTTGCCCTCTTTGGCCGCAAAGCGTTTCAGCTCCTGCAACCGGTAGACCTTACGCGCCTCCGGTCGCTCCGCCGGGCGCGGTGCTCCCATGCGGTCGAACATGGTGAGAATGTCGAAGGGCTTGTAACGCACGGTTGCTCCGTGTTTCGCGGCGACCTCGGCAAAGCGGTCCCCCGCGAGGTAGGTGAAGGACGACAGTAGCGAAAAATAGTAGTCGATATGTGCCATTTGGTCTCTCCCGGGGCCTCATGATGTTTGCAAGAAGCTAGCGGGGTGGTAAGCGGTGTCAACGTTACGATTCCGTGACGGTCAGGCCGAAAATCACCCCGGGAAAGCTGCTATGCCCATGACTCACGAGCCCAAACTCATCGCCGGTAATGCCAACCGCACCCTCGCCAACGCCATCGCGCGCCGCCTCTCCATGCACCGCGGCATGTCGATCGACCTCTGCGACGCGCGTGTCGAGCGGTTCAACGATGGCGAGATCTTCGTCGAGGTCTACGAAAACGTGCGCGGCGAGGACATGTTCGTCGTCCAGCCGACCTCGAACCCGGCCAACGACAACCTCATGGAACTCTTGATCATCACCGACGCGCTGCGCCGTTCGTCGGCCGGTCGCATCACCGCCGTGGTGCCCTATTTCGGCTATGCCCGTCAGGACCGCCGCACCAAGGCGCGGACACCGATCTCCGCGAAACTCGTCGCCAACATGATGGTCGAAGCGGGCATCGAACGCGTTCTCACCCTCGATCTGCACGCGACGCAGATTCAGGGCTTCTTCGACATCCCGGTGGACAACCTCTACGCCTCGCCGGTCTTCGCCCTCGACATCAAGCACAATTTCAAGGACGGCATGGACGACATCATGATCGTCTCCCCCGACGTCGGCGGCGTGGCCCGTGCCCGTGAGCTTGCCAAACGCATCGACGCACCGCTGTCCATCGTCGACAAGCGCCGCGAGAAACCCGGTGAGGTCGCCGAGATGACCGTCATCGGTAATGTCGAAGGCAAGAAATGCATCATCGTGGACGACCTTGTCGACACCGCCGGTACCCTCTGCAAAGCCGCCGATCTTCTGATGGATCACGGCGCCGCCGAAGTGCATGCCTATATTTCCCACGGCGTGCTGTCCGGCCCGGCGGTCGAGCGCGTGACCAATTCGCGTCTGTCCTCACTGGTGATCACCGACTCGATCGAGGCCAATGACTCCGTCGCCAAGTGCAAGAACATCCGCGTGGTCCCCACCGCGCCGCTGTTCGCGCAAGCGATCATCAACACCTGGAACGGCACTTCCGTGTCCTCTCTGTTCGAAGACAAGACGCTGATCCCGCTCTACGAAGGCGTGTATCACCCGTAACTCCGGGTCTCTTTTGCATGAGAAAGGCGCGCAGGCTCTCCTGACGCGCCTTTTTCTTTCCGGGTCATGCCGTCTAAACGTCCCAGTCATCCTCATGGCGCACCGCGCCGAAGGCGGTCCAGTCGGCACGCACACGGGCGATCTTGGTGTCGCCCCAAGTGCGGAACACAATGACGAAACCGTCCTCCGTGACCATTTCGGCGGAAATGTCGACGCGATGATTGGTCGACTGGTCGATGTCCAGCATCGAGAGGCTCACCTGCACCAAGGGCGGACGCATGAAGGGCTCATCGAAATCCACGACCCGGCGCAGTTCGCGCGGGCCCTTACCGGTCCACATGGCTCCGCCGTCCTGGAAATCGGAAAAAAGTACAAAGGACCCCTGCGTGATCCCAAGCTGATGGCTGTCAATTCTCAACATCGGTCTTTTTGATCTTGTCCCCCATCCCAGACTGCCCTGAAACACCCCGGAAAGGAAAGAGGGAAAGCCGCGCGAAACCTCTCTAAAACTGCGGTTTCCCCGCATGTTTGGCACGAATTTTGGCGGTGATCTCGGGGCTGTCGATACGCGACAGTTCCTTATGGGCCTCGCGTGCCATGTCGATGCCATGGGCGGTACAAAGCGAGGCGAGCGTTACCATGACCCCGCCAACCTCCTGCGGGGCATCCCCCTTTGGCCGAGAGAAGACATACTCGACGAGATCATGGGCAAACTCCCGACTTGCGCCAAGGGATTGCACCAGTTCCAGCGCCTCCTCAAGAAACCGCCGGTTGCGTTCCACCGCATCCATCGCGGTCTCCTCGCCGAAACAGCTCACGACCCAGTCGTGCACCGCACTCTGGAATGTCTTGTCCATCGGCATGGCCCTCAGCGCTCCACCGGCGGAATATCCTTGATCCGCGCGATATGCCCCGCCAGCTCTTCGGGAGGGTAAGACAGGTGCACACGCGTGGTCGAGGGCGGTTGATACAGCCGCGATGTGCCGTCGCGCCACGCCGTCTTGGGCCGGATCGGGCGGGGCACAAAACCGCCACCGCAATTGGGACAGACGTTTTGCAGATGCCTGTCCACACAGTCCCGACAAAAGGTGCATTCATAGGTGCAGATGCAAGCGTCCTGCGCCTCCGGCGGCAGGTCCTTGTCGCAATATTCGCAATTCGGGCGCAGTTCCAATGCCATGACACGCTCTCCTTTTCCCACAGTCTAAACCGACACCGCTTGACTGCCTCATCGTCAAAAAAGAAAAGGCCCCGCGACAGATGCGCAGGGCCTTTCAATTCATATGTCCGACCAATCAGAGATTGGTGTGGAACCCGAGATCCTCGGCGATGTGCACCAGATCGGCGAGGAAGGAATGCGTTTCCGCTTGTTCTTCCTGCGTCGCCTTGTTGTGCTCCGCGCGGGCCTGCGTGATCATCTCGTTGACGATCTCCTGAGACATTTCCCCACGCGGCAGAGCAACCTCGGCCAGCACGGAGATATGTTCCGGAGACAGCTCGGCAAAACCGCCCGTCACGATGAACTCCAGCTCGCCCTCCGGCCCGATCGCGATCAGACGACCGGGGCGCAGGGTGAGGATGGTGGGCTCATGGCCCGCCATCGCAGTCAGACGACCTTCGGAACCCGGGATCTGGACCTGCTCCACGTTCAGAGACGCAAGTTTGCGCTCGGGAGAGACGAGATCGAATTGGACTGTAGCCATGAGAGGCCTCCTTCCGGGTTGCTATTAAGCGGCTTCAGCGGCCAGTTTCTCGGCTTTCGCGAGCACTTCGTCGATGCCGCCCACCATGTAGAACGCCGCTTCCGGCAGGTGGTCGTACTCACCGGCCACAACCGCCTTGAAGGACGAGATCGTGTCTTCGAGCGGAACCTGCACGCCGTCGGCGCCGGTGAACACTTTCGCCACGTCGAACGGCTGGGAGAGGAAACGCTGGATTTTCCGGGCGCGGGCCACGGTCAGCTTATCTTCTTCCGAGAGTTCGTCCATGCCGAGGATGGCGATGATGTCCTGCAGCGATTTGTAGCGCTGGAGGATACCCTGAACGTCGCGGGCAACCTGGTAGTGCTCTTCACCAACGATCTGCGGATCGAGGATCCGGGACGAGGAGTCGAGCGGGTCCACAGCCGGGTAGATCCCGAGTTCGGAGATCGCACGGTTGAGAACGGTGGTCGCATCCAAGTGGGCGAAGGTCGTGGCCGGTGCCGGGTCGGTAAGGTCGTCGGCGGGCACGTACACAGCCTGGATCGAGGTGATCGAGCCGTTCTTGGTGGAGGTAATCCGTTCCTGCATCGCACCCATGTCGGTGGCCAGCGTCGGCTGGTAGCCCACAGCGGAGGGGATACGACCGAGAAGTGCGGACACCTCGGAACCGGCTTGGGTGAAGCGGAAGATGTTGTCCACGAAGAACAGAACGTCGGTGCCGGACTGGTCACGGAACTGTTCCGCGAGGGTCAGACCGGTCAGAGCAACGCGGGCACGGGCTCCCGGAGGCTCGTTCATCTGACCGTAAACCAGAGCCACTTGCGACTCGGAGAGGTTGTCCGGCTTGATGACGTTGGATTCGATCATTTCGTGGTAAAGGTCGTTGCCTTCACGGGTCCGCTCGCCAACACCGGCGAACACGGAGAAGCCCGAGTGCACTTTTGCGATGTTGTTGATCAGTTCCATGATGAGAACGGTTTTGCCCACGCCGGCACCGCCGAAGAGACCGATTTTACCGCCTTTGGAATAGGGTGCGAGAAGGTCGATCACCTTGATGCCGGTGACGAGGATCTCGGTGTCGGTCGCCTGCTCGGAGAATTCCGGAGCTTCGGCGTGGATCGGACGGCGTTCGGTGGCTTCGACCGGACCTTTTTCATCGACCGGCTCGCCGACGACGTTGAGGATACGGCCCAGGGTCGCGTTGCCGACCGGAATGGTGATCGGACCACCGGTGTCGGTCACGAGCTGACCGCGCACGAGACCTTCGGTCGCGTCCATGGCGATGGTGCGCACGGTGTTCTCGCCGAGGTGCTGAGCCACTTCGAGGATCAGACGGTTGCCGTTGTTGTCGGTCTCAAGCGCGTTGAGAATTTCAGGAAGCGCGTCTTCGAACTGCACGTCGACAACGGCGCCAATCACCTGAGTGATCTTGCCTTTCGATCCAAGTTGAACCATTGTGTGTTCCTTTGTTTCTTTCCAAATTGCCAGCGATAGCTTTGTGGCACCTGTGATTGATTACGGCACGGTCACGCGCCGCACGTGAGACTTGAGAGCTAAGTTATATCATACCAGCCGCCAGGGATTTGCACTTCTCCGGTTGTACAGAACAGCTTACGCCCGGGGTAGATTTTCGAATACTTCCCGAGAAACGCTTTCCTGCACTGCCGGAACGACGGTCCACGTGCGGCATTGCCGTCGTGCCGCAGGTGGAAATCGATCGCATAGGCGCTTCCACCGGCAAGCTCCGCCATCGAACAGAGGTCCGCCCCGTAGTAATGGAACCCGGACAGATCGTAGGACGAGAACACCGGGCTCTCGCGCTTCGTGACGATGAAACATTCGTCCAGCGACTCGACGCGCCCCGGCATGTCGCCATGCCGACGGTCCTCGCCGTATTTGTCCGTGATCCGCAGGATCTGATGACGGGATTGCCCGTTGTCCTGCCGCCACGCACAACCCGCGACCCCTGCGACCAGCCAACGTGGGTCATGCTGTTCGAGATCTTCGAGCGCCTCGACGAGACGATCGAAGCCGTGATCGATGAGAACGATGTCCTCATGGCAGTAGATGATATACTTGCCACGACATTCGCCATAGAGACGCTTGTGCCAGTTGTAGCCGTCGAACTCGTTGCGCACCCGGTTGTCGGCAACCAGAAACTCCGAGTTCTCAGAGGTGAACCCAAACTCTGCGAAGGACGTCAGGAGGTTGTCGTACCGCGCCATGTCACGCACCAACGAGCACACGGAGAACGTGTACTCATGGTCCATTTCAGGCTCAAAATATCGCGGTACGACAGACAATCCCTACTCCACCCATCTAGAGCGCTTCAGCGCCCGAAATGATTTCGATCAGCTCGTTGGTGATCACGGCCTGACGCGAACGGTTGTACTCGATCGTCAGCCTGTCGATCATGTCGCCCGCGTTGCGCGTCGCGTTGTCCATCGCGGACATCCGCGCGCCCTGTTCGGAGGCGGCATTCTCGAGCAGAGCCGAGAAGATCTGCGTGGCCACACCGCGCGGCAGAAGATCGGCAAGAATGCCTTCCTCGGAGGGCTCGTAATCGTAGAGCGCGCTCACCGCACCCTCTTCGACTTCGTAGGCCGCCGGGATGATCTGCTGGGCAGTCGGAACCTGCGTCACAACGTTCTCGAACTTCGCGTAGAAGATCGTCGCCACGTCGAACTCGCCCGCGTCGAATTTCGCCAGAAGATCTTTGGCGATCTCCTGCGCGTTGGCGTAGCCGACTTTCTTGACCTCAGTGAGGTCCACGTGAGCGACGAACAGGTCCGCGTATTCCCGCTTGAGCTGCTCACGGCCTTTCTTGCCGACGGTGAGAATTTTCACCGTCTTGCCAGCCGCCAGAAGCTCTTTGATGCGGGTCTTGGCGAGCTTCACGATGTTCGTGTTGAAGCCGCCGCACAGACCTTTCTCGGACGTCATGACGACGAGCATCTGCACATCGTCCTTGCCGGTCCCGGCCAGAAGCCGGGGCGCGGTTGCGGAGCCACCGACCGATGCCGACAGCGCACCCAGCACAGCGTTGAACCGCTCTGCATAGGGGCGCGAGGCCTCGGCCGCATCCTGTGCCCGCCGCAGTTTCGCGGCGGCCACCATCTGCATGGCCTTGGTGATCTTGCGGGTCGATTTGACCGACGAGATCCTGTTTTTGAGATCCTTGAGGCTGGGCATCTAAGCGTCCTTCAGGATTAAGCGTAGGTTTTGGCGAATTCGTCCAGAACCGCTTTGAGCTTGTCGGCCGGCTCGCCTTTGATCTTCGGATCCTCGTTGGTGATCCAGTCGAGCACGTCTTTCTTCTGGTTGCGCAGGAACTCGAGAAGTTTGGCTTCGTATTTGCCAACTTCGGAGACCGGGATGCTGTCCAGATAGCCGTTCGTGCCCGCAAAGATGACGCAGACGATTTCGGCGTTGGTCAGCGGCGCGTATTGCGGCTGTTTCATCAGCTCGGTCAGACGTGCGCCACGGTTCAGAAGTTTCTGAGTTGCGGCGTCGAGGTCGGACCCGAACTGAGCGAAGGCGGCCATCTCGCGGTACTGAGCGAGCGACAGTTTCACCGGGCCAGCCACAGAGGACATGGCTTTGGTCTGAGCCGAGGAGCCCACGCGGGACACGGAGAGACCGGTGTTCACAGCCGGGCGGATACCCTGATAGAACAGTTCGGTTTCGAGGAAGATCTGACCGTCGGTGATGGAGATAACGTTGGTCGGAATAAACGCAGACACGTCACCGCCCTGGGTTTCGATGATCGGCAGAGCCGTCAGCGAGCCAGCGCCGAAATCTTCGTTCAGCTTCGCGGAACGTTCCAGGAGGCGCGAGTGGAGGTAGAACACGTCACCCGGGTAAGCTTCACGCCCCGGCGGACGGCGAAGCAGCAGGGACATCTGACGGTAGGACACGGCTTGTTTCGACAGGTCATCGTAGATGATCAGGGCGTGACGGCCATTGTCGCGGAAGTACTCGGCCATCGCGGTCGCGGTGTAGGGCGCGAGGTACTGCATCGGCGCCGGGTCGGACGCGGTGGCAGCCACAATGGTGGTGTATTCGATCGCACCGGTTTCCTCGAGCTTCTTGACGAGCTGAGCCACGGTGGAACGCTTCTGACCGACAGCGACGTAGATGCAATAGAGTTTCTTGCTCTCGTCGTCGCCAGCAGCCTCGTTGTAGGACTTCTGGTTCAGGATCGCGTCGAGCGCCACAGCGGTTTTACCGGTCTGACGGTCGCCGATGATCAGCTCACGCTGGCCACGGCCGATCGGGATCATGGCGTCGACGGATTTGAGGCCGGTCGCCATCGGTTCGTGCACGGATTTACGCGGGATGATGCCCGGCGCTTTGACGTCGGCGATGCGACGCTCGGACGCGGCCACCGGGCCCTTGCCGTCGATCGGGTTGCCGAGACCGTCGACCACGCGGCCGAGAAGCGCGTCACCGGCGGGCACGTCCACGATGGACTTGGTGCGCTTGACGGTGTCGCCTTCTTTGATGTCACGGTCGGAGCCGAAGATCACGACACCGACGTTGTCGGCCTCGAGGTTGAGCGCCATGCCCATGATCCCGCCCGGGAACTCGACCATTTCACCGGCCTGGACGTTGTCGAGGCCGTACACACGTGCGATCCCGTCACCGACGGAGAGCACGCGGCCCACTTCAGCGACTTCGGCCTCCTGGCCGAAGTTTTTAATCTGCTCCTTAAGGATCGCAGAAATTTCAGCTGCCTGGATTCCCATTATCCGACCTCTTTCATTACATTCTGGAGGGAGTTGAGCTTGGAGGCGATCGACGTGTCGATCATCTTCGAGCCCACCTTAACGACAAGACCGCCGATGATGGCTTCATCCACGGTCGCATTGATGTTCACGGTCTTGCCAAATTTCTCGGAGAGGCTCTTGGCAAGTTTGGTGGTCTGCGTCTTGGTCAACGCCTTGGCGGAGGTGACCTCGGCGGTCACTTCGCCGCGCTCCTCGGCGAGCAGGTCGCCAAGCTTGGCGACGAGCTGCGGCAGGACGAACAGACGGCGGTTCTGCGCCATAAGCCCGAGCGTGCCGGAGACGATGCCGGTCAGACCGGCCTTTGCGGCAATCGCCTTGATCGCGGCTTCGAGTTCTTCGCGGGTATAGACCGGCGAAGAGATCAGAGCCTTGAGATCGTCGCTCTCGGCGAGCGCGGAAGACAGCGTCGCCACGTCCTCCTCGAGCGCCGCGATGGCATTGCTTTCCTTGGCCAGTTCAAAAACGGCCGTTGCGTAACGGACGGCGATGCCGCCGGAGATCGAAGCTGGTTCGGACACGTCCACCCTTCCGATGTCTTAGGGCCCTTCCCCGGTCGCCCCTTGCGGGATCTCGTGTCGGGAATGAGCAGCTTGATTGACCCGCGCAGCACACGCAGGCAACAAAATCAGCGTGGATGTAGCAGAGCCCAGACCATGCCGCAACCTTGTTACGACAGTTTAGCGCCAACACTGAAAAACTTGCTTTGTTTGCTTTTCAGCGACTTAGGCCGAAATCGCCGCCGGGGCGCAAAAAAATTTCACACAGGATGCAGAAGGCGTTCACGGATTCGTGCGATTCCGCCCGCACCGCCCCTGTCCTGAAGCAGAATTCCCGGGTGCGCGAGACCTGAAGAAACGACAATATAGGAACAAAACTCCGGTCAAAAGACGGGCGCAAACCAATCAGATTTCAGAGCTCACACCGGCTTCGCCTCGGGCACTGGACGGAGGCCTTCGAGCACCCCCGCCTTGCGGCGCACCGCTTCGGGCGTGCCCGATCCGGTCTGGGCGTAAACCTGTTTCGAGGCCTCGACCACAAGCACCCCGCCGACAAGCGCCGAGGGCATCTGCCGCCCGATCCGCTCCCAAAGCGGCCCCCAGCGTTTCCAGAATCGTTTGTGCGAGGGCGGCTGGAACAGCACTGCCGCATGGCGCTCCGGCATGAAGCGCGCGCGCCGGAGCTGGCCTTCGAGCTGGCTGAGACTGTAGGGGCGGCCATAGCCAAACGGCGTGCTGTCCGAACGCGACCAGAGCCCGCCCCGGTTCGGCACCACGAACATCGCACGTCCGCCAGGCCCCAGCACCCGCCAGCATTCCTCAAGCAGAGCATCCGGCGCATCCGACATCTCAAGCCCGTGCATCACCACGAGCTTGTCGACGAAGCCGGTCTGGATCGGCCAGCGCGTCTCAGGACACAGCGCCGAGACATTCGGCAGGCCCGCAGGCCAGTGCATCACGCCTTGCTGATCCGGCATCAGTCCCACGACGCGGCGCGCATCTTCGAGAAACGGGCGCAGAAGCGGCACGGCAAAACCGAACCCGGCCACGGTCTGGCGTTCGGCATTGGGCCAGAACTCCACGACCTGATCGCGGATCGCCCGTTGTGCGGCGCGGCCCAGTCCCGTACGGTAATAGAAATTTCTCAGCTCAACGACGTCGAGATGCATTGCAATCCCTCGGACTTCCCAGAATGCTGGGGTTCACGGTCACCATAACCGCAAGACACCGGAGAATGCCATGCCAGAGATTGCCCCCGAGATGACGCCGAAACCCGCCCTCGAAATCGTCACCGTCGCGGCCCTCTCCGACAATTACGATTTCCTTGTCCACGACCCGGTAAGCGGGCGCACCGCCTTGGTCGATGCCGCCGATCCCGCGCCGATTATCAAAGCCCTGTCCGAGCGCGGCTGGACCCTCGACGAAATTTGGCTGACCCATCATCATTGGGACCATATCGACGGCGCGGCGGGGGTGTTCGAGGCCACGGGGGCAACGATCACCGGTGCGAAAGCCGATCAGCATCGCCTGCCGCCGCTCACCCGCGCGGTCGAGCCGGGGCAGAGTTTCGAGTTTGCCGGTCATGAGGTCCGGGTGATGGGCGCGGACGGGCATACGGTCGGCCATATTGCCTATTACATCCCCGACGCGAAGGCCCTGTTCTCTGCCGACAGTCTGATGGCTCTGGGCTGTGGCCGGTTGTTCGAGGGCACGCCGGAACAAATGTGGGAAACACTCTCGCGCTTCGCCGCCCTACCCCCGGACACGATGGTCTATTCGGGTCACGAATACACCGCCTCGAACGCCCGTTTCGCGCTCACCGTCGAGCCCGACAACACCGCGCTGCAAAATCGTGCCAAAGCCATCGACGAAGCACGCGCCAAAGGCGAGGCCACGGTGCCCTCTGCCCTGTCTCTGGAACTGGCGACCAATCCGTTCCTGCGCGCGGGTCTTGCCCCGGTGAAACAGGCGCTCGGCATGGCGGACGCCTCCGATGTCGCCGTGTTCGCCGCGATCCGCACGCGCAAGGACCGCTTCTGAAACCCGCGAAGCGCCCCTTGTTTTCCTGTCAAGCCATCATAGATTGTTTTTAACGAATGAGGGGCACATTCGGCCCAAACCGCACAAAACTTGGCGTCTCCGAAAAATTTACCGGCGTTAACCACTTTTTTCCTTGAAGCTCGGGCGTATCAATCGATCTTTAAGAGTATGAGGCCACGGTAGGGTGCGGGGCCAGTCCCCCTCCAGACCCCGAATGCGAAGGAGCACAGAACGACGTGCCGTCATTTTCGAACACCCTTGAGCAAGCCATCCACGCAGCTCTGGCGCTGGCCAATGCCCGCCGCCACGAACTCGCCACACTCGAACACCTCCTGCTGGCGCTGATCGACGAACCCGACGCGGCCCGCGTCATGCAGGCCTGCAATGTCGATCTCGAGGAGCTTCGGAAAACCCTTCTGGATTATATCGAGGACGATCTTTCGACGCTCGTCACCGATGTCGAAGGGTCCGAAGCGGTCCCGACCGCCTCTTTCCAGCGCGTGATCCAGCGTGCCGCGATCCATGTTCAATCCTCCGGTCGCACCGAAGTGACCGGGGCAAACGTGCTCGTCGCGATCTTCGCTGAACGCGAATCCAACGCCGCCTATTTCCTGCAAGAACAGGACATGACGCGCTATGACGCGGTGAATTTCATCGCCCATGGCGTTGCCAAAGACCCGGCTTTTGGCGAACAGCGCCCGATCACCGGCGCCGACCAGAACGAGGAAGAGGCCCAGACGCAGCAAGCCCAGCCTGCGAGCGAGGACAAGGAATCGGCACTGGCAAAATACTGCGTCGATCTGAACAAGAAATCCATGAAAGGCGATGTCGATCCGCTGATCGGCCGCGCCGAAGAGGTCGAGCGCTGCATTCAGGTGCTCTGCCGCCGCCGCAAGAACAACCCGCTTCTGGTGGGCGATCCGGGCGTGGGCAAAACCGCCATCGCCGAGGGTCTCGCCAAGAAAATCGTCGATGGCGAAACCCCCGAGGTTCTGGCTCATTCCACGATCTACTCGCTCGACATGGGCGCGCTTCTGGCCGGAACCCGCTATCGCGGCGATTTCGAGGAGCGCCTGAAAGCCGTGGTCAAAGAACTCGAAGATCACCCGGATGCAATTCTCTTCATCGACGAGATTCACACCGTGATCGGCGCCGGTGCCACATCCGGCGGCGCGATGGATGCCTCCAACCTGCTGAAACCGGCTTTGCAGGGCGGCAAGCTGCGCTGCATGGGTTCGACGACCTACAAGGAGTTCCGCCAGCATTTCGAGAAGGACCGCGCCCTGTCCCGCCGGTTCCAGAAAATCGACGTCAACGAGCCGTCGGTGGACGATGCCGTGAAAATCCTTCAGGGTCTCAAACCCTATTTCGAGGAACACCACGACATCCGCTACACCCACGATGCGATCAAGACCGCCGTGGAACTGTCCGCGCGCTACATCCATGACCGCAAGCTGCCCGACAAGGCGATCGACGTGATCGACGAGGCCGGGGCCGCGCAACATCTCGTGGCCGAAAGCAAGCGCCGCAAAACGATCTCCCCGAAAGAGATCGAAGCGGTGGTGGCCAAGATCGCCCGCATCCCGCCGAAGAACGTCTCCAAAGACGACGCCGAGGTGCTCAAGGATCTCGAAGCGACGCTCAAACGTGTGGTCTTCGGTCAGGACAAGGCCATCGAAACCTTGGCTTCCGCGATCAAACTCGCCCGTGCGGGTCTGCGCGAGCCGGAGAAACCGATCGGCAACTACCTCTTCGCGGGTCCGACCGGCGTGGGGAAAACCGAAGTCGCAAAACAGCTCGCCGACACGCTTGGCGTGGAGCTTCTGCGCTTCGACATGTCGGAATACATGGAAAAACACGCCGTCTCCCGTCTGATCGGCGCGCCGCCGGGCTATGTCGGTTTCGATCAGGGCGGTCTTCTGACCGACAGCGTGGATCAGCACCCGCATTGCGTGCTCCTGCTCGATGAAATCGAAAAGGCGCACCCCGATGTTTACAACATCCTGTTGCAGGTGATGGACAACGGCAAGCTGACCGATCACAACGGGCGCACCGTCGATTTCCGCAACGTGATCCTGATCATGACCTCCAACGCCGGCGCGACCGAGCAGGCGAAAGAGGCCATCGGCTTTGGCCGCGACCGTCGCGAGGGCGAAGACACCGCCGCCATCGAACGGACGTTTACGCCGGAGTTCCGCAACCGTCTGGACGCGGTGGTCTCCTTCGGTCCGCTGCCGAAAGAGGTCATCCTGCAAGTCGTCGAGAAATTCGTGCTGCAACTCGAGGCCCAGCTCATGGACCGCAACGTGCATATCGAACTCACCCGCCCGGCCGCCGAATGGCTCGCCGACAAAGGCTATGACGACAAGATGGGCGCACGTCCGCTGGGCCGCGTCATTCAGGAATATATCAAGAAACCGCTCGCTGAAGAACTTCTGTTCGGCAAGCTCGCGAAAGGCGGCGTGGTCAAGATCGGCGTCAAGGATGGCGACATCGACCTGATCATCGAAGAACCCGGTGCCCCGCGCATCGGGCGTTCGAAGAAACCGCCTCTGCTCACCGCGGAATAAGCCTTTGAAAAGCCCCGTCCCTTGACGGGGCTTTTTCTTCGCGCAACGGTGCCGCGAACGATCCCAATCGATGTCTGTCATGCGTGCCCTGATTGCCCCCCTGTTGCTTGCCGCCCTCCTCGCCACCCCGGCCCTAGCCCGTGACCCGGTTCTGGCCCCGCCCATCGACTGTGTGTTGGGCCAGACCTGTTACATCCAGAATTACGTCGATACCGATCCCAGTCCGGGGGCCGCCGATTTCACTTGCGGAACATTGAGTTACGACGGCCACAAGGGCACGGATTTCGCCCTCCCTGTCCTGCTCGACATGTTGCAGGGCGTCAATGTTCTCGCCTCCGCCCCCGGCACGGTGAAGGCCATTCGCGACGGCATGCAGGATGTTCCCCAAGGCAGCGAGGGGGCGCCCGACGTCACCGGCAAGGAATGCGGCAACGGCGTGGTGATCGACCATGGCGACGGCTGGAGCACGCAATATTGCCACATGATGAACGGCACCATCGCGGTTGAGACAGGCCAAAAGGTCGGCGCGTCCACCGTTCTGGGTCAAGTCGGTCTCTCCGGCATGACCGAGTTTCCCCATGTCCACCTCGCCCTGCGCCACAATGGCAAGATCGTCGATCCGTTCAACCCCACCGGGCTGATCTCCTGCGGCGAAGAGGCCATGTTGAACGGCACGCTCTGGGACCGGGACATGGTCTACCACGCGGGCGGCCTTCTGACCCTCGGCCTTGACACCAAGGTGCCGGATTACGAGAGCGTCAAGGCGGGAACGGCGGGCAATGTCCCGCTCGGTTCCGACAGCCCTGCGCTTGTGGTTTTCGGCTTCGGCTATGGCACTTTGAAAGGTGACATTCTTCGGATGAGCATCTTCGGCCCCGACGGCGAAGTGATCAGCCACGACGCCCTGCTCGACAAGGATCAGGCCCGCATGTTCCGTGCCGTCGGGCGCAAATCCCCGGGCGCGTGGCCCATAGGCGGCTATACCGCCACGGTGCAACTGATCCGCAAGGGCGCAGAGATCGACCGCCTCGAAGAGCGCTTTCGCATTGATAAGTGAAATTATTTCTCGGTGAGTTTCAACTCGATCCGACGGTTCTGCGCCAAAGCCTCGGGGCTGTCCCCCACCGCAATCGGCTGATATTCCCCAAACCCCGCAGCCACCAGACGCGAGGGGTCGAAGCCGAGATCGTTGACCATATAGCGCACCACGGCGAGCGCGCGCGCCTGAGACAGCTCCCAGTTGTCACGATATTCTCCGGTCCCCGACAGCGGCGTCTTGTCGGTGTGCCCATCGACGCGAATGACCCAATCGATCTCCGGCGGGATCTCCGCCGCCACCTCGGACAAGATGCGCGCCACCCGCGCGATCTGCGTCTTGCCCAGAGGCCCCAGATCGGCGGAGGCCGGTTCGAACAGAATCTCGGAGGAGAACACGAACCGGTCGCCGACAATCTTGACCCCTTCACGATCGCCGAGAATTTGCCGCATCCGCCCGAAAAACTCCGAACGATAGCTCTGAAGGCTTTTCGCCTCTTCCTCCAACCGTTTGCGCTCCGCCTCTTCCAAAGCGGCCCGCGCCCGTTCTTCGGCGGCGACCTGGGCCAGTGCGGCGTTCAACCGTTGGGTCAGGCTGTCGATCTGAACCTCGTTCTCCGTATCTGCCGCCGTGCGCACATCCAGCGTCGATTGCAGCGCCGACAATTGCTCTCGCATCTGTGCCACCTGCGCATTCAGAAGCGCCAGCTTGCGTTCGCCTTCCCCCGATTTCGCCTCTTCGTCGATCAGAGCCGCCTGCGCCGTGGCCAAAAGCGCCGCCTGTTTGTCGCGATCCGACACATCGCTGTCGAGTTCGGCCTGCAACTTGTCCCGCGCCGTGCGCGCCGCCGCCAGAAGCGTCAAAGTCTCCTCGGCCTGCTTGCGCGCCTCTTCCAAGGCCAGCGTCATCGCGGTCAGTTCATCGTCCGATCCCGCCATCCGCTCCTGCAAGGCCTTCAACGCCGCCGCATCCGCCAGCCGGTCTTTCTCCGATTGAGAAAGCTGTTCCTGCGCCGCCGCCAAAGCCGCCTGCCGTTCGTTCGTCTCCGTCTTCAACTGCGCCACCAAAGCGTCCAGCGCCTCACGCCGCGCCGCCGCCAAACGCGCCTCTTCCGTCGCCGCGTCGATCTCGTCGCGCGCCTTTGCCAGCGCAAGCTGCGCGGCCTCCTGATCGGTGATCAACTGCGCCTTCGCCGCCTCCAGATCCTCGATCTGCGCCGCCAGTTGCGCGCCTTCGGTCAGTGCCGCATCGCGTTCGGCCATGAGGCTCGCCACCTGCGCTTCGAACGAGGCGATCCGTCCGGTCAGCGCGGCATTCTCGCCCTGTAGCCCCTCGATGGTCGCGGCCTGTGCCTTGGCCCGGGCCTGCACATCCGACAGCGTCGCCTGCAACGTGCCGATCTGAGTCTCAAGCCCGAGGCTCTTCTGTTGTTCCAACCCAAGCGCGGTGGCCAGCGCGTTCAATTCGCCGGTCAGCGCATCGAGTTCATGCTCCTGCCCGGAAATCTGGTCGCGCAGCATGGATTGCACCACCATGAAGATGGTCAGAACGAACATCAGCACCAGCAAAAGCGCCGTCATCGCATCGACAAACCCCGGCCAGATCGAGCCGGACATGCGATGGGAGGAGCGGCGCAGAACGGCCATGGGTTATTCGCCCAATCCGCGCAGCACGCGGGTCAGCTCGGCCAGTTCGGCACGCAGCTCGGACACGCTCTCCTGCCGCCCCGCCGACAGCTCTTCGAGAATGCGCAGAAGCTGCACATCGATCGAGCGCAACCGCATCCGGGCCTCGGCGTCGAATGGCTCTTCCTCTGTCGCAAAGCGGCTCTGCATCACCCCGATCAGCCGCTCCTGCCCCTCAGCCATGCGCGAAAGCAAAGGTGCCGCCCCGGTGTCCGCATCCATTTGCAACACCAGCCGGTCCATCGAAGACACAAGCTGTTCCAGACGGTTGTCGACCGCGACACGGGCGGCGTCGGAGCGAGTGAACATCTCCTGCAACTGTTGCATCTGCTCGCTCATGTAATCGAGCACCGCGACCGCCCCCGACATCTCGCCCTCGCCCGCATCCGAGGCAAAGCCGATGCGGGTGATCGTCGACATCCACTCTTCCAACTCGCGGTAGAACCGGTTCTGCCCATGGGTCGCGAACAGTTCGAGCATACCGACCACGAGCGACCCCGCGAGCCCCAGAAGCGAGGAGGCAAAGGCCGTCCCCATACCCCCGAGCTGGCTTTCAAGCCCGCCCATGAGCTGGCCCAGCACATCGCTCGCGCCTTCTCCCTCAGAGGGCGACAGCGAACGGATAGTGTCGACCAGTGCCGGAACGGTGGTGGCGAGGCCATAGAAGGTCCCGAGAAGACCTAGAAAAATCAGCAGGTTGGCAATGTAACGCGTGATGTCGCGCGCCTCATCGATGCGGGTTGCAACAGAATCGAGGATGGAGCGCGAGGAGCTTGCCGAAATTTGCGAATGCGCGCCGCGCCCGCGCAGCAACGCCGCCAGAGGCGCCAGCAGCCGCGGGGCCGCCTTGCCCGGCACATTCGGACGCTGGCCGGTGAAACGCTCGATCCAATTGACCGAGGCGACCAGTTGGGCGACTTGCCAGAAACACGACAGAATGCCGATGAAGAACACCACGGCGATAAAGCCGTTGAGATAGAGATTGGCGAAGAACACCGGCCCGACCCGCGGCAGGGCCATGACCAATCCGGCCACGACCAGCCCAAGCACGACGATCATCAGCGTGATCTGGCGCACGGGTTGGGAAAAGAATTTCAGCTCGGCCTGACGCTTTTCAGCCTGCGGTTTAGCCTGACGCTTTCGCGTGTGATCGGGTTGGTCCATCGACGTCCTGACCCCTTGACGTTTCGTGCTCACGATAGGGGCTCTCCGGCCCTCTGCCAACACGCGATTTCGTGTCCGGACGTTTCCTTACGTTTTAAGCCGATGCCGGACCATCTCGGAAAGCTCTGTCAGCTCAAGATCCTCCATCCCGAGCTGAGCCAGATGCTCGGCGGTCGAGAAAAGATAGTCGCAATTCGGCCCCCGCCCGCCACAGGCGCCAGCGATCACCTCGGCCTGTCGCTCAAGGCTCAAAGGCCCGGTGTATTGCACATGCGCCGGGTCGACCACATAGGCCAGCGCCGGAACATCGCGCCCATCCGACAGGGTCAACACCACCTCGCGTTCGAGATAGGCCGAAGACACCAGCTCGCGTTCGCGCAACTCGGCAAGCGCCTGTTCCGCCACCTCCGGCCCGACGCGAAATGCCAGCCCGTGACAGGAGCCCCCCGCCTCCGCATCGAGCGCCAAAACCAGCCCCGGAACCTCGGGCGAGCCGCGATGATGGATCGACCACATGCAGAAAGACCGCGCATAGCCAGTCAGAACCGCAGGAACGCGCTCGACAAACTCGAACCCCGGATTCCACATCAGGGAGCCATAGCCAAAGACCCAAAACCCTTCGCGCAGATCCACATGCACAAGCGCGTGATCCGCCGCATCATAGGAGGACATCGCCCTCTCTCCTCTTTTCAGCCCCGCCTCCCCCCGTTAAACACGGGCCATCCGGGAAAGAAAAGACGGGACCCCAAGATGCGCAAACTGATCTGGCTCGTGCTGGCCGTGTTCATTCTCTATTCCGGCTATTGGATCATCGGTGCGCGCGGCACGGAACACGCGATTGCCGCCTGGATCGACGCCCGCGCCAGTGAGGGTTGGCAGGCGGAAACCGTCGAAGTCAAAACCCGTGGCTTCCCGGCCCGGTTCGACACGGCGATCATGGAACCGCGTCTGGCCGATCCTAAGAGCGGCGTGGCGCTTTCGACGCCCAAAATCGAAATCCTGAGCCAGAGCTTCCGCCCGACCCGGTTTACCCTGCACATGGCGCCGGAACTGACACTCGCCTCCCCCTATCAGAAGCTCGACATCACCCAGGACTCGGCCGAGGCGCAATTGTTCGTCGATCCCGGCCCGAACCTGACGCTCGATCATGCCTCCGTGGCCATCGACGGGTTGAAACTCATCTCGACCGCAACCTGGGGCCTGACCCTCGACAGTGCGCAGATCGCCTCTCAACGGCGCGCCGACGACGCGTTGACCCATGACATCACTCTGAATGCCCAAGGTTTCGCCCCCACCGGTGGGCTGGTCGAGGAGCTGGACCCGGAGGGGCTTTTGTCGGATCGTTTCGAGGAACTCGATCTCAAAATGACCGCAACTTTCGGCACCCCGTGGGACATTCACGCCCTCGAAGGCCCGCGCCCGCAGCCGACCCATATCGACGTCGAGAATTTTTCGGCCCATTGGGGTGAGTTGAAACTGAAACTCACCGGTGCCTTCGACGTCGACAAGCGCGGCTATCCCGTTGGCAAGGTGGCGGTAAAAGCCGAGAACTGGCGCGAGATGATCGAGCTGGCGATTGCCACCGGCGCGATCCCCGAGAACATGAGCAATCTGGCGTTGCGCGGCGGCGAGATGCTGGCCGGGCTCTCCGGGCGCAAGGACACGATCGACGCGGAATTGGGCCTGAAAGACGGGATGATCACACTCGGGTTCATCCCGCTGGGGCCAGCACCGCGCATCGTCATCCGCTAAAGACACTCACCGGCAATAGCTTCCGGAGCGGTACTGCGCCGTGTCGAAATGGAAGTGATCCTTGTGATAGCCGTCGCTTTCCGGGCCCAAGACTGTGCCGAAAGGCCCGCAGGCAGCCTTGTGCAGTTTGCGCAGCGTCTTGCCCTGTTTGCGGTCGTCCCAGCCCGACAAAACCGAGATCACCGTCCCGTCTTTGAGACGGAAACCGGCAATATCAATCGCCCGTCCGCGCCCATGTTCGGAAATCTTTGCCCCCGCCTGCCGGTTGCGCGGACGACAGGCATAGCTTGCCGCCACGTCGAGCTGCACCAACCCGCCGCCGTCCCGCCCGATCACCGGCGCGGCACTCTGCGCCACCCAGAGGCGAAGCGCCTGAGCCGTCGGGCAATCGACGGTCGCAGGGGTGGAAAGTTTCACGCCCGCAACCTCGGTGATCTGAACCGGATGGCTCACGCCGCATCCGGCCACCGTCCCGGCAATGGCGCTCACACTTTTGCCGCGAATGTCGGGCATGCCACAGACAGAGCCTTTGGGGCCCGACGCCACGCTGCGTGCCGGGGCCTGTTGCGGTCGGGGTTTTGGCATTGGCGAAAGAAAGCCCGTCTCTTCCGGCGGGAGTTGGATGACCGGACTTGCCTCTGGGACCGACCCGGGGCGCGGCAGCGGCACGGGCGAGGTCTCAAGCGCAATGGCGGGCATGGCAAGGCCCGCAAAGAAGGCAAGGGCTATGACGCCCCGCGCCCTCATCCGCCTTTTTTTCCACGCCCGAAATCCGGCGCGTCAGTGTCCTGCCCCGCCTCGATGATGCCGCGACGGATCGCGCGGGTGCGGGTGAAATAATCATGGAGCGTGTCGCCATCGCCGGTGCGGATCGCCCGTTGCAAGGCAAACAATTCCTCGGTGAAGCGCCCGAGAATTTCCAGCGCCGCTTCCTTGTTGGTCAGGAACACGTCGCGCCACATCGTCGGGTCGGAGGCCGCGATCCGGGTGAAATCCCGGAAACCGGCGGCGGAGAATTTGATGACCTCCTGATCGGTCACCCGGCGCAGATCGTCGGCGACACCCACCATCGTATAGGCGATCAGGTGCGGCACATGAGACACCACGGCACAGACAATGTCGTGATGCTCCGGGTCCATCCGCTCGGTGTTGGCACCCAGTTCGGCCCAGAAATCTTCGAGCTTCTTGACCTCTCCCTCATCCGCGCCCTCGGGCGGCACGATCAGGCACCAGCGGTTGTCGAACAGCTCGGCAAAACCCGAGCGCGGCCCGGAATGCTCCGTCCCGGCCATCGGGTGCGTGCCGATGAAATGCACGCCCTCCGGGATATGCGGCATCACGGCTTCGAGCACGGATTTCTTCACGGAGCCGACATCGGTCACCACGGCGCCGGGTTTCAGCGCCGGTGCGATTTCTGCCACGACCTGTCCCATCACACCCACCGGCACGGCAAGCACGATCAGATCGGCGCCCTCAACCGCCTCGATCGCGGTGTCACAGACCCGGTCCACAAGCCCGATCTCGCGCGCCGTGTCACGGGTGGCTTGCGAGCGGGCATAGCCCGTGATCTCGCCCGCCACACCCGCGCGGCGCATCGCCAAGGACATGGATCCCGCGATCAGGCCAAGCCCGATCAGTGCGACCCGGTCGTAAATGACCCCAGATACAGGCTCACGCACTGGCCTGTTCCCCTTTGAACTGACCGATCACATGGGCGACACGGCGACAAGACGCCTCGTCCCCCACGGTGATCCGCAGGCAGTTCGGCAAACCATACCCCGCCACGCGGCGCACAATGATGCCCTGAGATTTCAGGAACTCGTCGCAGGCTTCCGCTTCGGCCTGATCGGTGAACCGCGCCAGAACGAAGTTGGCACAAGACGTGTCGGACGGGATGCCCAGCTCCATCAGCGCTTCGGCCAGCCACGCGCGCAGACGCGTGTTGTCCTCGCGGCATTTCTCCACCCAGTCGCGATCCTTGACGGCGGCTTCGGCCGCGGCCATCTGCGCCTCCGAGAGGTTGAACGGCCCGCGCACCCGGTTCAGCACGTCGATGATGTCCTTGGGACCATAGCCCCAGCCGACACGCACGCCGCCCAGACCGTAGATCTTGGAGAAAGTACGGGTCATCACCACATTGTCACGCGCTTCGACCAGAGCCGCACCGCCGTCGAACCCCTCGACGAACTCGGCATAGGCCCCATCGAGCACCAAAAGCACCTGCGACGGTAAGTTGGCGGCGAGATGCGCAATGTCGCGCTGGCCGATCATCGTGCCGGTCGGGTTCGCCGGGTTGGCGATGAACACAAGCTTGGTGCGCTCGGTGCAGGCTTCGAGAATGGCATCCACATCCACCACGCGCTCGCGCTCGGGTACGCAAACAGGCGTCGCCCCCGCGGCGCGCGCGGAGATTTTGTACATCGAGAAGCCGTGTTCGGTATAAATCACCTCATCGCCCACGCCCGCATAGGCCTGGCAAAGGAAGGTGATGATCTCGTCCGACCCAACGCCGCAAATGATGCGCTCCGGATCGAGCCCGTGCACATCGCCGATTGCCTTGCGCAGGCTGGTATGATCGGTGTTCGGATAACGATGGAGTGTGTGCACCGCCTTGGCAAAGGCTGCCTTCGCGCTTTCCGGCGCGCCGAACGGGTTTTCGTTCGACGACAGCTTGATCACATTATCGACGCCCTGCACATGGCTCGCCCCGCCCTGATACAGAGCGATGTCGAGGATGCCGGGTTGCGGTTCGATCAAACGGGTCATGGGTCCACTCGCTTAGAATTTGCCCGCCCCTCTTAGCGCCGCGCGCCGGACTTTGCCAGCGGCATGAACACCGCAGGCGCAGTTGTTGCGTGCGTGCTTCGGTTTCTCCGCGACCAGCCGCTCAGACGAGCGCCCCGGCCGCCGGTTTCCACCGGAACCCCGCACGCAGGATGCCGTGATCGTTGGTGCCCGTGGCCTTGTGGTCCTCGATATTGAGGTGGTCGTTATCCACCGTCATCTCGTCGAAGGCCCAGAGCCGCCGCTTCGAGTGATCGTAGAACTCCTGCGAGAACAGAATGTGATCGAGACTCTCACGCTCCTTCTTGAACACATGGGTGTAATAGACATCCCGGGTCGAGCGATATTCCTGAAGCGTCTGCGCGGTATAAAGCGCATTGTCGCCGCCGCCTTCCGACAGACCCGTCAGGTATTGCGGCTGCTCGGTGAGGATGTTGAGCGTGTTCGACAGCTTGCCATCATTCATGTCGCCGATCACCACCACGGGCGTGTTCGTGCCCTTCGTCAGATTGGTGATGATCATCCTGAGCGCCGTCGCCTCCGCCGTGCGCCGGATCGTCGAGACGGCATAGCCCAGCGCGTTGAGGTGATCCTTGTGCAGATCCGCCTCGTACCAGTCCTCGCGCCATAGCTCGGTCGGGCGGCGGGATTTGAAATGCGCGACAAAAACATGGATCACCGGCGTGTCCGGATGCGGCTGCACCGTAAAATGCAGGACGGGCCGCGAAAACGTCGTGAGCGCCACGGCGATGCGGTCCTGCTGCGGGTCGTCGCCGCCGGAGGCCAGCACCATGTCCTCAGGGAAATCGACGATCCATTCCGGTTCATCGACAAGGAGATCCATGCGCACCATCCCGGCGCAGACGATGCGATTGCCCGGATGCCCCGGCGGCACAAGCGCCCGATGCGTCTCGTCGAGCCCCGCCATCTGCATCGCTTCCAGAAGGGCCTCCCCGGCCCAAAGCTCCTGAAACCCGACCACATCGGCCGCGATCCGCTTCAACACCGCCCCGGTGTAGAAAATCTTCGCCTCGTATTCCTCTTCAGTCCAGCGCGACCCGGAATACATCGCCATGCCCGGCGATTGCAGATTGTAGAGATTGAAAGACCCAAACGAAATATCGCGCGCCGCCATACCACAGCCTCCTGAAACACCTTTCTCAGCATAACGCAAAAAGAGATTCGGATCAGGCCGGGTTTTCTTGACCCTGGCACGCCAAAGCAAAAGGCCGCCCCGAGGGACGGCCTTTCGGAAATCTTCGATCTTCGGCTCAGATCAGTTCTGAGCGTAGAATTCGATAACGAGGTTCGGTTCCATCTGCACAGCGTAGGGCACATCAGAGAGGCCCGGGGTGCGCACGAAGGTCGCGGTCATTTTGTTGTGGTCGACCTCGAGGTAATCCGGAACGTCACGCTCGGTCAGAGCCACGGCTTCGAGCACGGTGACGAGCTGTTTGGATTTCGCACGGACCTCGATCACGTCGCCCTCTTTCACACGGTAGGAGGGGATGTTCACGCGCTCACCGTTCACGAGCACGTGGCCGTGGTTCACGAACTGACGGGCTGCGAAGATGGTCGGCACGAATTTCGCACGGTAGACGACGGCGTCGAGGCGGCGCTCGAGCAGGCCGATGAGAAGCTCACCGGTGTCGCCACGCTGACGCTCGGCGTCGGCGAAGATGCGGCGGAATTGTTTCTCGGTCAGGTCGCCGTAGTAGCCTTTCAGCTTCTGTTTGGCGCGCAGTTGCAGACCGAAGTCGGACAGTTTGCCTTTGCGGCGCTGACCGTGCTGGCCCGGGCCGTATTCGCGGCGGTTGACCGGGGACTTCGGACGGCCCCAGATGTTTTCGCCCATGCGGCGGTCGATTTTGTACTTGGCAGACGTGCGTTTGGTCACGGCTGATCTCCTTTAGGATGGCATTTCAGCTTGATCCGAAAACCGGGTCCCACTTTTCGGGCTGAAATCGCGTTTCGCCCAAGCCACGGGACAGGAAGGCGGATCGCCTTGTGCCGTTATGTAAAGGGCGTTGTCCTCTCCCCGGACGGGTTGCCCCGCGCCCCGGGTTGACAGGCTGCCTCTTGCGAGGGCCACCAACACCAATGAAGACCCGGCGCACATCGCTGCACACCGGATGGCGGGCTTATACAGCCGGGCGTCCGGGAGTCAAGCGCCACACCGCGATTTCAGGCCACGTTGTGCAAAAGGATTGCCGCTTCCGCCGCCGACAGGGTCCGCCGCGCCGCCGGGCCGTAATCTTCGGGCTGATCCGCGAGATGCGGGAAACGCATCAGAAGCCGCTCCCTCTGCCCCTCCTCGATCATCGCAAGATCGGTGAAACCCGGATGATAGCTCTCCGTCTCAAGCCCGTTGGCAAAGATCACCTCATGGGCGTCGAACAACAGGTGGATATACTCCACCGCGCGCAGATGCCGCTCCACGGTGATCGAGCGGTCGTTGACCAGATCGCGCGCCGCCACCAGCACTTCATCGGCATTGAACAGATCGCGTGCGGCAGGCCCGCGCAACAGCATCCGATGGTTCGGCGACACAATGAGATCCTCGTCCGGCTGTCCCATCCCGAGGGCATCCGCACGGAATCGGATCGGGCGCAGCTGCGGCAGGGCATAAAGCCGGGCACCCGACATATGCCGCTGACCGATCCAGCGCAGCTTTTGCACGCCATTGTCCTTGGTCTGCACCGCATCGCCTTCGCGCAGCGCCTCGACCGCACGCGGCCCCTCGGGCGTCAGGATTTTCGTCCCGGACGTAAAACAAATCACCCCGCCCGGCCGCTTTTCCTCGGCCTCGCGGGCGCTGGCGACATGGGTC
Organism: Celeribacter sp. SCSIO 80788; assembly: GCF_051054295.1. GTDB lineage: Bacteria > Pseudomonadota > Alphaproteobacteria > Rhodobacterales > Rhodobacteraceae > Celeribacter. The sequence goes on along the minus strand of NZ_CP150482.1, from coordinate 3,626,371 downwards.
GAGACCACCCAGAGATCGGTGTCGGACGGCGGCACCTCCCCCACGAACATCAGAAGCGGCGCGCCGAGATGCGGCGTGTCGATCAGCGTGATCTCATAGCGCTTGAGCCCGTCGGTGACGTCGAACCCGCCGTCGAACAATCGCCCGCGCGCCTCCTTGTCCTGATAGATCGGCGCATCCGCCACAGCGGCCCCGATCAGCCGACGCACGGATTGCGCCGCACGCTGGTGCAGCTCCGCCCGCCCGATTGCCCCGTCGAGCACATAAACATCACGCGCACCGTCGACGCAGACCGCCTCGCCCGTCCAGCGCCATGTGGCGCCGACGTTCAATGCGGTCAGCGGCGCATTGGACAGCCCATCGAGCTCTCCTTGCGTCCACGCGATGACAAACGTGCCGGAATAGCCCGTTCTCATTGCCTGTATAGCCTGCCTAGTTCTTTTTATTGCGCTCAGGCTAGCACAGGCGAATCGCTCTGTTAACGCTTTTTTGACCGCATGTTGGCGTTCTGCAAAATTGTCGCGATGTCAGCGTCGGCAAGCGCATTCTAGAGAACGCTGACCTCCGCTACCCCCGCCGCCAGCGCCGCGATCCCCGGTTCCGGCGCAAGACAGACCATCAGCCCGCGCTTGCCGCCGTTCATCACCACCGGCGCCTCGACCGTGAGGACCGTGGCGTCGAACACCACCGGCACGCGCTTTTTCTGGCCGAAAGGGCTGATACCGCCGGTGTGAAACCCGGTCAGACGCTCCGCCTTCACAGGCTCCATCATCTTGGCCGTTTTGCCCTTGAGCGCCGCAGCCACCTTTTTCATCGACAGCGACCGATCCGACGGGATCACCGCGCAGGCCGGTTTGCCGTCGACCTCGAGCATCAGCGTCTTGAACACCCGCACCGCTTCCCAGCCGATCGCCGCCGCCGCATGCAACCCGATCGGCCCGTCGCCACCGGCGCCATAGTCGTACTCGAACAGCTCATAGGGTATCCCCGCCTTGTCGAGAAAGCGCGTGGCCGGGGTTGCTGTGCTCATCGGGGATCTCCTTTTACTCTGCTCCCTATAGAACAGTGTCCCGCGCAGGCAAACCGCCTGCGCCCGCTGTCTATCCCGTTATGTCCACAAGCCATGCCAATAACGCATAACGGGACTGTCATTCCGGCATTTGCCTTCACAAATAGCCCGACATATATGCGCCTCAGGACAAATACCGCCCATTTTTGGTGCGGTTTGAAAACTTTCAATTCAAGGACCGACAAACATGACGACCCTGACCCACACCCTCGCGCCGAGCTCCGTCTCCGGCTCCAAAGGGTTCGGCGCTGGCCTGTTCGGCAAGCTTGCCGCGTACCGTCACGCCGCCAAGACCCTCAAAGCGCTCGACGCTTTGTCCGACCGCGAACTGGCCGACATCGGGCTGAACCGCAGTGACATCACCGATGTGGCCTATGGCCGGATGACCCGCGCCTGATCGCACCGCATCAGAGCTATCGAAAACGCGCTCCCGGCCCCCCGGTGGGCGCGTTTCCTTTTTGTCAGCCTTACTATCGCCAAGTATCTTGACAAAATAACTCAGGGATTATACCTCCCCTCGAAACGCAAGCGCCCCTGCGGCAGCCAGCCCGACACCGTATCTTGGGAAACGGGGCTTGCCGATGATCCGTTCAGTTCTCCGCATGACAAAAGGCGCAGGGGCTTCCCCGCACCGCCCGTTCTCCCGTTCCGTTGCCAAGGTCGTCTGACCCCAGCCAGCGCGCGGGGTGGTCCTTCGTGTCCCGCGCGCGTCCACCCATCACGTGAGGCCTCGCCATGAACAAACCGCTCACCGCAGAAGACATCCGCGCCGCGAAATCCGCCAACACCGGTAAGCGCGACCGCGATCTCGCCGACAGTCTCGGCATTTCCGAAGCCGAATTGGTGGCCGCCCACACCGGTCAGACACCGGGCATGACCGTCACCCGGATTGCCGCCCATCCCGACGCGGTCATGCCGCGCCTCACCGCTCTGGGCGAGGTCATGGCGCTGACCCGCAACGCCTCCTGTGTGCACGAACGCGTCGGCACCTTCGAGACCTACAAATCCGGCCCGCATGCCTCCATGGTGCTCGGCAAGGAGATCGACACACGGATTTTCCCGAAATTCTGGACCTTCGGCTTCGCCATCGAGAACGAAACCGAAAAAGGCATCCGCCGCACGCTGCAATTCTTCGACGCCTCGGGCGATGCGTTGCAGAAAATCTTCCTGCGCGACGGCTCAAACCACGATGCCTGGCAACCGCTTGTCGATGTGCTGGCGCTCGAGGACCAGTCGCCGGAGATCGCAGTCGAACCGCGCCAGCCCACGGAAGACGCAAAGATCAACGCGGACAAGCGCGACATCCTCGTCGAGGAATGGGCGCGCATGACCGACACCCATCAGTTCAACCGTCTGGCCGCGAAACTCGGTATGAACCGCCTCGGCGCCTACCGCCTCGCCGGTGCACCCTTCGTGCGCAAGGTCAAGCCCGAGGCCGTCGCGGATTTCCTCGACGCTGTTTCCGCCGCACATCAGAAGGTCGTCCTGTTCGTCGGCAATCGCGGCAATATCCAGATCCACTGGGGCACGCTCGACACGATCAAACCCATGGGGCCCTGGCTCAACGTGCTCGATCCGCGCTTCAACCTGCATCTGCGTGGCGACCATCTGGCCGAAGTCTATGTCGTCGACAAGCCGACGAAGCGCGGCCCCGCCGTCTCGCTTGAGGCGTTCGACGCCGACGGCGGGCTGATCTTCCAGTGCTTCGGCCAGCGCGAGAATGACGACGACGATCTGGCCCAATGGCACCAGATTCTCGCCGATCTGCCGGAGGCGTAAATGAAGCCCCTCTTTCTAACCGCCGCACTCCTCCTGCCGCTCTCTGCCCATGCGCAGAGCTACCCGGAAGCGACCTCCATCGTCGCCATCGGTGGCCCGGTGACCGAGATCGTCTATGCTCTGGGCGAGGAGCACCGTCTCGTTGCCCGTGACACCACCTCGCAATTCCCGGAGGCCGCGAACGCCCTGCCCGATGTCGGCTATATGCGACAACTGTCGGCCGAGGGCGTGCTTTCCGTCGGCCCCGACCTGATCCTCACCCGTGACACCGCCGGTCCGCCCGAAGTGCTCGACCAGCTCCGCGCCGCCTCGATCCCCTTGGTGCCGGTCAAGGACGGGTTTTCCGAAGACTCCGTCATTGCGGCGATCCACACGGTCGGCGAAGCGCTTGGCGTCCCTGCCAAGGCCGACAGCCTCGCCACCGAAATCGAGACGCAATTCGACAGCCTCAATCAGGCCCGCACCGAAGCGGGCACCCCGCCCCGCGTGCTGTTCATCCTGTCCAATCAGGGCGGGCGTCTGAATGTGGCGGGCGACGGCACCGGCGCGGATGGGATCATCGCGCTCACGGGGGCAGAAAACGTCATGTCCGGCGCGTTTCAGGGCTACAAGATCATGAGCGACGAGGCGATCATCGCCGCCGCCCCCGACGTGGTGTTGATGATGGCCAGCACCGGCCAGAGCGAGCATGACGCCAACAAGAGCGATATTCTCGACCTGCCCGCCCTGTCGCAAACGCCCGCCGGGCAAAACCACGCTTTCGTTCAGGTCGACCCCGCCGCTCTCGGCTTCGGTCCGCGCACCGCGCATTTCGCCACCGAGTTGCACAACGCGCTCTGGGCCGCGGCGGAGTAACCCATGGCCATCGTGGACAGCCAAAGCGCCCCCCTCGCGGGCGACCGTCGCGACAAGGCGCGTTTTCTGCGCCTCGTGCTGCTGGCGCTCCTTGCCCTGACCATGCTTTTGGGCCTCGGCTGGGGCGCTGCGGGCGACACCGATGTGATCGGCGCGCTCATGGCCAAGGCGGGGATCGGCGAAGCCTCTTTGCGCGATATGACCATCGTCTGGGACATCCGCATGCCACGCGTCCTCACCGGCGCACTGGTCGGCGCGGCCTTGGCTGTGGCCGGTGCCGTCATGCAGGGCCTGTTCCGCAACCCTCTGGCCGATCCCGGCCTTGTCGGGGTCTCGGCGGGTGCAGGCTTTGGCGCCGTAGCGGCCATCGTGCTGGGCGGGCTCCTTCCCATCGCGTTGCAAAACCTCGTCGGCGCCTATCTCGTCCCGGTCGCGGCCTTCCTCGGCGGCTGGATCTCCACCCTCCTGCTCTACAAGATCGCCACCCGCGGCGGGCGCACCTCGGTCGCCACCATGCTCCTCGCGGGCATTGCCCTCGGGGCGCTCACCGGTGCGTTGACCGGTTTCATCGTCTACAAGGCGACCGACGATCAACTCCGCGATCTGACCTTCTGGGGCATGGGCTCGGTGGCGGGCGCGACATGGGCCAAGCTCCTGACCGCCGGGCCGATCATTGCGCTTGCCCTCCTCGCCGCCCCGTTCCTCGCCCGCGCCCTCGATGCGCTCGCCTTGGGCGAGGCCGTCGCAAGCCACATGGGCATCGACACCCAGCGGATGAAGCGCATCGCGATTCTTTCCGTCGCGGGATCGGTCGGGGCCTCGGTCGCGATCACCGGCGGCATCGGCTTCATCGGCATCGTCGTGCCGCATCTGCTGCGCCTTCTCCAAGGCCCGGAACATCGCAATCTCCTGCCCAATGCCGCGCTTCTCGGTGCCATCACGCTGCTGATCGCCGACATGATCTCGCGTGTGGCCGTCGCCCCCGCCGAACTGCCCATCGGCATCGTCACCGCCTGTCTCGGCGGGCCGTTCTTCCTCTGGATCCTGTTGAAAAACCGCGCCCTTCTGGAGAGCTGAGATGATCACCGCCACCGACATCACCGTCCGCTTCGGCGCCCGTACCATCCTTGATCGGGTCCGCTTCGCCGCCGCCCCCGGCGAAGTAACGGCCATCGTCGGCCCGAACGGGTCCGGCAAGACCACGCTCTTGCGTGCCATCACCGGCGAACAGGCGTTCGAGGGAGAAGTCGCGCTCGACGGCGTGCCGCTCTCGCATCTCTCCCCGCTCGATCTGGCGCAGCGTCGTGCGGTCCTGCCGCAATCGGGCAGCGTCGCCTTTCCCTTCACCGTGCTCGAACTCGTGCGCCTCGGCCTCACCGCCGGGCTGGCGACCGGGCGCGCCGAGGGGTTGGAGCACCTGCCCCGCGCCGCTTTGGCGCGCGTCGGGCTCAAGGGATTCGAAGGCCGGATGGTGCAGGAACTGTCGGGCGGCGAGAGGCAACGCGCCCAGCTCGCTCGCGTGCTGGTGCAAATCTGGGAGCCTGTTCTCGACGGCCATCCCCGCTGGCTCATTCTCGACGAACCGGTTTCCGCGCTCGACATCGGCCATCAACTTGCCGTGATGGAGCTGGCCCGCGATTACGCCAAACGCGGCGGCGGTGTGATCGCGGTGATGCACGATCTGAACCTCACGGCCATGTTCGCGGATCGCGTCACACTTCTGGGCGGCGGGCAGGTTCAGGCCGAAGGCACGCCGCAGGAGGTCTTCACCGACCGCCGCCTGTCGGCCTGTTACGGCTGCGCTTTGCGCACCAACACGCCGCCGCCGACCGGAGGTCCGTGGATATTGCCCCAGGCCACTCAGCTTTCGGCGTGACATGAACAACCATCGAAAAGGCCGCTGCGATACAGCGGCCTTTTTCTGAATTTCATTATGTTTCAGAGAATTAAACGTCAGGCCACCGCGACCATCGGCTCCCAATTCATTTCCTCGAAATTCTCACGGAAGGCGAATTTCTTGAGATGCAGGTCGATGATCGCACGGGCATGCCCCATGCCCGCATCGTCCTTGGCCGAGAGCCGCACCGTCAGTCCGGTTTCGGTCGCCTCAAGCGTCGCCGGTCCCGGCGGAAGCGCTGCACGCCCCTCGGTCGGTGTACACTCGACCTCAACCTTGTGAGCGAAATGCTTGCAAAGCTGTTGCAGATATTTCGAGGCGTGCGGCGTCTCGAAGCGACCAATTTGAATGTGCGTTTGACTGGGCATGCGTTCTCCTAGCGTTTTGCTCAGATTACGGCTTGCGACCCGACTGCGCAATAACCTATGAAAACAATCAAGAATGGACCCCTGAGTCCCGCATATAGGAGAAACGCATGTCCCGCACCCTGTTGAAGGCCGCTCTGCTCGCGGTCATGGCCACCACTGCGCAAGCCGAAGACGTGACCATCGACACCGCGACCGGCCCCGCCAGCGTCCCGCACGCCCCGAAAACCGTCGCCGTCTACGACATGGGCGCGCTCGACATGCTCGATGCGCTCGGCGTCGAAGGCCTCTCCGCCACCTCCAGCACCTATCTGCCCTATCTCACCGACTATCAAAGCGACATCGGCACCCTGTTCGAGCCCGATTTCGAAGCGCTCAACGCACTGTCGCCGGAACTCATCATCGCAGGCGGGCGTTCCGCAACCCAGGTCGACGCTCTGTCGAAACTCGCGCCGACCATCGACATGACCATGTGGGGCGACAATCTTCTGGATCAAACCCGCGCGCGGCTCGCAACCTATGGTGCGCTCTTCGACAAACAGGACGAGGCCGCAGCCCTGACCGCCAAGCTCGACGATGAAATCGCCGCGACCGAGGCCGTGGTTCAGGGCAAGGGTACGGCCCTTCTGATCCTGACCAATGGCGGTAAGGTCTCCGCCTATGGCGCGGGCGGCCGGTTCGGTTGGATCCACACCGAGATCGGTCTGCCGGAAGCCATCGACGGGCTCGAAGACACCGCCCATGGCGAATCCGTCTCCTTCGAATTCATCCGCGAGGCCGATCCCGACTGGATTCTCGTTCTCGACCGTGTCGCAGCCATCGGCGGCGAGGGCGAGAGCGCTCAGGCGACGCTCGACAACGCGATCATCGCCGACACCAAGGCCGCAAAGGCCGGACATATCGTCTACCTGAACTCTGGCGGCATCTACATCGCGGGCGGCGGCATCCAATCCACGCTCGAAACCCTCGACATCATCAAAACGGCTTTCGGCGACGCCTCGTGAGCCGCAAATCTGCCGTCCTCGCCACTTTGGCGGTTCTCACCCTCGTGAGTTTGCTCACGGGGGTGTCGTCTTTGCGCGGGGACAATCTTTGGCTCCTGTTCGTCAGCCGCATTCCCCGCACCGCCGCCGCCCTTCTGGCCGGTGCAAGCCTTGCCGTCGCAGGCGTCATCATGCAGATGCTGAGCCGCAACCGTTTCGTCGAACCCGCCACCGCGGGCACCGGTCAGGCCGCCGCCCTCGGGCTGGTCGCGATTACGCTTGTTGTCCCCGGCGCCGCGATCTGGCTCAAGATGACCGCTTCCACCGTCACCGCCCTCATTGGCACCGCAGGCTTCCTCGCCATCGTCCGCCGCCTGCCCCCGCGCGATCCGCTCATGGTCCCGCTCACCGGCATCGTTTACGGCGGGATCCTCGGCGCGCTGACCACGTTTCTCGCCTATGAACGCGACCTGCTGCAATATATCGACGTCTGGATGACCGGTGAGTTTTCCGGCGTCATGCTGGGGCGCTATGAATTCCTCTGGATCGGCGGCGTGTTGACCATAGCTGCCTATCTCTATGCCGACCGTTTCACCATCGCGGGGCTTGGCGAAGAGGCCAGCACCTCTCTCGGTCTCGACCATCGCCAGATCATGGCGCTGGGTCTGGCCATCGTCTCTATCATCACCGCGATCACGGTTGTCACCGTCGGCATGATCCCTTTTGTCGGCCTTGTCGTCCCCAACATCGTCGCCCGGATCATGGGCGAAAACCTGCGCGCCACCCTGCCCGTCGTGGCCGCCAGCGGTGCGGGTCTGGTGCTGGCCTGCGACATCCTTTCCCGCGTCATCCGCTATCCGTTCGAAGTGCCGGTCGGCACGGTTCTGGGCGTTCTCGGCGCGGCAATTTTCCTTTGGCTTCTGAACGGGAGAGCCGCCCGTGGTTAAGACCCGTTTCCTGCTGCTCGGCCTGCTTCTCGCGCTGTCCATCGCGGCCTTCATGACCCTCGGCGCCCGCGGCAACTGGGATTTCATCCTGCCGTTTCGCGGCATGAAACTTTTGGCGCTGGTGACCATCGCCATCGCCGTCGCGCTCTCCACCATGGTGTTTCAGACCCTCACCGCCAACCGCATCCTGACGCCCTCGATCATGGGCTTCGATGCGCTCTATCTGATGCTGCAAACCGGGCTGGTGTTCTTTCTCGGCGGCTTTGGCTTTGCGACCCTCGACCCAACCCTGAAATTCATCCTCGAAACCGCATTGATGCTCACCGCCGCGCTCATTCTCTTCGGCGCGGTGCTGCGCAATGCCGCCGATCTGAGCCGTATGGTGCTGACCGGGCTGATCCTCGGTGTGTTTTTCCGAAGCCTCACAGCCCTGATCAACCGCCTGATCGACCCCTCGGAATTCTCCGTCGTGCAACAGGCGAGTTTTGCCCGCTTCAACGCCGTCAATGCCGACCTGACATGGATCGCCACCGGGATCACGCTCGCGGTCTTCCTCTGGCTCATGCGCCAGCACCGGGCGCTCGATGTGATCTCTCTCGGACGCGAAGCGGCGATCAACCTTGGCGTCGATCACGACCGGGCGACAAAACGCCTTCTGGTGGCCATCGCCCTTCTGGTCTCCGTCTCGACGGCCCTCGTCGGCCCCATCGTGTTCTTCGGCCTCTTGGTTTCCGCCCTTACGCATCGGATCATCGGCTCTTGGCGACACGCAGCCCTCTTGCCCGCCTCCGCCCTGATCGCCGCCACAGTTCTGGTCGCAAGCCAGACCTTTTTCGAACGCGCACTCCGCCTGCAAACCTCGGTCTCCGTGGTGATCGAGGCGCTTGGCGGCCTGGTCTTTCTCTTTCTCATCCTGCATCGGAGGCCCCGATGATCGAAACCCGCTCGCTCTCCATCCATCTGACCGAGACGCCCATCCTGCATGACGTGACGGTCAAGATGCCTCTGGGCAAAATGACCGCCCTTGTCGGCCCGAACGGCGCCGGGAAATCCACGCTTCTGTCCGCCATGGGGCGTCTTATTCAAGCGAAAACCGGCGAAGTTCTGCTCGATGGCAAGCCGCTCGCCGCCTACCCGCCCAAGACCCTCGCCAGACATCTCGCGATCCTGCGGCAGGACAGCCAGATCACCCCGCGCCTCACCGTGCGCGACCTTGTGGGTTTCGGGCGTTACCCCCATAGCCACGGTCGCCCCGGCCCGAAAGACTTCGAAGCAATTGACGCCGCCATCGCCCGCCTCGATCTGAAAGACTTCGCCGACCGGTTCCTCGACACGCTCTCCGGCGGCCAGCGTCAACGCGCGCTCATCGCCATGGTTCTGGCGCAGAACACAGATGTCCTTTTGCTCGACGAGCCGCTGAACAACCTCGATATCGTCCATGCGCGCACCGTCATGCGTGTCGCGCGCGAAGAGGCCGACAAGGGCAAGACCGTGGTCGTCGTGCTCCACGATCTCTCCATCGCCGCCGCCCATGCCGAACATGTCGTCGCGCTCAAGGCCGGACGGCTCCATTCCGAAGGCGCGCCCGACACGGTTCTGACCCGCGACAACCTTTCCGATCTCTACGACACCGAGGTGCAGGTGATCGAGGCGGAAGGGCGACGCATCGTGCTGACTGTCTGAGTGCTGACCCTCTGACCTGCGCGTGTGTGTCCGATGGACAATCCCGCGCCAAGCCCCGAGAGTAACACGGCACACACCATCCCCCGGAGCACGCCCAGAGGCCCCCATGACCCGCATTCTCTTCGACCTCGACGGCACGCTGATCGACAGCGTTCCCGACATTCACGCCATGGCCAACAGGCTTCTGGATCAGGAGGACAAACCTGCGGTCTCTCTCGCCGAGGTCCGCAGTTTCGTCGGCAGTGGCGCAAAAGTGCTGATCGAGCGTCTGCGCGCCGCGCGCGGCATTCCCGACAGCGAACAGTCCCGGCTGCACCAGACCTTTCTCGGGCTCTACACCGAGGCCGTGCACCTGACCCAGCCCTACCCCGGCGTGATCGACGCGCTCTCGACGCTCAAGGCCGCCGGTCATCGCCTTGGCATCGCCACCAACAAACCCGAGAATGCCGCCCGCGCGGTGCTCGACCACCTCGCGCTCATGCCGTTTTTCGAAGTGATGATCGGCGGCGACAGCCTCGCCACACATAAACCCGATCCGCTGATGCTGACCGAGGGTTATGCCCGGCTGGGCGAAGGCCCCAAACTCTTCGTCGGCGACAGCGAGATCGACGCCGTCGCCGCTCGCAATGCCGGAGTGCCCTTCCTGCTGTTTACAGAAGGCTACAGACAGACTCCGGCGGAGACGCTGGGGGCCTTGGCGATCTTCTCGGATTATAGGGAACTGCCCCGACTGGTTGTGGAAACCACCAATAAATGTCCACCATCTGACTTCATCCGAAAATATGTTGTTGTTATTAAACAATAATATTTACACGCAATCGCGCTGAGGCGGCCATTTTGACCACTACACCCACATCAAATGACCATCGAAAGTTCACAAAAAATGCCGCCCAAAGGCGGCATTGCAGACTTTCATCAGGAAAGCTTGGGGGTACGAGATCAGTGGATCAGGAAATATGCGTCCTCAGACACCCCAACCGGCGGCGATTCCAAAACGGACTTTATCTCCTCCGGATCCAGATGAATGGCAGCAAACCCTACCTGACCATCGAGACGCACCACGTTGGACAAGTGCCCCTTGAAGAGGAGTTCCAGGATCACCTTCAGCTTCGCCCGGGATTTCTCCGCACACCTGGCCAAGGGCTCCATGCCGGCAGGCAGCTCCTCCACTTCGTCGAACCTGTCTCGCAGGACATCGAGCACTTTATTGATGCTGCGGCCATCGACAGCTTTGCCGACCTTGCTTTGCAGATTCCGATGATCATGGATACGGCTCAGCAATCCCAGTTCGATCAACGCGCTTACGACCGGCCGTGAACAGGTCAAGACATACGGAACCTGGATCGTCGGCACAGCAAACTTCGCATCCCCGAGCAGCTCGACAACCTTCGCATAGTCAACGACCAGGCGCCCGGCCCCTCTCCGGGCGACATGCCTGCAGCCTTGAGAAGGTTGTGAAGTGTCGAGGGATGAACGTTCTCGGATTTGGAGATCGAACTCAGAGTACTGTATTTCGGACGGGCCACCGGCTGACCCAGAACATTCCGCCCAGGGACCAGAGGCGTATTCTCGATGATCACGTGACGCAAGAGAGCACGGATCGGCCCAGGGTCCTTTGACAGGTGCCCAGAGTTGAGCCACGCATAGAGCATCCCGAAAGCACTCCGAGGGCTCGCAAATCCCTCACTGCGCGTTGATGCCTTCAGCGTATCTTCGAGAAAAGCCACCACTTCGCCTTCGCCCCCTGCCGCGAGGCCCCAACCTGCACGTCCGGCGTCGTCCCACATCCGCTGAGACAGCTCAGCGGCCTGCTGCTTTGGGCCGAAGGCGATCAACCCGCCCACCATCTCGACTGCCCGGCTCGCCTGATCAATGCCTTGCCCATCCAACCAGATCGGACCGGAATGCCCTTCCAGACGGTTCTCCACGTAGGTCTGGAGTGGCGAGGGTGCCCGCGGTTCGCATGGCTCCGGCACGGCCAATTCCGCTGCAATGATATCCTGCATGGCCTGCAGCTCATGCAGTTGATCATCCCACGCGCTCTTTCGAACATCGCGCAGCAGTGTCCCGTGGCGGCGGCACGTACGAACAGGCGCAAGGCACCATGCAAGGCGATGACGCATCACAACGTCAGGGCGCTGCTGGTCATATTGGTCCTCAGCGAGGCAATAGGGGCGAATCCTGGTCTCGACCCCGGTCGTGAACTCAGCCGAAAATTCGTGCTGGCGCAGGCTGAAGCGGCGTGCGCCAATCGAGCTGATCGTGTTCCAAACCACCGGCGCCGGGTCCTGGCCGGCGATCTCGCAGAGGCGATGAACCGCCCCCGGAAGCCCCCGCGCGAGATCGATGGCAGGAATACGCAGATCATTGAGAAACGGGACGAGGCGACCTCCCTTGTGGAAGGCCGCCTGACGTGCTGCCCAGGACAAGGGCGTCTCATCGTGAACAAAGGATACTTTGGGAAAGAGCTTGGCCATGGCAATCACCGCTTCCGCCTGCCCGTGGACCGACGGGGCTTCTGATCCTCTTCTGGGTCCGTCTCGATCAACCAGTAATGCTCGACAAAGAAGACGTTCTCGGACGCCGAACAGGATTCCTGCATCGCGTAGGCCGAGGCGAAGTGCCCGATTTCGAGATGACTATCTTCGTTCTCGATCGCGAACTCGAGCGCCAGCAACAGCAGCTCTACCGCCCGTCCAAAACAATACCGGGCACCGTGGAACACCCGTCCGACCAAGTCGGCCTCCATCGGAGCGTGAATCCCGACACGCTGGCAATAATGCTCCATGATCTGGCAGAAATTCTCGCCGTCGGATTGTTCGGTGAGTTCGGGTAGGACAATGGACGTAAAGCGCCGCTTTACCTGCTGGTCACTCCGGATCACGGTCGCGAGGTCTTTCGTGCCGGACACGATGATCGTGATGGCATGCTCACCCTGCATCAGCGATTTCAGTGCCCGCAGGATCAGGTTGCGATCGGCACAGAACAAGTCCTGAGCCTCGTCGATCCAGATCACGCTGATCTCCAGCTCGGCCAAGCGATAGCGCAAATCCTGGAACAGCGACCAGGCCTCCTGCCGTTTACTCTCCACAGGGTACCCAGATACCTTCAGCAACTCGCCCATCATGCTCTTGAAGGTCGCGGGGCTGGGCACCACGCAACCAATGTAACGCGGAGTGCCATCTTCTTGCGGCCGCAACATCGGCAGTTTCTCGAGCGTGCGATTGACGAGATGGGATTTTCCGCTCCCGGGCTCACCAATCACCATCACGCCACGCGTTTCACGAGTCTTGGTGAACCGTTTTGCGACAGGCGTCCGATGACCCGCAGCGTCCTTCTCGAAAAGCCGCTCGATGTGGGACGCGGCTTCCGCGTCCCGATCCGTTCCGATATGCAGCTCACGCAGTGCCTCGAGAGCCTGCTCGGCATTGTGTTGATCCATCATGATCACTCCTCCTCGAAGGTGATGCCCGACGCCGACGAGGTGCCGTTCCGGCCTTTGCGGCCAGCCTGCGCGTCAGTGCTGTCGCCGACTTCACCGTTCAAATCGTCAAGCGAAGGCAGCTCACTCCCAAGCTCGCCTTTCGCCTTGGATGGCGCTTTCGGCTCGTAGAATTTCACACCTGCAAGGATGTTCTTTTCCTCACGCTTGAACCGATCTTCGGACCAATCCTCCAGGTTCAGCCCTGCCTTCGCCATCGCCACCTCGTTCCGAGCCTTGATCGTCAAAATAGCTTCCCGGACGACTGCATTGTTCAGCCGATCCGCCTCCGGGTTGCCGGCGCGCACATGCCGCACAGCAGTCAGCCAGGTTTGTGCCGCGACGCCTTGGAGGGACGCGTCTTGGGAGGGGACGTTGCACCACTCTTCCCCCATCAGCACTGAAATCGCCCCTACATCTTTGGGATGCCAGCGAACCTTGACGGTCCCAGGGTCATTCCGACGAAAATGGTTCTGGAGAATTTCAGATTGGTAAGTCACACCGAGAACGGTGATGCCTTCTTTGTCCAAGCGGTACTCGCGCTCCTGCCCGAAACAAATCCGCATCATTTCGGAGTCTGGCGGCGGGGTGACGCCATACAGCTTGTTCAAGCGCCGCCAGGCCTGAACCGGCGTCTCGTTGTCAAGACCGGAGTGCGGCGTGTTGTGGTAGATCTCGACAACCCAGCGGATCAGCGCAAACGTCAGATCATCCAAGGTCAATGCTGCGCGCTTTTCCGGGTCCGCATCACCTTTCTCCATGATGCCACGGAACGTATGACCCGAAACGCGGGAGGCAAAGCCACCGGAGCACGTTCCGAAGAATCGCTCGATGAAGCCACGGCTCTCAGGGACGCCGTTCGTCGCCATTTCCCACATCACACCGAGATCCTCGGAGGACATCCGAAACCGCAGAGACTTGTACGCCGAGCCACCATCAAAGACGATCAACTCCGGGGTGCCGTGCATGTCCCAGGGCGTATGGGCACCTACAGCGTCTGCCCAGGCTCCCTTGTCCGTCGTGATCATCTGCAACAACTGGACTGCGGCCTCTGCGTTTGGAGTGCGGCTAAGCACCAACCCGACAATGCACCGGGTGGCACAACAGATCGCGGCGCTCAGGGTCCACCGTGCCGTCTTTTTCTGCTTGATCTTTCCGGTCTTCGAATCTTCGTGCTCTTCAAAATACAGGCCGAGCGAATGCTTCTCCTCATCGGTGAAGAGCCCATAGATTTCGGTGCTCTCCAACAAGGTCTGCGCATCGACCGTCCATTCGTCGATCTCCACCCGCTCCAGAGGACGCGTCACGGAAAGACCGGTTGTGACGGGGCGAAACTTCTTGCGTGCGGCTGCAGCGCCGTTGCGCTTCAATTCCACCAGGAACGGGTCCAGGGCACGCACAGCAAGCCGAATGGTCTCTCGGCTTGGCACCTTCATCTTGAGTTTACCTTGCGCTTCGCGTTCCGCGTTTTCTTTTGCAAAGGAAAGCTTCACGTCCTCGACGATCGCATGAATGGTGGGCTTATCCGGCGACATGTAGCCGCGGACCCCTTTCATCATCAGCGCGTACTCGCTTGGTGAGAGACGAGACCCGCGGTTTCCGCGTGCGGACACCCGATCGAGATGTCCAATCAGCCCGAACTTGTTGAGTTCGGCGAGCCATCGGCGCAGCGATCGTGGCGAGGGAACCTTGGCGAAGTTTTCGGACTTCCGAAACTTCTTGCCAGGCTCGGGCAAGTCATCGGGTGCAATGTCCATAACGCGGTCGAGAAGGAGAGCCTTGTTGGCTTTGATCGACGTATCCGTGAACGTCATCAGGCCCTCGGCATGGAGCTCCAGGGCAACCTGACAGTACAAATCCTTCTTGGTGAGACGACGCCCGGGACGACCGGTCAAAGCCGAGATCGATGTCTGGCTAGACATCAGCCGCTTATGTGCTGCAGACGGATTGAAGCAATCGCGCTCGACCCGAATACGGCCCTGCTGACCGAAACGGGCGAGATCTTCGTGCGTGAATTGCTGACAAAGCCCGTTCGCGTCGTCCCGGCGGAGAAGGTAGCCGGTTTCGGTTTCCATTTCGACTTGGAAGGGGAGACCATCGATCGACACACGGTCGAACTGTCCAAAGGCATATCGGGCGTTGGCGGTGCTGAACGAGAGATCCATGGTGTATCCTTTCATGGGATCTGGGCTGCGCGATGCAGAAATGATGAGTGCGATGGCCATTGGGCCTCGCCATTGGGGAAGTTTCTGGAGGTGGGGCGCGGCCTCAGGTTTCCGGCTTCCCGCATTGGAAACCTGAGGCTTCGCTGCCGGTGGACCCTACTGGGCGCTGACGAACAATTGGTCCGTGGAGAACTCTTGGTCGCTCCGGACCAAATTGACCCCGCAAATCATACGTGTCTCAACGTCAATCTCGAAAACCACATCAACGCGCAGAGAAAGCAAGCTCTTGTCGGACAATTGACCTCGGTCGATACCGGTTTTTGCGAGAAGCATGGCAACATCAAATTGGTGGGTGATGATTTCGACATTTGCGCCAGTCTTCATCCGAGGCTTGGCCTCAACCGTATCTTTGAAACGATATTTGGACATCTTCAGACATCCTTCGCCTTGAAAACCATCACATCATGGGAGAGGCGCTCATACCCGAGCGTCTTCAGATGCCCGGAACGGATCAGACGCACCAAAGCCCGAAACCCCATGCCGTCCAGACGGGTTTTCTCGACGAGATCGCCCATACGGACGACCCCGGTCATGGACCGCACCACGTCCTGGGCAACAGGGTCACCAAAGCAGTCCGGGCGTCGCGCCGAGTGAAAGAGACCTGCGTTGTAACGCTCGACGGGGCAGATGTCGTCCTCCGTGAACAGACGGAAGTCATCGAGAACGCCCTGGGAGATCGCCTGAGCTTTGATCCGGGCCAGCTTGATCAGGTACTTCCGGCTGGCACGCTCAACAGGGCGGACTGCGTATCCCGTCACAGTTTCATCCTGGCGGACAACGACAAAGTCGATGAAGTGGTTGTGGACTTCCCCAAACTCATCGAACCACTCAAAGCGAACCTGTTCGATAACTTCCTTGGTGTCAGGGCGATACGCCAAGACCATCGCGCAATCCGCTTCGAGATGGCTTTCAACGCCATGGCGGACCCCATGACCCTCACCAAAGACAATGCCTCCGGTGAAGTGCTGCGTGGAGCCAACTTGCGTCTTGCGGTCACCACGACTGGGTTCGGGAAGGCGGATACCGCCGGAGAAAGAAAGATCAGACATCGTTGAATTCCAATACTCATCAGGTGCCACTTCCCGATCAGCCGGAAAGCGTGTGACCTCCTGGGTCTGCCCTTCAATGCCAGCCTCTATGTCCCCTCTCGGGTTTCAGCTTGGTCGGCGTTGGGCAGACCTTTCCCGTGGCGACAAATGCGTCGCGGAAAAGCAGGTCGTCATGTTCTGGAAGCATCCGAGTCCTTGAAACCGACCCGATTGGGTGATAGATTTCTGGGTGAAAGTGGTGGACCCCGGTCTTCCAAGAGAGGGCGGTCTGTTGGCGCAGATCGCTTTTTCGTTTCTTGCTACATCGTCAGTGCCTCCTCTGTTGCGGCGATGAGTATTTGGTAGCCACCGATTTTGGCCGCCAAAAGACTTTTTCTTTTTCGGGCATGCGGTTAGTCTTCAGCATCACCCGACCACTGATTGCGAAAAAGCAACCTGTGAGCGTTTTCGATTTTTCGCAGACACATCACCTTGTGCGAACCAGCGCTCCCCGACCTGCAGATCACCGAGGTCTTGCGACTCCTGCTAACGTTTTCGCAAGGTGACCTGCCCGGGAAAGAACCTTCACACGCGACACTTCGCGGAAATACCATGGCGTTCACCAGGCTGATCGCGTCCATTTTCGGAGAATCATCACGCGATTTTCGAGGGGCGATTCCACGAGACAGGACTGCAGAATCCTGGGCAGGCAATTGGGGGATGAGTTCGACAGCCATCGATACACTCTTCATTCTCAAATCTCGGATGCCAACCGCAGGGGAAGCGATTGGGCGGGTTCACATCATATGAACCGTATGAGCCGAGGCGAGATATGAATGCTGTTTTGCGTCATGACCCAAACATAGAAATCCCATCCACTCCTCGACAAGATTTCTCCTGGTCAGGAAACACAGGCCGCGGGCAAGGCGTGGCCTCAGCGCCACAATTCTCAAAAGACCGCAGCGACCTGCTTGCGCCCTCTTGCCGAGATCGGGCAAGAATTTCCCTATCAGGGCAGATTTGCCGAGCCGCGGGTGATAGGGAAGCCTTGACAGAAGTTCCCCATAACTTCACCTCCATGTCAAAAGCCGCCTAATATCTCAGAAGTTTATTTTCCGTCGCCACTTGAACAGACAGGTGCGCGTGCCCAAAACGGGATGCCAAACTACTGGCGCTGGCCTCCAAGCGCCCCCCGTTCGCTCCACCGCGGAGCGCCACGTTGGTAACTGACCGATTCATGCCGCCTGCCTGCCGAAGGCCGGGCGAGCTAAGACACGTGCATAAAGACGTAGTTACGCACGTCTCTTAGCGCGAGAGACCATGCTGGACGAAGTTCTTGGAGTTGAGCGACGCCGACCGAGCATATCAACTCGCAAAGACAGATCCGACCGGCAACGTGAGGAGCTGTCAGCGCTTACGCGTGTTTGGACCAGCCTTCCAAGAGCCGGCTCACCCGGACGGCCAGATCAGTCCCACTGGCGAGATTCAGGCTCGCCGTCTCGACAACCGCCTCCTGACCAGAAATCCGAAACTGAGCCTGAAGGCCTTCCGCTTCTGAAAGATCTTGGTGGTGCGGATAGAGCAGCGTCAGTCGCGGGGCTTTGTACAGGTGCGCATAGGCCATCATCTGGTAGACGTCACCTTGGGACACCCCTTGTTTTCGATCATCAATCCGGGACGAAATCCGCTTCCACTTCGTGTCGATCACATGGACAACCTGCCCCGCATGCCAGATCAGGATATCGGGTTTCGTCTGGAACACAGCACGTTGGTCATCAAGAGATGTCAGGCAGAATAGTCTCCCGCCTTGTAGCGAGACCCGATACTCCGTGCGTGCCAAAGCGCGTGTGATCAGCCGGCCGACATATTCCTCAAAAAGTGCGTTCATCTCAAAGAGGAGTGCAGTCCCTCGTCCCACCCCGGCACTCGTCGTTTGATAACGATTACGCAGAAAAAGTTGCGCCATCCCGAACATGTCCTGCCACGCCCGGTTTGTTCGGTCTATGGTGACCTCATTCCATTTCAGCGCAGGAACAGCGACTTCGGATATATCGGCGTAGACGAAAGCCAGTTCGCGCAAACGCTGTTGATTGGCGGGACTGCGCGACATTCTGGAGAGATGTGCGACCGTTGCTTTCATGATCCGGTTCAGAGCGATGTCTTCTGACAGCTCATCAAATTTGCATGCGAGCCGTGAGGGGTTCGCTGCGTGGCGTGTAAATTGACGAGGCAGATTGAGCGTCCCGCGCAACGCCGCAAGGTCATCCTCTTGGACAATATACCGCCGCGGCATGCCGCGACGAACGGCATCGGTCAACTTGCTGCAGAAAATGCGGATGAGAATTTCCAGAAGCGTTTCGCGCTGCCAGTCAAGCTCTGTGAGCTGGCCTGCCTCGATTCTTAGGTCAAGTGCGACTGCGAGCATGTGAACAAGACGCTTGCGAATGGCAGCATTCTTTCTTGCTTCGCCTCCTTGCTCTTCGACATCGATCTTGGGAAGAATTTCAAGGCTGCACCCATCGGTTGCCAGGACCCCGACAACGCCACGCGCTCGCAGTTCATGGCGCCGATCCTCAAGCACTCCGCCTCCACCCCTTCCTGCAAAGGTCGATACTCTGGCGAGAGCCGCGAGACGCTCGGCATAATGCTCGGGAATGCAGCCGCCCCCTTCACCATGGGGCAACGCTTCCCATTCGCGCAGGGTGAAGGCTGGCATCAGGCCGCAAACTCCGAGAAGTCGAATTCGTCTTTGACCTTCCAACGCAGCTTTTCGCTCGAAAAGTCGTCTTCAGTCATGCCTCCAGGTACCGCAATTGGTTTGGCATCGAGGAAGCGGGAGGGTCCGTGAGCAGAATCGCCTAGAACAGCTGCGACCTTGGACCAGTCCTCATAGAAATACTCGGCCAGAAGCGGGATCACCTTGTCTCGCATGACGCTCTCGATATCCGACCGCGTCTGGCAGCCTGTGAAGTACGCGTGCCCGATCTGATGCTCCCGGTCGAACAGATACTCGATCCGCTCGTTGATCGTAGACAGCAACTTTTGCAGATCTACCCCCTCGACATTGTCCGACAGAACTGAAGGGTCGGGCATCAGTTCCTTGAAGGAAAACCGGCGGCGTAGTGCCGTGTCCAACAGCGCGATGGAGCGATCGGCCGTGTTCATAGTACCGATGACGTGGAGATTCTGAGGCACGCCAAAAGATTTCTTGGAATAGGGAAGCGTGAGGCGGATCTCGTTGTCGGCCCCCAACCGTTTGTCGGGCTCGAGAAGCGTGATCAGCTCGCCAAAGACCTTCGAGATGTTCGCCCGGTTGATCTCGTCGATGATGAGGACATACGGTCTTGCCTCTCGCTGTACCGGTTCGCCGCCGCTGTTCATGTAGCTTTCGAGGGCAACGGTATCGAGGCGGGCCCGATCGAGGGCATAGATCGACTTCATGGTGAAATTGCTATCGTAGATCTCTGAAGCAGGAATCCCATCCCTGTCGACCCAGAGCCATCGCACGGACCGCCGGTGGCAGTATTTCCGGTTGTCCCGCTGCCAGTATTGGTACTCCCCCGTGACTTCGCCGATGGCCCGGAACAGTCGGTTTCCCTTGGTGACCACGATGATGTCTCCGACGTCCAACTGATTGCGAAAAACGTCCACTTGGCTCACTTGGCCCGACTGGAGAGTAACTTCGCCTTCGCGCTCGCCATGGGCACGACAAGCCTCCAGTATCTCCTCGACATCGGAAAACCTGTCGTCGGAGAAGTCGATGTCCTCCCAGCCGAGGAGCGTGTGCCCCTCGGAGATGGCTTCCTCGAACAGGTAGCTTTCCGCGGCCACGTTGGCGCGCGCGATCGACATCTTGAAGACCTGCCGGCCGTCGAGGGAAACGGCGTTTTCTCGCGGTACTGTCGGTACGCCCTTCTCGGCACGCTCCGAGATGCGCCTGAATATCCCGGGTGCGGGCTCCAACCGGAATCCGGTCCCCACCGGGCTGTCCTCGGACTGATCTGTGGTCGGTCGCAGTCCCTCGATAAACTCCTCGTAGGACATAGACTGGTGGAAGGTCACGAATTCGATGCGCCCATCGCTCACGAGGCTGCGGTACGTGCTCATGAGCTCTGCTCGGCCATCTTGTCCATTTAGTGCAGCAGTAGCCTCGTCACCCAAGCACAGCCGGACGGCCTCCCATGCCGTTTGATACGTCTTGCCCGTGCCCGGCGGGCCATAGAGAATCAAGTTTACGGCGGATGGCGATGGCGCTTTTTTTGTGTCGGTCACGGTGTCCGCCTCCGGTTGAGAATTTAGCGTATAGGTGAAAGCGGTCGAACTGCTTGGATTTGGTTCGGTGCTCGTGGGCGGTGGTACTTGCGCAAGTTTCTGGAATCTTTTACCGCCGAGTGCCTGGCAGATGTTCGGGAACGCGTCTTTCAGGCCGATCGCCGTAGCAAGGTCTCCTGCGCGGATAGAGACCTCCCTGGCCGCCTTTTCCCGGGCAGGTTCGATGAAATAGTTCAGAGCACAAAGCCTGATCCGGTCAGCACCAGACAAGAGGTAGTCCTTTTCCGGCACCCCGACCGGTTGATTGCCCTCATCGACAATGACAAAACCGGCATTGTGTAGAGCGGCTGCGGAATACTTAGGGCCACCCCAACCGCCCGAACTTTGGGAGCTTCTATCCGCGAAACGATGGATCTGCTTACTCGGATAAACACGATTTACGCGCTCACGCGATGACCGGACCCAATATTTGCGTGGCTCTTCGAGGGCATCAAAGATATCGCCATGAGCCCCGTTCGCACGGTAGCTGTCGTATGCGTCCATCGCGGCTTCGACCTCTTGCCTCGACAGCACAGCCTTCTTGGGGCCAAAGTTACCTTCTTCGGGAATTCCCAAAATTTCCGCGATCTCCGGTCCTATTTCGTAGCTGCTCAGTTCATCATTGCTGAAGCGAAGATAGGGTTGCGCTTTTGTTTCCAGATTCTGGCAACGTACTGCACAACCTTCTTTCAACGCGATGCGGACCAGCTCGGTTGGTTCTTCGACACCGACAATATTCTCCTCGCTCATTTGCGCTCCCTGAGGAAGATACAGGTAGCCGGGGTGTCTCGCGCCACCATTGCGCGTAACGGCATAGAATTCACCATTAGCATGACGAAAAACGATCCGACGTCTATCAGTAAGATGGCTCATTCCAAACCCTTCAGCGCGCCTATAAAATCAATGAAAGCACCAGGCGGTACTCATGGCATTTAAAATTCCGTTTGTTTCAGCAGGCAAGCACCACACTTTCCCACACGAGAAACTATTCACTCCTCAAAAACATCGAAATCACCTTCACCCCCCAAATGCTTAGCCATCCTCTTTCTTGGCCGCCCCTTTGATCCAGAGCGGGAATCCCCCTTTTTTGCCAGTGCCGTCTCGGCTAAACAAGGGGTCGGGTGATCAGGAAAGCCCACTCCATAGTGTCGGATCATCGCCCTGTATCTCAGCCCCACTGCGGACATCTTGCAGATCTGATTACCGTCGGATCGATCCTTCAGAACAAGTCCACCTGACTTGGGCACGATTTCGACCCCATGGTCGCTGAAAGCGGTGATCAACTCGTCCCAGGATCGACATGTCGCATAGGCCTCCTTCGCGAACTCGCCAAGCGCTTCCAAATCCCACACCGCTTGGGCAACCGTTGTGTCTGACGACATCGCACCTTTATCTGCCGGAGACATTGTCTCAGGAGCGACCTTTGTTTCAGGCCGCACCGAGTTGTTCTCCGAAACCAACTGCCCGCCTTCAGGCGAGAACACCAATTCAGGCAGGACGGTCTCCCAAGCATCGCGACGCGCGTAGTGGGCATATTTATCGTCACCATCCGACTTGCGCCAATGGACAATGGCGCCAACTGCGCCGGAGGTGAAAGCAAATCCGTGAGGATGTTGCCAAGACTTCGACATCCGGCCGATGACATGCCCGAACCGATCAATCAGTTCCCAGTGAGGATCACGGAATTTCAGCGTTAAGGGATCTCCGACTTTGCACGCGCGGATCGCGGCATGGGCCTCATTGCGTTCAGTCTGGCGACCCGCAAAAGACAAATCGGAATATTTCAAATCGGGCAACTGGTAGACACTTGGGCGTGGCGTCCCAAGCTCAGGATCCGGCCTGACCAGACGCCGCAGGACCGAAGAAGAGCCTACCTTGAGCAGGGCGTGTTCCCCAGATGTGATAACAACGAGGCTCTGCTGAGCCCGTGTCATCGCCACATAGAACAGGCGTCGCGGTGCATCGCGGTCTTCATTCTTCGACGGTTTATCCCATCCGCCGTTGAGAATAACTACATGGTCGAACTCAAGCCCCTTAGCCCGGTGTGCAGTCAGCAAAAGCAATCCGCGCTGTTCACCACGCGTATCGCGCGACCACTCGGCAAACCACTCAATGATATCCGGCACGGGCATGGTCTTTGCTTTCAACTCGCGCGCCAGCTCCGCTACACCTTCCGCAAGAAGCTCGACCCATTTGTTGATCTCCTGCTCATTCAGAACCGTGAGGATGTCATGTATCCCCAACAACTCTCCTTGGCGCTTCCTGAGACCAGCCATCAAGGTCTGTGTCTCCCGAAGCCGCCATATATTTGGCAGGTCCTCGTTGGCCATCTCAACATCAAGGCCTTGTTGTTCGGCATAGGACCGGACGGCCCCCAGTTTTCTCCAATCACGAGAAATGATGGCAGTGCGCGACCAGGACCAGTTCGGGTCAAGCCGTGACAGGCGCATCAACTCATCGACGGCCGCGACGGCCTGATTGACATCTCCACCGGGGACGTCCAAAAGCTGCACCCTGCCCTGTGCTACACTGTCCTCTTGCTCAAGAATTCCGCCTTGCGGGTTGCTCTTCCGGTCCGTGTTGATCCTGATTTCATGATCAACTTTCATCCGCTCCTGTGCAACGGAGATCACCGAATTCGCAGCTGTGATGATATGACTTGTCGAGCGATAGTTTTCGACCAGGAAAGCTGGCCGCGCCTTGTAGTCCTCTTCGAATTTGCGGATAAACTCGATTGAGGCCCCGTTGAAGGCATAGATATTCTGATCGTCATCGCCGACAGCGAACAGGCTCAGCTTCAGGTCGGCATCCTCCAGAGACCGCCCTGCCACAGCAGAGATGAGTTGGTACTCCTCCGGTCCGATATCCTGATACTCATCGACCAAAATCCAACGATAGCCTTGCAGCAAAGTGTCCCGCTGGGCCTCGGCCTCGGATCTCGTCAGTCCATCTCCCTCGAGCTGACGCACGGCCTCCATAACGATGTCATCAAAGTCTTCGGTGTCGGCACGCTGCCCGACAAAACTTGCGCCCACCAGCTTCATCGCAAGAGCATGGCAGGTGGAAATCGTAACACCATTGGCGTCATCCCCCACCAATGCCCGCAGCCGCACGCGAATTTCAGCAGCAGCATGTCTATTGTAGGCGAGAACAAGAATCCCACGTGGATCCTCGCGTTTCATCCTGAGCAGATAGGCAATCCGATGGACCAACACCCGCGTTTTGCCTGACCCCGGCCCGGCCAAAACGAGAACGTTCGTTCGGTCCCGATCATCTGTCACGATCTCCTGCTGGATTTTATTGCCAAGCTTCTCGACAATCGCATCCCAGGATTTGCTGGTGGTTTGACGCCGGACCTCCCGGCCCATGCCCGGCATCCAACGCTTCATGAACTGCTCCTTATTGAGCAAGAAGTAATCCTCTGACAAACGCGCCGCGTCGATCATCGTCCGAAGGCCAGTTTCCGCATAGGTCGCCATGACATGGGTCTGCAACGTCTGCTCGCCGTAGTGATCTTCCAACGGTGCGAAATGGGCCTGAGTAAACTGGCCACCGGCGGGATCGAGATAGACGGTCATCGCCGACCGGAAGACCGTAAGCCCCTTGCCAAGGGTGAGAACGCCCTGTTCGTGCAACCACATCAAAGCGCGTTCCAGCAGCTTTGTCATGTCTCGTACGCCACTGGTCTTCAGGAAGGCATCCTGCGTCAACTGAGCCAGCAAGTCGCCAACCGTTGTCTCGACCTGAAGGTCCTTGCCCCGTGCGCCTTTGTCCAGACGCCCTGTCAGATAGGTCAGTAGCAATTCTGCCGCCAACCACCGTAATTTCGCCGTCTCCTGCACCGTTTTCCAGGACCGCACCAAAGTGACCATCAGCGTATTGCGACTGGCTTTGCGCAAAGAGATATTCCCGCGCCCACCCTCCAGGCTACGACCATCCTGGGCAATACCGCGCACCAGCTTGTCGATCGCGTCGGGCCGGACATCCGGATGCCTCTTGTCACGAAGTCGCTGGCACGTCTCGGAGAGGTTCAGCGGGACCGGCGCATTGTCGTCCAAATCCGGAGCCAATTCCTGCATTAGCGTGATCAGGTCGGCTTCCAGTGTAGAGGCCTGAGCCAGACGCTGGGCCGAGGAATGGGCAACCCCTACGTGGACGAATACCGTCATCGCCACATCATTGCGTGCGATCCCGAGGTTTTCCAGTGTCGCCATGGCCTTCGGCAAGGCCCCAGGCGAGATACCCGACACGCCGCAAAGCTCATCGGTCGACACGCCTTCATCTGCTGGCGTCGTGATTAGATGTTCCACGATGGACAGGAGTTGCTTGCGATATGCTTGGGTCAGATCCGCATCGGCGAGACGTGTCTTTGCCTCCTCAACCGAGCGGACCCGCAAGGAAGATGGAAAGACCTGAACCCGGTTCTCCTCTCGGGACACAAGATGCGCTTCTTCCAACCAGGAAACCGCCGTCTTGACGCGAGTATCGTCAGTGGCGCTGTCGCGTTCGAACTCCTGATCTTTCTCGGATCGCACGATTTCGCCGGAGGTTGCAACAACCTTGCCGGTCTTTTTCGTGCGCTCGTCGATCCGTCTCAACGCCTTCAGGATCGCCCCGATTTCGTGTCGCGCCAACCGTGAACTGGCGGTGAGACGGAATTGGCGCTCGACATCATCCGCAGCGAACAGAAGAACACAATGGGCATCCTCCCTGTCACGCCCCGCCCGCCCGGCCTCCTGCAGGTAGTTTTCCAGAGACCCCGGAATATCTGCATGGACAACCAGTCGGATGTCAGGCTTGTCGATCCCCATGCCAAAGGCATTTGTCGCCGCGATGACGCGCAATTCACCCACACGGAAGCGTTCCTGTACGACCTGTTTGTCGTCAGCGGTCATCCCGGCATGGAAATGAGCGGCATCGAGCCCCTGTGACTTCAGGAACTCCGCGACGCGCTCGGTCTCTTTCCGAGAGGAGCAATAAACCACAGCGCCGGAGCGCCCTTCATTGGGCAGGAGTTCCTCAATGACGGTCAGCACATCTGATAGCTTGCTGTTCTTCGTCGTCGGGCGCACATCGAATGCCAGGTTGGACCGTGAAGCGCCGCCATCGAGAGGAAGTAGTTCGATACCCGCTTTCGTCTGTAAATGCTCGATGATATCCGCCACAACCTCCGGCTTTGCTGTCGCGGTCAGACAAATCACTGGCGCGGGCGGCTGATCGCCAGAGAATTCCTTGATGAAACGTCCGAGGTAGCGATAGTCCGGCCGGAAATCGTGCCCCCATTTCGAGACGCAGTGTGCTTCGTCGATTGCCCAAAGCCCGACTTCGCGCTGCACCAATACACGGCGGATCGATGTACTGCGCAACTGTTCGGGAGAAATGATGAGGATTCCGGCATCCCCCATCCGAACCTTATCAAGGGCATCTTGGCGCTCGGGCATGGACATCATACCGTTGATGGTGACCGAGCAGGAAATACCTGCCCGCTCCATGCCCTGAACTTGGTCCGACATCAGTGCGACCAGAGGCGAGATCACAACGGTCAGCGCCCCGATCTTGTCGAACCGAGACAGTGCGGGCACCTGGTAGCACAGCGACTTCCCCGTGCCCGTCGGCAGAATACCAAGCAGACTATTGCCTGACATGGCCTCGTCGACGATGCGTTCTTGCAAGGGGCGACCATCCGGATCGACCGGCTTAGGGCGGAAGCTTGGGAAACCGAACCATTTTTCCAACGCGCGGACAGGATCATTCTGTTCGGCACACCAAGCGCAAGCAGGGTCTTTGCAAGACGTGTCTCGCAAATGCTTCACGATCAGCGACGCTTCGCGAAACTGCGCCCGCACCCAAGGCGGCATGACAGAATCTCCGCCTGCAACCGTGATCCAGGACAGCGCATAGGCCATGGGCCATCCATTCTGCGGGCTGCTCAATCGGCTCAATGTCTGCTCGACGCGCTTCCCGCAGGCTCGGCCTTCCAGCAACCGCCGTATCGCGGCACAGGCCTCCTCGTAGCTTGGGCAGTCCTTGCCGCGCACATAGCGAAAGACCGCATCGAAACCGCCCGCCCGTTCCATGCGTGTCGTCAGGTAGTGGTAGGCCGTAAGAGCATCCGGCTCTTCAATCCTCAGCTTCACAAAAGCATCGAGCTGGTTCGCCAAAACCTCAAACACAAGCCGCGCATCCAACTCGGGGTCATTCACATGTCCCGTCGCCAGGCGGCCATCATGGTAATGCTTCACCAGATGATGATAGGGATTTCGCGGGAATGCGAGCGGATTGAGCCACAAGGTGTCGATCGGCGCCTGCATAATGGCCGACAACCGGGGGCGTGCCGCAATGAGATGCTCCAGATCATGCTGCAGGATATTGTGGCCGATTGGGTGTGCAACATCGCCAATTTGTGCCTCGAGCTGATCAAGAAGCGCAGGACTGATACCTTTGGTCGACTTTAGAGCCGGACGTTCATCGTGGCGCACTGCCGCGAGCGCAAAAACTTTCGCCTCACTCGGGTCCACTTCGAGATCGATCGACAAACACCGGGACAAAATCTGATTATGACACAATTCCATATAGAAGTAATTACCGGACAGATTGGACGGAACAAGGCCCTTTTGAGTTCAGGACCACGATCCATCTCGCACCTCACGAGGATCTGTACAGGGCATGCATGTCCCTTTTTATGCTGCAGCGCATACTAATTGGCGATGTCACACATCCAAAATATAATAAATGTTTATTATCAATTACTTGACCTCAAATCATGGCAACACCAGGCCAGCTGTGACAGCTTGTGACAAAAATCTGCGACACGTTTTTTTATTTAAAACCAATGAGTAGTCTTCATTCTATATGTATATGTCACATGCCGCAGATATATATGTTGTTCGTCGTCACGCCGATCTGGCGCACCGCTTTGACAATCGTCGCGCCTTGCCCCTGCAGAACTTCAACTTGCCGAAACTTCGATACGATATCTTCCGGCTTCTCTTGTTCTCCAGCCATCGCGGATCCTCCAATTTACGGGACAATCTATCCCAGTTGGAGGACCACTTTCAGGGGGCTACTCCACGATGACCAAGTGAGCTACCCCCCGAAAATCGGACACTGACGTAAGCTACGATTTGTTGTCTGCTGATCTTCGACGAGAAGGAGATCAGAGATGTCGAAACGGAAGCAGCATTCGCCTGAGTTCAAGGCGAAGGTGGCGCTTGAAGCGCTGAAGGGTGAGCAGACGGTGGCCGAGCTGGCGAGCCGGTTCGGGGTTCATCCGACGATGATCCACACATGGAAGCGGGCGTTGCTGGAAGGTGCGTCTGGCGTGTTCGAGCGCGGCGGCAGGAAAAACCCCGAGATCGACGAAGAGCAGGTGAAAGAATTGCACGCCAAGATCGGGGAGCTGGCTGTGGCCAACGATTTTTTGTCACGAAAGCTCAAACCGTGGACCGGCAAGTGAGGCGCGACATGATTGAGCCGAACAATTCCATTTTGTCCATTGGGCAGCAATGCAGGTTGCTGTCGATCTCGCGCTCGTCATTCTATTACAAGCCTAAGGGCGAGACCGAGCAGAACCTTGGCCTGATGAGGCGGATCGATGAGCAGTTTCTGGAGACGCCGTTCTTCGGTGTCCGCCAGATGACGTGGCACCTGCGCAACGACGGCCATTTGGTGAACGAGAAACGGATACGACGGCTGATGCGCCTGATGGGGCTGATGCCGATCTACCAAAAGCCCAACACCAGCAGGCCAGCAAAAGGGCACAAGACCTATCCCTATCTGCTGAGAGGTCTGCGGGTGGAGCGTCCGAACCAAGTTTGGTGCTCGGATATTACCTATCTGCCCATGCGCCGAGGGTTCCTGTATCTGGTCGCCATTATGGATTGGCACACCCGTAAGGTGCTGGCTTGGCGCATCTCGAATACGCTGGAGGCGGACTTCTGCGTTGAGGCACTGAACGAGGCCATTCACAAGTTTGGTCCGCCGGAGATCATGAATACTGATCAAGTATCTCAGTTCACATCTTTTGCCTGGACGGATCGACTGCGCCGGACCGGCGTCCGCATTTCGATGGATGGCAAGGGCCGCTTCCTCGATAATATCTTCATCGAGCGGTTGTGGCGAACCCTGAAATACGAGTGCGCCTACCTGCATGCCTGGGAGACCGGCTCAGAAGCGAAGGCAGGCATCCGGAAATGGATGACCTTCTACAACAACCAACGCCCACACTCAGCCCTTGGCGGTAGGCCTCCAGCCGTGGTCTATTGGCTGAGAAAGGACAAAACCCAAACCGATCAGCAGGAGCAGAGAGTAGCTTAATTTACGCCAAATTCTGTCCAAGAGATGGGGAGTATGTATGAACTGCCTTCCCCTGCAAGTGATTTGTCGATGCGCCGCTGACCCTGCTTCTATGTATTCGGTCTTTCTTCGGGGCCGTTCGATTTGCCCCTGACCAAGATGGGAAGTCGCGCGTCCTGTGTCTCGTTAGCTCATCGGCACTTCGGGGGCCATGCTCCCCATCAGACTGACAAGACGCCGATCGGTCGTTGGTCCATCTCCTCCTCGCTCGCAGATTCCTTTGTCCGATTGCGCGTTTGCCCTACTACAGGCCGCTCATGGCATTCGGCCGATATCTCTCACCCTTCGTCAGCACAGCCCAGGCAATACGTGCCATCTTGTTGGCCATGGCGACTGCCGCGACGTTCACATGCGCTCGCTCCTTCAGAGCGTCTGCCCAAGCCGTTATTGGCGACGTCCTGTCACGCACGAGATGCAGCACCGTTCGAGCTCCGTGGATGAAGAGCTTACGTAAATATCGATTGCCGTGTTTCGAGATGCCGATCAGCTTGGCCTTGCCACCTGTCGTGACCTGCCGCGGCACCAGACCAAGCCATGCGGCAAGATCACGACCTTTGCAAAAGGAGCTGCCCGTGCCGATGGCAGCCACAAGTGCCGTGGCAATCGTCGGACCGATGCCGGGAATCTCCATCAGCCTCTGCATGTCAGCATCCGTTCTGGCTAGTGCCTTGATCTCGGCATCGATGGCTGCGACCCGATCATTGATCACGTCCAGTTCGGACGCCATATCAGTCACGAGCAGGCGCATTCGGGGTGAAAGATCGTCATTGCCCTCAGCGGTTAATCTGGCCAGCTCCTTTTGAAAGACATGGCGCCCGGTTCCTACCCGGATGCCGCGCTCCATCAGGAAACCGCGACCCTGATTAATCAAGCGCGTCCTGTCTGACACCAGGCGCTCTCGCGCACGATGTAAGGCCTGAAGATCGAGCTGTTCCTCCGATTTGATCGCAACGAAGGACATCGTGGGGCGCGTCGCGGCTTCAGCAATCGCCTCTGCGTCACGGTCGTCGTTTTTGTGGACCTTCACATATGGCCGAACATAGAGCGGCGACATCAAACGAGGCTCATGTCCCTTCTCAAGACAGAAACGCCCGATATGATGCGCCCCGCCGCAGGCTTCCATCGCAACCACGCAGGGCGGCAGCGTAGCAAGAAAGTCCAGCAGCCGATGCCGCTGGAGCCGTTTGCGAAACACAACCGCTCCTGCTTCGTCCAGTCCGGCAAGGCTGCAAACGGTCTTGCCCAGATCAATTCCCAGAACCTTGATGTCCATCTGATGCTCCTCTCTCCACCTATGTCTGCCACGATAGCAGCGTTTGGTGGGAAGGCAGTTCATCCCATTAGCTCAGTTCCGCGCGGTCCAGTCAGGAAGTTGTCCGTCATCTGCTGATACTGCGCCGACGACGTGGCTCCGAAGTCTGCTCCATGGTAATCCCCCCGAGATTTAGGGGGGATTACCATCCCACTCAGCACACTTCCATCATCGACGCGCGGCTTGCCGTGGATTTCGGGAAATAAGGCTGAAGACGCACCATCTGCACATCGGTCAGAAGAGATCAGACATGTTCACGGCTCGTTTTCGGGTGGTGAATCACGCAGTCCACCGGAAATCAATGGACCCTGACCCTAAGTTCGTTCAAGAGCAATATCAACGGCTCGATCAATCATCTCAGGCTTGATCATAGGGACGAAGTTCATGCGCTGCCCTTTGCGAAAGATCTCTTGATAGTCCATCAGCGTGTTGAAATCACCAACGTAGGCAAGGGAAGCCAAATACTTTAGCTGAGCACCGCCGACATCAGGGATGGGGGAGGAAGCAATGCTCCGAATAGTTTGGTTGGGATCTACGCTTCGCCCCCAACCTATTACTTTCTCAATAAGCTTTTCAGCCTGAGCGAATGTAAATTCTTCAGTATCCAACACAAACAAAGAATCTTGCTGATCCGGTGGGTTTTCGATCATCGCTGTAAGCGGCAACCACTTCATGAGCTTGTTTGGTGAAATCCTTTGGCTAATCCCGAAAAGTTCCTTTGAATGCAGAAACCAATTCAGTTCTATCTTCTGTCGGTCCTTCAAGATTATCTCTCGAAGATTCAGAACAATGCACTGATTACCCTCATCTTTTGCAAAACACCGCCCAGCATCGGTTCGGTGCTCCCGCCATTCGGTGGCTAGCAACGCCTGATAGATAGGATAGAACTTCCTAGGTTTGGTATACGTTGTCATTAGTTCACCCCCGGAGCCGTAATCTGATAAACAGGAATGCCGTTCGGATAACCTTGCTGGTTCATGGGCACATTCGGAATAAGGTTATACGCGTTCGCGATCGAAGGGCCAAGAACCGCATCCCCCGTTCCAATCTGCGGATATACCGTCGATTGGTTCGTAGGGTGCAAACGCGCAAACGGACAGATCGTCAACGCATCAGACGGCTCAAAGCATCGTGCTATTCATATGCCAAAGTATCAGGCGGTGGGAGAAGGGGATGAAGGGCAGTGAGGAGTCAAGCTATATAAAAGATTTAGGTCATGGGGCGAGATTCGGAAGTAGCGCTTTCTAGCCAAAAGCAGCTTGCCTAATTCTATCTTGTATAGCTCTATTCTCGTCGCTTTGGAAAACACCAGACGATGCCCTAAGCTTCCAGCAGACATCAAACCGCATAGAGACATCTTTAGGTAACTTCGCAGCAACGGCTTCCGGGGATAAACCAGTTACTTTCCAAAAATTTGCACCAAACCACATATACGCTGCGGAGGCCTCGATATAGCCTTGGCGCAACGCAAAACGCCCCGGGTTGCGACTCGTATCCACGATCTTTTGCTCAAGAGGAAAAGGCAGACCATTAGATTTCATAGGCAAACCAGCCACCGAAAGACCAAGCGCCTTAAATTGCAAAGGGTCATAAATATTCTGTAGATACTCGTATCTCCGATCAACCAGATGAGCCTGCGTAAAACATGGATCAGAAGCAATCGTTTCGGATACCAGCTCGTCGGCAAAATCCGGTGTTAAAATTTTAGATCCACTATCAACCACTATCTGGTCGTAGTTTTGCCCGCCATTTTGCCCGTAGTTAAAGCAAAAATCCGTTCCTGAGACCTCAAAAGAAGAAAAGGTCTCAGAATCCAAAATGCTTTCGATCTTTCCAGCTTTGATGGACGCAATGTTGCGGCTTTCAGAGCGTAATGAAACAAGTACGCTATCAGGCAACGAACCATACAAAAAACGCGACCAAATATCCGAGGCCGGCAATTCCTTTCGCTGCCCAATAATCCACAAGCGACGTTCAAACAGCTCAGAATTCATGAATCACCACCTGCACACCATTGGAAGCGCCATAGTCAACCAACGACTGTGCTGCCCCGGCACCCCCAGGCTGCACTCGAATATCAAGAACTTTGGTTGAATGCAGTGTGGTTGGGCTACTCCACTGTTGCAGTTCATCAATGTGAGAGCGCATAGTGGATTGCCAGCCGCTACCAGTTGTATCAACGGTTTTCAAGCTTACCCATGTTGAACCCTGATTGAAATCCCAAGCTGGTGAATATCCGTTAGATTGAGCGCCAACACGGGGCCAGCCGTTATAGTCTGTTCCGGCCAAATAGTCCTCAATGGCGTTACCACGCTGTATCGCTGTATAGCGCCTCGTGTCCCAATCCCCATCGTTTCCAGTATTTGAGGCAATAGAGGACTGCGCAAACGCCGACACTACCCCTGTAGTTCCCGCACCATCCACAGCGCGCAAGCCACCGGTTTGCGCGAACGCAACATCTGTTAGAGAGAAGATTTCTGCCGGAAGTTGGTGGCGCCCGTGCTGTGAAGGCGAGATCAAGAGATTGGACCGTTAGGGAATGCTCGCTCTCGGGATAGCCCCCCGCAACCAATCCCCCGGTGCGGCGGATGCCCCCCACCCCGAAGATAGCGATAAGCAACAGAAGGCAGCTTTGGATCAGGCGGCGGAGGTAAGTCATGCGGGCCAACGTTCACCAGCTTGAAACCGTTTGTACCAATAATCGCGAGTATGCGGTTCATGGAGACGTTCAAACTCGCGCACAACTGTCTTCAGATCAGCCCCTATATCGATATCAAGGACAAACCACGCCTTCGATAACCTGCCGGTGATATCAAAGAGCACATCGAACCTTTTCTCAGCATCAGAGCGAGAGCCAGCGCCAATCTCTTCAATTTGCCGTTGGCACTCGCGCCTATAGGCCGCAAGGCATTGGTTCACTTTTTCCTTAGCCCGAGCGAATTCGTCCAAACCAGCGTCCATCGTTGCATTCACATCACTAGGGTTCATTGCTGTTACCTCAATGGTTGAATGTGGCCGACTTGGCCGGTGGTTGGATTGTAGATCATTTCTAGCCCCGCCCCCTCATAGCGGAAATATCCTGCAGCTCCTTGAGGATCAGGCATCACCGTTGGCTTGCTGTTCAGGACCTCACGAGCCTGCAAGAAGGGCGCAGGACGCCCGTTGTTGTAAAGATATTCGTAGTACGATTTCGAAAACTTGAAACCATCTGCCGAATAGAATTGGCCATCAAATTCGATGGCTCTTCCCGTATTTGTGGCGGTTGCACGATATTTGATCGCACGGACTAGAGCAATGCCGACCGCACCTTCGAGACCGCCTGCCATGCTGGCCAGTCCTTGCGCGTAGGCCTGAGCGAGGTTCTCCACCTCCTCGCCACCACCTCCCAGCATTTCAAAAAAGGAAAAATGCCCCGAACCATAGACCGCTACCGTGCTCGTAAGTTCGGCAAGTCTGGTCGCTTCGGCTCTGAGTTCCCCGGCAAGAAACTCCGCATTTCTGATGTCACCGTAGTCTGGATTCTCTTTATCCGCGATGATTTCATCTGCAGTGAGCGAAAAAATTTCGACAAGCGCCATCATCCCAGTCAGAAGATCCAGAATGTCTTGGCGATCCGCCTCGCCATAATACTGCGGGACTTCTAGTGCCGCGC
Source organism: Celeribacter sp. SCSIO 80788 (assembly GCF_051054295.1). Classification (GTDB taxonomy): domain Bacteria; phylum Pseudomonadota; class Alphaproteobacteria; order Rhodobacterales; family Rhodobacteraceae; genus Celeribacter. The sequence continues at coordinate 3,592,429 of NZ_CP150482.1, read as the reverse complement.
GGCTGAACACCATGGCAAGCGTGTTGTTCCCGCCACCGATATCAACAAGCCCATATAAATCAGCGACCTCGATTACGTTGCCTATGTTAATAAGCGAGTTCTGATATTCAGAAGACGATCCTCCCGATAGGTCCCCGAATAGCGTCTGATCCGCAGGAAACGCGCTGGCATGGTTAAGCGCCAAGTTGTCGAGGAATGTTCGTGCGGTCTCATTCTTTTCAATGTTCCGAAAATCATCCGACACACCGCGCAGAGCCTCGGCTGTCAAGATGGCCTTAGCTTCTTCTTCGGTAATTCCTTGCTGCTCAGCGAAAAATTGAGCATTTTCACGAATAAGTTCCGCCTCACTACGATGAAGTTGACGGTTGTTCGCCATTCCTGACTGGGCAACGGAAGAGCCGACACTCACGTTCGAAGGATCCCCTCCCGAAAAGATGAATGCAACGGCAGCTCCAAGGATAGCAGCGTACTGAAGCTGTTGCTCGTCGGTCAAACCTTGGACTGCGTCTGTTCCTGAAAAAGATGCCTGCGCAATCCCACCTGCAGCCCCTGCGGCGCAATCGGCACCCTGGGCTTCGGCGGCTGCGCAGCCAGCGAGCCCATGCAGGAGCACATGGCCAAGCGAGCCCTCGCCGCCGTTGATCGGATTACCGTATTCGTCATTGAATATCCCGCCGATCCCGGTCTGCGCGTCGGCAAGGCCAAGCGCCACGACGGAGTTGATAAACGAGCCTCGGAACGCATCGGCAAAGTCGCCTCCATAGGCCGCTGTCTGGATGCCAGCAGAGAGGCTTGCGTCGAAGGCGCCTTCAAGCAAATTGGCAACGGTAAGGTTAGAGCCGAACACCGAGGCGGTCAGGCTCGGGTCCCAAGCGGAGCCCAAAAGCGTACGCGTGCCCAAGTCATCGACGGCGGCAAAGGCGGCATTGCCCTGCGCTTCGGCCCATTCCGCTTGAGTCTGTCCCGTTGCCTTAAGGTTTATCGACGAAGTCAGATAGCTTGTACCCGCGGAGACCGCAGCGTTCTTGAGGATGTCGCCAAGGTCAAGCTCGCCCGAGACCGTGCCATTTGCAATGCCCACAGTGGTCGAGGCGGCCATGGAAGCGACGGCACGGCCTGCATGGGTCAGCGTGGTGACGCCAGTCGTAGTATTGGTGACCGTCAACCCTGTCACGCGCGCGCTGGTCAGCAGGTTCCCGAATCCAGAGGTCAGCGCGATGGTCAGCACCATCGTGAAAGCGGGCGAGAGCGCCTTGGTTTCGTCGTAGAAATACTCGTCGAGCAATTCCTGATCGAGCAGCACGAGACCAGCCAGTGCTTCGAGTTCTTCAGGGTAAAGTTCTGCTACGCTGGCGCTGGCCTCTTCTGGCGAGCTGTACAGAGTGAGATAGGTATTTCCACCCACAGAAAAACTGATGTCGCCATTGGCATTCAGCGCAGTCAAGACAGCGGTTTCACGATGGGAACGTTCGGTTTCCGTCGTAGCCAGGATCAAGCCTACATTGGACGAAAAGCTCTCTTCTCGCGCAGAATCGATAGCTGCGCGCACATGCAAATCGCCACCTACGTTGAAATTGAGGTTGTTCCCAGCCGCAAGCTGCGCCCCCACCAATTCGGTGTTGCCACCAGAAACAACGTTCAGATCAAGGCCAGCCAAGAGCGAAGACCCGGTATTGGTCGCGTATTCGCGGAAGTTTGAACTGGAAGAGGAGAGCAGGCCGAACAGGTAAGAGCGGCTCGAACGGCGCTGATCGCGATGAACGTCCGTGAAGGCGCCAACAAGGATATCGCCCTGTGTGGCAGATAGATTGATATCCCCGGCCTCGCTGATCAGCGAGCTTCCTGCCGTTATCACGTTACCTTCCTGGGATTCGATATCCATCTGCGCCCCGGAAGTCAGATCGGAGCCGTCATGGGTAACAGTCAGAATCTCGCGGCTGGAACGCTTTTTCCGAAACCAGTTCTTGCTGTAGGAGCGCGAATTGTACTGATAGACTTCCTGTGCAGCCGACAGCATTAGATCGTTCGTTGCGCTCAAGCTCAGCGTGCCATCGGCTTCAATCATAGTTCCTTCGAGGATCATATTATCCCCGGCGAAAGCTTCGAAATCCCCTGCAACCGTCAGGTCGGTAACATGAGGCTGGATGTCGAGCACGTCGGTGCCATTGCGGCTGTTTCCGGTGGAGTAAGCCACTTCAGAGCGGGGGGCGATGAACCCCATATCCCGATTCGATGTCAGGGTTGCGTTGCCGCCCACCGTCCCGACAACACCGCCGAGGATGAGGTTCCCGCTTGTCAAAAGGGCAAAGGCGTCATCTGAGAGACCCTCAATATCAAGGCCTGCACCTGCATGGATGGTCAGATCTCCACCGACATCGAGTGTAGACAGCTCCTGCGAGAGCAGGTGATGGTTCGTATTCCAGCTACCATCTGAAAGCGTACCAACCACGTTGTCGAAGCCTGTCGTCCGGTCATAGGCCCGTGCAGTGGCGCCAATGTCGACATCACCGAGACCACTTGTAATGGTCAGTTTCCCCGCCGTTCGCACCGAAGTACCACGCGTGGTCACATTGCCACCTGCGGTCAGACTTGTGGCGCCGCCGAGCAAGTTCGAACTAAGTTCTGAGCTGAACAGGCTGAGGTCTCCGAGCGTCGACAGCGTGAGTTGTCCATCGGTCGCCAAAAAGGCATCCTGCAGGTGCAGCTCGGTTGCCGATGCGAGGCTCAGCCCGTCGCCATTGGCCACCAGTTGCGTCCAAGGCAATTGCGAAGACACAAGGTTTGCAGTGTTTCCACCGGTGCTGAAATGCCGCGCGGCTGCGGCGAGAAACGCGTCGCGCTCTGCTGTGTCGTCAGACAATGTAGACAATATGTTCGCTGTATTCGCAGAGGAGAGTCCTGAGAATTCCTGGCTTGTCAGGGCTGAGGCGAGCGACGCCTCACCTGCATCAAGACTGCCCTGCGCGACAGCGAGGCCACGTAGCTCAGCAAGTTCAACCTGAGCCTGCAAGGCCGCTTCGGCCACACGCAGCCCATCACTGAGCGCTTGATTTAGCTCAAGAGTCAGGTTTGCGCGTTCTGTTTGAAGCTGAGTACTATCAGCCTCAAAAGCTTGCTTCAACGACGCGATTTCGGCTTCGAAATCGACTTCCGCAAAGGCCGCCGTCGCCTCCAAAGTCGAAAGCTGGAGTTGTGTGGCTGCGGCGTTGACCGTTGAGTTACGCTCCGCCAAGGCCTGCGCATCGGCCTGCTTTTTCAATTGAGCATAATTACGGAGTTTCGCCTCAATGAGCTTGAAACCGGAGAGATGATCGAGACCATATTTGTCTTCGTTTTCTTGAAGCTGGGCTTGATATTCAGCTTCTGCCGCTGCGACAGAATTGTCATAATCTGCATTTGCCTGAACCAAAGCTGCATCCAAAAGGTGCTGCAGATCCTGAGGCGGGGCGTTTAGGCCTGCTTCAAGCACGGCCAGTTCTGTTCGGAACTCGTGGTGCAGATCGAACATCGCAGTCTGGTTGGCCTCCAGTGCTGCCCCCTGCGTTTCCCAGATGGTCTCAAGTGGAGTACGGGCCGCATTTGCTTCTTCCGTCCCGTCACCATCAATGAGTGAGATAAAAGACTGCGCGCCGACCGCCCTAGCAGAATCCTTGATATTTGCACCACTACCTGCCCGTCGCAGAGCTTCCACGGCGGTCAAAAGTTCGTTTTGCTTCAGAAACGCCAGATAATTCGCGGCTATTTCAGCCTCTTCGCCGGAAACATTTGCGCCAAAGAGACCCTCAGCAATCTCGCTGGTGATTTCGACAAGATCAGGGCGTCTATCATCGTTGCGATCAAGATACGCTGGCATTTCGGTATCAAGAACACGAATGCCCCCTTGCAGAGCGACAAGGGACAACTGGTCCTCCGCAAAAATACGCGCTGCGGCCAAACCGATGTCTTTACCTGCCGAAACATATACATTCTGACCCGAAAGCGTCGCAGAGACCGTAGATGCTGCCTCAGTCACGTCAGGAATATGGGATAGTATTGGTGAGCAGAAAATTTCAAAAGCTACGCGATCTTCCATGCAGGAAATCACGTTAGCGCTAAAAATATTCTTTTTCTGCTGCGACTGATCAAAACGTACCTCTCCGGTTTCGTCTGTCGTGAGAGATATAATATCTGCATTGTTATCGGCTGAAACAGACAGTGTGCCGCCAGCAGACAATAGAGAGCCATAAAGCTCGACATTTCGCCCTGCCAACAGATCGACATCGCCAAGCAAAGATACAATCCGCCCAGGCTGGGAAATCACTTCGACCTGCGACAAGACGTACCCCGTATCGGAGCCGAAAACGGAACCGAAATCGATTGGCGTCGTGCTGGTCACCTTGGAGGTCGCAACACTGTTGATGATATCACGCCCTGCCTCAAGCACGAGATGGCCAGCTGCTGCCATATCACTGGCCTCATTGAGGATATCGTTGCCTGCACCGATCCAGAGCGCACCACCGGACAGTATCTCGGCCGTGTGGAAGTCAGTGCGCATGCTGCATTCTTCTCCGCTGCATGCGCTATCTGACAGTAAGGCAAGTGAGCGGTTTATGACATCGACTGCGGCGTCAAGGCGGACATCCCGGGTTCCTGCGATGGCACCGCCCTCATTCAGGATGCTGCCGCCTTCTGAAGTAATAGAGACATTGGTACCCGTCGCGGTGGCCCCTTGTGCGATATACTCCGCCACCAACTCGTGACGGCTGGCCCGGGCGATCATTTCCGCAGCAATATCTGCCTCAGCCCCACCGGCGGCAAGTTGCGCGTAGTAGGCCTGAATATATTGCTGCAGCGCCGGATCGAGAGCCGTATCGTATTCTCCCGCGATCTCGCGCTGCTGACGAACGTCCTCACCCGCAACGACTGTCAGATCGCCGTCGGCCATCAGGAAACCGGTATTCGTCAGCGTGCCCGTGGCAACATCCACGATCACGTTATTACCCGACACCTCGCCCGCGATCACCACGAATTCCTCGCCCGTGATCTCTATATCACCAGCCGTCTCGATCACACGACCATCATAGAGTGTGAAAGCCCGGCCATTGATCGTGACATCGCCACCGGCCGTGATCCCGCCATATTGGCGCAGTTCAGCCCCTGCGAGCGACGCAGATGTGTCGACTTTAATATCTTTGTAAAAGAGATTGCCTCCGGATGCGGCGTTTAGTGAACGCCCATCTGTGAACCCATAGAGATTGACCCCCTGTCCCGTTTCCGGATTGCGCACGATCACATCTCCGCCGGTCAGACTGCCGCCTTCACTTGCGTCAATGGCAAAAGGCGAAGTCTTGGCGGTCGTGCTCGGAGCAGCCACGATGGGAGAGGCCGACAGATCGGCCCCGTTCAGCCCCTGCACGCGCTGTGCGCCCCCGGAAACCAGAAGATCATTCCCGGCTTCCTGACCGGAGGCCACAACCGGCCCCGTCAAAATGACATGCCGCCCGATGATCCCGCCCTGCGTACCGGGCTGGAACCCATCCGGCCCGATTGTCACGGTACCCTCCGTCACAGACAGATCAACACGGGAACCGCTCACAATCGGCCTGCCCGTCGTTAGAGTTGAACTGCTCGTGTTTAAGAACGCGCAACCATTGCAGACGATCCCGTTGGGATTGGCGACGATCACAGCCGCCTTTTTCCCGAAGACCTCTGCTGTGCCAGTCATCGTTGAGGGAGAGCCCCCCGTTATCTCTGCCACAATCGTGTTCGCCGGCCCCGACACCATCAGGTTCGGGTTGGCGGTGACATTCTGGCCAATAATGCTCACACCGTTCGAAGTGGAGTTGTTCAGAATGAGGCCGTCCACTCCAACATTCAAATCCGAGAACTGATTGAGCGACACACCACTCTGTGGCGTAGCAATATCTATTTGTGGAGTGCCGTTGCTCGTTTGTAAAAATGATGTACCCGGCGCCGAAGGGTCCACGATAATGTTCTGTGCAAAGGAAGCTGAAACCGAGCTGACAACAATCGCGGCCGACGAGACAAGGGTCACAAACCCATGGAAGGTCTTGCGAATACGCGCTTGACTTCGCTTACTCAAACTCATCATGTCACTGTTCCTTGCATACTATATTTTTGCGACTTGGCCACTCAATCTGATCTCTTCAATCCCGGGAGATTACTCCGCTACAATGGCTCGCATCTTAGCCACCTTCGGTGCCGCTTCCGTAGCAAAACGGTGTGTAAACTCAACCTTGCCCACCAAAACACCAAATCCAACGGCGCAGCTGACATACGTCGTCTTGCCGTTCGGAACATCCACGTTGATTGATCTTTCTTTGAGAGTTGCACCGCTCACACGATGCGATCCGGGCAAAACTGCGACAGTTGTCGCAGTTCCTGGCGTGCAAGTGGCAACATGTTGGCCGTCGACATACACTTTGGGCTGGATCAGCAAACCAGAGTAATCGTCCCGGAAAATAACCAACCTCGTCTGACCATCAGGGCTTGACGCATAGACATCCTCCTCGCCTAAAGGGGATTGCTGGGAAGTATCGCAGCCTGCAAGAACAAAAAGGCCCAACCCCATCAAGACGGTCTTGAGAGAACACCTCATGATCATTACCCCTCCTCGCTTATCTTTTCTTTCGGAAGCTCTACTGGTCGCCACGCCTGAGCTCGTTCCTGCGCTAAAGCGACGTCCTCTGCGCTCATCCCCGCCTCGACAGCAGCCCGGGCAGCTGCAGCCCGCGGATGGCCCAGCACGGCTGCCAAGTTGAAGTTCTTATGCGCCTCGATCAGGTCTGCATCGCCTGCGAGACCGGCTGCCTGTAACTGCGCCAGAGCAAAAAGCCCCGCCCGATCACCACGATTAGCCGTGTGTTCCAGAAGCGACATCGCAGCAGGAATATCCTGGGCCACATATTTCCCTTCAATCAGCGCAGCCGCTCGGGCATTCATCGCGCCTAAATGCCCTTGATCGCCAGCCTTAGCGAACCAGTCATAGGCAAGGTCTTCATCCTTACCTGTGCCGACGCCTTCTCGCAAAACTGTTCCGCAGTTAAAAGCGCCATTTGTATCGCCCAGTTCAGCCGCCGCACAAACGAGACGCGCACCTTCCTCATAGTTCTGCAGAACACCTAAACCCTGAATATGTAATACGCCCAATCGGTTCATCGCCTGTGCCGAACCGAGTTCACTGGCAACTCGATAAAGCGCCACAGCGGCCTTCGGATTGGCGATACCTCCGATACCTAGCTCCAACATGCGGCCAAGATAGAACGCACCATCCGCGTCGCCATCGTCAAAGGCCTCTTGAAACGCCGCCGCGGCGCCGGCAAAATCCTGCGCGTTCAATGCCACAAGGCCTTCCTGCACATGCACTCCGTCTTCCTGAGCAGAAAGTTGAGAAGCAAGGACGAAAAGAGCGCAAAAGGCCAAAGGCAATACGCTAACCAGACGTGTCTCTCTATAAAAAATCAAAAGATTCAACAATTTCTTAGCCATCAATCATACAATCACTAGATAACAAGCCTGTGAATTGCCTGTCGAGTCGTTTCTTTCTCACTCTGCTACTTCTCCCTCAGAACGCCTTTAGCGTCAGCCCAATATGGGCTTGTACGTCTCCTGCATATTGGCCGCCCGCCTCCAGAAGCGGCACCGCAATACCACCGTTGATCGTTGTCTTGCCAATTTGGGCAGAAACCCCGAAACCTGCACTAAAAAGGGTCTCGCGCTGCTCTGTCGCGCGCGCATACACATGGCCTGCATCGACAAATGCAAACGAGCGAATTCCACCCTGAGCTTTGCGCAAAGGGTTCAACCAGGCCTCTCCGAGAGGCTCACCCCATTTTCTCAGATCGAGCTCGACGGTCGGAAAACTTAGCTCCGTACGCATATACACACCGTTGTCACCTGCTACGCTGAACCCAGCATAACCACGCACGCTGTCCCAGCCTCCAATTGAGAACTGCTCATTGCCATAAAGAGTACGGTTGGCCAGTTGAGCCGCCATCGACATCGATAATTGGTGCCCATTCTCGAAGGGGCGGATATAGGTCAGACGAGTTTCCAGCTTGGTGAAATCGGCATGCGGACTTCCTGCATGCAAGTCTGACGCATCCCAGTCAGCGCTCAAGAAACGGCTTCCGAACGACAGAAATGTGTCGGCCGAGAAGACAGACTTATCCAGACGATGCTCGTGGCGCAGGCCAAACCGCAGGGCCGATCGGTGTTGAGGTGTCAGCGAGACGATATTGATATACCGTTCGTTCCAATAGCTGGAGAGTGTGCCATAAACGAAGTATTTGGATCGCGCATTTCGATACAAGAGACGCTCTGCCGTCAGATTGACGCTGGCGGTTTGAGCAAACAGATCCGACATGGCAGCGACCGGCGTCAGTTCTTCGGAATAGGAACCGTTCAAAGCGAAGAGCCATCTCCGGTATGGCGCAGCAATCCCGAAGGCGAGCGCATTACTGTTCTTCGCACCCGAATAGCTCAGGGACCAGCTGTCGTTGAGGCGCAAAAGATCGTCGGCTTCAATTCCGAAACTCACCTGTGTTCGGCCCGTAACCTCGCTGCCGCGGGTGTTTACCCCAATCGTGCCACGCACAGAATCCGTCTTGGTTTCCGTCAGCACGATCCGACTGGTACCCGGTGCCCCCCCCGCCGTGAGATTGGCGTTAACTTCGGAAGAACGAAGGCGGTTCATCTGTTCAAGCCCATGCTCCAAATCGCGGAGCTGGAAGACCGCGCCCGGGCGCTGCGGCAGAGCGGAGGAGATTTTGCGCTGTGGTCCGGCCCGACGGGTACCGTCCCCGTCTACCTGTTGGTAACCATAGGCTTCTATGCGCCCTTCAAGCACTTCAATGGTCAGGCGTCGGGAACTGAGGTCCTGCGCCGGCACATAAGCTCGCGTGGTTATATAACCCGCATCGGCATAAAGCGCAGTGATCTGCGACAGCAAATTGGAGATGCTGACTTGCCCAAGGCATTGGCCCGAAAAAGCGGTAAGAATTGGCGCGACATCTGCCTCTGTGTAGATGGTAACCCCTGTTATCGTGATTGCATCAATGGGAAAGCAGGGTGTTTCAATCACCGGACCCTTTGCATCTGGTGTGGTGATTTCCTGACCTGCCGGAGTGTGAGCAAGCTCTTCCATCTGGCGCTGGCGACGTTCTTCCTCAAGAAGACGCTCGCCCGCATCGCCTTCCTGAGCTACGGCTTGCTGGCAGGTTGCCGCAAGCGCGGAGGCAATCAAAATTGTTCGCAACGCGCACATCAGTCAAAGACATTCCAAACAAGACCTATGGGGCGGCGCTCGAAGAATTCGGGCAGCGTGGGTGGGGCAGATTCGATACGGGTTCCAGCAATAATCACTTCACCTGCAGCAAAGAGATCCGCCTCACCGAGATTGGCATCTCCGTTGATGGAGATGTCCCCGCCAGTGCTTTGCAAGCTCCCAAAACTGTAGCCCCCCGTGAGATAGCCTCGGTGACCATGGAACCAGCCAGTTAAGCCTACCGGGTGCTCGATCAACAGCGGCGAAAAAGCCGGCACAAACTCAGTGACCGGGGCCGTAATGGAAATCCCCCCCGCACCGCTCAATGTGCCCGCAAGGCTACTGACTTTTTCCTCTGCTGTGATGGTAAGCGTTTGAGAAGCAGTTATCGAACCTCCCACGAAACGCAAGTCCGAGTTTCCTGACGTGCGACAAAACCATTTACAGTTCTGGCGGAAATCCACGTGTCCAACTTGGCGGGCCTCGCTGCTGACAACACCGCTGGCGTCCAGCCTCACATTGGCGCCGGAGATATCAGCCCCTATACTACGAATGTTTTGTGCAGCAAGTGATACATCCCCAATACCGAGAATAAACGATTGCTCACCAAGAACGGCTTGGTCACCAAAATCTGCAGACACTTGGGTGCTACGTGCGCGCTTCAAAAAAAGCGACTCGGCAAAGCGGTGTCCTTTGCTACGCGTCACACTCAGAGGTACCACATCTTCGGTAAATAAGGTCTCATTGAAAATATCCCCCCCAGCCTGAATGGTGATCCCTGAATTGGAAAAAAGCCGACCGGTCTCGTTGTGCAGATCACCGCCCGTCTCGATATGGAGGTCGTCTTGATCACCAAAGACCACGGCCAACCGGTCAACTGTGAGGCTGCGGTTCAGCAGCTCTTCCGCAGCATAGATCGTCATGCCTCCCAGCGATTCCGGGTCACTCGAGGTGGTTGTTTTGCCTTGAAGCAGGCTGCCGTAGTTCAAGATATCCCCTTCGCTCGCCCGCATAGTGAACCCGCCTTCAGCGGCAATTAATTCGCTGCGCTCTTCATCTGGGTCTTCCGACCCAAAACGCAAATCCGTCGCATCAAGGCGGATATCGCTTCGCGCCGTCAGTGCCGCAGCCTCAAAGCTAAGTTCGGAATTAGAAAATACCCGCAAATCGCCACCGACTTCACCAGAGACTTCCGAGAAGTTCACGGACCCGCCCGCAGTCACGCGCAAATCGTCTGAACTCGACACGGTCATCCCCTCAAGGTTGATCGCCCCATCGGCAATTAGCACCACGTTGCTGGCATTCTGCGTATTGAGAATCTCGCCCGCCTCGGAAACCAGTTCTGTTCCCTGGTCCACTTTTTTTGATGACGTGATGTTGCCAGTTGCCGAAATCGTTACGCCTCCCGAGGAGACCAGATTATCGGAAGAAATGATCCGGCCTGCGACTCGCGCCTGCCCGAGCTCTACATCCCCCGCCAGCGCCACGAGCGTGACGCCGCTTTCCTCGGATGTGATCTCGGCCCGCTTGGTCGCGCGGGACGTCAGGGCGACATTTCCTGCCGCAACATTCACCGATCCCAGCGCCTCAATCCGACCGCCGGAAACTTCCAGCAGCCCCGAGGAAGTCAGCCGAAACCCGCCTACTGCTGCCAATTGATCACCAGAGAAGCGCACACCCGCCCCCTGATCGGTAACCGTGACGCTAATCCTGCCTGCAGATACCGCGCCATTCCCAGTGATGTCTACAATCACCGCATCTCTTGCCACCGCGCCCCGGTTCGTGACCTGCGCCCAAGGCAGTTGGCCAGTCCCGTCTTGGCCAAAGCCCCCACGCAACCGGTCCAAGCTCACCGTGCTTTCGCCTGTGATCATGTTGAGATGAGAAGCCGCACCTGGCAGATCATAACGCAAAGCCCCGTCAATCTTCAGAGAGCGTGAAACCAGTGCGAGTTCTTCCATCGTACCACTGAGACCATGCGGGCCGATTTCGATCACGCCACTGCTCACGCGCGTTACAACCTGATTGTCAGGGTCACGTCCCAATGCACCAGTGGTGACCGCCACATTGCCCGTGTTCTGGAACCGCCCACCATTGACTATGATCCCATTGGGATTGGCCAGGATCACATCTGCCTTAGGACCAATCACAGTCAGTGGCCCTTCAATATGGGTTGTCTGTGTCGAGGTCACCTCATTGACAATGGTACCGGCTTGAACGCTCGTATTGTTGAGATTGACCCCGCCCGCTGGCACGGAAAACGCTGAATAGGTATTGTGGCTGATGGACGCGGTATCAGCCGGCGCGATATCCACAGTGACAAGACCTGCCGACCCGATAGTGATCCCGGTCGCTGTGCCGCCATCGGAAACAACAACTTGAGCCATCAACGCAGAAGGGGCACAGAGCATGGCAAGGCTGGCGAACGCCGGCACAGAAGGGCGAAGTGCGCAAGCTCTGTCTCCATGACCTTCGGAGATGAGCCCCAAAACACGCCCCACTCCCATCACACAACCGACACAGCAAATCATCTGGCCACACCTATCAAAAACAGTTATCGAAACTCAGTCTTTCTGTTACACTTTAAAAGAGCATTCAAGGTGATACTTTCCGTACAGAGCATTCAAATAAAATGTTTACCCCGTGTAGTGGCACTAACCTGCGCCGTGCTGTGCAACACTACAGGGGCGAGTTCAGAGGACATCTCCTCCGCGCACAATTCCGTAGTGCAAACCACACCTGCTCTGGTCTTCACGAATTGGCAAGTCACTTGTGAGACAGATCAACCCTGTCGCATGTCACAAACCGTAGCGCAGACAACAACTGCCCGTGCGATACTCCAAGCGAAAATTTTCAAGGGGGAAGACCCGACGCTTCTGGTAAGCTTTCCGCTCGGCATTCTTCTGAGCACGGGCTGGCGCTATCGCATTGACGGGGGATCTGAGGCCATTCTGCCTTTTGAAATTTGCGACAACACCGGATGCCATGCAGGTGTCAAACTCACACCAAACCTCATCAATGCGATGAAGCATGGCAATGAAATGAAAGTTACCTTCTTCGATGCAGCGCAAGCCCCGGTTGAGCCTGTCCTGTCATTGACGGGCTTCACCAAGGCCTGGGAGGCTTTGGAATGAACTGGGGGTGCTCAATGTACTCGCATCGTATTCATGCGGGGCTATTTGTGGGCGCTCTGCTCATTCTCGCCGCCTGCGAAAACCCGAAGATGACCGCCACGCGCCAAAGCCAGTTCAACGGCAAGACTCTTGATGAGGTGATTACTGTCATCGGCCCGCCAACAGAACGATCACGGAGCGAAGCCATTTGGTCCTTCCGGGAGACCTACGTTTTCCATTCTCCGAACACTGTCCTGATCGACAACAAGCTGGTGACCATTGGTACAACGCCTCATGAAGGCGTGCGGACTTGCACCTTTCGCGCAACTCTTGCACAGGGTCGCGTGGCAGCAAGCACCTATCGAGGCAACGGGTGTATGCGCTATGCGCCAAAGCCGTCCGAGTGAACTCCAGGATTGTAATATCAACGGAATACACGGCCCTAGATTGCTTGAACCGTCACGGGTTTGCCGGAGGCAGGTTGATGTAAGTTACGCGGCCATGGTCTGAGTTTCCAGAGCTGCGTAGTAGTTTGCCGCGGCCTCTGCTGGCGGGATGTTTCCGATGGGTTCCAGCAGTCGGCGGTGGTTGAACCAGTCGACCCATTCGAGTGTGGCGTATTCCACGGCGTCGAAGCTGCGCCATGGGCCACGGCGGTGAATGCCTCGGCCTTGAACAGGCCGTTGATCGTCTCAGCAAGCGCATTGTCGTAGCTGTCTCCGACGCTTCCCAAAGAGGCTCAATGCCTGACTCCGCCAACCGTTCGGTGTAGTGAATTGACAGGTATTGCGACCCGCGATCCGAATGATGCACCAGCCCTGATCCGGGTTGGCGCTGATGAACAGCCTGTTCCAGAGCATCGAGCACGAAACTTGCATTGGCCGTCCGGCTCTCCCATGAGTTCGTCGCCGGTGTGTGACGTTCATCACCATGTTGATGCTCTTTTGAGGAAGTGGAAGTTCAAAGCGGCGGTATGTTTCCCGTCGCAGTGTCTCCAAAGTTCGGCCGTTGATATTGCGCACTTCTCAGGTCTTGATCAAAGCGACCGAGGTTCAAATCGAGTGCCAACAATAGAGCTTCTGCCGCACGAACGAAGTTGCTCGTGTTTTTGACAGGATTGCTGTGAAAAACCTCATTTCTGACAAGGCGCACTTTCTCCAAGTTTTCGAGCGTGCTCGTTTTGGAGATTCTTTGCCCTAACACGATTTGGTTGCTGAAAATGGAGGAAGCATTACTCCAATCATCATCAAAGAAGAAACTGAGCTGACCAAACGCCAGATGGTAAAAGAAGCGCCCTTTGTTCTCCTGACGGCGGAGCGAAGTGAAATTGTCTGGATCCGCTGCCAGTTTGTCAAAAACTCGTAGCAGCGTTGTAGCGAATTTCACGCCAAGCCTCTTCCCGTTGATGAACTCCAGGCGCTGCCCGCGAAGCCCTTCTTTTAGATACCAGGCTTCCAGCTTCTTCCACCAGTCTTCCGCTCCGAAATAACTGTGGTAGTAATTGGTTAGTGCTGCGCGATATGCATTCTCTGTGGAGAAGATAAGGGGATACAGGGCTGCCATTTCTTTCGTTTTGCGCGCATATATCGAGTGAATGAGGCGCCTTTGCTCCGTAGCATGCCGGGTAGAGCTGTGTTTTGTGATTGTTGCTTCGAGTATCGAATCCCTAAGAAGGGTCGGGTGTAGGCGCGTGGCATCAAGCTCAAACTCTGCCACTTGGCGAGGCGTGGCCACGAATGACACATATTCTGCCAGAGCCTCCATGATATCGACTTGACGCTTCAAAATGCTGTCGGTGCCTGGATAAGGTTCGCTCGTCATTACTCAGTTTGTTCTTGTGTTCTTAATATTTGGGCCGTATGCTCGTTGTACTCGCTTGGTGGCTTCACAAGGTGTGGCGTGTCGGGAGACCGGGGCCAAGAGAGTCTAAACTTTCAGGCGCAGCTTATGCTGCGCCTTTAGTGTTTTCATGGAACTCAGGTGGATACAAGCTCAACTCGCTGGCTTCCTAGAGGAAGTAGAATCTTTCAGAATCCTGTTGGATTTTGCTTCCATGAACGGCGTTCAAAGCAGTCGATAATTTCACACACGATGTTTTGAACGACACCGTCTGGTAGCTTTCACGCGTCGAACTCAGTCATCCGATACCGTTGGCTAAAAGCGGAAACGAGCCTCACAATCTGCGATCTTCGCTGTCTTTGTTCAGCAAAGAGGTCATGATTTTCAGAGTTCATTATTTCATGGTTGTTGGCGAGGAACTGCATGATCAACATGTCGCTGCTGGCGTAGAAGCTGCTAAATCCGGCGATGTGGATCGGCTGAGATACGTGATTGGTCAAATGATGAACAACAGGGTATCCACCGGTGCTGATGCAGCCGACATTGTTGATCTGGCTCATCTTTTGAGCTCTTGAACTGATCTGACCTATCTGAAAGATCGGAGGGCCATCGTGACACGATCCGACAACGACATGGATGCTGAGAACACGGCGCAGACGAGCCTGATGCTCTATGACTGATCCCAGCTCCGCAACAAAAGGCTCGCCGAAATGGCGGGCCTTGATCTCTCAGCACCTTACCGCCGGCCTCACCTCCCGATCAGTCTCCAGCCGAAGCGCCTCCCTCCAAAGCGCCGTCTTGAAACACATCCAGTCCCGCCGGCTACCGCCCTCAACCTCATGGACCGAGATCAGCCCGGCCCATTCCAAAGGCTTCAGAACGTAGCTGGAGAACGCCGCGAGTTCCCGCCATCCTGCATTATCCCAATCCGGCCCATCCCCATAGAACAGACCATACAGCTGCCTCTCCGTCAGCCCCTGCTCCAGTTCGACATTCATCACGTTGAGCCAGACATCCCATGTCCCGAAAGGGCGCTCGTCCAGGCGGCCATATGAAGTGTGGTCAACCTCCAGCAGGAAGAACGGGATCAATTCGCCGAAGAGTACACCGGGGGTTGTTAGGAGGTCCTTCCCCTTCCTCGTCAGAAGAAACTTGCCCTTGTAGTTACGCCCGAGCTTCCGCTGCAACAACAAGAAATGCACAATCTGGATCGGCGGAAACTCGTACTCGTTGACCACCTTGCTGACTTTGAAGGCCTTCTCCGGCCCGTATCCCGGCCAGTCGACATGCTCCAGGGCCCAATGGACGAACTTGCGCTGAAATGCCTTCGTGGAGGTCAAGCCGATGCCATTGTTCTCGGCGGCATACTGCATGGTGCGGTGCGCAGCCCGAAGCAACGGAGACAACTGCAGGGCGGGCTCGACGTCAGTGAGTTTGCGAAATTCGATCATGGACCGATTTTGTCATCGGCGACAGAAGCTGACCAGACACTTTCCCAAGCATATCTTCACCTCGCAGGGGGGAGTATCGCCCGCACTCCATCACAATAGCCTGATCATACGCCCTGTTTCATTTAAGGGCCCTACAGGTTGACCTTTTTGCAAGCTGGTGAAAATTTCAGCAAAAATTCCCGTAGAGGCATCGCATTGCATTGCATATTCTGAGATCTCTCGGCCCGGCTGTGGCCCATGTACCAGCCAGAGAGGCGCTACGCGCGGGGCTTGGTGCGCTCATCGGATTGGCGTTGACTGGACTGTTCCTCTTGTCGCCCGTCGTAGATCTGGACCTCGGCCTCTATCTCGTCGCACCCTTCGGTGCCTCGTCAGTTCTGCTCTTCGCCGTTCCAAACAGCCCCCTAGCGCAGCCGTGGTCTGCCATTGTCGGCAACACAGTTGCGGCCCTCGTCGGGGTTGCGGTCTGCCTTTTGGTGAAAGATCCCGCCTTGCGCATCGCCCTTGCCGTCGGACTGGCCATCACGGCGACCATCCTGTGTCGCGCAATCCATCCGCCCGCCGGAGCCGTGGCCATGACCGCGGCCATGTCACCAGACGCCATCGCGCATCTGGGGTTCTGGTTCGCCCTGACACCGATCGCGGTTGAGACAATATCGCTGGTCCTGCTGGCAACCGTCTATGCCCGACTGACAGGTCGCCACTACCCGTTCCGGCAGTTCGATGACCCAAGCAGCCACGGCACACGAGATCGCAATCCGATGGAACTTCTCGGGCTTTCGGAAGAGGAGCTAACAGGTATCCTTGAACGCTATCGGCAATCATTCAACCTCGGGGTCGAGGATCTTGCCCGACTGATCGGAGCCGCCGAGCTTCAGGCCGCAGCACAGTCTTCGGGTCCGTTGACTGCGCAGGATATCATGTCGCGCAACCTCGTCACCGTCTCCCCTGAAACCCCACTTGGCGAGATCGCCGATCTGTTCCGGCAGCATCGTTTCACATCTCTGCCGGTCGTCGGGACGGAACAGACCTTCCAGGGTGTGATCTTCCAGATGCACCTTATCAGCCAGGCCCGCGATGATGCCTTGCGCCTCGACCGAGGCTTTGGCGCTGCCTTCCGCCGTTTGCTGGACCGGAGTCGGGAAAAACCCGTGACGGCAGCTGACATCATGAGCGTCGCCGGGCCGCGCGCCACCACCGGCACCCCGATCGGGGCGTTGCTGCCCATGATGGCAGAGGGAGATACAGACGCCGTTCCTGTGCTCGAGTACGGAAAGATCGTTGGCATTGTCACGCGGACCGACCTGGTTGTGGCGCTGGCCCGGCGTGCGGCGCGCACCAAGGCCAAGTGACGGACCTGCTTACAGGGTCACAAAGTTGTCTGATCCTCTATCTCAATGCCGTAGGCCACTCGGGGAGGCCACATCGCGCCGGGGTGAGTGAGTTGACCTGCCCGCCGACATCGACATCACTACCGTGACGACGATGTCCGACAGGCCCACCGTTCAAGAGAGCCACAGGAGAAGCATGAGCGACCGCCCCACCTTTGATGACATCCGTCGAGAGCGAGAGGACTTCGTCGGTCCTCCTGAGCCAGCCCAGGGCCCAAAGATGGCACGCGCGCTGACTGAAGCTGACAAAGTTAATGCGGACACGCTGGTTACTGTGTCGATCATCCGCAGAGCGCTCCAGGCCGGACTGCCTGTCGATCCAAAGCACCTGCCGGAGAGGATTGTCGAGATCCTTGAGGCGAATTGCACGGGCCCGAACATGCCCGTTGTGGATGGTCGGCGGCACTACCAGTTTGATGATGTCGTCAAGGCGCTGGATGTTCGTACAGGTGAGGCAATCGGTGAATAGCTCGATGAGCTTGGTAAAGCAGAAGGGCGGCTGATGCTTCTAGGGCTATCGAATGGGCATGCCCTACACGAAGGGCGGTTTCGAGAAGTTTGAGTTGCGAGGGATGATTCCAGATCGCACTGTAGGTGATTTCCGCAACCTGACGCATTGCAAGGATGCCCGGTAGATCTTGTATCCCATACCTTATGTTGCGCCAAATAAGGTGATACATCTCGAAAAGACCGTTTTAGGAATCGAGATGTGAACAAGAAGATCACACCCAGCCAAAGAACTGGCGAAATCGGAGAGCAGGCTGCCAAACTTCAATTCTTACGAATTGGGTTCCAATTCGATGGTCGGTCGCGACTGGAGGCAGGGATCGACGGTATAGCTGAGGTGATGGATGATGATCAACCTACGGCAAAGATGATCGCCGTTCAGGTGAAGGCTACCGAGCGTGGCAGATATGTCGGTGAGACGGGCTCCGGGTTTACCTATCGTGTCCGCGCATCGGATTTCGACTACTGGCGCGGTTCCAACTTACCCGTTATCCTAGTTCTCTATAGGCAATCGGATGACACGTTCTTTTGGAAGTCGCTCGAAAACCTCGTTGGCGAGGCCGAACGCACATTGCAGTTCGATAAGGAGCGTGACGTCTTGGACGGACGCGCGAAGGACCACCTCGCGGCCCTGACGGTCACCAAGCAAGGTCACGGTTACTATGTCCCGCCACTAGGGGGAGGGGAAGAAGCGATCATCAACATGGTACCACTGCAGCTTCCTGAGGAAATCTTCGTCGCACAGACACAGCTCTCCACCCAAAAGGCGCTCGCCCGGATGAGTAAGGTCCGGGAAGGTCAACGGTACGATTGGATGATCGATGAAACCTCGCTTTGGACATTCTGCGACCCACTAACCACACCCGTTCGCGACCTGGTCGAACGGGATCAGGTCGAACGGATCGAAACCGACTTTCTGGCACAACATGACGCAGTGGATCAGCAATACAAATTTGCGGGTCTGTTGCGGCATACTTTGGCGCATGACTTTCGGGATTTGCTTGGATGGGACCGAAAGAAAAAACAGTTCTATTTCTTACCAACGCCAGGAGTCGTCGCGCGCAAATTTCGTTATCTTGGGGCGAAGCAGAAGACACAGGCCGACGTTGTCAGCGTCTATCAGAAGTCAAAGGGGGAGGGACCCGTCGATTATGTACGGCACCATTCATTCCATCCCCGGTTCGAGCGATTGGCGGATCAATGGTACCTGATCGTCAATCCTTCCTACTACTTCACTTCGGATGGAGAACACGCACTCAACTATCCGGATGCCTTGTTGTCCGGGAAAAAGCGCCTCGACACAAACAACACAGTTCGAGGCCAGGTGATCATGTGGCATCGATTGCTGTCGGGTATGGAATTTGAAGATGCAGGCAAACTGCTGGCACCCGATACCAAAACAGATCGCATCATCAAGTTTGGTGACCCACCTTCCATCGAACTGCCAAAGAGCGTGCCCGAGGACGTTTGGGGCGCAAAGGCGCAGAAGCCGAAGAAGCCGTCCGGCTCGAATGAACAAGGCAGCTTCGACCTATGAGCGACTTCAAGACAAAAATCTTTCCGGAGCCTGAACTGGAATTTGGTGACAAACACCATCATCCTGATCCGCGATTGGGGTTGCTACAGGCGGGCCCACTACAACCAAACCTGGGCGACACCATCAAAGTCGGCGTTGTTGGCAGCGCTCTGACCGTCGAAAAATCAGGCGAGTTTCTCAATGCGATCGAAGATGGGTTCGAGGGCAAGACCGAAAAGCACCCGAACCTTCACCCGGACTTCCCCGGGTTGCGAAACCAGAACCCATATCGGTGCCGGTTTGAAATGGTAGCGGACGAAGACGGGGTACTGACGAAAGGTCAGATCGAGAAGATTGCCAAGGAACCGAGCGATGCGCGTGCTGTGGAGATGGCCGTCGAAGCAGTTATGGCGCAACTGGAAAAGTTGGAGGCGCATCATGAACGGCCGGACGTGGTCATGGTTTCGCTCCCTGTCAAGCTGATCGAACGAGTCTGGAGGAACGAACGGGCGGGCACTAACGAAGTCATAGGGGATAACGCGACCGAGGCGAAAGCTGGCAAGGAAACCTCTCCGAACTTCCGCGGCTTACTAAAGGCCAGAGCGATGGATCTCAGGTTTCCAATTCAGATTGTCTGGGAGGATGTGATCAACCCCGACGCTAAGATCCCCCGCAAGATTAAGGAGAACTCTGACCGCCAAACCCAAGATCGTGCTGACCTCGCATGGAACCTTATGACGACGCTATACTACAAGGGAAGCGGCAAGGTGCCCTGGCGCAGATTGCCGGAAGAAGGTGAGTTCACCGCCTGCTACATTGGCATCAGCTTTTTCAAGGATGCCAAAACCGACGAGATATGGACCAGCGCTGCGCAAATGTTCGATGAGCGGGGCAGAGGATTCATTCTTAGAGGTGGCCCTGCGCAGTCAGAATCGCGGGGTCGTCATCCATTCCTCACCATTGATGAGGCTCACAAGCTCACCGAGAGTGCCCTGGCCGCCTACAAGTCGGTCCATAGAACAATGCCAGCACGCGTCATTGTCATGAAGACGTCGCGCTTTCGCGAAGACGAGGCCGAGGGTGTTGGCAGGGCGCTCGACGAGGCAGGTGTGGAACTGCGCGATCTCATTTGGGTTCACGAAAGTTATTCGGTCAAGGTGCTGCGCGACGGCGACTTCCCCGTCCTCCGCGGCACCTTCGTTGAGTTGGACGGCAATGGGCTGCTCTATACCAACGGCAGCATTCCCTACTACGGCACCTATCCAGGCCTTTATGTCCCAAACCCTCTGTTAATTTGTCCCCATCCACAAAGCGAGAGCACTATCGAACAGATAGCAAAAGAGGTGTTCAGTCTCACAAAGGTAAACTGGAACTCCACACAAATGAATCAAAGGCTACCCATCCCCATACGAGCAGCACGAAAAGTCGGCGATGTGCTGAAATATTTACCTGAGGGACAAAAGGTGAGTAGCGACTACCGCAAGTACATTTAGAATTTATTCTCACTCAAAGAATCTCCGCTTTTGAATGAGGCACCCTTGGATGCAGGTCGTTGGCGCTCCGGCCTGTATCCAAACTGGAGCGGCCATGCGTATATAAAGATACTTTCTTTACGGCGATAATTCATGTCTAAGCAGAAGACTGCGCAAATATTTCAAAGGCTTCACATTGGGTATCGAGGTTTCAGCTACACGATATGTCACCATCAATGACACCCACCAGCATGGAGTGAATACCCTTGTGGCCAGCAATCCCACCCGGGGGCGAAAGGGCGGCATCAGCACTTTGCATGTGTTCAAGCGAAACTATTTGGGAGGACGGGATTGGGACGACGGCAACCCGTTGATTCATGCCCTAAAAGACACGGGGTCGTATAGAATTTTGCCATTCTGGCGCACTCAGTTTGACGCACGGGCAAGGAATATTCTGACCAAGTGCTTGGAGGAGCTTCAGCGGCATGATTACTTACTGCCCACGCCTTCATCTTCTCCATTCTGCGGGCGGTTCACTACGATGGTTTCGGACATATCAGGTGTACCGATACTGGATTCAGCTTTCCTCGTGAAGAAGACAGTTGGTGAAGTCTTGGAAGACATTCGGGCAACCCCACCTAAATTGAAGCGGAGTCAACAAGACGCCTTCGATGACGAACTGGATCAACTGGGACGCATCGAACCGGATCAGACGTACCAAACAAAGCTAGTGGCCAATAATGTGCGGACTTTGTTTCACTTCTTTAAGGTTAAAGGAGACACGCCCCCGGTTTCTGGCCAACGCATTCTAGTAGTTGATGACCTTCTGGCCACAGGATCCTCCTTGTTTTCGATTCGGGAAATCTTGCAAAATCGGCATGGTGCCTCGGTCTCTTACCTCTCATACTTGAGCGACCTCTAGCATTGCAACGTACTGCACCGTCATTGACAAACGCTCAGCGATCACCTACCTTCGTGTTCAGGCTTCGGCTTTCGACCATGTGTCAACCTGATGGTCGTTAAATATGGAGAGAAGGTAACTTCTCAGGTCTACGCGGGCACCGTGATCCGAGGTCTGACTCGTAAGGAGCAAGTATCGGATAGCTACGAAGTAGGTAGCGAAATTCTTAAAGGGAAGCTTCGGCTTCCCTTTTTGCTTCTTCACCGGTTTGAACGCTTCAAATACAGTTCATCAGAACAAAAGTCCCCAGATACCTGCCTTGAACACGGGACCACCGAAGGGCGGCCATATCGTTTCAACTGCCAAGAATGAGGCCCTGTCACACACTGAGTGGCGGCAGGCTCCAGTGCTCAACCGTCAATCCTCACTGCCATCTTCGGCCCCCCGTTTCCGCTCAAAGGACATCCATACAAACTCGCCGGTCTTCTTGTTTCTATAGATCGCCACCCGGTCGCGCCTGAGTTTTCGAAACGGCATGTTCTCCTCCTGCAGTTCCCGCGGTGAAATCTCCCCACGTTCCAGCCGCTCCTCGTCTCGTTGCCGAGCTCGCGCTTTCTGCCGTTGCCGCTCCTCGAAGCTGAAGTAACGCGGCTTGTCGTCGTCTGTCATTTCTCTGTCCCTTCACCATCATGAAGACCGTCTGTGAGGCATGTTGACGTCCAATACCGTCCCGGCGCAGCCGCCCGTGTCAATGAAGCACCGGGCGATGTATCGCTTGGTCCACAGCATCCAACATGCGCACCACGGACCGCAGGCTGACGAGCTGTGGCTTGTCAATCGCTGCGATCACCTCGTGTACCGCAGCGATTGCATCGTCTGGCAGGCTGCGGCGGCCACCCTCTCTCGTCGCGAACCCTTTCAGATCCTCTGCGGACAGGGCCGGCAGATGCAGGGGAGGACAGCGGCTCAGAAACGGGGCGGGCAGACCACTTAGGGAGTTTGCGGTCATCACCCAGGTGATCCAAGACATGTCGAACGACACCCGGAAAAATGGACATGACCACCGGGCCGCAGTGAAACGTTCCAGAAGGGGGAGCATGCCCTCGCTTAGCGAAAATCTCATTCCCCTATTCGAGTCCACGATACCGGCTTTCTCGATCTCGTCGACCACCACGACCGGGTTCGCGATGCCACTGGCCATGATGCCTTCCAGCGGTTTCCCTGGACCTGCGGATCCCCAGCCTCTCTGGCTGCCTGTCACGGAGAACGCAGCGGGTTCACCCGTTGCCTCAATGACCGTCGTTGGCACGATCAACTTGTCACCGAGCAACCGCGCCCAGAAGCTTTTACCGATCCCCGGCGGCCCGACCAAAAGCAACGGCCTCAGCCGGGGAGCGGGGTCACCGTTGCGCACCGACGCGCGCATGTCCTGCCACACGTGCTCGGTCGCTTCCGCCATCCAGGGCATTTCGGTGTGGAGGGCGGAAGCAATCTCATCCGCACGGTGTTCTGTTTCAACCGATTTCAGTTCGGCGCCCTTTCGGAAAACTTCCAGCTTCTTCCGATCATCTTTGTCCAGGTGACCCATGCCGGACTTCCGGGCGACGGCATTCAAATAGGCTTCGGTCCGACGCCTGACCTTCAGCCGGTCCAAATCTTCCAGAAAATAGTCTTCCCGCACAGTACCAGTCTTCTGGCGCAACTGATGAAGGTGCCGCTTCAGACGACTCTCGATATCGAGAGAGGATGGCAAGTTGCTGGGTGGGAAGTTCACATCGATAAACTGGATCCGTGTCATTGGATGTCCTCTATGAGCCGGCGCGCCATTCGATTGGCGACCAACATTTGGCAGCGCGCGGCTGCCAGGGGTTTCAGTAAGAGGATCCGGATCCTTGAGAACGTTATGAGAACATGGCGCTTCCCAGGTCAACGGCACCAGAGCACTCCGCTGGCCCACACCAAAGTCAGTCGGTGCAAACCGACACGGCGACCCTAAGTTCTTGAAATAAAAAGAAACCACCGACAAACCGGGTTGTCGGTGGTCATTTGATCTGTGTCGGAATGGTCAAAAAACGCTAATAATGGCCGTTTTATGCCGGGTCTCACACTGGTTGCCGAAGCCGTTTAACTCAGCCGCATTTCGAATGGCCGCAGGAGGCGCAGGTCATGCAGCCTTCGACCATGCGCATGTCGTAAGCACCGCAGGACGGACAGGCCTTGCCGCGCGGTTTTTCTCCGATCGCGACCACCTCAGATTTCGGGTCGGCCTTGAGCCCCATCCCCTCGCCCTCGATAAAGCCGATGGTGACGAGATGCGTCTCGATCACGCCGCCGATGGCCGCCAGAATCGAGGGGATATATTTGCCCTTCATCCACGCCCCGCCACGCGGATCGAACACCGCTTTCAGCTCTTCGACCACAAAGGACACATCGCCCCCGCGCCGGAACACCGCCGAAATCATCCGGGTCAGCGCCACGGTCCAGGCGAAATGCTCCATGTTCTTCGAGTTGATGAAAATCTCGAACGGGCGACGATGCCCGCCGACCACGATATCGTTGATCGTGATGTAGAGCGCATGTTCGCTGTCCGGCCATTTGACCTTGTAGGTATTGCCTTCGAGCTGTTGCGGGCGGTCGAGCGGCTCTGAAAGATATACGGCCTCCGCACCGATCTCCTGTTCCGGGGCTTTCTCCGTGGTTTCGGACACGGACAAAACCGACCCCGTCACATCGTTCGGGCGGTAGGTCGTACAGCCCTTACAGCCGGTCTCATAGGCCTCCATATAAACTTCCTTGAAGTCCTCGAAGGCAATGTCTTCCGGGCAGTTGATCGTCTTGGAGATTGAGCTGTCGACCCATTTCTGCGCCGCCGCCTGCATCCGGACGTGATCCAGTGGCGCGAGCGTCTGGGCGTTCACGAAATACTCGGGCAGCTCGACATCCGCGCCGAACTTGTCGCGGTAGAGTTTGACGGCGTAATCGACGACCTCCTCTTCGGTGCGCGAGCCGTCTTTTTGCAGCACCTTGCGGGTGTAAGCATAGGCGAACACCGGCTCGATCCCGGAGGACACGTTGCCCGCATAGAGGCTGATCGTGCCGGTCGGGGCGATGGAGGTCAAAAGCGCGTTGCGGATGCCGTCTTTGGCGATGGCGTCTTTGACGTCCTGATCCATGATCTTGAGCGAACCGGAGGCCAGATATTTGTCCTTGTCGAAAAGCGGGAAGGCGCCCTTCTCCTTCGCCAATCCGGCGGAGGCCAGATAGGACGCGCGCGCGATCATCTTGAGCCATGTCTCACAGGTCGCGGCGGCCTCTTCCGAGCCATAGCGCTGACCGATCATCAAGAGCGCGTCGGCAAGCCCCGTAACGCCAAGCCCGATGCGGCGTTTCGCCTGTGCCTCTTGCGCTTGCGCCTCAAGCGGGAAACGGGACGCGTCCACGACGTTGTCCATCATCCGCACGGCGGTCGCGACGAGATCGGACAAAGCCTCTTCGTCCATCTCCGCGCCCGGCCCGAACGGGTCTGTCACCAGACGGGCAAGGTTGATCGAGCCCAAGAGACACGCGCCATAGGGCGGCAGCGGTTGCTCGCCACAGGGGTTGGTCGCGGCAATCGTCTCCACATAGGAGAGGTTGTTCATCTTGTTGATGCGGTCGATGAAGATCACGCCCGGCTCGGCATAATCATAGGTCGCGCGCATGATCTTGTTCCAGAGATCGCGGGCCTCGACCGTGTGATAAACCTTGCCGCCGAAACTCAGCTCCCACGGACCGTCGGCCTTCACCGCGTCCATGAAATCGTCGGTCACAAGCACCGAGAGGTTGAACATCCGCAACCGCGCCGAATCCTGTTTCGCCTCGATGAACTGATGAATATCCGGGTGATCGCAACGCATCGTCGCCATCATCGCACCGCGACGCGAGCCCGCCGACATGATCGTGCGGCACATCGCGTCCCAGACATCCATAAACGACAGCGGGCCGGAGGCATCCGCCGCCAATCCCCTGATCTCCGCCCCCTTGGGCCGGATGGTGGAAAAATCATAGCCGATGCCGCCGCCCTGCTGCATCGTCAGCGCGGCCTCTTTCAGCATGTCGAAAATCCCCGCCATGCTGTCCGGGATCGTTCCCATGACGAAACAGTTGAACAACGTCACCGCACGCCCCGTGCCCGCCCCCGCCAGAATGCGCCCAGCCGGCAGGAATTTGAAATCCTCCAGCGCGTGGTAGAATTTCTCCTCCCACGCCGCGCTGTCCTTTTCCACCGACGCCAGAGCGCGCGCCACCCGCCGCCAACTGTCCTCCACAGACAGGTCCAGCACAGTCCCGTCGGCTTCTTTCAGCCGATATTTCATGTCCCAGATCTGTTCGGCGATGGGGGCGGCAAAGCGGGTCATGGCGGTGTTTTCCGTTCGTGAATGCAAGAGCGCGCAGAGCAAGTCGCCTTCCTCCTGCGGATCAACTTGAAGAATCGCGGGCCGGGCCTATGCTCTTATACCACACATAGAGCAATCTGATGTCTGATCACATAAATCTCGTAAAACTCTGCGTTGGCGTCGATTCATTCGATGAACTGAACGCCTATATCGAAGCCGCCCCCAAGGGTCTGCGCGGCCACACCACCCGCATGTGGCCCAAGCAGGAGGACAAGCTCCTGAAGGGCGGATCGCTCTATTGGGTGATCAAGGGAACCATTCAGGCACGCCAGAAAATCGTGGGACTGGAAGAAGTTATCGGCGAAGACGGTGTGCGCCGCTGCCGCATCCAACTGGCCGCGCCGCTGATCCGCACGCAAAACGCGCTGCGCCGTCCGTTTCAGGGCTGGCGCTATCTCAAGCCCGAAGACGCCCCCGCCGATCTGCCGCAGGGCCGCGAAAACGAACCCGATCTGCCGCCGGAACTGGCACAGGCGCTGGCCGAGATCGGCGTGATCTGAGTATTTAGGGCAACAAAGGAAACAGGGGAGCCCCCCCTGTTCCGTGGCTCAGTCCCCCAGCCCCATCATCTCGGTCAGCTCGGTCAACGTCGCCCGCGTCTCCTCCGTCCAATGCGCCATGCGCGATTTGAACAGCGTCGCCTGAGACCGGTGGATCGGCTCGCAGCTCAGCACCTTGAGGTGGTTGGCCCGAAGCGTATCCCCCGTCGAGGTGATGTCGGCGATCGCCTCGGCGGTGAGGTTCTTCACCGTGCCTTCGGTCGCGCCCTGGCTGTCGACGAGCTGATAATCCGCCACACCGTTCAGCTTGAGGAACTCGCGCACGAGGTGGTGGTATTTCGTCGCAATGCGCAACCGAAACCCGTGCCGCGCGCGGAAGGCCGACGCGGCAGCGTCGAGATCGTCCAGCGTGTCGACATCGGTCCAACATTTCGGCACGGCAATGATCAGATCGGCATGGCCAAAGCCCATGACGGCAAGTTCGGCGACCTTGCTGTCCCACGAGGCCAGTTTGTCGCGCACGAGATCGGAGCCGGTGACGCCGAGATGGATGCGCCCGGCGGCAAGTTCGCGCGGGATCTCGGAGGCGGAGAGCAGGACAAGCTCGACGCCCTCGATGCCCTCGACCGCGCCGGAATATTCCCGCTCAGCCCCCGCCCGCGACAACATCACGCCGCGTTCGGAAAACCATTCGAAGGTCTTTTCCATCAACCGGCCCTTGGAGGGCACGCCAAGTTTGACGACCATCACGCGCCTCCTTTCAGGCTCAGAAGCACGTTGGGGCGGATCACCCCGCCCACGGCCGGAATGGAGCGCCCCTGCCCCAGAACGGCGGTCAGCGCGTCATAGCGCCCGCCGGTTGCGACCGGCGGCAAATCGGGACGGCCCTCGGCGTAAAAGCCAAAGACGAACCCGTCGTAATATTCCATCGAGGTGCGCCCGTAAGAGGCTTCGAAATCGAGGTTCTCAACATCGACGCCCCGCGCGGCCAACGCGTCGATACGACGCCCCAGAAGGCTGACGGCCTCGGAAATCGCGGGCAGGTCCACGGCAATATCGCGCAATTGCGACAGCACATGCGGCAGGGTCTCCTTGAGCGACAGGATGTCGTCCAGAAGCTCGATCTCGGACGCGGAAATCGGCGGTTCGCTCGCGTCTTCTTCGAGCGCCCTGATCCGGCTGTCGATCTCCGTCTGGGTGCGCAGCCCGATGAACGGGGCTTCCGCCTCGTTGAGATTGGCGCGGACACGGTCGAGGTTTTGTTGGCGCAGCGCCGTACCCGCCTCGGAAAACCGCGTCATCAGCGCGCGGAAGCGGCGCGGCCGCCAGATATGGCGCAGCAACGCCGCGCGGCGGCGTTCGGTGGTCTTCAACCCCGCCACGGCGGCCTTGAGAATCCCGATGTCGCCGGTGGCGGCATGCAGCCCCGCATCCGCCAGCACCTCGGCAAAGCGCGCAAACACCTCCGCATCCGCCGCCGCCGGATCGACGCCGTCGAACACCTCATAGCCGACCTGAAAATATTCATTGGCCCGGCTCGGCATGTCTTCCTGTTTGCGGAACACCTCGCCCGCGTATGTATAGCGCGCAGGTTCGGCACCATCGGTCATGTGCTGTTGCACCACCGGCACGGTAAAATCCGGGCGCAGCATCATCTCGCCACGCTCCGGGTCATGGGTCACATAGGCGCGGGCGCGAATGTCCTCGCCGTAGAGGTCCAAAAGCACCTCCGCGGGCAGGAGAATGTCCATCTCCACAGGCTGCGCACCGCTGTCCTCGAAGAAGGCTTTGAGACGCGCGGCCTCGGCCTTGACCGCCGCTTTCGGAATGTCAAAACGGGGCATCAGCTATAGCTCTCGATGATCTCGCGCACTTTCGCGACCATCTGATCGCGCGGCACTTCATATTGGTTCGGGCGGTCTTTCCACTCTTCGAGAGAGGCATTTTCCGCGATCTTGGCCCCAAGGATCAGATCCTTGATCTGCACCACGCCGCGCTCCGCCTCATCGCCGCCTTGGATGATCGCCACCGGGCTTTCGCGTTTGTCGGCGTATTTGAGTTGGTTGCCGAAGTTCTTCGGATTGCCGAGGTACACTTCGGCGCGGATGCCCGCCTGACGCAGCTCCGTCACCATCTCCATATAGGCGCTCATCCGGTCGCGATCCATCACGGTCACCACGACCGGGCCCAGGGCCTTGGACCCGATCCGGCCCGTCGCCCGCAGCGCGGCCAGAAGACGGTCGACGCCGATGGACATGCCGGTCGCCGGCACGGATTGGCCGGTGAAGCGTTTGACCAGATCGTCATAACGCCCGCCGCCCGCAACCGAGCCAAACTCGCGCACGCGGCCTTTTTCATCCATGACCTCAAAGGTCAACTCGGCCTCATAGACCGGCCCGGTGTAATAGCCGAGGCCCCGCACCACGGCAGGATCGATGACGATGCGGTCGGGGCCGTAGCCCTGACCTTCGAGCAGCTCGGCAATCTCGCGCAGCTCTGCGACGCCCTCTTGGCCGGTCACAGCCGCGCCGACCAGTTCGCCCAGACGATCCAGCGTCGTGGCATTGCTGTCCTGACGCCCGTTCACAAACCCGAGGATCAGATCGACCTGCGCCGTGGCAAGCCCCGCGCCCTTGGTGAAATCGCCGCTCTCATCCTTACGCCCCTCGGTCAACAGCGCCATGACGCCTTCGTCCCCGAACTTGTCATGCTTGTCGATGGTGCGCAGAACGATGCCGCGCACATGCGCGCACTCGTCCGTGTCCGGCAGGCCTGCGGCCTCCAGCACCCCGTCCAAAACTTTACGGTTGTTCACCCGGATGATGTAATCGCCACGCGGAATGCCAACGGCCTCAAGCGTGTCCGACAGCATCGCGCAAATCTCCGCGTCCGCCGCCACAGAGGGTGCACCCACGGTGTCGGCGTCGCATTGGTAGAACTGGCGGAAACGCCCCGGCCCCGGTTTTTCGTTGCGCCAGACCGGCCCCATCGCAAAGCGGCGATAGGGCGAGGGCAGGTCATTGCGATACTGCGCCGCAACCCGCGCCAAAGGTGCCGTCATGTCATAGCGCAACGCCACCCAATCCGAGTCGTCCTCCTGCCACGCAAACACACCTTCGTTCGGGCGATCCACGTCGGGAAGGAATTTGCCCAGCGCCTCGACGGTCTCGACCGCAGAGGTTTCCAGCGCCTCGAACCCGTAAAGATGATACACTTCGGCGATCTGATCGAGCATATGCTTGCGCTCGCTCACTTCGGTGCCGAAGTAATCACGAAAGCCCTTCGGCGTGACGGCCTTGGGGCGCGGGGTTTTCTTGGGCTTGGCCATGGCTGGTCCTTTTGCACGACTGTCGCGGGCGGCATAGCGGAAGCCCGCCCGCTGAGCAAGGCGGCAGCACTGGCAAAACCCGCGAAATCCCATGAAAAGCTGATGACAAGCCCCGTATTCAGGGGCATAAACCCGCTCATAAAAGGAGACCGGCATGTCAGACGAAAATCGCATCATCGCGCTTGAGGAACAGGTCGCCTACCTCACCAAAACCGTCGAGGAGCTCTCCGACGTCGTCGCGCAACAGGAGCGTGTGCTCGAACTGGTGGAAAGACGACTCGGCATGCTGATGGAGGCGGAAGCGCTCCGCCAATCCGAAACCGATGGCTCCGTGCCCTTGGCCGATCAACGCCCGCCGCATTGGTGAAGTTACAATTTGCCCCGCAAATTGTGACAAGACGGGCATTCGAGGCAGCGTTCGCACCGCAAACGCGTTCGAATGCGACCTCCCGCGTGCCCCTCACATATCCTCGACCATCACCACCCCGTCAAAAGACTTGATCGCCCCCTTGATCTCCGGCGTGATCACGAAGGGTTGCGGAATGTCAATCTCGACCTCGTTCTGGCTGTCCTGTGGCATGAGGCAAAAACTGATCGCCCCCTTGGCGGGCTGCTTCGCCTCCCGCGTCACCCGGTTCAAAAGCTCGCCGACCATGACGATGGCCCGAGTGTCCTCGCAATAGATCTTGAGCCCCGCGCCCCCCGCATCCGCCACCACGGTTTCCATCGGCGCAACGGAGCGGATCATCGGGTCGAACTGCCCGTCGTTGAAGCGGCCTTCGAGCGACATCACCAGCTTGTCGTGTTTCTCGAAAATGTCATGGGAAGGTTCGTATTCGCCCTTTTTCGGGAACATGGCGATGCCCGCGAGCTGGCCGGTCGGGTCGGAAATATTCATCCGGAAATAGCGCGTGCCCTTGCCGGATTTCATCGGGCGGAACCCGGACACCAGCACCCCGACCTTCATGATCACGCCACCCTCGGCCTCGGCGCGGGCCTGCACCTCGGCGAGCGTGCCGATTTTTTTGCGCTTGAGCGCGGCGCTGTAATCGTCGAGCGGGTGGCCGGAGAGATAAAACCCGATGGCTTTCTGCTCTTCCATCAGCCGCTCGGAAGCGACCCAATCGCCCACGGGCGACAGGCGCGGTTCCGGCAGGTCCTCGCCCGCATCGCCGAAAAGCGACACCTGGTTCGAGGCCTTCTGCTCATGGATCGCGGCGGAATATTGCACCAGCGCATCGAGGCTGTCGAAGACCCGGCGGCGGTTGCTGTCGAGAAGATCAAACGCCCCCGCGCGCGCCAGCATCTCCAAAGGCCGTTTGCCGACCTTCTTGAGATCCACCCGTCGGGCGAAATCGAACAGCGTCACGAAAGGCTTGCCGGTTTCTTCTCGGGCTTTGACGATGAGTTGCATCGCCTCGACACCGACGTTCTTGAGCGCGCCCAGCGCATAGACCAGCTTTTGATCCACCACATCGAACGTCGCCAGAGAGCGGTTCACACAGGGCGGGATGATTTCGATGTTCAGCCCCCGCCGCACCTCTTCGCAGAAGATCGACAGCTTGTCGGTCAGGTGAATATCGCAGTTCATGACGCCCGCCATGAACTCCACCGGGTGGTTCGCCTTGAGCCAACCGGTCTGATAAGACACCACGCCGTAAGCCGCCGCGTGGGATTTGTTGAACCCGTAGTTGGCGAATTTCTCCAGAAGGTCGAACACCTCGGAGGCCTTCTTTTTGTCGACGCCGTTCTTGGCCGCCCCCGCCTCGAATTTCGGGCGTTCGGCGTCCATCGCCTCCTTGATCTTTTTCCCCATCGCACGGCGCAAAAGGTCAGCGCCGCCAAGCGAATAGCCCGCCATGACCTGCGCGATCTGCATCACCTGTTCCTGATAGACGATGATGCCCTGCGTCTCGGCCAGAATATGGTCGATCGTCGGGTGAACCGACTGCAACTCCTTGCGCCCGTGCTTCACGTCGCAATAGGTCGGGATGTTTTCCATCGGCCCCGGACGATAAAGCGCCACAAGCGCCACGATGTCCTCGATACAGGTCGGCTTCATCTGCCGAAGCGCCTGCATCATGCCCGAGCTTTCCACCTGGAACACCGCGACCGTCTTGGCGTCCGAATAAAGCTTATAGGTCTTCTCGTCATCCAGCGGGATGAGGTTGATCTCGTTCACGCCCCCCTCAGGCGGCTCGTACAATTGCGTCCCGTCGGCGGCGACATGCAGAGGCCGCCCCGATTTGAAAATCAGGTCCATCGCCGACTGAATGACCGTCAGCGTCTTGAGGCCGAGAAAGTCGAATTTCACCAACCCGGCCTGTTCCACCCATTTCATGTTGAACTGGGTCGCGGGCATGTCGGAGCGCGGGTCCTGATAAAGCGGCACAAGATTGTCCAGCGGACGATCCCCGATCACAACCCCCGCCGCGTGGGTGGAGGCATTGCGCAAAAGCCCCTCGACCTGCTGGCCATAGGTCAAAAGCCGGTCGACAACCTCTTCGTTGCGGGCCTCTTCGCGCAGTTTCGGCTCGTCTTCCAGCGCCTGTTTGATCGACACGGGCTTGACGCCCTCGACCGGGATCAGTTTCGACAGACGATCCACCTGCCCGTAAGGCATCTGCAACACCCGCCCGATGTCGCGCACCGCCGCTTTCGAAAGCAAAGCACCGAAGGTGATGATCTGCCCCACCTTGTCGCGCCCGTATTTCTCCTGCACGTAGCGGATGGTTTCCTCCCGCCGGTCCATGCAAAAGTCGATGTCGAAGTCGGGCATCGACACACGTTCCGGGTTCAAAAACCGTTCGAACAGAAGCGAATAGCGCAGCGGGTCCAAATCCGTGATCGTCAACACATAGGCGACCAGCGAGCCAGCCCCCGACCCCCGCCCCGGCCCGACCGGAATACCGTTGTCCTTCGACCACTTGATAAAGTCGGCCACGATCAGGAAGTAACCGGGGAAGCCCATCTGTTCGATGATCCCCAGCTCGAATTTGAGCCGCTCCTCGTACTCTTCGCGCGGAGCCGCCGCATCGATCACCGCCAGACGCTTGTCCAGACCTTCCCACGCCTGTTTGCGCAGTTCTTCCACCTCGTCATCGGCGAATTTCGGCAGGATCGGATCGCGTTTATAAGCCTTGAAGGCGCAGCGCTTCGCGATCTCCACCGTGTTCTCGATCGCCTCCGGCAGATCGGCGAACAGCGCCGTCATCTCCGCAGGCGTCTTGAAATAATGCTGTGGAGTCAAACGTCTGCGCGGTTCGACCTGATCCACATAGGCCCCTTCGGCGATACAGATCAGCGCATCATGCGCCTCGTACATCTCTTCCTTCGGGAAATACACGTCGTTGGTCGCGACCAGCGGCAGACCCAGATCGTAGGCCCATTCCACGAAAGGCCGCTCAGTCAGCCGTTCGGCCTCCGTATGGCTGCCGTCCTCGCCCGGATGGCGCTGCAACTCGACGTAAAGCCGGTTCGGATAGATCGCTTTGAAGCGTTCCAAAAGTGCGCGCGCCTGCGGTTCGTGATTGTCGCGGATCATCCGCCCCACCGGCCCGTCCGAGCCGCCCGTGAGACAGATCAGCCCCGCCGAATAGCGCTCCAGCTCCGCCATCGTCACCTGCGGAATGCCGTCGTGTTTGTCGACATAGAGGCAGGAGTTGAGCTTCATCAGGTGCTCGTAACCCGTCTCGCTCTGCGCCAGAAGAACCACCGGCGCGGGCGCTTTCTGCCGCTCTCCCGGCTCCGGCTCGTGATAGCCGACGCTGACCTGACAGCCGAGAATCGGCTGAACGCCCGCGCCCTTGGCATATTCGGAAAACTCGAGCGCACAGAACAGGTTGTTGGTGTCCGTCACCGCCACGGCGGGCATGCCCATATCCGTCACCATGCCGCTCAGTTTCTTGAGCCGCATCGCCCCTTCGAGGAGCGAATATTCGGTGTGAACCCGGAGATGGATGAAGGATGCTGTGCTCATGTGCCCGCGAAGCTACCGCAAGCGCGCCGCGCTTTCCAAGGGCAAAACGCCGTTTTTCCACAGCTTCGTGGTCCAGCTCATTTTTTGATCAAAAGTACAAAGCCTGAGCAGATTTCGCTTGGAATCCCTTGCAAAAGCCGTTCTATCCCGGTTTTCTTGCAGAAATCGCACGCGCTTTCCGCCGCATCGGGCGCGTGTCTTGAACAAGAAAGCGGCTGGTCTGACGATGGAGATCACTTTTCGGCTGAACGGCGAGCTTATCACCGCAAGCGACGCGCCGACCCGTACCTTGCTCGATTACCTGCGCGAAACGCGCGGGCTGACGGGCACAAAAGAAGGCTGCAACGAGGGCGATTGCGGTGCCTGCACCGTGATGGTGGAAGACGAGAGCGGCAAGAAACCTCTGAACGCCTGCATTCTCTTCCTGCCGCAGCTGCACGGCAAATCGGTCATCACGGTCGAAGGCCTGTCCAAAGGCGATACGCTCCACCCGGCACAGACCGCGATGATCGAAGAACATGGCAGCCAATGCGGCTTTTGCACCCCCGGCATCGTCATGTCTCTGGCCACCGCGCATGCCCGTGGCGAGACCAATCATGAGGATGTTCTTGCGGGCAATCTCTGCCGCTGCACCGGCTATGCGCCGATCCTGCGCGCCGCGAAGAAACTCGAATCCGCGCCGATCCCCGAAGAGCTGGAGCACATCCCCTTCCCGGCCCCGGCCATCGTCGAACGGCCGGAAAGCTCCGACGAGCTGGCGGGCCTCTATGCGCTCCGCCCCGACGCCGTGCTGATCGCGGGCGCGACCGATGTCGGGCTTTGGGTCACCAAACAAATGCGCGATCTCGACGTGGTGATCTTCCTCAACGGCGTCGAAGATCTCAAAGGCGTCACCGAGACCGAGGAGGCATTCGAAATCGGTGCGATGACCCCCATCGCCGATCTCATCGCCCTGTTCAAACCGCATTCCGCCTCGCTCTCCGAAATGTATCGCCGCTTCGCCTCCACCCAGGTGCGCGCCGCCGCCACCCTTGGCGGCAATATCGCCAACGGCTCCCCGATTGGCGACAGCCCGCCGCCTCTGATCGCCGCAGGCGCGTCCCTGACGCTGCGCAAGGGCGAAGATCGCCGGACCATCGCGCTTGAGGATTTCTTCATCGCCTATGGCAAACAGGATCGCGGCGCGTCCGAATTCGTCGAAAGCATCACCGTCCCGAAATCCGGCCTCAAGGACCTCAAGGTTTACAAGCTCTCGAAACGCTTCGATCAGGACATTTCCGCCGTCTGCGGTGCGTTCAACATCACCGTCTCGGACGGCAAAATCGCCGCCGCGCGCATCGCCTTTGGCGGCATGGCCGGAACGCCTGCGCGCGCCAAAACTGTCGAGGCCGCGTTGATCGGCCAGCCTTGGAGCATGGACACCATCGAGGCCGCGCTGCCCGGTTTCGCCACGGATTACACCCCCATGAGCGACATGCGCGCCTCCGCCGCCTATCGTCTCACGAGCGCGCAAAACATGCTCAAACGCTATTTCGCCGAAAGCCAAGGCCTGACGACCTCGGTCCTTTCCGTGAAGGAGGGCGCATAATGTCTGTTGGCTCCCCTCTTCCCCATGACGCCGCCAAGCTCCATGTGACCGGTCAGGCGCGCTATATCGACGACATCCCGCTCCCCGCCGGTGCGCTGCATCTGGCCTTCGGCATGTCCTCCGTCGCCCATGGCGAAATCACGTCGATGGACCTCTCTGCGGTCCGCGCCGCCCCCGGTGTGGTCCGCGTCTACACCGCCGAGGATTTCCACGGCCATGTGCCGGATTGCTCGCCCTCTCTCGGTGACGAGCCTTTGCTCACCTCCGGCGAGGTCCAATTCATCGGCCAGCCGATCTTCCTCGTCGTCGCCACCTCGCATCTCGCGGCCCGCAAGGCCGCCAAGCTCGGTAAGATCACCTACAACGAACTCCCCGCGCTTCTCGATTATGACGCCGCCATGGAGGCCGACAGCCGGTTCGAAGACGGCCCCCGCATCTACGGCTGCGGTGACGCGGCAAAGGCCATCGCCGAGGCCCCGCACAAGATCGAAGGCACGCTCGAGATGGGCGGTCAGGAACATTTCTATCTCGAAGGTCAGGCCGCCGCCGTGATCCCGCAGGAAGGCGGCGACATGCTGGTCCATTCCTCGACCCAGCACCCGTCGGAAATCCAACACAAGGTCGCCCACGCGCTCCATGTGCCGATGCACGCCGTCCGCGTCGAAACCCGCCGCATGGGGGGCGGGTTCGGCGGCAAGGAATCCCAAGGCAACTGGCTCGCCATCGCCTGCGCCATCGCCGCGCGCGACACCGGCAAGCCCTGCAAAATGCGCTATGACCGCGACGACGATATGATCCTCACCGGCAAGCGTCACGATTTCCGCATTTCCTACACCTGCGGCTTCGACGACGAGGGCCGCATTCTCGGCATCGACTTCCTGCAAATCACCCGTGGCGGCTGGTCGATGGACCTGACGCTGCCCGTGGCCGACCGCGCCATGCTCCACGCCGACAACGCCTATTTCCTGCCCAACGCCCGGATCGAAAGCCACCGGCTCAAGATGAACACCCAATCCAACACCGCCTATCGCGGCTTTGGCGGGCCGCAGGGCGTTTTGGGCATCGAACGCGTGGTCGATCACATCGCGCACACGCTGGGCAAAGACCCCGTAGAGATCCGCAAGATCAACTATTACGACGAGATGGTCACTCCCACCGCTGGGGATGGTCTGCCCGAGGATCATGTCCTCTCTCTCGACGGCGAACCCACCTCTCTGGGCAGCATCGAACATCTCGACCCGCACCCGCAAACCGCGGGCGGTCAGGTGACGCCGCGCGGCAAGCTCACGCCCTATGGTCAGGAGGTCGAGGATTTCATCCTCCATGCCATGACCGAGAAATTGCTGCAAACGTCCGACTATGCCGCGCGCAAAAAGACCATCGAAAAATGGAACAATGAGAACCCGATTATCAAAAAGGGACTGGGTGTCTCCCCAGTCAAGTTCGGTATCTCCTTCACCCTCACCCACCTCAATCAGGCGGGCGCGCTCGTTCATATTTACAATGACGGCTCGATCCATCTGAACCACGGTGGCACCGAAATGGGCCAAGGCCTGTTCCAGAAGGTCGCCCAAGTGGCAGCACAGGAATTCGGCGTCTCGATGGACAAGGTGAAGATCACCGCCACCGACACCGCCAAAGTCCCCAACACCTCCGCCACCGCCGCCTCCTCGGGTTCCGATCTCAACGGCATGGCGGTCAAAAACGCCTGCGACCGCATCCGCACCCGTCTCGAAGTCTTCATCCTCGAACGCTTCGGCGAAAGCGATGTCACATGGGCCAAGGGCAAGGTGCATTTCGGCGTCCACGAAATGGCCTTCGAAGACCTGATCAGCCTCGCCTATATGAACCGCGTTTCGCTCTCTTCGACAGGCTTCTACAAGACGCCGAAAATCGAATGGGACCGGATTGCGGGCAAAGGTCGCCCGTTCTTTTACTTCTCCCATGGCATCGCCATAACAGAGGTCGCGCTCGACACGCTCACCGGCGAAAACCGCATTCTGCGCGCCGACATCCTGCATGACGCAGGCGCTTCGCTGAACCCGGCGCTCGACAAGGGCCAGATCGAAGGCGGCTATGTCCAAGGCGCGGGCTGGCTCACCACCGAGGAACTGGTTTGGGACGCCAAGGGCATGCTCAAAACCCACGCGCCTTCGACCTATAAAATCCCCGCCTGTTCGGACGCGCCCGACGTGTTCAATGTGGACCTGTGGGATGGGCGCAACCGCGAAGAGACGATCTATCGCTCCAAAGCCGTGGGTGAGCCGCCCTTCATGCTGGGGATTTCCGCTTTCCTTGCGCTGTCGGACGCCTGCGCCGCTTGCGGTCCGAACTACCCGGCCTTGAACGCCCCCGCCACGCCAGAGGAATGCCTCGCCGCCATCGAAAGGACAAAAGCGTGAGCTTCGATCGCGACGCGTTGGTCTCAGCCCTCGCCCGACATGGCCGCGTCGCCCGTGTTGTCGTGGCCGAGGTGCAGGGATCGACCCCGCGCGAAGTGGGGGCCGCCATGCTGGTCTGGCAAACCCCGAATGGTGTCGGCCAGTCCGGCACCATCGGCGGTGGCACGCTGGAATATGAAGCGGCAAAACGCGCCTTCAACGCGCCGCGTCTGCAACGCCTGCCGCTGGGCCCCGCCATGGGTCAATGCTGCGGTGGCGCGGTAACGCTTTTGACCGAGGTCTTTGAAAGCGTGACCGCGATCCCCGAAGATGTCTTCGCCCGCGGCCCCGGCGACATGCCCTTTTCGATGAAAAAGGCCCTCGCCACCGCCCGCGCCCAAGGCGTGCTCCTCCCGCAGCTCCATGGCGACTGGATGGTCGAACCGATCACCCGCGCCACGCGGCCCTTGTGGGTCTGGGGCGCGGGCCATGTCGGGCGCGCCATCGTCGCGACGCTCGCCCCGCTGCCCGATCTCGCGATCACATGGGTCGACACGGCGGCCAATCGTTTCCCCGACACGCTTCCCGAGGGCGTCACGCAACTGATCGCCGAACACCCCGAGGCCCTCATGGCCTATGCGCCCCCCGAGGCCGAGCACCTGATCCTGACCTATTCCCATGCGCTCGATCTGGAGCTGTGCCACCGCGCCCTCACGCATGGCTTCGCCTTCGCCGGTCTGATCGGATCGCGCACGAAATGGGCGCGGTTTCGCAGCCGGTTGCGCGATCTGGGCCACACAGATGCTCAAATCGACCGCATTTGCTGTCCGATTGGGCAACCTGACCTTGGGAAACATCCGCAAGCCATTGCGGTCGGGGTCGCCGCCCAAGTAATCTCGGGGAGAAAGATCACAGAATCT
This sequence comes from Celeribacter sp. SCSIO 80788, assembly GCF_051054295.1. Classification (GTDB taxonomy): domain Bacteria; phylum Pseudomonadota; class Alphaproteobacteria; order Rhodobacterales; family Rhodobacteraceae; genus Celeribacter. Next base: position 3,553,842 of record NZ_CP150482.1, on the reverse strand, counting down.
TACGGGGAACGGACAGGGTGACGGAGCTTTTGAAAGTCGTGGGGCTGACCCGCGAATATCCCGGCGTGCGCGCCAATGACGATGTCAGTTTTTCCATCGGCACCGGAGAGGTGCATGCGCTTCTGGGTGAAAACGGCGCCGGGAAATCGACCCTCGTCAAGATGATCTACGGACTGGAAAAACCCGATGCGGGCTTTATGAAGCTGCGCGGAGGCTCCTATGCGCCGCCCAATCCGCAGGCCGCCCGCGCCGCCGGCGTCGCCATGGTGTTTCAGCATTTCTCTCTGTTCGAGGCGCTGAACGTCGCCGAAAACGTCGCGCTCGGCATGGAAAACCCGCCGAAGATGAGCGATCTGGCCGCCTCCATCCGCGAGGTCTCCGAAAACTACGGCCTGCCTCTGGACCCCGACCGCATCGTCGGCGACCTCTCGGCGGGCGAACGTCAGCGCGTCGAGATCATCCGCTGTCTGTTGCAGGACCCGAAGCTCCTGATCATGGACGAGCCGACTTCGGTGCTGACGCCGCAGGAGGTCGAGATCCTGTTCAAGACCCTGCGCAAGCTGCAATCCGAAGGCACCTCGATCCTCTACATCTCGCACAAGCTCGAAGAGATCCGCGCGCTCTGCGACGGGGCGACCATTCTCCGGCTGGGCAAGGTGGTCGGCATTTGCGATCCGAAAGCCACCACCGCCCGCGAAATGGCGGAGATGATGGTCGGCCAGACGCTGCATGTGCCGACGCGCGAAGGCGGTGAGGCGGGCGAGGTTCTGCTCGATGTGCAGGGGCTGAATTTCGTGCCCTCGAACCCGTTCGGCACACGGCTCAAGGACGTGTCCCTTAGGCTCCGCGCGGGCGAGGTTCTCGGCATCGGCGGGGTTGCGGGCAACGGGCAGGACGAATTGCTCTCGGTGCTGTCGGGCGAGGCGAAAACCGGCAAAGGGTCCGTGATTTTCGACAAACAGGACGTCAGCCACATGGGCCCCAACGCCCGGCGCAAAATCGGTCTTCTGGCCGCCCCGGAGGAACGTCTCGGCCACGCCGCCGCCCCCAATATGAGCCTGACGGAGAACACCGCGCTCACGGCAACGATCCGCAAAAAGCTCACGAAAAACAACTTCCTGAACTGGAAAAAGACCGAAAGTTTCGCGAAAGAGATCATCGCGACATTCGACGTCCGCACCCCCGGCCCCGGTTCGGCGGCGCGTTCGCTTTCGGGCGGCAATCTCCAGAAATTCGTCATCGGCCGCGAAGTGTTGCAGGACCCGAAGGTTCTCGTGGTGAACCAGCCGACCTGGGGCGTCGATGCCTCCGCCGCCGCGGCGATCCGTCAGGCGCTCCTTGATCTCGCCGCGAAGGGCGCGGGTCTCATCGTGATTTCGCAGGACCTCGACGAGCTGATGGAAATTTCCGACCATTTCGCCGCCCTCAACGAGGGTGCGCTGACCGCGCCGCGTCCCGCCAAGGGCCTGACCGTCGACGAGATCGGCCTGATGATGGGCGGCGCACATGACATGCACGCGGCGGAGACGACGCAAGACGCGACGCAAGACACGGAGGTGGCCGGATGAGCGCCCCAATGTTCAAAATCGTCAAACGCCCCGAACCCTCGAAATTCTGGACCCTCGCGACCCCCGTTCTCGCGGTCATCCTGACGATGATCCTCGGCGGGTTGCTCTTTGCCGCGCTCGGCAAGGACCCGGTCGCGGCCATCCGCACGATCTTCTGGGACCCGCTCTTTAACGACCAATTCGCCGCCTATTCCCGGCCCCAACTTCTGGTCAAGGCCGGTCCGCTGATCCTCATCGCCATCGGCCTCTCGCTGGGGTTCAAGGCGGGCATCTGGAACATCGGCGCCGAGGGCCAGTATATCATGGGCGCCATCGCGGGCGCCTCCGTCGGCCTCGCGCTGTACCCGCTCGATGCCTGGTGGATTTTCCCGCTCATGGTCATTGCGGGCGCCATCGGCGGTTTCCTCTGGGCGATGATCCCGGCGCTCCTCAAGACCCGCTTCAACACCAACGAGATCCTCGTCTCGCTGATGCTGGTCTATGTCGCCGAACAAATCCTCGCCTCCGCCGCCCTCGGCTTCCTGCGCAATCCCGAAGGCAACGGCTTCCCCGGATCGCGCAACATGAGCCAGATCCCGTGGCTTTCGAACCCAGAACTGATCCCCGGCACAGGCGCGCATTGGGGCGTCGTCGCAGCCCTTGGCGCCGTGGTCGCCGCCTATGTTCTGCTAAACAAACACATGCTCGGCTATCAAATCCGTCTCACCGGCGAAAGCCCCCGTGCCGCCCGGTTCGCAGGCGTGAAAGACAAGCTCCTCGTCGTCTTCTGCCTCGGCACGGCGGGCGCGCTCGCCGGTCTCGCGGGCCTCTTCGAGGTCACCGGTCCCGCCGGTCAGATCTCCATCGACTTCGGCGCGGGCTATGGTTTCACCGCCATCATCGTCGCCTTCCTCGGACGCCTCAACCCGATCGGCATCCTGCTCGCAGGCCTCCTCCTGGCGCTGACCTTCATCGGCGGAGAACTCGCGCAATTCATGCTCGACCTGCCCTCGGCCGCCATTCAGGTGTTTCAGGGCATGCTCCTGATGATCCTGCTCGCCATGGACCTCGTGGTGAATTACCGCGTCACCATCGTCAACCGGGAGACCGCATAATGGATTTCGGCTCGATCAATCCCGTCGTCCTCATGGCCTCGCTCATGGTGGCCTCGACCCCGATCCTCCTCGCCGCTCTGGGTGAAATGGTCACCGAGAAATCCGGCGTCCTGAACCTCGGTGTCGAGGGCATGATGATCTTCGGCGCGGTCTGCGGCTTCATCGCCGCCATCGAAACGCAATCCCCCACCATGGGTTTCATCGCCGCCGCTGTGGGCGGAGCCGCACTCTCCATGCTCTTCGGTTTCCTGACCCAGATTTTCCTGACAACGCAGGTCCCCGCCGGTCTCGCCCTCACGCTTCTGGGCACCGGCCTCGCCTCGCTCTTGGGCCAGAATTATCAGGGCATGTCGCCGCCGCGCATGCCGGACCTGCACATTCCGCTGCTCGAAAGCATTCCGGTCCTCGGCCCCGTGGTCTTCCAACATGACGCCATCGTCTACCTGTCTCTGATCATGGTCGTGGTGATCTGGGCCTTCCTGAAATTTACCCGTGCCGGTCTCATCCTGCGCGCCGTCGGCGAAAACCACGCTGCCGCCCATGCGCTTGGCTACAAGGTCAAGGCCGTGCGCTTTGCCGCCATCGGCTTTGGCGGCGCCATGGCGGGTTTGGGCGGTGCCTACATCAGCCTCGTGCGCGTGCCGCAATGGACCGACGGCATCACCGCCGGGATCGGCTGGATCGCGCTGGCCATCGTCGTCTTTGCGAGCTGGCGGGCGGGCCGTGTGCTGATCGGCGCGTACCTCTTCGGCGGCATCACCGTGCTGCAACTCAACCTTCAGGCGGCGGGCGCGAAAGTTCCGGTGGAGCTTTTGTCCATGTCGCCTTTCCTTGCGACCATTCTGGTTCTTGTCGTCATTTCCGCCCGGCGTCATGGTGCCACCAGTGCACCCGCGATGCTGGGTCGGATTTTCCACACCTCGTGAGCCTCACGGGGACATATTCCAACAGGGGAGAATATTCCATGAAACGTAGAACTCTGCTGACCGCAGCCGCGGCTTCCGCTCTGGCGCTTGGCGCGGCCTTCCCGTCCTTCGCCGCCGATGCGGTGAAAGTCGGCTTCATCTATGTCGGTCCGAAAAACGACGGCGGCTGGTCGCAGCACCACCATGAGGCCGCCATGGTCATGGCCGAGCATTTCGGCGATGCCGTCGAGCTGGTGGAACAGGAAAGCGTGCCCGAAGGTCCCGACGCCGAGCGCGTGATGACCCAGATGGCCCTTTCCGGTGCCGACATCATCTTCACCACCTCGTTTGGCTACATGGATCAGACGATCAACGTCGCGGGCAAATTCCCGGACGTGAAATTCGAACACGCCACCGGCTATAAAACCGCGCCGAACGTCGGCGTCTATTCCGCCCGCTTCTACGAAGGCCGCGCGGTCGAGGGCTACCTCGCCGGTCACATGACCAAGTCGAACAAAATCGGTTACATCGGCTCCTTCCCGATCCCGGAAGTGATCCGCGGCATCAACTCCTCCTTCCTGCACGCCAAGAAAGAGAACCCGGACGTTGAAATGTCCGTCGTCTGGCTGAACACCTGGTTCGACCCGGCGAAAGAGGCCGACGCGGCTCAAGCCATGATCGACCAAGGCATCGACGTCGTGCTTCAGCACACCGACTCCACCGCGCCGCAGATCACCGCGCAGAAGGCGGGTAACGTCTACACCTTCGGTCAGGCCGCCGACATGGCCGAGTTCGGCCCGATGCCGCGCATCTCGTCGATCATCGACGAATGGGCGCCCTATTACATCGAGCGCGTTCAGGCCGTGATCGACGGCACTTGGGAATCGGACAACACTTGGGACGGTATCGGCGCGGGCATGGTCGGCATCGGCGAGATTTCCTCCGCCGTTCCGGACGATGTGAAAGCAGGCGCCGAAGCGCTGCGCGATTCCATCTCCTCGGGCGAATACCACCCGTTCACCGGCCCGATCAACAAGCAGGACGGTTCTGCCTGGCTGGCCGAAGGCGAAGTGGCCGACGACGGCACGCTTGCGGGTATGAACTTCTACATCGAAGGTCTGACCGGCGAGATCCCGCAATAAGCGCTCCCGCTCTTCGGCACGCTGCGGATCAGGGTCCGACAAAAGTCCGACAGGTATCCGACGCAAATCCGACAGTGAAAAAAAGAGGCCCGTGCATCCCGCGCGGGCCTTTTGTCATATTCGCGCAACGTCATGCCGGGTTCGTCGGAATTCATATCAGAATATGTTTGACCGGGATCAAAGTCCCGCCATGCTGCATGTGCGAAAGACTGCCATCGAAGAAACGCGAACAAGGAGACCCTCATGTCCTGGGTTGAAAAGAACGAGAGCATGCGCACTGCGCTGCGGGCCCTGAACAAGGCCAATGCGAATATCCCGGCAGGCTTCGGTGCCCTGTCGAAAGCGGCGCTCGAAGGCGATGCGCTGGATCACAAAACCAAGGAACTTCTGGCCACGGCCATCGCGGTGGCCGTGCGCTGCGAACCCTGTGTCGGCTTTCACGTCGAGGCCTTGATGAAATACGGCGGCACCCGGGAAGAACTCACCGAAATGCTCGCCATGAACGTCCAGATGGGCGGCGGCCCGGTCCTGATGTATGCGGCCAAGGCCTTGGAATGCTGGGACGAATTGGCCGAGACGGGACTTCCGAAAAGCTGATCCCTTTAGGGGCAACCACATATGAAACAGGCGCGTGAGGGGGGGCCCTCCGCGCCTGTTTTTCATGCCGATGTCTGTGTCTTAACCGTTCGACACCGAACAGATCTTGCCCCCGCTGCGGGTCTTACACCCCACCTCGACCGACGGTTCGCGTTCGCCGAACAGCCAGGCGCTGAGGCGTTCGAAATAATACATTCCAAGCTCCCCGATGCTTGCATCTTCCGGCGGCCCGGCCACTTCTGCGACCTCTGCGGGCAGCTCAAGCGCCGCACTCTCCCCCTGCGCAACCCGGTCCAGTTCGGCAAGACTTTGCGGCGCCGGGACACGCACGGTCGACGCGACCTCAGCCACATCCACCTTCTGCCCACCGCCCAGAACGCTGTTGGTCGTCGCAATGCTTTCAGCCACCGTTTGCATCGTATCGGGCGTTCCCTGCGTGAAGTGCAAAAAGGCCAGAAGAGCCACAACGATTCCGACGGCAAAGCTCATAAGCCTCAGTGTTTTCAGAAGAATTCTCACGGTTACAATCCCGGCCGATAACGTATGATCGTTGCGAAAATGGCTGCGAAACCTGTCAGAAATGCGGAAAGCCTGCGGATATTCGAAGGAAAAATGGCCAAAACCGCACAGGACGGATGCGCTGGACGCCGCTCCGCGCAATTTGTAGTCTCCGCCCGAATGCAGGCTTCGGGAGGGCTGACATTGAAAATCTGCCGGACAAAACAGGACATCCGCGACACGGTCAAAACCTTTCAGGCGGCGGGCGAGACCGTCGCTCTGGTGCCGACCATGGGCTATCTGCACGAGGGTCACATGACGCTGGTGCGCACCGCCAAGGCCAATGCCGAGCGGGTCGTGGTGTCGATCTTCGTCAACCCGACGCAATTCGGCGAGGCCGCCGATCTCGACGCCTACCCGCGCGATGAAGCCCGCGATTTCAAGATGTTGGAGGCCGAGGGCGTCGATGCCGTGTTCTGCCCCGCCGTCGAAGAGATGTATCATCCCCTGAAACAAACCACGGTTTTGACAGAAGGCTTGGACAAGGTCCTGATGGGCGCGCTGCGTCCCGGCCATTTCAAGGGCGTCTGCACCGTGGTGACCAAGCTGTTCAACATCACCGGCGCCGACAAGGCGTTTTTCGGCGAGAAAGATTACCAGCAGCTTCAGGTCATCAAGACCATGGTGCGCGATCTCGACATGCCGATCGAGATCACCGGCGTACCGACCGTACGCGATGTCGACGGGCTCGCCATGTCGTCCCGCAACGTGCGCCTGACGCCGGAAGACCGGCAGGCCGCGCTGGTGCTGAACAAGGCGCTGGCCTTCGCCGATTACGAGGTCTCCGACGGGCGCACCGGTCCCGATCTCGAGCAGGAAATCCGTGATTTCATCGCCCGCGAACCGCGCGCCAAAATCGAAAGTGTCGATGTGCGCGACGCCGAAACCCTAGCCGACGTGCCCGGTCCGATCACCGCCCCCGTGGTGATCCTTCTGGCCGCGCGTTTCGGCGATGTGCTATTGATCGACCAAAGGGTCGCGAACCCTGCGTGAGGAGGAAACGCCATGTCGTCACATACCGAAACCATCCGTCGCGTGACGGTGCCGCAAATCCGTGCGCGCAAGGGGGGCGATCCCATCGTCTCGCTCACCGCCTATCATGCGCACACCGCCGCAATTGCCGAAAAATACTGTGATTTCCTGCTGGTCGGCGACAGCCTCGGCATGGTCATGCATGGCATGGAAAGCACCGTCGGCGTGTCGCTCGAACTGATGATCATGCATGGCAAGGCGGTGGTGCGCGGCACCAAACGCGCGCTCGTCGTTGTGGATATGCCCTTCGGCTCCTATGAGGAAAGCCCCTCGCAGGCCTTCCGCAACGCCGCGCTGATCATGAAGGAAACCCAATGTCAGGCCGTCAAACTCGAAGGCGGCGCGCGCATGGCGGAGACGATCAAATTCCTGTCCGAACGCGGCATTCCGGTGATGGCCCATATCGGCCTGACGCCGCAATCCACGAACATCATGGGCGGTTTCAAGACCCAGGGTCGCGACGAAGACGACTGGCAATTCCACATCGACGACGCGATTGCCGTCGCTGAGGCCGGGGCATTTGCCGTGGTGGTCGAAGGCGTGGTCGAACCCCTCGCGGATAAGATCACCAAAGCCATCGACGTGCCGACGATTGGCATCGGCGCCTCGAAAACCTGCGACGGGCAAATTCTGGTGATGGAAGACATGCTCGGCCTGAACGACTGGGTGCCGAAATTCGTCAAGAAATTCGGCGCGGTCGGCGCGGCCATCGAAGATGCGATCGCGTCTTACGCCGAAGACGTCAAATCTCGTGCCTTCCCGACCAAAGACAATGTCTACGGCTCCAAGACATGAACAAAATGACATAAAAGAAAGCGCCCTTCGGGGCGCTTTAAATTTTGCGTCACAACCTGTTAGCCGAGATCACCGCCCCCGACCGGCAGCGTCACCCCGGTGATGTAAGACGCCTCGTCCGAGGCCAGAAACAGAATGGGCGCAGCCTGTTCCGCCAGCGTGCCATAGCGTTTCATCAGGCTCGACTGCACCGTCTGGTCGACAATGGTCTGATACCAGTCCGCGCGCTGATCCTGCTCCGCATTCGGATTGCGCGGCACAATGCGGGGCGGCGCTTCGGTCCCGCCGGGGGCCGTCCCGACCACCCGAATACCCCGTTCCGCCACTTCCCACGCGAGGCTTGCGGTGATCGCATTCACGCCACCCTTCGCCGCCGCATAGGGCACCCTGTGCAGGCTGCGGGTTGCAATCGAGCTGACATTGACGATCACTCCCGCCCCCGCGGGCAACATGTAGTCGAGCACGGCCCGGCAACAATAAAGCGTCGGAAACAGCGACCGCTGCACCTCCGCGTCGATCTGATGCGGCGCGTAATGTTCGAACGGCTGCGCCCAGATCGTGCCACCGACATTGTTCACCAGAATGTCGATCCCGCCCAAAAGCTCCGCCGCATGCGCCATGGCGGCATGACAGCCGTCCCATGTTTCGAGATCGAACCCCGCCGCATGAGCACGCCCGCCTTCCGCAAGAATCCCGGCGGCCACCTCGTCCCGGGCGGACGAGCGGTCGACGATCAGAACCTCCGCCCCCTCTCGCGCCATGCCCTCGGCCACCCATTGGCCAATGCCCTGTGCCGCGCCGGTGATCACTGCCCGTTTTCCTTCAAACCGTTTCATGGCCATCCTTCCCGATCTGCCTTTCTGTTCCGCCATCCGACAGTTGTATCTGCCCAAGATTCGGCGGACTGTTCATGAAAACAGCCCGCCGGATATGTCGTTCAGCTCGGTTCCTGCGGTGCCATCGCAAATGTGGTCTCGCCACCTTCATACATGGCCTCTTCGTTTTCAGGGCTCACACCGCGGCGTTTTTGCCAGGACGAAAGCCATGCGACAACGAAAGGCATGGTGAACGCCGTTGCGACCACCGCAGCGGCCACCTGGGCCGTCGCCATGCCCTGAATCGGTGCCAGAGACGGGTCGATCAGCGCCACAGCCGCAGGAGTGGCAATCGCATTGCCCGCCGTGCTGGCCTCACAAGCCCCTGCAATCAGGTTGCGGGTCGGGCGCGGGTGACGGCGCACAATGTGCCACAGGTAAAGCGCCAGAACCGCCGCCCCACCGGAGACCACTACGGTCGCAAGACCAAGCAAAAGACCGATCGCCCCCGAATTCAACAGCACGCCGAAATTGATCCCGGTGCCGAGTGCAAAGGCCGCAAAGGGGATGATGATCTTTTCGCCCGGAGCCAGGAAAGCCCGTGCGGTCGGGCTGGTGTTGCCGATGACAAAGCCCAGAAGCATCGGGAAAATCGCAGAAAACAGCGCCATGGCCGGGAATTCGGCCAGACCCGCCGCACCCAGTGCGATCATGGTCAGGAACGGCCCGTCGTTGATCGACAGGATCGAGATCGCGCCCTTGTCGCTGCTGTTGCCGAACTGGCTGGTCAGCGCCACAAACAGAGAACCATTCGAGTTCGACATGGCGGCAATGATCGCCAGAGGCAAAAGGCCCCAAAGCGTCCCGTCGGGTGTCAGGAACGCGACCCCCAGCCCCACCGCCACGGCCACGCCGTATTTCGCCAGCAAAAGCACAATGCCCTTTTCCACGGCGGGCAGGGCGGCACGCACGTCGATCTGCGAGCCGACACAGACGAAGAACAGACCGATCAGCGGCGCTGCGCCGGTTTTGAACAGAGCTGTGGTGAAGCTGCCGATCTCGAGTGTGGCCGGGGCAAATGTGGTGAACACCGCTCCCAGAAACAGGGGAACGATCATCAACGCTCCCGGAATGCGGCCGATTTGCCGAAATAAACTTTCCATGGTTTCTCCTCCCTTTGAACCCGCAAGCCGCCCCCGCCCGCCGTCCACAGGACGACAGTTCATCGACCCGTGCAGTCAGATGACAGACAGTGCATGCCAGCGTTTTGATCGGCTTGCCCCGTTCTCAGACAGGTGTCGCAAGCCGGTTTCTCTTCAGATGCGTTTTGCGAGACACATGCGTTTTATCCTCCGCGCATGTGGCTCTTTCCTCCCGAGGCGCAGGATGTGCAGCCACTCCCGGCAAGTCAAATCAGTGGGAGGTATTGGCTGATACCCCTCCGATGTTTTGTGCACAGACATGGATATTTTAAGACTATTTTCGCACAATAATTCATGAAATCAGATATGTGTTTCCAAGTGTCCCGCCACATGGAGGCCCCGAAAAAGGTGCGCCAAAACACAGACCCCGTTCATCCAGACCTATTTACGCACACACAGGAATACCCACATGATAAGGCAACAGCAGACACAGGAGTCTCATCATGACATTTCGTCCCGTCAAAGCGACCTCTGAAGGTCAATACACACTCGAAGGTGCGGGCGTGCATCTCTATCGCGCCTTTGGGTTCCACAAGCCGCGCGAGTTCGATCCGTTTCTCTTGTTCGACGACTTCCGCAACGACGACCCGCGGTTCTATGAAAAGGGCTTCCCCTGGCATCCGCATCGCGGGATCGAGACGATCACCTATGTCTTGGGCGGCGAGGTCGAGCATGGCGACAGCCTTGGCAACAAGGGGGTACTGGGCAAAGGCTCCGTGCAATGGATGACGGCAGGCTCCGGCATCATGCATCAGGAAATGCCGCGCGGGAATGCGGCGGGCAAGATGCACGGGTTTCAGCTTTGGGCCAACCTGCCCTCCTCGCTGAAAATGACCGCCCCGCGCTATCAGGACATCCAGGGCAGCGATATTCCCGAGATCATTGACGACGACGGCACCAAGGTGAAGATCGTCACGGGATCTTTCTGGGGCCAGCGTGGGCCGGTCGACGGGATCGCCGCCGATCCGCTTTATCTTGATGTGTCTGTGCCGCCGAACACGCGCAAGGTTCTGCCGGTCGATACCTACGCGAACACCTTTGCCTATATCTTTGCCGGAAGCGCGTCTTTTCGCGATGCGTCCAAACCCTATGGTGTGCGGGTCGAGAAAGAGGTGAATGGCGAAGAGGTCAATATCCGCGATATGTCCGGTAATCGGACGCTGGTCAATTTCGACACGGGCAATGAGATCGTGGTGAACAGCGGGCCGGAGGGCGTGCGGTTTCTACTGATCTCAGGGCAGCCGCTCAAGGAACCGGTCGCTTGGCACGGGCCGATCGTGATGAACACGCGTGAGGAGTTGATGCAGGCGTTCAATGAGTTGAACAACGGCACGTTCATCAAGGATCAGCGCGATCACTGAAGCGATACCGAGAAAAAACGCGCCCTGAGGGGCGCGTTTTCCGGTCTACGTTCAGAGCTTGTCGATAAAATCGTTCACGGCCTTGCGGGCCTCTTCCTTCGTCTTGCCGTAGCGCTGTTGAATCTTGCCTTCGAGCTGTTCGCGGTTGCCCTCGGCCTCCGCCAGATCGTCGTCGGTCAATGCGCCCCATTCCTCACGAATGCGGCCTTTCATTTCTTTCCATTTGCCTTGAACTTGGTCCCAATTCATCGGGGGCCTCCTTTCAGTGTCTGAAAAGAAAACGCCCCACCCCGGCGACAAGTTCCGAATAAGTCCTCAGGCGGCAGCAACCCGCTCTTTCCAGCTCGACACATCGAACCGGACCTCGTCCGGGGCTTTGCCATATGTAACGGCAATCGCGCGTTCGAGACGGTCACGGTCCCCCGCGATCTCTTCGAGTTGGGCGTCGCTGAGCGCACCCCATTCCTGTTTGGCCTTGGCTTTGAACCGGAACCATTTGTCTTCGATGCTGGACCAGCGCATGATCTGTCCTTTCGGGTTTCACTGCATTTGTCTTCAGACCGTCAACGCAGCTTGGCCCGAAATGGTTGCGAGCCGGTGAAACCCGGGCGCTTTACAACATCTCAGGCACGACCATGTCCGGCGGGCGCACGCCATTGCGGAAATTGCAGATGTTGAGCATCACCCGCTCGCCCATCTCGATCCGCCCTTCCACGGTCGCCGACCCCATATGCGGCAAAAGCACCACGTTCGGCAGCGCCCGGAGCCTTGGGTTGATCTGATGCCCGTGCTCGAACACATCGAGCCCCGCGCCGCCGATCTCTCCCGCTCTGAGACCCCGCGTCAGGGCGTTTTCGTCGATCACCTCGCCGCGCGAGGTGTTGACGATCACCGCCGTGGGTTTCATCAGTTTGAGCCGCCGGGCATTAATCAGATGATAGGTCGCGGGCGTGTGCGGGCTGTTGATCGAGAGAATGTCGATGCGCGACAGCATCTGATCCAAACTGTCCCACCAGGTCGCCTCAAGCGCCGCTTCGCTCTCCGGGCGCAGACGATGACGGTTGTGGTAATGCACCGACAGGCCAAAGGCCTTGGCCCGGCGCGCCACCGCCTGACCGACCCGACCCATGCCGAGTATGCCGAGACGCTTGCCGCCAAGACGCTGGCCGAGAAAGGCCGTCGGTGCCCAACCCTGCCAATCGCCGGATTGCATCATCGCAAGCCCCTCTGGAATGCGCCGGGTGACCGAGAGGATCAGCGCCATGACCATGTCCGCCGTATCCTCCGTCACCACATCAGGGGTGTTCGACACCATGATACCGCGCGCCTGCGCCGCCGCCACGTCGATGTGATCGAGCCCTGCACCGTAATTGGCGATGAGCTTCAACCCCGGCCCGGCCTGCGTCAGCATCTCGGCGTCGATCCGGTCGGTGACGCAGGGCACCAGCACATCCGCACGTCCCATGGCCGCGATCAGCGCCTCACGGTCGAGTTTGCGATCCTCGTGATTCAGCACCACATCGAACAGCTCGGTCATCCGGGTTTCGACCGCTTCCGGCAAGGCCCGCGTGACGACGACCTTGAGACGCTTCTTGTCCATGCCCGTTCCGACGCCACTCTCGCCCGTAACATTCCCCATGACTGCGCCCTCCCTTTCTTTTTCCACCCCATAGTGGCAAACTCGATTGCATCCCGGCAAGGCGTAAAGGATAAGATCGGGCAAGACAGGCGCACTGCGCGTCTCATGCGGACCTGTCACAGAACGGGCAAATCGGGTAGGCGGCAGATCGAGTTGGCGATGGTGAACAGTGGTCGATTTCTTGCGGGACGCGCCCTGATGCGGGTGGCTCTGATCTGCATGGTGGTGATGACCCCTCTTGCAGGACAGGCCGCAGACAATCCGACCCGTGGACAGGTGACCAACCTGCCCCTGCCGCGTTTCGTCTCGCTCAAGAGCGACAAAGCCAACGCCCGGCGCGGGCCGTCGCTGTCGCACCGGATCGACTGGGTCTTTGTCCACCGCGGCTATCCTCTTGAGGTCATAGCCGAATACGGCCATTGGCGGCGGGTGCGCGACATCGAGGGCGCGACAGGATGGCTGCATTATTCCCTGATTTCCGGGGTGCGCACGGCGCTTGTGACCGAGGACAGCATCGACCTGTTTTCCCGCCCCGATCCAACCTCTCGATTGGCGGCGCAGGCGGAGAAAAACGTCATCCTGCGCCTTCTCGAATGTGATGTCTCATGGTGCAAGGTCTCAGCCGACGGGCAGAAAGGCTGGGCGTTGAAATCCGGACTCTGGGGGGTACGCCCGGATGAAATTCTGGAGTAACTCCGATGGAGCAAATCAAGTCCCCTCTCGCCGCCCGCAACATTCCCGCCGGGCTCAAATCCTGTGTCATCCACGGCTATGGCAGCTGGCATGAGGCCATCGCGCAGGGGCGGCACGATTTCTTCACGCGGCTGACCCCAATTCTCGATAGCAAGGGGCTTACGACCTATCTGGTCGAGGGCAACACACGAACCTCGCGCGCGCTCCTCGAAACCGATCATTTCCACATCATCGTCGGTGGGCCTGCGATGTACGGGCCGACGATCCTGCACGCCTACCCGTCCTATCTCTGGGGCTTCTGGTATTTCGATGAGCTGGGCCATGGCAAGGACAGCTCGCTGCGGTTCGCGCATTATTGCCCCGATCCGGAGCGGCGCGAGGCGGCGGAATATTTCTTCAACGGGGTCACCGGCTACATGCTGCGCGAGAATGTCTCCAAGCTCCGCCAGGAACCGCGCATGGATGCGCCGCTGCGCCCGGCGACCGCGACGATCCTCTGCCAACCCCGCGAAACGCAGATGCCCGGCTCGGCCTATCTGACCACCGAACAGATGATCGCCACGGCGGCGACATTCGACCGGGACGCGCTGGTTTACGTCAAACTCCACCCGCATCAGAGCAAGCAAGGCCGGCGGCAGATCCTCGAATTCTGCGAGAACCATCCGAATGTGAAGCTGTCGGATGCCTCGCTGCACGATCTGATCGAAGCGGCACATGTCGTGATCACCCAGAACTCGTCTGCGGGTTTCGAAGCGCTGATGCAGAAAAAACCGGTGATCACCTGTGGCAAAAGCGATTACTGGCACGCGACGCTCACGCCGCGAAACGTCGCAGATCTCAAGGCGGCGATCGAGTTCGGTCCCGAGACCATGGGGGATTTCGACTATGAGGGGTATTTCCACTGGTTCCTCGAACGCCAGTGCCTTGAGCCCGCCAAAGAGAATTTTCCGACACTGGCCTGGGCGCGGATTCGTGACAAGCTGATGCTGGACTAAGACCGCGATCCGGGGCATGACGGACCCATGCAGGACAAACATCTGAATCTTTCGGCAGGGATCGCCTCTGTCAGTGTCGCGACCATTCTGGTGATCGCGAAAATCTGGGCGCTGAGCGCGACCGGTTCCATGTCGATCGCCGCCTCGCTGGCGGACAGTGCGATGGACCTTCTGGTGGCCTCGGGCGGGTTGCTGGCGATCTGGTACGCCTCACGGCCGCCCGACGAGGATCACACCTTCGGGCATACCTCCGCAGAGGATCTCGCGGCATTGGGCCAGTCGATCTTCATCTTTGTCTCGGGCACGGTGATCGCCGTCACCTCGGTGCGCCGGATGCTCTCGCCCACGCCCCCCGAAATGACCTCCGAGGCCATCGGCGTTGGCGTGATGATCCTCTCGATTGTCCTCACCATTGCTCTGGTGCTCTGGCAGAAACACGTGGCACGCCGGACCCAATCGAAAGTGGTGTCCGCCGATAGCCTGCACTATCTGGGCGATCTCGTGCCCAATATCGGCGCGATTGCCGCGCTGCTGGCCTCCTCCGCCTTTGGCTTCGACCGGCTCGACAGCGTGGTCGCGCTCGGGGCGGCGGCGATTTTGCTGGTCGGCGCGCTCAACATCGGCAAAAGCGCTTGGGACGCGTTGATGGACCGGGCCGCGCCGCAAGACATGGTCGACGAGATCGGCGACATGGCAAAGCACTTCCCCGGCGTCTATGCCTATCACGACCTGAAAACCCGCATGGCCGGGTCGAAACCTTTCGTCAACATCCATATCGAGGTCAACGGCGACCAGACCCTGCGCGAGGCGCATGCAATCTCGGCCGGGCTGAAACGCGCCATCCTCGAAGCCTATCCCAATGCCGAAGTGATCATTCACAAGGATGTCGCGGGCGAGGCGGATTGACCGCCTCGCATTTGAGTATTGAGACCATCAGAAAAGCCTTATTCGGCGACCAGAAGTCCTCGCCCCTTGAGCAGCGCCTCAACGCCGGGCATCCGGCCACGGAAGGCTTTGTAAAGCGCTTCGGCATCTTGGGAGCCGCCTTTGGACAGGATGTTCTCTTCAAGGCTTTTCGCCATGGCGGGATCGAAAGGCGAGGTTTCCTCGAAAGCCTCAAACGCATCCGCGTCCATCACCTCCGACCACATGTAGCTGTAGTAACCCGAGCTGTAGCCGTCGCCCGAGAAGACGTGCGAGAAATGCGGCGTGGCGTGGCGCATGGTGATGGCATGCGGCAGACCGATGCGTTTAAGCGTCGCCGCCTGTGCCGCCATCGGGTCTTTCGGGGCGGGACCGTCATGGAAATCCAGATCGACCAGCGCCGAGGCCACATATTCCACGGTCGCGAACCCCTGATCATAGGTTTGCGCGGCCAAAAGGCGCTCCAACATGTCGCGCGGCATCGATTCGCCGGTTTTGGCATGGGTCGCGAATTCTTCCAGCACCTCGGGCACTTCGAGCCAGTGCTCATAAAGCTGCGAGGGCAGTTCGACGAAGTCGCGGGCCACGGATGTGCCGGAGATTGACTCGTAGGTCACATCCGAGAGCATCTGATGCAGCGCATGGCCGAATTCGTGGAACAAGGTGCGCGCATCATCATAGGACAGCAAAGCCGCTTCGCCTTTCGACGGTTTGGCAAAATTGCACACGTTCAGAACAATGGGACGGATGTCGCCCATGAGCTTTTGCTGGCTGCGCATCGCGGTACACCACGCGCCCGACCGTTTCGACCCGCGCGCGAAATAATCGCCGATGAAAACGGCGATATGTTTGCCATTCCGGGTGACATTCCAAGCCCGCGCATCCGGGTGATATGTCGTCACATCGAGCGGGTCGAATTCCAGCCCAAACAGCCGATTGGCACAGGCAAAGGCCGCCTCGATCATCCGTTCGAGTTGCAGATAGGGCTTGAGTTCGGCCTCATCGAGATCGTGCTCTGCCTTGCGCCGGATCGCCGAATAATAGCGCCAGTCCCAAGGCTCCAGATCGCCGTTGATGCCGTCCTCGGCCATCATCGCCGCGAGGATCGCACCGTCCCGCTTAGCCGCGTCTTTCGCGGGCGTCCAGACCCGCATCAAAAGATCGCGGACATGCTCCGGCGTTTTGGCCATTTCGGTTTCGAGCTTGTAGGCCGCGAAACTCTCGTAACCGAGCAATTTGGCGCGCTCCTCGCGCAGCTCCAAAATCTCTTTCGCAATCTCGCGGTTGTCGTTTTTGTTGCCATTTTCGCCCCGCGCTGCCCAGGCCCGGAAAGCCTTTTCACGCAGATCGCGACGCGGCGAGAATTGCAGGAAGGGCGTGATCAATGACCGGGACAGCGTTACCACCGGCCCTTTCGCCCCCTTCTCTTCCCCCGCCGCATGCGCCGCATTGACAACGAACTGCGGCAGACCTTCGAGATCGGCCTCCTCCAGCTCCATGAACCATTCCCGCTCATCGGCCAGAAGGTTTTGCGTAAACTGCGTCCCGAGGCTGGCCAGACGCGATTTGATCGCCGCCATCCGGTCTTTTTCTGCGCCTTCGAGTTTCGCGCCGGAGCGCACGAATGAGCGGCGGGTCAGCATCAGCACGCGCTGTTGTTCGTCCGTCAGATCAAGGGTCTCATGCGCCTGCCAGAGCGTTTCGATCCGGTTGAACAGCGCCTCATTGGCGGTGATTTCCGAACTATATGCCGAGAGAACCGGAGACAGATCGCGCATCAGCCCATCGCGCACATCGTTCGTGTCCGCGCCTGCCATGCCGTAAAACGCGCCCAAAACCTTCGACAGGGTCGCATCGGCTTTTTCGAGTGCCTCAATCGTATTGGCGAAACTCGGTGCCTCGGGGTTTTCCGCAATCGCCTTGATCGCCGCACGCCCCTCTTCGAGCGCGGCCTCGACGGCAGGTTTGACATCCGCATCGGTCAGATCGGCGAAGGGCGGCAGGTTGAAGGGCGTGTTCCACTCGGACAGGTAAGCGTTGGTCATGCGTGTCTCCTTTGGCGACAAAGCTATGCCTCGCGCGCGGTAAGGAAAAGGCCTAGGCGCCGCAAATCGGACAGTCGGACCGCTTTTTCACCGCGATGCTGCGCGTCTCGGCATAGAGCGCGTCATGGATCACGAGCCGCCCCTTAAGGCCCTGCCCGGCACCGGTGAGTTCTTTCACCGCCTCCATCGCCATCATCGTCCCCAAAATCCCAGGCAAAGGGGCCGCGACACCCGCCTCAGCACAGCTCGGCACCATCCCCGGCGCAGGGCACTCAGGGAACACACATTGATAACAGGGGCCATTTTCTTGGGATTTATAGGTGCTGATTTGACCTTCCCATTGCGTGATCGCCGCAGAGATCAAGGTTTTGCCATGGGTCACACAGGCGCGATTGACAAGATAGCGCGTGTCGAAATTATCCGTCCCGTCCAGCACCAGATCGTACTCGGCCACCAGATCCATCGCGCTCTCATCGAACGCGCGATGATAGGGGCGAACCTCGATGAACGGGTTCTGCGCGGTCATTGCTTCGGAGGCGGAAAACACCTTGGGCTGGCCCAGGTGGGCATCCGTATGGATCACCTGCCGTTGAAGGTTCGACGCCTCGACAACATCCGGGTCGATCACCCCGATGACGCCCACGCCCGAGGCCGCCAGATATTCCAGCACGGGCGCACCGAGGCCACCGGCACCGATCACCAAGACCTTGGCGTCTTTCAACTTCCGCTGCCCCGGACCGCCGATCTCGCGCAACAGAATGTGGCGCATGTAACGCTCGAGCTCTGCGGGGCGGAAGCTGTCGCTCTTCTCCTCAGGCGGCGGCATTTGCACACGGCGCCGCAGCGCCCGAAGCCCGGCGCGATAGGCCATGACGATCACCGCCAGAGCCCCGACCAAAAGCCATTCCCCCAGAGACCCGCCCAAGCTCACCCGCAGCGCATGTCCCTCCGGCAAAACGCTCAGCGCCAAAATGACGGCAAGATAAAGCACCCCGATCATCGCCCACCGCGCGCGCATCGGCGCGCCGGTCAGCCAACCGATGCCCCAAAGCACCGCAGCGATGATCAGGAAATAGCTCATGCGCGACCGGTCATTTGCGACCCGTCGAACCAAACCCGCCCGCGCCCCGCGCGGTGTCGGTGAGGCTTTCGACCACAGTGTAATCCCCCTGCACGACAGGGGCGACGATCATCTGGCCGATGCGTTCGCCATGGGTGACATGGAACGCCTCCTGTCCGTGGTTGATCAGCAAAATCCCCACCGGCCCGCGATAATCCGCGTCAATCGTACCCGGCGTATTGACCATGGAAATCCCATGCTTGAGCGCCAGCCCGGAACGGGGCCGCACCTGAACCTCATAACCGGGCGGGATTTCCATCGCGAAGCCCGTCGGGATCAGCGCCCGCGCGCCCGGCGCAAGAACAACGCCCGCCTCGCGCATCTCCGGCGGAAAATTCGCGCGCACATCGCCGCCCGCCGCGTGTTCGGTCTCATAGGACGGCAGCTTGATTTCGGAGTCGGCTCCCTCGAGCCATTGGATTTTGATCGGTACAGTCATGTTTTTTTCGCTCAATTTCTCAAGTGTCGTTCAGATGATCAGCAATGCGATAGGCAAGCTGGCGTGCCACCTCATCCTTGCCCATGCGCGGCCACTCATCGGCACCGCGCTCCGTGATCAGGGTCACGGCGTTTTCCGCCCCCCCCATGATCCCTGTGGCAGGAGAGACATCATTGGCAACGATCCAGTCGCAGCCCTTGCGTTTGCGTTTCGCAGTCGCATGCGCAATCACATCGTCGGTCTCGGCGGCAAATCCCACAACCAGTCGTGGACGGCCTTCCGCCATTTGGCTCACTCCGGCCAGAATGTCCGGATTTTCGGAAAACTCCAAAACCGGCAGCTTTCCCTGTTCTTTCTTAATCTTCGATCCGCTCTCGGCGGCCACGCGCCAATCCGCAACAGCCGCGGCGAACACGGCCGCCTCAGCGGGCAGAGCCGCCTCAACTGCCGCTTTCATTTCGCGAGCGGTTTCCACCGGGATCACCCGCACCCCTCGCGGTGGCGGCACATCGGCGGGTCCCGTGACGAAACTCACATCGGCGCCCAGATCACGAAGGGCCACGGCAATCGCCGTGCCCTGTGCTCCCGAGGAGCGGTTGGCGATATAGCGCACCGGGTCGATCGGCTCATGGGTCGGACCCGAGGTGACAAGGATGTGCTTGCCTTTCAAAGGCCCGTCGGTCAGCGCGGCACGAATGGCGGTGATGATGTCCGGGGTTTCCGACAGACGCCCGGGACCGAACTCGCCACAGGCCATATTGCCCTCTTCGGGGCCGACGAACAGCACCCCGTCCCCCTTGAGCGTCGCGACATTGCGTTGGCAGGCGGGATGTTCCCACATCCGCACATTCATCGCGGGCGCAACCAAAACGGGCTTGTCCGTTGCCATCAGAAGGGTCGAGGCCAGATCGTTGGCCAGCCCCCCGGCCATCTTGCCCAGAAGATCGGCCGTGGCGGGAGAAACGACGACCAGGTCGGCGGCGCGAGACAGTTCGATATGCCCCATTTCCGCCTCGTCGGTGAGATCGAAGAGATCGCGATAGACCTTCTCGGCGGCCAGTGCGGAGACCGACAGCGGCGTGACGAACTCTTCAGCGGCCTTGGTCAGAACCGGCACCACGCGCACGCCTTCTTCGCGCAGACGCCGGATCAGGTCGAGCGACTTGAACGCGGCAATGCCTCCGCCGATGATCAGCAGGATGGTTCGTCCGTTCAGCATGACAGCTCTCCCTCAAGCCGGTTGCCCGATCTCAACGCCGGGCAGATCGGTTCTAAGCCAAGCCCCGGCCTGAGACAATCCTCAGCCCTTGTCTTCGGAATTGTCTTCGGAATTGTTTTCGGAGGGCATCGCAAATCCCGCACAGGGATCGTCGCGCTCGACCGGTGCGGTCACAAGCCAAAGATCATAGGGCGGTGTCTCTTCAGGGATCGTTTCCAACTGGCCTATGGACAGAATACGAAGCTCCGGCGCGACAAGCGACAGCGTGGCAGGCATGCCCCAGTCGTTACGCGCATGCCCATTGCCGGTGATCACCGCGACGGGCCCACCGGTTGCTTCGAGCGCCTCGATCACGGTACGGGAAAAGCCTGCGTCGCGCAGCCGCTGCGCCTCGACCATGCCCGCCATCATCTCCCTCGGCATCGCGGAACAATGCGCCTCGAACTGAAGCGTTTCACGCGTGGCCTGCATCTCCTCGGGCAGGGCACTGTTGAGTCCGTACCGAACCGCCTCATCCCCAAAGACCTGAGCCGCCCCTTCGGAAAACGCTGCCCGCACCGCCTCACGCGGCAAAGCGGCGCCATAGACCGGGGCGGTGCCGCTTGCGGCAAAAACCGGGTAATACATGGAAAAATCGGGCCAGCCGGAACTGTCCCAGTCCAGAGCCTGTGCCAGAGCTTCCTCATTCTGCCGCAATTCCGGAGTGATGCGTGCGGCTTGCTCCCGGCTGAGCATCTCAAAGACCAGCGCCTTGGGCGCCAAGGCCGAGACCGCACGTGCCTGATGCGCATGGTGAACGGGGTTGTCGTGGATTTCTCCGAGGATCACGACATCCGCCGGAGCCAACGCATCAAGCGCTTCCGAGACAATCTGTTCCGACGCAGCGGGGCCTGCGGCCAAAATAGCCACAAAGGCAAAGGGCTTTTTCATGAGAGGAAATTGTGAACTTCGTGCCGGTTGGCTTCAAGGATCGTGCGCATTTTCTGCAAGGCACCCGCCTCAAGCTGCCGTACCCGTTCCTTCGACAGGGACAATTCCTCACCGAGGCTTTCCAGCGTGCGCGGTTCATCCGCCAGCTTGCGTTCCCGCAAGATGAAACGTTCGCGTTCGCTCAGCGTGTCCATCGCCTCGCCGAGCCAAATCTTGAGCTGCGCCTGATCATGCGCCTCGCCGACCATTTCGGCGGTGGTTTCGCCCTCGTCGGCAAGGGTTTCGATCCACTCACGCCCTTCCTCGTCACCGGACTGTTGGGCGTTCAGCGAGAAATCGGAGCCGGACAGGCGCCCGTCCATCATCTCGACATCTCTGAGCGGCACGCCGAGATCCATGGCGATCATCTGCAAGAGCTGATCGCGGTCGAGCGCCGCACCCTGCGCCATGGCTTCTCGTTCGAGACGCGCCTGAACCCGACGCATGTTGAAGAACAGCGATTTCTGCGCCGAGGTGGAGCCGGTACGCACCAGCGACCAGTTGCGCATGACGTAATCCTGCACCGAGGCCTTGATCCACCACACCGCATAGGTCGAAAACCGCACACCACGATCCGGATCGAACTTCTCCGCGGCCTTCATCAGGCCAAGACCCGCCTCCTGAATGAGATCGTTCATCGGCGCGCCGTAACGTTTAAACTTCGCAGCCGTCGAGATCGCCAACCGCATATAGGCCGTAATCAACCGGTGCAGCGCCTCTTCGTCACGCTGATCCCGCCACGCCCGCGCCAGCTGCGTTTCCGTCTCCGCGTCCAGCATTTCCGCTTTCATCGCCCGCCGTGGCAGGGCGTTGTCCGATGCAGTCAAATCGAGTGCCATTGTCCCCTCCTGAAGGTCTCTTGTGCGCTCTGGCTTCGGCTCAAAGGCAGGTCCGATGACGGCCATTTGCGAGCGGTGGCTACTCCTGATACGCAGAGCCTAACAAAATGGTTCCGAAATGGTTCTCACGATCATGTGCACAAATATGACAGTCGTCCTAGGCGGCGCCTCTTCCGGGAAGTCCGATTTTTCGGAAAAAATATGTGTTCACAGTGGGTTGGGTAGAGTTTACCTGGCCAGCGCTCAGATCTACGATGAAGAAATGCGCACAAAGGCTGAGCGACACCGCACAAATCGCGGGACCGACTGGTGCACAATCGAGGAGCCCTATGCCGCAAGCCGGGTGATTTCGGAGACCTTAGAGGGGCAGATTCTGTTGTTCGACTGCGCCACGCTCTGGTTGACCAACCATCTTCTGGCGGATCATGACCTTGAACGCGAGACCGAAAACCTGATCGCCGCCATCCGGCACAGCCCGGCGCAGATCGTCGTCGTGTCCAATGAGGTCGGGCTTGGCATCGTGCCGGAAAACGCGCTCGCCCGCCGGTTTCGCATCGCCCAAGGCGCGCTGAACCGGCGGCTTACCGAGGAAGCGGCCACCGTCGTGGGCGTGATGGCTGGACTGCCTTTCGTGCTCAAGGGCAGCCTGCCGGAGGGGCTGATATGAGCCGCCTTTGGTTGATCCGTCATGGGCCGACCCATGCCAAGAGCTTTGTCGGCTGGAGCGATCTGCCCGCAGACCTCTCCGATCATGCCGCCATCCGCCGGTTGGAACAGGCCCTGCCGCAGGTGCCGGTGATTTCCTCCGATTTGAGTCGTGCGGTCGACACAGCGAGTGCCATTCAGGGCACGCGACCCCGGCTCTCGCACGATCCACGCCTGCGCGAGACGTTTTTCGGCGACTGGGAATTGCTGCGCTGGCCGGAAATCGAAGCCCGCGACGGCGATCTGGCGCGGCAGGTCTTCGAGAGCCCCGGAGATGTGGCGCCGCCCGGCGGAGAAAGCTGGAACACGTTTTCCGCGCGGGTCCATGCCGGGGTCCATGACCTCGCCGGAGAAACCATCGTTGTGGCGCATATGGGGGTGATCCTCGCGCTTGCGCAAAAGGCGTTGAACTGCTCAGCGGCGGATGTTCTTGCGCATCAGATCGACCCATTGTCCGCCACGGTGATCGACTGCCCGGAGGGGATCTCGGGACCGTGGTCTTGCGTGTGTATAAATCAAAAATTTTGATGATAATCGCGACAAATATGAATTTTCATGATATATGAAAGTCGCGTAGCCTCCCCGAAACACCAACAGGGGCCAGAGGTATTCCCATGTCATACGATCTTTTCATCGGCGATAAAAGCTTTTCGAGCTGGTCCCTGCGCGGCTGGCTTCTTTTCGAAAAATTCGACATCCCGTTCCGTGAAATCATGACCGGCCTCTATGCCGGCACCATGAAACAAGACCTCGCGCCGCTCTCCCCCGCCCGCTTCGTCCCCACAGCGCGCACGCCGGAGGGCTGGGTGATCGGCGAAAGCATCGCACTGGCGGAAACCCTGGCCGAACGTCATCCGAAGGCTGGTTTCTGGCCCGTCGATCCGCAGGCCCGGATTTATGCCCGCTGGCTGGTCGCCGAAATGCACGCGGGTTTCACCGCGCTGCGCTCCGCCTGCGCCATGCAGCTTTTGTATCGCTATCAAGGGTTTGCGATCAGCGAAGCGGTTCAGGCCGATCTCGACCGCCTTGAGCTTGTCCTCGGCCATGCCTTCGAGCACTTCTCGGGCGATGGGCCTTGGCTCTTTGGCGCCTATTGCGCCGCCGATGCGTTTTACGCCCCGGTTGCGGCGCGGATCGCGGGTTATGGCCTGCTGGTCTCCGACCGTCTCGCCGCCTATGTGAACGCCCATCTCGCCGATCCGGCGTTTCAGAAATGGCGCGCGGACGGGCTGAAAGTCAGCTACGATCCGGTGCCCTATGCGCTGGATCTGCCAAAGCTGGACTGGCCTCTGTCGATATAATTCGCCGCACCCAATCTCCCGTTAACCATTTGCTAACCACGTTCGCGGTAGCACGGGTTAACATGTGTTAACGGGAGTGACAGGCCATGGTTGCACGGACCTTCTCCGTCGCCTTCGAAGGCGTCGAAGCGCGTCGCATCGAAGTGCAATGCGCCATCGCGCCGGGCCTGCCGAGCTTCACCATCGTCGGCCTGCCCGACAAGGCCGTCAGCGAGGCGCGCGAACGCGTCCGGGCGGCACTGGCGTCGATGCAAATCGCCCTGCCTTCGAAAAAGCTGATCATCAACCTCTCGCCTGCAGACCTGCCCAAGATCGGCTCGCATTTCGACTTACCCATCGCTATCGCCATCCTTGCCGCCACAGGCCTGATCCCCGAAGAGAAAGCCGCCGAAACCTTATCTCTGGGCGAATTGGCGCTCGACGGATCGCTGGTTGCGGTGACGGGGGCGCTGCCTGCGGCGTTGAAAGCGGCGGAGCTGAACTGCGTGCTGGCCTGCCCGGAGGCTTGCGGCGCAGAGGCCGCATGGGTCGGGGCCACACCGGTTTACGGGGCGAAAACGCTGGCGCATCTGCTGCGGCATTTCTCCGGCGACCGACCGCTTCACGAGGCCCATCCCGGCGAGATCACGCTCCCCACGCACGCCCGCGATCTGCGCGATGTGAAAGGGCAGGAAAAGGCCAAACGTGCGTTGGAGATCGCCGCCGCCGGGGGGCATCATATGTTCATGGTCGGCACGCCCGGCTCCGGCAAATCCATGTTGGCGGCGCGCCTGCCCACGATCCTTCCGCCGCTTTCGGCGCAGGAGGCTTTGGAAACCTCGATCATCCATTCGCTCGCGGGGCTTCTCGACGAAGGCGGGATTTCCCGCGCGCGGCCCTTTCGCGAGCCGCATCACACCGCCTCCATGGCCGCCATCGTCGGTGGCGGGCGCGGCGCGCAACCCGGTGAGATTTCTCTGGCGCATAATGGCGTTCTCTTCCTCGATGAGCTGCCTGAATTTCCTCGCCCCGTGCTCGAAACCCTGCGCCAGCCGATCGAGAGCGGCGAAGTCATGGTGGCGCGCGCCAATGCGCATATGCGCTACCCGGCGCGGTTTATGTTGGTGGCGGCGGCGAACCCCTGCAAATGCGGCTACCTGCCCGATCCGGAACGTGCCTGCGCCAAGGTGCCGCTCTGTGGCGAGGACTATCTCGGGCGCATTTCCGGCCCGCTGATGGACCGGTTCGATCTGCGTCTCGATATGCCGCCGGTGCAGTTTCAGGACCTCGACCTGCCCCCCTCGGGCGACAGTTCCGCGGTGGTCGCCGCCCGCGTCGCCGAGGCCCGCGCGCTGCAATTGGAGCGCTATGAGGGCAGCGGGTTTCGCACCAATGCCCAGATCGAGGGGCGTTTGCTCGAAGAGGTTGCCACGCCGGATGCCGAGGGGCGGGAGATTTTGCAGAAAGCCGCCGAGAGGCTCGGGCTTTCGGCGCGGGGCTATCACAGGGTGCTGCGTGTGGCGCGCACCATCGCCGATCTGGCGGGCGAGTTCGACATCCGTCGCCCGCATCTGGCGGAGGCTTTGAGTTACCGGGTGGTGTCCGGCCTGCCGAACTGAGCCGCAACGAAATCGGCCACCCGGGCCAGCGCCGCATCGGCCTCGGGCAAGACGCCGTGAAACAACTGCCAGACATGCACCATGCCCGGCCAGCCCTCCAACGCGACCTCCGCCCCCTGTTCGGTCAGGTGCGCGGCCATGCGCCGGGCGTCGTCGGCGAGAATCTCGCTTTCGGAATACTGGATCAGAACCGGTGGGCAATTGGGGAAATCGGCATAAAGCGGCGAGGCTTTCGGATCGGTCTTGGCCGCCCCGCCGAGATACCAATCGCGCACCTCACCGATGCGGGAGGCTGGCAACATCGCCTCCGTCCTGGCGTTGGTGTTCAGGCTCTCGCCCGTAAGCGCCAGATCGGTCCAGGGCGACAGCGCCACGGCGGCATGGGGCGGCTTGCCCGCAAGGCAGAGCGCGGAGAGCAGCGACAGGCAGAGCCCGCCACCGGCGCTATCCCCCATCAGGAGCAGCGGCAGATCATCGGGCAGGGCCTCGGCCACCGCGAGGACATCGTCGAAAGCGGCGGGGAAAGGATGCTCCGGCGCCAGACGATAGTCCGGCAGAACCACCTCGACCTGCAACTGTGCCGCAAGATGCCGTGCCAAAGCGCGGTGGGTGCGGATCGAGCCCATGATATAGGCCCCGCCGTGAATATAGAGCAGGCGCGCGCGGGCCGGGGTCTGCGGCAGGATGCGCAGACAGGCGATCCCGCCGATCTCCTCGCGCCGATCCACCGGGCCCTTGGTCGGCCGAAACAGGCGCGACTGAAATTCGAACCGCCGACGCTGGTGCGGCACCGATTGGATGCGCGCCAGCTTCGGCTTTTCAAACAGCCGCAGGATCGTCGCGAGGGCTGTGGCCCGGCGGCTCATGCCCCGTTTAGCTCCGCTTGGCTTCGATCGCCTTCCAGATGATCTCCGCGGTGTTCGTGCCGTCGAAGCGTTCAAGTTCCTGAATGCCCGTCGGCGAGGTCACATTGATCTCGGTCAGGTAATCGCCGATGACGTCGATGCCGACGAAAACCTGTCCTTTTTCCTTCAAAAGCGGCCCGATCTTGGCGCAGATATCCAGATCGCGCGGCGTCAGGCCGATTTTCTCCGGACGCCCGCCGACATGCATGTTCGACCGCGTCTCCCCCGCCTGCGGCACCCGGTTGATCGCGCCAACAGGTTCGCCATCGACCAGGATCACGCGCTTGTCGCCATTCGACACATCGGGCAGGAATTTCTGCACGATCAAAGGTTCGCGCGACATGCCGGTAAACAGCTCGTGGAGCGAGGAGAGGTTGCGGTCGTTCGGATCGAGCCGGAACACGCCCGCACCGCCATTGCCATAGAGCGGCTTGAGGATGATGTCCCCATGTTTGGCCTTGAACGCGCGGATGGTCTTAAGATCGCGGGCAATCGCGGTCGGCGGCGTCAGATCGGGAAACCGCAGGACGAGCAGCTTTTCGGGATAGTTGCGCACCCAGAACGGGTCGTTCACCACCAGAGTGCCGGGGGTGATCAACTCCAGAAGGTGCGTCGTGGTGATATAGCCCATGTCGAAAGGCGGATCCTGACGCAGCCAGACCACATCGTAATCCGAAAGATCGACCTCGGTCATCTCGCCAAGCGTATAGTGATTTCCCACCTCGCGGCGCACCTCGACCGGCCAGCCGCGCGCGGTGACGCGGCCCTCTTGGAAGGCGAGATGATCGGGCGTGTAATAGAAAAGCTCATGCCCGCGCTTTTGCGCCTCTTCCATGATGCGGAAGGTGCTGTCGGCATTGATGTTGATCGGACCAATCGGGTCCATCTGGATCGCCACTTTCAAGGGCGCAGGTGTTGTCGGCAAGGGCGTATCTCCTCTGGTTGTCTCTTAGATGGACCAGCCCGGTCTCGCATTCAATGAGAATGTCCTGTGCACAGGATCACATGCACCCCTCGGATCAGCGCAATCACATCAGCGCGTTCTCAAGTACCTCGACCTCGCCCGCCCCGTTGACAAGCGCCACGTCGATCCGCATCGGCGTCAGAAGGCCGCTCGGGAGCCGACCGATGTAATCCTCGGCACTCGCGCAAAGCTTGGCGATTTGCCGCGCGCCAAGCGCCGCCCCGGCCCGCGCATGGGTTTTCGAGGCCTTCACCTCGACAAAGACGATCTCTGCGGCTTCCCATTTGCCATGACGAAAGATCAGGTCGATCTCTCCCCCCGCGCCCCGCCAGCGGCGTTCCAAAATCTCATAGCCCCGCTCGGCATAGTGGCGCGCCACGATATCCTCCGCCGAGAGGCCCCGATGATAGGCCTGCTCCCCACGGGTGCGTCGTGGCGTATCACCTCCGGTCATCCGATCTCACTTCCCGCTCATTTCAAGCGCCATCTGATACACGTCGCGCTTTTTCAGCCCGTGTTTCGCCGCCACCTCATGCGCCGCATCCTTGACGGACAGGCGCCCCAAGGCCTCGCTCAGATCGGCCTCAAGATCGGCTTCTGACACCTCCTCGGCCTCCGCGCGCCCAACCAGCAACACGATCTCGCCCTTCACAGGCGCATCGCGCAGGCTTTCTTCCAGTTCCCGAAGCGTCCCCTTACGCACCTCTTCGAATTTTTTCGTCAGCTCCCGACACATCGCCGCCGGGCGATTTTCGCCGAGCGTGTCGCACAACTCGCCAAGCGTGCGGTGAATGCGCTTTGGGCTTTCATAGAACCCGAGCGTCGCGAGCACGGGCGCGAATGAGGCAAAGAATTTCAGCCGCGCACCTTGTGAAGACGGCGGAAACCCCGCGAAGAGAAACCGATCCGAGGGCAGGCCCGAGATGGTCAGCGCCGCGATCATCGCCGAAGGCCCCGGTGCGGAGGTGACGGGAATGCCGCGCGCCAGCGCCTCGCGACAGAGCGCAAACCCCGGATCGGCCACCAGAGGCGTGCCTGCCTCAGACGCATAGGCCACGGATTTCCCTTGTTCTATCAAAGAGATAATTCCCGGCCGCGCCTGCGCGCCATTGTGGTCGTGATAGGCGATGACATGACGCCCATTCAAAGGCACGCCGTGAATTTCCATCAATTTGCGCAGGCTCCGCGTGTCCTCGGCGGCCAGAACATCGGCGGAGGCCAGAAGATCGAGCGCCCTGAGCGTGATGTCGCGCGCGTTGCCGATCGGGGTGGCGAGGAAATAAAGGCCGGCGGGAAGCTGCTTGGCGTGATAAATCAATGGTCTCTCGGGTCTTTTGCGGCGTTTACTCTTGGGAACGTGTCGCATAGTCTGCCCGCTAAATCGCGTGGCCCTCGGTGTCGCGTTCTTGTTTGCCGTCAGGAGTGAGGTTTCCCCCATGTTCGCCGTTCTGCGCGCCGCCCGCAAGTCGCTCGCCAAATTCGCGCTAGGCCTGTCCCTTCTGGGCCTTGTCGCCTGTGATCCGGGTGCCCTCCCGGTCGGCGGCGGTCCGACGATCAACACAACGAAACCGGTGCCGGTCGCCCTTCTCGTCCCCTACGAATCATCGAGCGCCGGAGATATCGCGCTGGCCACCTCGCTCGAGAATGCCGCACGTCTCGCCATGGCCGATCTCGACGGCGTGAGCATCGATCTGCGCGTCTACCCGACCGGCGGTCAGGCCGAACGCGCCGCCTCCGCAACGTCTCAGGCGATTGCCGACGGGGCCAAGATCATCCTCGGCCCGGTCTACGGCGGCTCCGCCAAACTCGCGGGCCTCACCGCCGCCAATGCCGGGATCAACGTTCTGTCCTTCTCGAACAACCCCGAGATCGCCGGTGGCAACGTCTTTATTCTCGGCCCGACCTTCGACAACACCGCCACCCGGCTGGTGTCCTACGCCCGCGCCAATGGCAAGGGCCGCATCATGGTCGTGAACGGCAACAGCGCCGCGGAAAACGCGGGCGCGAGCGCGATCAAATCCGCGATCTCGCGTCAGGGCGCGACGCTCGCCGCTGAGCAGAGCTTCGAGATGAGCCAGCAAGGCGTCGTGCAAGCGATCCAGCCGATTGCCTCCAAGGCCCGAAGCTCCAATGCGGACGCGATTTTCTTCACCTCCGGCAATGACGGCGCCATGCCGCTTCTGGCGCAGATGCTGCCGGAAAACGGCATTAGATCGCCCAATCCGCAGTATATCGGCCTGCAACGCTGGAACGTTCCGGCCTCGGCCCTGAGCCTGCCGGGTCTGCAAGACAGCTGGTTCGCCATCCCCGATCAGCAACTCACCGCGAATTTCTCCGGCCACTACAGCGCCACCTACGGTCAGGCGCCGCATGCGCTGGCCGGTCTCGCTTATGACGGCATCGCCGCCATCGGGGCGCTGGTGAAATCCGGCGACCAGAACGCGCTGACCGTGCAGGGGCTGACCCGTAACTCCGGCTTTGTCGGCGTCAACGGCATCTTCCGCCTGCGCACCAACGGCACCAACGAACGCGGTCTCTCCATCGCGACCATCCAAAACAATCAGGTAATCGAGATTGACCCTGCACCAAGAGCCTTCGGTGGCGCCGGGTTCTGAGACCCCGGCGCTCGCCAGTTTCCTTCCGACCCCACCGGGCACGCTGATCTGTGCCGAGGACGCGGTTTTCAATGTGACCGAGGTGGCCGCAGCGCTTGAGGCCTGTTGGCAAGACGCTGCGGATGCCGCTGCCCTGCGCAAGGCCACGGTCAAGGTGCTTCATGACGCGCAGGAACGCGGCCGCGCCGCCATCGCCAGCGCCATGACCGAGGCTCCGCGCAACGCCCGCCCGGCACTGCGCGCCTATGCATGGCTCACCGATTGTCTCGTGACCTCGGTGCTCTTTACCGCGATGACCCGGCTGCACCCGAACCCGAACCCGTCGGAGGGCGAACGCATCGCCGTTCTGGCCGTCGGCGGTTACGGGCGCGGGGAAATGTCGCCCTATTCCGACGTCGATCTGTTGTTCCTCGCGCCGCACAAGATCACCGGCTGGATCGAGAGCGTGGTGGAGAGCATGCTCTACATGTTCTGGGATCTGCATCTCAAGGTCGGCCATTCCACCCGCACGATCCGCGACTGCATCCGGCTCGGGCGTGAGGATTTCACCATCCGTACCGCCATGCTGGAACTGCGCTTTCTGGCGGGCAACCGCAAGCTCGCGACACAGTTGCATCAGCAATTACGCGACGAGCTGTTCCGCAATACCGCGCGCGAGTTCATCGAAGCCAAGCTCGAGGAACGCGCCTCGCGGCACCGCAAACAGGGCGGTCAGCGCTATGTGGTGGAGCCGAACATCAAGGAAGGTAAAGGCGGGCTTCGCGATCTGCACACGCTGTTCTGGATCGCGAAATACGTCCATGGCGTGCGCAATGCCGCCGATCTGGTGAAGGCCGGTGTTTTCACCCCGGAGGAATATCGCCAGTTCGAGGAGGCTGAGACCTTCCTGCACGCAGCGCGCAATGCGCTTCATATCATTGCCGGACGTCCGATGGATCAACTGACCTTCGACATGCAGGTCGAAGTCGCCGACAGGCTGGGCTATATCGACCACTCGGGCCGTCCCGCCGTCGAGCACTTCATGCAGGATTACTTCCGCCACGCCACCCGCGTGGGCGAATTGACCCGGATTTTCCTGACCTCGCTGGAGGCCCAGCACGTCAAACAGGAACCGGCGCTGCAACGCCTGTTCAAACGCCGCCGCAAGATCGGCGATCAATACGAGCTGGTGCACAACCGGCTCAACGTCCGTGACCGTCAGGCGTTTCTCTCCGACAAGCTCAACCTCTTGCGGGTCTTCGAAGAGGCGCTGCGCACCGGCTATCTGTTGCACCCCGACGTGATGCGACTGATCTCGGCCAATCTCGGCATGATCGACAACGACATGCGCACCGATCCAGAGGCGCAGCGGATTTTCATCGACCTCTTGTTGAAACACGGCAACCCGGAGCGCTCGCTGCGCCGGATGAACGAGCTGGGTGCCCTGGGCGCGTTCATCCCGGAGTTTCAGCACATCGTCGCGATGATGCAGTTCAACATGTATCACAGCTACACGGTGGACGAGCACACGATCCAGGTGATTTCCAACCTTGCGGAAATCGAACGCGGCGAATTGGAAGAGGCGCTGCCGCTCGCCACCCGCATTCTGAAATCCGGGGTCAATCGCCGGGTGCTTTATATTGCCATGCTGCTGCATGACATCGGCAAGGGACGCAACGAGGACCACTCCGTGATCGGGGCCCAGATCGCGCGCAAGGTCGCGCCGCGTCTGGGATTGAAGCCCGCCGAATGCGAGACCGTCGAATGGCTGGTGCGCTATCATCTTTTGATGTCCGACATCGCCCAGAAACGCGACATTGCCGATCCGCGCACGGTGCGCGATTTCGCCAAGGCGGTAAAAACCCGCGAACGGCTCGATCTTTTGACGGTGCTGACCGTCTGCGACATTCGCGGCGTCGGCCCCGGTGTCTGGAACAACTGGAAAGCCACGCTGATCCGCAATCTGCATGCGCAGACGGCCTATGCCCTCGAACACGGGCTTGAGGAAATCAACCGCGATGCGCGCGAAGGCGAGGCCAAGAAAGAGCTGCGCTCGCGCCTCACCGACTGGAGCGCCGCCGACAAGCGCACGGAGCTTCAGCGCCATTACAGCACCTACTGGCAGGGCCTGCCCTTTGCCGCCCATGAGATTTTCGCGGGGCTGTTGCGCGACATTCAGCCCGACGAAATTCGCATCGACGTGCATCAGGACGAAGACCGCGATGCCACCCGTGCCTGTTTCGCGCTCTCCGACCACCACGGGATTTTCTCCCGTCTCGCAGGCGCTCTTGCCCTTGTCGGTGCCAACGTCGTGGATGCCCGCACCTATACCTCGAAGGACGGCTATGCGACCGCCGTGTTCTGGATTCAGGACAAAGACGGCAACCCTTATGAGAATGCCCGCCTGCCGCGCCTGCGCCAGATGATCGAGAAAACGCTCCGTGGCGAGGTTCTGGCCAAGGACGCGCTCAAATCCCGCGACAAGATCAAGAAACGCGAAAGCAAATTCGACGTGCCGACCTCGATTTCCTTCGATAACGAGGGATCGGAGATTTTCACGATCATCGAGGTGGACACCCGCGACCGGCCGGGGCTTTTGTACGATCTGACACGGGTTCTGGCGGAAAATGCCATTTCCATCGTCACCGCCCAGATCGCCACCTACGGCGCGCAGGTGGTCGATGTGTTCTATGTGAAGGATATGTTCGGGATGAAACTCCATGCCGAATCCAAACGCAAATCTCTTGAGAAGAAACTGCGCGAGGCCATCGTGACCGGCGCGAAACAGGCTCATTCCGAATGAAACCGATCCGCCTCGTCCGGGGCTTTGTGACCGTCGGCGGCTGGACCCTGATGAGCCGCGTGCTCGGTTTCGTGCGCGATGCGCTGATCGCGGCATTTTTCGGCGCGGGGCCTGTGGCCGAGGCTTTTGCCGTGGCTTTCTCCCTGCCCAACACCTTCCGCCGCTTCTTTGCCGAAGGCACGCTGAACGTCGCGTTCGTTCCGATGTTCTCCAAGAAAGTCGAAGCCGGTGAGGATGCCAAACGCTTTGCGGAGGACACCCTTTCCGTTCTCGCCACCGCCTTGATCGCGCTCACGCTGATCGCCACCCTCATCATGCCGGTACTGGTGACCATCATGGCCGCCGGGCTGATCGGCGACCAGCGCTTTGATCTGGCCGTCGATTACGGTCGCATCGCCTTTCCCTATGTGCTGTTCATCTCCATCGGAGCCTTGTTCTCCGGCATTCTGAACGCCACCGGGAGGTTCGCCGCCGCCGCCGCCGCCCCGGTGCTTCTGAACGTCATTCTGTCCGTCGCCATGGTCGGTGCAGCAAAACTCGGCCTGCCTGTAGACCGTGCGCTGATCTGGTCCGTTCCTCTCGCCGGGGCAGCCCAGCTTGCCGTCGTCTGGATTGCCGCGTCGAAAGCCGGGTTCAATCTGCGCCCGCATCTGCCGCGGCTGACGCCAGAGATGAAAGAGCTTTTGATTCTTGCAGGCCCCGCGGCACTTGCCGGAGGCGTCGTTCACATCAATCTGCTGATCGGCCGTCAGGTCGCCTCGTTTTCCCAGGAAGGGTCCCTGCAATATCTCAACCTCGCCGACCGGCTTTATCAATTGCCCTTGGGCGTGGTCGCCATCGCCATCGGCATCGTGCTGTTGCCCGATCTCTCCCGCCGCTTGCAGGCCGGAGATCACGAGGGCGCGCGCCATGCTTACAACCGGGCCTTCGAATTCGCGCTTTTGCTGACAGTCCCCGCCGCCGTTGCCCTGGTCGTCATTCCTGAACCGCTGATTTCCTTCCTGTTCCAGCGCGGCGCCTTCACCCCGGAAGATACCCACAAAACCGCTCTGGCGGTGATGATCTATGGCCTTGGCCTACCGGCCTTCGTCATGCAGAAGGTACTGCAACCGCTGTATTTCGCCCGCGAGGACACACGCAGCCCCTTCCGCTTCGCGCTCTACGCCATGGTGATCAACGCCGTCGTCGCCATCGGCCTGTCTTTCGTCATCGGCTATCTCGCCGCCGCCGTTGCCACCACGCTGGCCGCCTGGGGCATGGTCGCGCTTTTGTGGTTCGGCAAAAAATCCATGGGCAACGAGGTCCATGCCGACGCCCGGCTGATCCGCCGCGCACCGCGCATTCTGCTCGCCTCCCTGCTGATGGGGCTGCTCCTATGGGGCAGTGAGATCGGTCTCTCGCCCGTGTTCGAGCTTTCGCGTGGCTTGGGCACGCTCCTGCTCGTCGTCATCGGGATCGTCGGCTATTTCACCATCGCGCATCTGATCGGCGCGGTTCGGTTCGTCGAGTTGAAAGGCTCGGTGCGGCGCGGCGGCTGATCCGCTCAGCGCTGGCGCAGCCGTGCCATGATCCGTCCGAACGCCCCCGGCACCAGAAGCGCCGCAACTGCAAAACCCGCTGCGAACCCCGCCAGATCCGCGACCCAATCCGGGGAGCCGCCAAACAGCAAGCCGAACACGAGCTGAATGCCCATCAGAAACCCGATGAGCGTGAACGCCCGCACCCGGTTCTGTTGCATCGCCCCGAGCCCCAGCCAGAGGATAAACGTATAGGCCCCGATAAACCCGTAGGCCGCCGGGTAGGCACCGACGAGTTGCACATTGGTGGTCAGGATCAGCCCATAGGCCAGCGATCCCGCGAGCGCCGAGATCACGAAAATCAGCAGCACGGCAAAATTGCCGAAGGTCTCGCCGACCATCTTGCCCAGCGCCAGAATGAACACGATCACCATCAGCGCATGAAGCATCGAGTAATGCACGAACGCATAGGTGAAAAACCGCATCACATG
Organism: Celeribacter sp. SCSIO 80788; assembly: GCF_051054295.1. Taxonomy (GTDB): domain Bacteria; phylum Pseudomonadota; class Alphaproteobacteria; order Rhodobacterales; family Rhodobacteraceae; genus Celeribacter. The sequence goes on along the minus strand of NZ_CP150482.1, from coordinate 3,519,013 downwards.
CTCGAGCGGCCAAGTGCCCTGCGCCCGCATCGCTTCGAAGATCGAGTCGAAAAAACCGTAGTCCTCGATCGCGGCAATGCGCCAGCCGATCGCATCCGGCCCGCCGATCAGCCCGAACGATCCGATCTGGAACACAAGTTCGATCCCGCCCAACACCAGCGCAATGGCGATCACCATCGGCGGCAGATTGTTAAACGGCGTTTCCGGGCTGGAATATTCGGGATCATCGGACATTGAACGGGCCTTTCCTTGACGCTCTCGTCCCGCATAGGTAAGCCACGATCACCTATTAATCCAGTGACGGAGTTCCAGATGGACAAGCCTGCCTTCACCCCCCGCGTGTTTTCGGGGATCAAGCCTTCGGGCGGGCTCACCCTCGGCAATTATCTCGGCGCGATCAAACGCTTCGTGGATATGCAGGGCGGTGAGTTCGAAACCATCTATTGCGTGGCGGATATGCACGCGATCACCGTCTGGCAAGATCCCGAAGAACTGCGTCAGGCAACCCGTGAAGTGACCGCGGGCTTTCTCGCCGCCGGGATCGACCCCGAACGCTCCATCCTGTTCAACCAGTCCCGCGTTTCGGCCCATGCCGAACTGGGTTGGCTGTTCAACTGTGTCGCGCGGGTCGGCTGGATGAACCGCATGACGCAATTCAAGGACAAGGCGGGCAAGAATGCCGAGAACGTCTCTCTCGGTCTTTACGCCTACCCGTCCCTGATGGCCGCCGACATTCTCCTGTATCACGCGACCCACGTCCCCGTGGGCGAGGATCAAAAACAGCACGTCGAGCTGACCCGCGACATCGCCCAGAAATTCAATCACGATTACAAGGTCGAGTTCTTCCCGGAATGCGCCCCCGTGATCGAAGGCCCGGCGATGCGCGTGATGAACCTGCGCGACGGCACGAAGAAAATGTCCAAATCCGGTGAGAGCGACATGGAACGCGTCAACATGACCGATGACGCGGACACCATCGCCAAAAAGTTCAAAAAGGCCAAAACCGATCCCGAGCCGCTGCCCGAGGAGATGGAAGGTCTGGCGAACCGTCCCGAGGCGCGCAACCTCGTCAACATCTACGCAGGTCTCGCCAATATGACCGGCGAAGAGGTTCTCGCGGTCTATGGCGGTCAGGGCTGGGGGACGTTCAAACCCGCGCTCGCCGAGCTGGCCGTCGAGAAACTCGCGCCAATCTCCACCGAGATGGCCCGCCTGATGAACGACCCCGCCGAGATCGACCGCATCCTCGCCAAAGGCGCGGAAAAGGCCAAGGCGATTGCCGACCCGATCCTCGACAAGACCTTCGACATTATGGGGTTCGTTCGCTGACGCTTACGAGATACCCGGTGCCGCTGGCAACATGGGCTTCGTGCGCTGACAGCCACCATCGACAAAACAAAGGGCGCCCGAATGTGGCGCCCTTTTTTGTCTTCATTGCAGTCCAAATACTCAGATCAGCTTAACCTGCGTGCCCACGGCCACCCGGTCGTACAAATCGACGATCTGTTCGTTGTAAAGCCCGATGCACCCATCCGAAGACCGCCGCCCGATCTTGCGCGTGTCATGGGTGCCGTGAATACGGTAATACTGCCACGACAGGTACAGCGCCCGCACGCCAAGCGGGTTCGCCGGTCCCGCTGGCACCGTCACAGGCAGGCTCGGATCGCGTTCGCGCATCGAGGGCGTCGGCGTCCATGTCGGGTTTTTCACTTTGTTGATCACGGAGGTATACCCACGCCGCGTCAAGTCGGTCGAGATCGGCACAGAGGTTGGATAGAGTTTATAATCTCCCTCCGGGCTCCAGAAATGCAGCGCGCGGCTCACCGTATCGGCGACGATCGCGCCTTTGCCCAAGGCCTCGAAATGGTCGCGCCAGTCGATGGTGCGAAAGCTCGAAATGTTATTGCGGGCATTCTCCGGAGTCTTCAGCTCGTCCGGCAGGGTCAGGCCGACTTCCTCGGCAAATCCTGCGCGGGCGAGAAAGGGCGTGCTCAGGGCTGCGGCAAGAAAATTGCGGCGCTTCATGATGATCATGACATCGTCCTCGTGCGTTGTCGATTGTTGTCGAATTGCCCCGAATGAACCCCATCCGGCATGTTCACTACAAATCACGAAGCGGTTAGCTCGCTCCACAACGTCGCAATCGCGACGACAATGTCACATTAGGGATTCAATCTTCCCGTAATGATCAAAGACGAAGCATCAGAATCAGGCCCGTCCCCGCCCGAAGCGCTTGCCCTTACGCGCCCGATGCTTCTGAGCTGATCGTTTTCCCCGACGGATCAGGGCCCATAGACCCCCGGCTTCGCGCCGGGGGTTTCTCTGATTGTATCAAGCGTCTGACCCCGCCGCGACACGCACTCCGCTTGCGTCCGGCGTCCCGCTCGGTCATCATCGCCGTAAACCGGCACACCTGTGTCGGGACAGAAGAATTCAGGACCGAGGCCAGAATGCGCAAATTTCTCGTCATCCTCGATGACAGCCGTGAATGTCTCAACGCCATGCGCTTTGCCGCCATGCGCGCCGCCCATACCGGCGCCGGGGTCACCATCCTGTCGATCATCCCGCCCGAGGAGTTCAACCACTGGATCGGAGTCGCCGATCTGATGCGCGAAGAGACCCGTGACCGCATCGTCGCCCATTACGAGGTCTTCGCCAAATGGATGCGGGATCGTCAGGGCATCGACCCCGAACTGGTGATCCGCGAGGGCGAGGCCGTGCATGAAATCCTTGCGCAAATCAAGGAAGACCCCTCGATCGGGGTGCTGGTTCTGGGCGCCGGGACGGAAAAATCCGGCCCCGGACCGCTGGTGACCGCCATGTCGAAACAGGCCGGGTTCCTGCCGATCCCGATGACGCTTGTGCCCGGAGAGATGTCGAAAGAACGGCTGGAGGCCGTCACCTGATGCCGATGCCCTGGAGTTATCGCCATTCGGAGAAGGAGTTCAAATCCTTCCTGAAAGACGCCAAGGACCGCATGGGTCATGTCATGGAGAGCGACAACATGACCTACACCGCCGTCGATGGCGTGTTGCAATGTTTTCGCCGTCGCCTGACCCCGCCGCAAGTCATCGCCTTTGGCGACGTCATCCCCTCGTCGCTCCGTGCCATGCTGGTCTACAACTGGCGTGTCGATGCGGTCCCCCTGCCTTTCGGCTCGCGGTCCGAGCTGATCCGCGAGGCTCAGGCGGTGCGCAAGGAGCACAACATAACGCCGCTCAACGTGATCGACGCCACCGCCTATGCGCTTTGGCGTCATTGCAACCACCGCGATCTGAAACGTGTCCTCGAATTGATCGGCCCCGATGCGGTGGCCTTTTGGGCCGTGCGCGGCATTCCAGAGACAGAGCTTGAACAGCAGATCATCTGACGCTATAGTTTAGAACCGTTCTAAATATTGACTTTCGGCGCTGAAAAGCGCATATCCGACCTGATCACTAAGGAATACGCGCCATGTTCATCCAGACCGAATCCACGCCGAACCCCGCCACGCTGAAATTCCTGCCCGGCCAGACCGTTCTGGAAACCGGCACCGCGGATTTCACCACGGCCGAGGCCGCGAATGCCTCGCCGCTCGCCACGCGCATCTTCAAGGTCGGCAATGTCACCGGCGTGTTCTTCGGTTCCGATTTCGTCACCGTCACGAAAGACGAAGCCACCGATTGGGACCACGTCAAACCGGCGATCCTCGGCGCGATCATGGAGCATTTCCAATCCGGCGACCCGGTGATGGAAGGCGAGAACACCGCCCCCGCCGGTCACGCCGATCATGACGGCCCAGACAGCGACATCGTCCAGCAGATCAAGGAACTTCTGGACACCCGCGTGCGTCCGGCCGTGGCGCAGGACGGCGGCGACATCACCTTCCACGGCTTCGATCGCGGCATCGTCTATCTGCACATGCAAGGTGCCTGCGCCGGCTGTCCGTCCTCGACGCTCACGTTGAAAATGGGCATCGAAAACCTGCTGCGCCATTACATCCCCGAAGTGCTCGAAGTGCGCCCGGTCGCGGCCTGAGATCGACCGCGTGTCCGATCTGACGCCGGAGGATCTGGCCGCGCTGCATGCGGCCTGTTTCACCACACCACGCCCATGGTCCGCGAAGGAATTCGCGGACCTTCTTGCGTCGCCCACCGTGTTTCTGGTGACCGGCGAGGGCCCCTCCTTCGCCCTTGGGCGCGCCGTGGCGGGCGAAGCCGAGCTTCTCACCCTCGCCGTCGCCCCAGAAGCGCGAGGTCGCCGCCTCGGACGGCTTGCCTTGCAGGGCTACGAGGCCGAGGCTCGCATGCGCGGCGCTGAGGATGCCTTTCTCGAGGTCGCCACCGACAACCCCGTCGCGATTTCGCTCTATCTCTCGGAAGGCTATTGCGAATCCGGGCGGCGCAAGGGCTATTACGTCACCCCCGAGGGGGCGAAAATCGACGCTCTGGTGTTCACAAAGCGCATAAAACAGACGTAACCCAACGTCACACTGTGCGCGGACCCGCAATCCTCCCCGGAACTGCGACCGATTGGTCAAATATGGTAAAATGTGTATTGACCCCCGGGCAGGGACACGCCCTAATCCGGGCCAAGGCGCGCGTGTTGCGCGCTTACACGGGGCGTAACGTGACCCGCGCCGGAGAGGCCTCCGGGCGTGGCATGGGGCGCCCCCAATACAAGTACCTAACGGGAGATTACCATGACCCTGATGAAAAGCTTTCTCGGCGCGGCTGCCACTCTGGCACTCACCTCCGGTGCCGCTCTGGCCGAACCTGCGATCATCTTCGACCTCGGTGGCAAGTTCGACAAATCCTTCAACGAAAGCTCCTACAACGGGGCCGAGCGCTGGAAAGCCGAAACCGGCAGCTCCTATCGTGACGTCGAGCTGCAATCCGACGCCCAGCGGGAACAGGCGCTGCGCCGCTTCGCCGAAAACGGTTTCAACCCGATCGTGATGGCCGGTTTCTCCTTCGCCACCGCACTGGAAACCGTGGCCGCCGACTTCCCGGACACCAAATTCGCCATCATCGACATGGTCGTGGACGCGCCGAACGTGCGTTCCATCGTGTTCAACGAACATGAAGGCTCCTACATCGTCGGCATCGCCGCCGCCTATGCCGCGAAAGGCGACACCGTCTCCTTCGTCGGCGGCATGGACATCCCGCTGATCTCCAAATTCGCCTGCGGCTATGCTCAGGGCTTCAAATCCGTGAAACCCGAAGGCAAGGTCATCGTCAACATGACCGGCACCAAGCCCGAAGCCTGGAACGACCCGGTGAAGGGCGGCGAACTGACCCGCGCACAAAAAGCGGCGGGCTCCGAAGTGGTCTTCGCGGCCGCGGGCGGCACCGGTCTCGGCGTGCTGCAAACCGCTGCCGACGAGGGCATGCTCGCCATCGGCGTCGACAGCAACCAGAACTACCTGCAACCGGGCCACGTGCTGACGTCCATGGTCAAACGCGTCGACAACGCGGTCTATGATGCCTTCATGCAGGGCGAAGATCTCGAAACCGGCATCTATGTGATGGGCCTCGCCAATGATGGCGTCGGCGCCGCCATTGACGAATATAACGAAGCCCTGATCACCCCGGAAATGAAAGCCGCGATGGACGACGCCACCGCAAAAATCATCTCCGGCGAGGTCGTGGTGCATGACTACATGTCCGACGAAACCTGCCCGGCCTTCGACAAACCGGGTGAGTAAGTCTCACATGAGCGTTCAGAACGAGGCGGGGCGGCAGGAGACTGTCGCCCCCACCGCATCCGCCACCGCCCCCTCTGTCCCTGCGATCGAGCTGCGCGGCATTTCCAAAGCGTTCGGCCCGGTACAGGCCAACAAGGACATCGCGATCTCGGTGGCCAAGGGCTCGATCCATGGCATCATCGGCGAGAACGGCGCGGGCAAATCCACGCTGATGTCGATCCTTTACGGGTTCTACAAGGCCGACAGCGGCCAGATCCTGATCAACGGCCAAGAGGTCCAGATCGCCGACAGCCAGGCCGCCATCGCCGCCGGCATCGGTATGGTCTTTCAACATTTCAAACTGGTGGAAAACTTCACCGTTCTGGAAAACGTGATCCTCGGCGCCGAAGACGGCGGACTGTTGAAGCCCTCGCTCGCAAAAGCCCGTAAGCTTTTGCAACAACTCTCTGACGAATATGAATTGTCCGTCGATCCCGACGCCTTGATCGAAGACCTCTCCGTGGGCCACCAGCAGCGGGTCGAGATTCTCAAGGCGCTCTATCGGCAGGCAGACATCCTGATCCTCGACGAGCCGACCGGCGTGCTGACCCCTGCCGAGGCCGATCACCTCTTCCGTATCCTCGAAGGGCTCAAGGAACAGGGCAAGACGATCATTCTGATCACCCATAAACTGCGCGAGATCATGGAAATCACCGACACGGTGTCCGTGATGCGCCGCGGCGAGATGACCGCCACCGTGAAAACCGCCGAGACTTCGCCCGAAGAACTCGCCGAGTTGATGGTCGGGCGCAAGGTCTTGCTGCATGTCGACAAGAAACCCGCCACCCCCGGTGCGCCGGTTGTGCAGATCGAGAACCTGCGCGTCATCGACGACCAGAAGGTCGAGCGCGTCAAAGGCGTGTCCTTCGAGGTGCGCGCCGGTGAAATTCTCGGCATCGCAGGCGTTGCAGGCAACGGCCAGACCGAGCTTCTGGAAGTTCTGGGCGGCTATATGAACGGCACCGGCAAGATTCTGATGAACGGTCAGGAGATCGACCTCTCCGGCAAGCATTCCAACGGCCAGACCCGGCGCGCACGCGGCATCGCCCATGTGCCGGAGGATCGCCATGACGAGGGGCTGATCCTCGAATTTCAGGCTTGGGAAAACATGGTGTTCGGCTATCACCACGCGCCGGAATATCAAAAGAACGCATTTCTGATGGACAACGCGGGCATCAAGGCGATGACCCAGACCAGCATGGACAAGTTCGACGTCCGCCCGCCGAACCCCAAGCTTGAGGCGAAATCTTTCTCCGGGGGGAACCAGCAGAAAATTGTGCTGGCCCGCGAGATCGAGCGCAACCCGGACCTGTTGCTGGTCGGTCAGCCGACCCGCGGGGTCGACATCGGCGCCATCGAATTCATTCACCAACAAATCGTGGCGCTGCGCGATCAGGGCAAGGCGATCCTGCTCGTTTCCGTGGAACTCGATGAAATCCTGTCGCTCTCCGACCGGATCATCGTCATGTTCGACGGCCAGATCATGGGCGAACGCATCCCCGCCGAAACCAACGAGGGCGAGCTTGGCCTGATGATGGCCGGGATCACCGACACCAAACACGAGACGGCGGGGGCAGACCAATGAGCAAAATGCCGAAATGGGCGGATGCCATCCTCATTCCGCTGATCTCCATTCTGATCGCCTTTTTCTTTTCCGGCGTGGTGATCTGGGCCATCGGCAAAGATCCGATCATGGCGATCAAAACCATGGTGCAGGGCGCTTTCGGCTCGACCCAGGGGATCGGCTACACGCTCTACTACGCCACCAACTTCATCTTCACCGGCCTTTCCGTGGCCGTCGCCTATCATGCCCGGCTGTTCAACATCGGTGGCGAGGGTCAGGCGACTTTGGGCGGGCTTGGCGTCACGCTCGTGTGCCTTTCGGTGCCGTGGCCGCACTGGTCGCTCGCCCTTCCCGCGGCGATGATCGGCGGGGCGCTCTTTGGCGCCGCATGGGCCTTTATCCCCGCTTGGCTTCAGGCCAAGCGCGGCAGCCATATCGTCATCACCACGATCATGTTCAACTACATCGGCGCAGCTCTCGTCGGCTATGTCATCCTGAACATCCTCAAGGTGCCCGGCTCCATGCTCACGGAGAGCGCGCGTTTTCCGACCGGCGCTCACCTGCCGACGTTCCATGAAATGCTTGCCCCCTTCGGCATCAATTTCAACAAGAACGCGCCCGCGAACATGTCCTTCCTTGTGGCCATTCTCGCCTCCGTCGCCTTCTATGTCCTGATCTGGCGCACCCGTCTCGGCTATGAGATCCGCGCCTATGGCCAGTCGGAATCGGCGGCGAAATATGCGGGGATCAATCCGTCGCGGATCGTGATCATTGCCATGCTGATCTCCGGCGCGCTGGCCGGTCTCATGGCGATCAACAACGTGATGGGCGAGGCCGAGCGCCTGATCGACAACGCGGTCGAAGGTGCGGGCTTCATCGGCATCGCGGTGGCGCTCATGGGGCGCAACCATCCGATCGGCATTTTCCTCGCCTCGATCCTGTTCGGCTTCCTCTATCAGGGCGGTGCGGAACTGGCGTTCTGGGAATCGATCCCGCGCGAGCTGGTCGTGGTGATCCAGGCGCTGGTGATCATGTTCACCGGCGCGCTCGACAACATGGTGCGGGTGCCGCTTGAAAAGCTGTTCCTCGCGTTCAGCAAAAAGAAGGAGGCGTAAGATGGACTATCTCACGATCATCCAGATCCTCGACAGCTCCGTGCGTCTCGCGACGCCCCTGCTTCTGACCTGTCTCGCCGGTCTCTTCTCCGAACGTGCGGGCGTGGTGGACATCGGGCTTGAGGGCAAGCTGCTCATCGCCGCCTTCCTCTCCGGTGCCGCTGCCGCCGTGTCCGGCTCGATCTGGATCGGGCTGCTGGCAGGGATCGCGGGCTCTCTCGCCTTCTCGATGATCCACGGGCTCGCTTCGATCACCTTCAAGGGCGATCAGCTCATTTCCGGCGTGGCGCTCAACTTTCTCGCCGCCGGTCTCACCGTCGTCGTCGGCCAGAGCTGGTTCCAACTCGGCGGACGCACGCCGTCGCTGAGCGGTGACGCGCGTTTCGCCTCCTGGAACCTGCCCTTCTCCGACGCCATGGCGAAAATCCCGGTGATCGGCCCGGCCTATGACGAGCTGATTTCCGGCCACACCGCGCTCACCTATCTGGCGCTTCTGGCGGTGCCGCTGTCCTGGTGGGTGCTCTATCGCTCCCGCTTCGGTCTGCGCCTGCGCGCCGTGGGCGAGAACCCCAGCGCCGTGGACACCGCCGGGATTTCCGTCGTGCGCCTGCGCTACGCGGCTCTGGTGATCGCCGGTGTGCTCTGCGGCCTCGCGGGCACCTATCTCGCCTCTCTGGCCGCGGGTTTCGTCAAGGACATGTCGGCGGGGCGTGGCTATATCGCACTCGCGGCCCTGATCTTTGCGAAATGGCGTCCGTGGTATGCGCTCTGGGCGACGCTGCTGTTCGGCCTTCTGGAGGCCATCGGCAACCGCTACCAATCCATCGCCTTGGGCGACATCGTCATCCCGGTACAGTTCATGCAGGCCCTGCCCTACATCCTGACCGTGATCATCCTTGCCGGGTTCGTGGGCAAGGCGATCCCGCCGCGCGCCAGCGGCCAATCCTATGTGAAGGAACGCTGAAACCCGGTTTCAGAGACTGCGAAAACGGGCCTCCGGGCCCGTTTTTTTACATCCATGCTGCGGCTCAGCATTTGACGACACAGGCAAATCATTGCATTGCTGAAAGAAAGCCGACGCGAAAGACCCGCATATGCAGATTTTCCTCCCCATCGCAGAAGTCTCGGTCAACGCCTTCACCCTTCTCGGGCTGGGCGGGATCGTTGGCGTTCTGTCGGGCATGTTCGGCGTCGGTGGCGGCTTTCTCATTACGCCCCTGTTGTTCTTCGTCGGTATTCCGCCCGCCGTGGCCGTCGCCACCTCCGCCAACCAGATCGTCGCCTCCTCCGTCTCCGGCGTGCTCGCACATTTCAAGCGCAAGACCGTGGACATCAAGATGGGCGTGGTTCTGCTGATCGGCGGCCTTGTCGGCTCCGCCATCGGCATCCAGATTTTCAACATGCTGAAGGCTTTGGGGCAGGTCGATCTGCTGGTGACGCTCTGTTACGTCGTCTTTCTCGGCATCATCGGCTTTCTCATGCTGATCGAGTCGATCCGGGCGATCAGACGCGCCAGAGGCCGCCCCGGCGGACGTCCCGCGCGCAAAAAACACCTCTGGGTCCACACCCTGCCCTTCAAGATGAAGTTTCGCGCCTCCGGGCTCTATATCTCCGCCATTCCGCCCATCGCCGTCGGCGTCATGGTCGGCATGCTCGGCGCGGTGATGGGGGTCGGCGGCGGCTTCATCATGGTGCCCGCGATGATCTACATCCTCGGCATGCCCACCAAGGTGGTGATCGGTACCTCGCTGTTTCAGATCATCTTCACCGCCGGGTTCACCACGCTGCTGCACGCCTACACCAACCATACGGTCGATGTGCTTCTGGCCTTCCTCCTGCTGGTCGGCGGCGTCATCGGGGCGCAGATCGGCACCCAGATCGGGCTGAAACTCAAAGCCGAACAGCTTCGCATCGCGCTCGCCCTTCTGGTGCTCGCCGTCTGTCTCAAGCTCGGGATCGACCTGTTGATCCCGCCCAAAGACCTCTATTCGCTGGGCTCGTGATGAAACGGATTTTCGCCCTCCTCCTCCTTTACCTCCTGCCCTTTGGCGCGCAGGCCGAACAGGTGGTCGCCGCCCTGTCGCAGACCCGCGTCGCGGTGAACGCCAATTTCGACGGCTCGGAAATTCTCGTCTTTGGCGCGGTCAAACGCGACAAACCGATCCCCGAGGACAGCCCTCTCGACGTGATCATCACCGTCGCCGGGCCGGAACAGGTGGAAACCATCCGCCGCAAGGATCGCCGGTTCGGCATCTGGATCAATGTCGAAGCCCAAGTCATCGGCCATACGCCGACCTTCTACACGGTCGCCTCCACCCGCCCCATCGCCGACATCCTGCCGCCGCTGACCGACAGCCTGTGGAAGATCACCGCAGACAAGCGCATCCTGCCTGCGCTGCGTGGCAACCCGGCACGCGAAGCCCTCATCGCGCTGCGGAAAAAGGACGACCTTTATCGTACCCGTGAAGGAGAGGTCACGCTGAGCGCCGACACGCTGTTCGACACCTCGATTGACCTGCCGTCCAACATCGTGGAGGGCAATTACACCACCCGGATATTCCTCGTGCGCGATGGCGAGGTGATCGACAGCTACGGCACCTCGATCAATGTCCAGAAGGTCGGGATCGAGCGCTGGCTCTACAACCTCGCCTATTCGCAGGCCCTGATCTACGGTCTCATGGCCCTGGCGATCGCCGCGCTTTCCGGCTGGGGCGCCTCCGAGCTGTTCCGCCTGATCCGGCGTTAAAGCGGCACGCCTTTAACTTATACGTCCTTGTCGAACCCCATGTCCGTCTGCGGCTCAAGCGTCAGAGGAGCCGCCGTTTTCGCGGTCAGATCGGCGATGGACAGTGGCCCCGAGGGTTTCGACAACATCGAGCGCGTCACCCAGAAAAGCCGCGTTTCCGCCCGCGTGATCGCCACGTAAGCCAGCCGTTTCCAAAGCGGGATCCCCGCCTCCGTCCGCCCCGCCCGCGCAGCCGCGTAAAGATCCGGCGCGAAGACCTGCACATTCTCCCACTGGCTGCCCTGCGCCTTGTGGATCGTCACCGCCGCGCCATGCAAAAACGCAGCCCCCATACGTGCCGCATAGGGGATGAACGGCTCTTCCTCATCCGGAAATTCGATTTTCACGATGGAAGCCGCGGAAATGTTCGGGTCCTCCGCCCCCATGACATGCAGCCGCGAAAAACCGGGTTTGCGCCCCGGTCCGAGATAGACCACCTGCGCGCCTTTGATCAGCCCCCGCGCCTCGAGATCGAGCCGCTTCTTGCGGTGCTTCATCGGCAATTCGATCCCGTCGCAGATCAGCGGCTCGCCGGGCAAAAGCGCATCCTCGGGCGCGTCGAACACTTTGCGAAACGCCTGGATCAACCGAATGCGCGTCGCATTGCGCCACACCAAGACGGGCGAGCGCGCCATCAGATCGCTTTCGACCCTTTGCGCATAGACCACCCGGTCGTCGCGCCGCGCGGCATCCTCGATCATGCGTTCGAATTGCTCGAAGCTCAACTGCGGATCGGCCAGCGCATGGGCCAGATCGAGGATCGGGCTGTCCGCCTCCTGCCGGTGAATGCGGTGAAGGATATGTTGTTTTTCCTCGGGCAGGTTCTCGAACACCATCTCGCCCGACTGGTTCACCGGCGCGAGCTGCGCCGGGTCGCCGAACAGCACCAGCGTCGGAAAGATTTCCTGCAAATCCTCGAACTGGCGTTTGTCGAGCATCGAGCTCTCGTCGATGAAACCGATGTCGAGCGGGTCTTCGCGGCGTTTCCAGCCGGTGATGAAATCCGACCCCCGAAGCCCCGCCGCCGCCAGCGCGCCAGGGATCGATTTGTTGTTCTGATAAAACGCATAGGCCCGGTCGAGCGCCGCGTCGGTCAGCCCTTCGATATTGAGCCCCTCGATATCCGGTCGGTTGCCATTGCCCGCCAGCCATTCCGCGATGGCCTCGTATTCCGGGTCATAAACCGGCGTGTAGAGAATGCGGTGAATCGTCGTCGCGGGCACGCCGCGCGAGCGCAGCACCGAAGCCGCCTTGTTGGTCGGAGCGAGAATGGCCAGAGTGCGCCGTTCCTTGCGCTTCTTGCCCTCCCAATCACCGGAAACGATCTCCACCCCTGCCGCCTCCAGTGCCTTGTACAGCTCTGACAGCAAAAGCGTCTTGCCCGACCCCGCCTTGCCGATCACCGCACAAAGCTGGTTCGTCACCGCGGCATGCGGCGTGATGATCCCGTCCTCGAGATCGACCCCCACGCGCGCGAGCATCGTGGTGATGGCATCAAAGGCTTCGGCCTGATCGGAGGAGAAGGTCAGCGTCATGCGGGGGACCATAAAGCTCCCCCGCATGCTGCGCCAGAGGCATCAGGCCAGAGAGGTCAGGCGATAGCGCGCCGATCCTCGACATAAGGATGATCGAAGGCTTCATGGAACCAGCGCTTCGAGGTGTCCCGGTCGATCCCGGCCTTTTCGAGCGTCGGCGCGAACATGTCCTCATGCATCTCCCAAAGCCCGACGCCCACGGCCTCGCGGCCCTCGCCCGAACGTCCGAGCACATCGGGTTTGAGCCCCATCAGGGAATAGATGCGCTCCATGCGCGGGTCGAACACGCCGACGAAATGCTTGAGATGGAATTCTTCCATGATCTCCCCCGCCCCGAGCGTCAGCGCGGCGGTCACCTGACGATCGGCTCCGGGGGCCAGACAGAAGCGGGTGCATTCCCAGATGAACGGGCTTTCGATCCGCACCCCGTCGGTCAGGAACAGGAAGTGATCGTTCACCATCGTGTCCCCCGTCGTCGGCAGAAACCGCATCGAACCGCCATGGGTGCCATCGGCTTTCTGCCAGATCACATAGAGCGGATTGATCGCGTCATACTCGTCGCGTTCCTCCCCCGCCGCATTGACATGCACGTCCCATCCGAGACGGCGTTTGAACTGGTCGGCGCGGTCCCGGAACATGGTGTCGCGCAGCAGTGGGAAATGGCAAAGGTCTTGTCCGTAAATATAGCGCAGCATTGGGGTGTTACTCCTGTGTCCGTCAACTCAACTGGACGCTAGCGTCCAAGAGTTAACCTTATCCTAGCCGCAGCGTACGCAGCCCCTGCGCAACGCCGCAGGACAGATTTCGGAGCATTTTTTAGGCAGAAAATCCCTACAACCCTACATCAACCGACACTCAGACGATGATCAACCCCAAGGAGAGCGCCCGGGCCACCGCGTGTGTCGTGTTCATCGCCCCCAGCTTGTGCCGTGCCGATTCGATATAGACCCTGAGCGTGTGCTCGGAGATTCCCATCTCCGCCGCTGCCTGCCCTCGGCTAAAGCCCTTGGCGATCAGCGTGATGGCCGCGGTTTCGCGGGGCGACAGGGCCGGACCGCTCTGGACATCCCCCGGAGCCTCAAAGGACAGCGCTTTTTTGTTGAACTCATGTGCCACGATCATCAAGTCGCGCTCATAGCGCGCGATGAACCGTTCCCAGTGATCGTCGGTGGCGTTGTGGTTCAGGGTCAGCAGGGCAAACTGACCGTTCGGCCCGCGCAAAGGAATTGTATAGCCCTGATTGCCGACCCCGTGATCCAGCGCATCGCGGAAAAAAGCCTTTGCTGCCTTGGACGACCAGTCGAGTTGCTTCCAGTTGACAGGCGTGAAACGCTGAAAACAACCGAACAGCACCGGGTCCATGCGCAGATAATCTTTTTCGAGATAACGATCGACCCAGTCCGAAGAATATGTGCCGGCGCCAAAGCGTTCGCCGACGCTGTTTACCCAATGATAAACAACATGGATGATGTTCAGGAAATCGCGCAACCCGACGGTTGCTTCCTGAAACTCTTCAAACGTGTCAACTTGCTGAATAACATCCAGAAAGTCTTGTAACTCCGTCGCCATGCACCCCCGCCTGTTCCGACAACACGGCCTGATCCTTGTTCGACAGTTCAGCGGCCACAACAAGACAGGTATCCGCAAGCTGTTCCGCGCTCGCCTTCAGCCCGTTTTGGTCCGCGAATGTCCGCAGATCGGTGAGTACATCAAGAATCCAATCGTTGCGCATGTAAACCCTCTTTCGGCGTTCGCGTGGGTGCGTTTTCAACTTTAGGCATCGAATTTGCATTTTGATATTCGCGGATTCACCCTCCCCAAAAATGGCGAGACCCGCTCAGCTAACAGAATGAATTAAAATATTTCGTTAATTCTCACAGGCTTGCAACGTGTGTTATCGACAATTTTAGGAGTCGCGATGGCGCTTTCCGTCTGCGGGCCGAGATCAACCCAAAGTTGCGCATTTTCAACAGTCAAAAAATACCCGCCCTCTCGATGAGAGAGCGGGATTTCCCCCCGATCAAGGACAGCCCTTATTTTCCGGCGTCGAGCACATCCTGAAGCGTGTGCAGCCCGGTTTTCGGCGACTGCACAAGCACCGCCATATTGCCCGGCTTGTGCTGGTTCTTCAGCATCTTCATATGCGCCTGCGGGATGTCGTCATAGGTAAACACCTCCGACATGCAGGGATCGATCCTGCCGTCGATCACCAGACGGTTGGCCGCAGCCGCCTGTTTCAGGTGAGCGAAGTGGGACCCCTGCAAACGCTTCTGGTGCATCCAGATATAACGCACGTCGAAGGTACAGTTGAACCCGGAGGTCCCCGCACAGATCACAACCATCCCGCCCTTCTTGCAGACGAAGGAGGAAACGGGGAAGGTCGCCTCACCGGGATGTTCGAACACCATGTCGACATTGTTGCCCTTGCCGGTGATGTCCCAGATCGCCTTACCGAATTTGCGCGCTTCCTTGAACCACGCGGCATATTCCGGCGTGTTGACGGTCGGCAGTTGGCCCCAGCAATCGAATTCCTTGCGGTTGATCACACCCTTGGCGCCCAGCCCCATGACGAAATCGCGCTTGTCCTCGCCAGAGATCACCCCGATCGCATGCGCCCCCGCCGCCTTGGCCAGCTGGATCGCAAAAGACCCAAGCCCGCCCGAGGCGCCCCAGACCAGAACCGTCTGACCCGGCTTCAGATCGTGCGGCGCGTGGCCGAAGAGCATCCGGTAGGCGGTGGCGAGCGTCAGCGTGTAGCAGGCGCTCTCTTCCCAGCTCAGGTGCTTCGGACGCGGCAGAAGCTGTTGCGCCTGCACGCGGGTGAATTGCGCAAAGGACCCGTCCGGCGTCTCATAGCCCCAGATCCGCTGCGACGGTGAATACATCGGATCGCCGCCGTTGCATTCCTCATCGTCGCCATCGTCTTGGTTGCAATGGATCACGACCTCGTCGCCAACTTTCCAGTTTTTGACACGATCTCCAACGGCCCAAACGATGCCAGACGCATCGGAGCCGGCGATATGATACTCGGCCCCATGACCGTCGAACGGCGAGATCGGAACACCGAGACCGGCCCAGATGCCATTGTAGTTCACGCCCGCGGCCATCACGAGGACAAGCACCTCGTGGCTGTCGAGTTTCGGCGTATCGACCACCTCGTTCTTGAAAGAGGTTTCCGGCTCGCCGTGA
Organism: Celeribacter sp. SCSIO 80788; assembly: GCF_051054295.1. Taxonomy (GTDB): domain Bacteria; phylum Pseudomonadota; class Alphaproteobacteria; order Rhodobacterales; family Rhodobacteraceae; genus Celeribacter. The sequence continues at coordinate 3,503,100 of NZ_CP150482.1, read as the reverse complement.
CGTTCACGCCGGATCGCCCAAGCGTACATCTTCGGCGGCACATAGCCCATCGGCGGGATTTCCCCGATCTCGTAGAGCTCTTTCTCTTCGGCCTCATAGGCTGGCTGGTTGGTGTCGAGCGCCATGTCATGTCCTCCAAATTCTTCCCAAGGCTGGCTCCGGATCGCGTTTCTGATCCCGATTGAACTGCCTTGAAACACCCTCCCATGCCGCGACGCAGAATCGCAGCGCACTGACATGGTGATACGCCTCACTACGCAATTATGCAATGCAATCTAAATAATTTTTGAAATTATATAACCGAGCAATCGCAGAAAACCAGAATATATGAAATGAAATCAATGATGTTGCCATAGAATCCATTGGGAAATATCCTTACGTCACAACGAAATTTGTGAAATTTTCCTGCTACGCCGCGTTGCAGCGAATTGACATTGGCACATTATTCCACGCATAACTCTCCCTGAGAAATAATGTTACACATGAACGAAAGGGAGGTTCGCGATGAGTGACGACAAGACCGGGATCCAGAAAGATCGTCCCTGGCTGTTCCGCACCTACGCCGGGCACTCGACGGCCAAGGCCTCCAACGCGCTCTATCGCACCAACCTGTCCAAGGGGCAGACCGGCCTGTCGGTGGCCTTCGATCTGCCCACGCAAACGGGTTACGACAGCGATCATGAGCTGGCGAAGGGCGAGGTCGGCAAGGTCGGTGTGCCGGTCGCACATCTGGGCGACATGCGGATGCTGTTCAATGAGATTCCGCTCGAACAGATGAACACCTCGATGACGATCAACGCCACCGCCCCTTGGTTGCTGGCGCTTTATATCGCCGTCGCGGAGGAGCAAGGCGCGGATATTTCCAAGCTTCAGGGCACGGTTCAGAACGACATCATCAAAGAATACCTGTCGCGCGGCACCTATGTCTGCCCGCCGCGCCCGTCGCTACGGATGATCACCGATGTCGCCGCCTATACGCGCGAGCACCTGCCGAAATGGAACCCGATGAACGTCTGTTCCTACCACCTGCAAGAGGCGGGCGCGACGCCGGAACAGGAACTGGCCTTCGCCCTCGCCACAGCCATCGCCGTTTTGGACGATCTGAAAGAGAAAGTCCCCGCCGCCTCCTTCCCGGAAATGGTCGGACGGATTTCGTTCTTTGTGAACGCGGGCATCCGCTTCGTGACCGAGATGTGCAAAATGCGCGCCTTTGTCGAGCTTTGGGACGAGATCACCCGCGAGCGCTACGGCGTCGAGGACCCGAAATTCCGTCGTTTCCGCTATGGCGTTCAGGTCAACTCTTTGGGCCTGACCGAGCAGCAGCCGGAGAACAACGTTTACCGCATTCTCATCGAAATGCTCGCCGTGACCCTGTCGAAAAACGCCCGCGCCCGCGCGGTGCAGTTGCCTGCCTGGAACGAGGCGCTTGGCCTGCCGCGCCCCTTCGATCAGCAATGGTCGCTCCGGATGCAACAGATTTTCGCCTATGAGACGGACCTCTTGGAATACGAGGACCTGTTCGACAATAACCCCGCCGTAGAGCGCAAGGTGGCCGAGCTGAAAGACGGTGCGCGTGCCGAGTTGGAAACGCTCGACGGCATGGGCGGCGCGATTGAGGCGATCGAATATATGAAATCCCGACTCGTGGAGGCCAATGCCGAACGCATTGCGCGGATCGAGGCAGGCGAGACCGTCGTCGTCGGCGTCAACAAATGGACCACGGGCGAGCCTTCGCCCCTGACCGCCGGAGACGGCGGCATCATGAAGGCCGATCCTGAGGCGGAAGCCGACCAGATCGCGCGTCTTGATGCGTGGCGCGACGCCCGCGACGAGGCGGCCGTTCAAGCCGCCCTCAAGGAACTGCGCGAGGCGGCAGCCAGCGGTGTCAACGTCATGCCCGCCTCGATCAAGGCCGCGAAAGCGGGGGCCACGACCGGCGAATGGGGCGACGTGGTGCGCGCGGCCTTTGGTCAATATCGCGGCCCGACCGGCGTCTCCGCCAACCCGTCGAACCGCACCGAAGGCCTGGACGAGATCCGCGAAGAGGTCGCGCGCGTGTCGGCCTCCTTGGGCCGCAAGCTCAAGTTCCTCGTCGGCAAGCCCGGTCTCGACGGTCACTCGAACGGCGCCGAACAGATCGCCGCCCGCGCCCGCGATTGCGGCATGGACATCGCCTATGAGGGCATCCGCCTGACCCCCGCCGAGATCGTCGCCGCCGCGAAGGCCGATGACGCCCATGTGGTCGGCCTGTCGATCCTCTCGGGCTCGCACATCCCGCTTCTCGAAGAGCTGATGCGGCAGATGAAAGAGGCCGGCCTCTCCCACATCCCCGTGGTCGCAGGCGGCATCATCCCCGAGGAAGACGCCGAGCACCTGCGCGCCATCGGCATCGCCCGTGTCTATACGCCCAAGGATTTCGAGTTGAACCGCATCATGTTCGACATTGTCGCCCTGGTCGATCCGGCTGCACAGGCCGCCGAGTAAACGCGCCAGACCTCCCCATGTCACACGGCCCGGTCACGTCTTGCGGCGTGGCCGGGCTTCGTTCTTCTGCATGAGAGGAAACCAGCCCACCACCGGATTGTCTCCTTTACCCCGGTCGTCTCCATCGTTAGAGGCCTCTTCACCCAGAAGTTGAAGAGAGAGCCGGGATGGGACATCTGCAAAAATCGATCCGCCGGATCGAGACCCGCTACCGCAACTGGAAAAGCACCAGAGCGATTGTCACGACCGGCTTCTGGTTCATCGACATTCCCCGCACCTCCTCGACCTCGATCCGGGCCGAGCTTGGCAAGCGATTTGGCCCCATTCACGGCAAGCGCAACGTGATCGAGGCGGAACATGCCACGGAACAGGTCCTGCCCGAACATCTGAGCGCCCGTGAAATGCAGAAAATCACCGGTCCCAAGGCTTGGGCCAGCCTCTACAGCTTCAGCATCGTGCGCAATCCCTTCGAGCGCCTCCTGTCCTTTTACAACTACATGCAGAAATGCGGCGATCTTCCGACCAGCTGGAGCTATGCCGAATTCGTCGCCCGCCATGTCGAGGCCACGCCTGCGACCCCCTATCTGGGCTATTTCGGCCTGCGCCGCACCGCCTGCGATTTCGTGCTCGATGCCGAGGGCAAACCGCTTGTCACCGAGATTTTCCGCTTCGAGAACCGCGCCGAAGCGATCACCCGCATCGGTCAGAAGATCGGCTTTCCGGAGCTTGGCACGCTCCACGTGCAAAAGGCCTCGCCCATGGGACAGGATTATCGCCTCGCCCATGACGACAAGACCCGCGCCCTGCTCGAAGACTTCTATGCCCGGGACCTGGCATATTTCGGCTATAGCTTCTGAGCCATCGCGGAACAAAACCGCGGTTGCAATCTATACAATCGCCGCCGAGGCTGGCTTTATGGCGTCAAAGAGATTTATCGCGAGGACAGCATGCCGACCCCCCATATTGCAGCCGCCGTTGGCGACATCGCCGAAACCGTCCTGATGCCGGGCGATCCGTACCGCGCCAAATGGGCCGCCGAGACCTATCTCGACGACATCAAACTGGTGAACGAAGTGCGCGGCATGTTCGGTTTCACCGGCACCTACAAAGGCAACCCGGTGACCATTCACGGTTCCGGCATGGGCATGCCGTCGATCTCGATCTACGCCAATGAGCTGATCACCGAATATGGCGCCAAGACGCTCATCCGCATCGGCTCCTGTGGCGCGATGCAGCATCATATCAAGGTGCGTGACGTCATCATCGCCATGACCGCCACCACCATGGGCACCACGCCCTCCGCCGGCTTCTTCAAGGAAATCAACTACGCGCCCTGTGCCGATTACGGTCTGTTGGAGGCCGCCGTTGCCGCCGCGCGTCAGAAAGACACTGGCGTCCATGTCGGCAATATCTACTCGTCGGACGTGTTCTATGCCGAACGCCCCGATCTCGACGAGGTGATGATCCGTCACGGCATTCTGGGCGTCGAAATGGAAGCCGCCGAGCTTTACACCGTCGCCGCCCGTCATGGCGTGCGCGCGTTGGGCGTCATGACCGTTTCCGATCACCTCCTGACCCATGAGGCCCTGCCGTCGGATCAGCGCGAAAAGAGCTTCGGCGATATGGTCGAGATCGCGCTTGAGGCGGCCTTCGCCGCTTGATCGCACTGCCGGTCCGGGGCACTCTTGGAAAAACGAATTTCCAAAAGAGTGCCCCGGTCGTCCCCATGTCCTTTCTCGCAAAAGCTTTCGCCCTCACCCTCGCCATCCTGCCGCTTTCGCTTCAGGCCCAGGACTGGCCCAATCTCGATGCCGTTCTGTTTCAGACGCTCGCAAACAAACCCGAGCACGTGGAAGGTTCGTATTTTCTACCGAACCATCCCGATCCGACGCAGGCCACCGAAGCTCTTGGCTTTATCTATGAATGGATCGAGGGATCGGCGGGCAGCGTCAGCATTGCCGTGGGGCGCTACGCGCTGAACCAACCCGGACCGCAGTTCACCTATCTTGGCCCGATTTCACAAATCTGGGGCCATGGTCCCCGAGACACCGCCTTTTATCCCGACCGGATCGAGGTAACCCTCACCACGTCGAAAGACGGCGAGCCGCGCTGTTGCCCCACCGGGGAAACGCGCTACACCATTGATCGGACGACAGGATCGGCCTCCACGCTCTGGACCCGCTGAGGCCCTGCAATTCTCAGAAAAGAAGGAAAACGGCATGAGCATGCCCAAACGCCAGCTTGGCGCAAACGGCCCGATGGTGGGCGCGATCGGTTTCGGCTGTATGAGCTTCGCCGGGTTCTTCGGGGAGGCCGACGACGAGACCTCGCTCGAAACCCTCGCGGCCGTCGAAGCCGCCGGGATCGACTTCTGGGACACCGCGAATCTCTATGGCATGGGCCGCTCCGAACGCATCGTCGGCCAATACCTCAAGGAAAGCGGCGCGGATGTGACGCTGGCCACGAAAGTCGGCATCATCCCCGGACCGCCGCGCGCCTTCAGCAACGAAGAAGATTACATTCGCTCGGAGCTCGAAAGCTCGCTCAAGAAACTGAACCGCGACAAGGTCGAGCTTTACTATATCCACCGTCGGCAACAGGAACTGCCGGTGGAAACGGTCGCCGAGACCATGGGCAAGCTGATCGAAGAGGGGCTGATCGACGCTTGGGGCCTCTCCGAAGTCGCCCCTTCCACCATCCGACGCGCGCATAGTGTCGTCCCGGTGACGGCGGTGCAGAACGAATATTCGCTCTGGACCCGTCAGCCGGAACTCGGCGTGATCCAGACCTGCGAAGAGCTGGATATCACCTTCGTGCCCTTCTCCCCCGTCGCCCGCGGCGCGCTGGGTGTGGCCGATCTCGACCCGAGCACCTTTGACGACAGCGATTTCCGCAAGGTGAACCCGCGCTTCATGGGACAAAACTGGCTTGAAAACATGGGCTATATCCGTGCGTTTCGGGAATTTGCCGAGACGAAAGGCGTCTCCACGCCCGCGCTGGCGCTCGCATGGGTTTTGCATCAGGGCGATCATCTGATCCCGATCCCCGGAACACGGACCAAAGAGCACCTTGCCGATTGGGCCCACGCGGGCGAGATCGGTCTGTCCGAGGACGATCTCTGGGAGATCGAGCAAATCCTGCCCGCAGGCTGGGCGGCGGGCGACCGCTATTCCGACCAGCAAATGGTCGGCGTCGAACGCTACTGCTGAAACACAAAAGCCCCGCTCAGGCGGGGCTTTTCATTTTCCGAGGGGCGCGTGGCTCACTCGTAATAGGCGTACATCTGGTCGAGCACGTCCAGCTTGCGCGGAGCCATTTGCTCACCGGTGTTCACGGCCGGGGTGGTCGGCGCATAATATTCCAGCCATTCGGAGACTTTCATCGTGGTCTCTTTCGCGGCGGCGTTTTTCAGTTTCGCGTCGTGCAGGGTCATGTGTCAGTCTCCGTTAAGGGTCCGTTGGGCCCTCCCTTGTGTCCCTAGGTATGCTGCAACGCCGCGCATGACAGCCCCCTTATGACGCATAGTCGTCATGCGCATGCTGCAACGCAGCACCGGAAATATGCCTTTCGGGGCTAGCGTGGCCCTTGCCCGCCGCAGAACTTCGGCTCCCCGGCAACGGTCTCGGCCTCTGCACCACAGACCGGACAACGCCAGCGCACGCCCGTCTCGTCCTTGCCGACCTGTCGCCACCGGCAGGCCCCGGTCTTGTTCGACCGCATGAGATACATGCCGACATAAAGCGCGATGACGATGAGGGGAACGAAGAAGAGCATGCCCCCTCATACCCCCCGAACCGTCCAATGAAAACGCACACTTGCGTGACGGCAGCCCCGGTTACGGCTGCGGCGGCACCGTCGGCTGCGCTTTGCGTTTCCGACCCAGAAACCCGGTGCCCTCCGGCCCGTACCAATCCTCGTTGCGGGTGAAATACATCGTCGCCGCCAGCGCCACAAAGGCGAGAGACGCCCCCGCCAGCAGGGCATAATCCGCAGAGCGCAGGATCAGATAGAGCACACCGTAGAGCACCAGCAACATCACGCCCAGAACCGCCGTGCGCCGTCCGAGTTTCAGGCCCACCGCCCCGAAGAAGGTCAAAAGCACCACCGTCGCCCCGGCAGAGAGCGCATAGGCAGGGCCAAAGCCGATCTGTTCGGAATAGGCCACCATCAGCAGCACGAAAATCGACTGCGCCAGCCCGATCAGGATATATTGCACCGGGTGCGCCGGGCGTTCCGTGCCTTTTTCCACCAACAGAACCGTGAGGAAGGTCAACGCGATAAACAGGATGGAGTAATTCGCCGCCCGATAGGATTTTTGATAGAAATCGTTCGGCTCGATGAAATCGACCCCGAAGGCCATGCCATAGCGCAGCGCGCGGGTGTAATCCTCCCGCGTCATCTGCGGCAGGGTGCGCGCCAGATGCGGGATGGTCCAGGTTGCCGAGAAGCCCGCTTCGGAAATGTCCGAGCCGTCCGGCAGGAAGGCACCTCGGAAACTCGGATGCGGCCAGTCCGACGCGATGGTCACCGCGCTCTGCCGCCCGACCGGCGCGATCTGCAACGACTGCGCGCCATTGGCCCCCAGTGTCAGCGCGTAATCGCTCTTGCCGCGCGGATCGCCCAGAGCCGCCATGATCCCCGCAGCCTCATCGGCGGAGGCGATGGGTTCAAGCGGCACTTCCTCCCCGTCGACCGTCAGCACCGCCTGCCCGCGCAGCGCGGCATTGGACGACAGCGACAGGATCAGCTCCGCCCGATCCCAGAGGATCACCTCTTCATTCACCGCCTGCGTGGCGATCTGGTCCCAGGGGAAATCGAACCCCATCTCGATGCCCGCCTGATAGACCGGCACGGAGAAAATCCCGCGATGCCGGATCTGTGTCTGTGTGTCGATGGCGACATCGAACCGTCCCGGATAAACATAGATCGGATCGCGCGTCACCGTCACCTTGCGCGTCACCTGACGCTGGCGCGGGCTGCCATCGGCATCGAGCACGATCTCGCCGCTCTCCGGATCGACCACCGCTTCGCGCTCCGTGCGTTCCACGGTTTCCTCGACCGGAATCATCAGCATCGGCCCGGCGATCACCTGTTCCCCGCCCCATTCGCGCCCGACCTCATTCAGGGTGTATTGCGAATAATTCTTCCGGCTCTGCACGATGTCGGAGACAAAGAACAGTGGGATGAACATCAGAAGCGTCAGCAGGCCGACGATCAGAAAGCGGGCACCGATGGATTTGCGCATGTGGATCTCCTTAAGACGTCCGGGAGCGGTTCGGCGCACGATGGCCGATCCCCCGATATGCGACAAGGGGGAGAAGCGCGCAAAGAAAAACCCCGCCGAAGCGGGGCTTTCCTGGTTCGTCTGACGAACGCGCTCAGTGTGTGCGCCCATCTTTCGTTCCGGCGAACGCGCTCAGTGTGCGCGCCCATCTTTCGTTCCGGCGAACGCGCTCAGTGTGCGCGTTCGAGCATCATCTTCTTGATATGTGCGATGGCAGCCGCCGGGTTCAGACCCTTCGGACAGGTTTTCGCACAGTTCATGATGGTGTGGCAGCGGTAGAGCTTGAAGCTGTCTTCCAGCGCATCCAAACGCTCGCCAGTGGCCTCATCGCGCGAGTCGATGATCCAACGGTAGGCGTGCAGCAACGCGGCCGGTCCAAGGTACTTGTCGCCATTCCACCAGTAGCTCGGGCAGGAGGTCGAGCAGCTGGCGCACATCACGCATTCATAAAGACCGTCGAGTTTCTTGCGATCCTCGATCGACTGGCGCCATTCCTTCTCGGGCCGGTTGGTCTTGGTCTCAAGCCACGGCATGATCGAGGCGTGCTGCGCGTAGAAGTGGGTCAGATCGGGAATGAGGTCTTTCACCACCGGCATGTGCGGCAGCGGGAAGATCCGCACATCGCCCTTGATCTCGTCGAGACCGTAGATACAGGCGAGCGTGTTGATCCCGTCGATGTTCATCGCACAGGAGCCACAGATGCCTTCGCGGCAGGAGCGGCGGAAGGTCAGCGTCGGGTCGATCTCGTTCTTGATCTTGATCAGCGCATCGAGAACCATCGGACCGCATTTGTCCATGTCGAGGAAATAGGTATCCACCGACGGGTTCTTTTCGTCATCGGGATTCCAGCGGTAAATCTGGAACTTACGGACATTGGTCGCGCCCTCGGGCTTCGGCCAGGTCTTGCCCGTCACGATCTTGGAATTCTTGGGAAGGTTGAATTGAACCATCGTTATTTCTCCTAACCGAGCAGGCCGCTCAGACCGCTCTGAGCAATGCATTTGAGGGTTTCAGGCTCGCTGGCGATTTCCGTCACCGTGGACACGGTCGTTTCGTCAACCCCGGTCACGGCAGCTTTCGCAAGCGTCACAAGCTGATCCGTATCCGCATTGTCCATCACGCAATCCACGTAGAGATCGGCATCAACCCCAGGAAACTTGGAGTTGATGACCGTTTTTACGACGCCTTTCGCGGCCGTGCGCGTGGTGTCTTCCACAAGAGAAGAACTCTCCACACAGCCGCTCAGGATCAGAGCGGTAAGGGCAGCAAAAGCAGCCCCCCGCATCAGAACGTCCTCGCTTTCGGCGCGATCTTGGCGAGGCTGATGCCACCTTCTTCCTCGGTGGTCAGCGGCGCTTCGATGATCGGACGATAGCTCAGCTCGACATTGGTGCCTTCGACACGCGAAATGGTGTGTTTGCGCCAGTTCACGTCGTCGCGGTTCGGGTAATCTTCGTGGGCATGCGCGCCACGGGATTCTTTCCGGGCTTCGGCACCATGAATGGTCGCCAGAGCGTTCGGCATCAGGTTCGTCAGTTCGAGCGTTTCCATCAGGTCCGAGTTCCAGATCAGCGACCGGTCGGTCACGCCCAGATCGCCCATCTTGCCCGCCACAACCGTCATCTTCTCGACACCCTCTTTGAGGGACTTGTCGGTCCGGAACACCGCGGCATCGGCCTGCATCGTGCGCTGCATCTCAAGCCGCAGCTCTGCGGTCGGGATCGCGCCCTTGGCGTAGCGCAGACTGTCGAAGCGATCGAAGGCTTTCGCAACGGAGGCCATGTTCAGCGCCGGGTTCGGTGCACGCGGATCAACAACCTCACCGGCGCGGATCGCGGCGGCGCGGCCAAAGACCACAAGGTCGATCAGCGAGTTGGAACCAAGACGGTTCGCACCGTGCACAGAGGCACAGCCCGCTTCGCCCACGGCCATCAGGCCCGGCACCACGGCGGTCGGATTGTCCGCCGTCGGGTTGAGAACCTCACCGTGATAGTTCGTCGGGATACCGCCCATGTTATAGTGCACGGTCGGCAGAACCGGGATCGGCTCCTTGGTCACATCCACACCGGCAAAGATTTTCGCCGACTCGGAGATGCCCGGAAGACGTTCCGCCAGAGCCTCGGCCGGAAGGTGGCTGAGGTTCAGGAAGATGTGGTCCTTGTGCTCGCCAACGCCACGGCCTTCGCGGATTTCCATCGTCATCGAGCGGGACACATAGTCACGCGGTGCGAGGTCCTTGTAGGTCGGGGCATAGCGTTCCATGAAACGCTCGCCTTCGGAGTTGGTCAGATAGCCGCCTTCGCCGCGCGCACCCTCGGTGATCAGACAGCCGGAGCCGTAGATGCCGGTCGGGTGGAACTGGACGAATTCCATGTCTTGCAACGCCAAACCCGCACGGGCCACCATGCCGCCACCGTCGCCGGTGCAGGTGTGGGCCGAGGTCGCGGAGAAGAAGGCGCGGCCATAACCGCCGGTCGCCAGAACGACCATCTTGGCGGAGAACAGGTGGAAAGTGCCGTCATCGAGTTTCCAGCACAGCACGCCCTGACACACACCGTCATCCGACATGATCAGGTCGATGGCGAAATATTCGATGTAGAATTCGGCGTTGTTCTTCACGGATTGGCCGTAAAGCGTGTGCAGAATGGCGTGGCCGGTGCGGTCAGCCGCGGCACAGGTGCGCTGCACGGGCGGGCCTTCCCCGAATTCGGTGGTGTGGCCGCCGAACGGGCGTTGGTAGATCTTGCCTTCTTCGGTCCGGGAGAAGGGCACACCGTAGTGCTCAAGCTCGTACACCGCCTTGGGCGCTTCGCGGGCGAGATATTCCATCGCGTCGGTGTCGCCGAGCCAGTCGGACCCCTTCACGGTGTCGTACATGTGCCATTGCCAGTTGTCCGGGCCCATGTTGGACAGGGACGCCGCGATGCCGCCCTGTGCTGCCACCGTGTGGGAGCGCGTCGGGAACACCTTGGTCACACAGGCCGTGCGCAGCCCCTGCTCGGCCATGCCGAGCGTTGCACGCAGACCAGAACCACCGGCGCCAACGACCACAACGTCGTATTCGTGGGTTTCATATTCATATGCTGCTGTCATTGTCTTTCATCCTTCCCGCGCTCAGAGGATCGCGAGTTTCAAAATGGCGAAGAGGCCGCTTGCGATCAGCGCGTAGCAGAAGGCCGCCACGGCGATGAGCGTCAGTTTGCGCTTGAGGCCGCCGACATAGTCCTCGACCGCTTCGTCCACTTCGGTTTTCAGGTGGATCACACAGCCCACGAGGCTCAGCGCCATCGCGATCGCGATGAACGGGTTGCTGAAATAAGCGTAGACATCGGCCTGTTCCCGGCCCACGGCGCTGCCGAAGACAAAGACGAAGAACGGCACGAGGACGATCAGCGAGATCGACGTGGCAATGGTCAGCCAATGATGGGCGACACCGGAGCCGCCGGCGCCAAGACCCGTTGCACGTTTGCGGTCAGTCAGAAAATTCATCTCCGCCCCCTCAGAAAATCAGGAATACGATTGCGGTCAGGACCGTCAGCACGGTCGCACCGATGAACATGCCCCAGCCCATCTTCTCGGAGGTCGGAACATCCAGGCAGTAGCCGAAGTCCCAGACCACATGGCGCAGACGGCCAAGAAGGTGATACCAGAGCGCCCAGGCGGCCGCGAGCATCAGGATCTCACCGATGATCGAGGCGAAAATGCCGTCGATGGCGGCAAAGACGCTCGGCGAAGACGCTGCGGCCAAAAGCCAGCACACGGCCAGAAACACGGTGACCAGAGAAGCAATGCCGGTGATCCGCACCATGATCGACGAGATCGAGGTCATCTGCGGGCGATAGTATTTTCCGAGCATGAAGGGAGAAAGCGGCCGGTTGCCGCGGTTCACATCAGCCATGGTGACGTCCTTTCACGAGTGATGCTGTAAGCTGGGTCCGTAATACCCTTTTCTCCCCCCGAGTCACCACCCACTCGCCATTTGGTAGCGCTAACAAAGTCGCTTTTCGGCGATTAATGTCACTCAAATCACGCATTGTGATCACAAGATTGGACGTGTGATCACAAATGTAGCGCTATCGGCTTTTCCGAGGGTTTTCATAGGTTTTACCGGGGGAAACAACTTTGAAAATCCACGAAAAAGGGCCGCGCATCTGCCGCGCGGCCCGAATTTGCGATCACAAATTCAAACATCCGAATGGATCAGACCGGCACCAGTGCCCAGTAATCCAGATCCAAAAGGACATCGGGGTGATACTTGCCCTCTTCCGTCTTGTAGGCGAACTCCGGTGCCCCGTGTTTATAGGCCACAAGCCGGAGCCGCAGCGCGCCAACACCCGGAGCCTCCGTCTCCGCCTTGTCGAGCACTTCCGTATAGGCCCGCACGGTATCGCCCGTGAAACAGGGGTTCGCGTGCGCCCCACCATTGAGCCCCACGATCATCTGCGCATTGGCCAACCCGTTGAACGACAGCGCCCGCGCCATCGAAATCACATGGCCGCCATAGATCAACCGCTTGCCATCTTCGCGATTGGTGGCATCGAAATGCACCTTCGCCGTATTCTGCCACAGCCGCGTCGCCATCATGTGTTCGGCTTCCTCGATGGTCACCCCGTCCACATGGTCGATCTTTTCGCCGATCTCGTAATCGCCGAACCGGTGCGGCTCGCCCGCCAGGGCGAAATTATACTGAAGGAAATCCAGCCCCTCCGGGATCACCAGATCCTCGGGCGCCACCACCTTGGTCAGTTCCGGGATCACCGTCTCGGGCGCGGGCGCATCGAGATCGCGTTTGCGGACCATCACCCAGCGCACATATTCGAGCACCGGCTCATCCCATTGGTTCAGCCCCGTTGTGCGCACGTAAACGACGCCGGATTTACCGTTCGAGTTCTGCTTCAATCCGATCACCTCGGACACCGAGCGCAGCGTGTCGCCCGGATAAACCGGCTTGAGCCAGCGCCCCTCGGCATAACCAAGGTTGGCCACTGCATTGAGCGAAATATCCGGGACCGTTTTGCCAAACACCACATGAAACGCGATCAGATCGTCCACCGGGCTTTTCTCCAGCCCACAGTTTTCGGCAAACTCGTCCGAGGAATAAAGCGCATGACGGGCCGGATAGAGCGCATGATAAAGCGCGCGTTCGCCCCCCGACACGGTGCGCGGCACGGCATGCTCGATCACCTGACCGACTTTATAGTCCTCGAAAAAACGTCCCGGATTGGTTTTCACCCTATTGTCCTCCCACTATAGCTGTCCCAGCTTCACCTCGGGCGAATACTCCCCCTCGGCCTCCTTGATCACCGCCTGCGCGCAGCGCATCTTGCCCGTCGCCGCGTCAAAGGCGTAGCTCGGCGATCCGTAAAGCGCCCAGCCCTTGTTCAAAGCCTCTGTCACCTTGTGACAAAAGGCCGATGTGTCTTCTTCGGTCAGCAATCTGTAGGCTTTCATCTCTCTGCTCCTTCTTTACAGGGTTCAAACCGGGAAAGGATTGTACCCCAGCCAGATATGGATCCCCGCAATCACCGCAAAGACCACGAGAGAGATCAACACCAGACGGATGTCGCCCGCAAGCGTGCCGTCCTTATAAGGTGTCGGCGCAGGTTCCGCCCGGTTGATCAGCGCCATCTCGACAAAGGCCCAAAGGATCATGCCCCCAAACAATACCAGAGAGGCCGCATCCGAATTGACCAGCAAATGCGCCACGCCCCATGCGATGACCCCGGTCAGCATCGGATGCCGCATCCTGCCGCGCAGCCGACTTTTAGACTGACCGACACCAAAGAGGATCACCGCAATCACCATCAGCATGTTGTTCACATGCCGCAGATACGGCGGCAGGGCATAGAGATCGGCGGTCTCCGTCATCCGAAACCCCACGATCATCGCCACCAGCCCCGCCAGAATGCCCAGCGCCACCGCGCCCTTCCCCTTCTCGCCCATCCGCGCCCGCGCCCCAGGCGCCAGACGTTTGAACAGATGCGCTGCCATCCAAAGCAGCAGTCCGAGACTGAGAAGGGTCATATGTTCACTCCATGGCTAATATGGCTTCGTGTTTCGCAAGCGTCGCCCGCGCTGTCACGATATGCAGATTCTCCACGATTTTCCCATCGACAACCGCCACGCCTTCGCCTTTCGACTCGGCTTCTTCAAAGGCCGCGATCTGACGCTTGGCGAGATCGATCTCCGCCTCAGACGGCGCAAAAGCCGCGTTCGCGATCTCCAGTTGCGCCGGGTGGATCAGCGTTTTGCCGTCGAACCCCATATCGCGCCCCTGTTCGCATTCCGCCTTCAGGCCTTCGTCGTCCTTGAACGCATTATACACCCCATCGAGGCAGATCACCCCATAGGCCCGCGCCGCGATCAGGCACATGTGCAGCCCGCCCATCATCGGCAGACGATCGGCCCGGAACCGGGTGTTCAGCTCCTTCGCCAGATCGTTCGTCCCCATGACAAACCCCGCCATCCGCGGATGCGCCGCGATCTCGGCGGCGTTGAGCATCCCCAGAGGCGTCTCCATCATCGCCCAAAGCGGCACGTCGGGAATGGCCTGCGCCAATTCCTCGACCATTGCCGCACTTTCCACCTTCGGCAGCAAAATCCCGTCGATCTCCATGCCAACAAAGGCCGCCACATCGTCGCGTCCCCATTGGGTGTCGAACCCGTTCACCCGCACGATCTTCGCCCGGTTGCCATAGCCCCCCGCGGTCAGCGTCTCTTTCAACAAAGCGCGCGCATTGACCTTCTCGTCCGGCGCCACCGCGTCTTCGAGGTCGAACAGGATCGCATCGCAGGCCAGCCCCTTGGCCTTTTCCAGCGCGCGCTCTTTCGAGCCGGGAATATAAAGAGCCGAGCGATAGGGGCGATTGGCGACTTGGGTCATTGATTCTTTTCCTCCGCAATATTGTTGCGCAAGAGGCCACAGAAACGCACCAATCCGCAAGGGTAAATTTTCCGCACCGCAGAAATCAGGCGTTGCGCCCGCCGCACTCCGATCCTTGCACGGAAGGTTAACCGGTTTTTTAACGCTTTCCCGGCAAGCTGATCCATGAGCCGACGGGAGCCCTGACACAACGCAAGACCACAGAGAATTGGAGAAGACGATGCACACCGCTATTCTGGCCAGTCTGACAGGTGCCGCCCTGCTCTGTGCCACCCCGGCCCTCACGCAGGACAATTGCGCCGCCCGCGATCAGATTCTGGATCGTCTGGCGCAGAAATACGGCGAGACCCGCCAGTCCATCGGCCTTGCCCCCAACAACGGCGTGGTGGAGGTCTTCGCCTCCGAGGCCACCGGCACCTGGACCATCCTCTTCACCCGCCCCGACGGCATGAGCTGTCTGATCGCTTCCGGTCAGGCCTATGAGGCGCTCGCCGCCGTTCCGGTCGCCAAGGGCGATGACGCTTAACCCGCCAGCGCCTCCCAGATCAGCTTGCTGCCGGTGATGACCAGAAACACATAGGCCAGCCCGAAAAACAGCTTTTCGGGCACCTTGTGATGCATCCACACCCCGGCCAGCACCCCGATCACCGCCACCGGGATCAGCGTCAGATCTGCCGTCAGCGACTCGCGGGTGAAAATTCCCACGAAAGCATAAGGGATCACCTTCATCAGGTTCACCGCCCAGAACACCAGCACAGACGTCGCCTGATAGGTCGTTTTATCCATGCGTTTGGACAGCATGTAGACGGCGGCGGGCGGACCACCCGCATGGCTGATGAAACTCGTGATCCCCGTCACCGCCCCCCAGAACAGCCCCGCCCCCTCGCCTAATTCCCGCTTCGGCGGATGGAGCAACCGGGCGGTCTTCGCAAGCTGCCAGCCGACAAACCCCAGGGCGACGACACCTATCAGAAATTTGAACACGCGCGGATCGGCCACGCCGTAAACCAGCGTCCCGATCAGAATTCCGGGCACCGCGCCGAGGATGAGCACCCCCGCCACCCGCAAATCCCATTTGCGCCAGAACATCTTCACCGCGGTCACATCCATCACCATCAAAAGCGGCAACATCAGCCCGACCGCCTGCCCGGGCGCGAGAATCAGCGCCAAAAACGGCGTCGCCGCAAAGGCCGCCGCCGAACCGAAACCGCCCTTCGACATCCCCGCGAAAAGCACTGCGGGAATCGCGAAGAGGTAAAAATTAAGATCGAGCGCCATAGGTTGTCCTTTTCAGAACCGTTCCGGTTTGGTCCTGAAATACAAAGAGGTTAGCGATAACTCCAGTAAAACACAGGTGCATTGCCGCAGCACGGTCTTGCACGAACCGTTTCAAAGGGCTACCCATGCCGCAATCTCACAACCAATTGGAGACAGATCAATGGCCCGACCCAAGATTGCCCTCATCGGCGCAGGTCAAATCGGTGGCACGCTCGCACACCTCGCAGCCCTCAAAGAACTCGGCGACGTCGTCCTCTTCGACATCGCGGAAGGCACCCCGCAGGGTAAAGCCCTCGACATCGCCGAATCCGGCCCGTCCGAAGGCTTCGACGCGACGCTGAAAGGCACCACGGATTACGCCGACATCGCGGGCGCAGACGTCTGCATCGTCACCGCCGGTGTGCCGCGCAAACCCGGCATGTCCCGTGACGATCTCCTGGGCATCAACCTCAAGGTCATGAAATCCGTCGGCGAAGGCATCAAGGCAAACGCTCCTGATGCCTTTGTTATTTGTATCACCAACCCGCTCGATGCGATGGTCTGGGCGCTGCAACAGTACTCCGGTCTGCCCGCCGAGAAAGTCGTCGGCATGGCTGGCGTGCTCGACTCCGCACGTTTCCGTCACTTCCTGTCGGTCGAATTCGGCGTGTCCATGAAAGACGTCACCGCCTTCGTGCTCGGCGGCCACGGCGACACCATGGTGCCCTCCGCCCGCTACTCCACCGTTGGCGGCATCCCGCTCCCGGATCTGGTGGAAATGGGCTGGACCACGCAAGAGAAACTCGACGCGATCATCCAGCGCACCCGTGACGGCGGCGCCGAGATCGTGGGCCTCCTGAAAACCGGTTCCGCCTTCTACGCCCCGGCGACCTCCGCCATCGAGATGGCCGAAGCCTATCTGAAAGACCAGAAACGCGTTCTGCCCTGCGCCGCTTACTGCAACGGCGAGATCGGTGTGAACGGCATGTACGTTGGCGTTCCGACCGTGATCGGCGCCGGTGGCATCGAGAAAGTCATCGACATCAAGCTCAACAAAGAAGAGCAAGTGATGTTCGACAAATCCGTGGACGCCGTGAAAGGCCTCGTCGAAGCCTGTAAAGCCATCGACGGCAACCTCGTTTGATCCGGCCCACAGCCTGACATTTGGAAAACCCGCGCTGGTCGGCGCGGGTTTTTCTTTGTCCAGACAACAGGACAAAAGAAAACCGGACCCAAAGCCCGGTTTCCGTCATCTCATAATGATCCGCAAGGATCAGAATTTATACGTCACACCGAAGTTCAGCGCGTTCGTGATGATGTCGCTTTCAAGATTGCCGCCGCCATCGAGATCGACGTCGAGCTGGCTGTAGGTGCCCTTGTATTCGGTGAACAGATCCCAGCGGTCGTTCAGCTCATAGCTGGCGCCCAAAACCAATGCGACGGTCGGCCCGGCGATCTGATATTCGATCGTGTTGGTATTCGCGGTGACCACTTCGACATGCGGAATGATGATCCCGGCGGAGACGCTCGCATAGGGGGTGAACTTGTTCCAAAGCCCCGGCCAGCGCCAGATCGGCCCCACCGTCAGGTTGTTCAAACCGTCGGTAAATTCCAGCGTCGAGAACCCGTTGTCGGCCATATCGTCTTCGTCGGCATAGACCTTGGTGTGGTTGAAATCGGCGATCCAGCCGAAATTGTCCCGCACCCACCAGGTGCCACGGACGCCGTAATAGGGCGGCATCGCAAAGCTCTTGCCCTCCCAACCGGTGGTGAAATCGAAATCGGTTACCCCGTCGTTGCCCGACACGCCGCTGTGCGGCGCGGTCTGATAGCCGCCGTAGACGGACAGGCTGAATTCACCGGCGGAGGCCAGAGCGGTCGACGCCATGAGCGCAACGCCCGCGAGCGTCACCTTTGCAAGGTTTTGCATGGGAAGGGTCCTCTTCATCGAATCTGTTGACTTTGTTCTATACCCCAAGGCCGCCGCGTGGCGAGTTCACATTCAAGAAACTGTCAATCCGTCACAGTCAGGACACATCTGCCCATGCGGTTCCCGATGCTGCCCCGCAGCACAGATCGCCCCTGAGAACAGGGGCTTCCCACCGCCTCCGGATTCGCCGAATGCGATTCTCGAAATTTGTGATCACACAAAACTTTGCTGTGATCACAAAAAACGAAAACACGCGCGTTTTATCGCCGAAGCGACAAAAAACCATTTCTTATGCCCGGTTTCCGGTGGCATACACGGGACCAATCGAACCAGGGAGAGGATATCTCTAATGAACATCCACGAGTATCAGGCGAAAGCCCTTCTCAAGGAATATGGCGCGCCGGTTTCCGGCGGTCGTGCCATCACCCGCGCCGAGGACGCCAAGTCCGCCGCCGGTGAGCTTGACGGTCCGCTGTGGGTCGTCAAGGCCCAGATCCACGCAGGTGGTCGCGGCAAAGGCAAATTCAAAGAAGCCGAAGCCGGTGAAAAAGGCGGCGTGCGTCTGGCGAAATCCGTCGAGGAGGCGGCAGAAGAAGCCAAGAAGATGCTGGGCAAGACCCTTGTGACCCACCAGACCGGCCCGGCTGGCAAACAGGTCAACCGCATCTATTTCGAAGACGGTTCCGACATTTCCCGCGAGCTCTACCTCGCTCTGCTCGTCGACCGTCAGACCTCCCGCGTGTCCTTCGTCTCCTCCACCGAGGGCGGCATGGACATCGAGGAAGTCGCGGCCAACACCCCCGAGAAAATCCTCTCCTTCTCCGTCGATCCGGCCACCGGCTACCAGCCCTACCACGGCCGTCGCATCGCCTTCTCCCTCGGCCTCGAAGGCCCGCAGGTGAAGCAATGCGTCAAGCTGATGGGCGATCTCTACCGTGCTTTCATCGAGAAAGACATGGAGATGCTGGAAATCAACCCGCTGATCGTGATGACCGACGGCAACCTCAAAGTGCTCGACGCCAAGCTCGGCTTTGACGGCAACGCGCTTTACCGTCACCCGGACATCGTCGAACTCCGCGACGAGACCGAAGAAGACAGCAAAGAGCTCGAAGCCTCCAAGTTCGACCTGAACTACATCGCGCTCGACGGCGAAATCGGTTGCATGGTGAACGGCGCGGGTCTCGCGATGGCCACCATGGACATCATCAAACTCTACGGCGCAGAACCGGCCAACTTCCTCGACGTGGGCGGCGGTGCGACCAAAGAGAAAGTGACCGAAGCCTTCAAGATCATCACCTCTGACAAAAACGTCAAAGGCATCCTCGTGAACATCTTCGGCGGCATCATGCGCTGCGACATCATCGCCGAAGGCGTGATCGCGGCCGTGAAAGAAGTGGGCCTTCAGGTTCCGCTCGTGGTCCGTCTCGAAGGCACCAACGTGGAGCTCGGCAAAGAGATCATTCAGAACTCCGGTCTGAACGTGATCGCCGCCGACGATCTCAAAGACGGCGCCCAGAAAATCGTTAAAGCAGTGAAGGGCTAAGAGACATGGCTATTCTCGTTGATGAAAACACCAAGGTCATCTGCCAGGGCTTCACCGGCTCGCAGGGCACCTTCCACTCGGAACAAGCCATCGCTTACGGCACCAAAATGGTTGGCGGCGTGACGCCCGGCAAAGGCGGCTCGACCCACCTGAACCTGCCGGTCTTCAACTCCGTGCACGAAGCCAAGCACGTCACCGAGGCCAACGCCTCCGTGATCTACGTGCCGCCGCCGTTCGCAGCGGACTCGATCCTCGAAGCGATCGACGCCGAAATGGAGCTGATCATCTGCATCACCGAGGGCATTCCGGTGCTCGACATGATGAAGGTGAAACGCGCGCTGATGGACTCCAAGTCCCGCCTGATCGGCCCGAACTGCCCGGGTGTCATCACGCCCGACGCCTGCAAAATCGGCATCATGCCGGGTCACATCCACCGTCGCGGTTCCGTCGGCGTGGTGTCCCGCTCCGGCACGCTGACCTATGAGGCCGTGAAACAGACCTCCGATCTGGGCCTCGGCCAGTCCACGGCTGTGGGCATCGGCGGCGACCCGATCAAAGGCACCGAACACATCGACGTGCTCGACATGTTCCTCGACGATCCGGAAACCACCTCGATCATCATGATCGGTGAAATCGGCGGTTCCGCCGAAGAAGAAGCCGCCGAATTCCTCGCCGAGCAAAAGAAAAAAGGCCGCTGGAAGCCGGTCGCCGGTTTCATCGCCGGGCGCACCGCCCCTCCGGGCCGCCGCATGGGCCACGCAGGCGCGATCGTCGCCGGCGGCAAAGGCGATGCGGAATCGAAGATCGAAGCGATGAAATCCGCTGGCATCATCGTTGCCGACAGCCCCGCCACCCTCGGCGAAGCTGTGCAGGAAGCGATTGCCAAGGGCTGACCGCTGCCGCGCACCTCACGGTGACGCGATTTGACAACAGCGCCTGCGCCCTTTGAGAGAGGGGCGCAGGCACACCCATATAAGGCGACGCGTGCCTGCCAATAAACGGAAACGCACCCCAAACAAGGTCATGACGATGAACGACCAGTCCCCGAACGACATCTTTCACGCCTCCAGCTTCATGCAGGGGCATAACGCGGAATACCTCGAACAGGTCTACGCGAATTACGTGCAGGACCCCGCGTCTGTCGACGCGTCCTGGGTGGAATTCTTCCAATCCCTGGGCGATGCCGCGAACGATGTCACAGCAGAAGCTGCCGGTCCCTCCTGGGCCCGCATGGATTGGCCGCCGGTTCCGAATGACGACCTGACCCACGCGCTCGACGGCCAATGGGCCGAACCGGTCGCAGCCGAGAAGAAGATCAAGGAAAAAGCCGCCGAGAAAGGCGTTGCCGTTTCCGAAGACGCCGTGAAACGCGCCGTGCTCGACTCGGTCCGTGCGATCATGATCATCCGCGCCTATCGTATTCGCGGTCACCTCATCGCCGATCTCGACCCGCTGAAAATGCGCGACGAGGCCCCGCACCCGGAGCTTGATCCGCGCTCCTATGGCTTTACCGAAGCCGACATGGACCGCCCGATCTTCATCGACAACGTTCTGGGTCTCACCCACGCCTCCATGCGTCAGATCCTCGACGTTCTGAAACGCACCTATTGCGGCACGTTCGCGCTGCAATACATGCACATCTCCAACCCGGAAGAAGCCGGTTGGCTGAAAGAGCGCATCGAAGGCTTCGGCAAGGAAATCCAGTTCACCAAGAACGGCCGTCGCGCCATCCTGAACAAACTGGTCGAGGCCGAGGGTTTTGAAAAATTCCTCCATGTCAAATACATGGGCACCAAGCGCTTCGGTCTCGATGGCGGCGAAGCTCTGATCCCCGCCATGGAACAGATCATCAAACGCGGCGGCAACCTCGGCGCGAAAGAGATCGTCGTCGGCATGCCGCACCGCGGGCGTCTGTCGGTTCTGGCCAACGTGTTGTCCAAACCCTACCGCGCGATTTTCAACGAATTCCAGGGCGGCTCCTTCAAACCCGAAGACGTGGACGGCTCCGGCGACGTGAAATATCACCTCGGCGCCTCCTCCGACCGTGAATTCGACGGCAACAAGGTCCACCTGTCCCTGACCGCCAACCCCTCGCACCTCGAGGCGGTGAACCCGGTGGTGCTCGGCAAGGCCCGCGCCAAGACCGACCAGAACAACGACCCGACCCGCAGCACCGTCATCCCCGTGCTGCTGCACGGTGACGCGGCCTTCGCCGGTCAGGGCGTCGTGGCCGAGTGTTTCGGTCTGTCGGGCCTGCGCGGTCACCGCACCGGCGGCACGATCCACATCGTCGTCAACAACCAGATCGGGTTCACCACCGCGCCGCACTTCTCGCGGTCCTCGCCCTACCCGACCGACATCGCGCTGATGGTCGAAGCGCCGATCTTCCACGTCAATGGCGACGATCCGGAAGCCGTGGTGCACGCCGCCAAAGTGGCGACCGAGTTCCGTCAGAAATTCCACAAAGACGTCGTGATCGACATCTTCTGCTACCGCCGCTTCGGTCACAACGAAGGCGACGAACCGATGTTCACCAACCCGCAGATGTACACCAACATCAAGCGGCACAAAACGACGCTTCAACTCTACACCGAACGCCTCGTGGCCGACGGTCTCATTCCCGAGGGCGAGATCGAGGACATGAAAGCCGCCTTCCAGGCGCTTTTGAACGAAGAGTTCGAAGCCGGTAAAACCTTCAAACCGAACAAGGCCGACTGGCTCGACGGTCGCTGGTCGCATCTCGACAAAGAGGGCGAAGAGTACCAGCGCGGTCAAACCGCCATTTCCGAAGAGACCATGGCGCAGGTCGGTCGTTCCCTGACCACCTCGCCCTCCGATTTCAACATCCACAAAACCGTGGCCCGTCAGCTCGAGGCCAAGGCGCAGATGTTCGAAACCGGCGAAGGCTTCGACTGGGCGACCGGCGAAGCACTGGCCTTCGGCTCGCTTCTGACCGAAGGCTACCCGGTGCGTCTGGCCGGTCAGGACTCGACCCGCGGGACCTTCTCCCAGCGTCACTCCGGTCTGATCGACCAGAAATCCGAAGAGCGCTACTACCCGCTCAACCACATTCGCGAAGGTCAGGCGCATTACGAGGTCATCGACTCGATGCTCTCCGAATATGCCGTGCTCGGCTTCGAATATGGCTACTCGCTGGCCGAACCGAACGCGCTGACGCTCTGGGAAGCCCAGTTCGGCGATTTCGCCAACGGCGCGCAGATCATGTTCGACCAGTTCATCTCCTCTGGTGAACGCAAATGGCTCCGTATGTCCGGTCTGGTGATGCTTCTGCCGCACGGGTTCGAGGGCCAAGGTCCGGAGCACTCCTCCGCCCGCCTCGAACGCTTCCTGCAACTCTCCGCCGAGGACAACTGGATCGTTGCCAACTGCACGACGCCTGCGAACTATTTCCACATCCTGCGTCGCCAGTTGCACCGCTCCTACCGTAAACCGCTCGTCCTGATGACGCCGAAATCGCTTCTGCGTCACAAGCTGGCGACCTCCGTGGCCGCCGACTTCCTCGAAGGCTCCTCCTTCCACCGCGTGCTCTGGGACGATGCTGATGCCAATCACGGCACCGCGAAATCCGAGCTCAAACTCAAGGCGGACAAGGACATCAAACGCGTCGTGATCTGCTCCGGCAAGGTGTACTACGACCTTCTCGAAGCCCGCGACGCCGCTGGCAAGGACGACACCTATATCCTGCGTCTCGAACAGTTCTACCCGTTCCCGGCCCTCTCCATGGTCAAGGAGCTTGAGCGCTTCAAAAACGCCGAGATCGTCTGGTGTCAGGAAGAGCCGAAAAACCAGGGCGGCTGGACCTTCGTCGAGCCGAACATCGAATGGGTGCTGACGCGCATCGGCGCCAAGCACACGC
Organism: Celeribacter sp. SCSIO 80788; assembly: GCF_051054295.1. Taxonomy (GTDB): domain Bacteria; phylum Pseudomonadota; class Alphaproteobacteria; order Rhodobacterales; family Rhodobacteraceae; genus Celeribacter. The sequence goes on along the minus strand of NZ_CP150482.1, from coordinate 3,479,842 downwards.
GCCCGGTCTATGCCGGTCGTGCCGCCTCCGCCTCTCCCGCCACGGGTCTGGCCTCTCAGCACAAAGCACAACAAACGGCGCTCGTGAACGATGCGCTCAATATCGAAGGATAACCACATGTCTGTTGAAGTCCGCGTCCCCACCCTGGGCGAGTCCGTCACCGAGGCCACCGTCGCCACCTGGTTCAAGAAACCGGGCGACACCGTGGCCGTCGATGAAATGCTCTGCGAGCTGGAAACCGACAAGGTGACCGTCGAGGTTCCGTCCCCCGCCGCTGGCGTGTTGGGTGAAATCGTGGCCGCCGAGGGTGAAACCGTCGGCGTCGATGCGCTCCTCGCCACGCTCAACGAAGAAGGCAACGCCGGCCCCGAGGAAGTCGCCCCGCGCCACCACGCCGAGATGCTCGAAGAGAAACCCGCCGCCGGTGCCGCCGCAACCGTCAACGTCATGGTGCCGACCCTCGGCGAATCCGTGACCGAGGCCACCGTCGCCACCTGGTTCAAAGCCGTGGGTGACAGCGTTGCCGCCGACGAAATGCTCTGCGAACTGGAAACCGACAAGGTCTCTGTCGAAGTGCCCGCCCCCGCCGCCGGTGTTCTGACCGCGATCCTCGCCGCCGAAGGCGCGACCGTCGCCGCCGGTGGCAAGCTGGCTGAAATGTCCGCAGGTGCCGGCGCTGTTGCCGCTGCTCCGGCCCCGGCTGCGGCCCCTGCCGCACCCGCCGGTGGCAAGGACATCGAAAACGCCCCCTCCGCCAACAAGCTGATGGCGGAAAAAGGCATCAACCCGGCCGCCGTTTCCGGCTCCGGCAAAGACGGTCGCATCATGAAAGAGGACGTGCTCAAGGCCATGACCTCCGCCCCCGCTGGCACGCCTGCGCCCGTCTCCGCACCGCGTGCGCCGGTTGCTGCCGATGACGCCGCCCGCGAAGAGCGCGTGAAAATGACCAAACTGCGTCAGACCATCGCGAAACGCCTCAAGGAATCGCAGAACACCGCCGCCATGCTCACCACCTACAACGAGGTGGACATGACCGAGGTGATGGCGCTGCGCAACCAGTACAAAGACCAGTTCGAGAAGAAACACGGCGTGCGCCTCGGCTTCATGTCCTTCTTCACCAAGGCCTGTGTCCACGCGCTGAAAGAAGTCCCCGAGGTGAACGCCGAGATCGACGGCACCGACATCGTCTACAAGAACTACGTCCACATGGGCGTGGCTGCGGGCACCCCGCAGGGCCTCGTCGTTCCGGTCATCCGTGACGCCGACAGCATGTCCTTCGCCGAGATCGAGAAAGCCATCGCCGAAAAAGGCCGCCGCGCCCGTGACGGCAAGCTCTCCATGGCGGAAATGCAGGGCGGCACCTTCACCATCTCCAACGGCGGTGTCTACGGCTCCCTGATGTCCTCCCCGATCCTGAACCCCCCGCAGTCCGGTATCCTCGGCATGCACAAAATTCAGGACCGTCCGATGGCCATCAACGGTCAGGTCGTCATCCGTCCGATGATGTACCTCGCCCTGTCCTACGACCACCGCATCGTCGACGGCAAAGGCGCCGTGACCTTCCTCGTGCGCGTCAAAGAAGCGCTCGAAGATCCGCGCCGTCTGCTGATGGATCTGTAAGACAGATTGAAACGACACGCGGCGCCCTTCGGGGCGCCGCATTTTCCCGCTCCTACGCCCCCGAGGCCCCCACGCGATGACACTGGCACGACAGACCATCTGGGCCCAACTGGCCCTGCGCGGCATCTGGTTTCCGATGCTGGTCGCCTTTATCTCCATGGGCCGCGCCTCTGTCCTGCCCCTTGCTTTTCTGCTGATCGACACCGCCCTGCTGGTCTGGATGCTCTTTGCGCTCCGCCGTCCGGCCATGTGGGCCATGCTGCTGACCGGTGCGCTCAGCCTCCTGCATTACCTCCACGCCATCTCCGGCGGGCTGGCCCTGTCGAACGCGCTTGGCCTGCTCGACGGTGTGCTCGCCTGTGTCGTGCTGACCGCCCTCGCTCTGCGCAACCGTCATCATGGAGTGACCGCATGACCCCGGAACTCGCCGCCCTTGCCGCCGTCGCGTTCATACACCTCGCCGCCGTGGCGTGGTCGCAAAAGGCACTTGAAAAAGACATTGGCCACGAGGGCAACACCGGCACGCGCGAAGGGCTTGACGACAAACTCTCCGAACACACCAAACGCCTGCGCCGCGCTTTGGCGAACCACACCGAAAACATCGGCCTCTTCATCATCGCCGTCGTGTTGGTCCAGTTCACCGAGAGCAATTCGGTCTTCACCGCGATCTGCGCATGGCTCTATGTTATCGCCCGCGCGCTTTACCTGCCCGCCTATGCCTTTGGCTGGGTGCCGTGGCGGTCGCTGATTTTTACCGGCGGCTTCATCGTCACCTTTGCCTTGATCATCGCGAGTTTCTTCTGATGACGACAGAGCTGACCATACTGGCCCTCGCAGGCCTCTTGCACATCGCGCAATTCGTCGTGGCCTCTTACATGGCCAATGTCGATCTCGGGCCGGGCTACACCACCTCCCCCCGCGACCGCGCCCCCTCGCGCGAGATGCGCCCCGCCACGGGCCGGATGCTGCGCGCCTATGACAATCACATTCAGATGTTCCCCTTCTTCGCTGCGGGCGTGTTCCTGATCCACCTGACGGATCAGTCGAGCGCCGTCACGCTTGGCGCGGCATGGGTCTATCTGATCGCACGGGTGCTCTATGTGCCCGCCTACGCCCTCGGCTGGCAGCCGTGGCGGAGCTACATCTGGATGCTCGCCATGCTCTGTTGTGCCACCCTGTTTATCGCCGCGCTCGTCTGAGCGCTTAACCAAAAATGCCCGACGGATGTCCGACACAAGTCCGACGCAAATCCGACACTGAAAAACGACTTAAAGACCAAGGAGAAGACCATGGCATCTTATGACGTCATCATCATCGGCGCTGGCCCCGGCGGCTACGTCTCTGCCATCCGCTGCGCCCAACTCGGCCTCAAGACCGCCGTGGTCGAAGGCCGCGAGACGCTGGGCGGCACCTGCCTCAACGTCGGCTGTATCCCCTCGAAAGCGCTCTTGCACGCCTCGCACCTGCTGCACGAAGCGGAGCACAATTTCGCCGACATGGGCCTCAAGGGCAAATCCCCGTCGGTCGACTGGGACCAGATGAAAAAATACAAGGACGACGTCATCGGCCAAAACACCGGCGGCATCGAATTCCTGTTCAAAAAGAACAAGATCGACTGGCTCAAAGGCTGGGGTTCGATCCCGGCTGTAGGCAAGGTGAAAGTCGGTGACGAGGTCCACGAGGCCAAGAACATCATCGTCGCTTCCGGCTCCGTGCCGACCGCCCTTCCGGGGGTCGAAGTGGACAACGACAAAGGCATCGTCGTGGACAGCACCGGCGCGCTGTCCCTGCCGAAAATCCCGAAAAAAATGGTCGTCATCGGCGCCGGTGTGATCGGTCTCGAACTCGGCTCCGTCTACGCCCGTCTCGGCGCGGAAGTGACCGTGGTGGAATACATGGACTTCATCACCCCCGGCATGGACGGCGAAGTGCAGCGTCAGTTCCAGAAAATCCTTGGCAAGCAAGGCTTTACCTTCATCCTCGGCGCCGCCGTGTCGGGTGTTGAAGCCTCGAAAACCAAGGCGAAAGTGAACTATAAACTCAAAAAAGACGATTCTGAGCACTCGCTCGACGCGGACGTCGTTCTGGTCGCCACCGGCCGCAAACCCTTCACCGACGGTCTGGGTCTTGCCGAGCTGGGCGTCGAGTTCACCCCGCGCGGTCAGATCAAGACCGACTCGCATTGGGCCACCAATGTGCCGGGCATCTACGCCATCGGCGACGCCATTGTCGGTCCGATGCTGGCGCACAAAGCCGAAGACGAGGGCATGGCCGTCGCCGAGGTGCTGGCTGGCAAACATGGCCACGTCAACTACAACGTCATTCCGGGCGTGATCTACACCACGCCGGAAGTCGCCTCTGTCGGCAAAACCGAACAGCAGCTCAAAGAAGAAGGCCGCGCCATCAAGGTCGGCAAGTTCTCCTTCATGGGCAACGCCCGCGCCAAGGCCGTGCATCAGGGCGAAGGTTTCGTCAAACTGATCGTCGACAAGGACACCGACCGCGTTCTCGGCTGTCACATCATCGGCCCGGGTGCCGGCGATCTGATCCACGAGATCTGTGTTGCGATGGAATTCGGCGCCTCGGCGCAGGACATCGCCCTGACCTGCCACGCTCACCCGACCTTCTCGGAGGCGGTCCGCGAAGCCGCTCTGGCCTGTGGCGACGGCGCAATCCACGCCTGATCCATTTGAAATCAAAAGAAAAGGCGCTCTCCGGAGCGCCTTTTTCGTTAGCCTTTTGCGGCCTCTTCCAACCGCTTGGCATGTTCGCGCCGCAACTCCTTGCGCAGCTCCGCCGCCCGCCAGCGTTGCTGATCCACCTCGGTCTCCAGCGTGAATTGCGGCACAGCCACGGTCTTACCGTCATCATCCACCGCCACCATGGTGAAATAACAGGAATTGGTATGGCGCACCCGATGCGTTCGAATGTTCTCCGCTTCGACCCGGATGCCGATCTCCATCGAACTGCGGCCCACGTAATTCACCGTCGCCCGGAAATGCACCAGCTCCCCTACGTGGATCGGTTCCTTGAACATCACCTGATCGACGGACAGCGTCACCGCATATTGCCCGGAATAACGCGAGGCACAGGAAAAGGCGACCAGATCCAAGAGTTTAAGAAGAGCGCCCCCGTGCACCTTGCCGGAGAAATTCGCCATGTCCGGCGTCATGAGTTCGGTCATTTCCAGATAGCGCGCCATGGCTGTCTCCTTGCCTGTTCCCTTGCACCCAGAACACTCTGCACCGCAGCAAAGGTCAAGCGTCAGAAAAGCGAGAAGGGGCCACCATTTCTGGTGACCCCTTCTCTCCGGTCCTTCATCGGGGGGGGGGTGACTGGGACCGGATCACCCGAGCAAAGCAAGTTTGCCCCGCTCGCCGCATGTCGGTTTCGCTCGCGCTCTCAGGGCAACACTTTTGGCGGCGGCTGGACACTCCAACCTCCGTTCCAATGGTCTAACCTCTGTGCGATGCGGGCATGGACAACCTCTTTCATGCGTCTTGAAGGGTTGAACGCGGGTCCCGGGAAATTCCGTCGTCATTTTTCAAAAATTTTTCGTTTTTTCGGCACGTCCCCAAAAGCCGCCTCAGACCGCCAGCATCCGCAGCCCCTGTGTCACGTCGGAGCGCACCGCAAGCCGCAATCCCGGCTCATCGCCTGCCCTGAGCGCCGCCACGATCAGCCGGTGATTGTGTGGCACTTCCGTGCGGTTCAGACGCGCATATAGCGCCCGCATCGTCGGCCCCAATTGCAGCCAGACGGTCTCCGTCAGCGCCAGCATCGCCGGGGCCTGCGCCCGCAGGTAAAGCGTGCGGTGAAATTCGAGATTGGTGCGGATATAGCCCACGTCATCGTGTTTCGCGACCGCCTCGGCAATCGTGCTGTTGATCGCCTGAAGCCGGTCGATCAGGGCGATATGCGCCCGCGGCAAAGCGCGCGAGGCCAGTTCCGGCTCGATCAGCGCGCGGATCGCCGCCAGTTCCTCGATGCGCTCGTTCGACAGCTCCGGCGTCGACACCCGCCCCGAAGCCGAGAGGTTCAACCCGCCATCCGCCACCAGCCGCCGCACCGCTTCGCGCGCGGGCGTCATGGACACGTCGAACATCTTGCCGATGCCGCGCAGGGTCAGTGCCTCACCGGGACGAAATTCGCCATGCATGATGCGCGTCCGCAGGGCCCGGTACACCCGGTCATGGGCGGCAGAGGAATGGTCGGTCGGTCGGGGGGATGGATGGATCATAGCCTCTATGTGATCACAAAAAGCGGCAAGGTCAATCCGTCTCGAACCGCCAGCCATGCAGGCGCTCGCCTTCACTGTGCAACCAGTCCCGATGCGCCTTGTGTCCCGGACAGATGCGCGCCACATGCGCCCAGAACCGCTCCGAATGGTTCATCTCCAGCCGATGCGCCATTTCATGCGCCGCGACATAGTCCAGCACCTCGGGCGGTGCCATCACCAGACGCCAAGAATACATCAGATTGCCCTGAGACGTACACGACCCCCAGCGCGACCGCGGATCGCGCAACGTGATCCGCCCGTAGCCGACGCCAAGCGCCTCAGCATAGCGATCCGACGCCTCCCGCAGCCGCATCTGCGCCTCGAGCCTGAGAAAGGCCCGCACTTTCGCCGCCACGCTCTCCGGCCCGCCCGGCACCTGCAAAGCGCCGTCCATAACCTGCGCCCGCCGTCCCTGCCCCGGCACGATCATCAACTCACGCCCCAGAAACGGCAGATGCGCTCCGAACACCGGCACCCGGTCCGGGCTGCGCCCTGCGAGGTGCTTGCGAATCCAGTCCTGCTTTTCCTCGACGAAAGCGATCGCCTCCGCCTGCGGCAGCCGCTGCGGCATCGACAGCGTCACCCGCCCGTCGAGACGCGACACCCGCAAAGACAGCCGCCGCGCCCGCGCGGAGCGCTTCAGCGTCACGGATACGGGCGGTTCCCCCGGCAATCGGATTTCGCGCATTTTGGCCCTTTCACCCCGGTTTTTCCTGCCATACCCTGCCTGCACCGCCCAGACCATCGTCTTTACGGTTTTTTGAGGGAAAAGCCTTTGACACCTCTGTCACGATATGGCATGGCCCGCAAAATCTCCGCAATGGATCAGTGATTAACGAAAGGGATTCATCATGCCCAAAGAGGAATGGGGTACCAAACGGCTTTGCCCCACCACCGGCAAACGGTTCTATGACTTGAACCGCGACCCGATCGTGTCCCCCTACACCGGTGAAATCGTCACCTTCGACGCGAACAACAAATCGCGCGTCGCGATCGCCGAAAAAGTGCAACCGCGCGCTGACGAAGATCTCGACACCGATGACGATCTGCTGCTCGACGACGACGACGATATGGATCTCGACGACGATCTGCTCGACGATGATGACGACGACGACAATGTGTCGCTCGACGACATCACCGATGTCGCGGCCAACGACGACGAATAAGCCGTCCAAAGTGACGGGCTGAAAATTTCACAGGATTTTTTCGGGCCCGTCATTTTTTCGCTTGCAACCCCAAGCGAGACAAAATAGGAAGCGCGGGCGGACGGGAAACGCCCCTCCGCGCAACGCAAGACCGGCGTCACAACGGTCGATTTGGGGCCTTAGCTCAGCTGGGAGAGCGCTTGCATGGCATGCAAGAGGTCAGGGGTTCGATCCCCCTAGGCTCCACCAAATTCCCTTTGAAAAGCATCAGATATGTCTGCCTTTCTCGTCAGAGGATTTGCCTCTGCCGCGCAGAGAGGTGCTGTTTTTCTTAAACAAATCCATGCTGCCTTGATCCGCACCCGTGGCGTGTCGATCCCGTCGCAGCCCTTCCCCTTTCACAACCGAGGATGGCCCATGAGCGACCATTTCTTCGTCGTGACGGGCGGTCCCGGTGCGGGCAAGACCAGCCTGATCACCGAGCTTGCCCGCCGCGGCTTTCACACGGTTCCCGAATCCGGCCGCGCGATCATCCGTGAGGAGATTGCGCGCGGCGGAGACGCCCTCCCTTGGGCGGATCGTATGGCCTATGCCGAACGGATGTTGGAGCGGGACCTGAGCGCCTACAGCGCCGCACATACGCTCTCCGGCCCCGTGATCTTCGACCGAGGCACTCCCGACATCAGGTCTCCCAGCACCGCCCCATGTGACCACAGCGGTCAGGACGAGCCAAACGATCCGTCTGCCCTCCCAGCTGTTGCGGCATGATACCTTTGATCGATCAGGCCGCGATGAAGTCGCGCACGAAATCGCTGGCAGGATGGCTGCGGATATCTTGCGGGCGACCGATCTGTTCGATCCGCCCCATCGACATCACCACCACCAGATCGGCCAGCTCCATCGCTTCTTCCTGATCGTGGGTGACGAAAACCGTGGTCAGGCCGGTTTCGTCATGGATGTCGCGCAACCCCTGCCGCAACTCGCGCCGGACCTTGGCGTCGAGCGCCCCGAAGGGCTCATCGAGCAGGAGCATCCGCGGCTCGATCGCCAGCGCACGCGCCAGCGCCACCCGTTGCCTCTGCCCGCCCGAAAGCTGCGAGGGGTAGCGCATACCGATATGGGGCAGCTGGATCAGATCGAGCAAGTGATTGACGCGCCGCGCGATTTCGGCTTTTTGCGGGCGGCTTGCGCGCGGGCGGGCAGCTAACCCATAGGCGATGTTATCGAAAACCGTCATATGTCGGAAGAGCGCGTAGCTTTGGAACACGAAGCCTGCGCGGCGCTCTTGCACACTCAGACCCGTCGCGTCCTGCCCGTCGAAAAGCACCCGGCCGGAACTGGGAAACTCGAGCCCGCCAAGGATGCGCAACAGCGTGGTCTTGCCAGATCCCGAAGGTCCGAGCAACGCAACCAGAGCCCCGGAGGGGATGGCCAGGGTCACCGGGTGCAGCGCCGTGGTCGCACCGAATTCCTTGGCGATTTCATCGATGTCGATATGCATGGGAATGTCCTTTCAATGGGCCCGCCCAGTCCCGAGGGCCCCCGCATGGGCCCGTTCGAGCAGCGCTTTGACGAGCAGGGTGAGAAGCGCCAGCGCCGTCAGCACGGCGGCCAGAGAAAACGCGGAAACCGAGAGATATTCGTTGTACATCATCTCGATGGTGATCGGCATGGTCGCGGTCTGGCCACGGATTTTGCCAGAGACCACGGCGACGGCGCCGAACTCTCCCATCGCGCGGGCATTGGCCAGCAGCACGCCATAAAGAAGGGCCCAGCGAATATTCGGCAGCGTCACGGTGCGAAACACCCGCCAGCCGCTCGCCCCCAGCGTCAGGGCGGCCTCTTCCTCGGCGCGACCCTGTTCGATCATCACGGGAATGAGTTCGCGTGCGATGAAAGGAAAGGTGACGAAGAGTGTGGCGAGCACGATGCCGGGCAGCGCGAAGACCACCGGATGACCCTGTGCCACCAACCAGCCGCCGAGCGTCGAGTTCGCGCCGAACAGAAGCACGATGCACAGCCCCGCCACCACCGGCGAAACCGAAAAGGGCAGATCGATCAGCGTGATCAGAAAAGCCTTGCCGCGAAAGTCGAATTTGGTGATGAACCATGCCGCCGCCAGACCAAAGACGGCATTGAGCGGCACGGCGATGGCCGCAACCTCCAGCGTCAGCCGGATGGCGGCCGTCGCATCGGGGTTGGCAAGGCTTTTGAGCGCCGCGCCCGGCCCCTTGGCCAAGGCTTCGGCAAAGACCACCGCCAGTGGCGCGAAGACCATCAGGCCAAGCACCAGCCAAGCGAAACCGATCAGGGCGAGCCGCGCAGGGCGGGTCTCGGTCACGGCGCTTTGCGGGATGTTCACGGTGCTCTCAGACATGACCGATCCTCCGTCGGCTCCAGATTTGCAACAAGTTGATCGCCATCAGCAGAGCAAAGCTGATCACCAGCATCGCAAGGCCGATCGCTGCCGCGCCCCGATAGTCGAACTCTTCGAGCTCGATCACGATCAGAAGCGGCGCGATCTCGGTCTTCAGCGGAATGTTCCCGGCAATGAAGATGACCGAGCCGTATTCGCCCACCGCCCGCGCCAGAGCGAGCGCAAAGCCGGTCAGCGCGGCGGGCATCAGCATCGGCCAGATCACCCGGATCAGCGTGGTCAGTCGGTTTGCGCCCAGCGTGGCCGAAGCCTCTTCGACCTCACGGTCGATTTCCTCGATCACCGGCTGCACCGTGCGCACTGCAAAGGGCAGGCCGACGAAGAGGAGCGCCACGAAAATCCCCGCTTGCGTATAGGCGATCTTCCAGCCGATCTCCTTCGCCCAGCCCCCGATGAGACCATTCGGCGCATAAAGCGCGGTCAGCGCGATCCCGGCCACCGCGGTGGGCAGCGCGAAGGGCAGATCGACGGCGGCGTCGAGCAGACGCCGCCCCGGAAAACGGTATCGCACCAGAACCCATGCGATCACGAGACCGAGTCCAAGATTGACGAGTGCCGCCAGAAAGGACAGCCGGAACGAAAGCCACAGCGCCGCCCAGACCCGGGGGCGGTTCACCGCCTCCCAAATTCCCTCGGGGCCGAGGGTCGCGCCTTGCGCCACGAGCGCCGCGACCGGCGCCAGCACGACGAGCGACAGCAGCGTCAGGGTGATGCCGGCGCTCAGGCGCAGCCCCGGCATCGGCGAAGGTTGGATGAACATCCGGGCCATGTTCCCCTCACTTCGCCGTATAGATCTGGTCGAAAATGCCGCCATCGCCGAAATGCTCGGGCTGCGCCTTGGCCCAGCCACCGAAATGCGAAATGTCGACCAGATCGAGTTTCGGGAACCGCGCCACATCGGCCGGATCGGTGGCCGAGCTATCCCAGGCGCGGTAATAGTGTTTATAGGCCAATGCCTGCGCCTCGGGAGTATAGAGGAAGTTCAGATAGGCCTCGGCCAGCGCGCGCTGTTCGGGCGTGGCGATATTGGCCTCGACCAGCGCGACCGGCGGCTCAGCCAGAACCGAGACCGAGGGCACGACGATGTCGAACTGATCCTCGCCCAGTTCCTCGAGCGCCAGATAGGCCTCGTTCTCCCATGCCAGAAGCACATCGCCGATGCCGCGTTGCGCGAAGGTGGTGGTGGCGCCGCGCGCGCCGGTATCGAGCACCGGAACATGGGCGAAAAGGTCATGTTCGAAGGCTTTCGGATCGATGCCGTTCTTCTCGGCCCAGGCCCAGGCGGCGAGATAGTTCCAGCGCGCGCCCCCCGAGGTCTTCGGGTTCGGCGTGATCACCTCGACCCCATCCCGGATCAGGTCGCCCCAATCGTGGAGGCCCTTCGGATTGCCCTCGCGCACCAGAAACACGATGGTCGAGGTATAGGGCGAGGAATTGTGCGGCAGCTTGGCCTGCCAATCGGCGGGCAGCTTGCCCGCAGCGGCGATCTTGTCGATATCGGAGGCGAGCGCAAGGGTGACGACCTGCGCCTTCAGCCCCTCGATCACCGCGCGGGCCTGCGCGCCCGAGCCGCCATGCGAAGTTTCGAGCGCGGGCTTTTCGTGTCCCTGTGCCACCCACCAGTCGGCAAAGGCGGCATTCACATCGCGGTAAAGCTCACGCGTCGGGTCATAGCTGACGTTCAGCAGGCTTTCGGCCCGAGCACCGGGCTGCGCAAAACCGGACAGCCCCAGCGCCAAGAGCGCAACCGCGACGGCGCGGCTCAGGCGGGCAACCGGCCAGCCGCTCAACCGGCGTTCGCCGTCGGCGATGGTGACGCGCCCGTCGGCATGGGTTTTCAGCTTGCGCCCTTGCGCGCTGACATGGCGGGAAATCAGAATCGTGGTGAGCATGTCTGGTCCTTTCAGAATTGGATTTGCGGCAAGAAAGCGTGGGCGTCGGTGCGCCAGCGCTGGAGATCGCGGTTGTGCAGCAAGGGGTCTGCTACGCCCTCGGGGACACGGGGGAACAGGATCGACACTGTGGCACCGATCCGGTGCGGACGACCGGTCTGGTTGTCGATCCGCGATACGGCATAAAGCGCGCACATCGTCAAAGCCCCCCAAAGCTGCGGCGCACAGGCCGGTGGCCGAAGTGTCGCGGCAGCACGCAGGACATGGTCATGCCCGGGACGGTCACGATACGGACAGGCACGATACGGACAGGCACGGTGGCGGCGAAATGCGTCATGGGCGTCTCCTTCCTTGCAATGACACTCTCGATACCCAAATCTCCACCGAGTTAGTCGTGATTATCAAGAGAATAATCTCGCCTTTCTTTGTCGTGATTTTAGAATTTCATTCTCCCGGGCGAGTCGAAAACGACCGAAAACCTCGCCGAAGCGGGGTATAGCCGATTGGAATCACAGTGATTTCAAAGCCGGGTCAGGGTTCCAGCATGCGATGACCGATGCCGCCCGCTCGAAGCATATCTTCCAGAGTGAGCGAGTCGATCAGCACCAGATAGGACCAGAACACCTCGGCAAAAACCTTGCGAATGCGACAGGTCTCTTCACTGTCGCAGTCTTCGCAGCGCTGATAGGCGCTGCGCGACAGGCAGGTCAGCGGTGCGATCGGCCCGTCGATCCGGCGCAGAAGTTCCGAAATAGACACTTCGTGCGGGGGCTTGAGCAAGCTGTAGCCGCCCGCACGCCCGCGAGTCGACGCCACCACCCCGGCTTTGCGCAGTTCGAGAAGGATATGTTCCAAAAAACGCTTCGGCGTGCCCGAACGCGTGGCGATCTCTTCGATCGTCAGCGGCTTCGGCTCCTCCGCCCCGGCCTCATCGGCCAGCGCAAGAAGCGCCTTCAGCGCATATTTCATCTTCTGCGTGATCATGAAACCCAGCATTACGGAGCCAGTTTGCACAAATCAACAGCGATCTTGTCGTGATTTACGGATTTCTAAAATTAATCACGACAATAACAATAGACATTTAGTAATATCTTGGCATGCTGTGTCGGAACATGGAGGTTACGATGACCGAACTCGACCTGATCGACCGCAAGATCATGGCGGAATTGATGCGCGATGCGACCCTGCCGGTGGCACAGATCGCCGACCGGGTGGGGCTCTCGCAGACACCATGCTGGAAGCGTATACAAAAGCTCGACGCAGCAGGCGTGATCGAACGTCGGGTGGCGCTGGCCGATCCGCAAAAGCTTGGGGTCGGACTTGTGGTCTTCGTTCTGATCGAGGCTGCGGATCACAGCCCGGAATGGCGGCAGCGGCTTTGCTCCGCAATCGAGACCTGCCCCGAGGTCATGGAGGTCTGGCGCGTGGCCGGGCAGCTCGATTACCTGCTGCGCATCGCGGTGCCGGACATGGCGGCGTTCGATCTGCTCTATTCCCGCCTGACCGAAGCCGTGCCGATCCGCAAACTGACCTCGCACATGGCTCTGGAACGGCTCTCCTTCACCACCGCCTATCCGGTCGATACCGTAACGCGTTGACATCCCCGGCGGCCGAAACACCACTCCGCGCCGAGGATCAGACGAAGTCGGCCCGGAGATCGATGACGCGGCATTCGCCAGAATGCGTCTCTACTGCACCGCCCCAGACCCTCTGACGAAACAAGTCGGTCGGGTACAGCATCGAGATTTCGGGGCCCTGCAATCGAAAGGAAATTTAGACGCTCAGCGCCCGAACTCATCGGGCGACCGAATCTGACGTCCCGGACGCCTCCGCAAAACGACGATGGCGTCCAGTTCCGTCACCGCGGACATCATCCGCAAAAACCAGAGAAGCATCTGAAACATAGAGGTTTCCTTTTGTTCCTTCGCGTCAGGCGAACTGTCTGGCACCGGCCACGCAGAGCACGGTGAGACCGGTGCAGGCGATCATCGGCCATGCAATCGCCTCGTGTAAGAACAGGCTGGCCAGAAGGAACCCGAAGAAAGGCTGCAAAAGCTGCAATTGTCCGACCTGCGCGATGCCACCGAGGGCGAGACCGCGATACCAGAAGACAAAACCCAGCATCATGCTGAACACGCCGACATAGCCAAGGCTCGCCCAGGCGGCAGGCGAAATCCTCGCCAGCGTCTCGGGCCAAGTGACCAGCATCACGCTCATCATCACCGGACACGCGATCAGCAGCGCCCAAGAGATCACTTGCCACCCGCCCAGACGCCGCGACAGCGTTGCGCCCTCGGCATAGCCCAGACCGCAGACTGCAATCGCCGCCAGCATCCACAGATCCCCGCGCAGCGCGCCGCTTGCACTGTGCGTCAGGGCAAAGCCGGAAACCGTTCCGGCGCCGAGAAGCGAAAAAAGCCAGAAGGCGGGTTTGGGCCGTTCTCCGCCCCGGATCACAGCGAAGAGAGCCGTCGATAGAGGCAGCAATCCGATGAAGACGATCGAGCGCGCCGCCGTGATGGATTGCAGCGCCAGCGCGGTCAGGAGCGGAAACCCGATGACCACACCGAGCGCGACCACCGCCAGCGCCACCAGATCTCCCCGCTCCGGCCGGTTTTGCCGCAGCACAGCGAGACACAGTATCCCGAGAAGCGCCGCAATCACCGCCCGTGCAGAGGTCAGGAACAGCGGCTCGAACTCCGCAACCGCCACTCGTGTCGCCGGCAGCGAGCCGCTGAAAATCAGCACGCCAAGCCCCCCGCTGCCCCATCCCGTCAGTGTCCGATCCATGATGCCTCTCCTTTTCCTCTGGGTAAGCTCGGACGGGTCGTATAGACAGGGACAGTTCCATACAATTGAATCAAACTGTATGGTAAAAAGTGACAATACACTTCGAGACGGGCGAGGATCATGACCGGAACGAAAACCGCAATTCTGATGCAGACCCTGCGCGACCGGATTGCCAGTCGTGCCCTTGGGCCGGGCGACCGCATGCCGTCGATCCGCCGCTTTGCCACACAGATGAACGTCTCCCCCTCGACCGTCGTCGACGCCTATGACCGCCTCGCCGCCGAAGGTGTGATCCGCTCCCGACCCGGTTCCGGTTTCTACGTGAGCCACACGCATCTTCCGCCCATGAAAGTCGCCAAAATGGGGGTGCCGCGTGCACGCAATGTCGATCCCTTCTGGGTGTCACGGCAATCCCTTGATGCCCAACCCGGGACGCTTCAACCCGGCTGCGGCTGGCTGCCCGAAGACTGGATGCCACAGGACGCGCTCCGCAAAGGGCTGAGGGCGCTGGCGAAAGGCGATGCGTCCACCCTGACACATTACGCCTCGGCGCAGGGTTCCTTGACGCTGCGGCGTTGTCTTCTGGGTCGGTTCTCGGAGGAAAACCTGCACCTGCCCGCCGAACAGCTCATGCTGACGGCCTCGGCCTCTCAGGCCATGGATCTGATCTGCCGCCTGCTCCTGCGCCCCGGCGACACAGTGCTGGTCGACGATCCGGGCTATTTCAACTTTCACGCCCTGCTCAGGACGCATCAGGTCAAAATCATAGGTATCCCCTACACACAGGAGGGGCCGGACCTCACGGCTTTCGCAACCGCCCTGTCCGAGGAGCCCCGCCTCTACATCACCAATTCCGCCTTGCACAACCCGACCGGCGCGACCCTCTCGCCGCAGAGCGCGCATCGCCTGTTGTCCATGGCGGCGGAGACAGACCTGACCATTGTCGAGGACGAGACTTTTGCCGATCTCGAACCCGAGCCCTCCCCCCGGCTCGCGGTGCTCGACGGGCTCAATCGGGTGCTGAGAATCGGCGGGTTCTCCAAGACACTGTCTGCCTCCATACGCTGTGGTTATGTCGCTGGGCGCGCCGATTGGATCGAGGCGCTGGTCGATCTGCAAGTGGCCACCAGTTTTGGCGGCCCAAGCCCGGTCGCAACCGAATTGCTCGCCCATGTGCTGACCGGCGGGAGCTATCGCAAACATCTCTCCGAGGTGCATCGTCGGCTGGCCGGAGCCCGCAAGACGGCTATTTCCCATCTTGCTCCCTTGGGAATCGCCCCATGGACCATGCCCCGGGGTGGGTTTTACCTGTGGTGCCGTTTCCCTGAGGGGATGGATACAGGCCAAATCGCACAACGCGCCATGGAAGATGCTGTCATGCTGGCTCCCGGCAACGTCTTCAGCCCGTCGCAGAGCGCCACCCGCTTCATGCGGTTCAACGTCACACATATGAACGACCCCCGCCTCTATGAGGTGCTGGCAAAGGTCATGCGCTAACCCCGGGGGTGCACCCGTCCGCAACCATGCCGCTCCGTCGCCCTCCCGCCGCCCCTGCGCCCTGCCTTACAAACCTCCAAAACCATGTTTCCCGAGGGAAATTGTGACAATTTGCAAAGGAATCCACAGAAAATTAACGGGTCGCCGTCAGGATGCAGGCAATTGACATCCTGTTTCAGAAAGCGGCCCACGATGCTCCGAGCCCACCTGTCCAAACTTTCCACGCGCATTTATGCGATCGTTGCCGTTGCCGTCATCATGATTGCGGCGCTCACACAAGTCATCCTCAACATCGCTTACGATTCCGCGTTCAGCATGCGGGAACAACACCTGAGCGATGTGGTCGATACCGCCATCTCAAGCCTCGATGCCCTGCAACAGGATGTGCAATCCGGCGCACTCACCCCGGAGGACGCCAAGGAAGAGGGCCGCAATATCCTCATGACTCTGCGCTATGATGACACCGGCTATTTCTTCGCCCTCGACTTCGACAACCGGATGATCGCTCACCCGATCAAGACCGACTGGATCGGACAGGATCAATCGGACTATACCGACACCCGCGGAACCCGGATCTTCGTCGCGATGTCCGATGTCGCCAAGGCTCAGGGCGGTGGCACCATCACCTATTTCTTCGACAAGCCGGACGGCAGCGGTGACGAAGAAAAAATCAGCTATGTCAAAACATTCGAACCCTGGGGCTGGATCGTCGGCACCGGCTCTTATCTGTCCGACATCCATGCTCAACTCGCCTGGATGTCGAAGATCGGCCATGGCATTCTGCTCGCCACCCTCCTGATCCTCGTGACCATTTCAACCCTGCTGGTCCGCAGCGTCACCCGCCCGCTCGACGCCATCAAACTCCGCATGTCACACATGTCCGAGGGCGACACAGACACCCCCGTGCCGATGACCGAGGCGCAAAACGAGATCGGACAGATGGCACGCGTCCTCGAAGTGTTCCGCCTGGCGCTGGTCGAGCGTTCGGAACTGGAAAAAGCGCAGGCGGCGAAAGATGCCGAACTGGCCCGCGAGCGCGAGGAAAATGCCGAACGCGAACGTCAGGCCCATCTGCGCGAAGAGGCCGCCGAGGCCAAACGTCGTGAAGACCGGGAAACCGCACGTCAGGAAAAAGAAAAAGCCCGCGAAGCCGCCGAACGCGAACGTGAGAAAAACCTGCAGGAGCAACAACGTGTGGTGTCTTCCCTCGCCGACGGCCTCGGCGCCATGTCCCGTGGCGATCTGACCGTGCGCATCGAGGAGAGTTTCCCCGACGCCTACGAAAAACTGCGCAATGACTTCAACGATGCCGTCGAGAAAATTGCACGTCTGGCCGGCACCATCGTCGAAGGCACGACGACGATCATCTACGAGACCGACAACCTGAACAGCGCCGCGATCGATCTGAGCCGCCGGACCGAGACTCAGGCTGCCTCGCTCGAGGAAACCGCCGCCGCGATCACCGAATTGGCCGCCTCCGTCGACAGTTCCGCCAAGAGCGCGCGTGACGCGGCGACAACCGTCGGACAAACCAAACAACGCTCCATGGCCGGGCGTGACGTTGTCCAGCGCACCGTAAAAGCCATGAACGACATCGCGGAAAGCTCCACCCAAATCTCGAAAATCACCAGCGTAATCGACGACATCGCCTTTCAGACCAATCTCCTCGCCCTGAACGCCGGGGTGGAAGCGGCCCGGGCCGGCGAATCGGGACGCGGTTTTGCGGTCGTCGCTTCTGAAGTCCGTGCTCTGGCTCAACGAAGTTCCGAAGCCGCCAATGAGATCGCGAAACTCATCGAGACCTCCGGGCGTCAGGTCGACGAGGGGGTTGAACTGGTCAACGCCTCGGGAGACGCGCTGGTCGAGATCGAGACCCTCGTGTCCAATCTCGACACCTTGATGAGCACGATCGCCACCTCGGCCTCCGAACAATCCGTCGGCCTGTCGGAAATCACCACTGCCGTCGGGCAACTCGATCAGGTCACCCAGCATAACGCGGCGATGTTTGAAGAAACCACAGCCGCCCTGCAATCTCTGAAGGCGCAGGCGACCGCTCTGGAACGCGACAGCTCGCAGCTCAAGACCAGGCAGGACGATCCCCTCAGACTGGCCTCCTGAGCCTCTGAAACGAAGCTACCGGCACTTTGATCAGGTGCCGGTTTATTCATTCGGACGGTTCATTCCGCACTGTGCGCGTTACATGACACCCCGGACACGAGTCGCTCGCCACGCACCCGACCATGATCGCGCGGACTTCGACAATGCGCCACATGTAACCTCTCCTCAAAGTTCCTCAGGCTCGATCCCGCAATACGCCACTCGACACGGACTGCCTAACAATTTGTAAAGTAATGGATTTTGTTTATTCATGGACTCTTTGTAAATTAAATTTACAAAACGCAAAAAAATTCGTCAATTATTTCACTAAAAAATCCATTCAATGCAGCGACTTAAAGGCAACTTCACAAAAAGATTATAAAGATAGTGAGGAGGAGGAGGTCCGCCGGACAAGCGGACCGCATGTGATATTTCTGGGAGGCCACATGTCTGAAGACACGAATACGATGACCGCACCCTCCGAGGCGTTTGCCTCGGACGCCCTGATCTCGACCACCGATTACGAGGAGCTTTACCGTCGCTCCGTCGAGGACCCGGTGAGTTTCTGGGCCGAGCAGGGCAAGATCCTCGACTGGATGGAACCCTACACCCAGGTCAAAAAGACCTGTTTCGACTTCGGTCGCGTCGACATCAAATGGTACGCCGACGGCGTCCTCAACGTCTCCGCCAACTGCATCGACCGCCATCTGGCGCGCAAATCCTTGCAGACCGCGATCATTTTCGAGCCCGACGATCCCAACGAGCCCGCCCGCCACATCACCTATAAGGAGCTCTCCGACAAGGTGAATCGCATGGCTAACGTGCTCCTGAGCCAAGGCGTCATGCGCGGCGACCGCGTCGTCATCTACCTGCCGATGATCCCCGAAGCGGCCTATGCCATGCTCGCCTGCGCCCGCATCGGTGCGATCCACTCCATTGTTTTCGCGGGATTTTCCCCCGACGCCCTCGCCAACCGCATCAACGATTGCGGCGCGAAGCTGGTCATCACCTCCGACACCGCGCCGCGCGGCGGTCGTCGCACGCCGCTCAAAGCCAACACCGACGCCGCCCTCCTGCACTGTTCCGACAAGGTCCGCTGCCTCGTCGTCAAACACACGGGCGATCAGATCTCCTGGGTGCAGGGCCGCGATGTCGACGTCAAATACCTGATGGAACACGCCTCCCCCGATTGCCCGCCGCGTCCGATGAACGCCGAAGACCCGCTCTTCATCCTCTACACCTCCGGCTCCACCGGCAAACCCAAAGGCGTCGTCCACAGCTCCGGCGGCTATCTCGCCTATGCCGCGCTGACGCACAAATACGTGTTCGACTACCACGACGGCGACGTCTTCTGGTGCACCGCCGATGTCGGCTGGGTCACCGGCCACAGCTACATCGTCTACGGGCCCCTCGCCAACGGCGCGACCACCGTCATGTTCGAAGGCGTGCCGACCTACCCCGACGCCGGCCGGTTCTGGGCCGTGTGCGAAAAGCACAAGGTCAACCAATTCTACACCGCGCCGACCGCGCTGCGCTCCCTCATGGGCCAAGGCAACGAATGGGTCGAGAAATACGACCTCTCCTCGCTCAAAGTGCTGGGCTCGGTCGGCGAACCGATCAACCCGGAGGCCTGGAACTGGTACAACGAGGTCGTCGGCAAGGGGAACTGCCCGATCGTCGACACCTGGTGGCAGACCGAGACCGGCGGCCATCTCTTGACCCCGCTGCCGGGCGCGATCCCGACCAAACCGGGCTCCGCCACCCTGCCCTTCTTCGGCGTGCAACCGGTCATCCTCGACGCCACCACCGGCGAGGAACTCAAGGAAACCGAGGCCGAGGGCGTCCTCTGCCTCAAGGACAGCTGGCCCGGCCAGATGCGCACCGTCTGGGGCGATCACGAGCGGTTCCAGGAGACCTATTTCCAGCAATACAAAGGCTATTACTTCTCCGGCGACGGCTGCCGCCGCGACGCCGATGGCTATTACTGGATCACCGGCCGCGTCGATGACGTGATCAACGTCTCGGGCCACCGCATGGGCACCGCCGAGGTCGAAAGCGCCCTCGTCGCCCACGCCAAAGTCGCCGAAGCGGCCGTCGTCGGCATGCCGCATGAGCTCAAGGGTCAGGGCATCTACGCCTATGTCACGCTCATGAACGACGTGGAGCCCTCCGACGCGCTGCGGGCGGAGCTGGAGAAATGGGTCCGCACCGAAATCGGCCCGATCGCCAAACCGGACTTCATCCAATGGGCGCCAGGCCTGCCGAAAACCCGCTCCGGCAAAATCATGCGCCGCATCCTGCGCAAAATCGCCGAGAACGACACAAGCAGCCTCGGTGACATCTCAACCCTCGCTGAACCCCAGGTCGTCGAGGAACTCATTCAGAATTCGCTCTATCAAAAATCTGCGTGACATTTTCGCAGATATGGTAGGCTAAGGCATCGCCCCCACGAAATGAGGGGCGGTGCATCCAAAGGCCCATCGGTCCAGCCACTGGACCACCCCCGGGCCGATATGGAGAAAAAGAACGGTTTCCGCGAGGAGGCGGGGCCGTCACTTTGGAAGACCCGCCCCCATCGGGGTCACGGGTCGGGGACAAAAGGGAGGACCGCTCATGGCGGACAATTCAGACAACAACGCCTACTGGTCGGCAAACAAGCGGATCATCGGCATCTCACTGGTGATTTGGTTCATCTGCTCTTTCGGCTTCGGCATTCTGCTGCGCCCGATGCTTTCCGGCATCAAAATCGGCGGCACGGATCTCGGCTTCTGGTTCGCCCAGCAAGGCTCGATCCTTGTCTTCCTCGTGCTCATCTTCGCCTATGCGGCCCGGATGAACAAACTCGACAAAGAACACGGCGTCGACGAGTAAGGAGCGACATCCATGGATCAGTTTACCCTCAACCTCATCGTTGTGGGCGCGACCTTTGCGCTCTACATCGGGATCGCGATCTGGGCCCGTGCGGGTTCCACATCTGAATTCTATGCCGCCGGTCGGGGCGTTCACCCGGTTCTGAACGGCATGGCCACCGGCGCGGACTGGATGTCTGCCGCCTCCTTCATCTCCATGGCGGGGATCATTTCCTTCGGCGGCTACAACACCTCCGCCTATCTGATGGGCTGGACCGGGGGCTATGTGCTTCTGGCGATGCTTCTGGCGCCCTACCTGCGCAAATTCGGCAAGTTCACCGTGCCCGAGTTCATCGGCGACCGGTTCTATAGCCAAACCGCGCGCACCGTGGCCGTCATCTGCCTCATCACCGCCTCCATCACCTATGTTATCGGTCAGATGACCGGTGTGGGCGTGGCCTTCTCCCGCTTCCTCGAAGTCGACAAGACGACCGGTCTTCTGATCGGGGCCGCCATCGTGTTCTTCTACGCCGTTATCGGCGGCATGAAGGGCATCACCTACACGCAGGTCGCCCAATACGTCGTCCTGATCATCGCCTATACCATTCCGGCGATCTTCATCTCGCTGCAACTGACCGGCAACCCGATCCCGCCGCTCGGCCTGTTCTCCGATCATGTCGGCTCCGGCGAACCGATCCTTGCGACGCTCAACGGCATGCTGCAAGATCTCGGCTTTGCCGAATATACCAAGCAAAGCGACACCACCCTGAACATGTTCCTGTTCACCATGTCGCTGATGATCGGCACCGCAGGTCTGCCGCACGTCATCGTGCGCTTCTTCACCGTGCCGAAAGTGTCGGACGCACGCTCGTCCGCAGGCTGGGCGCTTGTCTTCATCGCGCTTCTCTACCTGACGGCTCCGGCTGTTGCGGCCATGGCGCGCGTCAACCTGATCGACACCTTCTACCCGAACGGCACGTCCGAAGCTGCGCTTTCGCTCGCCGAAATCGAAGCTGGCGTCGACAATCAGGGCAACCGGGTCGACTGGGTCCGCAACTGGGAACAAACCGGTCTTCTCGCCTTTGACGACAAGAACGGCGACGGCATGATCGAGTATAACGCCTCTGCCGAGAACGAGCTGACGGTGAACAACGACATCATCACGCTCGCGAACCCGGAAATCGCGAACCTGCCCGGCTGGGTGATCGCTCTGGTCGCCGCCGGTGGTCTGGCTGCCGCTCTCTCGACCGCTGCGGGTCTCCTGATGGCCATCGCGTCCGCCGTGTCGCATGACCTCATCAAGTCGCAGCTCAACCCGTCGATCTCGGAAAAAGGCGAGCTGATGGCCGCACGGATCGCTATGGCCGTGGCCATCGCGGTGGCGACCTACCTCGGCATGAACCCCCCGGGCTTCGCCGCGCAAACCGTGGCTCTGGCCTTCGGTCTGGCCGCCGCCTCGATCTTCCCGGCGCTGATGATGGGCATCTTCTCGAAGCGCATCAACAACAAGGGTGCGGTTGCGGGCATGGTCTCCGGTCTGGTGGTGACGATCGTCTACATCTTCCTGCACAAGGGCTGGTTCTTCATCGCAGGCACCAACTCCTTCACCGATGCCGATCCGCTGCTCTTGTCGATCAAATCGACCTCGTTCGGCTCCATCGGCGCGCTGGTGAACTTCGCGGTCGCTTACGTGGTCTCCAACGCCACGGATGAGCCGCCGGCAGACATCCAGGAGCTGGTCGAAAGCATCCGCATCCCGCGCGGTGCCGGTGCGGCCGTCGATCACTGAGATCGGTTCGGGCTGGCCTTCGGGCCCGCCCCACACCATACTCGGGGCGCGGGAGCATCACGCTTTCGCGCCCTTTTTCAAAGCCCCGCGTTTTACCGCCCTGATCGCTGGAGCCCGCGATGTCTGACACCGCCAAAATCATCGGCTTTCTCCAGACCACCCATCCCTATGACGTGTTGCCGGAGGCCGAGCTCGAAGAGCTGAGCGCATCGTTTTCCCGCAAAACCTATGGCAAGGGCGAGATGATCTATGCCCATGGCGATCTGCTTGAGGGGCTCTATCTGATCAAGGACGGATCGGTCGAGATCACCGACATCAACGGCGGGCAGGTTTCGCTCCTGCAAAAATCCAACCATTTCGGCGAACGCGGATTGCTGCGCGACGGGGTGGCCGCCACAACGGCCACCGCCGCCACCGACTGCACGATCCTGTTGCTCACCCCTGAGGCCTTCAAGACGGAGGTCGCGGCCAACGCCGCCTTCGCCCGCTATTTCAATCGCGGTCAGGCCCGCCCCAAAGCCGCCTCCGGCCTGATGACGCAACACGTCTCCGATCTCATGGCCCATGCGCCCGTGACCTGCTCGGAGACCACGCCCATCGCGGATTGCGCGCGACTGATGCGCGACGAGAAAGTCTCCTCCGTGGCCGTGACCGAGGGCGAGCGCCTTCTGGGCCTCGTCACCGTGCGCGACATGACCAACAAGGTTCTGGCCGAGGGCCGCGACACCTCGCTCCCCGTTTCCACCATCATGGCCCGCGATCCGATCACGCTCGATCCCGGCGCTTTGGGCACCGATGTGATCCACGTCATGCTGGAAAACCGCATCGGCCATCTGCCCATCGTCGAGGGCGGCAAATTCGTCGGCATGGTGACCCAGACCGACATCACCCGGTTCTTCGGCTCGTCGCAGACGCAAATGGTCTTCGATCTGAGCAACGCCAAAACCATCGCCGATATGGCCGCCGTCACCGCCCGCCTGCCCGACTTCCTGATGCAGCTCGTCGGATCGCATCTCGCTCATGACATCGTCACCCGCAAGGTCACCGACATTGCCGACATTGTCACCCGGCGGCTTTTGAAAATGGCCGAGGACGAATTCGGCCCGCCGCCCGCGCCCTATCTCTGGGCCGCCTGCGGATCACAGGGACGGCGCGAGCAGACCGGCGTGTCGGATCAGGACAATTGCCTGATCGTCGACAACGCCGCAACCGACGCCGACATGGACTATTTCCGCAACTTCGCGCGCTTCGTCTGCGACGGGCTCGATGCCTGCGGCTATGTCTATTGCCCCGGCGAAATGATGGCGATGACCGAGCGCTGGTGCCAGCGTCTCTCCGTCTGGGAGGGCTATTTCAACAAATGGATTTCCGCCCCGGACAACGAAGCCCAGATGCTCGCCTCCGTCATGTACGACCTGCGCCCCATCGGTGGCGACGAGCGCCTGTTTGCCCCCTTGCAAAAGACCGCGCTGGAGGCCGCCTCGAAAAATTCCATCTTTGTCGCGCACATGATTTCCAACTCGCTCAAACACACCCCGCCTCTGGGCCTGCTGCGCGGCTTTGCCACGATCAAATCCGGCGAGCACCGCAATGCGCTCGACATGAAGGCCAACGGCGTCGTGCCCATCGTCGATCTCGGCCGGGTCTATGCGCTTCAGGGCAAGCTCCCCGCCGTTAACACCCGCGCCCGCATCGTCGGTGCCATCGAGGCCGGGATCATCTCGGAAACCGGCGGCAAGGATCTTTTGGCCGCCTATGACACCATCGCCACCGCCCGTCTCGAACATCAGGCGGCACAGGTGCGCGACGGTCAGAAGCCCGACAATTTCCTGAGCCCCTCGGCGCTTCCGGCCTTCGAACGTTCTCACCTGCGCGATGCCTTCGTCATCGTGCGCACCATGCAATCCTCGCTCGGCTCAAGCTCCGCGCGCTCATAACAGAAGGGACAAATCCCCATGCTCCTCGAATTCATCGCCACGATCTCCGCCGGTGTCGGCGCCGCCGGCCTCATGGTCGCCCTGCGCAAATTCACCCGTGGCGGCCTGCCGAAATGGCTGGTCCCCGCCGCCGCCGGTCTCGCCATGCTCGCCTTCACCATCTGGTCGGATTACTCGTGGTTCGCCCGCGCCCAGACCACTCTGGGTCCCGACAAGATCGTCGCCACCTCGGTCGAAAAGCAACAGATCTGGCGACCCTGGACCTATGCCGCCCCCGTCACCACCCAGTTCATCGCGCTCGACAAAGCCAAGACCACCGTCGACGGCGCCATGGTCGGCACCGACATGTATCTCCTGTCCCGGCGCGGCGACAGCGCCATCGTGCCCGTCACCTTCGACTGCCTGATGGCGCGCCGCGCCGTAACCTCCGGCGATCTTGCCTCTGCGGACTGGGTCACTATGGACCAAAACGATCCGATCCTGCGCACCGCCTGCGACCGCTTGAGGTAAAGGAACGCATCATGGCCGAGCCGTCCCGCATCCTGCTTGTCGAAGACGAGGACAACATCGCCATCGCGGTCGAGGTCCTTTTGTCGCGTCTCGGTCATGACATCCTGCGCGTGGCCGATGGCGATCAGGCCCTGCCGAACATTCGCGCCCAGACGCCCGATCTGGTGATCCTCGACGTGACCCTGCCCGGCCGGTCGGGTTACGAGATCTGTCAACAGATGCGGCGCGACCCTGCCCTCACCCCGATCCCCGTGCTGATGATGTCCGCCCGCTGTTCCGAGCCGGAGAAACGCAAGGGCTTCGCCATGGGCGCCGACGCCTTCCTGAGCAAACCCTTCGCGACCGAAGACCTGCGCGGCGCGGTCACACGACTGATCGAGGGAGGCCGCCATGAAACTTGAGCACTGGTCCCTGCGCCTCAGGGTCTTCCTGTTCTTCGCCTTCCTCGCCGTCGTCGCGATCTCCGGCGAAGCGGTCGGGCTTTATCTCGGGTTTACCCGGATGGACGCCCCCGCCGCGCTCGACAGTTTTGTCTTCGCGGGCGTCATCGCGGGTTTCGCCACCCTCGCCGTCGTCGCTTGGGTCTGGTTCCTGTTCGACGAACATGTCGCCCGTCCGATCCAGCGCCTCGCGGGCGCGCTTCTGGCCCGCGCGCATGCCGATGTCGAGGAGGCGCTCGATGCCAAGACCGCGCGCTACCTCGGCGATCTCGCCCCTGCGGCACAGGCAGTGACCGCGAATCTCGCCGCCACCCGCAACAAACTCGCCGAAACCGTCGCGCAGGAAACCACGCGTCTGGTCGAGGAAAAGCAAAAGCTCACCGCCCTGTCCGCCGAGATGCCGCACGGCGTCGTGCTGTTGTCCGGGCTGCACAAGATCGCCTTCTACAACGGTGCGGCGGCGGAACTTCTGTCCGCCGATCATCCTCCCGGTCTCGATCATTCGATCTTCGATCTGTTGCGCGCCCGTCCGATCCTCTCCGCCTATGCACGGCTTTGCGCGGGCGAAGGCGGCGACGGCCATGTCCTGCCACTTACGGTTGCGACCGTGCATGGCGCCGAGGTGCTCTCCGCCCGGATGCGCCTCATGCATGCCCCCGACGAGGGCGACATCTCCCCGCCCTATGTGCTCACGCTCGATGACGTCACCGCCGATCTGGCGCTGCATGCCGAACGTGAAAAACTGCTCTCCCGTCTTTTCGACCGGCTCCGCCCCTCGCTCACCGCGCTCAGCACCGCGCTTGCCGCCCGTGCCGAAGAGAGCGGGCAAAACGATCCCCGACTCGACGCCGCTCTCACCTCAGAAATCGGACGGCTCACGGCTGAGGTCGCGACGCTCGATGCCGAATACGAGGCGCATAAATCCGACTGGTGGCCGATGGCACAGGTCCGCGCCAGCGAGCTTTGCGACGCGCTCACCGCCCAGCTTGCCGAAGAGGACATCCCCCTCGCCGCCGACAATTCCGATCCGCTCGCCCTCACCCTCGACGCGGTGCAGATCGTCACCCTGTTCACCCATGTCGCCCGCCGCCTCTCCGCCGAGGGCGCGCGCGCCTTTTCCTTCCTGATCAGCCGGGACGAGGGCGGCGGCGCGATGCTCGCCCTTGGCTGGAGCGGCGAGCCGCTTTCGGTCGATCTTCTGGAAAACTGGCTCCGGGAGCCGCTCGACGTCGGGCTTGCCGATATGACCGGGCGCGACATTCTCGACGCCCATGGCACCGAAGCCTGGCCCGAATTCGGACGCGGCTCGCGCGCGGTTCTGAAACTGCCGATCCGGGAGGCGCGTCGGCTGCGCCGCAGTTTCGGCGACGGTCGTCGCACCGCGACCTACGATTTCGATCTGCTGAGCCGCACCCCGCCCAAGGAGTTGATGGACAGCCCGCTGTCCGATCTCGCCTATGTCGTCTTCGACACGGAAACCACCGGGCTTCTGCCGTCGCAGGGCGACGAGATTTGTCAGATCGCCGCCCTTCGCGTGGTCAACGGCAAGGTGGTCGAGACCGAAAGCCTCGATCAACTGGTGAACCCCGGACGCGCCATCCCGCCCTCGGCCACCGCCGTCCATCACATCACCAACGACATGGTGAGGGACGCGCCCAAGATCGACGTGGCCGGGCGGCAATTGCACCGTTTCGCGCGCGGGGCCGTTCTGGTCGCCCATAACGCGCCTTTCGATCTGGAATTCCTGCGCCGTCACGAGGCCGGGATCGGTGCGAAATTCACCAACCCGGTGCTCGACACCGTGCTTTTGTCCGCCATCGTCTTCGGTCAGTCCGAAGAGCACACGCTCGATGCGATCTCCGCGCGTCTTGGCGTCAAAATCCCGCCCGAGGCGCGGCATACCGCCATGGGCGACACGATCGCCACGGCGCAGGTGTTCATCAAACTGCTGCGTATGGCGGAAGAAAAAGGCATCCGCACCTTTGGCGACGCGCTCACCGAGATGCGCAAGCACAAGCGGTTGTTGCAGGACGCGAACGAGGCGACCGGCGCTTAAAACAGCGCCCTGATCTGCCCCACCGTGCTCCGGTGGTCGTAGAACGGCACATGATCTGGCGGCATCGCCCGCCCGAAGGCCGCTTCGATCTCCGCCAGAACCACACGGGTCACAAACGGCAGATCGAACCCCCGCGCACCGTGCAACGTCACCCATTGCAGATGCGACAGCTCATCCTCGGCGGCGGAAAAATCATCCGCATCACACGCGAGATGCGCGGCGTTCACCAAGAAAAACCGCGCATCGAACCGCCGCGGTCGCCCCGGCGGCGTGATGGCGCGAAAGACGAATTGCAACTCCGCCACGGAGGGCAGCACCAGTCCGGTTTCCTCCCGCAATTCCCGCAGCGCCGCATTGGCCAGCGCCGCGTCCAGCCCCGGCGCGCTTTCCGCCGACAGCCGTCTCTGCGTCACCGGATCGAGCGCCCCGGGCAGCGGTGCCGCGTAATCTGCCTCATCGACCGCTCCGCCGGGAAACACGAACTTGCCGGGCATGAACACCGCACTGCGCCCGCGTTGCCCCATCAGGACACGCGGCCCTTCCGCGCCCTCGCGCAAAAGGATGACCGTGGCGGCATCGCGGATCGGAAGTTCACTGTTCATGACGGCAACCCTACCCGCGCCTTACGGTTCGCGAAAGGCCTCACGCGATTTGTAGAGCGGTTTCAGAAGATATTGCAGAAAGGTCTTCGAGCCGGTGTGCAGCTCGACCTGCGCCCGCATACCGGGCCGGATCTCGATCTTCTGCTGCCGCTCCGTGAGGCTGTCGAGATCGACCGTCGCCGTCACCCGGTAATAGGGCTGGGCATCCGGGTCGCGCTCGTCCTTGAACGTGTCGGCGGAAACCACCTGCACCTTGCCCTTCAGTGACCCGTAAATCGTGTAATCATAGGCAGATAGCTTGATCGTCGCCTCCTGCCCCGGCTCGACATGGGCGATGTCCTCGGGCCGCACATGCGCCTCGATGAACAGCTCCTCGTCAACCGGAATGATCTGGACCAGTTCCTCACCGGGGCGGATCACGCCGCCGATGGTGGTCACCGTCAGGTTGTTGACGATGCCGCGCATCGGCGCGGTGATCACCGTCCGCCCCAACTGATCCTGCGCCAGCGTCAGCGCCTGTTTCACCGAGGCCAGTTCCTTGAGCGTATCGGAATAATCTTCCGCCCGCTCAAGCTCCGCCTGCGTCACGATCTCGTTGTATTTGAGCTGCGCGTCCGAATGCGCCTTGCGCGCCCGCGTCACCTCGATCAGCGCCACGACGTTTTTCTTGAGCATGTCCTCCATCATCGAACGCTCCGCCTCGGCCTGTTTCAGGACCGCCATGGCCCCATCCTTGCGCGCCAGATAGTCGTCCACCCGCGCCGACAAAAGCGCCTTCTCGGAGGCCAGAACATTGGGCGCGCGGGCGGCGAGGTCCTCGGACACCTCGAAAGCATCCTCCCCCGCCATCTCCGCCTCAAGCCTGAGTTGCCGCACCTCCAAAGCATCCAGTTTTTCCTGAAGATCGTCGGCGGAAGTGCGAAACTCCGTCCCCTGCAACCGCGCCAGCACCTGCCCCTGTTCGACCTCCTGCCCCTCATGGACCAAAAGCTCCGACAGGATTCCGCCTTCGAGGTTCTGCACGATCTGCGGCCGGGACGAGGAAATCATCTGACCGTCGGCGCGCACGATTTCGTCCACCCGCGCAATCGCCGCCCAGATCAGGAACAAAAGCACCACGAGCGCAGAGATTTTGATCACCCAGCCGGGGCGATCCATATCGCGGGCCAGAACGTCGTCGAATGCCATTCTCACCCGTCCTTCCGGCTCAGATGCGCCATGACCTGTTCGCGCGGTCCATCGACCTTGAGACGCCCCTGATGGAACACCATGCAGCGATCCGTGAGCCCCACGATGGGCATGCGATGCGTCGCAATGATCGCCGTGCGCCCGGTCAGCCAGCCCTGCAACCGCGCAACCAGCGCGGTTTCAAGCCCCTGATCCAGCGCGGCGGTCGGCTCGTCCAACAGGCACACGGAGGGGTTCTGCAACCACAACCGCGCCCAGCCGATGGACTGGCGCTGCCCGACCGAAAGCCCCTCGCCGCCGTCGCGAATCTCAAGGTCGAGCCCCCGGTGATGCGACCGCACAAAGGCCCCAAGGCCTGCGAAATCCAGCGCCGCCAAGAGCCGGTCGTCGTCGCGCTCCAGCCCCCCAAGATTGAGGTTGTCGCGCAGCGTCCCGGCAAACAGCCGCACGTCCTGCCCGAGATAGCCAACATTGCGGCGAATGTCGCGCGGGTCGATCTGGCTCATCTCGGCGGCATCGAGCAGGATGCGGCCCTGCGACGGCGCATAAAGCCCGGCCAGAAGTTTCAGAAATGTGCTTTTTCCCGATCCATTTGCGCCAAGAACCGCAATTCTCTGTCCTTTTTTTACATCGACAGCGGGCAGGTCCAGCGTCGGCGCGCCTTCCGCATCGTAGCGAAACTGCACCTCGCGCAGGGCATAATCCCCCCGGATCTCCGGGCGGCGCAGGAAATTGCGATCCTCGCCCGCGTCCTGCGGCGCATTGGCAATCGCGTCCAGCCCGTCGAGCGCGGTTTTGACATTGGTCCAGCGCGCCATGGTGCCCGACAGTTGCGTCAGAGGCGCCAAAGTGCGCGAGGTCAAAATCCCCGTCGCGATGATCGTCCCCACGGTGAAGTCGCCCACAAACACAAGGTACGTCCCCGCCACCACGGCGGACACATAGGTCAGTTGCTGCACCCCCTGCGACCAGAAGGTCAGCATGCCGGAGAGCTTGCGCTGTTCCGAGGATTTCGCCGCCGACAACAGGTTCAGCTCATCCCAGATCCGCCGCACCCGGTCTTCGCCGCGCTGGGTCTTGATCGTGTCGAGCTCGAACACCGCTTCATGCAAAAGCCGTGACGCTTTCGCCGAGGCGCCCTGCGTCTCCTGCGTCAGCCGCATCATGCGTTTCTGCATGACATATCCCGGCACCACCATGATCACCGCGCCCAAAAGCAGGATGAACACCACCGGCCCGGCAATCGAGGCCACCAGCGCGAAGAACAGAAAGATGAACGGAATATCCGCCACCGAGCCGATGGTCGAGGCGGTGAAAAATTCCCGCACCGAACTGAATTCCCGCATCGCCGAGAACAGACCCGAAGGCGTCGTCGGGCGCGCATCGGAGCGCATGCCCAACAGCCGCCCCATCAGCATCGACTGCACCCGCATCTCGATCTGTCGCCCGGCACCGTCCATCAACCGCGAGCGCGCGAGCTTGAGAACGGCTTCGAGCGCAATCGCCATGACCGCGCCCAGAGCCAGCACCCAAAGCGTCGCCTGCGACTGGTGCGGGATCACCCGGTCATAGACCTGTAGCGAAAACATCGCGACCGCGACGGCCAGCATATTGGCCACCAAGGAGCCCAGAGCGATCTCGCCGATCTGGCGTCTGAACGCGCCAAACTGACCCCAGAACCAGTGTTTTTTTGACAAATCCGGCACATATTGCGCCGAAATCGTCTCCAATGTTTTCCCGGCCCGGACCAAAAGCCCGGAGAAAAACGGCGCGAATTCCGCAAGCGACACATCCGCGCGCTGATCCGGCGCGGTGCTGTCATGGATGGTCAGCACATCGCCCTTTTGCTTCAGCACCAAGACGACATGCCCGGAGGACATATAGGCCAGCGCAGGCCAGAGCTTCGCCGTCAGGACCCGCGGGCGCAGCAGTTCGGCGGCCAGCCCGGTGCCCTGCACGGCGCGCAGCATCGCCTCGGGCGGGATCTCTCCATCGGTCTGATCGGCGAGGCTCTCGATGATGTCGGAGACCATCGCCCGTTGCCCGAGATGACTGGCCAGCGTCACAACCAATTCGGCGCGCTGAATGATCTGCCGCGAAAACGCCGGTTGGGTCGGCGGCGTCATCGCCGCGGTGGGCCGCTCAACATGCGCAACAGGTTCAGAACGCGGTTCCGGTTGATCCTGTGGCACGGTTTCGACGACCGGTGCGACCTGTGCCTGACGGCTCGCTGCATTCCGCGCTTGCGCCTCACGCTCCCGCCGCTCATCCTCGATCTCCCGCCCCCGCGCCGCTTCACGTTCCTGCGCCGCGCGCGTCGCCTCGGCCGCCTTGCGCCGGAGCGCCTCCTTGGCCGCCTGTTTCTTCGCCTCGACCGGATCGCTGGAAGGCTTAGGTTGCGCGGGCCGCGTCTCGACCTTCGGCGCGCCGAGATGCACCGTCAGAGGCGCGGGCGCTTTCGGATGGTTCGACACATCCTCAGGCACCTTGGGGCGCGCCGTGCTCAGGGTAAAGGCAAGTTTCGGGGACCGGCTCAAATCGCGCTCCCCTCGGCCAAGGCCCCTTTGTCGCGTGCGATCTCCAACTCGGTCAGGGCGATTTCGTATTTGAGATCGATATGTTTGAGCTCCTCGCGGATCATCTGCTCATAAACGTTCAGCACATCCATGACGGATTTCTGACCGGCTTCGAACTGATCCTGAAAAATCCGGTAATTGGCCCGCGTCTGCTGCACCAGATCGGCGGCATCGCGTTCCTGACGGCGCAGCGCCGTCAAATGGCTTTCGGCCCGCGCGGCGCGGCGGGCGGCGGTTTCCTGCACCTGCGCGACCGTGGCCTGAGCCGCCGCCTCGCGCGCCCGGCTCGCTTCCATCTCGGCGGCGGTGCCCAGCCCCAGCCCCTCCCCCTCGTAATCGAGGCTCGAACTCGTCGTCTGCCCGATCAGCGTCGCCGCCGACAGCGCCGGCAACATCGCGGCGCGTTCCGCCTGCGCTTCGGCAACCGTCCTCTTCGCCTCGGCTTCCGCGCGCATCACATCGAGCGGCACAAGCGCGCTCGCAGGGGCCGCAATCCCCGTGGCCTGCTCCAGCACCGGAAGCGCCGCACCGCCGGTCAGTGTCGCAAGCTCCTCGCGCGCACTGGTTTCGGCCTCGCGGTGGCTGCGCGCCTCATGTTCCATTTCGGAGATGATCGACCCCACCACGCGCTGATCCGACAGGCTCGACGCCCCGCCCTTGACGCGTTCGGTCACCACGCGGTTGAACTCGCGCATCCGGCCCAGACCGCGCTCGGCCATATCCGCCTTTTCCCGCGCCTCGGAAATCGTGATGTAAAGCGTCAGCCCTTCATACACCCGGTCGTTCATATCCTGCGACAGGGCGACGGCGGAGACCTCGACATCGGCGGCGGCAAAGGCGCGTTCCGCCTTGCGCTTGCCATTGTCGTAAAGCGTCGCCTCGACCAGCAACCCGCCCGCCAGCTTACCCAGCGAACTGAGCGAAATGTCCGGTCCGATGGTCGGCAGCCAGTTCTTCTCCCGCGCCACAGCACGCATTTTCGAGGCCCGAAGCTCCGCCTGCGCCAGTCCCGAGGAGGTGGCGAGCACGGCAGTGGCGACTTGACCATAGGCGGAGCCTGCGGGCAGGACCGACGGACGCGCCAGAAGATCGGAGATCAGCGGGGAACCCTCGCCCTCATTGGCGGCCGAAAGGGCGTGATCCGATGCCGCAGCTTTCCCCGACCCGCTGTCGAACCGGTCGGCCTTGAACATCGCAACCGGAGACAGGCCGGCCCCTGCGCCCCCGACACAGCCGACCAGCCCCATGGCGGAGACAAAAAGGACACCGATCGCGATGCCGGACTGTGGTCGCGCGCTCATGCCCTTGTTGCTCCTCACCTCCGTTGTCACACGGGCGGGTTTCCCCCGCCCGCAGCACGCCTGCCTCAGGGCAGAACGACTTCGATGTCGTGATCGACCAACACCTGATCGTCGCCCAGCGTATAGATGTCATAGGTGTTGCCATCCTCGGTCACGCTGCCGACCAGGCTCGCGCTCTCCTCGAACACCACACGATCGTCCTCGCCGCCATGGATGGTCAGCGTGCCCTCTTCGCCCAGAAGCCGGTCGAGATCGGCGGAGGACAGGCTCACTTCGCCACCGTTGACGAACTGAAGATCGATCGCGCCGAGGTCGAACTGATCGAGGCCGGAATTATCGAGATCCACTTCGAAATAGGCGCCATCGGGCCGTTCGTTCGTCGTATCGAGCACCAGAAGCGTGTCGGAGCTGTTCCCCGCCGCATCTTCGGCGGTGATGACGATCTGATCGCCGTTCGACACATGCTCACCGAAGCTCACGAACAGCGTGTCGCCGAGATCGGTATCCGTATGCGTGATCTCGCTGACCGTTCCGCTCTCGTCCAGGGCATAGACCGATATCTCGTCGCCCGTGTCGGTGACCATGACGGACCCGACCCCGTCGACATAGCGCATGACACCTTCGATACCGGTGCTGTCGATCTCCGTGTCGACGGTGATCGTCGTGGTCTCCGACAGGGTGTTGCCCGCCGCATCGGTCGCCGTCACCACGACATCCGTCTCGTAAGTGCCCTCGGCAATCTCATCCGAGGCAAAGGTCACGCTCCAGTTGCCATCCGCATCCACAGTGGCCTGACGGGTCACCCCCTCGAGCGTCACATAAACGGTGGAGCCGACCTCCACGATCCCGGTCAGGGTCGCGCCGTCATTGATTTCCTCGAGGTTGAGATAGAGATCGCCGCCCGCATCCGCCGAAAGCTCCAGCGCGTTCACATAGGTGTCGTAGCTCAGCGTCTCGGTCAGGGTCGATGTGTTGCCCGCCGGATCGGTCGCGGTGACCGACACATCCGCCGATCCTTCGCCCGACGGCAGCGCCGAGGCCGGGATCGCGGCGCTCCAGTTGCCTGAGGCATCGACCGTGGCGGTATAGCTCTGACCATTGAAGGACAGCACCACGGTGGACCCCACCTCGACCGTGCCCGAGAGCACGACGCCGGAACTTGCTTCCGCCGCGTTGATCACGCCATCCGCGCCGCCCTGCACACCGGTTTCCGCGAAATTCGACACATAAGTGTCGATCTCCACCGCCGCCTGCACGGAGGCGGTGTTGCCCGCCGCGTCGGTCAGCGTTGCGGTGACCGTGCTGTCATACTCGCCCGCCGTGATTTCGGAGGCGGCGAAGAAGGCCGAATAGGTGCCGCCCGTCGTCGAGGTCACCGTGTGCGAGACCCCCGCCAGCGTCACGGTC
The DNA here is from genome assembly GCF_051054295.1 of Celeribacter sp. SCSIO 80788. Classification (GTDB taxonomy): domain Bacteria; phylum Pseudomonadota; class Alphaproteobacteria; order Rhodobacterales; family Rhodobacteraceae; genus Celeribacter. The sequence goes on along the minus strand of NZ_CP150482.1, from coordinate 3,445,430 downwards.
ACGGTTTCGCCCGCCGTCGCCGTGCCGGTGATCCAGACCCCATCGGAGGCCTCGGTGGCGTTGATCACATTGTCGCCCTCGATCGGCGTGGTGAGCGTGATATTGCCCGCAACCGTGTCGACATGCACCACGCTGGTGCTGGTCGCGGTGTTGCCCGCCGCATCGGTGGCAACGGCGGTCAGGGTGGTATCATATTCACCGCCCGTCAGCGTCCCCGCCGCATAAGACGCGGTCCAGGTGCCATTGCCATCGGCCACCGTGGTGACCGACACGCCCGCAAGCGTCACAACGACCGTCGCACCCGCCTCCGCCGTGCCGGTAAAGCTCATCGTCTGCTGGCTCTCGGAAAGATTCACGGTCTCGTCGCCGCCCGAATGACCCGCATCGATTGCCACACCGGTTTCGGTGTCGATCTCGAACGTGCCCGTCGCGGTGGTGCTGTTCCCGGCCAGATCGGTCGAGGTCGCGGTGACCTCCGTGCTGTAGGTGCCTTCCGGCAACGTCCCGCTCTCATAGGTCACCGACCACGATCCGTCCTCGGCCACGGTCGTCGTGCGCGTCACGCCCTCGACCGTCACCGTGACCGACGCCCCCGCCTCGCCCGTGCCCGTGAGCGTCACACCGCCAGCCATTTCGGAGGCATTCACCGTGCCGTCGCCGCCCGCACTGTCGCCGTCCACGGTCAGCGAGGTCTCAAGGTCGATGGAAATCTCATGCGTGTAGGTCGCGGCATTGCCATAGGCATCGGTGACCGTCGCGGTGACCGTGCTGTCATAAGTGCCCGCGGGCAGGCTGCTGCCATCGAAGGTCACCGTCCAGGTGCCATCTTCCGCCACGGTGGTCTCGACCGTCTGACCTTCGAGTTCGACCACCACGGTCGCGCCCGCCTCAGATTGGCCGGAGACGTTCACATCGTCGGAGGCTTCCGCGATATTGACCACATCGTCGCCCTCGACCGTATCGAAACTCAGATCCTCCGCCTCGGTGTCCACGACCAGCGTGTCTGTCACCGTGGTCGTATTCCCCGCCGCGTCCGTCGCCGTGACGGTGACGCCCGTGGTATATTCGCCCGTGTCGATGGACCCGCTCTCGAACGTGGTGCTCCAGGTGCCGTCCGTGCCGACCACGACCGTTTGCGTCGTCCCGTTGATCTCGACCGTGACCGTGGCCCCAACCTCGCCCTCACCGGAAATCACATAGCTGCCGCTGTCGTAAATCGCGCCATTGACGTAGTCGCCAGAGCTTTCCACACCCGACAGGATCGACACATCCGGCGCCGTCGTGTCGGCATTGCCATTGCCGCCCTTGTCGCCGCCATCGCCATCCATCAGGTCGCCCGCGACCGCAATCCCGGCCACACCGGCCGCCGCCGCCCCGAGGCCAAGCCAGCCGAGCCCCGCCGCCGCAATCGGCGCAACCACCGGCTCGACCCGTTCGAGATCGAGGAAGGCAAGCTGATCGTATTCGCTCCATTTGCCGCTCAGGTCGATGTCCTGATACCCCGCGACAAGCGGTCCCTCGCCCTCGTCCACGAAATCGACCCGGGTCATCGCCCCGTGCTCGGAGAGCAGCAACTCATGCTCGCCCTCGAAATAGCCCTCAAGGACAATCGTCTTGCCGCCCACCAGCCCGATCACCAGATCGCCGCCTTGGCGGGTATAGCCGCTGACCGCAGCGCTCGACATATTCAGGGAGATATCTTCGACGTCCTGAACCGCGATCACTTCGCTGTTGCCGGACAAGGAAAGCGTGCCTGTGCTAACGCTGCCCGCATGATCGCGGACGGAATATTGCAATCCCAACATTTTACCAATTCACTTCTGCTCGAGGAACATCCGCGTCCGGGGAAATCCGGCGCAGCTTTTCGTTTCTGTCGCTTGGAAATTACGGGAAAGGCGATTCTCAGGCTAGGGGAGAAATTCAAAGCCGTTAACCATTTGGGCCTTTTCGCCACAAAATCAACGCAAGGTTGTGCCTCACCCCTCCAGATGTTGCGAAATGGCCAAGATATTGCAGCGCGTGCGCAACACTGGCCTTTTTGCTGATTCAAAATGCCGCGGCCATCCGTCGCAGCCTGAGCGCATTCGACACCACGAACACCGAAGACATCGCCATCGCACCCGCGCCGAGCATCGGCGAAAGCTGAAGTCCGAACCCCGGATAGAGCACGCCTGCCGCCACCGGGATCAGCACCGCGTTATAGGCAAAGGCCCAGAACAGGTTCTGCCGGATGTTCACCATGGTCTTGTGGCTCACGTCATAGGCGGTCACCACCGCCGACGGGTCACCGCCCATCAAGACCACATCCGCCGCCTCAATGGCGACATCCGTGCCGGTCCCGACCGCAATGCCGACATCCGCCGAGGCCAGCGCCGGCGCGTCGTTGATCCCGTCGCCAACGAAACCGACCGCGCCATGGGCCTCCTTGAGCGCCGCGACGATCTTCGCCTTGCCTTTCGGCAGCACCTCCGCCTCGACATGATCGATCCCGAGATCCCGCGCGATCACTTCGGCGGCGCGGCGGGTATCCCCCGACACCATCGCCACCTTGATGCCGCGCGCATGAAGCGCCTCGACCGCCTTGCGCGAAGCGGGCCGCACCGGATCGGAAATCCCGATCACCATCACCGCCACGCCATTGCGGGCCACAAGAACCGGCGTGCGTCCCCGGTCTGCCAGCGCCGCAAGCGGCACCTCGAACGGCGCGGTGTCGATCTTTTCGCGGGTCATCAGCCGCATGTTTCCGACATGCAGCGTCACCTCGCCGATCTCCGCCTTGATCCCATGCCCGGCAATCGCCCGTGCCTTGTCGACCTGTGGCAAAACCAGCCCCCGCGTCTCGGCGGCACGCTCGATGGCCCGTGCGATGGGATGTTCCGACTTGGCCTCGACTGCGGCAACCTCGGCGAGAAGCGCGTCTTCCTCGCCCGCCAGAACCGTCACCTCGGTGACGTCCGGCCGCCCTTCGGTCAGCGTGCCGGTCTTGTCGAAGGCAATCACCTTGACCTCTTGCAAGCCCTGCAACGCATCCCCCTTGCGGAACAACACGCCAAGCTCGGCGGCGCGCCCGGTGCCCACCATGATCGAGGTCGGCGTTGCCAACCCCATGGCACAGGGGCAGGCGATGATCAGCACCGCAACGCCCGCGACCAGAGCATGCGCCAGCGCAGGCTCCGGTCCGAAGATCAGCCAGACCAGCACGGTCAGCGCCGCCAGCCCCATCACGACCGGGACGAAATACATCGTCACCTTGTCGACCATCGACTGGATCGGCAGTTTCGCGCCCTGCGCGTCCTCGACCATGCGAATGATCTGCGCCAGCATCGTATCCGCCCCGACCTTTTCGGCCAGATAGGTCATCGTGCCTTCGCCATTGACCGTCCCCGCGATCACCGGCGACCCTTCGGCTTTCGCCACCGGGAGCGGTTCGCCCGAAATCATCGCCTCATCGACATGGCTGTCGCCCGACAAAACCTTGCCGTCCACCGCGATCTTTTCGCCCGGACGCAGGTGCAGCACATCGCCCACCTTGATCTCTTCGATCGGAACCTCGACCACCTCGCCCGCGCGCTCAACCCGTGCGGTCTTGGCCCGCATCCCCGCAAGTTTGCGGATCGCCTCGCCCGTGCGCCCCTTGGCCCGCGCCTCGAGCCAGCGGCCCAGAAGGATCAGGGTCACGATCACGGCGGCGGCCTCGAAATAGACGTTCTGCGCCCCCATCGGCACGGCACGGGGCCAGAAGGTCACCACCGTCGAAAACAGATAGGCCGCGCCTGCGCCCAGCGCGACCAGCGCGTTCATATCTGGCCCGCCCTTCAGGAGCGCGGGAATGCCCTTGGCGAAAAACACCCGCCCCGGCACCGCAAGAATCACGGTCGTCAAGGCAAATTGCACCATGCGCCAGAGCCATTCCGGCACAGACATCATCCACCAATGATGCAGCGCCGGGATCAGATGCCCCCCCATCTCGATCAGGAAAATCGGCAGGGTCAGCACAGCGGCGAGGATCAGCTTGCCGCGGATCTCCCGCGCTTCGCTTTCCTTGCGGTTCACCGGTTCGGCCGTCGTATCGACCCGCGGCTTCGCCTCATAGCCCGCCCCCGCGATGGCCTTGGTCAGGCTTTCGGCATCCTGCACACCCGTCAGATACGTCACCGTCGCCGTCTCGGTCGCGAGATTGACGGAGGCTGCCGTCACCCCTTCGACCGCCTGCAAGGCCCGTTCGACCCGCCCGACACAGGAGGCGCAGGTCATGCCCTGCACATCGAACGTCAGCTCCTCCACCCGCGCCGGATAGCCCGCCTTGTCGAGCACCTCGACCAGACGCGCCACATCGACACCGTCGCCGAAGCGCACATCCGCCGTTTCGGTCGCAAGGTTCACATTGGCGGCCTCGACGCCCTCCGTGCCTTTGAGCGCACGTTCGACGCGCCCCACACAGGAGGCGCAGGTCATACCTTCGACGGAGAAACGGGTGCTGTGCATATTTTCCACTCTGGCCTTCTGTCTGATCGGAGTTAGATATAGTGCAGAGCCACGGCGCGTTCGAGCGATCCGTGCGGATTTCTCAAACAAGGGTCTAAAATATGTCCGTCTTTTCCGTTCCCAACATGACCTGCGGCCATTGCAAGGCCGCCATCACCGAAGCGCTCGAAGCCATCGACGACACGGTCGAGATCGAGGCCGATATGAACGCGCACGAAATCGACGTCTTTTCCGAGGCCGGCGACGAAGCCATTCTCGACGCGCTGAAAAAGGCGGGCTACCCGGCCGAACTCAAAAGCTGATCGACGCCAGCGCCCCATTGCAACCCCGTGCCCCTCGCGCCATAAACACTATGACACGAGGGAGGCACGGATGAGCGCACAGGCGGGGATCTTCGACGGGACGGAGCTATGGCTCTGGGATCTCGACAGCGCCTCCTCCGCCCCGACCCGGACCAACCCCGAAAATCGCAGCGCTCTTGCAGTCATCGCAGGAACTGCCGCGTCCCCGCGCAACCTGCCCTGCACTGCCCTGCCCGAGACGCTTCAATCTCCCGACATCCCGCCCCTGTCGCAGGATCATCCCCGCACCGTGACACGGGGCGAAGAGGTGACGCTGGCCGGGTTCATCGCGCAAAATCCGAAATTCGACGGCATCCTCTGCCTGCCCTCCGCCACATCGACCCTCTGGGCCCATGTCAGCGCCGAGGAAATCGTTTCCATGCGGCGGTTTCTGACCGGCACCCTGCTGGGCGCCGCCTTCGACGGGCTGACACTCGGCGATCCAGAGGCCTTCTCCGAGGCGCTTTCCGACACCATGTCCCGCCCGGAGCACGCCGCCCTGCGACTGGCTGCGCTGAAAACCGCGGTCGATCTGGATGAAATCGCCCCAACGGAAGCCACCTCCCGCGCCACCGCCGCGCTGATCGGCACGGAACTCGCCGCCACTCGGTCCTACTGGCTCGGCCAACCCGTGGCCGTCATAGCCCCCGCCCCCCTCCGCGCCCCCTATCGCACAGCCCTTGAAAGCCAGTTCGTCCCGGTCTCTCAGGCCGACGGCCACGCCATAACGCTCGCCGGGCTACGCCTTGCACGTGAAAGGTTGACCCGATGAAAGAGCTTTTCGGTCATCTGAAAGACGGGCGCCGCGTTGACGCGATCACACTGACCGCTGGCGATCTGAGCGTCACCATTCTGTCCTACGGTGCAATCCTCAACGACGTCCGGCTGCGCGGCGTGCCCTATGGGCTGACGCTCGGCGGATCGGAAATTGCCGCCTATGAACACGGGCCGATGGAGTATTTCGGCGCCATCGTCGGCCCCGTCGCCAACCGGATTTCCGGCGCGCGGGCGGAGCTTGACGGGCGGGAACTGGGGTTCGAAGCCAACGAGGGCGAGACGCTCCTGCATGGCGGCCCCCAAGGCCTGCACACCGAACTGTGGAAGATCGCCGCCCTAAGCGCCACCTCCGTGACCCTCACCCTGACCCTGCCCGACGGCAAGGGCGGCTTTCCTGGCAACCGCCTGATCACCGCGCGCTATACGGTCGAGGCCCCCGCAACGCTCCGTCTCGAACTCACCGCCACCACCGATGCGCCGACGCTTTTGAACCTCGCCAACCATTCCTATTGGAACCTCGACGGCACGGCGACCACCGACGGCCATTGGCTTCAGGTCTTCGCGGATCGCTACACCCCGGTCGACGGTCGGATGATCCCTACCGGCGTGCTGGACGTGAGCGGCACCGGCTTCGATCTCAGCGACGGCCATGTGCTGCGCCCTTCGGACGCCCAGCGCTTTGACCACAATTTCTGCCTTGCGGACGGGCCGGGCAAGATGAAACCCGCCGCCGTGCTGCGCGGGACAAGCGGCATCACGCTGCGCATGGACACCACCGAGCCGGGGCTTCAGGTCTTCGACGCCGCCCCCATCGGCAGCGGCGCGATGAACGGCCATCGCGGCGTGCCGGAGGTCGGGTTTTGCGGCGTCGCACTTGAGGCCCAGCGCTGGCCGGATGCGCCGAACCGCTCAGACTTTCCTTCGGTCCGGCTCGATCCCGAAGACACCTACCGGCAGGAAACCCGCTGGTCCTTCTCAAAGAAATAAGGCGGGGAAGACCCCGCCCTTTTTATCCCTCAAGCCCCGCTTCGTACCATTTGCGAATGGCCGCGCGGCTCTCGTCATCGAGCGCCATGTAACTGCCCGCAGGCGGCATGGCGTGGGTCACCCCGGCCTGAAGCCAGATCTCTTTCGCCATGGTCGCCACCTCCTGCGTGGTCTCAAGCCGCACGCCTTTCGGCGGCGAGGCCATGCCCTCCCAATAGGGCTCTCTGGAATGGCACATGGAGCAGTTGGTGGTGACGATATCATGCACCTCCTCGAACCCGGCAGCCGAGGCAAAGCGCTGCGCCACCGGACCAAGGGCGGCTTCGTCCTCGCCCTCGTCCTGCATGTAAATGCCTGCCGTCGACAACCACATGACGGCGAGGAAAAGCCCCACGGTCAGCCCCCATGTCCACCACAGCATGCCCCCGCGTTTGTGCATCGTGTTGAAGAAATGCCGGATCGTGACCCCCATCAGGAACACCAGCGCCGCGATGATCCAGTTGTACTTGGCGGCGAAGGCGAGCGGGTAGTGGTTCGACAGCATCATGAAGATGACCGGCAGGGTCAGGTAGTTGTTATGGGTCGAGCGCTGCTTGGCGATCTTGCCGTATTTCGGATCGGGCGTGCGCCCGGCCTTGAGATCCTCGACCACCACCTTCTGGTTCGGAATGATGATGAAGAACACATTGGCGCTCATCACCGTCGCCGTAAACGCGCCCAGATGCAGAAACGCGGCCCGGCCCGAAAACACCTGCGTATAGCCCCAGGCCATCGCCACAAGGATCACATAGAGGATGACCATCAGCCAGGTGTCGTCCTTGCCCAGCATCAGCTTGCAAATCGTGTTGTATGCGATCCAACCGAAGGCCAGCGAAGCCACGGAAATCGCGATCGCCATGCCGCTCGACATCTCCAACACGTTCGGATCGACGAGATACAGTTCAGAGCCGAGGTAATAGACCACCGCCATAAGTGCGAAACCCGTGAGCCAGGTCGAATAGCTTTCCCATTTGAACCAGATCAGGTCCGAAGGCATCCGCGCAGGCGCGACCATGTATTTCTGAATGAAATAAAAGCCGCCGCCATGGACCTGCCATTCCTCACCCGACACGCCTTGGCGACGATCCGACGAGGGCCGCAGCCCGAGATCGAGCGCGATGAAATAGAAAGACGACCCGATCCACGCAATCGCGGTGATCACATGCAGCCAGCGCAGGGCAAACTCCGCCCATTCCCAGAAAATCGGCATCAACGTCATGTTAGCTCCCCCGATAGGTCGAATAGCTGTAAGGCGACAGCAACAGCGGCACGTGATAATGGCTCTCCGCGTCATTGATCCCGAAGCGGATCGGGATCTGATCGAGGAACAGAGGCTCCCCTCCTGCCTGTCCCGTGCGCCGCAGGTAGTCGCCTGCAAAGAAAATCAGCTCATAGGTGCCGGTCTTAAATGTCCCGGCGGGCAGAATCGGTGTGTCCGTCCGTCCGTCGGCATTCGTCACGGCCGTCGCAATCTTTGTGTGACTGTTGCCGGAGACGCGGTAGAGCGCAATCTCGATCCCCTCGGCCGGCAAACCCTTGGCCGTATCGAGAACATGGGTGGTCAAAAAACCGGAAGTCATGGCGAAGCTGCCCAAATAGTTAGCGTTTCGTTTGGAGACTGTCGGAAAGCCGCCGTCGCAGCAACAATCAATCTCGTCAGATTGCATACAAAAGAGTATTCGATATCTAACAAGCCTACCAATTAGTCAAAAAACACGAAGGCCAAAGGAAATGCCGAAAAATCCACCGCGCTATGTTCGAAACATGTTGGGCTACGGGGCCAATGCGCCCGATCCGAAGTGGCCCGGAGGCGCGAAGGTCGCGGTGCAATTCGTGCTGAACTATGAGGAAGGCGGCGAAAACTGTGTGCTGCATGGCGATGAGGCCTCTGAGGCCTTCCTGTCAGACATCGCGGGCGCGGCCATGTGGAAGGGCCAGCGCCACTGGAACATGGAATCGATCTACGAATACGGCGCGCGCGCAGGCTTCTGGCGTCTGCACCGTCTCTTCACCGAAGCCGACATCCCCGTGACCATCTACGGCGTCGCCACGGCTCTGGCCCGGTCGCCCGAACAGGTCGCGGCGATGCAGGATGCCGGATGGGAGATCGCCTCCCATGGCTACAAATGGGTCGAACACAAGGACATGCCGGAGGAGGAAGAACGCGCCTCCATTCAAGCGGCGATCAAGCTGCACGAGGAAGTCACCGGGGAACGCCCCTATGGCTGGTACACCGGGCGCTGTTCGGCCAACACCGTGCGCCTCGTATCTGAGGAGGGCGGGTTCGACTATGTCTCCGACACCTATGACGACGACCTGCCCTATTGGCTCGAAGTCGGCGAGCGTGATCAGCTGATCATCCCCTATACGCTTGAGGCCAACGACATGCGCTTCGCCACCAGCCCCGGCTGGATCACCGGCGAGCAATTCTTCACCTATCTCAAGGACGCTTTCGACACGCTCTATGCTGAGGGCACGACCAGCACGCCGAAAATGATGAACATCGGCTTGCATTGCCGCCTGATCGGGCGTCCCGGCAAAATGGCGGGCCTCAAACGCTTCATCGACTATATCCAAACCTTCGACGGCGTCTGGACGCCGCGCCGCATCGACATGGCGCGCCATTGGGCCAAAACCCATCCACACACGCGCAAAACCCGCCCCTCGCAGATGTCCAAGGAAGACTTCGTCGCGAAATTCGGCGGCGTGTTCGAGCATTCCCCTTGGGTGGCCGAACGCGCTTGGGAGCTGGAGCTTGGCCCAGCGCATGACAGCGCCGTCGGCGTCCATTCCGTCCTCTGCCGCGCTTTCCGCGCCGCATCCGAGGCCGAAAAGGACGGCGTGCTGATCGCCCACCCCGATCTCGCCGGAAAACTCGCACAGGCCAAACGCCTCACGGCTGAAAGCACCACGGAACAGGCCTCCGCCGGTCTCGACGCGCTCACCGACGAGGAACGCGCCACTTTCGAGACCCTTAACACCGCCTATACCGAAAAATTCGGCTTCCCCTTTATCATCGCCGTGAAAGACAATACCAAGGCGACAATCCTCGACGCATTCCACACCCGGCTCGGCAACGACCGGGACAGCGAATTCAGAACCGCCTGCAAACAGGTCGAACGGATCGCGTGGCATCGTCTCAAGGACATGAACCTCTGAGAAACGCGATGAGCTACGAATACACCTACTGCGCCCCCACCGGCGGCCTGCCCGATCAAAACAACCACGCCCGCGAGCGTGCCGTGTTCACCAATTCCTATGCGGTCATCCCGCATGGGGTGATGTCCGACATCGTGGTGAGCTATCTGCCCGGCTGGGACAAGACCCGCGCCTGGGTTCTGGCCCGCCCGCTCACCGGCTTTGCCGAAACCTTCGCGCAACTGATTGTCGAGGTCTCCCCCGGCGGCGGCACGACCGACCCGGAACCCGATCCGATGGCCGAATGCGTGATCTTCGTCCTCGCGGGCCACATGCGCCTCACCATCGGTGCGCGCGCCTATCAGCTCGACCCCGGCAGCTATGTTTTCGTCGCCCCCGGCGACACATATACCGTGCAGAACGACAACGACACGCCCGCGACCTTCGTTTGGATTCGCAAACGCTACGAACCCGCGCCGGGCATCGACAAACCCGAAAGCTTCGTCACCGCCGATATGGAAAGGCCCCCGGTGGAAATGCCGAACACCTCGGGTTACTGGTCCACGTCGCGCTTCGTCGATCCGCACGATCTGCGCTACGATTTCCACGTCAATATCGTGACCTTCCTGCCGGGCGGCACCATCCCCTTCGCCGAAACCCATGTCATGGAACACGGGCTCTATGTGCTTCAGGGTCGCGGCGTCTACCTGCTCAATCAGGACTGGGTCGAGGTCTCCGAGGGCGATTTCCTCTGGCTCCGCGCCTTCTGCCCGCAGGCCTGTTACGCCGCCGGTCGCCGCCCGTTCCGCTATCTCCTGTACAAAGACGTCAACCGTCACGCCAAGCTGGAGCTGGGATGAGCCGCGTCATCACCACCGAACCGCTGACCCCCGAGGCCTTCGCCCCTTACGGCGATGTGCTCGACGCGGTCGGCGCGCCGGACAAGATCATCAATCAGGGCAAATGCGGTCGCTACCACGACCGCGCTTCGGTCGATGTCGCCCCGGACACCGGCGGACGCGTCGGCATTTCGATCTTCCACGCCGAACTGCGGGACTTTCCCTACACGCTCGACCTGATCGAACGCCACCCGGAAGGGTCGCAGGCCTTCGTGCCGATGTCCGCCGATCCGTACCTCGTCATCGTCTCCGACGGTCCCGAGGCCGCGCCCCGCGCCTTCGTCACCGATGGTGCGCAGGCGATCAACTTTCACCGTGGCACATGGCATGGCGTCCTGACGCCGCTCACCGGCAACGGACTTTTCGCCGTCATCGACCGGATCGGGGACACCCCGAACCTCGAAGAACATTGGTTCGACACGCCTTGGGTCGTCACCTCTGACGCATCGTAACGGGCCGGAAAACCTCGACACAGCCTTGCTTCCCCTGCACAGTTTCATGGAAACGACAGCAGGGGACAGCCATGCAAGCTTCGGCACTGATCGACACCGCGAAAATCATAGGTGGCCGCCTCCTCCGGCTCGATATGACCGGCGTCAAACGGCTCGCGCGGGTCAACAGCCTGTTTGCGCCCGGCAAGATCGTCTGGAATTTTTCCCATCTCGATCAGCTCTTCCACGCCCTGCCCTTCGACATGCCCGCCTCCCAGCCAAGCGCTTTGCCTGAGGCAAAAGCGCCGCTCACGACACACGTTGATCTCGACCGCTACTTCATCGACCGGAACGTCAAAAGCTTTCTCGTCCTGAAAGACGGTGCCATCCGTCACGAGCAGTATTTTCACGGCACCCGGCCCGAAGACCGCAATATCTCATGGTCCATGTCGAAAAGCGTCACAGCACTCCTGCTTGGCATCCTGATCGACAAAGGGCTGATCCCCGCCGACATTCTCGAAGCCGAGGTGCAGGACCATCTGCCCGCGCTCAAGGGCAGCGGTTATGACGGCGTGCGCCTCCTCGACGTGCTCACCATGTCGAGCGGCGTGCGTTTCAACGAGGACTATGTCGACTATCATTCCGACATCAACCGCATGGGTCGGATCATCGGGGTCGGCGGCTCGATGGACGATTTCGCCGCCACGCTCACCCGGCAATGGCCCCCCGGCACCTATATGCATTACGTCACCGTCGACACCCATGTCATCGGCATGATGATCCGGGCGCTGACCGGTCAAAAGATGATCGACCTGCTGAACGCCCATGTGATCCGACCCATGGGGTTCGAGCACAGCGGTTTCGTCATCACCGATGAGGAACAGGAGCCTTTCGTCGCGGGCGGCTTTAACATGAGCACCCGCGATTATGCCCGTCTTGCCCAGATGATGCTGCAAAAAGGCGCATGGAACGGCACCCGGATCGTGTCGGAAGCGTGGGTTGACCGCATGACGCAACAGACCGCGCCCCTGCCCGATCCCGAGACCGCGAAAATCCCCGACGGGCAATTGCGCTATGGCCTGCAATGGTGGCTGCCGCCCGAGGCGCGCGAAGGCGAGTTCTTCGGCATCGGCATCTACGGGCAATACATGTATATCCACCGCGCGGCGGGCGTGGTGATCGCCCAGAATGCCGCCGACACGGATTTCCGGGTGGGCGATGGCGCGATCAACCTTAAGACCCTCGCGATGTTCCGGCAAATCGCGGAGGATTTGGCAGAGGCTTAGGCTCGCCGCGCCCTGCGCGTTTCGTGCCCGACAAAAGTCCGACACAAATCCGACGCTTTGCCGACAGTCATTTCGGAGCGATTTCGGGCGGCGATCAGGCCGCCCCAAAGCCCCCGCCGCCGGGCGTTTCCATCACGAAAATCCCGCCTGCCGGAAGGTCGATCTCGTCATTGCCCTGAAGCGGAATGTCCGCGCCGTCCGGCAAGATTGCAAAGTTCCGCCCCACCGCCCCCGGCGCACCGCCATCGACGCCAAAAGGCGGTATGACCCGGTGCGAACAGAGTGTCGTGACTGTCACCGGCGTCAGGAATTCCATCTTTCGGATCAATCCGTTACCGCCATGATGCGCGCCTTGACCGCCCGAATTCGGACGGATGGAAAATTCCAGAAGCCGCACCGGAAACCGCGCTTCGAGAATTTCGGGATCGGTCATCCGCGTGTTGGTCATATGCGACTGCACCGCGTCGCAGCCGTCGAAATCCGGCCCTGCGCCCGTGCCGCCCGCGATGGTTTCATAATTCTGGAAGTCATTGTTCCCCCAGACAAAATTATTCATCGTCCCCTGCGACCCGGCGATCACCCCCAAGGCCCCGAACAACGCATTGCACGCCGCCTGCGACACCTCCGTGTTCCCCGCAATCACCGCCGCCCCCTCGCCCGGATTGAGCATCGACCCCTCCGGCACGATGATATGAAGCGGCTTGAGACAGCCCTCGTTCAGCGGGATGTTTTTGCCCACAAGTGTCCGGAAAACATAGAGAACCACCGCGCGAGAGATCGACAGAGGTGCATTGAAATTTCCCTTGTGCTGCGACGAAGTTCCGGTGAAATCGACGGTCGCCGTGCGGGTGGCCGCATCGACCGTAAGACGCACCTTGATCTCTGCGCCATCGTCCATCGGATAGGTGAATTCCCCATCTGAGAGCCGGTCGATCACCGCACGCACGGAGGCCTCGGCATTGTCCTGCACATGCTGCATATAGGCCGTGACCACCTCCGCACCATAGCGGGCGACAACGCCCATAAGCGCTTGTTTTCCCGTCTCATTCGAGGCCACCTGCGCCTGAAGATCGGCAATGTTCTGGTCGATATTGCGCGCGGGATAGCGCCCCGAGGCCATCAGCGCGCGCATCTTCTCTTCCTCGAACCGCCCTGCCGTCACGATGCGCGTGGTTTCGATCACCACACCTTCTTCTTCGAGCGTTGTGCTATCGGGGGGCAGCGATCCCGGCGTGCGCCCGCCGACATCCGCGTGATGCCCGCGCGCGCCCAGCCAATAGGCAGGTTTTCCGTCCACAAATACCGGCGTCACCACAGTGATGTCCGGCAGATGGGTACCGCCGCGATAGGGCGAATTGAGCACGAAGGCGTCACCCTCGGCGGCATCTGAAAACTGCCGGATCACCGTCTGCACCGAGTCCGACATGGAGCCGAGATGCACCGGAACATGCGGCGCATTGGCGACGAGACGGCCCTGAGCGTCAAAGATCGCACAGGAAAAATCGAACCTTTCCTTGATGTTGACCGACCACGACGTGTTCGCCAGCGTTGCACCCATCTGATCGGCGACAGACATGAACAGGTTCGACATCACCTCGAGAAGGATCGGATCGGCCTCGGTTCCCACGGCAGCACTACGCTCGACGGGCGCGGCGCGGGTCAGGATCAGGTTGCCCTGCGCATCAAGCCGCCCCACCCAGCCCGGTTCGATCACATTGGTGCCTGTCGGCTCGGAGATCACAGCCGGACCCTGAATGTCCACGCCTTGCGGCAGTCTCAGTCGGTCGAATAGCGGCACCTCACCCCAACCGGACGCCGTGACGGACATCATCGCTTTCGGCGCGACCTCTCCCACTCCCATAGGCGCGACCATAGGGGGTTCACCGGTTTCCCCCACGGCCTCCACGGCCAGCATATCGAGGATCAGGGCCCGCCCCGGCGGCGCAAAACCGAACCGTGCCTTGTGCGCGACCTCAAACGCCGCCGTCATCTCCGCCATAGTCCCAAACAGCACATCGAGCGTCTGGTGCGAGCCGGTATAGCGCAGATGAGCCCGTGTCAGGGTTCTGATCTGCGCCACACCCTGCGCGGCCACCTCCGCCTGCGCCTCCGCCACCAATGCCGCGCGCGCGCCTTCTGCGGCAGAAAGATCGTCAAGCGGCAGGTCCAGTTGCACCTCCCGCAGCGCCCGGATGTCCGCCAGCCCCATGCCATAGGCCGAAAGCACACCGGCAAAAGGGTGGATCAGCACCCGCGTCATACCGAGCGCATCGGCCACGAGACAGGCGTGCTGTCCGCCCGCGCCACCAAAACATTGCAGCGTATATTGCGACACGTCGTGTCCGCGCTCGACCGAGATTTTCTTGATCGCATTGGCCATATTGTCGACCGCGATCCGCAGAAAACCCTCCGCCACCTCTTCGGGCATAAGGCTCTGCCCGGTGGCCGCGTTGATCTCCGCAGTTAACTCTTCAAACCCGCGTCGGGCGGCATCGACGTCCAGCGGTTCCTTGCCCTCCGGCCCAAAGACATGCGGGAAATGATCGGGCGACAGTTTGCCCAGAAACACGTTGCAATCGGTCACCGTCAGTGGCCCGCCACGGCGGTAAGCGGCAGGCCCCGGATCGGCCCCCGCACTTTCGGGACCGACCTGAAACCGACCCTCCCGAAAGCTGCAAATCGAGCCGCCACCGGCTGCGACCGTATGAATATCCATCATCGGCGCACGCAACCGCACACCAGCGACTTCAGTCTCGAAGGTGCGTTCATAAAGGCCCGCGTAATGCGAGACATCGGTCGAAGTGCCGCCCATATCGAAGCCGATCAGCCTTTCAAATCCCGCCGCCTCACCCGTGCGCACCATGCCGACGATGCCGCCCGCAGGCCCGGAGAGGATCGCATCACGACCCTGAAACAGCGCCGCATCGGTCAACCCGCCATTCGATTGCATGAACAACAGCCGCTCGCAGGCATGGCCCAACGACAGCGCCTCGGCCACCTGATCGACATAGCGGCGCAGGATCGGGGAGAGATAGGCGTCGACGACCGTGGTGTCGCCGCGCGAGACGAGTTTTGCCAGTCGCGAGGTCTCATGCGAGGTCGAGACCTGTGTAAAGCCGATCTCCCGTGCGATCTCCGCGACGCGGATTTCATGCGCGGGTTCGAGATAGGCGTGCAGAAAAGCGATGGCAACAGCGCGAATGCCCTGATCGAACCCTGATTGCAGAGCCGCCCGGGCAGCGCTCTCATCGAGTGGCGTGACGACAGAGCCATCTGCCGCCAGCCGCTCCGGGACCTCCGCGACGCTTTCATAAAGCAATTCGGGGCGTTTGATCTCGAGCGCGAAGAGATCGGGCCGGGCCTGATAACCGATGCGTAGCAGATCACGGAAACCTTCGGTGATCAGCAGAAGCACCCGCTCGCCCTTGCGCTCCAGCAGCGCATTGGTCGCGACCGTCGTGCCCATCTTGACCGCTCTGATCGCACGCCGCGGGATCGGAGCGCCTGAAGCCAGAGCCAACAGGTCGCGAATCCCCTGTTCGGCGGCATCGCGATAGCGCTCTGGATTGTTGGACAGCAGTTTGAGCGTATGAAGCCGCCCCTCAGGGTCGCGCCCTACCACATCGGTGAAGGTGCCGCCCCGGTCGATCCAGAAATCCCATTGTCCCGTGCTGCCCATATCCGCCCCGCTTTTCGCCTGTCGCGAGAGGTTAGGAGATCGTGGCACGGGCAACAAGTCGGGCGGGGAACGCGGGCGTGGCCCTGAGTGGAATTTTCTGCCGGATTTCGGCGAAATCCCTCTTGACCCCCGCAGTCGCTCAATCTATCTACGCGGCACTTCGGCGGAGTAGCTCAGTTGGTTAGAGCAGCGGAATCATAATCCGCGTGTCGGGGGTTCAAGTCCCTCCTCCGCTACCATATCCCCAAACGACAGACTGAATTGAAATCGCTTTTAAGAGCGAAGAATTGCCTTTGCGCCGGTTTGCCCACATTTTGATCTTGGCGTGCAAAGCGGTGAACTGCCTGCTTTTCTCGAATAGAGTACTCACACAAGCTCCATTCAAGCGAGAGGAACCGAAGACATGAATGTCAGGCTCCATCGTAAAAACAGACACGGCACAAGAGCCGCAAGGCCTGTCCCCTCCATGTCGTGAGAGCTCTGCCTGTTCCCGCCCTGAGATCGCTTATAGAAGCGAGGAGCCTGTGCTCACCACGACGGCCGGCTGCCAGTTGATTAAATTTTCATCAGATGACTGTTTGCCGCTCCCGCGGCAACCATTGTTTTTGACACTGCTTCTTGATGTGATATTTGTTTGTGTACAAATGAATATATCTCTGACGCACAGGACCTCACATGACTCAGATCGACCAAGTAGATATCGCCGTCATCGGCGCTGGCCTCGGCGGCGCAGCAGCGGCTGCTCTCCTGCTGGACGCGGGTTTCTCCGTTCACACCTTCGAGCAGGCCCCCGAATTCACCCGTCTCGGCGCTGGCATCCATATCGGCCCGAACGTGATGAAAATTTTTCGCCAGATCGGGCTTGAGAAACGTCTCGAAGAGATCGGCTCACACCCGGATTTCTGGTTCTCCCGCGACGGGATGACCGGCGAATACCTGTCGAAAATTCCCTTGGGCGACTATGCCAAAAAGGAATACGGTGCCTCCTACATCACCATTCACCGCGGCGATCTGCATGCCGAACAAATCAACGCCCTGCCCCAGGACACCGTACATTTCGATCATCGCCTGACCGATATCGAAGAGCGCGACAATGACGTTCTTTTGACCTTTACCAATGGCAACAAGGTTGCGGCGAAACTCGTGGTCGGTGCCGACGGCATCAACTCGATGATCCGCGAAAAACTTCTGGGCGTCGAAAAACCGCGTTACAGCGGTTGGGTCGGCCATCGCGCGCTGGTCGATATGAACAAGCTGCGCTCTTCCGGTCTGGACTTCGAGCCCTGCGTGAAATGGTGGTGGGAACAATCCCGTCACATCATGACTTACGCGACGAAACACGATCAGTCGGAATATTACTATGTGACCGGCGTGCCGGTGGACAGCTGGGACCACGAAGCAAGCTTTGTCGACAGCTCCCGCGAAGAGATGGAAGCGATTTTCGGCGGGTCGCACCCCGTCGTTCAGGCCCTGATCGACGCGACCGAGACCGTGACCAAATGGCCGTTCTGGAACCGCGATGTGATGAACCTCTGGAGCCAGGGGCGTCTGGTCATGCTGGGCGATGCCTGCCACCCGATGCGCCCGCATATGGCCCAAGGTGCCTGCATGGCGATCGAAGATGCCGCCGTTCTGACCCGTGCGCTGTCGATCTCCGGGATGGAGGATTACGCCTCCGCCTTCAAAACCTACGAGGCGACCCGCCACGCCCGCGCCACCAAGGTGCAGACGATTTCCAACGCCAACACATGGCTCAAAGAGCCGGAAGATCCGGCCTGGGTTTACGCCTATGACCCGATGACGGCGGACCTCGCCTGAATTGAAAACGGCCCCTGCGGGGGCCGTTTTTTATGATGTCAAAGTTTTGGGCGGCGCATCTGGAACAGCTTATCTATGCAGGCGAAGTCCTGGTATCCAAGCCGAGTCAAAGGCTTGTAGCGCAGCACATCGAACCGCCCTTCTTCCGTCAGGCAGTCGTCGCGCAGGTGGATCGCCTCGACACGCGCGAGGATCATCAGATTGCCCTCTCCCTCCAGATCGATCACCTGCGTCAACCGACATTCCAGAGCTGCCGGAGCGTCGGCAAGTCGCGGACAGTCGATGCTTTCGCAGTCCGCGGCCTTCAACCCCAAAGCCTCAAACTCGCTCCGATCCGCCGGATAACCCGCAGAGGAGGCATTGAGCGCCTCGCGATCCTCAAACCCGGCGATGTTGATGCAGAACACGCCGGTCTCAAGGATATGGCTGTAGCTGTCCTTGCCTTTGGCGCGATCCGGCTTGCCGCCGATGGAGGACACGATGACTTGCGGCGGCGTATAGGCCACAGCGTTGAAAAACGAATAGGGCGCAAGGTTGGTCGCGCCATGTGTGCCGCGTGTCGAAATCCACGCGATGGGCCGGGGCGAGACAATCGCCGCAAACGGATCGCGCGGCAGGCCAGAGCCGTCTTTCGTCAGGTAAAACATCGCTTTCTCCTATGAAAAAGGGGAAGACCGCAGCCTCCCCCAAACATTCCCTGCAATTTGGGCGGGTTCAAAGGCTTTCGAGCCAGCCCAGAATATCCGCACTGTCGGTGACGTCACCGTATTTCTGATCCATGTCGTAGAGGTTCGCCTCATGCGGCGCTTCGGCCCGGTCGGCGCAGCAATCGCGCGGGATCAACACGGTATAGCCCGACTGCACCGCATCCACGACGGTTGCGCGGACACAGCCCGATGTCGTCGCCCCTGTCACCACAACGGTATCGACGCCTGCGCCGGTCAGAAGCGCGTTCAAGGTCGAGCCGAAAAACGACGACGCACCCTTTTTGGTGACAATCGCGTCTTCGGGTTGAATGCCCGTGGCGGCGTCGATTTCGACCAGACGCGTGTTTTCGATCAGCGCCCGCATCCCGGTCGCTTTTTTGAGCCACGGGAGCTTGTCCAACTCGCCGGGGTGATAGGCGATGGTGGTGAAGATCACCGGAAACCCCTTGGCGCGTGCCGCATCGCAAATCTCTTTGGTCCGGGCCATTTGCAACGCGGCATCCGAGGCCGTCGGGTATTGCAGATCCGTGAACCCGTAAGAAAAATCCACGACCACGATACCGGGTTTCGTGCCACGCGGCACAGAGACGCCGAAGCCTGCGGCCTTATAGGTGTCTGACTGAGACATGATCCTGTCCTTTGTAAAGATGGGCGGCCCCGAGGTAAGTAGAGCCGCCCGGCAGATTGAGGCAGGGGACGCCTCAGCTGCGTTCCATCTGGATCTCTTTCACCACGATATCGCCGTCGATCACGATCGGCTCGTCGTCGAGGAAAAGCGAACAATTGCGCATCGGGATGTCGAGGTGACAGGCGGTGTCGTTCGGCCCGCCCAGCTCGTTGTTCGGCCCCGTCGAGAACATCACGTTGCCGTAGAAGGCGCGCGGCTCCATGCCCATGCCGCCGGGGAACGCGCCCGGCACCATGTTGTGCCATTTGGCATTCGGGTTCATGCCCCAACCGACATGGCTCATGCCCATGCCACGCGGATCGTTGAAGGCATCCATGTAGGATTTCACCAGCTCGGCATCGAGACCGCCACGAATGTCGGTGATCCAGCCTTTCTCGATGGTGTAGGTGATGGGCGAGCTGACATACATATTCTGCGGCAACAGGATATCGCCCGGTGCGACCACGATGGTGCCATCCACCCCGTCGTCATCGCCGCCGGTGAACACGAACCCCGACGGCCAGTGATCCCAGCGCCCCGGTTCGTCGGTGCAGGCATATTCCGTCACCGCCGGGTAGGTGTTGAGCTTATAGGTCACATCCGTGCCATGGGGCGAGGTGATGCGCATGACCTTGGCCTTACCGAGCATCTCGCCCGCGATGGTCACTTTCTCGCGGATCTCCTGCGTCGGCAGCATGCGTGCCAAAAGCTCCGGCGGCTCCACGGCGGTGAGAATGCGAGTGCCAGCGGCTTGAATGGCGAATTGCTCCGGCGAGAACAGCAGGAAAATGCAGTCGATCAGCATGTCGCAGTTTTTCAGCGCCTCGACCGCGTCGGGCATCGCCGCCAGACCGGTTTGCCCCACCGCCCATTCGCCGATGACGGCAGGCGCTGGCAGGCGCATGTGATACATATTGGCGCCCAGCATCCGACCGGCGGCCATGAACGCATCGGCATAGTCGAGGCGTTCGTTGCCTTGGGTCAGAACGATGAGACGTTCGTCCTTTTGCACGCCCGACATCTTCAACTGATGCAGGCAGATGTCCGTGAAACTCGCGTGATCCATATCTGTATTCCCTGTTGTGTTATGTGGTCGGACTTAAGCTTTGAAATCCATGACGGCATCGAGGAAGCCTTCGAGATCGTCCCAGGGGATCATGTGCCCCGCGCCCTCGACCGTGCGGACCTCCATGGCGGGCAAAAGCGATTTCAGCTCCGCCTCGTCCTCGTCCTGAATGACCGGCGCGCCGCCCGCGATCACCAAACGCGTCGGCACGCTGAGTTTCGGCACATCCGCATGGATGTCGTCGGTGTGGAACCCGTCATACGCGGTCCGGATTGCCCCCCAGTGACAGGTGTGCAGCCACTCGGCCCGTAGCGCGCATTGTTCGTCGGTCCATGTCGGGCAATAGGCCTTCATATCCTCACCCGAACAACCTTTCACGGCCATTTTGATCGAGTCGCCATACCAGGCCCAAGGGGACGGATAGGACCGACGGTTCGGGCCGGAGACCGGCGGATCAACGAGGATCGCACCCTTGAACACCTCGGGTTTCGTCGCCACCGCCCGGATCGCGGTGCGCGCGCCCATGGAGTGACCCATGACAATCGGTCGGTCCATCTGTTCGGCCAGCGCCACTGCATCGGCGGCCATGGCGTCGAGCGTATAATCCAGATCCCCCGTCTCGCTGAGCCCCCGTCCGCGCACGTCGAGCACATGGACGTCGAACGCGTCTGCCAGACGTTCGGCGACAAAACCCCATGTGATCGCGGGCGAGGTGATGCCGGGGATCAGAAGCAGCTCGGGGCCTTTGCCCTCATAGCGGATCAGGTGGTTGCGAATGCCGTTGGCCTGAACGTTATAGCCATAAGACATGGGAGCCTCCTCAATACGCGCCGGACAGAAGCGTGCCGCCGCCGGGAACGCGTGTGTCGAGATCGAGCGCCTTGAGCATCTGCCATGTGGTGGCGATGGCTGCGGTCAGAACCGGCTTGCCAGTGATCGCCTCGGCCATCGGCACGGCGGGAAGCGACGGCATTTGCACGCAAGCCGACAGCACGACCGCGTCCACATCATCGGTCTTCAGCCCTTTGACGATTTCCGGCAGGTTCATCGGATCGTGTGCGGCCACGTCGAGATTGTCCTGAATTTCCAATGCGATATAGTCGCTGACTTCGATACCTTCGTTGCGGATATACTCGACCACCATCTCGGTCAGAGGCTTCATATAGGGTGCAACGAGGGCGATTTTCTTGGCCCCAAGCGCCCGGATGCCCTCGATCAGCGCACCGGCGGAGGTCACCACCGGTGCGGGCCCGCCATTTTCGGCGGCCACACCGGCAAGACGCGGACCGGACACGCAGTGATAGCCCTTGCCCATGGACATGATCGCCACGAGGCAGGCGTAGCCCATCACGTCGACCTTGGCGTCCGAGAGCTCCAACGCGCAGCGGTCGCTGTCGGCATCCATCTTCTCAAGCTCTTCTTTCGTCACATGTTTCATCCGCATCCGCGCGGAGTGAAAGGTGAACCGCTCAGGTGCGATGGTCTCGCGCGCTTTCAGAAGCGCCGGAATCTCCGTCTCCATGGTGACGTTGGAGCTGGGCACGATCTGCCCGATGCGAAAGTTTTTCATGATTCTCGTCCTTGAGGGTGCGTTGCCTCAAGGCGTAATTACAATTCTGTATAATTACAAGTCTGAATAATTATTCAGACAAGCCGGACCCGGCAGAAATTCACGAATTGCCTAGGGAAGCGGCGCACGCAGACCGGCCGACAGGAAGACCGTCAAGTGATCAAGCATATCGACCTGCCCGACCTCACCGATCTGGCCGTCGGTCAGATCGTTGAGCCGCCCGAGATCGTTCAGCATGAACATGTAGGTACCGACAAGGAAGGCCATGCGGATCGAGATCACATCCTTCGGAATTTCCGGCAGCGCGTCGCACAATGCCGCGATATAGCGTTTGACCGAAGCATCGTAGACCTCGCTGCGCAGATGCAGCGCGTGCTCATCAAGCTCGGAATGCAGCCGGGCCTGCAAGCGCACAAAGGCCGCACCATTCGGCCCCGAATATTTCATATCCCATTGTGGTTTAAGATAATTTTTCACAATTTCTTCGACTTTCGGCACGCGCCCTCCAGACAAGATCTGATCCAGAAGCACATGACGCACACCAGAAATCGCCGAGCCACGCCGCCGAACAACCTCGTCGAACAGGTCCTGTTTCGAGCCGAAATAATAGCGCACCAGCGCCTGATTTACGCCTGCCCCGGCAGCAATATCGCGCACCTTGGCACCGTTGAACCCAACCTCGGAAAAGATCAGCTC
The DNA here is from genome assembly GCF_051054295.1 of Celeribacter sp. SCSIO 80788. Classification (GTDB taxonomy): domain Bacteria; phylum Pseudomonadota; class Alphaproteobacteria; order Rhodobacterales; family Rhodobacteraceae; genus Celeribacter. The sequence goes on along the minus strand of NZ_CP150482.1, from coordinate 3,422,844 downwards.
CGCCTTGTCGAGAATAACGTCGCGCAGTTCGACACCCTCTTTCGGGCGCCCAGGCTTGCGGCGTGTTTTTGCTTCTGCGCCTTCGGACATACCTCTACCCCGGCTGTGAAATTCAGTCGTTTTTTTTGTGACAACCGGAGACCCAAAGCTCAAGCGTATTTATTATTCAAATTAATAATTAAAACACCTTCTTGATACTCAAAGCGGAACCAGAACGCAGCTTTGCCCAACCCCGTTTCAACAGGGGCAGAGATACGAGGACCACACAGATGACAATCAGCGTGGCCGAGATCGGACGCTCCAGAAAGATCGTCCAGGAGCCGCGGCTGATCATCAGGCTGCGGCGCAGGTTTTCCTCGAGGATTGGGCCGAGGATCAAGCCAAAGGCCAGCGGCGTGACTGGAAGACTGAGGCGCGAGAACACGAACCCCACCACCCCGAAGGCAATCATCACATAGACGTCGTTCATGTCGTTGCGGATCGCGAAGGCGCCGATCACACAGAAAACCGCAATGAAGACATACATGAGCTGCGGCGGGATTTTGGTCACCAACACGGCAGCGCGGATCATGCCGAGGCCGATCACCAGCGTAGCAACAAGCGCCAACAGCACGGAAACGTAAATCCACGACACAAACGTCGGGTTGCTGGCGAACAGAAGCGGGCCTGGCGTCAGCCCATGGACCATCAACGCGCCCATCAAAACGGCCGTGATCGTGTCACCCGGAACGCCCAAAGCGATCAGCGGAATGAGCGAACCGCCAACGGAGGCGCTGTTTGCGGCCTCGGGCGCCACCAAACCGTCCGGATGCCCGGAACCGAATTTCTCCGGCTCCTTCGACAGGCGACGCTCCTGCGCATAGGCGATGGAAACCGCCACGGCGGAGCCTGCCGCCGGGATCGCACCGATGAACGTTCCGATCACAGACCCGCGCAGCATGACTTTCCAGCGCGAGGTCAGCTCATGCATCGGTAAAAGCACCTTGCCGATCTGCGGCCGCGCCTTGGGCGCACCACCAAACCCCACAAGGTTTTGCAGGATTTCGCCAAGACCGAACAGGCCGATGATCACCGGGATCAGGTTCAACCCCGATTGCAGCATCGGCGTGTTAAGCGTCATGCGCTGCGCATCGGTCAGCGCATCGAAGCCGATCATGCCGAGCGCCACACCGATAAAGCCGACGACGGAGGCCACAAGCGTGGAACCGTTGGAGGCAAAGGACAGCATGACGATGCCGAAAAGCGCCACGGCGGCAAATTCAGGACTGCGGAAATTGGTGGCAAATCCCGCAAGCACCGGCGCCAGAAGGACGAGCATCGCAAGCCCCACCATGCCGCCGATGGTCGAGGCAACGAGTGCGAAATTGAGCGCATGCCCCGCCCGGCCCTGTTGTGCCATCGGGTAGCCGTCGACCTGGGTGAAAATCGAGGCTGGCGTACCGGGCAGCTTCATCAGGATGGCCGAAATCGAGCCGCCATAGACGCTCGACATGAAAATCGAGATCAGGAACAGGATCGCAACGCCCGGGTCCATAGCAAAGGTCACGGGCATCAGAATTGCGAGCGCCATGGTCGAGGAAATCCCAGGGATCGCACCCAGCACAAGGCCAAGCACCGTGCCCAGAACCACAAGGCCAAGCATCATCGGGTTGGAAACGAAGCCGAAAAGCACATCGGCGAAAGAAGAGAGTAGCATGGCAAGCCCGATCAGACAGGAAGTGGCAGAGTCAAGAGGCGCACGAAAATCAGATTGACGAAGAGCGCCGCGCCCGCGCCAAACAGCAGCGCTTCGATCACATGGCGCAGCGCATGGCCCCGCACTGTGGTCAGAAGCACGTAAATCCAGACCATGGAGAACAGAGCAACGGCGAAGGTCGTTCCAAGCGCGCGCATCCCCGTCGGCATCATCAGAAGCGAGATCACGAACGCGATCGACAAGGCCCAAGCTCGCGCGGTTTCGACCAAGCGATAGGTTGGCGTAAAGCTCTCGCCCTGATCTCGAAAGCCCCAGAGCCCCAAGACGAACAACAGCCCACCCGCTATCACGAGAACCATCAGACATAGTCCGATCAGGAAAAACGGCCCCGGATCGCCCGGCATCGGCATACCGGAATACATATTCCGGCTTTGCTGCAACATGAGCCAGCCAATCCCGGCCAACAGCAGGAAAAACAGACCGACAGCGAGGGTCTTGCGCGCAGATCCATCAATGGGCGGACTCATATCGGGCTCCTTGGGTCACTGGCCTGGGTAAATTTTGGGACGGAGGCACCTCCGTCCCGGGGAGGATCAGTCGCGCTTCAGTTCAGGCGCAACCAGACCGGCTTTGTCGAGGAGCGGGTAGACCAGCTCTTCCTGCTTCGCGAGTTCTGCGGCGGCGCCTTCGGCCCCGAGCGGGCGCAACACCAAACCGTTCTTGTCGGCGGCAGCCTTGAACCCTTCGCTGTTCACAGCGGCCAGAAGCCCCTCTTCGAGCTTGCTGCGCACATCTTCCGGGATGCCTTTCGGCGCCACCATCATGACGAAATCGTTCACCACGATGTCATAGCCCTGCTCTTTGAAGGTCGGCACATCGGGCAGCTTCGGGTGACGGGTCTCGGAGGCCACACCCAGCACATTCACGGTGCCCGCATAGGTATGCTCAAGAATCGGCGGGATCGGCAGGGTCGCGGTCTGAACCTCACCAGTCAAAAGCGCGGTAACGGTCGGCGCGTGTCCCGGATAGGGCAGTTTCATCATCTCGACGCCAAGCGCCTCGGGGATCACCTCAGCGAAGACAAAGGAATTGCCCCCTTGCGGATCGTTGCCGTTCATCAAGGCCATCGGATCTTTCTTCATCGCTTCGATATAGCCTTCGAGCGTGTCGATGCCGGTGGAAGCGGCGATCTCAAGCGCGCCGGGTTCGTCGCTGATGTAAACGATCGGATCGAGAGCGTCGAGCTTGGGCGCGCTGGTGTTCATGTAGGATTGCGACACGGCATGCAGCCCCATCACCCCGATGGTATAGCCATCGGGTTTGGCGTTGACGATGTGGCGCATGCCGGTGGAGCCGCCCGCGCCGGTGACGTTGTCGACCACGACTGCGGTGTCCATGATGGTGGAAAGCTCATGCCCGATCAGACGGGCCACAAGGTCGTGACCGCCGCCTGCGGGCCAGACCACGGTGATGTGGATCGGCTCGCTCGGGTAGGCATCTTCGGCCATGGCGGCACCGAACGGCAGCGCAGTCGCGGCAGTCAGACAGAAGGCGGAGGCAAGGAGATGGCGTCGTTTCATGGGGTCCCTGTTGTTTTCTAAAGTGTAGCAGGTGCGAGCAGACAAAGCCCACCCGGGCGCAACCCGCACCATGCGGATCGCAGCGTTGGTATCTCGTCATTTGGGCCTTTGAAGGCGGTGCGATTAACTGTTGGAGTCCTCAGCCCTTTGCGGGTCTTTTGCTCCGTGACAGGATCAGAAAAGCGCAGCCAATATCGTTTGTATAGAAACAAATTATTCGGCCGTATAATTTTCCGCTCCCCGTGTTGTTAATCCACGGTTTTGCACATAATTTAATCATACGCACCGAATTGCAGGCAGGTGATATTACAAATCGAGCGTCACATCGCCTTTCGGGACGGAGCAGCAGAGGAAGATTTCCCCCTCCTTCGGCGAATCGATCAGATCTTCCGTATACGCAACTTCTCCGCTGAGCTTGCGGCATGCGCATGTCCCACATATACCGGATCTGCATTCGAATTCCGGCCTCAGGCCTTGGGCCTCGGCGAGCTCCAAAAGGTTGTCACTCGAACCATCCCAAGCCACCTCCAGGCCGGATTTCACGAAACGCACCACCGGACTGGCTCCGATTTCTGTCACACCTGTGACAACCGCCTCAGGCAGCGCAGACCGTTTTGCCTCTTTTTTTACCACAGACACCCCACCACCAAAGGTCTCCTGATGGATTTCCGCATCCGCTACGCCGAGAGACACCAAAGCTGCCCGCATGGCAGACATGAACCCGTCAGGCCCGCAAAGATAGACGTGATAGGCATCGAGCGGCAGAAGCGCACGCAATGTCTCACGAGACAAAAGGCCAAGCCCCTGACAACGCCCCGCAGCCACATCCGTCTCGCCCCCTTCGGCATAGGCCACATAGCCTCTTACATTCGGCGCACTGGTCACGATCTCTGCGACCTCATCGGCAAAGCTGTGCTCGGTCGCAGACAGGCAGGCATGAACAAAATAGACGGGCCGCTCCGGTTGGCGCGCCAGAACGGAGAGCATCGAGAGCGCCGGGGTGACCCCGATGCCGCCCGTCAGCAACAGCACGGGCCGCGCATCGTCGGCCAGCACGAACTTGCCACGCGGACGCTCCGCCGCAATGCGCGCACCAACCTGCACCTCATGCAGGAAGCGCGAACCGCCCTTGCCATTCGGTTCGATCTTGACACTGATCCGGTAGCCGCCGTGATCGGCAGGATCGGAAGAGATCGTGTAGGTCGCAAGCTTGCGCTCCGGCAGATCGAGCCGCAACGGCAGGTGCTGGCCCGCCAAGAAGGGCTGGAACGCACCCTCCACGACTTTCAGCCGCAGAGAAATCACGTTCTGGCTTTCCTGAACCCGCTCGACCACTTCGAGCATCATCGACGCATCAGCCATGAGCGCCTCCCTGCGGCAAGCCAAGCGCTGCCATTTCATCGCGCAGAAACCGCGCAATCGCGGCATTCTGGCCAATGAGGGAAAACTTTGCGCCATCGGCATAGTCGGTGAGATTGATCATTTCCGTGGTGATCACTGCCAACCGGCTTTCCGGCGCTTCGGCATGGTATTTCAACATTTTGCGCGCCACATGCTTGCAGGGCTCAAGCCGCCAGGCCTCCCAAGACGAATGCCATTCGCCGGGCACCGGACGGGTAAACGGATAGAGGATCGCGCGACCGTATTCGCCTTCGCGCGCCCGCTGATAAGGGTCGTTGGGCACGCCCGCCGCGCCATTGGAGCTGTCATGTTTGGACCAGAGGTTGCGCGGCCCCGACGGCGTCACGGAGCGCAGCTGGAACCACCGCACCAGCCCCGCATCGAGCCATTGATCCACCAAATTGCCCAGCTCATACGGGTCGAGCACGACCCGCCCGGCAGCGACATCTTCGCGAATACCCGACACGTCCAACTCCGCATCATCACCCATCTTAAAGAGCATATGCGAGTAATCGAGCGTCAGGTTGAACGGGATGCCCAGCTTGTCCGCCCCCTCGGCCACAGTGGCGACGCGGCGCGGATCTTCGCTCCACATGTTCACATGCAGCTCGAAACAGGGCTCAATCCCGATCTCCTGCCCCAATTCCCAAGCGTCCGCCCAGGCGCGAATGACCTCATCATCCGTGACCCAGCGCTTTTCACTGTGCCAGTTGTAGACCATCATATTATGGAACTTGGCACCCACCTTCACCGCGCGCTCCATATTGGCGCAAAGGGTGGGCAGGTAGCTCTCACCCAAAGCGTAAACCCCACTGGCGGTGGTCACAGGGAGATTATTGGCCGCACTGAGCTCAAGAAAGGTCTCAACCTCATCCGCCATCGGCAGACGGTCGAAGAAATCGAACACCCCGGCGTTTGCGACCATGGCAAACTGCTCGGAGAGCGGCGGCTCGGTGAATGAGACGGGGCGTTCGGGCGAGGAGGCTTGGGCTCCGCGACCGTTACACCCGATAAGAACGGGGGGCATAATCTTGCTTTCAGATGGAGGTGCCGAGGCCAAAGCCCCGGCAGATCGGTCAGTCGTGATAGACGAAGGACGGGTTCGGCTCAGAGGAAGCATCCACCGTACGCTCACGCTCCAGCATCTCAGAGATACGTTTGCGATAGACCATAGGCCCGCGGTCGATGGCGATGCGGATCGGGCGACGTTTCTGCGGCGCCTGTTCTTCGGCATGCACGGCTTCGAGAATGTCTTTGTCTTCGTCAAAGGCGATACGGAACATGGCGTCGATCTGTTGCGACGCTTCCTCGGTCTCAACAGCCGTGTTGCGCAGGTGCATCCAGCGGTCGATCGTGTAGCCCTCCGTGACCGGCGTCATGAAATGCAGCGCAAAGATGCGGTTGCCGTCGTCGAGATTGTCTTCGGTGATGCCATCGGCCACATTGGCAGAGCCGAAATCGATCACAGCAATCGACGGCTGATACAGGTGGTAATAGTGCCAGCGATCCACATTGCCCTCGAACCCGCCGAATTTCTTGAAGAAGCCGATGGGCTCGGCATCACGAATCCAGCGCCATGCGGTGATCGCCTCGCCTTCGGTAGAGACATGCACCGGAATGTTTTCCGAGGCGGAGTTGCCCAGAGTGGTCGGATGGACAAAGCTGACATGCGCCGGATCGACAAGGTTTTCTGCGACGTTCAGGTAGTTCGACTCGATGTGCAGCGCATCGCCATGATGGGCGTGCCATTTCGGATCGGTAAACTGCGGCATGTCGAAAATGTCGTCGGGGTTGGCGCGATGTGCATCGCCCATCCAGATCCAGACAATGCCGTGACGCTCGAACGTCGGATAAGCATCGACATAGGCCGAGGTCGGGATTTTGTCCTGCCCCGGCACGCGGGTGCATTTGCCATCCGCACCGAAGGTCAGACCATGATACCCACATTGCACCGTATCTCCGATGCGCTTGCCCTTGGAAAGCGGCAGAAGGCGGTGCGGACAGCGATCTTCGAGGGCCGCCACCTGGCCATCGGTACGGCGGAACAAAAGCACCGGATCTCCGAGGATCGTGAAGCGGCGCAGCTCGTCGTCAATCTCAGAGGACCACGCGGCGACATACCACGCATTGCGGACCAAAGTCGTCATATCAAATTCCCTTTTAGCTGGCGTGTGCGTTGGGTCAATTAGTGCGTACTAAAAGTATTTGATCCAGATCAAAATAAAAAATACTGTCATTTATTTGCATACAAACGATATGATCGTATAAATTTTACGCAAAAATTGACACAAAAGGCGCAAAAACCGTGCGGACTGAGCTCCGTGCGGTCATATTTTTATTTTAGTACGTAGTTATTTCGAGCCATTATTGCGACTCATCCGTGCCTGTCAGCACCTTGCGCAGCAACTCCATGAACAGCGTCTGCTCAATCGGCGTGAGCGGCGCCAGCAATTCTTCACCTGCGCGCAGACTGACAGGCACATGATCGGTCGCACAGGCTCGCCCCGCCTCGGTCAGTTCAATCACAGAGGCACGCTGATCATCCTTGCTGCGGCTCTTCTTGATCAGCCCGTCTTTTTCGAGCTTGCGCACCACGACCGTCGTCGTCGACGGGTCCATCGAAGTCAGCCGCCCGAGATGGCTTTGCGCCACCGGCCCCATCTTGAGCAAGGTCACAAGGGCAACGAATTGCGTCACCGACAGGTTCGGCGTCGACACCGCCTGAGTGAAAAGCTGCGCGCCGCGCTGATGCACACGCCGAACGAGTTGCGCCGGGTGGTTGCGGGGATCATAGGCCTCGATCTGCTCCGCACTCACCTCGACCGGTCGCGCCTCATTCTCAGCCATCGCATCCACCCTTTCGACGCTCCACGCCCAATCTCAGCTGATCTTCTCGAGAAGCGCAAGCAGGGTGCGCCGCTCCGACGCATTCAGCGGCCCAAGCGTCTCTTCGGTGATCGCCTGCATCACAGGTACGCAATCCGCAATCAGCGCCCTGCCCGCGTCGGTCGCACTCAGAAGATACCGTCGACGGTCCTCTTCATCCTTTTCCGTCACAATCAGACCACGCGCCTCAAGCCGGTTCACCACGCCTTTCGTGGTCGCCGCATCCATCGCGACGGAACGACCCAGCGCATTCTGCGACTGCGGCCCTCTGGCCATGGCGAGACGATAGAGGGTCGAGAATTGTTGTGGCGTCAAACTGTCCATCCGCTCTGCGAAAATCGTCATGTGACGCTGATGCGCCCGGCGCAGCACAAAGCCAATTTGCTCATCCAGCACATAGTTCGGCTTGTCATCCTCGGTTTTCAAAAGGGGCTGCCCTATCGTGTTTGTCATCGACATCTGATCCAAATTGTCTTGCTGATCGCTCAAAACTTTTTTCACCGTAGCGCCTTAGGAGCCAAAGCTCCAGACGGACCCTGCCCTCTAACGGATCGGCTTTCCCGATGCCCCACAGATGAGCACCTTCCGGGGCGACAGAATGCTCACCTTCCACAGCTCAACGGCAGAGCCGTCTCGTTTCCCCTAAAGAACCGCCGCCATTTATGAGGCGGACCTCCGCCACCCCTAATGGTCCACCGGACTTAAACGCCTGACTGACAAGACCTTGTCGCGTAGCATGATCGTATGAAACCGCGCCGAACCTGTCTGACCCGGCGCGTCTTGACCTCTGTACGGCGACGATCAGCCCAACGGCAAACGCTGGCGCACAAGCGTGGTCCAATAAGAACCGCCCCAGGCAATTACATCGTCATTGAAATCGTATTGCGGGTGATGCAGTGCCGCCGACGGGCCGTTGCCGACATTGATCATCGCGCCGGGCACCTCGTTGAGCATAAAGGAGAAATCTTCTCCGCCCAGCGTTTGCGGCATATCGAGGAACACGTTCTCAACGCCCGCCACCTCTTGTGCGGCCTTGGCGGCCAATTCGGTTTCACGCTCATGGTTGACCGTCACAGGATAGTGGCGAATGTACTCCGTTTTACCGACAGCGCCGAAAGCCGCAGCGATATTCGCGACCATCGAGGTGATGCGCTCCTCGATCATATCGCGGACCTCTTCGCGAAGCGTCCGCACCGTGCCCGTCATGGTGACGTCCTGAGGAATGACGTTGAACGCATTGCCGGCCTGAATGGTGCAGAGCGAGATCACCGCGCTGTCGATCGGGTCCATATTGCGCGAGGTCAGCGTCTGAACCGCCTGCAACAGCGCCCCCGCGATTGGCAGAGGGTCGATGGTCTGATCTGGGCGTGCCGCATGGCCTCCCCGCCCTGTGATGGTAATTTTCACCTCATCGACCGAGCCCATGATCGGCCCCGAATTGATGGTGAATTGTCCGACCGGAAGGTTCGGACGGTTGTGCATGCCGTAGACCTCATCGCAAGGCCAGCGGGTGAACAACCCGTCTTCGATCATCGCCCGCGCACCTGCGCCGCCCTCTTCGGCGGGTTGGAAGATCACCACCACAGTGCCGTCAAACGCCCGACTTTCCGCGAGATGCCGCGCGGCGCCCAGAAGCATGGTCGTGTGACCGTCGTGTCCGCAGGCGTGCATTTTCCCAGGGATTTTAGAGGCATAGGGCTTGCCGGTTTCTTCCACAATCGGCAGCGCATCCATGTCGGACCGCAGCCCGATGGTGCGCCCGGAAACATTGCTCTGGCCTTTGATCACACCAACGACGCCCGTGCGTCCGATGCCCTCATAGACCTCGTCGACCCCAGCTGCACGGAGCGCCTCGGCCACCTTCTGGGCCGTCCGCTCCACGTCATACAACAGCTCGGGGTTCATATGCAGATCGCGGCGAAACTCCGTCAGATCGGCAACCTGTTTGGCGATCCAATTCTCGACAGCCATCTCAGGCCTCCTTTTTCATTCTGTAACGGAAATCGCAGTGGCTCGCGCCTTTCATGATCGTCTGGGTCCGGGTCATTTCGATCTCCGGATTGTAGCCGATGCAGAAATCACCATCGCGGTTGCACGACAAAAGGTGGCCGATATCGCCCAACCCCATCTCCTGATACATCTCCGCGTATCGGCATTTCACCACGTTGAAATCCATCTTTTCCTCGGACATCTCGATGGTCTCGATCCGCAGCGCATCTTCGCGGGTCCAGTTCGGCTGGATCGCGGCGAAATCGGTCAGGTCCGGGGCGTGGCCCAGCTCTTCGGCCAGCATTGCACCCTGTTCGATGGCGGATTTTGAACAGGCGGCGCCGATCACGGCCTCGGCCTCTTCGCGACCCGAGCGCTCGGTGATCACATCGAGCACATGTTTGAGGATCATCGCCTCAATTTTTCGGCGTAGGAGGATCGGAATGTCGTTCAGATCCATCTTTTTTTCTTCGGTCATAGGTTCACTTCCTTGTGGTCCTGACGTTTGAGCCAGGCCAGATAGGTGGGGGCAAAGCGGCGCACAAAGCCGTGCACCGGGAAGGGATGCGGTTCGGTCACCGGCAGGGCAAGCTCGTCTTCGGGCTGGCCGGTGGCGGCGCGGGCCAGTTCGCGGCCCAAAGAGGTGCCAAGCGCCACACCGCGTCCGTTACAACCGATCCAGGCCCAGCCATCGGGGCCGAGTTTGTGAATGCGCGGGAAACGGTCCCAGTTCATGCCGATATAGCCCGACCAGACGTGGGTCATTTCCGGCACGCCAAGCTCGGGAAAGGCCTCCGCAAGGTTCTTCGCGGCTTTCTTGCGCACGCGGTTGGCGACATCGAAGGACCCCATCACAGCGCCCCCGGTGATCAGACGATTGCGCGCGTCATAGCGGAAAAACCGCAAATCGCCGCGCGTATCGGACACCGCCTGACGGCCCGGCAGGATTTTCTGACGCAGGTTGTCGCCAACGGGGGCTGTCGCCATTTGCCAACTTAGCACCGGCACCACGGAATGCGCGATGCGAGGGGCCAGACGCTGCGCCAACTCGCCCGTGTAAGCGTTGGTAGCAAGGATCAGTGCCCGTGCCTTGAGCGTGCCCTGCCCGGTCTTGATCACCCATTCATTGCCCACGTGCTCAAACGAGGTCACGGGGCTGTCCTCATGGATCACCGCGCCCAGATGTTCGGCCACCCGCGCCATTTCGCGTGCGAGCGCCAGCGGATTGATGTGTCCGCCCGTCGGGTTGTACATCCCGCCATACCAGAAATCGGTGCCGAGCAGATCGGCACATTGCTTGGCGTCCTTCAACTCCGCCGGAAAGCCATAGCGCGACCATGCCTCCACACGTTTTGCCGACAGCTTTACACGACCGGGGCTGTGCGCGGGTTGGAACCAGCCGTTTTGTTCGGCCTCCGCCTGCATGTCGAATTCGCGCACGAGATCGAAGAGCACATCGCCCGAGTTGCCGATGAGCCGCACCATGCGCTTGCCCGCCTCGCCATAGCGCGACACCCAAACGTCCGGCTCGGCGGAGGTGAGGATCGGAATGACCTGACCGTTGTTGCGCCCTGACGCGCCCCATCCAGCGGCTTTGCCTTCAAGAACCGTCACCGCATGGCCGCGTTTGCGGGCCTCGATGGCGGCGGACAGTCCGGTGAAGCCTGCGCCAATGATGGCGACATCCGTTTCTTCCACGCCCGAGAGGGGCGCGGACAGGGGGCGTTCGGGGGCTGTGACAGCCCAGAGGGATTTTGGAAATTCGACAGACATCAGGCCGCTCCTTCCGTGGTCAATCCAATCACTTCCTGCGGCAACCAGAACCAGCGCAGGGCTTCTTCTTCGTCCGAAAGGTCCGGGCCATTTTCGCAGATCAAACCTTTCGCGCCAGCCGCGAGATCTTCGGCCTGCGCGAGGCAGGTTGGAAAATCGGGCACCGTCTCATCCACCGCCCCGTGGGCTTGCCAAAGTGCGGAGAGCGCGGGGGGACAGGTGTCCTCGAACTTGGGCGTGGCGCGCCAGATGCCCTCGACCGCATCCAAACGGTAATAGGCCAGCATGTCGAGGCCATGATCGGCCACAAACCGGATCGCAGCGGCGATCTTATCCACGTCTTCGTCGTCGAAGAACCAGTTCACGCCGAACCTTGCCCAGCCGGGACGGAAGATCGAATGACCGTGCTTTACAGCGGCCTCGTGGCGCGCGCTTTTCTGTGGGTCGATGTCCAAAAGCGCGTGTCCGTAAGGCCCGGCGCAGGAACAGCCACCCCGGGCCTGAATCCCGAAGAGATCATTGAGCAGCGCCACGACGTAATTGTGATGCAAGAGTTTGCCCTGAACCCGCAGGTTGAAGGAAAAAATCCCCAGACGCGGTACGTTGGACGGCCCCAAAAGCTCCATCCCCGGAATGGCGCGCAGCGCGTCTTCCATCCGGCGGGTCAGAACGGTTTCGCGGGCCTCGACGCGGGCTTCATCCATATCGCGTTTGAGCTGCATCACCATGCCCGCGCGGATGTTGTCCACGATGGCGGGTGTGCCGCCTTCTTCGCGATGCTCGGGATCGGCGATATAGCTATGGCCCTCAGACGTGACATAGCTCACCGTACCGCCGCCCGTCAGCGTCGGGCGCGTGGTGTCAAAGAGGCTCCGTTCGGCGATCAGGACGCCAGATGCGCCCGGACCGCCGGGGAATTTATGCGGCGAGATCACAGCCGCGTCGATCCGGTCGCCTGCGCCTTGCGATGTTTCGGCGAGTTCCACCGGCATATAGGGCGCGGCGGCGGCGAAATCGGCGACGCAGAAAGCATCGTGGTCGTGCAGAAGACGCGCAATGGCGCGCAGATCGGTGCGCACGCCGGTGACGTTCGAGGCCGCCGAGAAAGCACCGATTTTGAGGGATTTACCCTCATGCGCCTTCAACTCACGTTCTAGGCTCTCAAGGCAAATGGTGCCCGCCGCGTTCAGGGGAATGCGCACAACCTCTGCCCCGCTTTCGCGCCAAGGCAGATCGTTGGAGTGGTGCTCATAGGGGCCGACGAAAACGACACCCGCGGAAAGCCCTTTCATGGCAAAGGCCCGCACCAGCTTGTCGACTGCGCCGGTGGCCCCGGAGCCGGTGAAAATCACCGCGTGCCGGGCATCGGCATCGACCGCCGTGCGCACCGCTTCGCGCGCCATTTCCCGGAGCTGCGTGGTGCGGCGCCCGACGAAAGAGGTCTCGGTGTGCGTGTTGCCATAGTACGGCAGCACATGGGTGCGGATCGCATCCTCGATAAAGCCAAGCGCGCGGCCGGAGGCGACGTAATCGGCATAGATCAACGCCCGCGGACCAAAGGGACCGGACATCGCCGCCCCCTCCCCGATCAAAGCGCTGCGGATATCTTTGAATTCCAGTGACATGATAAAACCTCAGGCGGCGTCCGTGTGCAGCGACGGGGGTGTCCAGTCGCGGCCCGGAATGGAAGAGAGCAAATTCTGCGTGTAGGGGTGCTGTGGATTGGCGAAGACCTCGGCGGTCAGGCCGCTTTCCACAATCTCGCCCTTTTGCATGACGATGATGCGGTCACAGAGCTGCGCGGCGACACGAAGATCGTGGGTCACGAACAGCAAGGACAGATTGAGCCGGTCGCGCAGATCGGCCAGGAGTTTGAGCACCTGCGCCTGCACCGACACATCGAGCGCAGAAACCGGTTCGTCGGCGACGATCACCTTGGGTTCCAAAGCCAGAGCACGGGCGATGCCGATACGCTGACGCTGACCGCCGGAGAACTCATGCGGGAACCGGTTGGCGGCGGCGGGGGACAGCTCGACCAATTCCAAGAGTTTCTTGGCGTCTTCCCGGGCTTTTTTCGGGTCCGCCCCATGGACGATAGGCCCTTGGGCGATGAGATCGACCACGCGCTTGCGCGGGTTGAGCGAGGCCATCGGGTCCTGGAACACCATCTGAATGTGCTGCCGCAGCGCGCGCAATTCCTTGGGCTTGGCGGCCAAAAGATCGGTGCCGTCCAACTCGACGGAGCCTTGGTCGCATTCCAGAAGACGCGTGACGATGCGCGAGACCGTGGTCTTGCCGGAGCCACTTTCGCCCACAACCCCAAGGGTTTCGCCCTGACGCAGCTCAAACGAGAGGTCCTTGACCGCCGTCACGGCTTTGCGTTTGCCCGAAAGCAATCCGCCACGCGCAGCGAAGGTCTTTTTGAGGCCAGTGCCTTTCAGCACCACGGGCGCCTCAGAGGCGGCTTTGACCGGCGGCGGGGTGAGTGCGGGAACGGCCCCGATCAGCGCGCGGGTGTAGGGATGTTGCGGGTGGTTCAGAACGGCATCGGTCGGGCCGCTTTCGACCAACTCGCCGCGGCAGAGCACGGCGACCTTATCGGCAATCTCCGCCACCACGCCAAAGTCATGGGTGATGAAGAGAACCCCCGCGCCCTCTTCTTCCTGGAGCTCGCGAATGAGTTTCAGGATCTGAAGCTGGGTCGTCACATCGAGCGCCGTGGTGGGTTCATCCGCGATGATCAGTTTCGGCGAGAGCACCAAGGACATGGCGATCATCACGCGCTGGCGCTGACCGCCGGAGATTTGGTGCGGATAGGCGTTATAGGCCGAGGCCGGCTCCGGGATATGCACGCGTTCCAACATCTCGATGGCACGCGCTTTGCGCTCGGCTTTGGTCATCTTGGTGTGCAGGCGCAGCACCTCGTCGATCTGCCAGCCCACGGTTTTCTGCGGGTTGAGCGCGGTCATCGGCTCTTGGAAGATCATCGAAATATCGGCGCCGCGCAGTTTGCGCATCTCGGCATCGGCTTTCCCGCGAAGTTCTTCGCCCATGAACCGGATCGCGCCGCCGGTAACGCGCACATGCGGTTCCGGCAAGAGGCCCATGATGGCCCCGGCGCAGAGCGATTTGCCAGAGCCGCTTTCGCCGACGAGGCAGACGATTTCGCCCGCTTCGATGGTCAAATCAAGCCCTTCGAGCGCATAGGGACGGTCCGCACCTTTTGGCAGGGAAATCTGTACGTTGCACAGTTCGAGGACGGGAGGAGGTGTCTTGGTCATTTCTTCTGCCTCGGATTGAGTGCATCGTTCAGCCCCTCGCCCAGAAGCGAAAAAGACAGCACGGTGAGGATGATCGCGATGCCGGGGATCACGGCGCAATAGGGGGCAGAGCGCAGCACGGCGCGGCCTTGACCGATCATATTGCCCCAGCTTGCGTAGTTCGGGTCGCCCAATGCGAGAAAGGCCAGCGCGCTTTCCATCAGGATCGACAACGCCATGATGACGGAGGCGTAAACGACGATCGGCGGCATGGCATTGGGGAGGATTTCACGAAAGATGATCGAGGTATTCGACACGCCCAAATTGCGGGCGGCATCGACGAATTCGCGGTGGCGCAGCGACATGAACTCGGCGCGGACCATGCGGGCGGGGGCCGTCCAGCTGACGATACCGATGGCGATCGTGATCCATTCGATTTTCGACCCCATGATGGCGACGAGCGTCAGCAAGAGGACAAAGTTCGGGATGGTTTGAAAGGCTTCGGTGATACGCATCAGAACGTCATCGACCCAGCCGCCGAAGTAGCCCGCCAGCGCGCCGATCACGACGCCGATGACGATGGCCACAAGGGTCGCGACCACGCCGATCAAAAGCGAGATGCGGGCCCCGTAGAAGACGCCGGAGAGCACATCGCGGCCCAACTGGTCGGTGCCCAAGGGCGTGTCCCAGTTCATGAAGGGCGGGGTCAGCGGCTCGCCCGCGCGTCGGAGCGGATCGCCGGGATCAACGATGCCAGCGGTCAAAGCCATGAGCACGACAAGGGCAAAAAGAAAGAGGCCAAGCAGCGCGGCGCGGTTGCGTTTGTAGCGGCGCCAGAACATGACATAGCGCGGCGGCTCGGGCGGGGCGATTTCAGTATCGGCGAGGGTCATGCGAGTTCGATCCGGCTGTCGAGACGTGCGTAAAGCAGGTCGGTGAGAAAGTTGACGACGACAACGATGATGGCGCAGAGGAAGATGATGCCCATCAGCGTGTTCATGTCGCGCTGCACGACGGACTGGTAGGCAAGCTGCCCAAGCCCCGGCAGGGTGAAGATGGTTTCAACCACGATGGAGCCGCCCAGAACGGTGGAGAACTGAAGCCCCAAAAGCGTGACCACGGGCAAAAGCGCGTTGCGCATGATGTGGTGGGTCATCAGGCGGCCTTCGCGGGCGCCTTTGGCGCGGGCGGTGCGGACGTAATCGAGATCGGCCACTTCCATCACGGAGGCGCGCATCAGGCGCAGGTAGAAGGCGAGATAGATCAGCGACAGCGCCGTCGTCGGCATCACAAGGTGGCGCACCACGTCCCAGACGTGATCCCAGCCGGTATAAAAGGCGGCGATGGTTTTGATCCCCCCGACCGGCAGCCAGCCGAGTTTCACCGAAAATACCAGCATCAGCATGAGCGAGAGAAAGAACGACGGTGTCGCGTAGAACACGAGGCCCAAGATGGAGATCAGGTTGTCGGTCGCGGAATAGGCCCGGCGGGCAGCAATGGCGCCAAGCACAATCCCCGCAACAAACGCAATGCTCAGGGATGTTGCCATCAGCATCAAAGTGGTGCCGAGGCGCTCCATCAAAACGGTGGACACCGGTTGTTCATAGACAAAGGACCAGCCGAAATCGAAGGATGCCAGCTTGACCATGTAACGCCAAAGCTGCACCCATACGGGCTGATCGAGACCGTATTCGGCCCGAAGCCGCGCGATAAAGGCGGCGTCGGCCCCGCCCATGTCGCCCACAAGCGCATCGACCGTGTCGCCAGGCGCAAGTTTGAGCAAAAGAAACGTGCCGATCATGATCAGGATGACCACAGGAATCGCCTGAACGAGACGCCTCAGCGCATAGGTCAGGATCGGGGGCATGTGCAGAGTCATTGTCTTTGGAGCCTTCGGGATCATAGGCGAAAAGGGAAAAGGGCGGGCGCGAAGGAGAGGCGCACCCGCCAGAATGTCAGATCACTGTTCGAGCCAGAGGTCGTACCAGCTCGACGAATTCCACCGCGGCGTGTTGTGGTGGTTGTGGAGCTTGTTCGAGGTGACCGAGATGAACGGGTGTTCGATCGCGAAGATCACCGGCAATTCTTCCATCTCGCGCTTCTGGATTTCGTGATACATCGCGGCGCGTTTTTCGACATCGAGCTCGGACGCGGCGGCGTCGATCATCGCGTCCATTTCCTCGTCCTTCCAGCCGAACTGGTTGGTCCAGGGCGTGCCTTCCGGCTGACCGGAGCGCAGCCACACCATGGTGGAAACGGCCGGGTCGGAGCGGAACTGGTGCCAACCGTTCGCGGTATCGAAGTCGTGATCACGGTAGACACCGTTGAGGAACCCAGGCGCATCGTTCGTGAGGATCTCGACGTCGATACCGATCTCTTTCATCGCCTGCGCATAATACTCGGCCCAAAGCTGGGTGTATTCCCCCCAAGGCGCCGGGCGATGGCGCAGATGGAACCGGTAGCCGTCGTCCTTGACCGGATATCCGGCCTCGTCGAGCATCTTCTTGGCGAGTTCCGGATCGTAATCGTAAGTCGGCACGTCGTCCGTATAGTTGACCTCATCGGCGCTCGGGATCGGTCCGCGACCGGGCTTGGCGAACCCATGCATGATCGTCTTGATCGCATAGTCGATGTCCAACCCGTGATACATCGCCTGACGCACTTTCAGATCGGCAAGGATCGGGTTGCGGTGATTAAACTCGACGGTGGAGTGGGCGACGTTGTTTTCATAGCCCATGGTGCCGACCGTAAAACGGTCATCCTTGCTGAACCGGTCGACATCGGCCATGGACACGCCGATGAAACCCGATTCCTGCACTTCGCCCGCTTCCAATGCGGCAGCTGCGGCAGATTTGTCCGTGATGAAACGCCAGACAATGCGGTCGAGATAGGGATAGCCTTCACGCCAATAATCTTTGTTCTTCTCAGCCAGGACATACTGGCCACGCTCATATTCGACGAATTTGAACGGGCCAGTACCGACGGGGGCGGTGTTGTATTCGTTCTGGAGAATATCCGTGCCTTCAAACAGGTGTTTTGGCACCGGATGGCCCAGATCGGGCATGGCGGCGACGAAAAGCTCAAGCGGCATCGGCTTGGAATAATTAAACACCGCCGTGTGCGGGTCCGGGCAATCGACGCTTTCGAGATTGGCCTGAAGTGCCGAGGAGTAGTTCAGGAGTTTTTTCCAAAGCTCAATTGCGGAAAAGGCCACGTCATCGCAGGTGAAGTCCACGCCATCGTGCCATTTCACCCCTTCGCGCAACTTGAGCGTGATCGTCAGACCATCGTCGGAACCGGACCATTCGGTCGCCAGAACCGGCTCATAGCCCTCATAGCTCTTGTCGATCAGCGGCTCCATGATCTTGCCGGTGATGTTGTACACGCCGGTGGAGGCGCGCAGACCCGGATTGAGAATGCGCTGTTCGGAAATCATGTGAATGACGGCGGTGCCGCCCTTCTGGACCTCTTCTTCCGCATAGGCCGCAAAGGCCACGGAACTCAGAGCCCCGGTCATGGCGAGCGCCAGCCCTGCCTGTTTCATCTTAAAAGTCATCTTTTCTGGTTCTCCCGGTCGGTTGATCGCCCGTTTCCGGGCCTCTGCGGTCGTGTTGCCCCCTCACCTGACGGAAGCTCTCTGCATCCGTCAACATCAAAAACCAACTTCTGAAGTAAGATTGGAAAAAAATTCTACACAATGATTAAATATTGGTGTTAGCATTCCTCTCAATCTGAAAACACTGGGACAGAACATATGACCAAAACTGCATGGATCACCGGCGCGGGCTCCGGCATTGGTGCGGCCATGGCGCGGGGCTTTGCCAAGGCCGGATATCGCGTTGCCCTGACGGCGCGGGGCCGTGAGAGCCTCGAGGCCGTCGCCGCCACCCTGCCCGATCCTGACGCCGCTCTGATTCTCCCCGGCGACGTCACCGATCGCGCGGGCATGACCGAAGCTGCGCGAAAAATCGCGGACTGGTCGGGCGGGTTACATGTGCTCTGTAACAACGCCGGGCTGAACATCCCGAAACGCAGTTGGGCCGATCTCGATTGGGAAAGCTGGGATCGGGTGATCGATGTCAACATCACCGGCGCGCTCAACGTGATTGCCGCCTGCCTGCCGATCATGCGCGCCCAGAAAGACGGCGTGATGATCCATACGTCGAGCTGGGCCGGTCGCTTTCACTCGCCGGTGAGCGGCGTGGTTTATGGCGCCTCGAAACATGCGCTCTCCGATCTCTCGCTCAGCCTCAACGATGAGGAAGGCAAGAACGGCATTCGCTCCACAGCGCTTTGCCCCGCCGAGGTGGCGACACCGCTTTTGGCCAAACGCCCCGGCTTCGACGCCGCGAAAATGGCGGCGATGATTCAGCCGGAGGACATGGCGAAAACCGCGTTGTTCGTCGCCGAAATGCAGCCCGGCATCTGCCTGCCGGAAATCGTCCTGTCCCCCGTTCGCACCTGACATCCCCAGACACCAAAGAGAAACGCACATGACCCATCCCGTCAAAGGCATCGACCATTGCTTTGCCCTCGTCGACGATCTCGACGCCGCCGCCGCGCAATATAAAGCGCTTGGCTTTACCCTCTCGCCACGCGGCACCCATTCCGCGGCCAAAGGCACGGCGAATTACACCATCATGTTCCCGGACGATTACTTCGAACTCTTGGGCATTCTGACGCCGACCGAGCTAAACGCCGCGCACCGGGAGACTTTGGCCACCATGGGACAGGGGCTTCATGCCATCGCCTGCCGGATCGACGATGCCGAAGCCGCCGCCAAGGCGCTTGGCGATCTGGGCATCACCACGCAGGGGCTCGGAAGCTTCTCTCGCCCGGTGCCGCTGCCCGATGGCTCCGAAGGCATCGCCGCCTTTTCCACCGTCAGCTTTACCCCCGACGAGACCCCGTTTGGCATGGTCTTCATGTGCCAGCACAAAACCCGCGAGACGGTTTGGATTCCCGAGCTCCTGGATCATGCCAACACCGCTTGCGGCATTGAGGCGATCCTCGCGATTTCTGAGACACCCGAAGAAGACGCCCCGCGCTTTGCCCGGCTTTGGGCCGAAGGCAGGGTCCGGACCGACGACGGGCTGACGGTGATTGAAACCGGCCCGAACTCTGCCCCCCTGATCCTCGCCACGGCGGCGCGCATGGCCGCGCTCTATCCCGGCCTCGACCTGACCGGCACCACGAAAGGCGCCTTCACGGCGCTGCGCCTGAAGGTGCGCGACATGGACGCCACAAAACATTGCCTTACGGATGCGAATGTGACCATTTGTGAGACCACCTCCGGCCTCGCCGTTGGTCCCGAATTTTCAGCAGGTGTAATTTTGGAGTTTGTTTCCACATGACAGAGACCCGCCCCCGCAAGACCGGATCGAAACCCATCGAGAGCATGACCTTCGATGAGATCGACCAACGCATCCTGGCACTTTTGCAAGAGGACAGCGACACGCCCATTCAGGCGATTTCCGAAGCGGTGGGTCTGTCGACCAACCCGTGCTGGCGGCGGATCAAGCGGATGGAAGAGGCGGGGGTGATCAAAAAGCGGGTCGTCCTCGTGGATCAGACCCGCGCAAATGTGCCCCTCACAGTGTTCATCGGCGTGAGCACCTCGCGCCATGAGATCGACTGGCTCAACAAGTTTCGCGAACTGATCGACGAGATTCCCGAGGTGATGGAGGCCTATCGCCTGACCGGCACGGTGGATTACATCCTCAAGGTCGTCGTGCCGGATATGGCCTCCTATGACGCGGTGTACAAACAGATGATCCAGAAGCTCGAATTCAGTCAGGTCAATTCGATGATCTCGATGGAAGAGCTGAAATTCACCACGGCGATCCCGACAACCTACCTCTGAGGCATTCCCTGCTGCGGGGATTAATGGCCCATCTGCGGCTCAAGGAACACTTCGGTGAAGTAGTCGTAAAACACCCGCGTCGCCTCGCTCCAGTCCTGCCCCTTGTGCCAGGCAAGGCCGACATCCATCGACGGAATCGCCAGATCGGTGGTTACCGTGCCGATCCGCCGCCCCTCAAGCGACCAGGGTCGGTGGACCATATCCGACAGGATCGTCACCCCCTGCCCGTTCGCGACCATGGAGCGCACGGCTTCGGTCGAGGAGGTCCGCAGCTTCACCTTGGGCGAAAGTCCCGTCGGCCCCCAGTATTTCATCGAAGTATGCGCCGCTTCGTCGACCGTCAGCATGATGTAATCCTCTTCCGCGATTTCCTCAAAGCTCACCACGCCTTTGAGCTGAAGCGGATGGTTCTGCGGCACCCAGAGACGGCGCTGCGAGCGCAAAAGCGTCTGGGTTTCGAGCTCGGGATTGGCGGTGTTGGAGGTCAGCAAAACGGCCATATCGAAACGATTGGTGATCAGCCCCTCCTCAATGCTCTCGCGATTGAGCTCGCTCAGCCGGATGTCGAGCTTGGGAAAGCGGTGCTTCAGCCGGTCGAGATGGTAGGGCAGGAAATAGCCGATCACCGTATAGGTGGCGGCGATGTTGATCGTACCTTCGATCTCGGAATGGCTCTGCACCACATTGCGCGCCATTTCGACCTTTTCCATGATCTCGCGCGCTGCCCCCAAAAGCTCCCGTCCCGGCGGCGTCAGTTCCATGCCATGGGCCGTGCGCACAAACAGAATCGCATCGAGATCCTGCTCCAATTCGCGTACCGCCGAGGTGATCGAGCTTTGCGAAATTCTAAGCTCACTCGCCGCGCGGCTAACCTGACCGAGCTCGGCTGTGGCGATGAAATATTTAAGCTGACGCAGATTCATGAAGTCCTCCCCGTTCGGATTCTCCGAAACTCTTCGGAGAGATATTTCGAAACATCCTGCCGCATCGGTCTGAAAACGTAAATTTCGATTTTGCGCATATCTATTATCGGAAAATCAAAACTACTTTTGGGCGATTTCGTTTCGAACCTGCTCAATATGGCATCATTTCCCTATTCCAAGCGATTTTTCCGTAATCCAAATTTCAAAAATTCATTCTGATTTTCCGATAATGCATCCGCTATATTTTGAATTTTACAACTCAAAGAGTTTCACCCGAGGATGGCTGCAACGAAATTAAGGACCGGACATGCGAAAGATCATCGATTTGAATTGCGACATGGGAGAGGGCTTCGGACATTGGGTTCTGAGCGAAGCCCCGGATGAAGAGTTGATGGCTCTGATTTCCTCCGCCAACATCGCGGCCGGGTTTCATGCCGGCGATCCGAACTCGATGGACCGGGTGATCAAACTGGCACAGGCCTACGGCGTCGGCCTCGGCGCCCATCCCGGCTACCGCGATCTTCAGGGCTTTGGCCGCCGCTATATCAAAACGACGCCCGAAGAACTTGTGAACGACATCATCTATCAGGTCGGCGCGGTGCGCGAATTCGGTCGTCGCCACGGCATCCGTCTCCAGCACGTCAAACCGCATGGCGCGCTCTACATGGAGGCCGCCGTCAACGAAGAGCTGTCGCGCCATATGATCGAAAGTCTGGCGGCGATCAGCGGCGATCTCTTGATCTTCTGCATGGGCAGCTCGAAAACCTATGAGGTCGCCAAACGTCTCGGCCAGCCGGTGATCCGGGAGTTCTATGCCGATCGTGACTATGGCGACGACGGGTCGATTGTATTTACCCGCCGCGTCGCGCGCCCCGACCCGGAGGAGATCGCGCAAAAATGCCTGCGGGCCTGTGTCGAGGGCAAGGTGACGACGGTCACGGGCCAAGACATCGACATAGATTTCGAGTCGATCTGTTTCCATTCCGATACACCCGGCGCGCTCAACATCGGCCGCGCCATTCGCACCGCTCTCACAGAGAATGGTATCAACATCGCACCGGCTTCTGCCGTGCTCGAGACCGCCTGAAACCGGCTCCAACAACAGGGAACATCACAATGAGCGCTATCCAATCCCCCCTCCCCGGCACGTTTTACCACAAGCCTTCCCCGGAAGAGCCGCCGTTCAAAGCGCCGGGCGACACCGTGGCTGTGGGCGACCAGATCGGCCTCGTCGAAGTGATGAAGACCTTCATCGCGGTGAATGCTGAGGTGGCCGGGACGTTCAAGGGCTATGTCGCAGAAGACGCCAGCCCCGTCACCGCAGGCGCTGTGCTGGCGGAGCTTGACTAAGATGGCCATCGAACGCCTGTTCATCGCCAACCGTGGGGAGATCGCCGTGCGCGTGGTGAAAGCCGCGAAAGCCCTCGGCATCCACACGATTCAGGCACATTCCGAAGCAGACACAGAGATGTTGGCCGTCAAGCTTGCCGATGAGGCCATTTGCGTGGGCCCCGCGCCGTCGAAAGCCAGCTACCTGAACATCCCCGCGATCCTTGAAGCCGCCAAGGCCACGAATGCGGATGCGATCCATCCGGGCTACGGCTTTCTTTCGGAAAGCCCGGCCTTTGCCCGTGCCGTCGAAGAGGCCGGTCTGATCTTCGTAGGCCCCTCCGCCGACACCATCGAACGCATGGGCGACAAGGTTGCCGCGCGTCAGGCCGCTGAGGCCGCAGGTGTGCCGGTTGTCCCCGGCTCTGATGGCCGCATTGATGTCACCGAGGCCCTGAGCGTGGCCGAAAAGATCGGCTATCCGGTGATGATCAAGGCTGCCGCTGGCGGCGGTGGTCGTGGCATTCGGATCGCGAAAGACGAGGCGGAGCTGAAAAACCTCGCGCCTCAGGCCAAGGCGGAAGCTGAAGCCGCCTTTGGCGACGGGGGTCTCTACATCGAACGCGCGATCCTCTCGCCGCGCCATATCGAGGTGCAAATTCTGGGCGATGGCGAAACCGCCGTGCATTGCTATGAGCGCGAATGCTCGCTGCAACGCCGCCGCCAGAAGGTCTGGGAAGAAGCCGGGGCCATGTGTCTTGACGATGAGACCCGGGAAAGCCTCTGCGCCTCTGCCGTCGCACTCGCCAAGGCGGTGAACTATCGCGGCGCAGGGACGCTTGAGTATCTCTATGATGAGGCGGCGAATGAATTCTACTTCATCGAAATGAACACCCGCATTCAGGTCGAACATCCCGTGACCGAAATGGTTACCGGCGTTGATCTTGTGGCGGAGATGATCAAGGTCTGCGGCGGCGCCAAGCTGTCGATGACCCAAGACGAGATCAAAAAAATCGGCCACGCCATCGAAGTGCGGCTCTGCGCCGAAGATCCGTTTATGAACTTCATGCCCTGGCCGGGTGTCGTATCAACGCTGAAAGAGCCGAGCGGCGCAGGCGTGCGGTTCGATCACTTTCTCTCCGAGGGCTATCAAATCCCGCCGTTCTACGACTCGCTCTTGGGCAAGGTCATCGTCCATGCCGACACGCGCGAGGCGGCGATCGACAAGCTGGTGACAGCACTTGAGAGCATGGAAATCGGCGGCACGAAAACGACCGCGCCGCTGCATCTGGCGTTGGCCGCTGATCCGGAGGTGCGCAAAGGCGCCTTCCACACCCAATGGCTTGAGCCGTGGCTTGAGGCCGGAAACCTGTCCGCAACCAAAGGAGACGCCGCATGAAAACGCGTTACAGCTATGGCGGGGACGAACATATCTATGTCGAGATCGACGATGAAATGTCGCTCGACGCTTTCTTCATCGCGCTGTCCCTGTCGAACATGGTGCGCGAGGCGAATATCCCCGGCGTGACCGAGATTTTGCCCGCCAACGCCTCTTTCGAGGTGCGGTTCGACCCCGATGTGGTCGCGCCCGAGGCGATGATGGCGAAGATCAAGGAATTCGAACACAAGGCCGAGGTGCAGGACAAACGCCTCGTCACCCGGATCATTGAAATCCCGGTCTATTTCCAAGACCCATGGACCCACGAAACCCTGATGCGGTTTCGCGAGCGCCACCAGGACCCGTCTGGATCGGATCTGGAATACGCCGCGCGGATCAATGGCTATGACAGCGTCGATGCCCTGATCGAGGCTTTCCATTCGCAGCCGTGGTTCGTCTCCATGGTGGGTTTCGTCGCGGGTCTGCCGTTTCTCTATCAGCTCGTGGATCGCGACAAACAGATCGAAGTGCCGAAATACCTCCGCCCGCGCACCGACACGCCGCGGCACACGGTGGGGATCGGCGGCTGTTTCAGCTGTATCTATTCCGTGCGCGGCGCGGGCGGCTATCAGATGTTCGGCATCACGCCCATGACGATTTTCGACCCGGATCAGAAGGTCGGTTACCTCAAGGACTTCATGGTCTTCTTCCGCCCCGGCGACATCGTCAAATGGAAACCCATCGAACGCGAAGAGTTCGACGCGATCACCAAGGAGATCGAGGACGGCACTTACACGCCGCGCATCGCCGAGGTCGAGTTTGATCTCGATGCGTTCAACAAAGACATGACCGGCTTTAACGCCAAGCTGATGGAGGCCCTCAATGACGCTTGAGATCATCAAACCCGGTCTGGCGACGACCATTCAGGATTTGGGTCGTCCAGGCTATTTCCACCTCGGAATTCCCGAAGGCGGGGCGATGGATCGGCTTGCTTTTCGGGCTGCGAACCTTCTCGTCGGCAATGACGAGGGCGCGGCGGGTCTTGAGGCCGTGTTCATGGGACCGGAGATCAAATTCGGCGCCGAGATGAGCGTGGCGGTCACCGGCGCCGAGATGCCGATGTTCCTCGACGGTGAGCCGCGCGAAACTTGGACCTCCTTTACCGTGAAACCGGGGCAGGTTCTGTCCTTCGGCTTTCTGAAAACCGGCGCGCGGATTTATATCGCCGTCTCCGGCGGCATCGCCACGGAGCCTGCGCTCGGGTCGCGTTCGACCTATCCCATCGGCGCGCTTGGCGGGTTCGAAGGGCGTGCGATTGCTGCGGGCGATGTGATCCCCGTCGGCACCGGGTCCGTGGTGGCGGAGGGGCGCGTGGTCCCCGATGCGCTCCGCCGCCGCCCCGGCACCCCGGCCGTGCTGCGCGCTGTCACCGGGCTTTATTGGCACCGCCTGACCGAGAAATGCCAGAAGGCGTTCTTTGACGACGATTGGGTGGTCGCGCCCGAAGCGGACCGTATGGGGTACCGTTTCCGGGGTGGGTCTCCGATGGAATTCGTGGATCGCCCACAGCCCTTCGGCGCAGGCTCCGATCCGTCGAACATCGTCGACGGCTGCTATTCCTACGGCTCCATTCAGGTGCCCGGCGGGCTTGAACCCATCGTTTTGCACCGCGATGCGGTCTCGGGCGGCGGCTACTTTACCCTTGGCGCTGTGATTTCGGCGGATATGGACCTGATCGGCCAGCTCCAGCCCAACACGCCGGTCAAATTCAAACGTGTCGAAATGGACGAAGCGCTGGCGGCCCGTGCCGAGCGCAAGGCCATGATCGAAGACATTCGTCAGTCCCTCGCCTGAGGGGCTGACACCCGGGGCTTAAGCCCCACCCTCTAACCACAAAAAGCGGCATCAAGCCGCCTTCCCTGATGAACCAACAAGGAGTCAGATCCATGAAACTTGCCCTGATGACAGGTGTGGCGCTCGCCGCACTGGCCACCGCTCCCAGCTTCGCCGAAGACTGGTTCCCCTATGAGGCCGAGGAAGTCACCCCCGCTTTCTCCACCGATGGGACCGCATCGCCCGTCACCTATGTGCCGCTTGAAAAAGCCGACGAGGCCTATGACATCTGCGTGTCCTTTCCGCATATGAAAGACGCTTACTGGCTGGGTGTCGATTACGGCGTTGCCGAAGAGGCTGCGCGCCTTGGCGTCAAAATGAACCTCGTCGAAGCAGGCGGGTATACCGAACTTGCCAAGCAGGTCAGCCAGATCGAAGATTGCGTGGCCGCAGGTGCGGACGCGGTGATCATCGGCGCGATCTCCTACGATGGCCTCAACAACGTGATCAAAGAAACCGCCGCCAAAGGCATCCCCGTGATCGACGTGATCAACGGCGTGTCCTCGCCGGACATCTCCGCGAAATCTCTGGTGTCCTTCTACACGATGGGCTTTGAGACCGGCAAATATCTGGCCGAGAAACACCCGGCGGGCACCGATCCGGTCAAGGTCGGCTGGTTCCCTGGTCCGGCAGGCGCAGGCTGGGTCGAGGCCGCGAACACCGGCTTCCTTAAGGCCGTCGAAAGCTCCGCCGTTGAGGTTCTCGAACCGCGCTATGGCGACACCGGCAAGGAAGCCCAGCTCAAGCTCGTCGAAGATGTGCTGCAATCCGATCCGGACGTGAAATACCTCGCAGGCACCGCCGTGACCGCCGAAGCTGCGCAGGGTCTTCTGCGTGAGCGTGGCCTCACAGACGAGATCGGCCTTCTGGCCTTTTACATGACCCCCGGCGTCTACACCGGCATCCAGCGCGGCATGATCGAAGCGGCTCCGGCGGACTCGATGGTCATCCAAGGCCGGATCGCCATGGATCAGGCCGTCCGGATCATCGAAGGCAAAGACTACGTCAAACACGTTGGTCCGAAAATCTTCGTGGTCGATCAGGACAACATCGGTGATGTGTCCCGCGATGCGATCCTTCCGCCGGAAGGGTTCCGTCCGGTCTTCTCCGTCGAGTGATCCCAGACCGATCTTCGACATGATCTGAAGACCATGTCGGGTGAGGCAGTCCCCTGCTGCCTCACCCGCTCAGGAGGCCCTATGACTCTTCCTCTTCTCACGACCCACAATCTGACCAAGACGTACCCCGGCGTGCGTGCGCTCGACGGGGTGGATTTCGACCTCATGCCCGGCGAAGTGCACGTCCTCTTTGGCGAAAACGGCGCGGGAAAATCCACGCTGATCTCCATGCTGGCGGGTGCCAACACTCCGTCCGAGGGCAAGATTTACCTCGACCACCACGAAGTCACCTTCGACTCGGTGGCGCGCGCCAAATCCCACGGTGTCTTCACCGTGTTCCAAGAATTCTCCCTCATCCCGACGCTGACGGTCGCCGAGAACATGTTTCTCGGGCAGGAACCGCGCACCGGGATGCTGATCGACCATGCCGAAATGCGCCGCCGCGCGCAGGAGATTTTCGACACTTTGGGCTTTCCCATTTCGCCCACTGCGCAGGTCTCGTCTCTGTCGCGGGCGCAACAGCAGATGCTGGAAATCTCCAAGGCGTTTCATGGCGATCCCAAGGTGTTGATCCTCGACGAACCGACCGCATCGCTCACGGATCGCGAGGTGGATCACCTGTTCAACTTCATCGACCGGCAAAAGGCCAAGGGCGTTGGCATCATCTACATCTCGCATCGGATGCAAGAATTCAAACGCATCGCCGACCGCATCACCGTGCTGCGCGACGGGGCCAAGATCGGCACCGTCGACATGAAGGGCACCGATGAGGCGGCCCTCGTCGAGATGATGACCGGGCGCGCGATTGCCGAGATTTACCCGACGATTGCGACCGAACCGGGCGAGGTGGTGCTTGAGGTTCAAGACCTCGCAACCTCCGGTGTCGCGCCTTCCTCTCTGACGCTGCGGCGGGGCGAAGTTCTGGGCGTCGCGGGGCTTGTGGGCTGTGGCAAATCGCGGTTCTTCCGCGCGATGATGGGGCTTGTGCCGGTGCGCTCCGGCACGGTCGCGCTCAAAGGCCATGACATCACCGGGCGACCGACCCGCGAGATCATCCGCGCCGGTCTCTATTACCTCTCGCCCGATCGCAAACACGAGGGGCTGGACCTTGCCAAAACCTCCGACGACAATCTTGCGCTCAATGTGGTGACCTCAGGTCGCCCGGTGAAACGCGGCTGGATCGACTGGCGCTCCGTGCGCGACACGGTGGCCGGGATCGCCACGCGGGTGGAACTGCCCGACGCCTATCGCACCCGCCGCGTCTCGCAGCTTTCGGGCGGCAATCAGCAAAAGGTTCTGTTCGGCAAAGCCTTCGGTCAGGAGGCGGATGTCTATATTTTCGATGAGCCCACCGTGGGCGTCGACATGGGCACGCGCGCAGCGCTTTACCTCAAGATCAAGGCGCTGGCGGAGGCGGGCAAGGCCGTTGTCGTCATTTCCTCCGATCTGCCCGAAGCGATCAACCTCTCCCACCGTCTTCTCGTCTTTGCCAATGGCCGGATCAGCGCGGAACTGCCGCGCGCGGAGGCCAGCGAAGACACCGTCCTCAAACATTTCTTCACCGAAAGCGAGCCCGTCCAATGAGCGATGCAACCGCACAGGCGCAGAGCGAACCGCGCGCCAATCCGATCAAAACCCTGTTTCTCCGCGTTGGCGTCCTGCCGTTTTTCCTCGCCATCGCGCTCGTCGTCTTTTCCCTGATGTCGAACAAGTTCCTGACCGGGCAAAACCTTGTGAACGTCGCGCGCCAGTCGGTCTATCTGGTGCTCGTCTCCCTGGGGCAGATGCTGGTGCTGGTCTCGGGCGGGTTCGATCTCTCCGTCGGCACGGCAATCGCACTCACTTCCGTCGTCTCCGCGCTCTCGATGACATGGGCAGCGGGCGTGTTCGACAGCGTGTTCCTGATCATCGCCATCGGCATCGCGGCGGGCGGCATCGTGGCGCTGATCGTCGGGCTGATCAACGGCGTGGGCGTTGCCTATTTCGAGGTCTCCCCCTTCATCATGACGCTGGGCGTCTCCTCCGTCGGCGCGGGGCTTGCGCTGTTCATGACCGGCGGCATCCCGATCTCCGGCTTGCCCTTTGCCTTTGGCGACACGTTCGGCTTTGGCAAATGGTTCGGCGTCCCGGTGCCGGTCTTCATCGCCATCATCTGCATCGCCGTCATGTGGCTGGTGATGTCGCGCACGCCCTTGGGGACGCGGCTCTATGCTGTGGGCGGCAATATCAAAGCGGCACATCTTTCGGCGATCGACACCAAGAAAACCCTCGTTCTGGCCTATGTGATCTGCTCGCTGATTGCGGCCCTCGCAGGCGTCCTTCTGACCGCGCGCGTGGAGAGCGGCGAGGCAAACCTCGGCGGCACCATGGCGCTCGAATCGATCTCGGCCTGTGTCATCGCGGGTGTGTCGCTCCGGGGCGGGATCGGGCGGGTGCAAAACGTTGTGCTCGGCGCCTTCTTCATCGTCATGGTGCAAAACGGCATGAACCTCGCCAAGATCAGTTCCTATATGCAGATGGTGCTTCTGGGCGGGCTGTTGATCCTCGCCGTGATCTTCGATCAGCTGCGTTACAGGATGATCATGCAGGGACGCTGATCCCTCACCCTCACATCACAGCAAAAAGGGGGCTGCATCGCGGCCCCCTTTGTCATGCCTGTCTCCCCTTGGAGTGAGTCGCGGCAGCGATGGCCGGGTGACGGGGAGTTATGTGCGTTTTTCACACTGGAAACCATGCGCGCCACCGATGTAACACTTTTACGAACAATCGTGCCGCAGGTGCGAAATCAGATCACACTGACTCCACAAGGAATCCTTATACTGTGCAAAGAATCCCACTTGCGCGATGGACAAAAAAGGTCAAAAGGCGTTGAGAATAGGTGGAATTCCGCCCGCATTAAGCAGCTTTCCGCCCGAAACACCCGCAGATTGGCATTTTCTGCTGCAGAGCAAAATCCAAGCCCTATCTACTGCCCTGACCATGACTTTACGGAGTGCCAGTTTGACGATCCCCGCCGGTTCCACCGCCGCAACCGAAAATACCCCTGACAATCTTCGCCGCCGTCGCTTTCTTGCGACGCTTGCGGGATCTGTCGCCTTGTCCACGATGATGCCCTATGCGCTGCCTGCGCAGGAGACGACGCCGGAAGCCCAGCCCGCGCCCGCGGCCCCGGCCGAACCGGTTGTCGAGACGCCCGAATTCCCGCTCTTCAGCTTCGATGCCCTGAGCGAAGAGATGCGCGCCGCAGCAGGCGAAAGCTGGCATGAGGCGCAGAAGATCGACGGCCCGCTCGCAAGCCTCGATTACGATTCCTATCAACGCATCCGGTTCCGCCCCGACCATGCCCGCTGGCAGGACGAAGGGCAGGAGTTCCGCCTGCACGCCTTTCATCTCGGCTGGCTCTTCAAAGAGCCGGTGCATATCTACGAGATCGTCGACGGGCGCGCGCAGCCGATGGAATTCTCCACCCACGATTTCGAATATGGCGGCAATGTCAGCGAGCAGATCCCCGAAGATACGCCGATGCCGGGGGTTGCGGGGTTCCGTCTGCACAATCCGCTCAACCGCGCCGATATTTTCGACGAGCTGATCGCCTTCCTCGGCGCGAGCTATTTCCGCGCTCTGGGGCGTGGCAACGTCTATGGCCTGTCGGCGCGCGGTCTTGCCGTCAACACCGCCATGAACGGCGGCGAAGAGTTCCCGCGCTTTACCGATTTCTGGCTCGAACGCCCTGTGCCGGGTGCGGCGACGATCGTGGTCTATGCCGCGCTCGACAGCAAATCCGTCACCGGCGCCTATCGCTTTGCGATCACCCCCGGCGCGACCACCGAGATGGAGGTCACCGCCCGGCTGTTCCTGCGCGAGAAAACCGATCAGATCGGCATCGCGCCCCTGACCTCGATGTATCTCTTCGGCGGCGCCGATCCGCGGGGCTTCGACGATTTCCGCGCCTCCGTGCATGACAGCGAATATCTCGTGCTCAACACCCGTGGCGGCGAAACCTTCCTGCGCGCGCTGAACAACCCGCCGCGTCTGGCCAGCTCGTATCTCGGCGCGGAAAACCCGCTGTCCTTCGGCCTCGTGCAGCGCAGCCGCGATTTCGGCGATTACCTCGACGCGCAGGCGCATTACGAACGCCGCCCCTCGCTTATGGTCGAACCGATCGGCGATTGGGGCAAAGGCACGGTGCGGCTGGTGGAGATCCCGTCGAAACTCGAAGGCAATGACAACATCGTCGCTTTCTGGGTGCCTGAAGGCAAAATGGAAAAAGGGACCGCACTCGAATATGCCTATCGCCTGCATTGGGGCATGGCCCCCGAAGGCGACCGCAGTGTGGACCGTGCCCGCATCCTGCGCACTCGCGTTGGCGAAGGTGGCGTGGCCGGTGTCGAACAGAAAAGCGATACGCGCAAATTCGTGATCGATTTCGTAGGCGGCACCCTGTCTTCCCTGCCCGCCGACGCCGAATTGCTCCCGCAGGTCACGATTGGCCGTGGAGAGATCAAGCAGGCTATTGTCAGCAAGGTCAGCGATACCGATATCTGGCGTCTGGTGATCGAGGCCAAGGCCGATCCCGGAAGTGTTGCGGAACTCAAAGCCGCCCTGACGGGTTATGATCAGACATTGACGGAAACATGGCTTTATCAATGGGTGAGGGAATGACTGTGACGCACACTCCACATGACACCGATACCAACGCCCTTCTGGACGCATCTCTGGACTGGATGCCGCCCGAGGCGCCGCTCGACATGCCGCAGCAGGTGCTCGAACGCGACACCATGCGCGCCGAGTGGCCGCGTCTGCTGCGTCTGATCTTGCCCGGAAAGCCCGTCTGAGGGAGGCACGGACATGTCGTCTTCCCCCCGCAAGGCACTGGCCGCCGACCCGCGGACCAGGCTTTTGCGTTTTCTGGCCTTGAGTTTCGCACTTCTCGCCGCACTCATCGCCTCAACGCTTCTGGCCGATGCCGCGATTCAGGACGGCGTCGATGTCTGGGACGTGGTGCGCGGGCTTCTGATTTTCGTGACCACGGCCTGGCTGGCCTGGGGCGCGACCCTGTCTTTCGTGGGGCTGGCACCCAGCGTCCGCAAACCGCGCCCGACACCCGATCTGGCCACACCGGCCCCGCGCCTCGTCGTGTTGGTGCCGATCTGTAACGAAGACCCGATCACCACCTTTGCCCGCATCGCCGCGATGGATCATTCGATCCGCGCCGAAGGTCTGGCTGCCGACATCGCGATCCTCTCAGACACACGCAACGAAGAGTCCGCCCTTCTGGAGCGTCAGACTTACCTGCGCCTGATCGCGGAAACCCATGGCGAAGGCCGGATTTTCTACCGTCGCCGTAGCGACAATCGGGGCCGCAAGGCGGGTAATATCGAAGAATTCATCCACCGCTCCGGCGGGGCCTATGATTTTGCGCTGATCCTCGACGCCGACAGCCTCATGGAGGGCCGCACGGTCCGCGACATGGCCGCCAAGATGCAGGCCGATCCAAAACTCGGGCTCTTGCAGACCCTGCCGAAAATCATCGGCGCGCGCTCCTTCTTCGGACGTGCCATGCAATTTGCCGCGAGCTTTCACAGCCCGGTCTTCACCCGTGGGCTCGAGCGCCTTCAGGGCAACACCGGCCCATTCTGGGGCCACAACGCCATGGTCCGGCTCAAGGCCTTTGCCGAAAGTTGTGCGCTGCCGGAACTGGCCGGACCGCCGCCCTTTGGCGGGCATATTCTCAGCCACGACTACGTCGAGGCCGCGCTTCTGGCCCGTGCCGGCTGGCGCGTGCAGGTCGATCACAGCATCGGCGGCTCCTTCGAGGAAGGCCCGGAGAACATCCTGTCTTACGCCAAACGCGACCGCCGCTGGTGTCAGGGCAACCTTCAGCATTCCCGGCTCCTGCTCGCTCCGGGTCTGGCGGCATGGTCGCGTTTTGTCTTCCTTCAGGGCATCTTCGCCTACCTCGTTTCCGTGCTTTGGGCGGCCTTTCTGATCACATCCGTGGTGGCGACGATCCTCGCACCGGTGCCGAACTATTTCCCGGAACCGCATATGCTCTTCCCGGTTTTCCCGGATGATCGGACCAAGGAGATCACTGCGCTGATCGTCGGCATCATGGGGCTTCTGATCCTGCCGAAATTCGCGATCCTCTACGAGGCCTCCGGCACGCGTCGCACAGCGCGCTTCGGCGGCTCCATTCGGGCAGGTTTTTCCGTCGTGGCCGAAATCC
Organism: Celeribacter sp. SCSIO 80788; assembly: GCF_051054295.1. Lineage (GTDB taxonomy): Bacteria > Pseudomonadota > Alphaproteobacteria > Rhodobacterales > Rhodobacteraceae > Celeribacter. The sequence continues at coordinate 3,389,529 of NZ_CP150482.1, read as the reverse complement.
TGCTGTCATCCCTGATCGCCCCCCTGATGCTGATGTATCAGACCAAGGCGGTGATGCAGGTGCTTTCAGGCCGCGATGGCGGCTGGCCCGCCAACCAGCGCGGCGAAGGCGCTCTGACACTGGCCGAGGGCTTTCGCGCTGGTCTCTGGATCATGCTCACCGGTGGCGCGGCTCTGGCCATTGTCGCCCGTGTGGCCCCCGATCTCACCTTCTGGCTCCTACCGGTCTGCCTGCCGATGCTGGCAGCCCCCTTCCTGATCGCCTGGACCTCGCGCCCGCTCACACACAAACTGTTTCTCGTACCCGAAGAACGTCGCCCCGCGCCGGTAATCCGCAGCTATCGCGAGATTCTTGGCCGTTGGCAATCCGAGCCTCGCAATGAAACCCTGACCACGGAGGTGACCCATGTCCCGGCATGACATCGCGGTGCCCACCGAGCTTGCCCAACCCACCAAGCGTCCGCGCGACCCCCGGATCGACGCGTTTCGCGGGCTGGCGCTTTTGATGATCTTCGTCGATCACTCGCCGGAGAACCCCTATGAATATCTCACCGTCCGCAACATCGGCTTTTCCGATGCGGCGGAGGCGTTTTTCATCATGTCGGGCATCGCCGCAGGCCTCGCCTATACCGGGCGGTTTCAGGCGATTGGCGAGAAAGGCCTCTGGCAGGCCACAGCTCCGATGTGGAAACGGTCCTGGACCCTCTACATGGTGCAAATCCTGCTGACCATGCTGGCCATCGCGATTTTCTCGGCGGGCGCAACATGGTTTGGCGTCGACGAGTTGCTGACCAAGATCAATCTCAAACAGGTCTTCAACAACACCCAAGAGGCACTGATCGGCATCCCGCTTCTGGGCCATCAGCTTGGCTATGTGAACATCCTGCCGGCCTATTCGGTCCTGCTGTTTTGCGGGCCCTTGATGATCCTTCTCGGGCTCTGGCGACCGATGCTGCTTTTGGGCCTGTCCATCGCGCTCTGGCTGGCCGCCGGGATCTGGCGACTGAACCTGCCGAATTACCCCAACCCGGGCGGTTGGTTCTTCAACCCGGTGGCGTGGCAACTGATCTTTGTCGTGGGACTTCTGACCGGCATTTTCCTGCGCCGGGGCGAACGTTTCGTGCCGAAAACACCGTGGCTGTTCTGGCTCGCGCTTGGCTGGCTCGCGCTGGTGGTCGCGTGGCGCTACGTGCCCGGGGTCGGCCCTGTGCTGAACCACCAGATGGCGCTTTTGGGCAAAGCTGGACTGCCGTTCAACATGGTGTCGCATGACAAGACTTTCCTTGCGCTGCCGCGCATGACGCATGCGCTCGCGCTGGCTTATGTGCTGTCCTGCCTGCCTTGGGTGACGCGGCTGACCGGGTCGCAAGCCCTGTCTTTCTTGCGGCTTCTCGGACGTCAGGGCTTGCTGGTTTTTGCCGCAGGAACGATCCTTGCGCTCTTCAACCATGTGATTATGGGCTATTATTCCGAGGCAGAATGGCTCGGTTGGGTGCTCATGCCGCTGGGTGCGCTGATCCTGATCGTCGTGGCCTGGCTTGGCGACATTCAGAAATCCGCCAAACGGCAAAATGCCGCGCGCCCCGTCGCCTTCGCCACCCGCCCCATGCCTGCGGAATGAATGTCACTCCTACTGGCCAAGCCCTTCGCGGCTTAGCCAGTTCATTGACGACCAGATGTCCGACGCCTCGCGCAGTTCAAGGATGAGGCGCGGCTCCGACTTGAGCTCCGCCAGCGCCCGGAATACGCCGTGCCAACGGATCGTCCCCTCACCAATCGCCCAGTGCCGGTCGGCAAAGCCATCGGCATCCTGAAGGTGAACGTGGCCCAGCATCTCGCCCGCCGAGCGGATAAAATGATCGACCGGGCGCGCGCCGGTGGCGCCATGCGCATAATGGGCATGCCCGGTGTCGACCGACAGCCGGATCGCCTCTGAGTCAAAACTCTGCGCAAGGATTTTGCGATCTTCCGGCTCGATGTCTTCGATATTCTCCAACATGAGCGTGAGACCAATATTTTCGGCGCGTTTTACCACATCGCCGAGCACCTCCTGCGCCATCGCCAGCACGCGCTGACGGGCGCCGGGAAACATGTCGAGATTGTGCCAGTCCCAAGTTGTGTAGGGCGAATGGATCACCATGAACCGCGCCCCAAGGGCTTCGGCAATCTCGAGCCCCTGCAACATACGGGTTTTGACCACGGCGCGGATGTCCGGGTCGGGATTTGAGAAGGACAGCCCGCAAAACGGGCCATGGATGCCCATCCGGCCGTTGTATCCATCGAGATGCGCCTTGGCCTCGGCCACCAGATCGTGCCAGTCACCCTTGATCAGCATCTCCGGCCAGATAAAGCTCTGAAGCTCCAGATCGCGGTCTTTCTCGAACAGCCAATCCCGAAATTCCGGCAGGTGTTCGACGTTCAGCGCCGCACCGATAACGGGCAGAGTCATGTCATTCTCCTTCGCTCAGATCGGTCCCTGTTTAGGAGCCGAGCGTCACGAACGGATGACAGCTCAGCGGATCGCCAAACCTTTTTCGTCGAACAGATGCGTGCGCCCTTCGCCGAATTTCAACCCGACCTTTTCCCCCGGCCGATGCGGCGCGTCTCCAAGATCGCGAATGGTCATCGGCCCGGCCCCGTTTTCGGCATCGACGATGATGTAAGTGTCGGCACCCAGATATTCGACCACATCGACCACGCCATCGAGATCGCCCTCACCGGGCGCGACAATGGAGATATGTTCAGGGCGAATGCCAAGATCCTTGCCCTTCTCGCCAAGCCCCATCGCCGCGGCGGGAATGACGTTCATCTTCGGAGAGCCGATAAACTGTGCCACGAAGAGGTTTCCGGGACGTTCGTAAAGCTCTTTGGGCGACCCGACCTGCGCGATCTTGCCCGCTTCAAGAACAACGATCCGGTCGGCGAGCGTCATCGCCTCCACCTGATCGTGGGTCACATAGATCATCGTACTTTGAAGCGACCGGTGCAGCTTCGCCAACTCATAGCGCATCTCGACCCGAAGCGCGGCGTCGAGGTTCGAGAGCGGTTCGTCGAACAGAAACGCTGTCGGATCGCGCACGATGGAACGGCCGATGGCCACGCGCTGACGCTGCCCGCCGGAGAGGTCTTTCGGACGGCGATCGAGATAATCGGTAAGCTTCAGCACATGCGCCGCCTCATCGACTTTCTTGGCGATCACATCCTTCGGTTCCCCCGCGGCCTTGAGCGCAAAGCCCACATTGTCGCGCACCGACATATGCGGATAGAGCGCGTAGGACTGAAACACCATCGCAAGACCACGTTTCGAGGGCGGCTCTGCCGTGGCATCGCGTTCGCCCACGAAAATCTTGCCGCGAGAGGTCTCTTCAAGCCCGGCAATCATGCGCAAAAGCGTCGATTTCCCGCAGCCCGAGGGGCCAACGAAAATGATGAATTCACCTTCGTCAATCTTGAGATCGACGCCCTTGATCACCTGCACATCGCCGAACCATTTTTCGACGGCCTGTAACTCAATGCTAGACATGTTTTACTCCTTCCCTGCCGCAAGCGGGGTACGGTTCACACCGCACCAAGTCAGCCAGACGGCAGCCGTCCAGCCAAAGGACGGCCCACCGCAGGGCGCGCCATCCATCGGATCGTAATATTCCCAGAACCCACCGCCTTCGATCAACCGGGCGGTCTCGTCCCTCAGCCGCGCTTCGGCCTCTTTGCGGCCCATATCCTTGAGTCCCATGGCGATGAGCGAATTGACCACCGGCCAGACCGGCCCACGCCAATAGCGGCGGCGTTCGAACCTCTCGCTCTCCGGGTCCGCAGAGGGGATGCCATAGGCGACCTTGTCCCAGCTTCGCGCAAAATGCGCATCGAGCGCCGGGCGGGAGACGCCCGCGAGATAGGCCAAAAACGCACCCGATCCGAGCACCCCCGCGAAAGTCCCGCTCCGCAGATCGTAGGCATCGAACCAGCCCGTCTCCGGGTTCCAGAGCTTGTCCGCCCCGTCGCGCAGCTTGGCCTCCTGCGCCACAAGACCGGAGGTGTCTTCGCCCAGAACGCGGCCCAGTTCGATCAGATCGGCAAAGGCGCGCAGAAGCACGAATGTAATCCCCGGATCGGCCATCAGGAACGGGCCCTCCGCTATCATTGCCTTGTCGTCCCAATGCACCGACCGCCCGAACGCAAGGATCGCAAGATAGCGGTCATAGTCCGAGGCGACAGGGCGCTGATCGGCCTTCAAGAGCCCAAGATCGCGCCGTTTGTTCTCCCGCGCTTTGCGGATGAACGGATCGCTGTCATCGACCGGCACTTTCGCCATCCCGATGTCCCAGTCCGGGCAATTGTCGCGCCCGGATTCCCACGGATGCACAATGGCCACCGGGCCGTCTTGGCAGCGCTCTCTGATCCACCAGTCATGCCATGCAACGAGCTTGGGATAGAGCGACTGGAGATGCGGCAGGCCCACTTCGGGATCGGCCTCATAGATTTTGCGAATGAGCGTCGCGGCCACGGGCGGTTGCGAGATACCCGACGTCGGCGGGGACTGATCCGCCCCCCAAACCTCGGGACCGGGGAAGTACTCCGGATCGACCTCGTGAAACACCATATGGGGCACCATGCCGGTCGCCCATTGGCTGGCGAACAAAAGCTCCACCTCGGTCCACGCCCGCGCGATGTCGAAGGTGGAATAGCCCCAAGCGGAGAACATGCTGTCCCAGTTCCATTGGAACGGATAAAGCCGCGCCGTCGGGATGGTATAGCCGCCGCGATCATTGCCCAAGAGCACGTCTCGGGCGGCCTGGTCGAGTGGGTTTAGAACTGTCATCCCTTCACACTCCCTGCCGTCAGCCCCTTGGTCATGAATTTCTCCAACCCAAGGAACAGCGCCATGATCGGCACAGTGGCAATCACCGACCCGGCCATAAGGTGTTGTCGCGGAATTTCCGACGAGTTGAGCGAGGCGATCCCCCGCGTCAGGGTAAATTTCGACGGATCGTCCAACAGCATGAAGGCCAAAAGGAACTCGTTCCAAGCGATCATGAAGACGTAAAGCGACACGGAGGCGAGCGCCGGAAGCGACAAAGGCAGGGTGATTTTCCAGATCACCTGAAGCCGGGAGAGCCCGTCCATCAGCCCCGCCTCCTCGATCTCTGCGGGCAGGCCGCGGAAATAGCCTTGCAGCATGTAAAGCGCCACGGGGATGGTCGTCACCGGATAGATCATCACGATCCCCGCGATTGAATTGCGCAGCCCCATCATCGAAAACGCGATGTAGATCGGCAGCGCCAAAACGATCATCGGCACCATATAGATCAGCAGGATCGAACGCGAAAACGTCGCCTGCCCCCGGAACCTGAGCCTTGCCACCGCATAAGCTCCGGGAATGGCGAAGAGGAGCGTGATCAGAACCGTCAGCACGGAGATGTAGAACGAGGTCCACATATAAGTGCCGAAATTGAACTCCGTCATCAGCTCGACATAGGACCGGAACAGCCCCCACCCCCGCGACAGATCAATCGAGAAATCGAGCGGGTTCTGCATCAGCTCGGCCTGATTCTTCAGGCTGGTCATCACCATGACATAAAACGGAATAACCACGATCGCCGTGAAGAACACATAGCCAAAGCCCTTGAGCGCCTTGATCACCGCATCCTCGAACTCATGCCGCGTCAGCGCGCCCATGGTCAGCTCTTTGAGATAGACCGCAAGCGGCCAGCCGATGCCGATCCCAAGGAAAAGCGCGGCCACCACGCGCGCGATCAGGGAGGCATTGGAAGTCAAAACCGGCCCGATCCCAAGCGAAAGCGCCACGAAATAGACCACAGTCAGCACCGCAGAGGCGATCATCGCCCGCTCGCGCCAGACGAGGGCCAATCCGGTGGGAATGCCGAAGAGAACCGCCCCCGAAATCGACGGACGAAAGGCCTCCCCCGTGGCGAAACTCATCGCCACCGCAACCGTTACGGCCACGACAAAGGTCCATAGCACGCCAAGAAGCGGGCCGGTGACATATCCGAAACGAAGGTATTTCATGTCGCCCACCCTTCTTTTGTCTGAAAATATCCTGGGGGGAGCGCCAGAGGCGCGGGGGGCAAAGCCCCCAAAAGCTGCACGCCAATCATAGCCCCTCCTCCTTCGACATGAATTTGAAGAAGAACACGGAGAACAACAGCAAACAGCCAAAGATCACCACGGCGACCGCCGCCCCTGCACCGATGTTCGAGACCGCGAAGGCCTGTTCATAAACATTCACCGTCAACACCCGCGTGCCCGCATTGCCTCCGGTCAAAAGGAAAATGTCGTCGAACTTGTTGAAGGTCCAGATGAAGCGCAACAGGAACAGCACCGAGAGGATGCCCAAAAGCTGCGGCAGGCTGAGATACCAGAACTGCTGAAACGGCGAGGCCCCGTCCATATCGGCGGCCTCATACATGTCCGTCGGGATCGACTGCATCCGCGCAAGGATGAACAGGAACGAGAGCGGGAAATAACGCCAGATCTCAAAAGCCGTCACCATCAAAAGCGCCAGAGGTTTCTCGCCAAAGAAATTGATCGCCTGATCGGTCAGCCCCATCTGCACAAACAGCGCATTGGCGGAGCCTGAGAACGGATCGAAGAGCAGGATCCACGCGAAAGCGACGGCGATCACTGGAGCCACATAGGGAAAGAGGTAGAGCCCACGCAAAATCCCCTGCCCTTTGAAGGAGTGATTGAGCAACATGGCGGCAAACAGCCCCATGATCATCGCCCCGACCGTGCCGAAGATCGTGTAAAACAAGGTCACTCCAAGCACGGACCAGAACTCGCCACCGTCAAATACGGACACGAAATTCTTCATCGTGAAATCGCCATTGGTCAGCACGAAAGAGGCTTTGCCATCGACCTTGGCCGGACTGTCCTCGACATCAGCGCCCGTGTCGAACCACGCCTGTTCGGTCACAACCGGGATGTTGAGCGTCTCGCGATGCCCGCCTTCCCAGTCGCCCAGATCACAAAAAAGCGCCCCCTCCGCCACCTCACAGCGCGGATCGAGATCACCCGCGAGAGTCAGCCCCTCGGGCCAAATGTCGGTGAGCGTCACGCCGGTGATTTCAGAGGTCGGCGAGGAATTCCGAAGCCGGTAGCGCAGCGTCGCTTCGTCGCCCGCCGCCGCGGGTCGTCCGCGCAAATCTTCGCGCACAACCGCCTCCGGCGCGCGCAAATCGGCAAGCGAGACCGGTTTCACGGAAATCCAGAACACCGCCAGAAGCGGCAGGATCACCACGAGAGAAACCGCAAGAATGGTCGGGGTCAAAAGCCCCCAGGCAAGCCGCGCCTCGGTACGGGCCAGAGGCCCGGCACCGCGCGGCGGTCCGATGTCCGACATGGAGAACTCCCTGTCTTTAAAGGCAAAGTCGCGGGGCAGAGGACGCCGCCCCGCAAGAGAGCGGCGTTACTCGATCCCGCTCAGTTCGGCGTTCAGATCCGCAACGGCAGTTTTCGCGTCGATCGCGCCGTCGATATACTCGCGCACGATGCGGTTGATCACCTGAGAGTTGTTCATCTTGGACGCCAGACCGAGCTGACCTTCCTTGACGCCCCAACGCTGCGCCACATCGAGACCGCCAACGATCTCGTCGATCATGTCCTGCGCATAGAGATCGCCCAGCGGCGCTTTGCGATCCACACCCACCGGCAATTTCGCCCATTCGGTGATGAAATAGGTCGGATCTTCCTCGGTGCCGCGACGGGTCGGGAACATGCCTTCTGGCGCGATGGACAGGGTTTCGAGATAGCCCGCATTCATCGAAAATTCCACGAATTCCTCGGCAGCCTCGGTTGCGGCATCAGTGGTGATACCGAAATAGTTGATGTTGGCATAGGCCGCGCCATCCGGGTTCGACGGACCAGAGAAATTGGTCACGATTCCGGTTTTCGAAGCCAATTCGGTCGAGGTCGGATCGTAGTTAATCGTGGGCGGAGAGCTATCCCGCAGACCGGCCAGTTCATCGAGAATGAAGGGCGACCAGAAGACCATCGCGGTATTGCCGGAGAAATAGAGCGTCCGCGCCTGATCCCAATAAAGATCGCCCGGAGGCGAGGCATTGGCGATTTTCTTGTAGAACTCAAGAACTTCGATGGTCTTCGCTTCATCGAGCGGAGCAAAGCCATCGGCATCCACCGGGCTTACGCCATTGGCGAGGAACACATGTTCGAGCACCTGCGACATGAAGGCCTCGTCCACCTTCGTCGCGGCCACAAAGCCGTACATTTCCGGCGGGTTGTGCAGCTTTTCGATGGCGGCCTCGACGGCGGTATAAGAGGTCGGCGCCGCAAGACCCGCTGCATCGAAGAGGTCTTTGCGATAGACGATCATCTGCGTCCAGCCATTGGCGGGCACGGAGGCGTAGCCGTCGTCCATCGCCGCCATGGCGAGCGCGCCGGGGGCGAAAGTATCGGCACCGAGAGCTTCGATCACATCGGTCGCGGCATCCATATCGAGAATCCCGGCCTCTGCCCAGGGCAACGCATATTGCAGCGAGTGATAGATCACATCCGGCAGATCACCGGCGGCAAATGCCGCGGTCGCCCGCGTGCCAAGTTCGGATTCCGTGACCGGGATCACTTCGACCGTATTGCCGGTCTTGGCTTCGAAAGCCGCAGCCATCGCCTCCTGCTTGGCCAGACGATCCGGTTGTTCTTCCGTGGTCCAGAAGCGCAGGTTCTCTGCCCCGGCCGCCATGCTCGACAGCGCAAGCGCCGTGGCGGCGCTCGTCAGAAGGGTCAGTTTTTTGAAAGTCATCTCTCTCTCCCTGAGTTGATGGAAATTACGCAGTCACAGCGGCCAGATCGGCCAGATGCCGCGCCAGTTGATCTGACGTCAGCGTGGGCCGTCCCGTGGAACCGCCCGGTGTAAATGTGGCCCGGATCACGCCTTGGGTCGCAGGAGCCTCCGGGTCCTGCATCCGGGCAATGAACATTTCGCCAAGCCGCGCGCCCGCTTGCCGGTTGTCGACGGCAAAGGTTGCAAGGCGCGGCCACATGGCCTGCCCTTCGGGGGCGCCGTCATAGCCGATGACCGAAAGTTCCGACCCGATCTTGAGGCCAAGCGTGTTCGCGACCTCATAGACCCCGCGCGCGAGCGTATCTGTGGCGCACAGGATCGCGGTCGGCGGGGTCTCAAGCGCCAGAAGCTCGCGCGTAGCCGCCGCCGCATGATCGGGCGACAAGGCACCTTCGGTCATGAGGGCGGGATCGAACGGCAGCCCCTCGGCCGCAAGCCCGGCGCGATAGCCGTCGCGGCGCGCATGAGAATAGGCATAGTCCGGTGCGGAGCCGATATACCCGATGCGCTCATGTCCGAGATGGGTCAGCCAAGTGATCGCATCGGCCATGGCTGCCTCACTCACGACATCAAAATAGGACATCCCTTCGCGATTTTTGGGTCGCCCATAGCAGATAAAAGGTACATTCTCGCGCTCAAGATAGGCGATGCGCGGGTCTTCCCAAAGCACCCGTTGCAGGATGAACCCATCGGCTTTTCGGTCGCGCACCAGATCGCGCATGATGCGGATCGTGTCCGATTCGCTTTCCGAAGTGGCGATGGTGAGGGTCCAACCTTCGGCGGAGGCGGCCTGTGTCAGACCGGCCAGAAATTCGGCGAGGAAGGGACGGTGCGCATCATATTGTGACAGCTCGACCACCAGACCCAGAGAGCAACTCCGCCCGGTTTTGATCGCCTGCGCATGGCTGAGCGGGCGATAGCCCATGGCCTGCGCGGCCCGAATGACCCGGTTGCGCGTGGCCTCTGAAATGTCGGGATATCCGTTAAGCGCACGCGAAACAGTGCCTTTGGTCAGGCTCAGGGCCCGGGACAAATCCGATATCGTCACCCGCGCTGTGTCGCGCGCACGACGGTCCATGGTTCCGTTTGACCGCACTTGATTCGCCTCCTCCCGGCAACATTGCGTTTCCGAAACCGGTTTCGGCAATGTTTTTTATCAACTAGTCCGATTGCGCAGATGAACAACATGCTGCGCAGCATTTTCGGACAGGTTTGACAAAAGGGGATCAGGCGATACGGAAAACCTTGGCCGCGTCCTCCTTGGAAATTTCAGATTTATCGTGAGTGGACGTCACCCGCCCGCGCTCCATGAAAACGAGCTGATCGGCGAGGTCGTAGGCGAATTCGAAATACTGCTCGACCAACACGATCGCCATATCGCCACGCTCGCGCAGAAGCGAAATCACCCGGCCGATTTGTTGAATGATATTGGGCTGAATACCCTCGGTCGGCTCATCGAGAAGCAGGAGCTTTGGCTTGATGATCAGGGCACGGGCGATGGCGAGCTGTTGCTGTTGCCCGCCCGAAAGATCGCCGCCCCGGCGGTGCATGAATTCCTTGAGGATCGGGAAAAGCTCGAAAATCTCGTCCGGAATGACATGTTCGGATTTCGGCAGGCAGGTAAATCCGCTCTCCAGATTTTCCTTCACCGTCAGAAGCGGAAAGATCATCCGCCCCTGCGGCACGATTGCAACGCCCTTATGCGCCAGCTCATGCGCCGGGGATTTGCCGACATCTTCGCCATCGAGCATCATAGAGCCGCCCGAACGCGGATGGGTGCCGGAGATCGCCTTCATCAGGGAGGTTTTGCCAACCCCGTTGGTGCCCATGACACAGGTGACCTTGCCCGCCTGCGCTGAGAGATCGACGTCATAGAGAATTTGCGAACCGCCGTAATGCAGCGAGAGGTTTTTGACTTCGAGCATGGTATCCTCTCCTTTAGCGGCCCAAATAGACGTCAATCACGTCCTGGTTTTGCGTCACATGATCGAGCGACCCTTCGGCCAAAACCGATCCCTCATGCAGCACGGTCACCTTGCAATCGAGCCGTCGGACGAATTCCATATCGTGTTCCACCACCACGACAGCGCGCGTTTTCGCCGCTTCTTTCAGAATGTCGGTGGTGTGTTCGCGCTCGCCAAGCGTCATCCCCGCCGCCGGTTCATCGACCAGCAAAAGCTTCGGATCCTGCGCCAGAAGCATGCCGATCTCCAGCCATTGCTTCTGCCCATGCGACAGCTCGCCCGACTTGCGCGCCAACTGGTCGGCGAGACCGATCTCAGAGGCCAGTTCCTCGACCTTCGCGAGATCCTTGAACTTCGGTTTGAAAAACAGAACCTTGAGCGGATTGCGGTCGTTTTTGACCGCCATCAGCAGGTTTTCGAACACGCTCTGATCTTCGAACACGGTCGGGCGTTGAAACTTGCGCCCGATGCCCGCCCGCGCAATCTTGGCCTCGTTCATGCCGATCAGGTTGCGCGACATGCCTCCCCACAACACCTTGCCCTCATCGGGTTTGGTCTTGCCGGTCACGATGTCCATGAACGTCGTTTTGCCCGCGCCGTTCGGTCCGATGATGGCGCGCAGCTCGGCATGCCCGATGTTGAACGACAGGTTGTTGATCGCCCGGAAGCCGTCGAAGGTGACGGAAATGCCGGAGACCTCAAGAAGTGTGCCAGCGCCGCTCATTTCTCCGCCTCCTCTTCACGCAAACTGCCTTTGTCAGGCCCAAGGGGAAGGCCGTGACGGTTGGGCGACATGCGGCCGGAGATCAGATCGAACAAGCCGCCGATGCCTTTGGGGGCGAAGAGCGTCACGAGCACAAAGGAAAGGCCCAGAAGCACCAGCCACCAATCGACCCATTTGATCGTGTAGAATCCGAGGTTCACATCGGGGGCCTGACCGCCAGTGAAATAAGTAGAGACGAGCGAGACAAACGCCGCGCCGATGACCGCACCATAGATGCGCCCACGCCCGCCAATGGCGACCCAAACGGCGAGGTAGATCGAAGCGATGGGCGCGATTTCTGCCGGGTTGATGATCCCGGCCTGCGGGTAATAGAGCGCGCCCCCGATGGCGGCGATCACGGCGGTGAGGGTAAAGACGAAGAGTTTGAACCCTTCGACCGAATAGCCCAAAAACCGCACCCGCGCCTCGTCGTCGCGGATGCCGCGAATGACGGAGCCGAATTTACCGGAAACGATGAAGGCCGCGACCAGATAGGTGAGCAAAAGTGCGAAGGCGGACGCCCAGAAGAACCAGATCGAGATATAGTCCTGCGACACCCCGTCCGCGCCGGGCAGGTTTTGCAGGCCCGAAAGCCCGTTGTTGCCGCGCAGGCCGCTGTCGTTCTGGAACAGGTAGAGCGAGAGCGCGAGGGTCATCGCCTGTGTCAGGATCGACAGGTAGACGCCCGTCACCCGAGAGCGGAAAGCGAGCCAGCCGAAGACCAGGGCGAGGATGCCGGGCACAAGAACGACCAAGGCGATCTGCGCCCAGAAGCTATGGGCGAAATACCAGACCAAGGGGAAATCGCTTGAACCGACCACGCCAAAAATCTGCGTCCCGATAGCGTCCGAAATCTCAGTCGCAGTCGGCGGCAGGGGCGCATTGGCGAGGCTGTCGAGTACGATCAGTTTGGTCCGCGCATACATCAGCCACATGCCGATCATATAGCCACCCAGCCCGAAGAATGCGAAATGCCCGAGGGAAAGAATGCCCGTATAGCCCCAGACCAGGTCCATCGCGATGGCCACCAACGCGAGGCAGAGCGTCTTGCCCAAGGTCTTGACGAAAGACGTCGAAATCGCCCCCGCGCCGTAAGCCTCCGACAGGAACGTCACGGCGAGGGTAAAGATCACCAAAACGGCGATAAAGACCGGCAGAGAGGGATTTTTCTTAAACATATCCATGGCTCAATCCCTCAATCCCCAGCCGCACGGCCTTTGAGGGCGATGATGCCCTTGGGCCGGAACTGGATGAAAATGATGATGAAGATGATCATGTAGGTCTGCGCCGCCAGCGTATTGGACGGGTTGAACCATTCGATCCCCTTTTGCAGGAAGCCGATCAGACCGGCGCCCAAAAGCGTGCCCCAGATATTGCCGACACCGCCGACAACCACGGTCATGAAGCTTTGCACGATGTAATCCTGCCCCAGCTCGGAGGTCACTTTCGCGTAAAGCCCGATGGCCACGCCCGCGATCCCGGCGATGCCGGAGCCAAGCCCGAAGGTCAGCATGTTCACCTTGTCCGGATTGATCCCCATCGAGGCCGCCATGCGCGGGTTCTGCGTCACGGCGCGGGTTTCGAGACCCAGACGCGTTTTCTTCATGATGAAGAGGAACACGCCGAGGAAAATCAGCGCCAAAACGAAAATCGCGATGCGGATATAAGAAATCGACACCACATCGTTGAAGGTCAGCGCCCCATCGAGCCAGCCCGGCGAGGTCAGCGGACGCGCCTGTGTGCCGAAGATGTTCTTGGCGAGCTGCTGAAGCGCGATGGACACACCGAAGGTCGCGAGAAGCGTCTCAAGAGGCCGGTTATACAGCCAGCGAATGATCAACCGCTCCATCGCGACACCGGCGGCAAAGGTCACGGCAAAGGCCAGCGGGATCGCGAGGATGATCGACACGGTATAATCCGGCACGATCTGTTGCACGACATAGCCGGTATAGGCGCCCATCATGATGAACTCGCCATGCGCCATGTTGATCACGCCCATGACGCCGAATGTGATGGCTAAACCGATGGCCGCAAGGAAATAGATCGACGCCAAAGACAAGCCATCGAGCGAGAGATCGAGGAACTGGTTGAACCCGACCGCCCGGTTGATCGACCCAAGCGTCGCCTCCGCCGCATCGGTCACGGCTTTGGACGGTTCGTCATAGACCTCCGCAAACGGCGCGCCCTTGACGACAGTTTCCTCGGAAAAATTCACATCATAGGCCGGAACCTGCCCCGCCTCGGCCAGTGCCGCATAGGCGCGGTCGCGGGCCTCTTGGGTGTTGAGGTCCGCCACAGGACTGCCACCGACCTTGCCATCGACGATATGGGCCTCAAGCGCCGCTTTGCGCTCGGCCACACTCGGCGGTGGCGTCGCGGCCCCGGCGGCAACCATCAACGCAAAGGCATCAGAGACCGGAATGTCTTTGCCGGGCTTCAGAGCCCGTTTGATATTGGCCCCCTCCGGCAGCCCCTCGGCATACACGATCTTCGTGGTCACAAGCGGATTGAGCGCGGCACGGGCATCCAGCGACAGCGCGCCACGAAAACCTTCAATCGCCGCAACGCGGGTCGCCTCATCCGGGTCGAAACGGATGGTCAAAAGCCGTTCGGTGGTCTCTTTCAGCGCTTTGATCGCCGGATCGGTCTCCCCCTCGATGGAGGCGCGGAGCGGGGCAAGATGGCTTTCCTCGCCATCGCGCTGAATCGCCAAAAGCGCATCGCGACGCCGCGCCGGATTGGGGTCGTTCAATTGAAACTGCACCAAAGCCGCGCCGATCATGGCGCGAATGCCGGAGTTCGGTTTGAGTTGATCGAGATCGCCCTTATCAGCCGCACCGATCTCGGCGCCGCTGTCGAAATCGAACAGCGTATAAGACCCGCCCGCGCCGGGCGTCGCATAGAAAAACAACCCGTCAGCCTTGCGCTGCCACATGTCCTTGTTCTGCCATTTCTGAAGCACGGTCTGCGCAGCAGGCAGGCCGGAATTGGCGATGGCATCAATGGCGGGGCCGATCGTTTTGCGCGAAGATTTTTCAATCTCGACACGGTGCTCCTGGAGCACGTCCTGAATGGTCCGGTCCTGTGCCTGTGCCGTGAGCGCACAGGTCAGCAACATCAGACACGCGGCGAAGAGGCTGCGGATCATGAAAATCTTTCCGACTGGGAGGACATGGAAGGGCGGCGCACCGCCCTTCCGAACTGGATCAGATCAGTAGTTGGATTTGATCTGGACGCAGGTCTCGGTCTCGGTGTTGTACATGCCGCAGCCGAGGTCCTTCCAATCGGATTTCAGCACGGCGGATTCCGGCAGGTAATCGGTCCATGCATCGCCCGGAACCGGATCGGTTTCCGAGATAATGTCGAACTGACCATCGGCCAGAATTTCGCCGATCAGCACCGGTTTGGAGAGGTGGTGGTTCACCCCCATCACGGCGGTGCCACCGGTGAGGTTCGGGAATTCCTGACCCCACATGTGCTCGCGCACGGCGTCAACATCGGTGGTGCCCGCTTCGGTCACCGCGTTCACCCACATGTTGAATCCGATGTAATGGGCTTCCATCGGGTCGTTGGTTACGCGCGCATCGTCACCGATGAAGGCATGCCACTGCTCGATGAAGGCCGCGTTTTCCGGCGTGTCGGCGGACATGAAGTAGTTCCACGCTGCGAGGTGGCCGACGAGGTTGGTGGTGTCGAGGCCGGAGAGTTCTTCTTCCCCCACGGAGAAGGCCACAACCGGAATGTCATCGGCGGAGATGCCCGCTGCGGCGAGTTCTTTATAGAAACCGATGTTGGCGTCGCCGTTGATCGTCGAGATCACACCGACCTTCTTGCCATCGGCGCCCAGCGCCACAACATCGGCCACGATCTTGGACCAGTCGGAATGACCGAAGGGCGTGTAGTTGACGAAGATATCCTCTTCGGCAATGCCTTTGTCCTTGAGGTAGGATTCCAGAATGTTGTTCGTGGTGCGGGGATAAACATAGTCGGTCCCCAGAAGCGCGAATTTCTCGACACCCAGTTCATCGAGGAAATAGTCGGTCGCGGGGATCGCCTGTTGGTTCGGCGCGGCACCCGTGTAGAAGACGTTTTTGGACGATTCTTCGCCCTCGTATTGCACCGGGTAAAACATCAGACCGTTCAGCTCTTCGAGCACCGGCAGAACCGATTTGCGCGACACGGAGGTCCAGGCTCCAAAGATCACATCGACATTCTGAACGGTCAGAAGCTCGCGCGCTTTCTCGGCGAAGAGGGGCCAGTCAGACGCCGGATCGACGACAACCGCTTCCAGATCACAGCCCAGAAGGCCGCCTTTTTTGTTCTGTTCGTCCACCAGCATCAGCATGGTGTCTTTCAGCGTCGTCTCGGAAATCGCCATCGTGCCCGAGAGCGAGTGCAGCACGCCGACCTTGATCGGGCAGTCGGCTGCAAAAGCGGTGGAGGCAAGCGCGGTGCTTGCGAAAAGGGCCGAGGCCAGAGTGGCTTTGAATTGAATGGTCACGTCCATGTTCCCCTTGATTGGATGCTGTGAAACCGCGGGCGTCGCGCAAAGCGCTCATATCCATATGCTTGGATTTAAATGAAAAACGCCAACGACCTCCTCTACAGCGTCAGATGGTTTCCTCTTCGCGCAAAGGGCCAGCCGGCAAGTCGGCCTTCCGCGCACACCCCTCCCCTGTGACACTCCGCAAAGCAGCTTTAATGCTCGGGGGCTTGAGGCGCGTTCCAGAGTTTGTCTCAGCAAAACACGCACACAAGACTGTATACAACCGCACAGGCTTCTATGAGAAAAATCGCCGGGATATGCCTGTTTTTTGCACAGACGCCAACATTCTTGTCACTTTACTGCGCAGGTTGCCAAAGCGGGATCGTCCGAACTGCGCAAAATGATTCCATCCCATCCGGCGAAATCCGTTCGCGATACTGCCCCCGCGCATTTCACGCGTATCTAAACCGAATATTAGGAGCTTGCTGCCACCGTCCACGCATCTTCCAAGACGGCTCAGGCGGGGCATCGCATGAAAAACTGGATCGGTAATCTTCTGGGATCGGTCGCGGCCAAGATCCTCGGTATCCTCTTCGCGCTTGTCGGCACGACACTGGCCGCCATTCTGGTCTCCGGCTCCCTGATTTCCACGATCCGGGACGAGACGGATCGCTTGGTCAGCGACTCGCTCCCACCGCTTCAGATCGCCGCTGGCATCTCCAACGCCGTGTCCGACCTCAAGACCGGCATCGGCACGCTGTCCGGCACAACCGCCCAGAATGAGATCGAGGGGGCTATCGCCAATCTCGAAAGCGACGCAGCGACGCTCGATCAGAGGCTCCAGCAGGTCGATCACACCGCCTATCCGAGCCTCAACGAGGACATGCAGACGCTGAACGCCGACATCGCCACGCTCAACGACGCCCGTCGTCGCGAACTCGAAGCTCAGGCGCGGAACCTGAAGGCCCAGAGCCAGCTCAACGCAGATTCGCGCGCGCTCGGTGAAATGTTGCAGACACAGATCAGCCAGGCGTCCTTCGCCCTGCTTCTGGCCGGAAACGACGCCTCGTCCGCCACGAACCGCAACCTGAGCCAATTGCTGCAACGCGATGTCGAGGCCCTGAAACTGGCCCTGATGTTCAAGGCCGAGCTGAACCTCTCCGTCGGGCTGACCCAGACACTCCTGGAAACCAATGATTTCGGTATCCGCACCGAGGTTCTGGACCAAACCCGTGCCGCCCATGAGCGCATCGAGGCCTTGCTCAAGGATATGACAGCCAATGATACAGTGCAGGGAAAGGTGCCGGAACTGCGCGAGGCGCTGACTTTTCCGTCCGGGTTTCTCGACCTCTCGCCTGCAGACATGAAAATCCGCGCGCGCCTCCTGCATCAGGCACAGGATGAGTTGAACACCCTGTCGAGCGAGCTTGTGGATCACGTGCTCTTCACCCTGGACATGGAAAGCGCCGACGCGCTCAGCAAGAATGAGGTCGTGCTCCGCACCCTGCTCGACAAGGATGTGCGCAACATCACCGATCTGGCGCGGCTCGACAGCACAGCAAAGACCATTTTGATCAAGGCCATGCAGGGTGCGGCCTCGGTCGAAACCGGCGCCGTGCTCAGCCTTCAGGCGGAAATCGACAAGCTCACCCCCGAATTGCGCGCCCGCAGCGTAACCCTGCCCGAGGACTTCAAGGGGCTGATCGCCTCCGTTTTACGGGAAACAGATCCGCAAACCGGCCTGCTGCACGCCCGCGCAGAGGTGCTTGAAGCGCGCAGATCCGGATTGACCGCGAGTGCGGATGTTGCTTCGGGTTTGCTGCGCATTTCCGACGCGGTGATCACGATTTCGGACGCCTCGCTCTTCGGCATCGCAACCGCCAGCCAGACCCTGACGACCACGGCGGAACATGCACAGAAGACCATGAACGGGATCGCTGTCATTGCCGTTGTGATCGTACTGATCGCGCCGATCCTGACCTACATGTTCATCATGCGCCCGCTCACCGCCGTCACCGCCCGCACCGAGCGTCTTGCCATCGGCGATATGTCGGACATACGCCGTGTTGGCGGTCGCTACGGTGAAATCGCCCGTCTGTTCGCTGCGCTCTCCGTCTTCCGCAACAACCTCGTCGAGAAGGAGCGCATGGAAACGGAAGCCCACGCACGTCAACTGCGCGAAGATCAGGCCAAAGCACAGGCGGAGAAAGAAACCCACGACCGCGAGGCCGCCGAACGCGCGCGTCAACAGGAACAGGCCGAACGTGACCACGCACGCGATGCGCGCAACGAGGCGGAACGTCAGGCGATCGAGGCCAAAGCCGCAGCCGAGCGTCAGGCTCGTCATGCCGAACAGACCCATGTCGTCGGCGCACTGGCCGAAGGCCTGCGCAGGCTGTCACAAGGCGACGTCCGCCTCACCCTCGACGACGCCTTCCCCGAAAGCTACGAACAATTGCGACAGGACTACAATGCCGCCGTGCTGTCCCTGCGCTCCGTGATTGGGCGCCTGTCCGGCACCGCCCGCACGATCCACGGAAATTCCGGCGAAATTTCCAATGCCGCCAAGGATCTCTCGCACCGCACCGAGCGTGCCGCCTCGATGCTGGGAGAAACCGCCGCCGCACTGACCCAACTGACTGCGTCCGTCAAATCCGCTGCCGATGGCGCGGCTCTGGCCAACCGGACCGTGACGGGGTCGAAATCCAACGCGCAATCGGCGAGCAAGGTCGTACAGGAAGCGATCTCCGCCATGGACGCCATCTCCGAATCCTCGGATAAAATCTCCAGGATCATCTCCGTCATCGACGACATCGCGTTCCAGACCAACCTTCTTGCCCTGAACGCCGGCGTCGAAGCGGCCCGTGCAGGCGAGGCCGGGCGCGGCTTTGCCGTCGTCGCCTCCGAGGTTCGTGCACTTGCGCAACGCTCCTCCGAAGCCGCCCGCGAAATCAACACCCTGATCTCCGTCTCCGGGCAACAGGTCGACCGCGGCGTCTCACTGGTCGATCAGACCGGCGACGCGTTGCGCTCCATCGTCGAAGATGTCAGCGCCATCTCCCAGCATATGTCGGAAATCGCCACATCCGCAGAAGAACAATCCGCAGGCATCTCCGAGATCAACGCCGCAGTGAGCAATCTGGACCAAACCACCCAACAAAACGCCGCGATGTTCGAACAAACCACGGCTGCCAGTCTTTCGCTGACACAAGAAGCCACGATGCTCACTCAGATCGTCTCGAAATTCGTGCTGGACTACAGCGTTATCCAGTCTGAAACCGAAGGCGACCGCCACACTCTGAGCAAGGCGTCCTGAGGCGATCAGGGGCGGCATGCCGGGCCTTTGTGCACAGCCTGTCGCAAATTCGGCGACATATTCAAAGAACTTCATGAAATTTAGAGAAAGGCTTGATAGAGCCGAAAGAAATAGACGAGGTTTCGAAATGGTTTTGCCAATCGAAAACCCCAGACACAGCAAGGATTGCACGTGACGATATTTGAGAATGTCCCCTTCGATGAACTCGAAGTCGGGATGGAAGCCGAGAACCGCCGCCTCTGTGTGGCAGACGACCTCTATGTCTTTGCCCATGCCTCTGGCAATCTCAACCCTCTGCATCTGCCACATGAAGACGGGGACAAGGATGGCAAGCCGGAAGCCGTCGCTCCGTCCTTCTGGGTCGCCTCACAGATTTCTTCCGTGCTGGGCAACAAGCTTCCGGGGCCGGGCACGCTTTATAAATCCCAGAACCTGAGGTTCCTCGGCCGGGCACATGCCGGCGACGAGCTCGTCGCGCGCGTCAAACTGATCCGCAAGACCGACGCTGGCAGCGCGGTTTTCGAAACCTCGGTCACGCTGGCGGACGGCACCGTGCTTGTGGAAGGAGAGGCGGAAGTTTTCGCCCCGACCGAAAAGCATAGCTTCGACATCCATGACGTCCCGGGCCTGACCGTCGAAAGCCATCGCCACTTCGACAAGCTGCTCGAAATGGCCGAGGCCCTTCCCGCCGTGCGCATGGCCGTCGTCGCACCGGAAGAGGAAAATTCCCTGCGCGGTGCGTTGATGGCCGCCAAACACACTTTGATCGTGCCCATTCTGATCGGCAGCGAGACGAAAATTCGGTCCGTTGCCGAACAAAACGGGTTGTCCCTCGACGGTGTCGAGATCGTGGATTGCCCCAGCCACCCGGAGGCCGCGCAAATGGCCGTCACTATGGTGTATGAGGGCCGCGCCAGCGCCATCATGAAGGGGCATCTGCACACAGACGATCTTTTGCGCCCGATTCTGCGCTCGAGCGGCGGGCTGAAAACCGGTCGCCGGATCAGCCATATCTTCGTGATGGACGTCCCCGGCCTCAGCCACCTCCTGCTGGTGACCGATGCGGCGATCAACATCGCACCCGATCTGCCGACCAAGGTCGATATCGTGCAAAACGCCATCGACCTTGCGCAAAGCCTCGGGATCGAAACGCCCAAGGTCGGGGTGCTCTCGGCGGTGGAAACCGTGAACCCGAAAATCCCCTCGACCCTCGATGCCGCCGCCTTGTCGAAAATGGCCGACCGAGGCCAGATCACCGGCGGCATGGTCGATGGCCCGCTCGCGATGGACAATGCCGTCAGCCTCGCGGCGGCCCGGACCAAAGGGCTCAAAAGCTCGGTTGCCGGACAGGCGGAAATCCTCGTCGCTCCGAATCTGGAGAGCGGCAATATGCTGGCCAAGGAGTTGTCCTTTATCGCCCATTCCGAAGCGGCAGGTGTCGTCATCGGCGCACGTTGTCCGATCGTGCTGAACTCGCGGTCAGACAGCGACAAATCCCGCCTCGCCTCCTGCGCCGTCGCCGCCCTCCACGCACAACGGGTCGGGGTGAAACTCTGATGGGACAGCGCATTCTGACGGTCAATGCCGGGTCCTCCTCGGTCAAATTCGCACTCTACAAAACGGCGGATACGCCAGAGTGCATTGCGCGCGGACAGGTTCAGGGGATCGGCTCAACGCCGAGTTTTCAATTCAAATCCGGCGGACCGAAGGGGTCGGATCCGATTGACGCCACGGATCAGGGACGCGCGCTCGAGGTCATTCTCGGCAAGATCACCCCTCTTCTCGACGGTCAGGAGGTGGCGGGTGTCGGGCATCGGATCGTCCATGGTGGCCCGCTGCGTGCCACTCCCACGGAGTTAACCGACGAGGTGATGGCCGATCTCGCCACCTTCAACCCGCTTGCCCCCCTGCACCAACCTCACAACCTCTCGGCAGTGATGGCGGCGAAACGCGCCTTTCCCTATGCGCTACAAATCGGCTGTTTCGACACCGCGTTTCACCGCAATCACCCATGGGAAAACGACATCTACGCAATCCCACGGAAATTCTACCAACAGGGCATCAAGCGCTACGGGTTTCACGGGCTGAGCTACGATTACGTTTCGCATCAGCTCATCCGCGAACGCCCCGATCTGCATGGCAAACGGATCATCATCTGCCATCTCGGCAGCGGCGCGTCGATCTGTGCCGTCAATGGCGGCCATTCGATTTCGTCCTCCATGGGGTTTTCGCCGCTCGACGGCATCCCGATGTCGACCCGCTCCGGTCATCTCGACCCCGGCATTCTGCTCTACCTTCTGGAGACCGAAGGCATGACACCACAGGAGCTGACCCATATGCTCTATTACGAATCCGGGCTTTTGGGCCTGTCGGGTATCAGCCATGACATGCAGGTGCTGGAGGCCTCCGACGCGCAGGGCGCGAAAGACGCGGTCGAGTATTTCGTCTACCGGGTCCGGCGCGAAATCGGCGCAATGGCCGCCACGCTTTCGGGCATTGACGCGCTGGTGTTCTGTGGTGGCATTGGGGAGAATTCCCCCAACATCCGCCAACAGATCATCGAACGCCTCGGCTTTCTGGGGATCGTCCCCGACGTTGAAGCCAACGCGCGAAACGCCAAGGAAATCGCAAAAGGACCGACACCTGTCTTCGTGCTTCCGACCGATGAGGAACAGGTGATCGCCGACGCCGTGGCGAAAGCCCTGTCCCCCGCGCATTAACCGTCCGACGCCCGGAGCACGCGCGCCGGGCGGACCTGCATCGCGCGCCACGAAAACCAAAGCGAGGTGAGCGAAGTCATCGCGACACCTCCGAGAACAATCCAGAGTGCCGCGCCCACAGAGAGGCTAAACTCCGCCTCCATCACGTAATGGATGACCGCCCAAGCGCCAATCGCCCCGGTGATCAGCGCCACGAGACCCGCTCCGACACCGAGGATCAGCGCACGCAGGGCGAAACTCGCGAGGATTTTGCCGCGCGTTGCACCAAGCGTTTTGAGAACCGCCGCTTCATAGCGCCGCCGGTCTTCGCCCGCCGCCGCAGCCCCGATCAAAACAATCGCGCCCGTGATCAAGGTCGCGGTCGCGCCGAGCGTCGTGGCGGCGGCAATGCTTTGCAGGATGGCCACAACCCGGTCGATCGCATCGCGCACCCGGATGGTGGTGATGTTGGGATAGGCCTTGGCCAAATCCCGGATCAACGGGGCCTCCGCCGCCGGTTCGGCATAGATCGTGGCGATCCATGTATGCGGCGCGCCGGCAAGAGCCGCCTCGTTCATCGTCAGGATAAACCCCATCCCGGCGCTTGAAAAATTCACATCCTGAAACGAGGTGATCCGCCCAGTGATGTCCCGCGCGAGGATGTTGATCGTGATCGTATCCCCAAGTTTCAGCCCCATTTCCTCGCCTTCCTTGGCGGCAAAACTGATCTGTGGCTCGGTGTCATCGGGCGACCACCACGCCCCGGACATCACTTTGACATTGCTCGGTTTATGGCCCGCATAGGTCACACCCCGATCGCCCCGCAGAACCCAGTGCGGCCCGGCCACCGCCTCGGCATCCTGACCGTTGATCTTGGTGATCAACCCGCGCAGCATCGGCGCGCTTTGAAACCGCGACACGCCGGGATCGCTTTTGACCCGCTCGGTCAGCCCGTCGATCTGGTCCGGTTGAATATCGACGACGTAATAGGAGGGTGCGCGATCCGGCAAATCGCGCGCAATCGCACCGCGCATATTGGCGTCGATCTGACCGATGGCGGAGAGGACCGTAAGCCCGAGGCCCAGCGACAGCACGACAGACACCGCCTCGCTCCCCGGTCCGCCGACAGAGCCAAGCGCGAGGCGGAACGCAAGATTGCGGCGCAGCGATTTCCACCGGGTCAGGCGACGCGACAGACGCGCCAAACCACGGCCAGAGAGGACGAGCGCAGCAAAAGCGACGGCCAGGCCGAGGAAGGTCCAGAGCACCAGCCGGACATTGTCGGAAAAGACCGCAGCGCAGAGAACGAGCGTTGCGAGGAGCAGAAGCATCGTCAGAAGATAGGGCCAGCGGGGCAGCCCCTTCAGCCCGAAGAGGGCGTCGCGATACAAGGCCGCCGGGCGGATACGTTCGGCCCGCGACAGCGGCCAAAGGACGAAGACGGCACTCGCAAGACCGCCGTAAAGCGCGGCCTCCAGCAGAGGTGCGATCTGTACGCCCCGCTCCACCGGCACCGGTAAAAGTGTCTGAATAAACGGCATCGCAAAGAGCGGGACCAGCCCGCCAAGGATCACGCCGACGAGGATCGCGCCCCCGGCCAAGGCACTGATCTGCAACAGATAGGTGAGGAAAATCACCCGCCGGGTCGCGCCGAGGGTCTTGAGCGTAGCGATCACGGCAATCTTGCGGTCGAGATAAGCGCGCACCGCCGCAGACACCCCCACGCCACCAACCGCCAGCCCGGCAAGACCCACGAGAACCAAAAAGGAGCCGAGCTGTTCGACGAAACGATTGACGCCCGGGGCGCCGTTTCGGGCATCGCGCCAGCGGAAGGCGCCCTCTGCCACCTCCGCCTCGGCACGGGCCTTGAGCACATCGAGATCGGTGCCTTCCGGCAGATCGAGACGATAAGCGCTCTCGAACAGGGTGCCGGGGGCGAGCAATGTGCTGTTTTCAAGCGCTGCAAGCGCCACGATGCTGCGCGGCCCAAGCGTAAACCCCGCCCCCGCCCCATCCGGTTCACGGGTCAGTTCGGCCATGACGACAAAGGGCACATCGCCGATACGCACCTCATCGCCAAGCGAGAGGCCCAGCCGCTCCTTGAGCACCGGATCGAGCACAATCCCCGGCAGATCGCCCTGCCCGGCGAGCGCCTGAGCCAAGGGCATGTCGGGGGTCAGCCCCACGCTTCCGACCAAGGGATAGGCGCCATCCACGGCTTTCACCTGTGTCAATGCGCGTTCATCGCCGAGGCTGAGCATGGACCGGAAATCGGCAATCTCGGACAAGCGTTCGGAATGGGCCGCCATCCAGCCCCGCTCTTCGAGCGTGGCGAAGCGATAGGTGAATTCCATCTCCGCATCGCCCCCCAAAAGCGAAGCGCCTTCGCGGGCGAGGCCCTTGGAAATACTGTCGCGGACAGACGTGACCGCAGCGATGGCGGCAACGCCCAAGAGGAGACACAGGATCAGAATGCGAAAACCGCGCACGCCCGCCCGCAGCTCTCGCCACGCGATGACAAACGCCATCCGCAAGTCGACCCCGAGGCTCACGCCGGAACCTCCGTCTCCAACTGCCCGTCCCGCAACCGGATCACCCGGTCACAGCGCCCGGCAAGCTCGGGCGAGTGCGTCACCATCACAAGCGTCGCGCCATAACGGTCGCGCAGCCCCATCAGAAGCTCCATGATCGCCTCGCCCGTTGCGCCATCGAGATTGCCGGTCGGCTCATCGGCCAACAAAATCTCCGGGCGCGGGGCGGAGGCGCGGGCCAGGGCCACGCGCTGTTGCTCGCCACCGGACATTTGCGCCGGATAATGATCGAGACGCGTGCCAAGACCAACCGCTTCCAGCTCCGCCTGCGCGCGTTCGAACGCATCGGGCACACCGGCCAGTTCGAGAGGGATGGCAACGTTTTCCAAAGCGGTCATTGTCGGAATAAGGTGGAAGGATTGGAACACCACCCCCATATGATCCCTGCGAAAGCGCGCCAGCTCGTCCTCGTTCATCGCGGTCAGATCGCGCCCAAGCACGGAAATCGTCCCGGCGCTGGCCATCTCAAGCCCGCCCAACAACATGAGGAGAGAGGATTTGCCCGATCCCGAAGGCCCGATGAGCGCAAGCGTTTCGCCGCCCGCGACCTGCAATGAAATGCCCCGCAAAATCTCGACCCGGCCCGCGTTGCCATCGAGGGTGAGGCGGGCGTCTTTCGTGGCAATGATCGGGTCCATGGGCGTCCTTTCGCGTGTCTCCGAAAAATATGGGGTTGCGCGCCACATCGGCAAGCGTGGTCTCGGTCTTTTGGCTCCGGTATCTCTGATCCTTTGGGCCACGACCGCCGCAGCCGACCCCGTGCGCATCGCCGCCCTGGGCGACAGCCTGACGCAGGGCTATGGCTTGATGGCGCAGGATGGCTTTACCGCTCAATTACAAAACTGGCTCGACGCCCATGAAGTGGACGCAACCATCGTCAACGCGGGCGTCTCGGGCGACACCACGGCAGGCGGGCTGTCGCGGGTCGACTGGACATTGACGCCGGACATTGGCGCGATGATCGTGGCGCTTGGCGGCAATGACCTGTTGCGCGGCCTCTCCCCCGATCTGACCCGCACCAATCTCGCGGGCATTCTCGATGCCGCAAAGGCGAAAGACATTCCCGTGTTGCTCGTCGGCATGCAGGCCCCCGGCAATTACGGGGCGGACTACAAGACCGCTTTCGATGCGATCTATCCGGATTTGGCCGCAGACTATGACACGCTCTATTTCGAAGGGTTCCTCGAGCCCCTGACCGAATTGGGGCCGTGGGATCAGATCTTGAAAACAGAGATGCAGGCCGATGGCATCCACCCGAATGCGAAGGGCGTGGCGGTCATCGTCGAGGCCATGGGACCGACGGTTGCCGAACTGGCGACCCTCGCCGATTAAGGCTTGGGGTGGTCGTCATATTCGCCGGTGAGGATGCGCTGCGCATCCCCGTCCGGGTCGTCATATTGCCGCGACCGGATCGACCAGAAAAACCCTGCAAGCCCAAGCCCGCCGAGAAAGATCGAGATCGGGATGAGATAGACGAGAACGTTCATGATTTCCCTCTGAGCCGGAGCGCGTTGAGCGACACGGTAATCGAACTCGCGGACATCGCCAAGGCCGCAGCCAAGGGTGTTGCATAACCTGCAAGCGCGACCGGAATGGCGACGAGGTTGTAGAGCGTCGCGATGTTGAAGTTTTCCTTGATCCGGCGGGTTGCAGACACGGACACCCGCGTCGCCTCACCGATGGGGGCAAGCGATTTGCCCAAAAGCACCATGTCCGACACCACGCGCGTCGCCTCCAGAGCGGAGGCGGGCGAGATCGACACATGAGCGGCGGCAAGCGCTGCGGTGTCGTTGAGACCGTCTCCGACCATCAGGACCTTGCGACCCGAACGGGTCAGTTCCGCCACGCGCAGCGCCTTGGCCTCGGGCAGGCATTCCGCGTCCCATGCATCAATGCCGATCCGATGCGCAATGTCCGCAACAGCGGCGGGCGCATCGCCGGAGAGCAGCACAACATCCATGCCCTGACGTTTGAGCGCCGCAACGGCATCTGCCGCACCTTCGCGCAGATGGTCGATGAAGGCGAAGGCAATCGGCGCCTCCTCCCCGATCTTGAGATAGGTCGCGGTTTGCGACATCGCGACGGCATCGAGCCATGTGGCGCGCCCCAGACGTACGGCCTGATCGCCCAAACGGCCCTCAACGCCCTGCCCCGGCACTTCGCGAATATCCGCAACCGGAGCGGGCACGATATCGGCGGCGCGCGCGGCCTCAAACAGCGCGCTTGAAAGCGGATGGGCGGACCCGGCGGCCAGAGCCATGGCGACAGAGCGGGCATGCAGAGGGATCTCGCGAAGGTTTGCAAGCTCCGGCTTGCCCTCGGTCAGCGTGCCGGTTTTGTCGAACACCACCGTGTCGACCTCGGCCAGCCGCTCGATGGCCGTCGCGGATTTGATCAACATCCCCGCCCGGAACAGACGCCCGGAGGCGGCAGTCGTTACGGCAGGCACGGCAAGGCCAAGTGCACAGGGGCAGGTGATGATCAGGACCGCGACCGCGACGTTGATGGAATGACGCAGATCGCCGGTCGCCACGATCCAACCGACGAAGGCCGCCAGTGCCAGAAGGTGCACGGTAGGGGCGTAAATCTGCGCAGCGCGGTCGGCAAGCGAAGTATATTTGTTGCGCGAGGTTTCGGCCATGGCCACAAGATCGGCCATGCGGTGCAGCGAACTGTCCTCGCCCGCGGCGGTGACGCGCACCACGAGCGGACCGGTCAGATTGACCTCGCCTGCGGAAACAATGCTGTCGACACCCGTCTCAACCGGAAGACTTTCCCCGGTCAGAAGCGAGCGATCCAGCTCGGAGGCCCCCTCAACTACGATCCCGTCAACCGGCACACGCGCGCCCGGAACGACGCGGACAAGCGCTCCTTTGGCCAGATCCTTGATCGAAATCACCGTGCCGTCCACGAGCGTTACACGCGGCACTTCGAGGGCAGCGAGTTCTTCGGCGGCGGAGCGCGCAACGGATCGGGTGCGGTAATCGAGATAGCGCCCGGCCAGAAGGAAGAAGGTCAGCGAAAGCGCTGCGTCGAAATAGGCGTGCTGCCCGGACTCGATCGTCTCGAACAGGGACATCCCGCCTGCGAGGAGGATGGCGAGCGAGATCGGCACATCCATGTTGAGCCGCCTGGCTTTGAGCGCCGTCCAGGCCGAGCCGAAAAACGGCTGTGCCGCATAGGCGATGGCCGGAAGCGCGATGGCGGCGGAGACCCAGTGGAACATATCGCGCGTCACGTCAGACGCCCCGGACCAGACCGCGATGGACAAGAGCATCACGTTCATCATCGCAAAGCCCGACACCGCGATGCGAGTCAGGATGGCTCGGCCTTTTTTGTCGGTCTCGGTGGCAGAAATGGCGCTGGCGTCGAGTTCATAAGCCTCGTAACCCGCCTTGGTCAGCGCACCGATCAGGGCATCGACGGAGACGTCTTCATCCGCTTCGACCTGCGCGCGCTTGAGCGTCAGGTTCACCCGCGCAGCCCGCACGCCCGGCTGTTTGGTCAGCTCGCGTTCGACGCCCGAAATACAGGCCGCGCAATAGATCGCGGGCAGGGACAGCACGAAACGCGCGTCGCGAACGTCCCGCGCGTGTGCCGTTTCCTCGGCGGCCGGAGCGGCCACACAGGCCGGACAGGCCGAGATCTGAACCTCGGACATGGGTGTGCCTTAGCGTTTGACGTGGATGACGATCCGCTGGGTGAAATGCGTTCCATCCAGCGCGGTGGCCGTCATCCGATAGTTCCAGTTGCCCGCGTCCAGCATTCCGGTCCTGGCCACATAGGCCTCACCGTTGAAGCTGAACTCCGGTTGTTGATCGTCCACGACGGTGGTGGCGCGACCCAGAGTGCCGCCAATCTCGGCGACCTCGACGGGCCGACCTTCGGCGTCACGGATAAAGACGAACAGGTGCTCCTGATCGTCCACCGCCTCGACCGTCCAGCCCAGGGCTTCCTGAGCCTGTTTGTCGCGGTTGAAGGTCTGAGAGACGCCATAGGAGTTGGCGGTCTCCAGCCCCGGGAAAGTCTTCACGGCCTGCACGGCCATGAAGATATTGACCCCGATGATCACGGCAAAGGCCGACACCGTTCCGATGAGGACATGTTTGCCCGTGATTTCGCGTGCCATGTTTATTGTCCCTTACCGTTGAACACCGAGTCGACGGAGACCCGTTCGTTGGCAATACCATCTTCGACCCAGAAGGTGAATTCCGTACGGTCGGAAGTGGCCGCTTTGGACCCGGCAGGGGCTTCGACATAGGCGCGCACGATGCGCATCTCATCGGCCTTCACCGCAATCGTATCGCCTGCGGTCGTATCGGAATCCTGCAAGGTTACCGTCAGGGTGTCGTCGCCCGTGACGCTCACACGGAATTCGCGCTCTTCGCCATGCTTGTTGCGCAGGCGCAGGTCGTAAATGTTGCGGATCGCCCCGTCGGATTGCATCACATAGGTCGGGTTACGCACCGGCGCGACGGTCATGTCGATGTCCGCGCGGGCAAACAGCGCCCAGATCAGCGCGACGCCGACACCGGCCCAGAGCACGGTGTAAAGAATGGTGCGTGGACGGAAGATGTGTTTCCACACAGGTTTCGGCGTCTCGCCCGCGATCTCGCGCGGCTCGTCGGTCAGTGCCATGTAATCAATGAGGCCACGCGGCTTGCCGATCTTGTCCATCATCTCGTTACAGGCGTCGATGCAGAGCGCACAGGTGATGCATTCGAGCTGTTGCCCGTCGCGAATGTCGATCCCCATCGGACAGACGTTCACACAAGCCATGCAGTCGATGCAATCGCCAAGCTCGGCGGCGCCTTCGCCCTTGCGGTGTTTGCCCCGCGGCTCGCCGCGCCAATGACGATAGCCGACGGTCAGCGTGTCCTCGTCCATCATCGCGGCCTGAATCCGCGGCCACGGACAGGCGTAGATACAAACCTGCTCGCGGGCGATCCCGCCGAAGAACACGGTGGTCGCAGTCAGGATCGCCATCGTCAGATAGGCCACAGGATGGGCCTGACCGGTCACCAGATCGACCAGCAGCGTCGGCGCATCGGTGAAATAGAACACCCAGGCCCCGCCGGTCGCCAGACCGATCAGAATCCAGACCAGATATTTCTCGATCCGCAGGCGGAACTTGCGGAGGTCCATTTTCTTCTGACGGTGCAGACGCAGGCGGGCGTTGCGGTCGCCCTCGATCCAGCGCTCCGTCAGAATGAACAGGTCGGTCCAGACGGTCTGCGGACAGGCATAACCGCACCAAATCCGCCCGGCGGCGGAGGTGAACAGGAAGAGGCCGAGACCGGCCATGATCAGAAGGCCCGCGATGAAATAGAACTCATGCGGCCAGATCTCGATCCAGAAGAAGAAAAAACGACGGTTCGCGAGGTCGATCAGGATCGCCTGATCCGGCAACTCCGGCCCACGGTCCCAGCGGATCCAGGGCGAAAGGTAGTAAATGCCCAGCATCACGATCATCAGGACCCATTTGAGCGACCGGAATTTCCCCTTCACGCGGCGGGGAAAAATCGGCTCTCGGGAGGAATACAGCTTATGTTCGGGAGAGTTGTCGGTAGAGCTCATGGAGCGTTGCCTTTTCGACTGTTCGCGGGTTTTCCCTTAATGGGGGCGACACTTTTTCACAGCCTTGATGTGCATCAAACTTTTGTGACGGCCGGCTAAAAGGTGCATCAAAAACACGCCTTGGACCTGCGGCATCCTGCCACACAATGTCCGTGAAACTTAAGAGAAAACCGCAGCATGGAGCGCTGCGGTTTGTGTTTGAGGGCACCGACCCTGAAGAAACGCGCGAACAGGATCGAGGGCCGGTGCCGCAACCCGGGCGTTTCCGCCCGGATCTCATGAGCTTATTGCCCGCCGCCCAACTGGTGAACGTAGAGAGCCGCCGCGTTGACCTCGGCTTGCGACAAGCGCAGCCCCCAGGCCGGCATCACGCCGAAACGGGCATAGGTGACCGTTTCATGGATGGTGTCGCGGTTGCCGCCATAAAGCCAGATCGCATCGGTCAGGTTCGGAGCGCCCTGATAGATGTCGCCGGTGCCGTCTTCGCCATGACAGGAGGCACAGTTTTCCTCGAAGACCACAGCGCCATCCGACGCCAGAGCGGCATCGTAGCTGTGACCCGAGATGTTGGTGCCGTCCCCGTCCGGATCGGACAGCGACATCACGAATTCCACCACCTGATCGATCTGCTCGGGTTCGAGCAGTTCGTCGGCACCGAATTTCGGCATCTCGGAATAGCGGGCATCGTCGGTTTCGTTACGAACGCCGTGCTGCACGGTGTAGGCGATCTCGTCGATCGTGCCCCCCCAGAGCCAGTCGTTGTCCAGAAGCGTCGGATAACCCACGTTGCCCTGAGCACCCGAGCCGTGGCACTGCGAACAGTTGGCACGGAACACAGAGGCACCCATGTTGACGGCGTAGTTGTAGACATCGGACCCCGGCATCACCTCGGTCACATCGGCTGCGGCCAGTTCGGCCTCGACACCGGCGTTCATCTCCTCGAAAGAGGCGATTTTCTCGGCGACCTGCGCACGGGTGGACCAGCCGAGCACGCCCTCGGTGGCACCTTTCACCAGCGGCCATGCGGGCATGGCGATGGTATAGCCGATGCCCCAGATGATGCAGATGTACCAGATGATCAGCCACCAGCGCGGGAGCGGATTGTTGTACTCTTCGATCCCGTCCCAGGAATGACCTGTGGTTTCGACTTCTTTCTTACTCATGTCCTCGCCTCCTCTTCGGCGGGTTTGTCTTCATGCCGGAAGATGACGTCGGCCGTGTCGCGATGTTGCTTGCGGGAGCCCGGGCGGAACGCCCAGACCACCGCGGCAACGAAGAACACGAACATGGCCAGCAACACCCAGCTGTCGGCAAATTCGCGAAGGATGTGATAATCCATCTCTTCGATTCCTTAGCGGGACTCATCCGGAGTGAAGGTCGAGAAATCGACCAGGGTGCCCAGCATCTGCATATACGCGATGAGCGCATCCATCTCCGTGATTCCGTCCTGACCGTCGAAGTTCCGCACCTGCGCATTCGGGTAGCGCTCGAGGAGACCCTCGCTGTCGCTCCACGGATCCGCCTGGTTCACGAAGTCCTCTTTCGCGACTTCGATCATCTCGTCGGTGTAGGGCACGCCGACGATGCGGTGGGTTTTCATCAGGTCCTCGATATACTCGGGCTCGATGTAACGGTCCGCCAGGAAGCCGTATTTCGGCATCACCGATTCCGGCACAACGGACTGAGGATTGGTCAGGTGGTCGACATGCCACTCGTCGGAGTAGCGGCCGCCCACACGGGCGAGGTCGGGCCCCGTCCGCTTGGACCCCCACTGGAACGGGTGATCGTATTTCGATTCCGCTGCCAGCGAGTAGTGACCGTAACGTTCCACCTCATCGCGCATCGGGCGGATCATCTGCGAGTGGCAGACATAGCAGCCTTCCCGCACATAGATTTCCCGACCCGTCAGCTCCAGCGGGGAGTAGGGACGCACGCCCTCCACATCCTCGATGGTGTTTTCGAGATAGAACAGCGGTGCGATCTCGACGATCCCGCCGACGGTCACCACCAGAAGCGCACCGACCAGAAGCAGGGTGCCGTTGGTTTCGATGATCTTATGTTTGTCGATAAGAGCCATGTTTGAAACCCTCCCTTATTCAGCCGGAGCCAGAGCCGTCTCGTCCGCTTTCACGGGCGCACGACGCACGGTCATATAGAGGTTGTAGCACATGATCAGCGCACCGGTGAGGTAGAGCACCCCGCCCATCGCACGCACCACGTACATCGGGTGTTTCGCGGCCACGGTGTCGGCAAAGGCGTTCACGAGGAAGCCCTGGCTGTCGACTTCGCGCCACATCAGGCCTTCCATGATGCCCGTGACCCACATCGACGCGGCGTAGAGCACGATGCCGATGGTGGCGAGCCAGAAGTGCCAGGACACGAGACCGAGCGAGTAGAGACGCTGACGGTTCCACAGCGCCGGCACGAGGTAGTAGAGCGCGCCGAAGGTGATCATGCCGTTCCAGCCCAGAGCACCGGAGTGCACGTGACCGATGGTCCAGTCGGTATAGTGAGACAGCGAGTTCACAGCCCGGATCGACATCATCGGACCTTCAAAGGTCGACATGCCGTAGAAGCCGACGGAGATCACCATCATGCGGATCACCGGGTCGGTGCGGAGTTTGTCCCATGCACCCGAGAGCGTCATCAGGCCGTTGATCATGCCACCCCAGGAGGGCATCCACAGGATCACGGAGAACACCATACCCAGCGTCGAGGCCCAGTCGGGCAGCGCGGTGTAGTGCAAGTGGTGCGGACCGGCCCAGATGTAGATGAAGATCAGCGCCCAGAAGTGGATGATCGACAGTTTGTAGGAAAACACCGGACGTTCGGCTTGCTTCGGCACAAAGTAGTACATCATGCCCAGGAAGCCCGCGGTCAGGAAGAAGCCCACGGCGTTGTGGCCGTACCACCACTGCGTCATCGCATCCTGCACGCCGGACATCACCATCACGGAGCGGGAGCCCAGAATGGAAACCGGAATCGCCAGGTTGTTGACGATGTGCAGCATTGCAATGGTCACGATGAAGGACAGGTAGAACCAGTTCGCAACGTAGATGTGCTTTTCCTTGCGGGTGAAGATCGTCCCCATGAAGGCCATCAGATAGGCCACCCAGACGATGGTCAGCCACAGGTCGATGTACCATTCCGGTTCAGCGTATTCCTTGGATTGGGTCACACCCATCACATAGCCGGTTGCGGCCAGCACGATGAACAGGTTGTAGCCCCAGAACACGAACCAACCGAGGTTGCCGCCCCAGAGGCGCGATGCGGAGGTCCGCTGAACCACGTAGAAGGAGGATGCGATCAGGGCGTTGCCGCCGAACGCGAAAATCACCGCAGAGGTGTGCAGCGGACGCAGGCGCCCGAAGTTGCCGTGGCCTTGCAGGAATTC
Source organism: Celeribacter sp. SCSIO 80788 (assembly GCF_051054295.1). Classification (GTDB taxonomy): domain Bacteria; phylum Pseudomonadota; class Alphaproteobacteria; order Rhodobacterales; family Rhodobacteraceae; genus Celeribacter. The sequence goes on along the minus strand of NZ_CP150482.1, from coordinate 3,355,922 downwards.
GAAGTTCAACTGCGGAAAGGCGAGCTGAAACGCGATGAACGTCCCGGCGAGAAAGCCGACGACGCCCCAGATGGCCGTCGCGATGACACCCGCGCGCACGACGCCGTCGAGATAGCCGGTCGGAGCCGGTTTGACGTCGCCTGCCACCCGCAGGGTGTAAATAAAGGTCATAGCCGCCGCGGCCATGAAAATGAGCGCGTGCACCTGATAGGCAAAATCACGCCCGTAGTTCGCGGCAAGGCCGAACAGGATCACGGCGATCCCCAGCACTGCCAGCTTGATATAGTTCCACATATTGCGTCCCTTCGTTCCTTTGCCCTCGTCCATAGGGCATAGCCGTCCCGTATTCGACCCACGGGGTTCGACTCCTTGCGATTTGTCTCACATCTTTGTGATGGACATTGATCTGAGTCAAAACACTGCCATTTACGATTTTTATGCGTCGAAATGACAGCAGGCATCTGCATGCCCGCGCCAATCGGTCGCACCCTGTTCGCATGGACAAATTTGCCGCAAAAAAGCTATTCCGAAAACTTATATTTCCAATAGACCTTTACTCTGTGACCAAAACCGCGTTTTTTGTTGATCTCCGTCAAAGCGAGATTTCCTTTGCGGGACCATGATTTCGGCAATGATACACACCACCCGAGGGAGGCGGACATGCCCTTCAAAACCATCACAACCATCATGTGCAACATGGAGGCCGACCGCCACGCTCTGGATGCGGCGGTGGCTCTCGCCCGGAAAGAAGAGGGGCATCTCGATGTGATCTGCCTCGGCCTCGACCGGACGCAACCCGGCTTTTATTACGCCGGCACCAATGCCATGGCGCTTCAGGACAACTTGCAACAGGCCCAGGCCGACAGCAAAAAGATCGAACAAGAGGTCAGCGACTACCTCAAGGCCGAAGAAATTCCGTGGTTCACCAACCCGGTGACGGCGCAAATGGCTGGCCTGACCCCGCAGCTCGCGCATTTCCTGCGCTTCTCCGATGTCGTCGTCCTGCCCCGGCCCTACGGTCAGGGTCGCGGTCACGAACATGAAGAGATTCTCGAAGCCGCCCTGTTCTCCGGCCATGTTCCGGTGCTCGTCGTCCCCGATGGCGTGAACATCCCGGACAACATCGACCGCGTGGTCGTGGCCTGGAACGAAAGCGCCGAAGCCCTCGGCGCGGTGCGTGCCGCTCTGCCGATCCTGCAAAAGGCCGATCTGGTGGACATCACTATCATCGACCCGCCGCAACACGGTCCCGACCGTTCCGATCCGGGCGGCTCGCTTTGCCAGATGCTCGTGCGTCACGGCGTGCGCGCCGAGGTCTCCGTGCTCGCCAAAACCATGCCGCGCATCTCCGACGTGCTCGTGCGTCAGTTGAAAGACAAGGATGCCGACATTCTGGTGATGGGGGCCTATGGCCATTCGCGCTTCCGCGAATCCATCCTCGGTGGCGCAACCCGCCACATGCTCGAACTGGCCGACATTCCGGTTCTGATGTCGCACTGAGACGTTTTCGGGCATAATCCGATCGGCACAGTCCTCCCTCATGTGCCGGTCGGGAACATCAGGCCCAAAAAGAAACCCCGCGGATCACTCTGCGGGGTTTCTTTTTATAATCAAAGCGATGGATCAGACCATCAGCCCACCGTCATTGTCATCGCCAGTCTCGATCTGCAACCGGTCGAAATCGGGAATGATCACCTTGCGCTTGCCTTCGAGCGTGATCACCCCGTCGCGTTTGAGCGCAGAGATTTGCCGCGACACGGTCTCGAGCGTCAGTCCGAGGTAATCGGCCATCGCCTCGCGCGTCAGCGGCAGTTCGAAATCCATCCCATCGCCTGCCGTGGTCAGCGCCAGCGACGCCTCGCGCCGGGCGATGATGGCCAGAAGCGAGGCGATCTTCTCCCGCGCGGTCTTACGCCCGAGAATCAACATCCACTCCCGCGCCGCATCCAATTCGTCGAGCGTCATTTCAAGCAGGCGCTGCGCCACATGCGGCGTGCGGATCATCATCTGTTCGAACGGCTTGCGACGGAAACAGCACAGCGTCAGGTTCGACACCGCCACCACGTCGTAAGGCGCCGCATCGCGACCGGGACGCCCAAGGAAATCCGACGGCAGCAACAGCCCGACCATCTGGGTCCGCCCGTCCTCCATCGCCTGACTGAGCGAGGCCACGCCAGTCACCACCGAGGCCACGAAATCCATCCGGTCGCCGGACCACACGATCGGCTGACCGGCTTCGTAGGAACGATAGTATTTGATCGCATCGAGTTCTTCGAGCTCATCCGCCTCGCAGCGCGCACAGACGGACCGATGCCGGATCGGGCAGGACCCGCACTCTTTATGGTCAAACACAATTTCGTTCATTCGCGCGCTCGCAATTCTTGATCTGGGTCAATGCACCCGATCTTTGATGGGCTACAGCGTATCTCTATGAACAAACACACGCAACTCCGCAAGCTTGGCCTTTTTGACGCTCGTGTCCCCCGGTACACAAGCTACCCAACGGCACCGCATTTTTCCGACACCGTCGGAGGAAATGACGTAGCCGCGTGGCTTTCCGCGCTCAACCCGGCCGAGCCGATCTCTCTCTATGTCCACGTTCCGTTTTGCCGCCGCCTCTGCTGGTTCTGCGCCTGCCGGACTCAGGGCACCACGACAGCCGGACCGGTCGCGGCCTATGTCGAAACGCTGAAAGCGGAGCTTGCGCTTGTGAAGGCGCATTTGCCCGAAGGCATCGAGATCGGCCATCTGCACTGGGGCGGCGGCACGCCAACGCTTCTGGAAGCCGGGATGATCGCCGATCTCTCGGGCGCGATCCACGATCTCGCGCCTTTTGCGCAAGACTACGAGTTCTCTGTCGAAGTCGACCCGAACGAGATCGACGACGCGCGTCTCGATGCGCTCGCCGAAGCGGGGATGAACCGCGCCTCCATCGGCGTGCAGGATTTCGATCCGCAGATTCAGGAAACCATCGGCCGCATTCAGTCCTATGAGACCACGAAAGCCGCCGTCGAGGGCCTCCGCGCCCGTGGCATTCGCTCTCTGAATGCCGACATTCTCTATGGGCTTCCGGGCCAGACCCGGGAGAAAATCTCCGAGAGCGTGCAGAAACTCCTGTCGCTCGCGCCAGACCGGGTGGCGTTGTTCGGCTATGCTCATGTGCCCTGGATGGCCCGGCGGCAGAACATGATCCCGACCGACGAACTTCCGACGCCCGAAGAGCGGCTCGACCTGTTCAACACCGCCCGCGACCTTTTCGTCTGGGACAATTACGCCGAGATCGGCATCGACCATTTTGCGAAAAAGGGCGACGGGCTCGAAGTCGCCCTGCGCACCGGCAAGCTGCGCCGCAATTTCCAGGGCTATACCGACGACAAATGCCCGACCATGGTCGGCATCGGTGCCTCTTCGATTGCGAAATATCCGGGCGGTTATGCCCAGAACCAGCCCTCGACCTCGAAATATCAGGCCGATGTGCGCGCGGGTCTCCTGCCCATCGCCAAGGGCCACCGCTTCACCGAAGAGGACCACCTGCGCGGTCGGATCATCGAGGCGCTGATGTGCGATTTCCGGGTCGAGGCGGCGGAACTGTCTGAGGTCTACGGTCTCACACAGGCGGAATTCAACGACTTCGCGACCAGCGCCGCCGAAGCCTTCCCCGAGATGCTCGACATCTCGTCCGAACGCATCGTGATCCGTGAAGAGGCCCGCCCGCTCACCCGCATGATCGCGCGCCACTTCGATGCCTATGACATGACACAGGCGCAACACTCCTCCGCCGTCTGAGCGCATCACCTCCCAAACGCCGAAAAAGACCCGCCAATAGCGCGGGTCTTTCTCTGTCTGGCCCTTGCCATTGCCGGGGATTTGCAGGACACCCGGCGGACAAACCGGAGACCGATCATGGACATTCTTTCCCGCCTCAAAGCCATTACGCCCCATGTGCTCACGGGCGACGACGCCCTGCCCTATGGCCGCGACTGGGTCGGAAAATATGAAACCTCTCCCTTGGCCGTGGTCCGTCCTCGCACGACCGCCGAGGTTTCCGCCATTCTGGCGCTCTGCCATGAGACCGAAACGCCTGTGGTCCCGATGGGCGGCAACACCGGGCTGACCGGTGCCACCGCCGCAGACGGCGCGCTGATCCTTTCCCTCGACCGGATGCAGACGATCCGCGAGATCCGCCCGGAGGCCCGCATCGCCGTGGTCGAGGCCGGCGTGATCCTACAGGACCTGCACGACGCCGCCGAAGCTCATGGCCTGACCTATCCGATGACCTTCGGCGCGCGCGGCTCCGCCCGGATCGGCGGCACGCTTGCGACCAACGCCGGTGGCTCGAACGTGCTGCGCTATGGCAACACCCGCGATCTGTGTCTCGGCGTCGAGGTGGTTCTGGCCGACGGGCGGGTGCTCGATCTGATGAGCGAGCTGCACAAGGACAATTCGGGCTACGACTTGCGCGATCTGATGATCGGCTCGGAGGGCACGCTGGGCGTCATCACCGCCGCCGTGCTGAAACTCTACCCGGCGCCCAAAGCCCATGCCACGGCCATGGTCACCACCACCGGGCTGTCCGCTGCGCTCAACCTGTTGAACGCGCTCCAGACCCGCACCGGCGGTATGGTCGAGGCCTTCGAGTACATGCCGCGCGGCTATATGGACAATCTCGCCCGCTTCCGCGCCGATCTGACCCCGCCTCTGGGCCACGATCAGGATCACACGATTTTCCTAGAGATCGGCTCCACCATGCTGCGCGATTGCACCCCCGACGAGACCGGGCAGATCCCGCTCGTCAGCCATCTCGAAGAGACGCTGGGCGTGTTGTTCGAAGAGGGTCTGGTGCTCGACGCAGCGCTCGCGCAATCGGAGGCACAGCGCGCGCTGATGTGGGAAATCCGCGAGGCGGCGGCGGAGATTTCCACCGCCGAGAAGCCCGTGGTGATCAACGACCTATGTCTGCCGCTCGACCGGCTCGAGGCTTTCATGGATCAGGCGGAAACGCGTCTGCGCGCGCTCGATCCGGGGTTCAAAACCTGCCCCGTCGCGCATCTGGGCGACGGCAATATTCACTATACCGTGTACCCGAGCACCTATGAGTTGGCCGATCCCCTTATGGAAGAGGTCGAGGAAATCGTGCGCGAAATGGGCGGCAGTTTCTCCGCTGAACACGGCATCGGCCTGTCGAAACTGCCCTCGATGGAGCGCCGCAAGAACCCGGTCGCTCTGGAGATGATGCGCGCGGTGAAAGCAGCGTTTGACCCGAAAGGCATCCTCAACCCCGGAAAAACGCTGCCGTAAGCGTTATTTCCAGTCGAAGAACCCGGCGCCCGCGCGTTCCAGAAGTTTCGTCGCCATCTCGACGCCCATCGCGGCGGCATCTTCGACCGCGCCGGACATATCGTCCGTCAGGCTCTCCGAGCCATCGGTGCGCAGAATCTCTCCGCGCAAACGGATCGTGCCGCCATCGACCTCGGCCAGCCCGGCAATCGGGGTCTGACAGGAGCCATCAAGCTTGGCCAGAAACGCCCGTTCACAGGCCATCGCCTGCCCGGTCTTGACGTCATGCAGTGCGGAAAGCATCTCCGCGACCATCGCGTCCCCCTCGCGCCGCTCGATGGAAATCGCACCCTGCGCCACGGCGGGCAGCATCTCTTCGGCCGTCACGGCGCGGCGCGGCACATGATCGTAGCCCAGCCGATTGAGCCCGGCCATCGCAAGGAACGTCGCATCCGCCACGCCCTCTTCGAGCTTTTGCAGCCGGGTCTGCACCGAACCGCGGAATTCCACGACCTCAAGGTCGGGCCGTTTGTTCAGCAACTGCGCCTTACGCCGCAAGGACGAAGACCCGACCACAGCCCCCTGCGGCAGATCGGCAAGCGCCTTGCCATCGAGTGTGATGAACGCATCGAACGGGTTTTCGCGCGGCAGGTACGTGTCGAGGATCAACCCCTCCGGCTGCATCACCGACATATCCTTGGTCGAGTGCACGGCAATGTCGATTTCGCCGGTCAGAAGAAATTCCTCGATCTCCTTGGAGAACAATCCCTTGCCGCCCAGCTCGCGCAAGGAGCGGTCCTGAACCCGGTCGCCGCGCGTGGAAATCGTCACGATCTCGAACGCGTCCTCCGGCAGATCGAAGGCCGTCATAAGGCGCGACCGCGTCTCAAAGGCCTGCGCCAAAGCGAGCGGCGAGCCACGGGTGCCGATTTTCAGAGGGGCTGCGGGGGTCGGAAGTGTCACTGTCATGGCCAAGGCTTACCTGCGGCGGATCGGCCTGACAAGCGTCGAAAACACCCTCTGCGCTTGACAAAAGCGCGCAAGCCGGGGACCAGTGCGGGGATGATGACGGGAGGCCCGAAATGACCGACAAGACGATCCTGAAAGCGCTCAGAGGCGAGGTACAAAAGGTGCCGCCGATCTGGATGATGCGGCAAGCCGGGCGCTACCTGCCGGAATATCGCGCGACGCGCGCTGAGGCCGGGGATTTCCTGTCGCTGTGTTACAATTCGGATCTGGCCGCCGAGGTGACTTTGCAACCGATCCGTCGCTATGGCTTCGATGCGGCGATCCTGTTCGCCGATATCCTGTTGTTGCCGCAGGCGCTTGGGGCCGATCTCTGGTTCGTCACCGGCGAAGGCCCGCGCCTGTCGACCATCACAGAGGATGCGGATTTCGCAAAACTCAAGGGCAAGGACGACATTCACGACACGCTTGCCCCGGTCTATGAGACCGTGCGCATCCTGTCGCGTGAATTGCCGAAGGAAACGACGCTCATCGGCTTTGCCGGTGCGCCATGGACCGTTGCGACCTATATGATCGCCGGACGCGGCACCCCCGATCAGGGGCCCGCGCATGCGCTGCGGATGGGCAACACGGCGCTCTTCGAAAAGGTCATCGATCTCTTGACCGCAGGCACCATCGAATATCTCGACCAGCAAATTCAGGCCGGCGCCGAAGTGGTGAAAATCTTCGATAGCTGGGCCGGAAGCCTCAAGGGTGAAGCGTTCGAAAAATACGCTGTCGAACCGACCCGCAAGATCACGGCGGAACTGAAAGCCCGCCATCCGGGCATCCCGGTGATCGGCTTCCCCCGCGAGGCGGGCGCGGGTTATATCGGGTTTCATGGCAAAACCGGCGTCGATTGCGTCGCGCTCGACAATTCCGTCACGCCGGAATGGGGCGCGGCCAATGTCCAGAAAGACGGCTGCGTGCAGGGCAATCTGGCGTCCTCGCATATGGTCACGGGCGGTCAGGCGCTGATCGACGAGGTCCGCCATGTGCGCGAGGCCTTCTCGCACGGCCCCCATATTTTCAACCTCGGCCACGGCATCACGCCGGACGCGGACCCGGACAATGTCAGCCTGATGATCGAGACGCTGCGCGAAAACGCCTGAACGACGAAAAACCTAAACGAGAAAGCCCCGCCAAAAGCGGGGCTTTTTGAGTATTTAGGCCATCAGAAAGCCGTCACACCCATTTCGCCATCGGCGGCAGGGACATCAATACGGCGTCAGGGTTGTGCCCCGTCTCCAACCCGAATTTCGTGCCTCGGTCGTAGACCAGATTGTATTCGGCATAGAGGCCACGATGGACGAGCTGGCGATCCTTGTCGGCCTCGTTCCAGGGCGTGTCACGGCGTTTTTCCGTCACCCCGAGGAAAGAGGGCAGGAAGGCGCGCCCCACGTCCTGAGTGAAGGCAAAGTCCTTTTCCCAATCGCCCGTGTTGAGATCGTCGTAGAAAATCCCGCCGACACCACGCGCCCGACCCCGATGCGGGATATAGAAATATTCGTCCGCCCAGGCCTTGAACCTCGGGTAATACTCGGGATCGTGGCGGTCGCAATGCTCTTTCTGAACCGCATGGAACGCCACCGTGTCTTCGGCATATTCGATGCAGGGATTGAGATCCGATCCGCCGCCGAACCACCAGCCATGCGGCGTCCAGAACATCCGCGTGTTCATATGAACGGCGGGGGTATGCGGGTTTTGCATATGCGCGACAAGGGAGATTCCCGCGGCCCAGAACCGCGGATCGTCCTTCATCCCCGGAAGACCCTTGCGCGCCGCCATGGCCATTTGCGCCCGCTCGCCCAACGTGCCGTAGACGGTGGAGACATTAACCCCGACCTTTTCGAACACGCGCCCGCCGCGCATCACCGACATGAGACCGCCGCCCGCGTCCGATCCGTCCTCGGCGTCGCGCGTGGTTTCCGTCACCTCGAAACGCCCGGCATGATGCCCTGCGAAAGGCCCGCTGAGCTGGGTGTCTTCCAGAGCCTCGAAAGCCGACACGATCTGATCGCGCAACTGGCGGAACCACGCACTCGCGCGCGCCTTCTCATGGGTCATCTCATGTGTCATGGGGTCTCCTCTTCGCCGTCGACGAGAGGTAACAACAAGATGGCATCGGGGGCAAGCACCCTTCCCCTGCGACGGAAACGCGCTATGATCGCGTGTATACAGGGAAAGGAGATTTCCGATGCGTTGGCTCATTCCACTGGCGGTGCTGCCGCTGCTCGTCGCCTGTTCCGAACAACAGATGTGCATTTCCCGTGCGACCAAGGATTTGCGTCAGGTTCAGAGCTTTATCAAAGAGGCCGAAGGCAATATCGACCGCGGTTACGCGCTCGTCGAGAAAGAATATATCGACTACGACATCGAGCGCTGCGGCACCAATGACAAAGGCAAACCGATCTTCTGCCGTGTGCCGGACGTCGAGACCCGCATGGTGCCGAAATCCATCGATCTCGACGCCGAAGCCGCGAAACTCGCCGCCCTCAAGAAGAAAGAAGCTCAGCTTCAGATCGAGGCGAATACCGCCATCGAGGCCTGCAAGGTGCAGTATCCCGAGTGATCGTCAATGCGTGGGCGCAAGCACCGGATCGACCAGCGTGCGCCCGCCATCCACGGTCAGGATCTGTCCGGTCATAAAGCCTGAACCCTCAGACACGAGGTATTGCACGGTTTCCGCCACATCGGTGGCCGGTGCCACGCGCCCCATCGGGGTCTTGGCGATGATCTCGCTACGGTAATCGGGATTGTCCGACAGCATGTCCTGAAGGCTCGAACTCATCACCGACCCGAACGCCACGGCATTGACGCGGATGCGATGCGGCGCAAGCGCCACCGCCATCGCCCGCGTCATCTGATCCACCGCGCCCGACGAGATCGAAAAGGCCAGAAGTTCCGGCTGACAGCGCCGTGCGGCGATTGAGGACAGGTTGACGATGGCACCCACACTGGTATCTCCCTCCTCGGATTTCTCCGCGTTCTTGATCATCCATTTCGCCACCTGCTGAATGAGCCGCAGCGAGGTCATCAGGTTCTGATCGATCAACTGGGCGACATTGTCGTCCTCGACCGAAAGCGGATCGCTCATCGCCACCTGACGCGAGGCATTGACGAGAATATCGACCCCGTCGAACGCGTCGATCGTCGCCGACAACAGGTTCGCGATGGTCAGTTTTTCCCGCAAATCGCCCGCGAAATACGCCACCTGCGGATTTTCGCCGCCAACGAGATCGCCGTATTCCGCCGAAAGACTGGCCTCGTCCATATCCGCGCACATCACGCGCGCGCCCTGAGCCAGGAAATGCCGGGCGATAGCGAGTCCGACGCCATTGGCCGCACCTGTGATGATCGCGGTCTTGCCTTCGATGGAAAAGCTCATGCTGGCTCCTGTGTGTTTGCTCAGACCCTAGGGCCTCTTGACCGCTTTGCGAAGGGGTTTCGCGGCGTGCAGCAGTTTGAAGCCCGCCGAGGTGCCGATCTCGGCATATGTGCCGAAACAGGCGGCGAGCGTCGCCTCATAGGGCAACTGTCGGTTCGCCACCAGCCAAAGCTCGCCATGGGGCGCAAGCATCCGGCTGGCCGCCTCGATGAACGCCTGCCCAAGCGCCGGATCGGCGGCGCGGCTGGTGTGAAACGGCGGGTTCATGATCACCGCATCAAGCGGTTTGGGCGGGGTAAAACGCGTGGCGTCTTCCCAGTGAAACGTCACCCGAGGATCGTCGAGATTGTCGCGTGCGCAGGCAAGGGCGGCCGCTTCCGCCTCGACCACATGCAATTCCTTGACGCCGTCGCGGTCTAGGATCGCGCGAGAGAGATAGCCCCAGCCCGCCCCGAGATCGGCAATTTTCGCCGGGAGTTTCGCGGGCAATGCGGCCACAAGCGCCTCGGAAGCCTTGTCGATCCGGTCGACCGAAAACACACCCAAACGGGTGGTGAATCCCGCGATCAGATGCAGCGGACCGGGGTCGGCCCAGTCGGAAAAATCGCCCCCGGTGAATGCGACAGCCTTGCCATGCGCCTTGGAAACGATCTGCCCGACCGTCGCGCGTTTCTTCAGCTCTTTCAGAATGCTGTCGATGCCGTCGGTCTTTTGCCCGTCGACGATCACCAGATCCGCGCGGCTGGCCGCATCGGCGATCAGCGCATGCGCCTCCGCCTTGGAGCGCGGCACCAGAACCACGGCCAGATCGAACCGTCCTGCGGCCTCGGTCCTGACATCATACCCGCGCGCCATCAGGGCATCGACATCGGGTTTGAACCCCTGCACGATCTGCACCGTCGCGCCGTCCAGAGCCGACAGGTCCACATCGCCATGCGGGCGATAGACCACGGCGGTCGTCACGGGCGCAGAGCCCTCAAGGATCAGGGGGAGACGAGCGGACAGCATGGCGGGGAAACGCCTATTCCTTTTCCATCGTGCATTGCAGCGGGTGCTGGTGGCGGCGGGCGAATTCCATCACCTGCTGCACCTTGGTCTCCGCAATCTCGAAAGGAAACACCCCCACCACGGCAAGGCCTTTCTTGTGCACGGTCAACATGATCTCGGTCGCATGTGCGTGACCGATGCCGAAAAACCGCTCGAGCACCAGCACAACGAATTCCATCGGCGTGTAATCGTCGTTCAAGAGCAAGACTTTGTAGAGCGGCGGGCGTTTGGTCTTCGGCCGGGTCTTGAGCGCAAGACCGACATCGCCGTCGTCGTTCGACCGGTCGTCATTGTCTGCCATCATCTGAGGCGCGAGGATCACTCTGTCGTCTCCGGTTTCACGTTGCTACATCTTGGCGGGATCATTTGCCGATATATAGCCCCTTTTGCGCATGAATAAAGAGGGTTATGCCGAAAGCGGTAAAGGAACGCCGATCACATGCCCGATAAACTCGTTACAATCGCCTTCGATGCCGACGACACCCTGTGGGAAAACGAAGAGTTCTTCCGCATCACTCAGGACAGATTCGCCGAGCTTCTGACCGATTTCACCGAAGCCGATCACCTCGCCGAACGCCTGCTGGCCGCCGAGCGGCGCAACCTCGGGCATTACGGCTTCGGCATCAAGGGTTTCGTCCTCTCGATGATCGAAACCGCCATCGAAGTGACCGAGGAGCGCGTCCCCGCCGGTGTCATCAGTGAATTGATCGCCGCCGGTCAGGAGATGTTGCACCATCCGATCCATCTGCTTGACGGGGTCGAGGAAACCGTGGGCGCCCTCGCCGAAACCCATAAGATCCTCTTGGTGACCAAGGGGGATTTGCTCGATCAGGAGCGCAAACTCGCCCAGTCCGGACTGGGCGATCTGTTCGACGGGGTCGAGGTGGTCTCCACCAAGACGCCCGAGGTCTACCGCAGCCTCTTCGCCCGTCATGGCGTCGCGCCCGACCGCGCGATGATGGTCGGCAATTCGATGAAATCCGATGTCCTGCCCCCGATCGAGGTCGGAGCCTGGGGCGTCTATGTCCCGCATAACATCACCTGGGCCCTCGAACATGCCGAAGCGCCGGAGGGCCATCCGCGATACCGCAGCCTTTCGACCCTGCGCGAGCTGCCGGTTCTGATCGGCTCGCTCTGAGAAAATCGCATTGGGCATGCGCCCGATGTGGTGGAATGCCGCCCTGCCGCCACCAAATATGGCGTTGCAACAATACACGCCTTGAAAACCCTTGAAAATTGGTGGTTTTCTCGACGCAAAGCCTGTGCTAGCTTTTGACCAAACACAAGTCGGGCGACATGATCCGACAAGACGAGGCAGAGTTATCATGAAGAGCAACGTGCAGGCACGGGGTGTCCCGCGTGCCGGAACAGGACGCATTTTCCCTCTCCTTCTGATCGCCTTCGCGATGATGATCGCGATGTCGGCGCGCACCATGGCTGCGGAATACGCCGCTCTGGTGATGGATGCGCGCAACGGCAAGGTGCTTCACGCCACCAATGCCGACACCCGGTTGCACCCGGCATCGCTCACCAAGATGATGACGCTCTACATCGCCTTCGAGGCCATTGAACACGGCGAAATTTCACTTGATGACGATGTGACGATCTCCCGCAATGCCGCCAATGAGGCGCCCTCGAAACTCGGTCTCAGCCCCGGTCAGAAAATCAAGCTGCGCTATCTGATCCGTGCCGCCGCCGTGAAATCCGCCAACGATGCCGCAACCGCCATCGGCGAGGCCATCGAAGGCTCGGAGGCCGCCTTTGCGCGTCGGATGAACCGCACGGCCAAGGCGCTCGGCATGTCGCGCACCACCTTCAAGAACGCCCATGGCCTCACCGAGGAGGGCCACCTTTCGACCGCCCGTGACATGAGCGTCCTCGGGCGGCACCTGTTTTACGACTATCCCGATTATTACAACCTGTTCTCCCGCACCACCGCCGATGCAGGTGTGCGCATGGTGTCCCATACCAACACACGCTTCCTGACCTCCTATGAAGGCGCAGACGGCATCAAGACCGGGTACACCGTCGCGTCCGGGTTCAACCTCACCGCCTCGGCCCACCGGGGCGATCAGCGCATCATCACCACCGTGTTCGGCGGCAAATCCACCGCCACGCGCAATGCCAAGGTGGCAGAGCTGATGGACCTCGGCTTCAAACGTGCACCGAGCCGTGTCGCCGTGGTGAAACCCGCGAAACCGCCCTACCTCGGCAAGATCGGCGGCGATACGGTCATGGTGGCCGCCAATCAGGACACACCCGCAACCGTGTCGAAAATCATTCGCGTGAGCACCAAGATGAGTGCGAGCCCGCTGCCGAAACTGCGCCCGGCGCAGGCCCTGGCGCCGGAAACCGAAGAGCTTCTGCTCGCGGCGTCTGACGATGTGATGTCGGCGCTGGCGAAGGCCGAACAGGACGCCGCCATCCTCGCCGCCGCCAGCGATGCCGCCACAGAGGCCACGACGCTTCTGGCCGAGGCTGCACGCGCTCAGCCCAGCGAAATGCCCGCAGTGACACCGACACTCGCACCGCAAACCGCCCCCACCGAAATCAAACCCGTCGTCGCTCAGGCCGTCGTTCCCACCGTCGCTCCGCTGCCACGGCCCGCGACGCTGCAACTCGCCTCCATCGAACCGACCTCCGCCATCGCCGTCGAGCCGGCTGTCAGCGCCCCCGAGGTGGTCACCCGGCTGTCGACCTCCGGCAACCGCTACTGGGGCATCAACATCGGCACCTATGGCAGCGAATACGAGGCCCGCAAGGAGCTTTTGAAAACCGCGCTGAGCGAGGTGGAGATGCTCGACGGTGCGCTGCGCAAGGTGGTGCAGACCAAGCGCGGTTTCGACGCAAACTTCCTCGGCATGACCGAGGACATGGCGGCGCTCACCTGCCGCCGTCTCGAAGCCCGTGGCACCGATTGCAACACGATCGGGCCGTCCTGAGCCCATCCCTCCCAGACGCAAAAAAGGCGACCTTCACCGGTCGCCTTTTTTCATGTTCACAGAGCATCGGCGTTCAGACGCCCGCCCCCTCCTCCACCTTGAGGTCCAGCGCAGCCCGCACCAACGCACGGGTATAGGCCTGTTTCGGCGCTTCGAAAATCTCCTCCGCCGTGCCCATCTCGACCACATCGCCGCGCTTCATCACCAAAACCTTGTGCGACAGCGCCCGCACCACCCGCAGATCGTGCGAGATGAAAAGGTAAGCCAGCCGGTGCTTCGCCTGCAAACTGCGCAGCAGCTCCACGATCTGCACCTGCACCGTCATATCGAGCGCCGAGGTCGGTTCGTCCAACACCACCAAACGCGGTTTCAGGATCATCGCCCGGGCGATGGCGATGCGTTGCCTCTGCCCGCCAGAGAATTCATGCGGATAGCGATGCCGCGTGTCGGGATCGAGCCCGACCTCGCGCATGATGTCGATCACCGCCTGTTCTTTCGAGGCATAGCCCTCGACATGATGCACGCCCAGACCTTCGGCGATGATCTGTTCCACCGTCATCCGCGGCGACAGAGAGCCGTAAGGGTCCTGAAACACAATCTGCATATCCGCGCGGAGCGGTTGCAGTTTCTTGTTCGGCCAGCCCTGAATGTCCTGCCCCAGGACCACCACCGGCCCTTCGGAGGAAATCAGCCGCATCATCGCAAGCGCCAGTGTCGTCTTGCCCGACCCGGATTCGCCGACAATGCCCACCGTCTCGCCTTCGCGCACCGTCAGCGTCGCGGCATTCACCGCCTTTACATGGCCGACCGTCTTGCGCAGCAGACCGCGCTGGATCGGGAACCAGATGCGCAAATCCTTGGTCTCCGCCACAACCTCCGCCCCCTCGGGCACAGGCCCCGGACGCCCCGTCGCCTCGGCCGCCAGAAGCATCTGGGTATAGGGGTGTTGCGGATTGGCGAAAATCTCGGAGGCCACGCCCGCCTCGACGATCTCGCCGTTTTTCATCACACAGACCCGATCCGCGATCTTGCGCACGATATTCAGGTCGTGGGTGATGAACAGCATCGACATGCCAAGGCTCTGTTTCAGCTCGGCCAGAAGCTCCAGAATCTGCGCCTGAATCGTCACGTCGAGCGCGGTGGTCGGTTCGTCGGCCACCAGCAACTCGGGCTTGTTCGCCAAGGCCATGGCGATCATCACACGCTGCCGCTGCCCGCCGGACAATTGGTGCGGATAGTCCTTGAGCCGGGTTTCCGGGTCGTGAATGCCGACCTGCCCCAAAAGCTCGATCACCCGCTCCCGCGCCGCGGCCCCGGTCATGCCGTGGTGGATCAAAAGCACTTCGGCGAGCTGTTTTTCCAAGGTGTGAAGAGGGTTCAAAGAGGTCATCGGCTCTTGGAAAATAAAGCTGATGTCATTGCCCCGGAGTTTGCGAAGCTCTTTCTCGGAGGCGCCCACAAGCTCCTGCCCCTGATAGGTCACGGAACCTTCGATGACCGAAGTGTCCGGCAGAAGGTTCACACAAGAGAGCGCCGTCACCGATTTTCCGGAGCCGGACTCGCCCACAAGCGCAACCGTTTCGCCCTTCTCGATGGAAAAGCTCACGCCCTTCACCGCCTCAACGACCCCGCCATCCTGACGGAACCCGATGCGCAGGTCTTTGTACTCCAAAAGGCTCATCGGAAGGTCTTCCTCGGGTCAAACGCATCGCGCACGCCTTCGAAGATGAAGACCAGAAGCGACAGCATGATGGCATAGGTGAAAAACGCGGTGAAGCCGAGCCACGGCGCCTGAAGGTTCTGTTTCGCCTGAAGCGTCAGCTCGCCCAGAGACGGATAAGACGACGGCAGGCCGAAGCCCAGAAAGTCCAGAGACGCCAGCGTGCCGATGTTGCCGGTGACGATGAAGGGCAGCATGGTCAGCGTCGCCACCATCGCATTGGGCAGCATATGGCGGAACATGATCGTCCGGTTCGACACCCCAAGCGCGCGGGCGGCCCGGATATATTCGAAATTCCGCGCCCGCAGGAATTCCGCCCGCACCACGCCGACAAGCGCAGTCCAGCCGAACAGGATGGTGACAAAGACCAATAGCCAGAAACTTCGCCCGAGAATGGCGAACAGGATGATGATCACATAGAGCGAGGGCATCGCGCCCCAAATTTCAAGCACGCGCTGGAAAATCAGGTCGGTGCGCCCGCCAAAGAAGCCTTGGATGGCGCCCGCGATCACGCCCACGAGCGACGAGGCGATAGAGACGATCAGCGTGAAGAAAATCGACAGGCGGAAACCGTAGATCACGCGGGCGACCACGTCGCGTTTGGTATCATCGGTGCCCAGCCAGTTCTGGCGCGTCGGCGGCGAGGGCGCGGCGCCGGGCCCTTCGACCTGCGTGTTGAACGAATAGCGAATGGGCGGCCAGATCATCCAGCCTTTCTCGATCTTATCACCGTCGATCACGCCGTCTTGGGCGTCTTCGAGATAGCCTTCGGGGTCATCGAAACAATCGACCAGCCCGCCGGTTTCGATCAGGCATTGCACCTCCGGATAGCGATAAACCGCCTCTGTGGCGAAATCCCCGCCGAACTCCGTTTCCGGGTAGAATTTGAAGATCGGCATGTAGTAGCTGCCGCGATATTGCACGAGGATCGGTTTGTCATTCGCCAGAAACTCGGCAAAGAGCGACAGGCCAAACAGGATCGAGAACAGGATCAGCGACCAATAGGCCCGCTTGTTCGATTTGAAATTCCGCCAGCGCCGACGGTTCAGCTCAGACAATTTCCCGGACATCTTCATGTGTCCCTCCGCTCGAAATCAATCCGGGGATCGACAAAGACATACATCAGATCCGACAGAATCCCGATAACGAGGCCGATCAGACCAAAGAAGAACAGCGTGCCGAAGATCACCGGATAGTCGCGCGCCAACGCGGCCTCATAGCCCATGCGCCCCAGGCCATCGAGGGAGAACAGCGTTTCGATGATCACTGAGCCGCCGAAGAACACGCCAAGGAACAGCCCCGGAAAGCCCGCGATCACGATCATCATCGCATTGCGAAAGACGTGGCCATAAAGCACGCGGTGTTCCGGCAGGCCCTTGGCCTTGGCGGTCACAACGTATTGTTTGCGGATTTCATCGAGGAAGGAATTCTTCGTCAAAAGCGTCAGCGTGGCGAAGGACGAGATCACCGAGGCCAGAACCGGCAGCGTGATGTGCCAGAAGTAATCTCCGATCTTGCCCAGAAGCGACATCTCCGACCAGTTGGGGGAGGTCAGGCCACGGAGCGGGAAAATCTGAAAATACGACCCGCCCGCGAACAGCACCAAAAGCATGATCGCAAAGAGAAATCCGGGGATCGCGTAGGCTGCGATGATGATCCCGGAGGTCCATGTGTCGAACCGCGTCCCGT
This sequence comes from Celeribacter sp. SCSIO 80788, assembly GCF_051054295.1. Taxonomy (GTDB): domain Bacteria; phylum Pseudomonadota; class Alphaproteobacteria; order Rhodobacterales; family Rhodobacteraceae; genus Celeribacter. The sequence goes on along the minus strand of NZ_CP150482.1, from coordinate 3,338,854 downwards.
CGCGCACCGCCTTACGAATGCCAAGCGGGATCGAGATCATATAGGAAATCAGCGTCGCCCAAAGCCCCAGCGAAATCGACACCGGCAGCTTGTCCCAGACCATGTCCAGAACCTTTTCGGACTTGAAATAGCTCTCACCGAAATCGAACCGGACATAGTTCCACATCATGCCGAGAAACCGCTCAAGCGGCGGTTTGTCGAGGCCGAACTGACGCTCCAGCTCGGCGATGAATTCGGGCGGCAAGCCACGCGCCCCGGCATATTCGCTTTCATAGGTGTTGGCGGACTGGTTCGCCGCCTTGCCATCGATGGAGACATTCACGTCCCCTTGACCGCCGGTGATGTTCTCGAACACATCGCCTTCGCCCTGAAGATTGGCCAGCACCTGCTCGATCGGCCCGCCGGGCACGAATTGCGTCAGGGCGAAGTTCACCACCATGATCCCGATCAGCGTCGGGATGATCAGCAGCAAACGCCGTAGAATATAGGCTCCCATGAACCGTCCTGCTCGTTGTCGTTCTTATTTCAGGGCGCCTGCGGACCGCAGCGCGGCCTCCTTGTCGGCGTTCACCCACCAGAAGTCCAGATAGCCCAGCGCCAAGGGCGGCATCGTATCCGCGTCCGGGTGCTCGTACATGTCGTAATAGGCGACCCAATGGCTGTCGTTCATATGCGCGGGCACAATGAAATAGTCATAGCGCATGATCCGGTCGGCGGCGCGCACCATGGCCGACATTTCCTCATAGCTCTTCACCTTCATCAGCTCGTTGCCGATGGTCTCGATTGCCGGGTTGCAATAGCCTGCGGGATTGAAGACATCGTCCACGCTCTCACAGCCGTATTTTTGCAGGAAACCCGAGCCTTCTTCGAACCCGTTCGCATAGCCATCGTAGATCATGTCGTAATCGAAGCTCTGGCTGCGGGCCTGATATTGGTTCGGGTCGATCCGGTTGTAACTCGCATCCACGCCCAGCGCGTTCAGGTTCTCGATATAAGGCTTGATGATCCGATCCCACGACGGGTTGCTTTCCAGAAACTCCACCGACAACACCTCGCCCTTCGCGTTGCGCATCTTGCCGTCGCTGCCGGGCGCATACCCGGCCTCGGCCAATAGCGCGATGGCTTTGCGCATATTCTTGCGGTCCAGAGAAAGCTCGCCGGAGACATGCGGCAGGAACGCCTCCTCGGTAAAGATCGCCTCCGGCAGATCGTCCTTCACCCCTTCGAGAATTTGCAACTCCTCGCCCTCCGGCAGCCCCTCGGCCATCAACCCCGGGGCCTGCCACATCGCCTCGCGCTGTGAAAACAGCCCGTATTGCAGGGTCTCGTTGGTCCAGGTGAAATTATACATCAGCCCAAGCGCCAGCCGCACATTGCGGTCCTGAAACTTCTCGCGCCGCAGGTTGAACAACAACCCGTAGGCGGGCGGCATCGACCCGTTGTGAAGCGTCTCCTTCTTCACCCAGCCCTTGTCGAGCGCCGGAAAATCATAACCCGTCGCCCATTGCAGCGAGGAGCTTTCCTGACGGAAGGTGATATCCCCCGCCTTGAACGCCTCGAACGCCGCGATGGTATCTCCAAAATACACCACGCGGATGGTGTCGAGATTGTTGCGGCCCTTGTTGAACGGGTGATCGTTGCCCCAATAATCCGGGTTGCGTTTGTATTCGACCCATTGGCCGGCATCGTATCCGGCAAGCATGTAAGCACCCGTGCCCGGCGAGGTCTCATAGCGTTTTTCATCGAGCCGCGCGCCGGTTTCTTCGAACCACGCTTTTTTCATGACAATCGACGCGCCTGCCTGATCAATCAAACCATTGCGCGGAATGTCCGGCTGAAAGGTGAATTTCACCGTGTGCGCATCGAGCGCCTCGACGCTTTTGATCATCGCCGACACCCCCGCACGCCACGACGGCGTCGCTTCGGCAATCATTTTGTTATGGGTATAAACCACATCTTCGGCGGTCATCGGCGTGCCGTCGGAGAAGGTCACATCCTCGCGCAGATGAAAAATCACCCAATCCTTGCTTTCGGGGTATTCGAGCGAGGTACAGAGCAGACAATAGCTCACCGCCTTGTATTCGTCCGCCGTCGAAGTCATCAGCCGCTCGTACATCGACGAGGACAGCGCCGCAGGGGTCCCCGACAAGGTCGAGAAGGGATTCATGCTGTCGAAAGTGCCGACCATACCGATGGTGATCTTCCCGCCCTTCGGTGCCTCCGGATTGACGTACCCGAGATGGTCGAAGGCTTCGGCGTATTTCGCCTCGTTCCAGTCGGAGTACCATGTGGAGGTGATCGCCTCCTCCGCCGATGCCCCGCCACTCCCCAAGGCCAATGCGGCCAGAACGGAAAGGGTTTTCAGGAACAGGGGGCGTGCGGTCATGGTCGTCCTCCGGACAAATAGCTTTGTTCCCCTGACGGTAATGTGCAGGCGTCATGACATGCAAGTTACATGCGCTCGAAATTGCGTGATCGCGGGCCGATCGCAAAACAAAACCCCCACCGGTGCGGCCGACGGGGGTTTCAGATGCGTCGCATGCGGGCGACGCGCGAACAGATCGCGGGAGATCAGCCGGAGATCGACTGAAGATAGGCGATGATATTGGCGCGGTCCGTGTCTTTGGGCAGACCGGCGAAGGACATCTTGTTGCCCGGAATCGCGTTTTTCGGATCAGCCAGATAGGTGTTGAGCGTTTCCGCATCCCATGTCCCGCCATGACCGGCGACCGCTTCGGAATACCCGAAATCGCCCACGGTGCCGACCGCACGCCCGAACACGCCGTCGAGATGCGGGCCGGTGCTGTTGGAGCCGTCCACCTTGTGGCAGGCTTTGCATTTGGCGAAGACTTTTTCGCCCTTGGCCGGATCCGCGGAGGCGAGAAGCTCGTCGAAGCTCACTTCGACAACCTCTTCGGCAGCCCCATCGTCTTCACCGGTGGCAATGACATAGGCCTGCATGACTTCGCCGTCATGACTTCCGGCCTTCATCGCGTAGATCGAATCGCTCGCCAGATAGGCGATCACAAAAAGAGCGAAGGTGCCGCACAGGCCTCCGACGATCTTCACAAGGGTCATAGTCTTGAACATTTCGCGTTCCGTTCATTGTGGGTTCATCGCGCGCTCCCGCTCTCTACCCGCTTCCCCTGCTTCATTTCAAGGTATAAGACCGGAGCCCATACAGGTTAGCGCAAAAGAAATGTACGAAAAGGGGCAAAAATGACAAAGCGGATCGCATTTCAGGGGGAGCTTGGCTCCTATTCGCATCAGGCCTGCTTCGAAGCCCGCCCGGATTACGAGCCCCTGCCCTGCCCCACCTTCGAAGATGCGATGGAGGCGGTGCGCTCCGAACGCGCCGACATCGGCATGATCGCCATCGAAAATTCGACCTATGGCCGGGTGCAGGATGTCTATCACCTCCTGCCCGACAGCGGCTTGCACATCATCGGCGAAACCTTCGTCCGCGTGCATGTGAACCTGCTCGGCCTGCCCGGCACCAAAACCGCCGACATCAAACAGGCCCGCGCCATGTCCGTCCTGCTGGGGCAGGCGCGCAAGTTCATCCACGCCCATGGCATCGAAACCGTCAACTGGTCCGACAACGCCGCCGCCGCGCGCTCGATCAAGGAAACCGGCGACCCGAGCATCGGCGCTTTCGCCTCTGAACTGGCGGGCGAAATTCTCGGCCTCGACGTGCTCGAACGCCATATCGAGGATCACAAGCTCAACACCACGCGCTTTCTCATCATGGCCCGCGAACCGGATTATTCCCGCCGCGCCGAAAAGATGGTCACCGCTTTCATGTTCCGGGTCCGTAACATTCCCGCCGCGCTCTATAAGGCGCTCGGTGGTTTCGCGACCAATGGCGTGAACATGACCAAGCTGGAAAGCTACATGGTCGACGGTGTCTTCACCGCCACCCAATTCTATGCCGACATCGAAGGCCACCCGGGCGACCGCAACGTCCAGCTCGCCCTCGACGAGCTGCGTTACTTCACGGAAATGGTCGAAATTCTCGGCGTTTACCCGGCGGACCCGCGTCGTTCCTGAGGTCGAGCAGATGACGATCAGGCGCGCAGGATCAGACCTTCGGCGCGCCCTGATACTGTTCGGAGAGATGCTCGCAATAGCTGGAGACACGCTTCTCGAAGCGTTTCTGCAACGTGCCCTTGGCGAATTTCACCGACTGAACCAGAATCCGCGCCGACAGGGTTTGCGGACGCACATCAAAGCCGAAACTCAGTCGCGTGCGCTGCGGCGACAGCGGCACAAGCTCCACATTCAACTGCATGTGCAGCCCGCCGGAAACCGCCGTCGCGCCAAGCACATTCGGCGCATCGAATTCACTGATTTCGGCGTCCAGATCGCGCAGTTTGCCGCGAAACGGCACTTTGAGAGACCAACCCGCGCCGAGCCCCCGCGGCTGTGACGGACGTTTGCGCGCCACATCGATGCCACGACGCATCGCCTGCCGCTCCATACCTTCGAAATCGGTGATCTTTTCGAAAACGAAAGCGGCTGGGGCCTCAATGTCCTGACGCGTCGAAAACTTCATACCTGCTCACCTGCCTCTGACCCGGTCCTTCCCCAAGGGAAATCTTATCCCGTTAATCCCAGTCGTCTGCAACCCACTTGCTCAGCAGAACCTGCGCCAGAGCGCCTTTTCTCGCGGCGGCAATCTCCGGGTGGCGACCCGCCAGCGCCAGCGCCATCTCTTCGCGTCGCACCCAGCGCGCATCCTCCAGTTCTGCGGGATCGAGGGTGATCTCCCGGCTCAGCGCCTCGGCGCGACAGCCCAGCATCAGAGACGCCGGGAAGGGCCAGGGCTGGCTGGTGACATAGTCCACCCGGCCGACCCGCACGCCCGCCTCCTCGAACACCTCGCGCCGCACCGCCGCCTCGATCGGCTCGCCCGGTTCGACAAACCCCGCCAAAAGCGAATACATGCCCTGCGGCCAATTGGCGTTGCGGCCCAAAAGCACCTCATTGCCACGGGTCACCAGCATGATCACCACCGGATCGGTGCGCGGATAATGCTCCGCCCCGCAGGCCGGACAATCCCGCCGCCAACCGCTTTGTCCGGGTGCGGTCTTTTCTCCGCAATGGGCACAAAACCCATGACGTCGATGCCAGTCGAACAACGCCCGCCCGGTCGATGCCAGCTCCGCCTCCAAAGCTGTGAGCCGGGTCATCACCGCGCGCAGATCGTAAAATTGCATCCCCGGCAGGGTCTCGACCGCAAATCCCTCCTGCGACCAGAGCGAGGGCAGATCATCGTCCAAAGGCGACAATACACTGACATCCCGTGTAAAAACCGGCGCGCCGTCCGGCATGAGCCCGAGGAAAATCTCCTGCCCCTCCGGCAGTTCCACCTCGCCCGCCTCCAGCAGACAAAGCGCCTCACCGCGCAGCGCCAGATGCCCGCACCAGAGCGGCATAAATTTCGCATCGGGCCCCGAAGGCCGATTGTCGCGCAGATGCGCCGCCCGGTTCAACGTCCCACCGGAAAGTGTCACAATCGTCTTGTCCATGCGACGGACATAGGCGGCAATTGTGACAAGAGCCAGCGTGGCGTGGTCGCGCCCGGAACAGGACGGCGCTTTGTCACATTCCGCAACGATCCTGTTGCCAGAATGCGACAACAGATTGAATATACAATCTTAAGTTGCAATCATGCCCAAAAAGGCAACCCAAAATGGTTTGCAGCGCTGAAACCACTTGGTAAATTCGATCTTGTCACATGTTTGTCTTGTGACCCGGGAATGGTCGCGCCAACCTCTTCATCTAAAAAGGAGATGCATCATGGACCATTCGAACAAGAACATAAATCGCCGCGGCTTTCTGTCGGGCACAATCGCAGGAACGGCTTTGATTGCTCTTCACCCCTTTTCCGCGCGCGCCAGCACAAATCAGGCACATTTGCGGATCATGGAAACCACCGATTTGCACGTCCACGTCTTCCCTTATGACTATTATGCGGACAAGCCCGTGGACACCGTCGGTCTCGCCCGCACCACCGCGCATATCAATGCCGTGCGCGCCGAGGCGACCAACTCCATGCTTCTGGACAACGGCGATTTCCTTCAGGGCAACCCGATGGGCGATTACATCGCCTATGAGCGCGGCATGAAAGACGGCGACATGCACCCGGTGATCACTGCGATGAACACCGTGGGCTTCGACGCCTCGACACTCGGCAACCACGAATTCAACTACGGTCTCGACTTCCTGATGAAAGCGCTGGCGGGGGCGAATTACCCGGTGATTTCCGCCAACGTCGTCACCGAAATGGGCGCGACCCCGCGTGAAGACAAAACCCTCATCCCGCCCTATGTCATCCTCGACCGCGAGCTGACCGATGGCGCGGGCGAGACGCATAAGATCAAGGTCGGGCTGATCGGCTTCGTGCCGCCGCAGATCATGATGTGGGACCGCAAGAACCTCGAAGGCAACGTCAACGCCCGCGACATCGTCGAGACCGCCCGCGCCTATGTGCCGGAGATGAAGGAGAAAGGCGCCGATATCATCATTGCGCTGAACCACTCTGGCATCGGTGCCGCCGCGCACACCGAAGGCATGGAAAACGCCTCCGTTCCGCTCGCCGAAATCGACGGGATCGATGCGCTTTTGACCGGCCACTCCCACCTCGTCTTCCCCTCGCCCACCTATGATGGCTACGCGGCGGTGGACTCCGTGAACGGCCTGATCCACGGCAAACCCGCCGTCATGGGCGGCTATTGGGGCTCGCATCTGGGCGTCATGGATCTGCTTCTGGAAAAAGACGGTGGGCAATGGCGCGTGGTAACAAGCTCCGTCGAGACCCGCCCGATCTCGCAACGCGAGGAAGACCGCTCCATCACGCCGCTGGTGGAAAGCGTCGAGCCGGTTCTGGCCTCGGTTCAGGACATTCACGAGCAGACGCTCGAATATGTCCGCCGCGCCGTCGGCAAAACCGCGGCCCCTCTGCATTCCTATTTCGCGCTCGTCGCCGATGATCCGTCCGTCCAGATCGTCTCCAACGCTCAGCTTTGGTACATCGCCGAGATGATGAAAGGCACCGAACACGAAGGCCTGCCGATCCTCTCCGCCGCGGCCCCGTTCAAGGCCGGCGGTCGTGGCGGCCCCGAATATTACACCGATGTCGCGCCGGGTGATGTGGCGATCAAAAACGTTGCCGATCTCTATCTCTACCCGAACACCATCCGCGCCGTGCGCATCACGGGTGCGCAGCTCAAGGGCTGGCTTGAGCGCTCCGCGGGCATGTTCAATCAGGTCGAGAAAGGCGCGAAAGACGCGGTGCTCCTGAACCCCGACTTCGCCTCCTACAATTTCGACGTGATCGACGGCGTGACCTATCAGATCGACATTTCGCAGCCTTCGCGCTTCGACTCCCATGGCGAGCCGCTGAACCCGGACGCCTCGCGCATCGTCAATCTGACTTTCAACGGTGCGCCTGTGACCGACGACATGGAGTTCGTCGTCGCCACCAACAATTACCGCGCGGGCGGCGGTGGCACCTTCCCCGGCGCAGATGGCTCGACCGTGATTTTCGAAGGGCCGGACACCAACCGCGACATCATCGTGCGCTATATCGTCGATCAGGGCACGGTGAATCCGAAAGCCGACAACAACTGGTCTCTGGCGCCTCTGGGCGACACCACCGTGTTGTTCGAAACCGGCCCGGCGGCGCGCACGCATCTGGCCGATCTCGAAGGTCTGACCATCGAGGACGCGGGCGAAGGCACGGACGGATTCGCCCAGTTCCGCATCACGCTCTGAGCCAATTTCCTTTTCATGACACAAAGCGATCGCCCCGGCGGTCGCTTTTTTCGTTTACCAAATGGGCAAAAATGAAATCTTCTGCCAATTATTTAAGCATCCATCGGGATTGTATACAGGATTGTCGACCTCAATCTCCCGGACATCTCGCGGCCACGTGAACGGCGCGTCATTCTGTGCCCGAACGACACAGGGGAGTCTCATGTTCCACAAATCCATCCTTACCATGGCCGCCTTCGCTTTGACCGCGTCTGCCGCCTATGCCGAGACCGCGATGCCCTTCGCGCTCGACTGGAAATTCGAAGGCCCGGCCGCGCCCTTCTTCACCGCGATTGAAAAGGGCTATTTCTCCGACGCCGATCTGGCCGTGGAAATCTCCGCAGGCCAAGGTTCGCTCGACGCCATTCCGAAAGTCGCCACCGGCGCTTTCCCCGTTGGCATGGCGGACATCAACAGCCTCGTGAAATTCCTCGACCAGAACCCCGGCGCACCGGTCATCGGCATGATGATGATCTATGACGCCCCGGCCTTTGCCGTCGTGGGCCGCAAATCTCTGGGCGTCGAGGCTCCGAAAGATCTCGAAGGCAAAGTCCTCGGTGCGCCGCCGCCTGATGGTGCCTGGGCGCAATTCCCGATTTTTGCCGCCGAGAACGATCTCGACATGTCGAAAATCACCGTCGAACCCGTCGGCTTCCCGACCCGCGAACCGATGCTGGCCGAGGGCAAGGTCGATGCCGTCACCGGCTTCAACTTCTCGTCCTTCCTGAACCTCGTACGCCTTGGTGTACCGGAAGACGATATTTCGACGATCATGATGTCCGATTACGGCGTGAACCTTTACGGCAACGTCCTGATCGTGAACACCGACTTCGCCGCCGAGAACCCGGAGGCCGTCAAAGGCTTTGTGGCCGCTGTTCTGCATGGCTGGAAAGACGCGATGGCCGATCCGAAAGCCTCCGTCGAATACATGATCAAGTACAACCCGGCGTCCGATCTCGATCTCGAAACCCGTCGTCTTGAGCTGGCTCTCGAAGGCAACGTCTACACCGATTATGTCGCGGCAAACGGCATGGGCGGGATCGACGCCGAGCGTTTCGCAGGCTCCCTCGATCAGCTCAAAATGGTCTATGAATTCAAGGCCGAGCCGGACGCAAGCCTCTACTTCACCGAAGACTACCTGCCCGCCACCGACGCGCGCATGCTGAAGTAATCTCTTCCCGAGACTTTGGCGGGCGCGGGTCCTAAGGCTCGCGCCCGTTTTCATGCGGGCAAAAGGCAAGACCGAACCAAAATGGCAAACCTCATCGACATCAAAGGCGTCACCCACGCCTACAAGACCGATAACGGCCCCCTGCCCGTTCTCGACGATCTCAACATTTCCGTGCCCGAAGGCGATTTCTGCGCTGTCGTCGGCCCTTCGGGTTGCGGCAAATCAACGCTCACGAAACTCGTCGCGGGCCTCATGAAACCCGATCAGGGCGAGGTCTGGCTTCATGGCGAGCGCGTCACCTCCCCGCGTTCGACCGTTGGCATGGCGTTCCAGAACCCGGTCATGCTCGAATGGCGTACGATCCTGCAAAACGTGTTGTTGCCGCTCGAAATCGTCCCGAACAAAATGACCAAGAAACAGAAGGAAGAGCGCGGGCGCGAGCTTCTGGCCCTCGTCGGCCTGGAGGGGTTCGAAGACAAACGCCCCTCCGAGCTCTCCGGCGGCATGCGCCAACGCGCCTCGCTCTGTCGTGCCATCGTTCACAAGCCCGACGTCTTGATCATGGACGAACCTTTCGGCGCGCTCGATGCCTTCACCCGCGAAGATCTCTGGCAAACCATGCACGCGCTCCGCGCCGAGGAGCCGTTTACCGGCGTGTTGATCACCCACGATCTGCGCGAAAGCGTCTATCTCGCCGATGAGGTCATCGTGCTGTCGGGCCGTCCGGCCACGACGCAGCATGTCGAGAATGTCAAACTCGGCGGGCGCACGGATCTCGAAGTCATCTACACGCCCGAAGCCACCGAGATTCTGCACCGCCTGCGCCATCAGATCGAGATTGCGCAAGGTCGTGCGAAAGACGAGGAGGCGGCATAATGAAAACCTTCAAAAAGATCGCCACGCCGACCATCGCCATCGTCATTTTCCTCGCGCTTTGGGAGTTCATCGTCTGGGTCAACCAATGGCCGAACTACAAAATGGCCTCTCCCTCTGACCTGATCCCAGCCTATGCAAAATATTGGAATCTCTTCCTGATTTACGGCTGGCAAACGCTCTGGCGCACCGTCGTCGGGCTTCTGGTAGCCGTTGTCTTCGGCACGCTCATCGGCATGGTCATGGGCTTTTCGCGCACCATGCGCGACGCGCTTTATCCGCTTTTGGTCGGCTTCAACGCCATCCCCAAAGCGACCGTCGTGCCGGTGATCGCCCTCATCCTGATCGGGCATCACGATCTCAACACTGTGCTCATCGCCTTCATGATCTCCTTCTTCCCGATCTCGGTCGCCGTCTCCATCGGGCTGTCCACTCTGGAGCCGGAATATCGCGACATCCTGCGGTCGCTCGGGGCGTCGAAATGGACGATTTTCTGGAAAATCGCCCTGCCGAAAACCCTGCCGGAATTCTTCGGCGCGTTGAAAGTCGCGGTCACGCTCGCCTTCATCGGCACCAACCTGATGGAGATCGTCGAACCGCACGGCAAGGGCCTCGGGCACCTGTTCGACAGCGGCAAGATCAACGCCGATTACCCGCTGATGTTCGCCGTGCTGATCGCTTTGGCCTTCTTGGGTATCCTGCTCTACTACATCGTGGTGGCGTTGGAGAAAATCTTCGCGGGCTGGGCCGAACGTCCACAGGGATAACCCGATCGAACCAAGACAAAGGGGCGCCGGTCTGGCGCCCCTTTCGCGTTTTGTGCGTGGGTCTTTTTGTATTGGAGATCAGAGCTGACGCGTCGCGAAGTACCAGTCCACGACATTCTGCCCCTCGGGCGCTTCGGCGAGTTTCGCCAGAGCAGCGGCGGCGGTCGGCGGCGTCGGCACGATCACCGGATCGCCCGGTTTCCAGTTTTCCGGCATCGCACATTTGTTCTCATCGGCGGCTTGCAGCGCCACTACGAGACGATGGATCTCGTCCACGGAGCGACCCGCGTTCATCGGGTAATAGACCATGGCGCGCAGGATGCCATTCGGGTCGATGATAAACGTCGCCCGCACCGCTGCCGTGTCGGAAGCGCCCGGCTGGATCATGCCATAGGCATTCGCCACGTTCATCGAGAGGTCGGCGATGATCGGGAACTTGATCTCGACGCCCCAGTTTTCCTTGATGTTGAGCATCCAGGCGATGTGCGAATAGTGGCTGTCGATGGACAGGCCCAGGAGTTCCACACCCATGGCGTTGAACTCATCCTGTTTGTTGGCAAAGCCGATGAATTCCGTGGTGCAGACCGGGGTGAAATCGGCCGGGTGGGAGAACAGGATCAACCATTTGCCTTTGTAATCTTCGAGCGATTTGACCCCATCGGTGGTCACGGCCTTGAAGGCGGGGGCGGGTTTGTTCAGTTGCGGGCCAGTTGCGGCTTGAACTTGATCGGTCATTTTTCAGTCCTTTGTTTTCTCAGTGTTTCTCTTCGATGTCTGTCGTCTCGGGCCCGGAGTTTGTCTCTTGTTTGTCTCTCGCGCCCTGTCGATGAAGAAGAGATAGCTCTTGCGAATTGATTGTTGAAACGAATAAAAAAGATCAAAGTAATTGAGGAATTCGATTAATGATTCTCCCCACCCTGCGCCAACTCCGCTTTCTCGTCGCCCTTGCCGACGAGCTGCATTTCGGACGGGCCGCCGAGACCTGTCTTGTGACGCAATCGACGCTGTCGACCGGGCTGCGCGAGCTGGAGGACATCCTCGGGGCGCCTCTGGCCGAACGCACCAAGCGCTCCGTGTTGATGACCCCTCTGGGCGAAGAAATCGCCGCCCGCGCCCGTGCGATGCTGGCCGAGGCACAGGACATCGTCGAGCTGGCCCAGACCCAATCCGGCACGCTCCGCGGTACGATGAAGCTCGGCACCATTCCGACGGTCGGCCCCTTCCTCTTCCCGCGCCTGCTGCCGCGTCTGCGCGACAGCTATCCGGACCTGCGGCTCTATATGCGCGAGGAGTTGACCGAACACCTGATCGCCGGGCTGCGGGCCGGGCGGCTCGACGTGATTCTCATCGCGCTGCCTTTCGAGACCGGCGATCTGGAACTGGAGCCCCTGTTTGAAGACGATTATCAACTCGCCACCGCGCCGGGGCATCGGTTGATTTCCGACAGGGCCATTGGCGGTCCCGATCTCGATGACGAAACCCTGCTGCTTTTGGAACGCGGCCATTGCCTGCAACGTCACGCGCTTTCGGCCTTTCCCGACACCCACGCGAAACAAGACGAAACCTTCGCCGCCACCTCGCTCCCGACTTTGGTCGCCATGGTGGAGGAGGGGCTGGGCATCACGCTCCTGCCCCAGCTTGCGATTGATGCGGGCGTCACGCGCAACACCGACATCCAACTGACCTCGCTCTTTGGCACCAAACCCCGCGAGGTGGTGCTCGCCTGGCGCAAAAGCTCGGCGCGCAGCGAGGATTTTCGGCTTCTGGCCGGACTTCTGCGCGAGGAACGCGCCCGTCTCGGGACCTGAACCGCCCTCTTGCTTTCCCATCACATGACCACTATGTAACGCCTCGAGAGGTTGGCGCGGGCGAGCGCCTCGCCAACCCGGTCAGGTCCGGAAGGAAGCAGCCGTAACGAGCCCCGCTTGGGTCGTTGTCCAGCCTCTCACCTAACCTTAATGCGAACCGAGGAGGAAATTGATGATTGTCGCTACCGCCCCTCGGGCAGCCGCATAAGGCTTTTCCCATCATCGGACTGCCCGAAACCGTTCCCTTCCGCCGCCCGTCCGGCGCGGAAGCCCTTTCGTGTTTTGCAAGGCAGACATCATGATTTCCGATCTGAACATCCTCGGCTGGTCCCAGTTCTTCAACGGCCAGCTCGATCTCACTGAATTCGACTCTCTCACCCCCGTGCGCCTCTCCGAGGTCCGCCGCCGCTCTGTTGTAGCCCTCGCGCCCGATCTGGAGCGCATGGAAATCGCTCTGACAGGTGATCATGTCGCGACCGACATGGCCGTGGGCGATTTTGTCCTCACCGACGGCGAGCGCCTGATCCGCGTTCTCGACCGCAAGACGGTGATCTCCCGCAAGGCCGCTGGCATCGCGGCGCAAGCCCAGCTCATCGCCGCGAATATCGACACGCTGTTCATCACCACCTCGTGCAATCTCGACTTCAACGAAGCGCGGCTCGAACGCTACCTCGCGATAGCCATCGAAGCCGAAGCCACCCCGGTCATCGTCATCACCAAGGCCGACAAGCCCGAGGACATGCCCGCCGAGGTCTACGAAGATCGCGCCAAAGCGCTCTACGATGGTGCCGAGGTCCTGCTGATCAACGCCAAATCGCCCGAGGACATCGCTCGGCTGGAAACCTATTGCGGCACCGGTCAGACGATTGCTCTGGTCGGCTCGTCAGGTGTTGGCAAATCCACCATCGCGCGGGGCCTCACCGGTGAGGACATCGAGGTCGGCGACATCCGCGAGGACGACGCCAAGGGACGGCACACCACCACATCGCGCTCCATGCACCGGATGCACGCCGGTGGCTGGCTGATCGACACGCCGGGGATGCGCGAACTGGCGCTACACGACGCCTCAGAAGGCATCGCGACCCTGTTCGAGGACATCACGGACCTCGCAACCGAGTGCAAATTCTCCGATTGCCAGCACCTCACCGAACCCGGTTGCGCCGTCCGCGCGGCCATGGAACGCGGTGAGTTGGACCCGGCGAGACTGGAACGCTGGCGCAAGCTGGTGGACGAGGACACGCGCAATTCCGAGACCATCGCCGAATCGCGCGAGCGCGGGCGGAAATTCTCCAAAATGGTAAAATCCGTGAAGAAGGCCAAAAGCGCCAAACGCGGCGAGTAATCCTCTTGGAAATGAGGTTGCGGGGACCCGTCCCCGCCCTTACCTTAGCCGCAATCAAGGAGGCCCCCGCATGACCGACACCACCACCGGCTACAAGGTTTTGGCGCGCAAATACCGCCCGGAAACCTTTGCCGATCTGATCGGTCAGGACGCCATGGTCCGCACCCTGAAAAACGCCTTCGCCGCCGACCGGATCGCACAGGCGTTTATCATGACCGGCATTCGTGGCACCGGCAAAACCACCACCGCGCGGATCATCGCCAAGGGCATGAACTGTATCGGCCCCGATGGCACCAGCGGGCCGACGACCGAGCCCTGCGGCGTCTGTGAACATTGCCGGGCCATTTCCGAGGGCCGTCATGTCGACGTGATGGAAATGGACGCCGCCTCGCGCACCGGGGTGAACGACATTCGCGAGATCATCGATTCGGTGCATTACCGCGCCGCCTCCGCCCGCTATAAAATCTACATCATCGACGAGGTGCACATGCTCTCGACGAGTGCGTTCAACGCGCTCCTGAAGACCCTCGAAGAGCCGCCCGCCCACGTCAAATTCATCTTCGCCACCACCGAGATTCGCAAGGTTCCGGTGACGGTTCTGTCGCGTTGCCAGCGGTTCGACCTGCGACGGATCGAGCCCGAGGTGATGATGAATCACCTGTCCTCCATCGCCGGAAAAGAAGGCTCCGAGGTGGCGACTGACGCGCTTGCCCTCATCACCCGCGCCGCCGAAGGCTCCGTGCGCGATGCGCTGTCGCTTCTCGATCAGGCAATTTCCCACGGAGCGGGCGAGACGACCGTCGATCAGGTCCGCGCCATGCTGGGCCTCGCCGACCGGGGCCGTGTGCTCGATCTGTTCGACATGATCATGTCCGGCGACGCGGCGAGCGCTTTGGAAGAACTCGGCGGTCAATATGCCGACGGCGCCGATCCCCTGGCCGTCTTGCGCGATCTGGCCGAGATCACCCATTGGGTCTCGGTGATCAAGATCACCCCCGCCGCCGCCGAAGATCCGACCATCGGCCCGGACGAACGCGCCCGCGGCCTCGCCATGGCCGAGAAACTGCCGATGCGGGTGCTGTCGCGGATGTGGCAAATGCTTCTGAAAGCCATCGAAGAGGTCTCCGCCGCGCCCAACGCGATGATGGCCTCTGAAATGGCGATCATCCGGCTCACCCATGTCGCCGATCTGCCGATGCCCGAAGATTTGGTGCGCAAGCTCACCGAACAAAACCCGCCGCCCCGCCCGCCGTCTGGTCCTGCGGGCGGCGGCGCGCCTTCGGGGGGCGGTTCTGTTTCCGCTCAAGGTGGGTCCATGGCTCCGCGCGGTCCCGTGCATGGTCCGACGATGTCCTCAGGCGCTGCCACGGCCACGGCTCTCGCCCCGGACGCGGCACTCGCCCGCTACGTGAGTTTTCAGTCCCTCGTCGATCTCGTCGGCGAGCATCGCGACATGAAGCTCAAGATCGACATCGAATCCTATATCCGCCTCGTCAGCTATCGCCCCGGCTTCATCGAATTCGAGATGACGCCCGATGCCGACGCCGAATTCCCGCAGCGCCTGCGCAGCCGCCTCCATGCCTTCACCGGCCAGAACTGGGGCGTGACGCTGGCGAAAGCCCCCGAGGGCACGCAGACGCTCCGCGAAGTGGCCGAAGCCGAAGAGCGCGCGCTCCGGGCCAAGGCCATGGAACACCCGATGGTCGCGAAAGTGTTCGAACTGTTCCCCGGCGCAGAGATCACCAAAATCCGCACGCCCGAGGCCATCGCACAGGAAGCTGCCCTCGATGCGCTGCAAGAAGTCGAAGACGAATGGGACCCGTTCGAAGAGTGAACGCCCCCACACGAAACGCCCCAAAGGAATGATGGAGTAACAGATGTTCAAAGGCCTTGGCGGTCTCGGCGATATGGCCGGGATGATGAAAAAAGCCCAGCAAATGCAAAAGGATATGGCCGAGCTCCAGGAAAAGCTCGAAACCATGACCGTCACGGGCGAATCCGGCGCCGGTCTGGTAAAAGCCACCGCCACCGCGAAAGGCCAATTGACCGGCCTCGACATCGACCCGACGATTTTCCAGCCCTCCGAGAAAGAAGTGGTCGAGGACCTGATCCTCGCCGCCATCAAGGATGCGCAGTCGAAAGCCTCCGAGAAGGCCGAAAGCGAGATGAAGGCCCTGACCGAAGGCCTCGGCCTGCCTGCCGATTTCAAACTGCCGTTCTAACGAGCTTAGCCATGGCAAACCTGCTCTCATATACTTATCGAGATGCGAGCAGATTGCCTCTCACGGAACAGCATATGGAATACGTTCTTGGGGAGGCAAAAGCGACATGTTTCAGGCAGTTTTTGGCGTGTCTGGTTACTGTTATTGGCTTCTCTTGGATTGCGGAAGCATCTTATGGGCCAGCAGCAGAAATATTTCGCGTGGTTTCTGGCATATTGTTATTCGCGCTTTTAGGCACCGGAATTAGCCTCTATTCCCATTTTAAATGGGCTAAAATTGTTAGAAGACGGTTCATGGAAGAAATTCGGTATGGAACCGAAGCAGAAAAGTTTTGGTATATGTATCGAGATGTGTTTCCTATCGCGTGGAAGTGAGTTCCAGTGACAAATGCTACACAGGACATCGAAGATCTGATCGATCTGATGGCGCGCCTGCCCGGTCTTGGGCCGCGCTCCGCGCGCCGTGCCGTTCTGCATCTCATCCAGAAACGCGGGCGGCTGATGCAGCCCTTGGCCCAGTCCATGCAGATGGTTGCCGACAACGCCCGCGAATGCGTGCGCTGCGGCAATATCGGCACCGGCGATCTCTGTGACATCTGCGCCGACGACCGCCGCGCCAATGGCGAGATTTGCGTGGTCGAGGATGTCTCCGATCTTTGGGCCATGGAGCGCGCAGGCGTCTTCAAAGGTCGCTATCATGTTCTGGGCGGCACGCTCTCCGCCCTCGACGGCATCGGCCCGGAGGATCTACGCATCCCGGCTCTGGTGACGCGCGTCGGCGACGAACAAATCCGCGAAGTGATCCTCGCCTTGGGCGCGACCGTCGACGGCCAGACCACCGCGCATTACATCGCCGACGAGCTGTCCGGGCGCTGCACAGTCAGCTCTCTGGCGCAGGGCGTGCCGGTCGGGGGCGAACTCGACTATCTCGACGACGGCACGATCACCGCCGCGCTCACCGCCCGCAAAAGCCTCTGATCCCATAAAAAACCCGGAGCTTGCGGCCCCGGGTTACTCTTATCGTCTGACGGGACGATTATTCGTCGTCTTCGTCGTCATTGTCCGGCAAGTTGAAGAAGCTGTCCGCATCCGGCAGGTCTTCCTCTTTCTCGTCGTCATCCATCGAAAGCGAGAAGGTCTCCAGACCGGCAATCGCGGTCGGGATCTTCGGCTCCGTATCCATCCCGAGCGAATCCTCGGTCGACAGAAGCTTGCGACGCTCGTCATCCGTCATATTCGCTTCGCGGTTTTTCGAGGCTTTCTGAACGGCCGCATCCAGTTCGGACTGCTTACACAGGCCCAAAGCCACCGGGTCGATCGGCTGCATATTGGCGATATTCCAGTGGGTGCGCTCGCGGATCGACTGGATCGTCGGCTTGGTGGTGCCCACCAGTTTCGCGATCTGGCCGTCGGACAGCTCCGGGTGGAATTTCACCAGCCAGAGGATCGAGTTCGGACGGTCCTGACGCTTCGACAACGGCGTATAACGCGGCCCGCGGCGTTTCTCTTCGCCTTGAGCTGCGGCGTTGAACTTGAGCTTCAGCCGGTGCAGCGGGTTTTCTTCCGCCGTCTTGATTTCCTCGGCGGTCAGCTGGTTGTTGGCGATCGGATCGAACCCGCGCACACCACCGGCGACCTCGCCGTCGGCGATGCCCTGCACCTCAAGCTCATGCAGACCGCAGAAATCGGCGATCTGTTTGAAGCTCAGCGTGGTGTTGTCGACCAGCCAAACGGCGGTGGCTTTCGCCATAATCGGTTTTGCCATGGGTCACACTCCTTAAAAATGCGGCTCTCCCCGGATACAACTTTCCCGTCGCCTGAAATGGCTTTCCCCGGTGGGGACGGTTCTCGTTGTCGGGGAACTTCGCCGCTGTATAGTGCGGATCGCAATCGGAGGAAAGAGAAAATGCGTCAACGGATCGTGTCCGCCCTAACCTGCCTTGGTCTTCTGGGCGCTTTCCCGGCTTTTGCCGAGGGCGAACAGGCGGGCGATTTCGACTATTACCTCCTCTCGCTCTCGTGGTCGCCCACATGGTGCGCCCTCGAAGGCGACGCCCGGAACTCCCCGCAATGCGACGGCAAGTTCGGCTGGGTCCTCCACGGTCTCTGGCCGCAATATGAACGCGGCTGGCCGTCCTACTGCCACACTTCCGCGCAAGATCCCGCGAAACGCGAAACCGCCGCCATGGAGGACATCATGGGCACCTCCGGTGCGGCCTGGTATCAATGGAAAAAACACGGCCGCTGTTCCGGCCTCTCCGCCCAAGACTTCCTCGCTCTGTCCCGGGAAGCCTATGACAAATTCACCCGTCCCGAAGTGTTTCGCAAACTCAAGGACGATGTGAAACTCCCGGCCTCCGTCGTCGAGGAGGCTTTCCTCCGCGACAACCCGGACCTTGAGGCCAACGAAATCACCGTGACCTGCAAGGACTACCGCATTCAGGAGGTCCGCATCTGCCTCACCCGCGATCTCGAACCGCGCACATGCGGTGCGGATACGATCCGGGATTGCACGCTGGACGACGCCTTGCTGCAAAGCATCAAGTGAGCTGTGCGACAAAACGCCATCGGGCTTTGACCTCCCTCAAATCATGCATATTTGATACATGTTCTAATACTGTCATCGCCCATAGGGCTATGTATGACCAAAAGGGGGAAACCATGACCACCAACAAAGCCTGCTCCGACGCCGTCGCACGCGTTCTGGCCGACACCTATATGCTTTACATGAAAGCACATAATTTCCACTGGAACGTGGAAGGCCCGAAATTCATCAGCCTGCACGCCATGTTCGAAGAGCAATACACCGATCTCGCAGGGGCGATGGACGATCTCGCCGAACGCATCCGCGCTCTGGGCGAATATGCGCCGGGCACCCATGCGCAATTCGCAGCTCTCGCCTCCGTCACCGAAACCGAGGGGCCGCTTTCCGCCGAGGATATGCTGCGCGAGATGGTGAAGGATTACGACACCGTCTGTGACACACTCAAGGCCGGGATCGAACTTGTGGACGAACAAGGCGACGATGTCACCTCCGGCATGCTCGCCGACCGGCTGGAATATCATCAGAAACAACTCTGGATGATGCGCGCGCTGTTGAAATGACCGCATCCACAGCCTGAAACCACACGGCCCGCCGCGTTTGGCGGGCCGTTTCATCTCGGCTCACATCTCCAGAACGATCTTGCCGATATGCGCACCGCTTTCCATATGCGCATGCGCGCGCCCGGCCTCGTCCAAGGCATAAGCGCTGTCCATCACCGGCCCGACCTGACCCGCTTCGATCAGCGGCCAGACCTTCGCCAAAAGCGCCTCGGCGATCTTCGCCTTGGCTTCGTTCGATTGCGGGCGCAGGTTCGACCCCGTCAGCGTCAGGCGTTTGAGCATCACCTGCGCGATGTTCACATCGGATTTCGCACCTTGCAGAAAGGCGATATTCACCAACCGGCCCTCGGTTGCCAATGCCTTGAGGTTGCGCGGGAAATACGATCCGCCGACCATATCGAGAATGAGGTTCATCCCGCCTTCGGCCTGCGCCACCTCGACGAAATCCTCGTCGCGATAATTGATCGCCCGCTCCGCCCCCAAATCGAGACAGACCTTGCATTTCGCCTCCGAACCAGCGGTCGCGAACACCCGCGCCCCGAATGCATGGGCAAGCTGGATCGCCGTCGTCCCGATCCCCGAAGACCCACCATGGACCAAAAATCGCTCCCCGGCCTCAAGCCCCCCGCGCATGAACACGTTCGACCAGACGGTGAAAAACGTCTCGGGCAGGCAGGCGGCCTGTTTCAATGACAGACCTTTCGGCACCGGAAGCGCATGGGCCGCAGACGTCGCGACATATTCGGCATAGCCGCCCCCGGGCAGAAGCGCACAGACCTGATCGCCAACCGCCCAATCGGACACGGACGCCCCCACGGCCACGACCTCTCCCGCGCCCTCAAGCCCCGGCAGGTCGGAGGCCCCCGGTGGCGGATTATAAAGCCCCGCGCGTTGCAACGCATCGGGGCGGTTCACCCCGGCATAGGCCAGTTTGATCACGACCTCATCGGCACGGGGCCGCGGCACCGGGCGCGTGCAGGGTTTCAGCACCTCCGGTCCACCCGGTTCCGAAATTTCCACCGCGCGCATCGTCTCGGGCAGGCTGCCGGACAAGCTCATTGTGCCACCTCCGGGCTGTCCGTCTGCGTCCCCGGCACATCCGCACGTCGCGCGCCCGCCGGGGCTTTGACCATCGAAAGAGCCGCATTCGGCAGGGCAAACATCGCCGACAGGATCTTGTTGTCGCGCACCGTCGCCTTTGCCTTCTCAACCTGCATCACATCGTCGATGCGCCGATCGAGAAACGCCTTGGTGTCGGCAAAGCCTTCACTGTCATCGCCCAGCCAGAACAGCACCACAGAGGCGAACACCCCCGACAGCGTCGCGCGTTTCGTGTACCAGTTCACATCCTCCGATGTGTCGCCTAACGCGGTCCAGATCGCATCCGCCGTCTCCCAGACCAGTCGCGTGCCTTCGGGCGCGAGATGTGGCAGGGAGAAAAGCGACATGCCGCGCCGCACCACTTCGCGGTCCACCGCCTGAAGCCGCAGCCAGACGGCATGAGCGATCTTGTCGCGGAACCGCATCTGCGACAGGTCGGCCTCTGCCAGCGCCTTGACCATCTCACGGTCGCCCCGCTTGTGATAGGCCGCCGCCAGATCGACCGATCCGCGCGGGGCCGCCACCTTGGCCAGCGCCTCGGACACACCCGAATCAGCCACCGCAACCTTGAAGGTTTCCGGCCCCCAGCCGTCGAAAACCACATGGATCAACGCGGCATCCACGAGTTTTTCACGGGTCGGATCGGGATAAGCGGTGGTTGGCATGTCTTTGTCCTCTGTTAAACGCGGGCGAGCTCTCCGGCATAGTAGACAAGCTAGAGTGTCTTTGCTATACGGCCACCTCCTGCAATTTTTGCAAATCTAACTTAGGAAGGTGGTGACACCACATGCAGGTTAGCGTTCGTGACAACAACGTCGATCAGGCCCTCCGGGCTCTGAAGAAAAAACTTCAACGCGAAGGCGTTTTCCGTGAAATGAAGCTCAAGCAACATTTCGAGAAGCCGTCCGTGAAGAAAGCGCGCGAGAAGGCCGAGGCCGTCCGCCGTGCCCGCAAGCTGGCTCGTAAAAAAGCTCAGCGCGAAGGCATGCTCTAATTAGAGCGAGTTCGACGTTTCGAACGGTCCTTTCGGGGACAGATAAAAATACAACCCCCGGCAGCTCTCGCTCCGGGGGTTTGTTTTTGTCTTCAAGTCCGGCTGTGCCTCAGCCCTTGCGGCGCGGCGTGGCGTCGCCACCTTTCGCGCCTTTGCGGAATGGCTTCGGACCGCCGGGGCGTTTGAATTTCCCCTCCGGTTTTGCGCCCGGTTTACCTGTCGGTTTGCCGCCCGGTTTGCCCATGGGTTTGCCCGACGCATGTCCGACGTTTGTCCGACGTTTTGCCGACGGCTTATCCCCGGCGTTTTCCGCAGCAAAACTGCCGCCCTTGCGGTGCGGTTTCTTCGGCTTCGCAGGCGCATGCACCGCGTCGTCGCGTTCCTTGCGCACAGGCCGCTCGAACTTCGGTTTCTCCGAACGCGGGCGCTCTTGCGGCGCGGTTTCGCTCAGATAATCTCCAGCGGAGGTATTGCCGCGCGGCTTCTCGAAACGCGGTTTACCCTTGGACGGAAACGCTTTTTGCGGCCGCCCGGCGGGGCTGCGCCGCCCGCCCTGAGTTTCGGGCTCGCCCGCAAGCGCGGTGACGGTGATCCCGTCCTCAAGCACATTGCCCGCCCCGAGCCGATCAAGGAACCCCGAAAGCGCCGCTTCCTGCAATTCCACGAAGGTCTCCGTGTCTTGCATGCGGATCTTACCGATTTGAGTTTTCTCAAGATTTCCGGCCCGGCACAACAGCGGCAACAACCAGCGCGGCTCCGCATTGCCATCCCGCCCGACCGACAGGGACACCCATTTCGACGGCCCGAAAGCCGCGCGCGCATCCTGCGGGCGCTGCGCCGTATGGACGTTCAACTCTTCGGGGGCCGAGAGACCCGCGCGATACAGACGCAGACAGGCGGTCGCCACCTGTTCCGGGCTGAATTTCTCAAGCAGCTTCGCGGCAAAGGCCTGATCTTCTGCGGAAAGTTCTTTTTCCCAGGCCGCATCTTCCATCAACCGGCTTTCGTCGAGCGCGAGGATTTCCTCGGCGGTCGGCGCATGGGTCCATTCCGCTTCGATCTTGGCCCATTTCAGCAGACGCGCGGCTTTTTTCGACACGTTATCCGGGGCGATCAGCGCCGAAATCCCTTTGCGCCCGGCCCGCCCGGTGCGGCCCGAACGGTGCAGCAAACCTTCTGTATTCGTTGGCAAATCCGCATGGATCACCAGTTCCAGATTGGGCAGATCGATACCGCGCGCCGCCACATCGGTGGCAACACAGACACGCGCACGGCCATCGCGAAGCGCCTGCAACGCATGGCTGCGCTCGTCCTGCGACAGCTCGCCCGACAGGCTCACCACAGCAAAACCCCGGTTGGCGAACCGCGCGGTCAGACGCGCGACTGCAGCCCGGGTGTTGGCAAAGACGATCGAGGTCTGGCTGTCGTGATAACGCAGCAGGTTGATGATCGCGTGTTCGGCATCGCGCGGCGCGCATTGGATCACCTGATAGGTGATGTCGCTGTGCTGCTCGCGTTCGCTGATCGTGGTGACGCGAATGGCATCGCGTTGATATGTCTTGGCAATTTCGGCGATGGATTTAGACACCGTGGCCGAGAACAACAGCGTGCGACGGGTTTCCGGCGCTTCGCCCAACATGAATTCCAGATCTTCGCGAAACCCGAGATCGAGCATCTCGTCGGCCTCGTCGAGCACGATGGCGCGAATGTCCGACAGGTCCAGCGCGCCGCGCGTGATGTGATCGCGCAGACGGCCCGGCGTACCGACGACGATATGCGCGCCGCGCTCAAGGCTGCGCCGCTCATCGCGGGCATCCATGCCGCCAATACAGGTCGAAATACGCGCACCGGTTTTGGCATAGAGCCAGCCCAGTTCGCGCGCGACCTGCATGGCAAGTTCGCGGGTGGGCGCGACGACGAGGGCAAGCGGGCTTCCGGCGTGATCGAAACGCTCTGCCTCTCCGAGAAGAGTCGAGGCGATGGCAAGGCCAAAGCCAACAGTTTTGCCCGAGCCCGTCTGGGCCGACACCAAAAGATCCGCCTCCGCAAGTTCGGGGGCGGTGACGGCGGTTTGCACGTCGGTCAGGGTGTCGAACCCGCGCTCGGCGAGGGCTTCGGAGAGAGGCGTCAGCATCAGGGGAAAATCCGTATGGGCGCCCAAACGCGGGCGCAAGATAGCGTTCTTTAACGGGTTTGTTCGCCGGAGTCTACAGGGGGTAGACGCTCAGCCCCTGCAGTTTCGGTCGCTTTTGAGTATTTTTACAGCAAAGGAGACATCTGAGGGGGCTAAACAGACGTTAAGGTTAATCAGATTAAGGTTAACGCAGGTGGAAGGGACGCGGAAGGGAGGCGTCAAGCCTCGGCAGCTGCGAGCTCTGCCCATTCCGCATCGGTGAACACCCGCGCTTTCGACAGGAAACACCGGCCCCGTCCGGTATCGAGCGAAAATCCCGCGCCATGGCCGGGGCCCACATCGAGGATCATCTGGCTGTGTTTCCAGATTTCGAAGAGTGCGGCGGAAATCCAGACCTCTGCCCCCTCGACCTCGCCAAGTTTCACGTCGCGCATACCGATCAGGTAATCGCCTTTGCGGTAGCACATCGGGGAGGAGCCATCGCAACAGCCGCCGGATTGCACGAAGACGACCGGACCATGTTCGTCCGTGATTTCGGCCAAAAGATCAACGGCGGCTTCTGTGGCAATCACGCGGCCTACGGGCATGGGAAAACCTCCTTTTGGTGTCATGCAATGCAAAC
Organism: Celeribacter sp. SCSIO 80788; assembly: GCF_051054295.1. Classification (GTDB taxonomy): domain Bacteria; phylum Pseudomonadota; class Alphaproteobacteria; order Rhodobacterales; family Rhodobacteraceae; genus Celeribacter. The sequence goes on along the minus strand of NZ_CP150482.1, from coordinate 3,314,898 downwards.
GCCCCGCCATAAGCTACGACGCAGAGGCGGGGCGTTTGACTTCCGGCTTTCGATCGGAAGGTTGCGGGGCGTGGCCCTATAGGGGGAGGAGATCACGCGCCCCGCAGGGGGTAAGCTCAGAAGAAACCGAGCTTATTCGGGTTGTAGGAGACGAGCATGTTTTTCGTCTGCTGGTAGTGATCGAGCATCATTTTGTGGGTCTCGCGCCCGATGCCGGACTGTTTGTAGCCACCGAAGGCCGCATGGGCCGGGTAGGCGTGATAGTTGTTGACCCAAACGCGGCCCGCTTCGATGTTGCGGCCAAAGCGGTAGGCGCGGGTCCCGTCACGGGTCCAGACACCGGCACCGAGGCCATACATCGTGTCGTTGGCGATATGGAGCGCTTCTTCTTCGTCTTTGAAGGTCGTCACGGAGACAACCGGGCCAAAGATTTCTTCCTGGAAGACGCGCATCTTGTTGTGGCCTTTCAGGATCGTCGGCTGGATGTAATAACCACCCGCCAGATCGCCGTTGAACCGTGCGGCATCGCCACCGACCAGAACTTCGGCACCTTCTTCGCGACCGATGGTCAGATAGGACAGGATTTTCTCCTGCTGCTCGGAACTGGCCTGAGCGCCCACCATGGTGTTGATGTCGCGCGGGTCGCCTTGTTTGATCGCTTTCACACGGGCGATACAGCGCTCAATGAATTCGTCGTAGATGTCTTCCTGAATGAGCGCGCGCGACGGGCAGGTGCAGACCTCGCCCTGGTTGAAGGCAAAGAGCACGAAGCCCTCGACCGCCTTGTCGAGATAGGCGTCATCTTCGGCCATCACGTCGGAGAAGAAGATGTTCGGGGATTTCCCGCCGAGCTCGAGCGTCACCGGGATCAGGTTCTCGGTGGCGTATTGCATGATCATCCGACCGGTCGCGGTGGAGCCGGTGAAGGCGATCTTCGCGATGCGCGGCGAACGTGCCAGCGGCGCACCCACTTCGGCACCATAGCCGTTCACGATGTTCAGAACACCCGGCGGAAGCAGATCGGCGATATGCTCGATCAGAACCATGATCGCAGCCGGGGTCTGTTCCGCCGGTTTCAGCACGATACAGTTGCCCGCAGCCAGAGCCGGCGCCAGTTTCCAGGCAGCCATCAGGATGGAGAAGTTCCACGGAATGATCTGGCCGACAACGCCCAGAGGCTCATGGAAGTGATAGGCCACGGTGTCGTGGTCGATCTCGGACATGGTGCCTTCTTGGCTGCGCAGAACACCGGCGAAGTAACGGAAATGGTCGACCGAAAGCGGAATGTCTGCGGCCATGGTTTCGCGGATCGGCTTGCCGTTGTCCCAGGTCTCGGCGGTCGCGATATGTTCGAGGTGCTCCTCGATGCGGTCGGCGATTTTCAACAGGATGTTGGAGCGCTCACCCGCAGAGGTCTTGCCCCAGGCTTCGCGGGCAGCGTGCGCGGCATCAAGCGCCAGTTCGATATCGGCAGCATCGGAGCGGGCGACTTCACAGACCTTTTCACCGGTGATCGGGGTCGTGTTGTCGAAATATTTGCCGTTCACAGGCGGGGTGAACTTGCCGCCGATGAAGTTGTCATAGCGGGTTTTGAAAGGGGAAGCGTAGTGTGCGCTTGCCTCGGCCTGAACGTTCATTGAGTTCCTCCTCGTTGTTGCATGACGTCCTCCACGTCACGCTATAGGAGGAAATGTGAACGCTCACATAAGGGCGGCGCAATCCCCGGAAACCGACGCCGCAGCGCGGCAATGTCTCACCTCTGAGACAGGTTGAGACAGGTTCCGGTCAGTTTGCACCCGTATCGTTGAGACCGAGCCTATTCATCCGCCGATAGAGCGTTGCACGACCGATCCCAAGCTCGCGCGCCGCCGCAGAGAGATTCCCCCCCGCCCGCGCAATCGCGCGCTTGAGCGCCGCCCGCTCGGCCCGCTCCAGAGCGGAGGCAGAATCGTCGCGGCCGAGAATATCCGAGGCCGGGCGTGGTGCGATCTGGCTTCCGAAGCCCAGCCCATAGGCGCGCCGGGCCGCACGGGTTGCACCGATGATCAGATCGTCCTGATCGACCGCCAAAAGCACGGCGCCTTCCGGGCGCTCCTCGGGCGCCGCGATGATCCGGGCTTTCGGAAAGGCCGCGCGGAAGGCTTCGGTTTCGATCTGCTTCGCGGTCTGCGCCACGACACCTGCGATCAGGCGCGCATAGGCTTCGGTCTGATCGGCACGGCAGGACGATACGTCGAGCGCCGCGATCAATTCGCCATCCGGCCCGAAAATCGGTGCATCCATACAGGACATCACGGTGTTGCGGCTCAGGAAATGTTCGTCGCGATGGATCGTCAGCGCACGCGCCTCGGTGATGCAGGTGCCGATGCCATTGGTGCCCTCGGCCTCCTCCGACCAATCCGCCCCGGTCCAAAGCCCCCAGGCTTTGAAAATATCCGCATCGGCGTCTTTCGAGCGCTGGTCGAGCACAACCCCGTCGCGATCCGTCATCAAAACGGAACAGCCGGTATTGCCGACCATCTGAAACAACTGATCGAGCTTGGGCGCCGCGAGGCCCATAAAGCCTTCGAGCCGGGCGCGGCGTTCGGCAATCTCCGCATCGGAAAACCGCCGCGGCCCCGGATCGCGGCTCGGATCGAGCCCGTGTTTTTGCAAAGACCGCCGCCAACTGGCCGTCAGACGCGTGCCGACAGAGCCCGATTCGACGGTGGAAATGATGTGTTCTGCATGGTTTGTGCGCATCTTGGCCGCCTCCTCCCAAACGCGGCGTCCGACAGGCTTACCATAGGGCAGCCGATTTCGCCAAATCGTGATCCTGCGACTGCATTCTCAGACCGGGAGAGCCGTCGTTTTGAACACGGTACGCATGGCAAAGGAGGATTGCATCGTCTGAACCCCGGGCAGGCGGACAAGCTGACGATGGACCTCGGCGAAATGATCGGTGTCGGCGGCCACCACCTTGAGGATGTAATCCGCCTTGCCCGCCATGAGGTGACATTCGAGCACATCCGGCATGTTGCGCACGGCTTTCTCGAAGGCGGCCAGAATGTCATCTGCCTGACTGGTCAGGGTCACTTCGACAAACACGGTCGCCCGGCGGTCGAGATGACGCGGGTCGAGAAGCGCCACATAATCGCGGATGATCCCTTCGGCCTCCAGCCGCTGCACCCTCCGGTGACAGGCCGAACTCGACACATTGGCCTCCTGTGCCAGATCGGCGTTGGAAATCCGCCCGCGTCGTTGCAGAATTCGCAAAATTCGCCGATCTGTATCATCAAGCTTGATCATTGCGCTTTTTTCTCCTGACCGATGGGGCCTTGAGCGAAACAATCTCCCACGATTATTTTCTCAGGACAAGAGCGTCGGAAAGCGCGATGCGGGCCGTATGATGGATATGTGTCCCCCGCGGTGCAACACACCGCAAAAAGGCCCGCACCTTACGGTTGCGGGCCTTTCCTGTGTCGTATCGCTGATCTTACTTCTTCAGAGAGTCGCGGATTTCGAGCAGTACATCGAGTTCGGAGGGGCCTGCCGGGGCCTCAGGTGCCGCTTCTTCGGCCTTGACCGCCGAGTCCTTCACTTTGTTCACGAATTTCACAAGGAGGAATACCACAGCCGCGATGATCAGGAAGTTGATCACGGCCATGATGAAGGAACCATAGGCAAAGATCGACGCCCCGGCCTCGCGTGCGGCCTCAAGAGAGGTGCCAGACGCAACCTCGCCAGAGATGACGAAATAGCGGTTGGTGAAATCCAGCCCGCCGGTGAAAATGCCGATGATCGGGTTGATCAGATCGTCGACCATGGATTTGACGATGGCGGTAAAGGCCGCGCCAACGATGATCCCGACGGCCATGTCCATGACATTGCCCTTGGCGATAAACGCCTTGAATTCTTTAAGCATTTCAGAGTTCCACTTCTGTCCCACGCAACGCCGCCCCCGTTGGGCGCGGCTCTGCACATTGCATAGCACAATGCCGCACATGCGAAATGGTTTTTTTCCGGGCCGGACATCATAGGTTATAGGGAAATTCAAACGCATGATGGAACACCGATGGCCCTCCTCAATCACCCGATCACCGCCCGCTGGCCCGCCCAACATCCCGAAAAGCTTCAGCTTTATTCCTTTCCGACCCCGAACGGGGTCAAGGTCTCTGCTGCGCTTGAGGAAATGGGCATCGACTATGAGGCACATCTGGTGACGCTCGCCGATGCGGATGTGAAAAGCCCCGAGTTTCTGGCGCTCAACCCGAACAACAAGATCCCGGCGATCATCGACCCGAACGGGCCGGGCGGAGAACAGATCGCACTGTTTGAGAGCGGCGCGATCCTGATCTATCTCGCCGAGAAGACCGGAAAATTCCTCTCGACAGACCCGAAAACACGGTATGAGACGATCCAGTGGCTGATGTTCCAGATGGGTGGCGTCGGGCCGATGTTCGGACAGCTTGGCTTTTTCTACAAATTCGCAGGTGCCGCGATGGAAGATCCGACCGCGCGCGACCGGTATATCAACGAAAGCAAACGCCTCCTGAACGTGCTGGAACAGCGCCTCGAGGGCCGCGACTGGATCATGGACGACTATTCCATCGCCGATATGGCCATCGCGCCATGGCTCAATTCCCTTGAGTTCTATGGGGCCAAAGAAGTGCTGGGCTATCACGATCTGAAAAACGTCCCGGCCTATTTCGAGCGCTTCTATGCCCGCCCCGCGGTGGATCGCGCGAAAAACATCCCCGCGCGCCCGGCGTAAGGCGATAGACCCTTCCCCGGACAAAAGTTAGGGTGTGCGCAGAGTTACGACGCGAGTGCACACCCCATGACCCATCTATCCCCTGACGGCACGACCGGCGCACTGGCCGAAGATTTGGCTGATCCCCGGACCACGCGACTGTTTTTCCTGATCCTCACGCTCTATTTCGTGGCGCAGATCGCCCTGCGGCTGATCCTCGGCGGCGCACTGGAGACGGATGAGGCGGAAATGCTGTTGATGACGCCCGGGCTGCGCTGGGGCTATGGGCCGCAATTGCCGCTGTACAACTGGTTACAGACCGGGTTGTTCGCGGTCTTTGGCGAGACGCTTTTCGCGCTTTCCCTGCTCAAGAATCTGCTGCTCTGGGCCACCTATGCGCTGCTCTTTGTCGGCTTGCGCGCCTTTGTGCCTGCCCGCATCGCAGCCCTGAGCACGCTGTCGCTGTTCCTTATTCCCGACATCGCTTGGGAAGCGGAGCGCGCGACGACACATTCCAACATGCTTTTGGCCACAATCTCGGCGACCATCGCCGGGTTCCTCTGGTCGCTCCGCACAGGACAATGGCGGCACTGGGCGTTGTTCGGGCTGGCCATGGGGCTCGGCGGCATTGCGAAATACAATTTCTGGGCCATTCCTGCGGGACTTGTGCTTGCGGCATTGACCATCCCCGAGGCCCGGCAGCGCCTGCTGTCCCTGCGCGCGCTCATTGCCCCGGTGATCGCGGTCGCCATCGTGGCCGGACCCTATCTCTGGATGCACGCCAACCCTGATCTGGCTCTGTCCTCGGTCGGCAAGATGGAGCTTTCCGAAGAAGCCGCTCGGCTCATTCCTGAAGGGTTATCGCTCTATCTTCAGGGCCTCGTGGTGCTTCTGATCCTGCCCACGCTCGTTGCGGCGGTGTTGTGGGTCCTGTCGCGTCGCCAGACCGCCGAGACCTCCGTACATTGGTCCGTATCCCTGTTCCAGAGAACCGGCATGGTTCTTGCCCTCGCCGGGCTGATCCTCGTCTGGATCGCGGATGTCGGTCATATCACCCCGCGCTGGCTCCTGCCCATCGTTCTTCCGCTGGTGATTGCGCTGTACCTGCGCCTTTCGGCGCGCCTCTCCCGCGCGGCAACCCTTGGTTATCTCGGCACCCTCGCGCTTCTGGCCGTTCTGGTCTTTGCCGGGTTGTCTCTCGATCGCTACAAGGACGGCGCCCGGCGCGATCTCGATTTCATGCCTCTCGTTCAGATGATTGAGGACATGAACCTGCCGGAGGACACGCTGATCGTCGCGGACTTCTATGTCGGCGGCAATCTGGCCCGCATCCACCCGGATTGGCGCATTCTCTCCGATCTACCGGCAGGAGCACGCATGGAACAGGCCACTCAACTCCTGCTTCTGAGCCGCAACATGCGAGCAGAGCAAGGCCTGTCGCAGCTTGCCGCACGGGTCGGTTGGCCCTATGCGACCGAGGCGGACTATGGCGCAGAACAGCAGATCGCGCTGCCGTTCCACCATGGTGAAAAAACGCTGCCGCTCCGCCTGCTCCACGGCACGGCACGATAAGGAAAACCAATGCAGACATCCGAAGACACCAAACTGTCGAAGATCTCTTTTCTTCTGCTGTTCGGCTATTTCACCGTGCAAACCGTGCTGCGTACTGTGTTGGGCGGCACGTTCGAATTCGACGAGGCGGAGATGTTCGTGCTCGCGCAGGACTATCGCCTCGGCTACGGGCCGCAGACCCCGCTTTACAATTGGCTTCAGGCGCTCACCTTCGACCTTTTCGGCACCACCACATTCGCCATCGCCCTGCCCAAGAATATCCTGCTGTTCCTGACCTATGCGCTGAGCTTCGACGGGTTTCGCCGCCTTCTGCCGGTACGTATCGCCATCGCAGTGACGCTGGCGCTTTTGCTTTTGCCCAACGTCTCCTGGGAGGGTCAGCGCGCGGGTTCGCACAGCATCGCCATGCTGGCGCTCATTGGCGCGACGCTGAATGTCATGGCCCGACGTATTGCCGCAGCAAAAAACGGCGACCATCGCCTGTCCCATGCGCTCCTCCTGGGCGTGGCCCTCGGGCTTGGCGGGATCACAAAATACAATTTCTGGCTGTTCCCGCTGCCCCTTTTGCTTACTGCGGGTTGGTTTCCCGAAATCCGTCAGGCGCTGTGGCGTCGCGATCTCTGGCTCACGCTGCTCGTCGCTGTCGCGCTTCTGGCCCTGCCGATGGGATGGGCCATGACCCATCTCGGCATGACCACGGCCGCCAGTGATACGCTCTATCATCCGCCCACCTTCGAGGGGCTGCCTGCACCGCTTCTTGGGCTCACGACCATGCTCGCGGAGACGCTGGCCGGGCTCGCCCTCCTGCTGCTCACGCTTGTCGCTCTGCGCCTGCCTTATGGCCGCCGCCTCCTCGCACTCGGTCGGCCGCCGACCCTGTCGCACTGGATGCTCGCTTCCGGTGCTTTGGGGCTTGTCGTCATTGCCCTTCCCGTCGTCGGCTTCGGCGTCACAGATGTGCAGGCCCGCTGGCTCATCCCTCTGCTGATCCCTCTGGCATTCGGGCTCATGCTCTGGGTCGCGCCGACACTCACGCCCCGCCTGCTGCGCAATTTCTTCCGCTTTTGCGCCCTGCTCGTATTCTTGATCATCATCGCCATCGCAGACACCCGACTGCGCGGTGCGGGCAGCGACTCGCTTGACATTGAGAGCCTCGCCGAAGCCATCGAGCAGGACCTGCCCGAAGGGGCCACGCCGCCCGCCGTCGTCAGTTTCAACTTCTACTATCCGGGCAATCTCAAATATCTGCGCCCGTCCTGGGCCGCCCTGCCCTCGCATCCCGGCGGCACGATCCCAGACGATCTTGAGCGGATCGTCGTCATCGGCATCACCGATCCGGACAGGATCATGGCCAAGCTTACAACCCACGGATTGATCCCAGCCGTGTCAGAGCCCGGCCCTCTGAGCGTCGCCACGCTCCCCTATCGCTTCGAAGACGTGAAAACCCGCGACGTGCCCTATGTGATCATCCCGTTGCAAAATGACCAATAAAAAACGGCGCCAAATCGGCGCCGTTTCTCAATTTGACATAGCATTTGAGCTTAGCCGCGAAGCGTTGCGCCCGTGGCTTTTTCGACCTTGGCGATGATCTTTTGCGACAGCTCCTCAAGGTCCTTCTCTTTCAACGTGCCCTCGACCGGCTGAATGCGCACGGTGATCGCGAGCGACTTCTTGCCCTCGCCGAGGCTACCACCGATGAACTCGTCAAAGACGCGCACATCTTCGATCAGCGCCTTGTCGGCCCCACCCGCGGCATTCACCACATCGAGCGACCGCACGTCCTTGTCGACGACAAAGGCAAAGTCGCGCTCGACGGCTTGCAGATCGTTGGTGAAGAACGCAGCACGGGCGATCTTGGCCCCTTTCGGCATCGGCGCCTCTTCGAGGTAAACGGTAAAGGCCACGGCGGTGCCCTTCACGCCAAGCGCTTTCAAAACCTTCGGGTGCAACTCACCGAACTCGGCCAGAACCTTTCTCGGCCCAAGACAGATTTTGCCCGAACGACCCGGATGGAACCACGGCGAGGTATCGCGCAGGATTTGCGCTTTGGCAGGCGCACCGATGGCGGCCAAAACGACCTCCGCATCGGCTTTCGCGTCATAAAGATCGTAGCTGCGGCGTTCGCCATGCACGTCTTTCGGCCCCGTCGCACCGACCCGCAGACCGGAGATTTGCGCACGCTGCTCGCCCGGTTCACCGCCGAAGAACGCCGGCCCGCATTCGAACAGGTTCAGGTCCGCAAAACCGCGCGCCTGATTGCGCGTGGCCGCGGCCAAAAGGCCGGGCAAAAGGTCCGGGCGCATGTGGCTCATCTCGGAGCTGATCGGGTTTTCCAGACGCACCGCGTCCGAACCCCCGCCGAACAGCTCCGCCGATTTCTGGTCGATAAAGCTGTAGGTCACGCATTCATTGAACCCAAGCCCCGCCGCCTGATGGCGCGCAGCACTTTCGCGCACCTGCATCGGCGTCAGGATTTGTTTCGCCACACCCGTCGGGCGTTTCATCGGCTTCGGTTCGAGATGGGTCAGGCTTTCCACACGGGCGACCTCTTCGACAAGATCGGCCTCGCCCAAAACGTCGGGACGCCAGCTCGGCACGCTCGCCATCTCGCCATCCATCACGAAGCCCAAGGACTCGAGAATGGCCACCTGACGTTCCGCCGGGATGTCCATGCCGACAAGGCTCTGCACCCGGTCGGTGTCGAGGTGATAGGCGCGGGACACGTCCGGCACCTCGCCTGCGATCACAACCTCAGAGGCCTCGCCACCACACAGTTCAAGGATCATCGCCGTCGCATCGTCCAGCGCCTGCATGTTGTAGGCCGGGTCGATGCCGCGTTCGTTGCGATAGCGCGCGTCCGAGTTGATCTTAAGCGCACGACCACCTTTGGCGATGTCGAGATTGTTCCAGAACGCCGCTTCGACAAACACATCCGTGGTCTCATCGGAACAGCCGGTCTCTTCGCCGCCCATGATGCCGCCGATGGACTCCACTTTGCCGCCAGAGAAGATGCACATCGCGCCTTCGGGCATTTTGTAGGTCTTCTCATCAAGCGCCAAAAGCTCCTCGCCGCCTTTCGCGCGGTCGATCACCAGACCGTCTTTCACCGTCGCCGCGTCAAAGACGTGCAGCGGGCGGTTGCGGTCGTAGGTGAAGAAGTTGGTGACATCGACCAAAATGGAAATCGGGCGCAGGCCGATGGCGGTCAGGCGATCCTGCAACCATTTCGGCGAGGGGCCGTTTTTCACGCCCTTGATCAGACGCCCGGCAAAGACATGACAGCCGTCTTTCGCGGCCTCGGTGATCTCCACCGAGATCGGGTTCGGGAATTTGCCCTCGACCGTTTCCGCCTTGAGCGGTTTCAACGTGCCGAGACCCCGCGCCGCGAGATCGCGGGCGATGCCGTGCACACCCAAGGCATCGGGGCGGTTCGGCGTAATCGCGATTTCGATCACCGGATCGACCTTGGCGGGCTGATGTTTCGCCAGCCAGTCGGCGAACTCCATGCCGATCTCGCCGTCTTCCAGCTCGATGATGCCGTTGTGCTCGTCCGACAGCTCCAACTCGCGCTCGGAGGCCATCATGCCATGGCTCTCGACGCCGCGGATTTTGCCGACGGAAATCGTAATGTCGAGGCCGGGGATATACATGCCGGGTTTCGCCAGAACGGCGGTGATCCCCGCACGGGCATTGGGCGCGCCACAGACGATCTGGGTCATGCCCTCGTCCGTCTCGACCTGACAGACCCGCAACTTGTCGGCGTCAGGGTGCTGCACGGCCTCTTTGACCTTGACGAGTTTGAACCCCTTAAGCTTATCGCGCGGGTTCTCGACGCCTTCGACCTCGAGCCCGAGATCGGTCAGCGCGTAAAGGATGTCATCGAGGGAGGCCTCGGTTTCCAGATGCTCTTTGAGCCAGGAGAGTGTGAATTTCATAGGGTGATCCCCAGTTTTTCGGCAGCTTCTTGCTTGATATATGCAACTGCCATGTCTTTTGCGATTTCAAGGGTTCCACCACCAACTGCGGCAAGCCCTTTCTTTGTCTTTATCCAGACGCCCTCGTCTCGGATCGCATCGAGGTAATCATGCCCCAAAAAAGATATTCGAATGAGACCAGGCAATTGCGAATTCATAGTTTTCGCACTTAATTCGCAAAATCCGGCCTGCTCCATCAAAATCAATTGGTATGCGTCATTCTCGATCAGGAAATCTGTTTCGCGCAACCAAACCCAGCCATCGGGAGCGTCAATTGCTTCGAGATGGATTAGCAATTCGCGTATGCGATTTAAGTCACGCGCTGCCATTACCCGTGAATCCCCCCCGCCAGCGTCGGCGTGCCAAGCGCGCTAAACCCATAGTGCCGCAGCCAGCGCAGGTCAGAGTCAAAGAACGCCCGCAAATCCGGGATGCCGTATTTCAGCATCGCCAGACGGTCGATCCCCATGCCGAAGGCAAAGCCTTGCCACTCTTTCGGGTCGATGCCGCCTGCGGTCAGGACTTTGGGGTGCATCATGCCGGAGCCCAAGACTTCGAGCCAGTCGTCGCCCTCGCCCACGGTCACGGTGCCGTTTTCCCATTTGCACTGCACGTCCACCTCGGCGGAGGGTTCCGTGAAGGGGAAGTGCGAGGCGCGGAAGCGGGTTTTGACCTTGGTGCCGAAAAACGCGGTGTAGAACTCTTCGAGCACCCATTTCAGGTTCGCCATGGAGATGTCCTTGTCGATGGCCATGCCTTCGACCTGGTGGAACATCGGCGTGTGGGTCTGGTCGTAGTCGGAACGGTACACACGGCCCGGCGCGATGATGCGGATCGGCGCGCCTTGGGCGATCATCGAGCGGATTTGCACCGGCGAGGTGTGGGTCCGCAGCACGTTCGGCGCACGCTCGTCGCCCTCGGCGCGGTGCATGTAGAAGGTGTCATGCTCTTGGCGTGCCGGGTGGTTCGGCGCGATGTTGAGCGCATCGAAGTTGTGGAAATCGTCTTCGATCTGCGGGCCTTCGGCCACGGCAAAGCCGAGATCGGCGAAGATCGCGTAAATCTCTTCGGAGACGCGGGAGATCGGGTGAATGGTGCCTTGCGGACGCTGACGGCCCGGAAGCGTCACATCCAGCCATTCTTCGGCCAAACGCGCATCCAAAGCGGCGTCTTCCAGCGCGACCTTTTTGGCGGCCAGAGCGGAGTTGATCTCGTCCTTCAAAGCGTTGAGCTGCGGCCCCATGACCTGACGCTCTTCCGGGCTCATCTTGCCCAGCTCGCGCATGGCAAGCGCCACTTCGCCCTTTTTGCCGACCGCTTGCAGACGGATGTCTTCCAGCGTCGCCTCGTCACCGGCCTGCAAGATCGCGGTGAGGTATTTGTTCTTCAGATCGTCCATCCCGAACCCTCTGTTTTGCGTCCCCGCCTCGATACCACGGGAGACCTAAAAGACAAGAAGCCGCGAGACCCCATGAGGTCCGCGGCTTCTAAAACTGTAATTCCCTATCAGGGGAGCTTACGCGAGCGCGGCCTTCGCCTTTTCGACGATGGCACCAAATGCTTCCGGCTCGTTGATGGCGAGATCGGAGAGAACCTTACGGTCCACTTCGATGCCAGCCAGCGACAGGCCGTTGATGAATTTGGAGTAGGTCAGCGCTTCGTCATGCGAACGCACGGCGGCGTTGATGCGCTGGATCCACAGAGCGCGGAAGTTGCGCTTGCGGGCTTTACGGTCGCGGGTCGCGTACTGGTTCGCCTTGTCGACGGCCTGGGTCGCGGTGCGGAAGTTCCGGGAACGGGCGCCGTAGTAACCTTTGGCGGCCTTCAGAACTTTCTTGTGACGGGCGTGGGTAACGGTACCACCTTTGGTGCGGGACATGTGTCTCTACTCCTGATTAGCGGTTGTACGGCATGTAGCCTTTGACGATCTTCGCGTCGGGCGCGGAGAGCGTCGTGGTGCCACGAGCGTCACGGATGAATTTGGTGGTGCGTTTGATCATGCCGTGGCGTTTGCCGGCCTGACCCGCTTTGACCTTGCCAGTGGCGGTCATTTTGAAGCGCTTTTTCGCGCTCGACTTCGTCTTCATCTTAGGCATTTCCATCTCCTTTATGGGGTGGTTTTCAACACGACTCGGCATGCCATACCGCCGGACGCGTCCCATGAGCGGCTGCCATTACAGCCGATCCCTTATGTTTGCAAGCCTTGCGCGTGCGGATTCTCAGAAAATTCGCCCGAGAACCCGGAAAAACGCCTTGGGCACATCCGCAAACGCATATCCTCCCGGATGCAGGATCATGGCCGGAAGGACCATGACCCCGCCCAGAAGGACAAATGCGATTGCGAGACGGGGGCGACGGCCCTCGGAATAGGCGCTGGCTGCCGACGGCACAGCCAGACACCAGAGGAGCGATCCCAACACGAGGAAAAGATCGGTATCCATCGCGGCCCCGTGACCCGGTTATTCCGGGTCGGTGTTGAAGATCAGCCGCTCTTCACAGGGCGCGACCCGCAGAATGTTGGTCGAACCGGCATGGTTGAACGGAATGCCCGCAACCACGACGATCTTATCGGCTTCGGTCGCAAAGCCCGACGTCCGCGCAGCCCGTGCCGCATTGACCACGGCCATCTTGAAGCGCTCGACCTCACCGGTCATCACGCAATGCATGCCCCAGTAGAGACAGAGCTTGCGCGCGGTGTTGCGCCGGGACGTCATGGCGATGATCGGCACATGCGGACGTTCGCGGGCCGTGAGCGCCGCGGTCGTGCCGCTCTCAGAGTAACACACGATGGCTTTCACATCGGTGGTCTCGGCGATCTCGCGCGCCGCCGACACAATGGCGTCCGCAACCGTCTGTTTCTTGATCCCGGCCCGCGAGGCGTCGAGCACATCGCGGTAGACCGGATCGTTTTCCACCGACATGGCGACGTTGTTCATCGTCGTGACCGCCTCAACCGGGTAATTGCCCGCCGCGGATTCGGCCGACAACATGATCGCATCGGCGCCCTCGTAGATCGCGGTCGCCACGTCGGACACTTCGGCGCGGGTCGGCATCGGGCTTTCGATCATGCTTTCGAGCATCTGCGTCGCCACAATCACCGGTTTGGCCGCCGCACGACAGCGCCGCGTCAGGCGTTTCTGGATCGGCGGCACGGCCTGCACCGGAAGCTCGACGCCCAAATCGCCGCGCGCCACCATGATGCCGTCGGACACGGCGAGAATGCTTTCGAACGCTTCAACTGCGGAAGGTTTCTCGATCTTGGCCAAAACCGACGCGCGGCCTTTGACCAATTCCTTGGCTTCCAGCATGTCTTCAGGGCGCTGCACGAAAGACAGCGCGACCCAGTCGACGCCAAGCTCGCAAACGAATTCGAGATCCTTGCGGTCCTTGGGCGACAGCGCGGCGAGCGGCAGCACCACGTCGGGCACGTTCACACCCTTGCGGTTGGAAATCGTACCGCCCACGGTCACGACACAATCGGCATAATCGGGGCCGCACTCTTCGACCTTGAGACGGATTTTACCGTCATTGACCAAAAGCGACGCGCCCGGTTTCAGCGCAGCGAAAATCTCCGGATGCGGCAGTTGCACCCGGTCGCCATTGCCCGGCGCATCGTCGAGATCGAGGCGGAACTTGTCCCCTTCCTCAAGATCGTGCGCGCCATGGGCAAATTTCCCCACCCGCAGCTTCGGCCCCTGCAAATCGGCGAGAATTGCGATGGGGCGGCCAAGATCGGTTTCGATCTTGCGGATGATGGCGTGGCGGGCACGGATTTCCTCGTGATCGCCATGGCTCATGTTCAGTCGAAACACATCGGCGCCCGCTTCGGAAAGCGCGCGGATGGTGTCGTAATCATTGGAGGATGGGCCCAAAGTGGCCACGATTTTCACATTCCGAAGGCGTCTCATAACGGCCTGAAGTCCTTTCGGTCTTTTAAAGTTTCGCGGTGGGCCACCCTCTCTATGACGCAAAGAAGGCGACGGCACAACTGGCCCTGCCCGAACAAAGCGCGTATTGCGGTTCTGACAGGCAAAGGTGACGCGAAAATGACCGATCATCCCCCTTTTTATATCGACGGCCCCGACAGACCGGGCCGCTGGCTTATCACCTGCGATCACGCGACGAACCGTGTGCCGCCGGAAATCGGACCCGATCTTGGCATCAGCCCGGACGATATGGCCCGCCACATCGCCTATGATGTCGGCGCGCTTGGCGTCAGCCGCGAACTCGGGCGCCTGTTGGACAGCCCGATGATTCACACCGATTTTTCCCGCCTCGTGATCGACCCGAACCGGGGCGAAGACGATCCGACCTTGGTGATGAAGCTCTATGACGGCACGCTCATTCCCCGCAACCGGCACGCCGATGATGCGGAAGTCGAGCGGCGGCTGGCGCTGTTTCACCGGCCTTATCATACGGCCTATGAGGCGCTCTGCCAAAAACGGGACGATGTTGTGATCTGCGCCATACACAGCTTTACCCCCCAGCTGAAAGGCCGCCCCCGCCGTCCGTGGCAGATCGGCATTCTCGCGGCCTATGACACACGCCTCACCGCCCCGTTGATCAAGGCGCTCGAAGCCTCTCCTGCGCTTCACGCCGAGGCGGAAAAGATCGGCGAGCGGCTGATGATCGGCGACAACGAACCCTATGACGGTCACCTGCCCGGTGACGCCATCGATCGACATGCGCTGCATCATGGGCGGCTCAATCTTTTGATCGAAATCCGCTCCGATCTGATCGAAACTGCGGCGCAACAAGCCCATTGGGCGGCGCTCCTCGCTCCGCTTCTTCAAGACACTCTGACAGAGACAGGATTGTAACATGCCCCATGTCGTCATCGATTTCGCCGAAGGTTTAGAGCAGAGCCACAACATATCGCAACTTTGCGAAACCGTATTTGAAACTCTGATTTTAGACGTCGAAATCAACGCTCCGGCTTTGAAAGTTCGCGCTCGCCCGCAGCCGTTTTTCAAGATCGGCACGGAGCCCGCAACCTTTGCCCACGCGACGCTTTACCTGCTCGAAGGTCGCGACGACGAGACAAAAGCACGTCTGTCCGATATCGTGTTGAAAGCGATGGATCAGATCCTGCCAACGGTCGGCAGCCTGTCGGTCGATGTGCGGGATATGAATAAAGTGGCTTATGCCAAACGCGTGAGAGGGTAACAGATGCAAGAGATTGACGACAAAACCATGATTGAGATCGAAGCCGCCGCGTTTCGCACGCTGCGCGATCATCTCATGACCAAACGTCCCGATGTGCAGAACATCGACATGATGAATCTCGCAGGTTTTTGTCGCAATTGCCTGTCGCGCTGGGTCCAGGAAGCCGCCGCCGAGCGCGGAATCGAGATGACCAAGGACGAGGCGCGGGAGCTCTATTACGGCATGCCCTATGAGGACTGGAAAACCCAGAACCAGACGGAGACGGATGCCGCCAAACAGGCGGCGTTCACCAAGGCCTTTGCCGAGAATGTCGGGCCGGAGGAGCAAAAATGAAGCCCGCCGATCAGCTCGCACAATTCGTCCGCGAAGCCCTGACCGCAGGCCGCAGCCGCGACGACATCGCGGGCGCGCTCTCGGAGGCGGGCTGGGCCAGGACAGAGGTAGACGACGCGCTTGCGACATGGGCCGACAGCCCGTTTTCCCCACCGATCCCCCGCCCGCGCCCCTATGTGTCCGCGAAAGAGGCGTTTTTCTACGCGCTGATGTTCGTCGCACTTGGCATGACCGCATGGCACATCGTCGATCTCGGGTTTGATCTCATCGAACGCTGGTTCTCGGATGCAGAGCGCGCCTATTGGGGAAACCGCTCGATCCGCTGGTCGATCTCTGCGCTTATCGTCTTCTTCCCGCTGTTCATGATCATGCAACGTGTGGAGGCCCGCGGCCTTGCGCGCGATCCAAGCCGCAAACGCTCCGCCGTGCGCAAATGGTTCGGCTATATCGCCTTGTTCTTCTCTTCGATCACGCTTTTGGGCGATCTTCTTGGCGCGATTTATGCGCTGTTGAACGGCGATCTGACCGCGCAATTCATCGCGGAACTGGCCCTGGTCGCGGCTGTCGCTGGCACGGTGTTTGGCTATTTCCAAGGCGCCATGAAGGACGCTGAAGATGGAAACTAAGCTCTGGCCACAGCTCGCGCTCACCGCCCTTGTGGCGGTCGTCCTCATCGCGGGTTTCCTGACCGTCGGCGGTCCGGAAAGCGGGCGGGTCGAGCAACGCGACGATCAGCGCTATCGCGACCTGATCGCGTATCAGAGCCAGCTCATCTGCCTCGCCCGCGCCGACGGCAACACGGCCCTGCCCACCGAGATCGCGGATACGGTGACCTGTTCGATCCACCTGAGCGACGACGCTCTCTTGCCCAGCGAGGGCTATCGCTACCTGCCGCAGGACGACGGCACCTACCAGATTTGCGCCAGTTTCGAAAACGTCGACGCGCTGCGCAAACGGCAACGTCGGACGGACATCAGCGATGAGGGCTGTCTGAGCGGCAAGATCGACTAACGAAAAAAGGCCCGCTGAGCGGGCCTTTTCATTCCAAATGGAACCCCGGTTTACACCGCGAGTTTCATCGCCTCTTCGAGGTAAATCTCGCGCAGGCGTTTGGCCACCGGACCCGGTTTGCCATCGCCCAGCGTCGCCCCGTCGATTTCGACGATCGGCTGAACGAAAGCGGTGGCGGAGGTGGAGAAGGCCTCGTCGGCGGCTTGTGCTTCTTCGATAGTGAAGAGGCGCTCTTCGATCTGCATCTGGGCCTCGGCGGCAAAGCGCAGCACGGCGGCGCGGGTGATCCCGGCCAGAAGCTTGTTCGACAGCTGACGGGTGATGATCTTGCCGTCCTTGACGATATAGGCGTTGTTCGAGCTGCCCTCGGTCACATAGCCGTCCTCGACGAACCACGCGTCATCGCAGCCGACCTTGTGCGCCGCCATTTTCGCCATGGATGCGCCCAGGAGTTGCACGGTCTTGATGTCGCGGCGGGCCCAGCGCATTTCCTCGATGGAAATCACCTTATAGCCCTTGTCGGCGGAGGCGGAGTTGCGCAGGTTCTTCTTCTGGGTGAAGAGCACCAGCGTCGGTTTGACTTTCGCCGGATCGGGGTATTCGAACGCCCGGTCGTCATCGGCACCACGGGAGATTTGCAGGTACACGCCACCCTCGTCGATCTCGTTGAGCTCAACCAGTTTGCGGTGAATTTCCAGAAGCTCGTCCATCGTGACCGGCGCGGTCATGTCCAGCTCTTTCAGCGAACGTTCGAGACGGTTCTTGTGACCTTCAAAGTCGATCAGCTTGCCATCCAGAACCGAGGTCACCTCGTAGACGGCATCGCCCATCAGGAACCCGCGGTCGAAAATCGACACTTTGGCTTCGGTTTCCGGCAGGTACTCGCCGTTCACATAGACGGTGCGGGTCATTTCATTCTCCTTAAATGACATCAGCCCCAGAGGGCGCGCGCCGGCGGGTGTACCCCGTCCGCGTCGTATTTCAAAGGCTCGGCACGGTCTTCCGCCAAAAGCAAAGGCCCGTCAAGGTCCACCACGCGCGCGCCTTGCGCGACGATCACGGCGGGTGCCATCGCCAAAGACGTCCCAACCATGCAGCCGACCATCACACCATAGCCTTCGGCGCGGGCCGCTTTGCGCAGTTCCAAAGCCTCGGTGAGCCCGCCGGTCTTGTCGAGTTTGATGTTGATCACATCGTACTTGCCCTTGAGATCCGGCAGGCTCGCCCGGTCGTGACAGGATTCGTCGGCGCAGACCGGAAGGGGTCTCTCAATCTCCGCCAACATGTCATCCTGCCCGGCAGGCATGGGTTGTTCCACAAGTTTGACGCCAAGCCGCACCAGATGCGGCGCGAGATCGGCATAGACCTCAGCGCTCCAACCCTCGTTGGCATCGACGATGATATCGGATTTCGGCGCCCCGCGACGGACCGCTTCGAGGCGGGCCATGTCATCGGGCGTGCCGAGTTTGATTTTCAACAAAGGCCGGTGCGCATGTTTGGCAGCGGAGGCCTGCATCTCTTCGGGAGACGCAAGCGACAGCGTATAGGCGGTGATCATCGGGATCGGGGCGGGCAGGTCCAGCATGTCCCACACCCGCTTGCCCGCCTGTTTCGCCGCCAGATCCCAAAGCGCACAGTCGACCGCATTGCGCGCAGCACCCGGCTCAAGCGCCTCTTGCAGCGTCGCGCGCGTGATGTTTTCAGGAAGGTCCTCGATCTGCGCCGTCACACTATCAAGACTTTCGCCATAGCGCGCATAGGGCACGCATTCGCCCCAGCCTTCATGCACCCCATCGGTGGCGCGCACCGTGACCACCTTGGCCTCCGTGCGCGATCCGCGGGAAATGGTGAAGACTTCCGCGAGACGAAAGCTCTCTTGCGTGACGGTCAGCTTGGTCATGAGGCCCTCCGAGTCCCGTACGTCTTAGAGCGTTGCGAGCGCGTCGGCCAGACGGTCCGCACCCTGACGGAACGGATCGACGGTCGGCAGGCCCATTTCCTCTTCGACCTTGGCGAGATAGGCCAGCGCCTCTTCCTCGGTGAAGTGTTGCGTGTTGATCGAAATCCCCACGACTTTGCAGTCCGGGTTCGCCACTTTGGCAAGGTTCAGCGCGGTGTCCCGCAGCGCCTCAAGCGACGGCAGCGAGAAGCCCGGCAGGCCGCGCATATGCTCGCGGGTCGGCTCATGGCACAGAACCAGCGCATCCGGCTGACCGCCATGCACCAGCGCCATAGTCACGCCCGAGTAGGAAACGTGGAACAGGCTGCCCTGACCTTCGATCAGGTCCCAGTGATCCGCATCGTTGTCGGGCGTCAGATATTCGATCGAGCCTGCCATGAAATCGGCAATCACAGCATCGAGCGGCACACCGTCGCCGGTGATCAGAATGCCGGTCTGGCCCGTAGCACGGAAAGTGGATTTCATGCCCTTTTCGCGCATGGATTTGTCCATCGCGAGGGCGGTATACATTTTACCCACGGAACAGTCTGTGCCGACCGCAAGGCAACGCTTGCCGGTCCGTTTGATGCCGTTGGCGATGGGGTATTTGACGGAGGGCACGCGGACGTCATGCAGCGTGCGACCGAAGGTTTTCGCAACGGCGGCGAGATCTTCTTCATCGCGCAGCAGGTTGTGCAGGCCGGAGGCAATATCGAAACCCTCTTCGAGCGCGTCGATCAGAACCTTTTTCCAAGCCGGGCTGATGATCCCGCCACGGTTCGCAACACCGATCACCAGCGTTTTCGCACCGGCGGCTTTGGCCGCTTTCAGGTCCATGTCGGGCAGTTTCATATCGGCCTTGCAGCCTTCCATGCGGAACTGGCCGAGGGCAAATTCGGGGCGCCAGTCCTTGATGCCTTGCGCCACTTTCGCAGCCAATTGGTCAGGGGCGTCGCCGAGGAAGAGAAGATACGGGGTTTCGATCATGGTGCAGCACTCCGGTTGCGTTTGTGAAACAGTGCCCGAGATTCGTCGCAAGGTGCTGCGGAATTTGCGTCAGAGGGACTGACGGAATGGGAGAATATCCCGATTTATTTTAAAAAATCGGTGATATTTTCGCATTGATTGCAAATTGAGCAGTTTAAAAACTTTCTTAAGTAAAATTTTCGGGACACTGAGACTGCAACCCAAGTTCTATTATTGATCTGTTCTTGCGATGAGCGATTTTTCCGGCCCCGATTTCGCCAGCGCCGCGGCGCAGAATCCCTCTTGCGACACAGCGCGCAAGATAATAACAACATATCTGAAAAAATCGTAACATCCTTATCAGGAGGAGATTGGATGTCCTTCCGCCTTCAGCCCGCCCCCGCCGAACGCCCGAACCGTTGCCAGCTTTTCGGCCCCGGATCGAACACCAAGCTGTTCCCCAAAATGGCGGCCTCTGAGGCGGATGTCATCAATCTCGATCTCGAAGATTCGGTTGCGCCTTCGGACAAGGACGCGGCGCGCGCCAATATCATTGAGGCGATCAACACGATTGACTGGGGCAAAAAGACCCTCGCCGTGCGGATCAACTCGCTCGACACGCCGTATTGGTATCGCGATGTCGTGGATCTTCTGGAACAGGCGGGGGAGCGCCTCGACCAGATCATGATCCCGAAAGTGGGCTGCGCCGAGGACATCTATGCCGTCGACGCGCTCGTGACCGCGATCGAACGCGCCAAGGGCCGCACGAAGAAAATCGACTTCGAGGTGATCATCGAATCCGCCGCCGGCATCGCTCATGTCGAAGCCATCGCAGCCAGCTCTCCGCGGCTTGTGGCCATGAGCCTTGGGGCGGCGGATTTCGCGGCCTCGATGGGGATGCAAACCACCGGCATCGGCGGCACGCAGGAGAATTATTATATGCTCCATGCCGGCACCCGGCATTATTCCGATCCGTGGCACTGGGCGCAGGCCGCCATCGTCGCCGCCTGTCGCACCCATGGCATTCTGCCGGTCGACGGGCCGTTTGGCGATTTCTCCGATGACGAAGGCTATCGCGCACAGGCGCGACGCTCGGCCACGCTCGGCATGGTCGGCAAATGGGCGATCCATCCGAAACAGATCGCTCTGGCCAATGAGGTGTTCACCCCGTCCGAGGAGGCCGTCGCAGAGGCGCGTGAAATCCTTGCCGCCATGGAAGAGGCCA
This sequence comes from Celeribacter sp. SCSIO 80788, assembly GCF_051054295.1. Taxonomy (GTDB): domain Bacteria; phylum Pseudomonadota; class Alphaproteobacteria; order Rhodobacterales; family Rhodobacteraceae; genus Celeribacter. The sequence continues at coordinate 3,293,980 of NZ_CP150482.1, read as the reverse complement.
AAGCCTCCGGCGCGGGTGCGACCGTCTACAAAGGCCGTCTCGTCGACATCGCCTCGATCAAACAAGCGCAGGTCATCGTCGCGCAATCCGAACTGATCGCAAACAGCTAAGACTTCCCTCCGGTCGTTTGGAGGAGGCGACCGTTGAGGAAAGGCGCCCCGGGATTTCGGTTCCGGGGCGCTTTCGTTTCAGAGGATCGGAGGCTTCAGATCGGTGGTCTCAAAGGATCGGCGCACAGATCAGTGTCACCAAATCCTCAGGCGCTGTGTCCATTGGCGTGTTTTCATAGATTTCAAACGGCGGCCCATCGCGCGGCTCCTCGCCACTTTCGGGCAACCATTTGCCGTAGAGATAGTCATAGGCCTGACGCAACCCCGGATAAGCCCCGACATGGCGCAACACGGCATAGCGACCACCGCTCAACGCATAGGCTTCGAGCGGCGGGGCAAGATCGACCTCTGCGGTCAGAATAAATCCGGCCATGCTCTGCATCTCCTCAACCGGCACCTCACCGGGATTAGAAAAATACACCCCCACCATCGACCCAAGCGCCGGCCCCATCCCTCGCGACAGCATCGTTTTCGCGGCCACTTCGAACGCCTGTCCGATCTCCATGTAATCGCCTTTGTGCGCGACTCCTGCGAAAGAGGCTGCCGCGCGGTCTTCGGTCGTGATCTCATACATAACGTAGTCTCCTTTTTCATTAAGCCGCAGAGGCGGCATCTCGACGCCGCGCGCGCGAAAGGCGGTGGGCGTCAGGCCAAAGGCATCTTGAAAGGCGCGGGCGAAACTGCGCGGATTGGGATAGCCGCATATCAGGGCGATCTGTTCGATTTCGTCATCGGTGCGCACCAACAGATGCGAGGCCTTGAACAGCCGCACCCGCCGGATGAACCCCGCCACTGTCTCGCCGGTCATGCCCGAAAACACCCGGTGAAAATGGAAACGCGACAAGGCGGCAACATCCGCAAGCGTATCGAGCGACAAATCGCCATCGAGATGGGCGTAAACGTGATCCAACACCCGCAAGAGACGATCTTCATAAGCGTGCCGCGTCATATAACCCCTTGGTCCTTTCAACATATCCTCGACCAGAGACATATCGTTTCAGCAGATCACAAATCTTGCTGAGTTGCACCCCGTGCGGAAAATAGCCATATACGGGGTCGAAACCGTTCGGAGGTCCGTATGACTCACTATCTCGAATTCGAAAAACCGCTCGCCGAGATCGAGGGCAAAGCCGAAGAGCTGCGCGCTCTGGCACGGGCCAACGAGGAAATGGATGTCGAGAAAGAAGCAGCGGCACTCGACAAAAAAGCGGCCGATATGCTGAAAGACCTCTACAAAGGTCTGACGCCCTGGCGCAAATGTCAGGTCGCACGGCACCCCGACCGACCGCACTGCAAAGATTATATCGAGACGCTGTTCACCGAATACACACCACTTGCCGGGGACCGCAACTTTGCCGACGATCACGCTGTCATGGGCGGGCTTGCGCGTTTCAATGACCAGCCTGTGGTGGTGATCGGTCAGGAAAAGGGCAATGACACGAAATCCCGCATCGAGCGCAATTTCGGCATGGCGCGCCCCGAAGGCTATCGCAAGGCCATTCGCCTTATGGATCTCGCCGACCGTTTTGGCCTCCCGGTCATCGCGCTGGTGGACACGCCCGGCGCCTATCCCGGCAAAGGCGCGGAAGAGCGCGGCCAGTCGGAAGCAATCGCGCAATCCACCGCGAAATGTCTCAACCTCAAGGTGCCGATGATCTCCGTCATCATCGGCGAGGGCGGCTCCGGCGGCGCGGTGGCCTTTGCCTCCGCCAACAAGGTCGCGATGCTGGAGCATTCGGTCTACTCGGTGATTTCGCCGGAGGGCTGCGCCTCCATCCTCTGGAAGGACGCGGAGAAAATGCGCGAGGCTGCCGAAGCGCTGCGCCTCACCGCGCAAGACCTGCACAAGCTTGGCGTGATCGACCAGATCATCCCGGAACCTCTGGGCGGCGCGCAACGCGACCGCGAGGCAGCGATTGCCGCCGTGGGCAAGGCCATCGAGGCGATGCTCACGCCGATGAAAAAGAAAAAGCCGGAGACCATCGTGAAGGAACGTCGCAAGAAGTTCCTCGACATGGGATCCAAGGGACTTGCCGCCTGAGATTTGAGTATTTCAGGCGCAAAGGAAACAGAGGCCGTGCGACAGCGCGGCCTTTTTTCGTCACCACATGCTCTTTGCGGCGCGCTCCGGCCATTCCTCGTCATAGGCCTTGCCGCCAACCCGACCCTCGGTGAGGGCTGCGAGAATATCTCCGACGCTCGGAAGCCCGTCACTGTCGTCCCGCCCGTCCCAAAGCCCGGCGCGCATCAGGGCACGAGCGCATTGCGTATAGATCTCGGCAATTTCAAAGACGATGACAGACCGCGGATGTTTGCCATTCACCTCGAAGGACCGGCGCAATTCGTCGTCCAGCGTGACAAAAGCCCGCCCATTGATCCGCACCACGTTGTTGGAGCCGGATACAAAAAGCATGAGCGAAGCGCGCGGGTCGCGCACGATGTTGCGAAGGCTGTCGATCCGGTTGTTCCCCGCCCAGTCGGGCAGCGCCAGCGTGCCGGGATCAAGCTCCCGCAGCACAGGCTCCTTGTCGCCGCGCGGCGAGGCATCCGTGCCTTCGGGGCCGACGGTGGAGAGGATACAAAGGCGGCACCGCCCAAGCCAAAGCCGAAACTCCGGCGTCATGCGGCGCGCGACCTTTTCTGTCGCGGCAGCGCCCGGAGCACCATAAAGGGCTTCCAGTTCGGAAATCTCGGTCACCTGTTTCATATCGCTCGCCTTAGCCACACAAGATCACGCCAAGATGACACTCAGACATTTGGCGGCAGTTTGAAACCGGCGTCGGTCATGAGACGGTCGGAAGCGCTTTCCACCACCTCTTCCAGCTCGGCCATGACCGCTTTCATGTCGCGGCCCGCAGCAATGCGCGGCAGGAATTCGACCACTGCCGTACCGCGACCACGATAAATGCCGTGACGCGGCCAGAACACACCGACATTGGTGGCGGCGGGCACGAGATCCTGCCCGGTCTGCTCATACAGCACCCCCGTGCCGATTTTGTAGGGCAGATGGGCACCGGCGGCGACACGGGTCCCTTGCGGAAAGATGATCAACTGGCCGGGCAGAGCCGCACCGGATCTCACATCCGCGATCATCTTCTTGATCGCCATGCCGCGCTTACCACGATCCACCGCAACACAGCCGATGCGCTTGGCGTAGTAGCCGACGATGGGCGCCCAGACGAGTTGCTTCTTCATAATGAATTTCGGTCGTGGCACGGCGGAGACGATCAGGATGATGTCGAAAAAGCTCTGGTGCTTGGCCCCGATCAGGACCTCATCGGTCGGCACCTCGCCTCGAATTTCGGATTTCAGCCCGACGATGACGCGCGCGGAAAAGCGCACCCAATGACAATAGGTATGTGCCGCCTTGAAGGCCCAGTCGCGTTTGATCATTGCGAGCGGCGTGAAGACAATCGCGAGGACCACCATGGCCAGATACATCTGGATCACGAAAATCAGCGAGAGAAGCCACTGGATCGGAAAGGGCATCACATCAACCTCCGAAGCGTTTGATTGGCCGCGACACGGGTAGCGCCAAAGGCCACAAGCGCAGCCAGGACCGGGATCGTCAGCGGCCAGAACCATTGTGCGCCGACAAAGCCCAGACCGGTAAGGAAACTTCCGACCTCATCCGCGCTCGGAAGAAGAGCGACCGCAATCATGCCGAGGAAGGTTCCGATGAGCGCGCCGCTCAGCCCCCGCAGGGTAAAGCGTCGCACGAAAGCGCCCGCAATGAAGCGGTCAGTGGCCCCGACGAGCCGCAGGGTCCGGATCACCTGACCATTGGCCGCAAGGGCCGCATTGGCCGCCAGCGTGATCATCCCCCCAGTGACACCCGCGATCAGGATCAGAGACACCACGCCCAAAAGCCGCAGACGCTCGGCCGCACGCAGCAAGGGCTTGCGCCAGCGGCTGTGATCGTCGAGCACTGCGCCAGGCGCTTCGCCCGCCAGACGAAGGCGCAATCCCTCGGCATCAAAGCCCTCGGGCGTTTCCTGCACATCGATCAGCGCGGGCAAGGGCAGGGTATCGAGCGGCAGATCGGGACCGAACCACGGCTCCAGAAGCCCCGTTTCCTCCTCTGCCGTCAGCAACCGCGCCTCAGCCACGCCCGGCGTGGTCTCAAGCACCTTGAGCGCGGCGGCGACCTGCGCATCGATCTGCTCGGCGGGAGCGGAAATGCGCAGGGTCGAGCCGCGCGCCAGCTCGTTGCCCCAGCGCTCCGCCAGACGTCCGGTCGCCATCGACAGCGCCAGAGCGAAGACGGCCAGAAACGCCATGGCGGCAGAGGTGATCACAGTCAGTTGCGCCGTGAAGCCCGACGGCGGCACCACGCGCCCGGAGGCGTTTTCACTGAAATTGAGGAAGGGCAGTAGAATGGTTTTCACAGGTCCGCCCCCGATTGTTGAATCCGCCGATTGGAGATGCGCAGCACCCGGGCCGCGACCTGAGATTTGGCCTGACGGATCAGATGCAGGTCGTGTGTGGCAATCACCACGGTCTTGCCCATCCGATTGAGTTCAATAAGCAATTGCAGAAGCCGCAGCGACATTTCCCAATCGACGTTGCCGGTGGGTTCGTCGGCCAGAATCACATCGGGCGACATGATGACCGCGCGCGCCAATGCCGCCCGCTGACGCTCGCCCCCGGACAGTTCGGGCGGACGGGCCTGAAGCTGTTCCGACAACCCGACCCAGGCCAGAAGATCGAAAAGATCTCCATCATCGCGCGGCTGGCCGGAGACAGTCAGCGGCAGAGCGACGTTTTCCGCAACGCTCAGATGATCGAGGAATTGACAATCCTGATGCACCACACCGATGCGCCGACGCAAAAGCGCAACCTCGTCGCGCCCCATCCCCCGCGTATCCTCGCCAAAGATCGAGACCCGCCCGGCAGTCGCCTGCAACTCGCGATAGCACAGCTTGAGAAAGGTTGTCTTGCCCGTCCCGGAAGGCCCGGTCAGGAAATGAAAAGACCCCGGCGCCAGCGTCAGGGACATCTCGGTCAGAAGCTCACGCCCCCCGTAGCCGTAGCCAGCATCATGAAACTCGATCACACGGCACCTCTGCGAACCCCTATGTATTCGCGACAGTTTTGCCTCACCGGTCAAAAGCTTTCAATCCAACTGTCGCAAAAACATGGACAATTCGCACATGTGCGTTAAGAATTGCGGAAAATCGCGCGGTTCCATGCGCATAATGTCTCGGTGGCAGGGGAAAATATGCGGCTGATCTGTCCCAATTGTGGCGCTCAATACGAGGTCGATGCACGTGTCATCCCCGACACGGGCCGGGATGTTCAGTGCTCGAACTGCGGCCACACCTGGTTCCAACGTCCGGCGCATCTCGATCAGGAGCTGGCCGAAGAGCTGGGCTATGAGCTTCCGCATGAGGACCCGACTCCGGGTCATGTCGAGACGGAAGAGACCGAGAGCGTTGTCCCGGAATTCGATGAGACCCCTGAATTCGAAACCTCCGTCGCAATCGAAGAGAGTGAATCCGCAGAACCCGTAGAAGATCTGCACGTCCCGGAGCCGGTCAGAGAGACCACCGGGGGGGAGGTCGCAGAGGTGAGGCCCGAACCCACTGAAATACTGCCCGTTTTCGAAACCGAAGACACAGCCGCAGAACCGGAAGAAGAGGAAACTGAAGCCCGCCCTGCCGCCCAAAGCGGCTCTGCGCTCAAGGACAGCGTGCGTGACATCCTGCGCGCCGAGGTCGAGTTCGATCAGGCCATGCGTCAGTCGCAGGGAGAAACACTTGAAACCCAGCCCGACCTCGGGCTGGAAGAACCGGCACAGGACAGCGCCAAGAAAAGCCTGCGCGACCGCATGGCGCGGCTGCGGGGCCTCGATCCCGCCGACAGCGGCATCGTCGCCGGAAGCGTCGCCGCCGCCACCGGCAAGCGCCGAGATCTTTTGCCGGACATCGAAGAAATCAACTCGACGCTCAGCGCATCGTCCGAGCGCAATGAGGACGGCACCGTTCCCGACGAGGACACCCGCCGCGCCCGTGCGGAACGCTCCGGCTTCCGCTCCGTCTTCCTCGTCCTGGTGCTTGCGGCCATCATGCTCGTGGCGCTTTACGTTCTGGCTCCGGTGATTGCGGAAAAAGTCCCCGCACTTGCAGGCGTCATGGAAAGCTATGTCACAGCCGCCAACGCGTTCCGCGTCTGGCTCGACCGACTATTGTCTTCGGCGAGCGTGCGGCTCAACGCCTTGCTCGGTCAGTTGAACTCCTGAAACGTCAATTGACTCAGAACTGATCCAGCAGGCGGTTGAGGTAATCCCGTTCTTCCGCCTGACGTTGTTGTTCGCCGGACCGTCGCCGGATTTCGTCCAAAAGCTCTTCCGCCCGGCGATAAACATCTTCGCCCTCATAGAACTCGTCATCGCTGCCGAAACGACCAGCATCGCCGGGTTTGCGCCCGAGCGGATCACGCCGGGCCGCATCATTGCCGGACTGGCCTCCGGCTTCGCCCTGTTGGCCGTCCTGATTTTGTTGGTTCTGCGCCTCTTGTTCGCCCAGACGACGCATGCCTTCGCGCAACGCCTCCATTGCCTCGGCCTGCCGCCCCAGCGCACCGTTCAGATCGCCCTCGCGCAGCGCGCCTTCGGCCTCCTCCATCGCGCGATCCGCCCGCTCAAGGGCTCCGCCGACACCATCCTCCCCTTCACCTTGCCCACCGGGAATACTGCCGCGCTGGCGTTGCAGCTGATCTCGCAGGGCTTGCTGACGCTCTGAAAGCGACTGTTCGTTTTGGCCATCGCCCGGTTGCTGTTGACCGCCTTGCTGTTGACCTTCGCCCCCCTCGCCGAGCTGCTCCTCTGGCTGGCCGTCCCCCCCGAACTGTTCCTGCAGATCCGAGAACGTATCGTCGTTGAGTTGTTGCTGGTCGCGCAGCATATCCTGAAGGCCCTGCATGCCTTGCTGTCCCTGACCGCCTTGGCCCTCGCCTTTCGTGACACGCATGTTTTCTAACATTTCGGCAAGCATATCCATGAGCTGCTGTGCCTCGGCCATGCGCCCCTGCTCCATCAGCTCCTGTATCCGGTCCATCAGTTGTTGCAATTGGTCCTGGGTGATCTGTTGCCCCTGATCCTGACCTTGGTCGGGCATATCGGTGTCGTCACCATCCTCGCCCTGCTGTTCGGCCAGTTGCTGCATGTAATCGCGAGTGGCCTCGCGCAGCTCCTGCATCAAGCGTTCGATCTCTTCCGGCGTCGCCCCATCGCGCATGGCCTGCGAGAGGCGTTCCTGCGCCCGGTGCAGCCGCGCGAGCGCTTCTTTGAGCTGCCCGTCTTCCAGTTCCAGCGCAATGTCCCAGAGGTTCGTGGCGATGGTGTCGAGCTGTTCATCGCTCAGCCGCCCCGCGCGCCCTTCGATCTGACCGATGGCCTCGCGCAGACGAAAATAGGTCGCCATCTCATCGAACATCTCGGTCGGGTTGACCGACACGGCACGCAGCACCTGTGCGGTACGCGCAGCATTCTCGCGGTTCCACAGAAGCTCGCGGCGCTGATCCACGATAGCCGCGGCCAAAGGATCGAAAAACCGCCGGGTCGGCAGGATCGTCTGCCCCAGAGCCGCAGCGCTTTCCTGCCCTGCCGCGTCCCAAGCCGTGAGGCTCAGCTTGACTGGCAGTCCTGCAAACGGATGCTCGGCGAGATTTTCGGCAATCATCCCCTCGATCTCCACGCGATCGCCGGTTTGCGGCAATATCACCGGCAAGGTGACTGCCTCGCGCGGCTCGGGCGGCAGGGCGAAACCATAGCGCTTCTCAACCACCTCCGGGTCGCGGGAGATCGTCAGTTCCGCGCGTGTTACACCGAAATCATCACGCAGGCGAAATTCCTGACGCGCCTCGCCCGAGGGCGCGCGGGTCATCGGGCCGATGAGTTCCGCTATGGGAGGCTGATCCGGTTGCAGCGCCACATCCCACAGCCGACCTGTCGGACCGTCGATCTCGATTTCTCCCGCCTGCCGGATCATGAAATCGTGCAGGCTCATATTGTCATCGCCGGAGACGGTTTCGCGTAGCGTCAGCGCTCCGCCCTCGCCGTAGAACCGCAGCGTCACGTCGGAACCTTTCGGCACCTCGAATTCGGCATCGAGATCGCCGAGATACAGCGTCGGCTTGCCAGCATAGGCGGGTGGGCGCACCCAGCCTTCCCATGTGGGGCCAATGGCGATCTCCGATCCGTCCTCCCCCAGATCCCCCAAGCTCCCGGCTTTCTCGAACGAGCCGAACACAAGCCCCATAGCCAGCGTTGTCAGCGCGATGAGGCGCAACGCAAACGGGTCTGCGGAGGACAGTCGCAGCATCGGCGCGATGGCATGTACATCACGCAAACGTTCCACCATGCGACGGCGATGCGCGCGCCAGATCGCTTCGGAAGCAGCATCACCGGCCCCGATCAACGGCGTATCGCAGAGCGCTTGCAACGGACGCCCCGGCAGGTCCGCATCGACCCGCGACATGGTCTCCGACGCGCTCGGCAAATGCAGGCGGCGCAGGCCATGGATCAGCGCCCAAAGCGACGTGAGCGCAAAACCCGCAACGCAAAGCCAAAGCCCCCAAAGAGGCAAGGCATCCTGCACGCCGAGCATGGAGATACCCAACGTGAACGCGATCAGCGAAAACAACGGCCAAAATGCCGTTCCGAACCGCTCAAAGACCAACCCCGCCCCGGTCAAGCTCAACGCGAGCCTCAGCCGCCGGGCAAGGCTCTGGTCAAGGCTGTCTCGGAGCTGTCGGTCAAATTCCATACGTCTCGCCCGAGGCTTCGGGTGCGTATCGGGATGATCCGCGCTCAGAGCCACGCAGGGATGGTATCGCGGTTTATCATCTCGTCAAAGCTCGGACGTTTCCGAATGACAGCGAATTGATCGCCTTTCACCAGGACCTCAGGAATGAGCGGCCGGGAATTGTACTCCGAGGCCATCACCGCGCCATAAGCGCCCGCCGAGCGGAACGCGACGAGATCGCCCTCGCCGAGACCGGGCATGTTGCGCGCCTTGGCAAAGGTGTCGCCGGTTTCACAAACCGGGCCGACGATGTCCATCGGGGTCTGATCCTCTCCGGCCTCGGGCTCCGTCACCGGAATAATGTCGTGATAGGCGTCATACATCGAAGGCCGCACGAGGTCGTTCATCGCCGCATCGACGATAAGGAAATCACGACCTTCGCCATGTTTGAGATAGATCACGGAGGAGACCATGATCCCGGCGTTGCCGGAGATCAGCCGCCCCGGCTCGATCTCGATCTCGCAACCGAGATGCCCGACTGTGCGCCGGATCACGTCGGTATATTCCACCGGCAGCGGCGGCGCAGAATTCGAGCGTTCGTAAGGAATGCCAAGCCCGCCGCCCAGATCGAGACGGCGGATGTCATGACCATCGGCCCGCAGCGCTTCGGTCAGTTCGGCGACCTTGGTGAAGGCCAACTCGAACGGCTCAAGCTGGGTGAGTTGCGACCCGATATGCACGTCGATGCCGATCACGTCGATGCCCGGCATCTCGCCCGCGCACTTGTACACGTCGCGACAGGTGGCAATCGGAATTCCGAACTTGTTCTCCGACTTGCCCGTCGCGATCTTCGCGTGGGTTTTCGCATCCACATCCGGGTTCACCCGCAGAGCGATGGGGGCTTTCACGCCAAGCGAGACAGCCACCTCGTTGAGGGCCTGAAGCTCCGGCTCGCTTTCGACGTTGAACTGGCGAATGCCGCCTTCGAGCGCGATACGCATTTCTTCACGCGTCTTGCCAACGCCCGAGAATACAATGCGCGTGCCGGGGAAACCCGCCGCCTTCGCCTTGAGATATTCGCCGATGGAAACCACATCGACCCCGGCGCCCAGCTCGCACATCAGCTTGAGCACCGCGAGGTTGGAGTTCGATTTCATCGCGAAACAGACGAGATGATCCATGCCGGACAGCGCGTCATCGAACAATTTGAAATGCCGGGTCAGCGTCGCGGTGGAATAGACGTAGAACGGCGTCCCAACCTGCGCTGCAATATCGCTCACGGCCACGTCTTCGGCATGGAGCACGCCGTCTTTGTAGAGGAAATGGTCCATCTGGGTCTTTCACTTTCAGGGGCACGCACGCCCCGGATCAGGTCTCGAAAATCAGTTCGCCGGGAAGTGGATGTTGATCGCCGTGTCGGTATAGGCCCCGGCGCGGGAGTTCACCCCCACAGTGGTCGACACCCCCACCTCAGGTGCCACCGGCTCACCATTCACGCCACAGGCGGCCAGCCCGGCCAACAGCAGCAAAGTCACAACAACGCGTTTCATCCGAGCACCTCTTTCCAACGGGCGATCTGCGCACGCACCTGCGCGGGCGCGGTTCCCCCGTAGCTTGTGCGCGAAGCGACCGAGTTTTCAACCGTCAAGACGTCGTAAACCCCTTCGGTGATCGCTTCGTGAACGGATTTCATTTCCTCAAGGCTCAAATCCGGCAGATCGACACCTTTCTTTTCGGCCATGGCGACCAGCGCACCAGTGACATGGTGGGCATCGCGGAACGGCAGCCCGGCTTCGCGCACCAGCCAGTCGGCGAGATCGGTCGCCGTCGAAAATCCGGAGGCCGCGGCGGCACGCAGATTGTCGACCTTGGCGGTCATGTCCGACACCATCCCGGTCATCGCGGCCAGCGCCAGCATCAGGTTGTCGGCGGCGTCGAACACCTGTTCCTTGTCTTCCTGCATATCCTTGGAATAGGCCAAGGGCAGACCTTTCATCACCGTCATCAACGCCACGTTCGCGCCGAAGATGCGACCAATTTTAGCGCGGATCAGCTCGGCGGCATCGGGGTTTTTCTTTTGCGGCATGATCGAGGAACCGGTGGAGAACCGGTCCGACAACGCCACGAACCGGAATTGCGCCGAGGACCAGATCACCAATTCTTCGGCGAAACGCGACAGGTGCATGGCGCAGATCGAGGCGCAGGACAGGAATTCCAGCGCGAAATCACGATCCGCCACGGCATCGAGCGAGTTCGCCGTCGGCCGATCAAAGCCCAGCGCTTCTGCGGTCATGTGACGGTCGATCGGGAAACCTGTGCCTGCGAGAGCCGCAGAGCCCAGCGGGCTTTCGTTCATCCGCACACGGGCGTCCTTGAAGCGCGACATATCGCGACCGAACATCTCGACATAGGCCATCATGTGATGGCCCCAGGTCACGGGTTGCGCGGTTTGCAGGTGGGTGAAGCCCGGCATCACCCAATCCGCCCCTTTTTCCGCCTGCGCAATAAGCGCGCGGATCAGCGCCTCGAGCCCGGAAACCGCACCGTCGATCTGATCGCGCACCCAGAGTTTGAAATCGGTCGCCACCTGATCGTTGCGCGAGCGCGCCGTGTGCAGACGGCCAGCGGCATCGCCGATGATCTCCTTGAGACGCGACTCGACATTCATGTGGATGTCTTCAAGAGCGGTCGAAAACACGAACTCGCCGCGCTCGATCTCTGACAAAACCGTGAGCAGGCCTTCCCGAATGGCCTCGGCATCGGTATCGGTAAGGATGCCCTGTTTGGCGAGCATCGCCGCATGGGCACGTGAGCCTGCGATGTCCTGGGATGCCAGCCGCTTGTCGAAATCGATGGAGGCATTGATGGCTTCCATGATGGCGTCGGGTCCGGCGGCGAAGCGCCCGCCCCACATCGCGTTGGATTTCTTATCGGTCATGGACGTGTCCCGCATGTTGAAAAAGCTGATTGCCGCCACCCTTTATACGGCCCTGAGCCTCGGTGCAATTCCCGCCACCGCAATGGACCTGAGCGCGGCTGCGGCGCTGCGTGAAGGCAGCCTGCAAAAACTCGGCTTTCACGAAGAGCCGAAGGACGTCAGCACCCTGCCCTTCACCACCGCGGAAGGCGTGGAAGAGGTCCTTTCCGATTATCAGGGCAAGCTCGTGCTATTGAACTTCTGGGCCACATGGTGCGCCCCCTGTCGCAAAGAGATGCCTGCCCTTGATCAGCTCTCCTCCACCTATGGAAATCAGGGGCTGGTGGTGTTGCCCGTGGCGACCGGGCATAACCCGCTTCCGGCGATCCGGTCCTTCTATGAAAAAGCGGAGATTCAGTCGCTGCCGCTCAGGATGGATGGCAAAGGCGCCATGGCCCGTGACATGGGCGTGCTTGGCCTGCCTGTTTCGATCCTGATCTCGCCAGACGGTAAGGAAATCGCCCGCATGACAGGGGATGCGGAATGGTTTTCCCCCTCCGCACAGAACATCGTCACCGAACTGCTCAGTTCCTATGCGCTCAGCGCGACAGGCCTCCCCTCGCAGAATGATGGTGCAGAGAACCATTGAAGGTGCGCGGCATGGCCGCCTCGACCAGCGCCCTGATCCGCTCGGCCAGCGACATGATCCGCTCCAAAGTGGCATCGATCTCGATATGGAACGTATCGAGTTGATTGATCACCGGCATGAGGGAGGCCGATTGGGCACCCAGACGCCCGGCCTCGACGCGGCATAGCACACGGATCGAATCGAGCCCCGTGACAAGCTGGCGCAAGTCCTTTGCAGATCGCGTCAGCGCCGTGACATCGTTGAATACCGACACGAGAACCGATCCCGATTCGATCATGTAGTCGTCGAGCATGATGGTCAGAATATCCACTTCCGTCTGAAACCCGTCCAGCTCCGTATGTTTACCAAGGGCGGCCAGAGAGACCTCCTTGACCTCGCGCTGCAAACGGGAGGCCGCCATCATAAACAGCCCCTTGTAAACCCGCAGCATCACGGATTCGGACAGGTTGCGGGTCCCGTTGTCGACCCGAAATCCGCCCAGATGATTGGTGACCTCGTCGGACATAAGACGATAATTTTGCGAAATCGCCGAAATCGGTCCGCCCGCCGGTTCCAGCCGTGAGGCGACGATTCGCATATTCGACGGGATTCCACGAATTTTCGCGAAGGCCGCAAACAACGCCTGTTGCTCCTTGTCGAGTTCAAGCAAGGTCGGCAACAACTCCTTCAAGCTGCGCAAACGCCCATCTTCCATTCGTGACAAGGCAGCGTCACGGGCACTCATTTCCTGCGCGATGGCATAGGAACTATAGGCGCCATAACTTGGGAAACCGAGTTCCTTCAGCCTGGCGCGAATGGCCGCAGCGCTTTCCTCCGGGCTCAGCCCCTGTTCCTTTTCAAATTTCAGAAAAGCCTTGTAGGCTGCCTTTGCGCCTTCCAACGCCGCCGAGCTCGGTTTCATCCGAACCGAGACAAAGCCTCCCTCAATCGGGGAGACAACGGCATAAACCCAGTAATATCGTCCGTCCTTGGCGCGGTTCTTCACATAGGCTCCCGTGGCGAGCCCCTTCTTGATGCGCTCCCAAAGGATGTAGAATACCCCCTTGGGCATATCCGAATGCCGGATGATCTTGTGCGGGGCCCCCACCAGTTCGTCCCATGAATAACCGGAAATCCGGCGGAACACTTCATTTCCCGCCGCAATCACCCCACGCTCGTCGGTGCGGGAAAAAAAGAGTTCTTCGATGTCGAAAACCGCTTCATCGGCCTTCTCCGCAATACGCGCATCGGAATATTGGAGCGTCATCGCAAGTCCTGTTCTGTCCATTTGACTGCAGTTGAACAGAGTGAGATTGCGATCTGGTTAATCTGTGTCGTCCATTTGAAAATTTCAGACGGTTCCCGTGGCGGGTCACATACGAAAGACCCCTAACCATATGTCACAGACGGAAAGAATATATAATTCTCCATAAATCCTTGCGATCAGATGCCAAAAAAAGCTCGCCTTGCAAAAACGTTCGAGGAAACATGACTTTGGCAAATTGATGTTATTTTTACTCTCCTTTTTGATGAATTCGCCAATTTACCCGCCGTTATCCCAAGCACGCGAAAGTACCCCTCGCACGACCAAAGCGAGACAAGGTGACGGGATGATCGATTCTGGCTATGACAACAATGAATTCGGAAGCCCGCTCTCTGTGGCGGTTGCCAACCGGGACCGTCATACGATGGAAATGGTTCAGGAGGCGCTTCGCAAGAAGCAGGTGATGCTCGCCTACCAACCCATCGTTCAGACCCTTCGCCCCGACCGGCCCGCCTTTTACGAGGGGCTGATCCGTGTGCTGGATCAAAGCGGCCGTGTGATTCCCGCCCGCGAGTTCATCAACGTGGCTGAAACGACGGAAACCGGACGACAGCTCGACTGTCTTGCGCTGGAACTCGGCCTTAAGGCGCTGAATGAGTACAAGGATTTACGTCTCGCGATCAACATGTCCGCGCGGTCCATCGGCTATCCTCGTTGGAAAGAAACCCTGACAACCGGTCTACATAAGGACCAGACAATCGCGGAACGGCTGATTCTCGAGATCACCGAAAGCTCGGCCATGGTGATGCCCGATCTTGTCTCCGTTTTCATGTCCGAACTCCAGGCCATGGGAATTTCTTTTGCTCTGGACGATTTCGGGGCGGGTTACACCGCCTTCCGCTATCTCAAGGACTTCTATTTCGACATGGTAAAAATCGACGGAGAGTTCATCCGTGGCATCGCCTCCTGCCCCGACAATCAGGTGCTGACACAGGCGCTCGTCGCCGTGGCGAAGCATTTCGACATGTATACTGTGGCCGAATTCGTTGAGAACGCCGCCGATGCGGAATATCTGACCGAGATTGGAATCGACTGCATGCAGGGGCATTATTTCGGCGCCGCGACAATCGATCCGGTCTGGCGCAATCGCGACAGCCGCAAAAAAGCTGTCTGATATCGGCGGCAAAGCGTCTCAGAGTTCGCTTGATGGTTGAAAATGCTGCAAACGCGGCATAGAGCTTCTAATGGGGAGCGAGCAACTTTGTTGCAAATATTGCGGGCTTTGGGCAATCTCCCCATAACCAAAATGGGAGAGAGATTATCATCATGACCAATGTCGTTATCGCATCCGCAGCACGGACCGCCGTCGGCAGCTTTTCCGGGGCCTTCGCCAACACCCCCGCGCACGATCTCGGCGCCTGTGTGCTCGAAGCCCTCGTGGAACGTGCCGGAATTGAAAAAGCCGAAGTGTCGGAAACCATCCTCGGCCAGGTCCTGACCGCCGGTCAGGGTCAAAACCCCGCCCGTCAGGCCCATATCAAAGCCGGTCTGCCGATCGAGTCCGCCGCCTGGAGCATCAATCAGGTCTGTGGCTCCGGTCTGCGCACCGTTGCTTTGGCCGCCCAACACATTCTCCTCGGGGATGCCGACATCGTCTGCGCCGGCGGTCAGGAAAACATGTCCATGTCCCCCCATGTCGCCAACCTGCGTGCGGGTCACAAGATGGGCGACATGAAATTCATCGATTCGATGATCAAAGATGGCCTCTGGGACGCCTTCAATGGCTACCACATGGGGATCACTGCCGAGAACGTCGCCAATCAGTGGGAGATTTCTCGCGAGATGCAGGACGAATTCGCTCTTGCCTCCCAGAACAAAGCTGAGGCCGCGCAAAAGGCCGGGAAATTCGCTGACGAGATCGTGCCCTTCACGGTGAAAACCCGCAAAGGCGACATCGTCGTGGATCAAGACGAATACATCCGTCACGGCGCCACCATCGAAGCCATGCAGAAATTGCGCCCGGCCTTCGACAAGGACGGCTCCGTCACGGCTGGCAACGCCTCCGGCATCAACGATGGCGCCGCCGGTGTGCTTCTGATGTCCGCCGAGAATGCCGCGAAACGCGGGATCGCCCCGATGGCACGCATCGCGTCCTACGCCACCGTTGGCCTCGACCCGTCGATCATGGGCGCAGGCCCGATCTTTGCCTCGCAAAAGGCGCTGGCGAAAGCCGGTTGGAAAGCCTCCGACCTCGATCTCGTCGAAGCCAACGAAGCATTTGCTGCACAGGCCTGCGCTGTGAACAAAGACATGGGTTGGGATCCGGCGATTGTGAACGTCAACGGCGGTGCGATTGCCATCGGTCACCCCATCGGGGCCTCCGGCGCCCGCATCCTCAACACGCTGCTGTTCGAGATGGTCCGCCGCGATGCGAAAAAGGGCCTCGCCACGCTCTGCATCGGCGGCGGCATGGGGGTTGCGGTCTGCGTTGAGCGCGATTGATCCGCAGGCGGGGATAGCCCCCGCCTCTGATCTTTCATCTCGCCGCAAAGATTTTCTGCATTCGCATAGCAATATTGTTGCGGATGCAGAATATTATAGATAACAAGATTACAAGCATAGGATTGATAAGGAGGAGTATCATGTCCAGAGTCGCTCTTGTGACCGGCGGATCGCGCGGCATCGGCGCCGCCATCGCCAAAGCCTTGCAAGCTGCGGGCTATACCGTCGCCGCCAACTATGCGGGCAATGACGAGGCCGCCGCGAAGTTCACCGAAGAAACCGGCATCAAGACCTACAAATGGTCCGTGGCCGATTACGATGCCTGCGTCGAAGGCATCGCCAAGGTTGAGGCCGAACTTGGCCCGATCGACGTGCTTGTGAACAACGCCGGCATCACCCGCGATGCGCCGTTCCACAAAATGACCCGCGAGCAGTGGCAGCAGGTCATGGATACCAACCTGTCGGGCGTGTTCAACATGACCCATCCGCTCTGGACGGGCATGCGTGACCGCAAGTTTGGGCGCGTGATCAACATCAGCTCGATCAACGGTCAGAAAGGCCAGTTCGGTCAGGCGAACTACTCCGCCGCCAAGGCCGGTGACATCGGTTTCACCAAAGCACTGGCCCAGGAAGGCGCGCGCGCGGGCATCACCGTAAACGTGATCTGTCCGGGCTATGTTGCCACCGAAATGGTCATGGCCGTTCCGGAGAAAGTCCGCGAATCGATCATCGCGACGATTCCGGTGGGGCGTCTCGGCGAACCGGAAGACATCGCACGCTGCGTGGTCTTCCTTGCTTCCGATGATGCGGGGTTCATCACCGGCTCGACCATCACCGCGAACGGTGGGCAATACCTCACCTGAGTCTGTGCAAGATCGCAAAACGAGGGTCGCCGTTTCGGCGACCCTTTTCTATTGCGGAGCGCCGCAACTCAGGCTTAATCGCGCCATGACACGCAAATCCGCCACCTTCATCGGTTTTCTCGCCGTCCTTCTCTGGGCCCTGCTCGCGCTTTTCACCGTCGCAAGCAACCCGGTTCCTGCGTTGCAACTCAACGCGGTGAGTTTTGCCATTGGCGGTGTGATCGGCCTGTTTTGGATCGCGAAGAACAACGCCTGGCATGAGCTACGAGGCGTCTCGCCTCTGGTCTATGCCTTCGGGACCGTCGGGATTTTCGGCTATCATTTCCTCTACTTCTCCTCCCTGCGTCTGGCCCCTCCCGCCGAGGCCGGGTTGATCAATTATCTCTGGCCGTTGTTGATCGTGCTGTTTTCCGGGCTCCTGCCCGGAGAACGCCTGCGCCCGCTGCACATCCTCGGCGCAGTCCTCGCGCTCGTCGGCGCGCTTCTGGTCGTAGCACGTGGCACATCCTTCACTGGAGAGGCCGCACTCGGATATCTCCTGGCGCTTGGGGCTGCCTTTACATGGGCCAGCTATTCGGTGATTTCGCGTCGGATCGGCCATGTTACCACGGCCTCGGTCACTGTGTTCTGTCTCTTGGCGGCCGCACTGTCTTTCGTCACCCATCTGGCGTTCGAACAAACCGCATGGCCTGACAGCATGTCAGGTTGGGGCGCGATCATCGCGCTGGGTCTCGGGCCTGCGGGCGGAGCGTTCTATCTCTGGGATATGGGGATGAAGAAAGGGGATATTCAGCTTTTGGGAACGGCATCCTATGCCGCGCCACTGCTGTCCACTCTGGCTCTGATCCTTGCCGGAATGACGGAGCCGCGTCTGACGCTTTTGCTCTCGGCCGGGCTGATCATGCTCGGGGCCGGTCTGGCCGCTTATCAAAGCCGCCAAACCGGGTGATCTGACGCGTCAGGCGGCGCTGAGGCGTGCGATTTCTTCTTTGATGCGGAGTTTCTGTTTTTTCAGATCTGCGATCCGAAGGCCATCGGCGCCGGGCGAACGCTGGGCATGTTCAACGGCCTCCGAGAGGGATTGGTGCTTTTTCTTCAGTTCCTGGATATGGGACGTCAAGCTCATGTTTTCTCCTCTCTGAGTGTGTCAGCCATGTAAAAGCTGTGTGACAAGTGCACCATAGAATCCGAGTCGTGTCACTGCTTTGTTTTGAAACAAAGTGACCAGAATATTAGCTTTTGCGAAATATCGCCAAATCTCAGCCGGACCATGGCAAGGCATCGCCGCCTCGCAAAATCTTGACGACCTGAGAGGTGTAATCGTCGCCATCGTGCTTATGTGACACGCCCTCATGCATCACAAGCGGTTCTTCCAAGACAAAAGCAGCCCGTCCACCCTTGCGCGCCTGAAGGATCACGAGCTCCGCCGCACGCCCCGAACGCGGCTGAACCGGACGAACACGCAGCGAGCCGAGGCGGTTGTCACAGGCGGCCAGCATATCCGGCAGACGATCGGCTTTCTGGATCATCGTCAGATAACCCTTGGGTTTAAGCCGCCGCGTCGCTGTGTCGATCCAATCGACAAGCGGTGTTTCTCCTGCGAGCGCCACATCACGCCCGACATCCTCAGCGGGCGTCGAGCGATGACGTTCGTAATAGGGCGGATTGGCGATGACGTGATCGAAGGTCTGCTCTTTCACCGCACCAGGCAGGTGACGCAGATCTGCTTCGAACACCTTCATCTCCATGCCGTTCTCAACGGCATTGCGGCGCGCGAGATCGGCATAGAAGCCCTGCACTTCGACCCCGGCGAGCGACAGCCCCGCCACGCGCGCAGCGAGGCAGAAGGACGCAACCCCGCCCCCGCAGCCAAGCTCCAGAACGGACTGACCGGGAGATGCAGGTGTGGCTGCCGCCAAAAGCACCGGATCGACCCCGGCGCGATAACCCTTGCGCGGTTGATAAATCTGCAACCGCCCGCCCAAAAACGCATCGCGGCTCAGCTCAGAAGATCCGCTCACAGATCCTCCAGCTCGAAATCATTGTCCTTGAGGATACGCCGGGCCTGCGCGAGATCGTCATCGCGCACCATAAGGCGGCGCGGCAATATGCCGATGCTGCCTTCGAGGACGCTCATATGGACGTCCATTTCAAAGCAGTCTATATCCTCTCCGGACAAGAGCGCTTTGGCGTAGACGATCTGGGTGGGGTCGGTGGTGCGCAGAAGCTGTTTCATCGCGATGATTAAAGTACAGACCGAAAGGTTTGTCGAGCCGAGGAGGTCCCATGGGACTGGATAAAGCCGCCGTGAAGCCGCATGAAAGACTGGCCGCCGCTCTGGCGCCCGAACTTGAGGCCGTCAACGCGCTGATCCGGGAGCGGATGTCGTCGGAACATGCGCCGCGCATCCCCGAGGTAACCGCGCATCTGATCGAGGCCGGTGGCAAGCGACTGCGCCCGATGCTGACGCTGGCTGCCGCCAAGGCCTGCGGTTACAGCGGCCCCTATCACATTCACCTCGCCGCCACGGTGGAGTTCATCCACACCGCCACGCTTTTGCATGACGACGTAGTGGATGAGAGCGCCCAGCGGCGCGGGCGGCCGACGGCGAACCTTCTGTGGGACAACAAATCTTCGGTTCTGGTCGGCGATTATCTTTTTGCCCGCTCGTTCCAGTTGATGACCGATGCCGACAACATGCGCGTGCTGCGCATCCTGTCGAACGCTTCTGCGACGATTGCTGAAGGCGAAGTGCTGCAACTCACCGCTGCTCAGGATTTGAAGACCGACGAAGCCATCTATATCCAGGTGGTGCGCGGCAAGACCGCCGCTTTGTTCGCCGCCGCGACCGAGGTCGGTGGCGTTCTGGCCGGGGCCGACGAAACGGTGGTCAAAGCACTGTTCGACTATGGCGATGCGCTTGGGATTTCCTTCCAGATCGTCGATGACCTTCTGGATTACTGGGGCTCCGAGCAGACCGGAAAGAATGTCGGCGACGATTTCCGCGAACGCAAGCTGACCCTGCCGCTGATCAAGGCGGTGGCAAAGGCCGATGCGGAAGAGCGCGCCTTCTGGGTGAAAACCATCGAAAAGGGCAAGCAGGACGAAGGCGATCTGGAACACGCCATCGCGCTTTTGAACAAGCACGACGCTCTGGAAGAAACCCGCGTGATTGCGCTCGACTGGGCAGACAAGGCGAAAGCCGCGCTGTCCGCTCTACCTGAGGGCGAGATCGTGGAGATGCTCTCCGACATTGCCGATTACGTGGTCGCGCGCCTGCGCTGAGGCACTTATCCCGGCAATGTGCTGGCGGATTTGACCCACCACCACGGGTTGCCTTCGGCCAGCTGCAACGCCGCCACATCCGCCGCATAGCGATCCGCGAAAAGCCCGAAACAGGTCGCACCGGAGCCGGACATCCGCACCATGAGCGCGCCGGGCGTCAGGGCCAGCGCCGCCAGAGCCGCCGCCACTTCGGGCACGAGTTTCACCGCAGGTTTCTCAAGATCGTTGCGCTGGGTCGACAACCAATCGACGAAGGCCAGTGTATCCGGCCAGCGCGGCAGAATATCCGGCATCGCCAGATTGTCTTTGCGCTCAAGTCGCCGGAACACCTCTGGCGTCGACACCTCGACCTTTGGATTCACCAGCACCATGTGCAACGCCGGCATTGTCACCGGCTCCAGCACATCCCCGATCCCGCGCATCCGCATCGGTTTTGCGCGCAGACAAACTGGCACATCGGCCCCGAGCGCAAGCGAACGCTCTGCCGAGACAGGCACCGCCCCAAGACGCGCCGCCGCGCGCAGCGTGGCCGCCGCATCGGCAGACCCGCCACCGATCCCGGAGGCGGGTGGCAGGTGTTTATCGAGCGTCAGGGACATCGAAAAGTCCGCACACTCCGCCGCCTTGAGGACAAGATTGCTACCGTCCGTCGGCACACCTTCGGCAAAGGGCCCGGTGACGCTCAGCGCCGAGTGCGACGCCGGGCTGGCCGTGACCTGATCGCCGAGATCGACAAAGGCCACCAGACTGTCGAGCAGGTGATAGCCATCTTCCCGCTGTCCGGTGACATGCAGGCTCAGGTTGATCTTGGCGGGCGCAAAGACCTTAACCGTCATTCCCGCCCCGCGTCGGTTCTTCGCCCTCTTCGATCAGAACCTTGTCGAGACCGATGTCGAGTTTCTTGCGAATGCGGCTAGCCTCGTCATCCTCGGGTTCGAAGGACAGCGCCCGTTGCCACTGGAACCGCGCCTCTCGCTCGCGCCCAACGGCCCAGTAAACATCGCCCAGGTGATCGTTGATGATCGGATCGACCGGCATCAACTCGACCGCGCGCTCCATCGGCTCCACCGCCTCGTCGTAACGCCGCAGGCGATAGAGACCCCAGGCCAGACTGTCGGTGATATAGCCGTCTTCCGGGCGCTCTTCGACAGCCTTACGGATCATCTCCATGGCCTCGTCGAGATTGGTTTTCATCTCGAGATAGGAATATCCGAGATAGTTCAGCACACGCGGCTGATCCGGTTCCAGCGCCAGAGCCTGCCGCAGATCCGCCTCCGCCTTGTCCCATTCCCCCATCCGTTCATAAGCCGTACCGCGAGTGAAATAGAGCGGCCATTGCCCGCGGGTCGGCGGTTGGTGACGGTCGATCACGACGGAATAGGCTTTCACCGCCTCTGCGTAATCCTCCTGACGCCGCAGCGCATCGCCCAGAGCTGTGTGAGCCTCGTCCAACTCCGGATGGGATTTCGCCAGTTGCCGCAAAACCTCGAGCGACGCCTCGGTGCTGCCCGAGGAGCGGAGCGCTTCGGCCCGGGCGAGGCTCGCAATCGGGAAGGCCGGATCATCCGCCGGAATCCGATCCAGTGCCTGGTTCGCGAGGTCGTAATTCTCCAGCCGTTCCAAAAGCGTCGCCACGCTCAAAACATAGCTCGCCTCCTCCGGGCGCAGCGCCTCGGCGATCCGAGCGTAAAGCAGCGTATAAGCGTCGTCCAGCCCACCATCGAGCGCGGAAGCCACGGCGAAGAATACATCCGCAATGCCGTCACGCGCACTGTGCACCACATCGAAAGGCACGGCGTCGCCCGCCGTAAACGCCTCACGCAGATGTTCCAGTTCGAGGTCCAGTGGCCCCTCGCCGAAACTGTCATTCAGAAGCGCCAGAGCCTCGTCATTGCGCTCGAGCTGGCTGAGAATTTCCATCTGCGCGATCACGGAAAACCGGCTTTGCGGCATATTCGGCTGCGACAGGGTCACAAGCGCACCTTCGTAATCGCCGACCAGTGCGAGAGCGAGACCCTTGTTATATGCGCCGAAATTCTCGAAGCCCTGCCCCATACCGGAGCCCTGATCGAACAGGTCGAGTGCGCCGGACATATCGCCCAGACCGACATGGGCCCAAGCCAACATGAGCCCATCGACGACAGAGCTGATGCTCTCCCCGCCTTCGAGCGCAGCCACCAGACCTTCGTAATCGCCATCGCGCACCAAAAGCGTCAGATTTGCCATCGCCGCAATCTGGTTCTCGGGTTCGATCTGTTTCAACAGGCTGGCATAGCCTTTCACCGCATCGAAATCGCCCATGGAAATCCGCGAGGAGATCACGGATTCGAGCAGTACCGGATTATCCGTATCGCCCGCCAGCGCCCGCGTGGCATATTCGGCAAGCACCGGGAAGGTGCGATCCATCGTCGCCTGACGCGCGGCCAGATAGGAGCCTGCATCGGCGAGAACAGGAGATGGCAGGGCCACGCTTCCAAACAAAAGCCCTACAGCGGTGAGGGCAGAAATCATGCGGCCGGCGCGGTTTGTCACCTGTCGTCTCCCTTGTGGTTCATCCCGGCGAGCCTATCGTCCAAACCCGACCGCCGCAATGCAAACGGGGGCCCGCTTGGCCCCCGTCCCGATCTTTGAAAACACGTTGCCGTGAGACACTTACATGTTCGGATAGTTCGGCCCATCGCCGCCCTGCGGTACGGTCCAGGTGATGTTCTGGCTGGCTTCCTTGATGTCGCAGGTCTTGCAATGAACGCAGTTCTGGAAGTTCACCACGAATTTCGGCGCCTCGCCTTCCGGCGTCAGGTATTCGTACACCCCCGCTGGGCAATAGCGCTGCGACGGGCCGCCGAATTCCTTGTAATCCACGTCAATCGCGACCTGCGGGTCTGCCAGTTTCAGGTGGCAGGGCTGGCTTTCCTCATGGTTCGTCGCCGCGAAAGACACGTTGGTCAACCGATCGAACGAGATCACACCATCAGGTTTCGGATAGTCGATCGGCTTGAACTTGGCCGCCTTGCCCGTCGATTGCGCGTCGGTTTTGCCATGTTTCACCGTTCCAAACAGCGACACACCAAACAGGTGGTTGGTCCACATGTCGAACCCACCAAGCGCCAGCGACGCCGCAAGGCCGAACTTCGACCACAACGGTTTGACGTTGCGCACACGTTTCAGGTCCTTGCCAACCGCGCCCTCGCGCAGCTCGGTCTCGTAGCTCTCAAGCACATCGCCCGAGCGCCCCTCTTTGATCGCCGCAAAGGCATGCTCCGCCGCCGCCTTGCCCGAGAGCATCGCGTTATGGTTGCCCTTGATCCGCGGCACGTTGACGAGGCCGACCGAACAGCCCAGCAAAGCACCGCCCGGGAAGGCAGCTTTCGGCATCGACTGATAACCGCCCTCGGAGATCGCCCGCGCACCGTAAGCCACGCGTTTGCCGCCCTCCAAAAGCTCTTTCACCAGCGGGTGCTGTTTGAAGCGCTGGAATTCCATGTAGGGGAAGAGATACGGGTTTTCGTAGTTCAGGTGCACCACGAAGCCGAGATAAAGCTGATTGTTTTCCGCGTGGTAGACGAACCCGCCCCCGCCCGCATTCGAACCCAGCGGCCAGCCCATAGAGTGCCAAACCTTGCCTTCGCGATGCTTCTCGGGATCAATCTCCCAGATCTCTTTCATGCCAAGGCCGAACTTCTGAACGTCGCGGCCTTTTTGCAGGTCATATTTCGCGATGATCTCTTTCGCCAGAGACCCGCGCACGCCTTCGGAGATCAAAACATACTTGCCATGCAGCTCCATCCCCGGCTCGGTGTCCGGCCCGATCGAGCCGTCGGCCTCAAGCCCGAAGACGCCCGCGACCACGCCTTTGACCTCGCCCTTGTCGCCATAAATCAGCTCAGAGCACGCCATACCGGGGAAAATCTCGACGCCAAGCTCCTCGGCCTGCTCCGCCATCCAGCGGCAGACATTGCCCATCGAGACGATGTATTTGCCATGGTTTGACATGAAAGGCGGCAGCGGGAAATTCGGAATGCGGATCGACCCGGCTTCGCCCAGAACGTGGAAATGATCCTCTTTCACCTCAGTGGTGATTGGCGCGCCACGCTCTTTCCAATCCGGGATCAACGCATCAATCCCCACCGGATCAAGCACCGCGCCCGACAGGATATGTGCGCCCACTTCAGAGCCCTTTTCCAGAACGACAACGCTCAGGTTCTCGTCCAACTGCTTGAGCCGGATCGCGGCAGACAGGCCAGCAGGCCCTGCTCCCACGATCACAACATCATATTCCATCGCCTCACGCTCGATATTCGACATAAAATTTCTCCCTGGCTCAGGCGGCTCTCCAGCGCTTACCTAACCGTTAAGCGAGGGCAGGGTCAATTTGAGATGCGGTTTTTCGTTGCGTCTGTTGGGCTTTGTTGCGCCAAAATCGCCGCAACGCTGCATAAAGCGGTAGCCCCCGAGACGGAGCCATGCCGTCAACGAACGACGTCCAAACCGTATTGGCCGTGAGGTCAAAGATGACCGCACGATAGACTGCCCCTTTCCGTAATGCGTCAGGTTCAGGAGCTCTGACACAGGAGATAATGTGTGCCGGCTCTTGCATTCCACCGGCATTCCGGGTCAGGTAGTCCGACAATGACCAAATCCGAAAGCACCCGGAGCCTAAACGGCCCCGTAGTGCTTTTTTCGTGCAGATGAGTGCCCTGATGGAAAAAATCCTCATGACCCGCGCGGGCTACACCGCGCTGAACGACGAGTTGAAAACCCTGAAATCCGTCGAACGTCCGGCGATCATTCAGGCCATTGCCGAAGCCCGCGAGCTTGGCGATCTCTCGGAGAATGCCGAATACCATTCGGCGCGTGAGAAGCAGAGCTTCATCGAAGGCCGCATCAAGGAGCTTGAAGGCATCCTGTCGCTGACCGATGTGATCGACCCGAAAACCCTGTCGGGCGCGGTGAAATTTTCGGCCACTGTGACCATCGTCGACGAAGATACCGATGAGGAAAAGACCTTTCAGATCGTGGGCGAGCACGAAGCCGACATCGAGCGCGGTCTTCTGAACATCAAATCCCCGCTCGCCCGCGCCCTGATCGGCAAGGACGAAGGCGACAGTGTGGAAGTCCGCACGCCGGGGGGCGAAAAGTCCTACGAAATCCTCAAGATCGCGTATATCTGATTTGTAAACGCGATCGAGGAGATCCCTTTGGCAACCGAAGGTCCCAAAAAAGTCGAGCTTGGCGTCTATCAGCGCCCTGAGGAAGAGCCCAAGATCACCGCGACCGAGATGATCGCGGCGGTGCTATCCTTGCTGTGGCTGGCGATGACGGCTGGGTATTTCATGATCCTCGGCACCGGGTCGAACGATTTCGATTCGATCCGCTTCGTCATGATGCTGATCGCGATTTTCATGCCGATTGCGATGATCTGGGTGGGCGCTCTGGCGGTGCGTGCCTCTCGCACGATGCGCGAGGAAAGCCGCCGCCTTCAGGCCGCGATTTCCGCCATGCGTCAGTCCTACCTCTCTGGCCAAGGCGGCGGCACGTCGAACGCCACGGTCGAGAAAAAGCTCGAAGAGATCGCAGCGGCCCAACGCAAGACAGATGCGACGCTGGCGATGTTTACCTCGATCCGTCCGGGCCAGACCCCGCCCGAGGACAAGCTGGCGATCCCGGCCCCTGCGCTGATCGAGGAACAGGCAAGCCTTGCGCTCGGCACGCCCTCGGAAAGCCTCGCCCCGCCGCTGTCGGTCGCGGATTTCATCAAGGCGATGAATTTTCCCGAAACCGCCGACGACAAGGAAGGCTTCCGGGCGCTGCGCCGTGCACTCTCGGATCGCAAGGTCAGCCAGCTCATCCATGCCGCACAGGACGTGCTCACGCTTCTGTCGCAGGACGGCATCTACATGGACGACCTGCGCCCCGACCGCGCCAAGCCCGAGGTCTGGCGCCGGTTCGCCAAGGGCGAGCGCGGCCATTCCGTCGCCCCTCTGGGGGGCGTGCGCGACCGCTCCTCTCTGGCGCTGGCCTCTGCCCGCATGAAACAGGACGCGATTTTCCGCGATGCCGTTCACCATTTCCTGCGCAAATTCGACAAGACCTTTGCCGAGTTCGAGCAATCCGCCACTGACGAGGAAATCGCAGCTCTCACAGACACGCGCACCGCGCGCGGCTTCATGTTGCTGGGCCGTGTGACCGGCACCTTCGACTGAGGCGTGGCGGCGCTGTCCGCTTCCGCATAACCCGTTTTCACAAATCGCAATTGGTCCGCGCCACCCGATCCCCTAGGCTGGTGCGGTTCGAAATTCCAAGGCCCCGCGCATGTCTCTTTCTCCCGCCTCCCAGCAATTTCTCAAAGGTGCCAAGGACGGCCTGCCGTTTCACATTGTGATCTGGCCCTTTGCCGCGATCTTTGGCGCGATTGCCACGCAGGCGGGGCTGAATGTCGTCGAGGTCATGGGGTTTTCGATCCTCGTGATCGCGGGCTCGGCCCAGCTTGCCGCGCTGCAACTGATGTCCGACAACGCCCCAACGCTGATCGTTCTGGCCACGGCGCTGGCGGTCAATCTGCGGATGGGGATGTATTCGGCGTCGATCACGCCGCATCTCGGCAAATCCTCGCTTTTGACCCGCGCCTTCGCCTCCTACATGCTCTACGATCAGCCCTACGCGCTCTCGACGATCAAATTCGAGAAAGAGCCGGACCTGAGCCTCTCCGAAAAACTTGGGTATTTCTTCGGCGCGGCGATCCCGATTGCCATTGCTTGGTACGCACTAACGCTGACCGGCGCGCTTCTGGGCGATAAGATCCCGACCGACATCGGTGTCGATTTCGCTGTGCCTGTGACCTTTCTGGCCGTGGTCGCCCCGATGCTCAAGACGCTGGCGCATCTTGCCTCGGCGCTGACCTCCGTGGTTCTGGTGTTGATCCTTGGCTTTATGCCCTATGGCACCGGGCTTTTGGTGGCTGCCGCCGCAGCATTGGTTGTGGGCGCGCAGGTTGAGATTTGGATGGAAAAAAGAAAGGCCGCGGCATGATCGAAGCGAGCACAACGCAAATCTGGATCATCATCGTCGGACTGGCCATCGGCACCTTCCTGATCCGGTTTTCTTTCCTCGGCCTCGTCGGCGACCGCCCCCTGCCCGCATGGCTGTTGCGCCTGTTGCGCTATACACCCGTCGCGGTTCTGCCCGCTGTGGTCGCGCCTATGCTTTTAGGGGCGAAGGCAGACACGGACCCGCTGCGTCTGTTCTGCGCGGCCGCGACGATCATCGTCGGCATCTGGACGAAAAACGTGCTTTGGGCGATCATCACCGGACTTGGCTTGTTCTTTGGCCTCGGCGCGGTGATCGGGTAACGCCCTTTCGCTTAGGAACTCCCGCTGTGATGAAGAAGCAGCGGCGGAGCTTGGATCAGCTGACCGTTTTCATCGGGGCTGTCGTCGTATATGACTTTTTCCGTCACGCCCGGCTGCTCCCCAAACCATTGCATAAGCTTCTTTGGTGACATGGTCCGCGGTGCTTTCTCAAAGCCCGGCAGATCGCCGAGAATGCTCGACACACTGGTGGCACACATCGCCTTTGGCACGGCACCGTAAGACTGAACCTTGGCCAGCGCCAGTGTCGCGACCTCTGGGCTCACCGTGATGGTCTGTTCCACCACATGCCAGGTGATGCGAGCGTGATAGTCGATGTAGAAATCTACCGCTGCGTCGGACATGCCGTAATGCACATCGTTTCGCTCCGGCAGATGCGGGTGATAAAACGTCCCGGCCGGATCGAAGATCACCCGCTCGGACGGGGCATTGACCATCAGCGCGCTGTGCCCGCCGCCGCCGGTGCGATTGCTGATCACGGTGAAGAGCGTCAGTTGATAAGGTGCACCATGCACGTAATGCGACCGCGCCACCTCGGCGTCAGGCGCCCATTTCGGTTCGGCCGCCCCGCAAGCGGTCAGCACAAGAAGGGACAGGAGCCCGACGGCTCGATACAGAAACGACACGATTTGGGGCTCCGGTCCTTTGTGAAACGTTTACGGGGCTTAACTATTGAAAACCGCGAGGATGATCAAAACAAAAACGGATACACCCGCGACCCAGGTGGCCCATTTCACAAAACCGTCAAAGGTTTTCTCCTGAACGGAAATATCCATATCCCCATGCTTGTGCTCAGACATTCTGCGGTTCCTCCCTTATATGCCTTCCGCCACGGTAGATGACTCGTCATCGCCTGTCACCCGTCGGTGCGCTTTCCGTTCAGCTCTTGTTCCAGATCGGCGACAAGACGAAAGCCGATCCGCGCAGGCGTCGCGTCCTCCGTCTGTTTCGGCATGGCCTGCAACATGACGTTGAGCTGAGTAACGTGTTGAATGAGCTGGGTCTTGGTCCCCTCCTCGTCCATCCCGTAAAACGTCACGATATCCGGGTCGAAAAAGCCGATGCCCTCGATCCGGAGCACCCCGGTGTCGGAACCGGCAAAGCCCATGGCGATCTCATGCTCGCTGTCGAGCTGTTCCTCGAAATTCTGGATATAGAGAATGAGGCGCTCATAGGCCCATTCCGCGGGGCTTTTCTCCTCGAGCGGCTTGCGTGCCACCGCTTCGGGCAGAGGTTTCTGTTCGGCCGTGCAGGCGTCGGGGTCGGCATGGGCCACCCGAGCCTGTGGCAGGGCGGCCTCTTCATGCGCCTCGGCGGTGGTGCGGATCTGATCCCCCTGGGACATGTCTCACTCTCCTGTTTGCCACAGGATCGCACCATCCTCCCGCTCTCGTCCAGTGATAAGACCGCGCCGCTCGAGATGACGGCAATGCGCCATGGCTTCGACCATCGCGAGCCCGTATTCGCCTTCCTTGATCGACCGCTTGAACAGCACGTCGAAACAGTCGCAGGCGGTGCGCGGTTCATGCAGCACCTCACGCAAGCGTTCGAGCGCGTGGCGATGATTGTCGATCAGATGCCGGAGCCGAGCGGGCAGCCCGGTGTAGGGCAGTTTGTGCCCGGTCAGGATCAACTGACTGTCACGGGCATGCGGCACGAATTTTTCGCAGGACCGCAGCCAATCGCCCACCGGATCGGCCATCGGTTCGGTGGCGGAAACCCCGAGATTGGGAGAGATCGAGCCCAGAAGCTGATCGCCTCCGATCACCAGTTCCCCGTCGCCGGACCAAAACGTCGCGTGCTCCGGCGCATGGCCGTCACCGGTGCGCACGGTCCAAAGCCGCCCGCCGATCTCGATCTCCTGCCCGTCGACGATCCGCGTATAGCCCAAGGGCAAAGGATGCACCGCATCGGCGGTGTTAAACGGGCGTTCGGTCAGGCGTTTCTCGTAGATCTCCGGGCTCATGCCGCAGGAGCGCCAAAAGGCCAGCATCTCCGGCGTCGGCGCCTCCTGCACATCGAGCTGCAACATCCGCGCCATCAGGTAAGAGGTCCGCGTTGTCACAAGCTCCGCGCCATGCTCCGTCACGAACCACCCGGCAAGGCCAACGTGATCGAGATGGTGATGCGTCACGATCACCCGACGGATCGGTTTGCCACCCATCAGCCCGTCGATCAGCGCCTGCCAGAGCGCGCGAGACTTCCCCGTATCGACACCCGTATCGACGATGGTCCAACCGTCACCCCCGTCGAAAGCATAGACATTCACATGCGCCAGAGGCACCGGCAAAGGCATCCGCGTCCAAAGAACACCCTCGGCGATCTCCACCACGCCCCCGGTCTCGGGGGGCTCGAAGGGCGTGCGGATCGGTGCAGTCATCAGGCGGATAAGTCCTCTGGGCTCAAAGCGTAAATATCCGCGGCCCCAAGACGCACCTGCGCCAGCAGGGCCGCGTGTTCCGGCAGCATACGTTTGATGTAGAAAGCTGCAAGGCGCGAACGCGGCCCCTCGCCGCCTTCGGCAATCGCCGCCTTGAGGTGATAATGCCCGCCCAGAACTCGGGCAAAAGCGCGCAGGAAGGGGACCGCGCCCGCGAACCGATCATTCATCGGCAGGGCGAGCATCGCCTCCATGCCTTCGCGCAGAGTTTCCGCCGCGTTCCAGACGGCAATCGCCCGTTTCGGCAGGGTCGCGCGCGCAGCTTCGGCAAAGCTTTCGATCTCATCGAGAATGGCAAACCCGGCCTCGCCGCCGTCCATCAATTTGCGCCCGACGAAATCCATCGCCTGAATGCCGTTCGTACCCTCGTAGATCGAAGTGATCCGGGCATCGCGGGCATACTGTGCCGCACCGGTTTCCTCGATATAGCCCATACCGCCATGCACCTGCACGCCCAGCTGGGCAACCTCATGCCCGATGTCGGTGGAAAACGCCTTGGCGATCGGAATGAGGAAGGCGCCGCGCGCCTGTTGCTCCGGATCTGTGCGCCCGAGATCGAGCGCCACACCGCAGGCCAGCGCAATCGCCCGCGCAGTAAACGTATCGGCGCGCATATGGGCCAGCATCCGGCGCACATCGGCATGGTCGATAATAGCCCCGTTTTCCGTCCCGATGGGGGATCGGCCCTGAACGCGGTCCTGCGCATAGGCGAGCGCCTTTTGCGTTGCGGCTTCGGCAACGCCAACGCCCTGAACGCCCACCCCAAGGCGCGCGTTGTTCATCATGGTGAACATGCATTTCATGCCCTGATGCTCTGCGCCCACAAGCCAGCCCGTCGCGCCCTCATACTCCATGACACAGGTCGGAGAGCCATGAATACCCAGCTTGTGTTCGAGGCTCACGACCTTCACGCCATTACGGACGCCCGGATTGCCATCCGCATCCGGGAGGAATTTCGGCACCATGAAAAGCGAGATGCCTTTCGTCCCCGGCACCCCGTCGGGCAGGCGCGCAAGCACGAGGTGGCAGACGTTGTCGGAAAAATCGTTGTCGCCCCAAGTGATGAAAATCTTCTGACCGGTGATCGCATAAGTGCCGTCGCCGTTGCGCTCCGCCTTGGTGCGCAACGCGCCGACATCCGATCCGGCGCAAGATTCCGTCAGGTTCATCGTCCCGGTCCATTCGCCGGAGATGAGTTTCGGGATGTACAGCGCCTTGATTGCGTCGGAGGCGTGATGCTCCAGCGCCTCGATCTGCCCCTGTGTCATCAGCGGTTGCAGCGAAAGCGACAGGCAGCCGCCCGACATCATCTCGTTGATTGCCGTCGCCACGCTCAGAGGCAGACCCATCCCACCGTTTTCCGGTTGCGCCAGCATGCCGATCCATCCGCCCTCCGCGATCTGACCATGGGCTGAGGCGAACCCCGGAGAGGTTTTGACCACACCGTCCACCAGATTGCCGGGCGTCAGATCGCTACCACGATTCAGCGGCGCGACCACATCGCTCGCAAGCTTACCGGCTTCTTCGAGGATCGCCGCAACCGTCTCCGCATCGATGTCCTCGAAGGCCGCACTCTCGAGCACGGCCGAAAAATCGACGATCTGGTCGAGAATGAACTGATAATCCGAAACCGGGGCGCGATAGGTCATGGCTGTTTCCTCCTCAGGCGCAGAAGGCTCTGCAACTTGGGCCTCAGAGTAGCGAAGCCGGATCGGCCGCCCAACCCGAACGCTGCGTCACGCCCGTCCGGCATCTGCCGACAAAAGCGCCGGGCTCACGCCCAGAGACAAAAGTGCGGCCTGCCATTTTTGCGCATCGGGCGTATGGAACACGATCTCAGTCGTCGCATCGCAACTGAGCCAGCCGTTCTGCCCGATTTCGCCCTCAAGCTGCCCGGGCCCCCAACCGGCATAGCCAAGGCACAAAATCCGCTCGGCGGGTCCGGTGCCGCGGGCCATGTCGCGAAGGATCTCGCGCGAGGCGGTCATGGCATAGCCCGGCCCCACATCCATCGAAGCGTGATCGGCATCGTAATCGGTGCTGTGCAACACGAAGCCCCGCCCCACCTCGACCGGCCCACCGAAATGCACTGGCAGGGGACGCATGTCCGGGGTGACGCGAATCTCCAGCTGCGAGAACACATCGGAGACAGAAATGTCTTGCGACACCTTATTGATCATCAGCCCCATGGCGCCGTCTTCGGAATGGGCGCACATGAACACCACCGCGCCATCGAAACGCGGATCGCCGATGCCGGGCATCGCGATGAGAAGTTTGCCGGTGAGGTCAGACGATTGAGCTTTCATAACCCCACCTCACCGCATGACGCGCCGGGGTGCAAGGCTTCGCATGACAAAAGCGGCGATTTCACCCCCGCATTCGCGCTCCTGCGGCAACACAGAACCGCGATCACATATGGGTCGTCCAAATGTGAGTTTGCGAAACGCCATTGCCTGCCTATATCGGGCACATGATCCGATCTCTCGCCCCCCTCGCCTCCGCCCTCTTCCTTGGCCTGACCGCCCCTGCCGTTGCGCAGGACCCGACGGATATGGCCCGGATCGATATTCTGCCCGGCTGGCAAATGGACAACGGTCACCGCATGGCCGCGATCCGGGTACAACTTGCCCCGGGCTGGCATACCTACTGGCGCACGCCCGGCGAGACCGGCATTCCGCCGTCATTCGAACTAAGCGGGTCCGAGAACCTTGCCCGGATGGATTTGCATTGGCCAGTGCCCGAACTCTTTTCCGAGAACGGCATGTGGTATCTGGGCTATGAGCACGAGCTGATCCTGCCGGTCGAGCTGATCCCCGAGGGGGATGGCGACATTCGCCTGTCGGGCACAATGGATCTTGGCGTGTGCAAGGACATCTGCATGCCGCTTCAGGCTACACTCGATGCGACACTCACACCTGAGGGGCCGAACGGTGCGCGCGCCGAGATCGAAAGCGCTCTCGCCGATCAGCCGAAACGCGTCATCACCGCCACCTGCAAGGCGGCGCCGATCTCCGACGGCATGCGCGTGTCCGTCGACATGTCCGTCCCGGAGCTCGGACCCTACGAGGTGGCGGTGATCGAACACCCCGACCGCTCCGTCTGGGTCTCCGAAGCGGAACTCGCGCGGACGGGCGGCAAGGTCCAGGTCGAGAGCGATCTCGTTCCTGCGGATGCCCAGCCCTTCTTCATCGACCGCTCGCAACTGACCATCACCGTGATCGGCAATGGCACCGCCTATGAGGCGCAGGGCTGTTCCGGGAACTGATGCCGCGGCGGCCTCATGCGGCCTCCTGTTGGCGATGTGATGCAATGGCCAGCACCGCATAGATCGCCGAGAACACCACCACGAGCCCCAGCAGAAACAGCCCGAGTGCGGCGGCAAATCCCGTGACGCCAAAGAGCGCGGGCAGCATGCCGGGCAGGACCACAGGGCCGAGTGTCAGCGCGAACCACAGTACGGCAAACGCACTTGCCCCGATCAGGACCTTGCCTACCACACCGCTGCGTTTGGGATGGCGCAGGCCACGTCGGAAGGCGGCGACCTGACGTCCGACATCGAGCTGCATCGCCAGAATGGCAGGCACCATTACCAGAACGATCACCATGCCAAACCCCAGACCATAGGCCAGCGTGATCACTGTCGGCTTCAGGAATTGCGCGTCCGAAGAGGTCTCGTAGAGCAGAGGCGCAAGGCCCAGAACGGTCGTGAGCGTTGTGAGCATCACAGGCCGCAACCGGTCCACCGCCGCGTCGATCATCGCCGGGACCAAGCCGCGCTCATGGGCATATTCGTCCACGGTCGACACCAGAACGATCGAGTCGTTGATGATGATCCCGGTCATCCCGATGAGCCCCACGACGGAGAACATCGACAGCGGCACATCCCAGATCGCATGGCCATGGATCGCCCCGATCAACCCGAAGGGAATGACCGACATGACCACCACGGGGCGCGTCCAGCTCGAAAAAATCCACGCAAGCGTCAAATAGATGCCAAGGAGAACGCCGGAGAGGCCCAGAAACGCATCGGAAAGGAATTGGTTTTCCTGCTCCGAGAGGCCGGAAATGCGATGGGTCACGCCGAAGGTTTCGTCGATCCCCGGCAAGATTTCATTGGTGATCTCGTCCTGAATTTCGTCGGCGCGCGCGGCGTTGTCCTGATTCATGTCGCCGGTGATTGAAATGATCCGCAAACCGTTTTCCCGCCGGATGGTCGAGAACCCCGTCGTGCGGGTCACCGTCACGATGTCCGACAGCGGCACATAGGCGCCTGAGGCCGTACGCATCTGGGTCCGGCTCAGGAAATCGGCGGTCAGTTCCTGTTCGGGAATCTCCACCTGGATCGTCGCCGTTCGGATGCCCGAAGGATAGGTCGCCGCCTCGATGCCACCGAGCCGATGGGTCAGGACGCTGCCCAGATCGTTGATGTTGAAACCAAGCGCCTCGCCCTGTGGCGTCAGTTCGAGGACCATCTCTTCCTTGTCGTAGGACAGATTGTCCTCCAGCGCCGAGACTTCCGTGAACTGCCCGAGCCGCGCCTTGAGTGCCTCTGCCGCAGCCTTGAGCGTTTCCGAATCCGCGCCGTACAGGTCGACGTCGATGGCATCGCCTCCCGGTCCGAACCGCCCTTGCCGGAACGACACGGTTTCGGCAAGAGGATGATTGACCACCTCTTCCTGAAGCTCCGTGACAAAAGCCACGGAAGAATAGGGCCGCAGATCGGCGTCGATCAGCTCGATGGTGATGCCGCCCAGTTGATAATCTTCCTTGCTGCTCGTTCCCGACAAGCCACGCCCGGCGTTCGATCCGATCTGAGCGACAGCATAGGCCAGCGGGTTCGTGCCGTATTTTTCTTCATACCGCGCGGCAACCACATCGGTCGCCCGCTGCAATTCATGCAACATCGCCAAAGTATCGCTGCGCACCGCGGTTGGCGCCATGGCGATATTGCCGCTGATCACAGGCTGCTCGGGCGAGTTGAAAAAACGCCATTGCACCTGCCCCGAGATCAGCAGCGAAATCTGGATCATCAAAAGCAGGATGCCCGCGGCCACCACCGGATAGCGCAGCCGGATCGACCACGTCACGACCGGCCGGAACAGACGCTCGCGGAACACCCGAAACCCCTTGTCGACCTGCCGAGAGGGCCAGTCGTACCAATGGGTTTTCGCGTGCGAGGCAAGGGAATGGCTCAAGTGATTGGGCAGGATGATGAAACATTCCATCAGCGAGGCGATCAGAACCACGATGACGGTAAAGGGAATGTCCGAAATCATGTCGCCGAACCGACCGGAAATGGCGGTCAGCCCGAGAAAGGCGATGATCGTCGTGATGGTCGAGGAAAACACCGGCGCGAACATCCGCCGCGCAGCATTTTCCGAGGCCTCAACGGCAGTCTCGCCCAGCCGCCGGACCCGGAAATCGGCATGTTCGCCGACAACGATGGCGTCATCGACCACGATGCCCAGCGTGATGATCAGGGCAAAGAGCGAGATCATATTGATCGTGATCCCGGCGGCATACATCAGCGCAATCGCCGAGAGCATCGCAACCGGAATCCCCGCCGCAACCCAGATTGCGGTGCGGGCATTGAGGAACAGGAACAGAAGCGCCAGCACAAGCCCCAGCCCCATCGCCCCGTTCGACAGCAAAAGATCGAGCCGCGCTTTGATCGCTTCGGCGCGCGTGCGATAGAGATCGAGGCTCACCCCTTCGGGCAGGCTCCGCGCCATTTCGGCGGTGACATCTTCGACAATCCCCTGAATTCCGATGGCATCGCCAAGATCGGAGCGCGCCACCTGAACAGAGACCGCCGGGTTGTCACCGACGAAAAACGCCTCGTTACGATCCACGCCCTCGACACGGATCTGCGCCACATCGCCGATGGTCAGTTTCGAGCCGTCGTCATTGGTCCGCAGCACGATCCCCGCGATATCCGCCGCACCGCGTTTTTCCACGCCCGCGCGCACCCGTGCGCCGCCGGACCCGACGCTGCCCGCGGGGCTGGTGTCCGCCTCGGCGGCAATCGCGCTGGCGATCTCTGCCATGGAAATGTCGTGTTCGATCAGGTTCAGCGTCGGCACTTCGACAATGGTTTCGGGCGCTGCGACCCCGGAAATCGTGGTCCGCGTCACACCTTTGGTGAAAAGCCGGGCCACCAACTCGTCGGCAAACCGCGCCAGTTGATCGAGCCCCACAGGCCCCGTGATCGCAACATCCGTCACGCTGTCGGTCCAGCCGCCCCATTGCACCACAGGATCGTCCGCGCCTTCGGGCAGATCGGTCACTGTGTCGAGGGCCGCGTTCACATCGTCGGCGGCGCGCTGGATGTCCCAACCGGGTTCAAATTCGAGCGTGATGTTGCCTCGCCCCTCGATCGAGGTCGCGCTGCTTTCCAGCACCCCCTCGACCGCGATCAGAGTCGGTTCGAGCAGTTGCACAATGGCGCTGTCGACATCCTCCGGCCCCGCGCCCTCCCAGGCGACGGAAACCCGCACGGTATCGACCACCACGTCCGGAAAGAATTGCGACCGCATCTTCGGCAGGGCCCCAAGCCCGGCCGCCAGAAGCAGCACAAGCACAAGGTTCGCCGCTGTCCGGTGGCGGGTAAAATAGGACAGAAGCCCCTTGGCGTTGATCATATCGCGCGCGCTCATGGGGCTTAGCTCCCCATCCGTTGCTCAAGCCGCTCCAAAAGATCGACGGGCACTTTTTCGGCCGCGAGCTGTTCGAGCACGCGCGTGCGCATCTCTTCCGGCATTTTCGTATTGTTCGACACGAAGGCCACGAGCGCCGCACGACGTTCCTCGCTCAAGGAGACCATCTCCACGCCCGCCTCTGCGCCGGAGGTTTCCGCGCCATTGACCTTAACCCGGATGCCCGCGCCCAAAAGCGGGGTGCGTTCGGCCACGATCTGACGGCCCGAGAGCCCCTCTGCGCCGATGATCACATGATCGCCCTGACGCCGCAGCACCGGAACCGCGATCTCTTCGAGGCGGCTTTGATCCGTCACGGCCAGAACGGTTTCGTTGCCCGCCACGGCGGTCGCAGGCACAAGCGCCACTGCGGAAAGCTCCGGTTCCTCAAGCTGGACCGTGACGAAATCGCCGGGCCGGAACCCCGGCGCATCCTCGAGCCGCGCATAGAGCGTGCGTCCGCTCTGTCCCGCGGCCACGGCGGCGCTTTCACGCACCACTTTGCCCCTGGCCGAAAGCGCAAGCCCCGCCACATCGAGCGTCACGGTGACCTCCATCTGAGGCAGCGCGCCACGATCTTGAACCAGACGGGCGTATTGTTCGGTGGAGATGCGGAAGGCGACTTCCAGTTCCTCCGGTGCAATCAGGATCGCGAATTGTTCGTTGCCGCTCAAAAGCGTCCCCAAAGCGCCGGAGACTTCGCTCAACACGCCGTCGAACGCCGCCGTGACGGTCATGTCGTTCAGCGCGCGTTTAACCTCATCGAGCGCAATTTCCGCCCGGAGCACCGCGGTTTTCGCGCTGTCCACAGCAGCTTCCTTATCGGCAAGCGACTGTCGCTTGGCCAATACCGACTGCTCCGCCGCCGCATGCGAGAGCGCCGCGTCTTCGAGCGAGGCGGCAGAGCCAACCCCGCGATCGAACAGCCCCTGCTGCCGATCACGCGCCGCCTTGCGCAGGTCGAGCTGCGCCTGAGCGGCGGCAAGATCGTCGGTCGCAATGTCCTTCGCGCGCTCGGCATCGCGCAGATCGGCCTCAGCCTCCAGAAGATCGGCCTCAGAGACGCGCACCGCCGCCTCGGCATCCGCCGTGTCGATTTTCAGGATCACATCCCCGGCCTTGACCGCACCGCCTTCCTCGAAAGCCTCCGAAAGCGTCACGATCCGCCCGGCGGCGGGTGCCCGCAATTCGAGGCTCCGACGCGCCGCAACCTCGCCATAGCTTGTCAGAACGGGAACAATCCGCTCCGGCGTCACCTGCGTGACATTGACGGCAAACTGCCGCTCGCGGGCCTGCGGCGGCGTGGCCTCGGCGGCGCGGCGCTCTTTCAGGGCGGAACTGACCTTATAGCCAGCGCCTGCGAGCAGGGCGATGGTGGCGGCAGTGAGGAAAAGTCCGGTCAGGGAACGGCGGAGGAATCGCATTCAGGGAAACCCTTTGGCTGGCCTGGCTGTGTTTCGAGAGAGCGGACGAAGCCGTCGCACGGATGAATGCTCATCATACGGCGGGAATTTGAAAACCCGACGCGCTTTTTTGTCACCTCACGGCATTGTTGGTCACTTGCGACGCTTGTGCTCTTCGAGGCGGGGGAAAATTTCCACGAAATTGCAGGGGCGATGGCGGTAATCGAGCTGGAATTTCAAAATCTCGTTCCACGCATCTTTGCAGGCCCCCGTAGAGCCCGGAAGTGCGAAAAGATAGGTGCCGCCCGCAACGCCGCCGGTGGCCCGCGACTGGATTGCAGAGGTGCCGATTTTCTGCATGGACACAATGGTGAAGACCGTGCCGAAAGCGTCGATCTCTTTCTCGTAGACGTCGCGATGCGCCTCAACGGTGACATCGCGCCCCGTGAGCCCGGTGCCGCCCGTGGAGATCACCACATCAACGTCCTTGTCGTCGATCCAGGCCTGAAGCGTGTCGCGGATCAGCGAGCGGTCGTCGGTGACGATTTTGCGATCTGCGAGCTTGTGCCCCGCCTCTTCGATCATCTTGACCAGAGTATCCCCGGATTTATCATCGGCAAGGGTGCGCGTGTCGGACACGGTCAGCACGGCGATGCGGACGGGGATGAAATCGAGGCTTTCGTCAATGCGGCTCATGCGTGGCGCTCCGTGGCGAGTTTCAGGGCGAGCAGTCCGAAAACGGATGCGGAAAGATAGCGTAACAGGCGCTCAGTGCGCTGGCTGCGCACCAAAACGCCGCCCAAGCCCACGGCAAACCAGCCAACGGCGGCGTTGATGACAAACCCGCCGATAGAAATCACCGAGCCGAAGATCAGGAACTGGCCGAGGACGCTGCCGCGCGCCGGGTCGACGAATTGCGGGATGAAGGCGAGGATGAAGAGGATCACCTTGGGATTGGACACATTCACCAGAAAGCCTTCACGAAAGGCGCGGGCGGGGGATTTCATCGCTTTGCCGGAGGCCCCGAGTTCATGCGGGCTGCGCAGGGTTCGGATTGCCAGCCACACGAGATATGCGACCCCAATCCAGCGGATTGTTGCGAAAAGATTCGGGCTGGCCGCGACCAAGGCCCCAAGGCCGAGACCCGCCAGAACGATATTGAGCATCACACCGGCGGACACACCGGCACTTGCCGCAACGGCGGCCCGGCGATTGCCTTTCAGCCCTTGCGCCAGACAAAACATCATATCCGCTCCCGGCGTCAGATTGAGCGCCAGAGCGGCGGGGAGGAACGCGGCCAGCGTCAGGGGATCGACGATCATGACGCCCCTCTGAGACGGGCCTGAATTTCCAGCAGATCGGCCCAGGCCTCGCGTTTCGCAATCGGAGTACGCAAGAGATAGGCCGGGTGCGTCATCGGCATGGCGGGCTTGCCCAGCACCGTCTGCCAATGGCCCCGAAGCCGCGTGATGCCCGCACGTCCCAGAAGCGCCGTACAGGCCCAATTGCCCATCAGAACGATCACATCGGGATCGGCCAGTTCGATATGGCGGATGAGAAACGGTTTCAGCATGGCGATCTCGGCCGGTGTCGGATCGCGATTTTCCGGCGGGCGCCATGGGATCGGATTGGTGATGTAGAGCGCATGTTCGCTGTCGGGTGATTGGCGATCCATGCCGATGGCCGCGAACATCTTGTCCAAAAGCTGCCCGGAACGCCCGACAAAGGGTTTTCCCTGAATGTCCTCGTCCCGCCCCGGCGCTTCACCGACGATCATCACACGCGCCTTCGGATTGCCATCCGAGAACACCAGATTGCGCGCACCGCGTTTCAGATCGCAATAGTCGAAACCGGCAAGCGCATCGCGCAGCTCTTCCAAAGAGCGGGCCGATTTGGCGAGCTGAGCGGCCACCTCAACGCCCTCGTCCGAACGCGACGGTTTCGGCCCCTGATCGACAGGCACCTGTGTGTCCGCCTGCGCCTTCGCCGGTTTCGCGGCATGATCGGGCAACTCATAGCGATTGACCGGCGCATCCATAATGGCCTCGGTCACGCCGAGGTCCACCTGCCACTCCAAAAGCGCATGCGCTTGCCAATAGTCGATCTGAGTCTCCATGGCGGCCAAGCTACAGGGCCGTGTCGCAGAGGTAAATCACTCGTGAGGCCGATAACGCGCATTGCCCGCTCCCGCACAGCTTTCTATAAGCAGGGCGAAGATACCAGAAGGGGGCACCATGGCATTCCGGCAAAAACACCTTTTGGGGATCGAGCCGCTTCACCCCGAAGAGATCACCACCGTGCTCGACGTGGCCGAACGCTATGTCGATCTCAACCGGCAGTCGGAAAAACACGCCGACGCGCTCAAGGGTCTCACCCAGATCAACATGTTCTTCGAGAACTCGACGCGCACGCAGTCGTCTTTCGAACTTGCGGGCAAACGGCTTGGCGCGGATGTGATGAACATGTCGATGCAGGCCAGCTCAATCAAAAAGGGCGAGACCCTGATTGATACCGCCCTGACGCTCAACGCCATGCATCCCGATCTTTTGGTGGTCCGGCACCCGCATTCCGGGGCGGTCGATCTTTTGTCGCAAAAGGTCAATTGCGCCGTGCTGAACGCGGGCGACGGCAAACACGAACACCCGACGCAGGCTTTGCTCGACGCTCTGACGATCCGACGCGCCAAGGGGCGGCTGCATCGGCTGAACATTGCGATTTGCGGCGATGTCACCCACTCCCGTGTCGCGCGCTCGAACCTCATCCTTCTGGGCAAGATGGAAAACCGCGTGCGCCTTGTCGGCCCGCCCACTTTGGTGCCGCAGCAGTTCCGCGAATTTGGCTGTGAGATTTACGACGACATGGCCGAGGGGCTCAAAGACGTCGATGTGGTGATGATGCTCCGGCTTCAGAAAGAGCGGATGGACGGCGGATTTATCCCCTCTGAGCGAGAGTATTTCTATCGCTACGGGTTGGACGCCGAGAAACTGGCGCACGCGAAACCCGACGCCATCGTCATGCACCCCGGCCCCATGAACCGCGGCGTCGAGATCGACGGCACCATCGCCGATGACATCAACCGCTCGGTCATTCAGGAACAGGTTGAAATGGGTGTTGCCGTGCGCATGGCGGCGATGGATTTGCTGGCCCAGAACCTGAGGGCATCGCGCGAGGCCGATAAAGGGGTCATGGTTTGAACGAACCACAGGACATTCCCAAAACCGGCGGACGGTATGTCTGGGTCCTGTCCTATGACGGGCCGGTGGCGGATTTGAACACCGAGCTGATCTCGTCTGCGAGTTTCGCCGAGGCTTTGGGCCTCTGGACCCCGCCCGACACCGCCGCCGTTGAATGGTTCGATCTGGCGGCGATGAAGGGCTATGGCTTTGCCCGCTATCTCGGCGAAGCAAGCGGGTTTGACATTGGCGACGACGCGGCCAAGCTCGATGCGCTCACGGGCGTTGTTGTGATGCTCTATTCGACCGGCCTTGATGACAAGGACACCCGCCTGTCGCCGGAGCCGCCTTTTGCGCTGATCGGCCGCTATGGCATGCCCATCGATCTGCCGCCAGTTGTTGGCATCGAAACGGAAAGCGCCAAGGGCCAGCTCCCGCAAGGCAAACCGCCGAAATCCGCCGCGCGCATGTCCGGCATGGTGGCCACCGTCGTTTTGATCTTCCTCGCGCTTTTCGTCGCAGCTTTTGTCTGGATCGGCGGATGACCGAGGGCTGGGGCGATATCCTGTTCCCCAATGAGCGGGTGCTCTGGCAGGGCCAGCCGGATCTGCGTATTCAATGGCGCGGCCCCGCCCTGCCCTTCGCGTTTTTCGGCGTGATCTTTGCCGCCTTCGCGCTGTTCTGGATGATCATGGCCTTTCGCTCCGGCGATTTCTGGCTGTTCGGTCTGATCCATTTCATCGCCGGGCTTTTGATCGCCTTCGCGCCGCTGCTGATCGGACCGTTCATCGCCCGGCGCACTTGGTTTTCGCTCACCACCCGCCGCGCCTTTTTCGCCAATGACCTGCCATTCGCCGGCAAAACCCTTTTGGCGCTCGATCTGCGCCCCTCGCTGGGCGTCGAGTTCGACGGCGAAGACCCCGGCACCATCCTGTTTCGCGGGCGCGCCGAACCGATCGTCGGAGACCGGTTCGACAGCACGCCCTCGTTTTCGCTTATTCACGACGCCCGCTCCGTCTACGGGCTGATCCGTGACATCCAGAAAGGCTCAGTATGACCATTTTCACCAATGCCCGACTGATCGACCCCGAGGCGATGACCGATGAGATCGGCTGGCTTCGTGTCGAAGGCCCGATGATTGCCGAGCGCGGCACAGGCAAGCCGCCGATGGGCGAGAGCATTGACTGCGGGGGCCTTTGTCTTGCGCCGGGGATCGTCGATCTAGGCGTCAAGGTGTCCGAACCGGGTGAGCGGCATAAGGAAAGCTTTGCCTCAGCAGGGCGCGCGGCGGCGGCGGGCGGGGTCACGACGATGATCACCCGCCCGGATACGATGAACGCCATCGACAGCCCCGAGGTTCTGGAATTTGTCCAACGCCGCGCGGCGTCTGACGCGGTGGTCAAGGTCAAACACATGTCGGCACTGACCAAAGGGCGCG
This sequence comes from Celeribacter sp. SCSIO 80788, assembly GCF_051054295.1. Lineage (GTDB taxonomy): Bacteria > Pseudomonadota > Alphaproteobacteria > Rhodobacterales > Rhodobacteraceae > Celeribacter. The sequence continues at coordinate 3,251,148 of NZ_CP150482.1, read as the reverse complement.
AAGGGCGCGAGATGGTCGAGATCGGCTTTATGCGCGATGCGGGTGCGGTGGCTTTTACCGATTGCGACCATGTGGTCGAAGACACCAAGGTTTTGCAACGCGCTCTGACCTATGCGAAATCCACCGGTGCGCTGGTGATCGGCCATCCGCAGGAACCGGGCCTGTCGAAAGGGGCCGCTGCGACCTCTGGCAAATTCGCCGCCCTGCGCGGTCTTCCGGCCGTGTCGCCGATGGCCGAACGCATGGGGCTCGACCGCGATCTGGCGCTCATTGAGATGACCAATGTCTCCTATCATTTCGACCAGATCACCACCGCCCGCGCGCTCCCGGCGCTGGAGCGGGCGAAACAGAATGGCTTTGACGTCACCGCAGGCGTGTCGATCCATCACCTGACGCTCAATGAGCTGGACGTCGGCAATTACCGCACCTTCTTCAAGGTGAAACCGCCTTTGCGCTCCGAGGACGACCGCCTCGCGATGGTCGAGGCCGTGGCCTCCGGGCTGATCGACGTGATCTCCTCGATGCACACACCGCAGGACGAGGAAAGCAAACGCCTGCCGTTTGAGGAAGCCGCCTCCGGGGCGGTGGCACTCGAAACGTTGCTGCCTGCTGCGATGCGGCTTTATCATGCAGGCCAACTGACCCTGCCGGAGATATTCCGTGCCATGGCGCTCAATCCGGCGAAACGTCTGGGCCTTGAGGCCGGACGGCTCTCGGAGGGTGCGCCCGCCGATATCGTGCTGTTCGATCCGGATGCGCCTTTTGTGATGGATCGCTTCACGCTCAAATCGAAATCGAAAAATACCCCCTTTGACGGCGCCAAGATGCAAGGCAAGGTGAGGGGCACCTGGGTCGATGGCATGCGGGTCTTCGAGGGCTGAGCCTTCCGCTGTCGCGATTTGAGTATTTGAACCACGGAAAACCTGATGACGCTTCTGATGCTGATCTTTACCGCCATTCTGGCCTATCTCCTCGGCTCGATCCCCTTTGGCATCGTCATGGCGCGGCTCTTTGGCCTTGGCGATCTGCGCAAGATCGGCTCGGGCAACATCGGCGCGACGAATGTTCTGCGCACTGGCAACAAACTGGCCGCGTTTCTCACCCTTCTGGGCGACAGCGGCAAAGGCGCGCTGGCGGTCATTCTGGCGCGGGTGCTTGTGGGCGAACAGGCGGCGGGGATCGCCGGGCTTTGTGCGATGCTCGGTCACCTCTACCCGGTGTTTCTGCGTTTCAAAGGCGGCAAGGGTGTGGCGACTTTCCTCGGCACATTGTTGGCGCTGAGCTTCCCGGCGGGGCTTTTGGCCTGTGGCACATGGCTTTTGGTCGCGGTGATCACCCGCTATTCCAGCCTTTCGGCATTGGTCGCGGCGCTGATGGCGCCGATCTATACGGCGTTTTTCTATCACCTCCACGGCGCGCTTCTCGTACTCGTGCTGACGGCGCTGATTTTCTACAAACACCGCGAGAACATCGCGCGGCTCAAGGCCGGAACGGAAACGAAGATCGGCCAGAAGGGCTGATCTTCCCGAAATCGCACCATCGACGCCGCATTCCCGCCCGAATCCGCGCCAAAATCGACCCCGTAACGATTTGTCGGGGGACAGTATGGCCGGACCGTTAAAAGCCGTAGAAAATGGCTATTTCAGAGCTTTCAACTTCTCGGGACGCGCTTCGCGTTCGGAATTCTGGTGGTTTGCAACCTATTACGGTCTCGTCACCATTCTGCTCGCGCTGGATCTCGCCAAAGGTGGTACGCTGCTGATCTGGTTCTGGCTCCTGAACCTCATCCCCAACCTGTCGATGACCGTGCGGAGGTTGCACGACATCGGGCGTTCGGGCTTCTGGTTCTTCATTTCTTTTGCACCGATTGTCGGGCCGATCATTCTGCTGATCTTCTACCTGCTGCCTTCGGAACCGCATCGCAATAGCTGGGGCGATCCCGAAAACGACGGCGGCGCGCGCCCCAAAGACCGGTTTTCGGGCCGTTCCGCCCAGTCTGGTTATGCCGCCCTGATGCGCATTCCGGAGGCCGGGCAAGCCCATTCGGAGGAATTCGAGGAAGCGCGTCGACAGGAAATACACGAGTATTACCGGCGACGGGTGCTTGGCCAGAACGGGTGATGCGGCACAAAAGCCTCGGGAAATTTGCCGTCTGTTCCTCGGTATAATTTCCCCTTGCTTCACGCTCCGGTTGCCCGAAGACTGATGAAATCTTCAAGGGACAGTTCCATGACATTCATCGACGCCGTAAAAATTTGCTTTCAAAAATACGTCACCTTTTCCGGCCGCGCACGGCGGGCGGAATATTGGTGGTGGGCACTTTTCGTCTTTCTCGTCAGCATCGTCGCGATCATCATCGACCTGACGCTTTTCGGACAGACGCAAGTCAGCAAGCCGGGGAGCTTCTTGCGCACCTCCGACATCGTGATCTTCTATCCGATCGTTTCGCTCGCTCTGTTCCTGCCAAGCATCTCTGCCATGGTCCGCCGCCTGCACGACCGTAACAAATCGGGCTGGTGGTACTGGCTCGTGCTCATTCCGCTGGTCGGCCCTCTCATCCTCTTCATCTGGATGGTCAGCCGCGGCACCGCAGGGCCGAACCGGTTTGGCCCCGATCCGATCACAGGCGAGGGTGGGCCCCTGTCCTATGAGGATAGCGCCATCCCTTCGGTCACACGCCAGTAAAAGGAAAGGGGCCCGCAGGCCCCTTTTTCAATAGGAATATTCGCCGAAGACTTTCGAAGCGTCGCCGTTCCAATCGGTCTCGAAGCGCTCGATCAGTTCCGCCGCCGGGGAATGGCCTGTTTCGATGCTGTCTTTCAGCGCATTGAGGAAATGGGTCTCGTCCGGCACCATGCCGCCCGCGCCTTCGCGCCCGCGCGCCTTGAGCCCGCTTTCGGCAATCGCCACGCATTCGCGCGCCAGATCGAGCATCTTGACGCCGCCGACCTCGGCCTGAAGCGCATCGACGGAGGCCGCCACACGCAGCTCTTCGCGGAACTCGGGCGTCCAGCCCTTGATCAGATCGGTCGTCGCATCGAGCGCGTTCTGATCGTACATCAGACCGACCCAGAAGGCCGGAAGCGCGCAGAGACGACGCCACGGACCGCCATCGGCACCGCGCATTTCCATGTATTTCTTGATCCGGGCTTCCGGGAACAGCGTCGTGAGGTGATCGGCCCAATCGCTGAGCGTCGGCTTTTCGCCGGGCATCGCGGGCAGTTCGCCCTTGAGGAAATCGCGGAAGGACTGGCCCAAAGCGTTGATGTATTTGCCGTCGCGGTAGACGAAATACATCGGCACATCGAGCGCGTATTCGACGTAACGCTCAAACCCCATGCCGTCTTCGAACACAAAGGGCAGCATGCCGGTGCGTGACGGATCGAGATGACGCCAGATGTAAGACCGCCAGCTTTTGTGGCCGTTGAGCTTGCCCTCCTTGAAGGGCGAATTGGCAAAGAGCGCGGTGGCGACCGGTTGCAATGCCAGTGCGGTGCGGAATTTCTGCACCATGTCGGCCTCGGACGCGAAATCGAGGTTCACCTGAACGGTACAAGTCCGGCGCATCATCTGCGTACCGGTGGTGCCAACCTTGTCCATATAGGCGTCCATCAGCTTGTAACGCCCCTTGGGCATCAACGGCATCTCGTCATGGGTCCATGTCGGCGCCATGCCAAGCCCGATGAACCGCGCCCCGATGTCATCGGCCACCGAATGCACTTCCTTGAGGTGTTCGTTCACCTCGTCGCAGGTCTGGTGAATATTGTCCAAAGGCGCACCGGAAAGCTCCAGCTGCCCGCCCGGCTCAAGCGACACATTCGCGCCGTTCAGCTCAAGCCCGATGAGGTGTTCGCCCTCGAAAATCGGGTTCCAGCCATAGCGGTCCTGCAACCCTTCGAGGATCGCCTTGATCGAGCGCTCGCCCGCATAGGGCAGAGGTTTCAGCTTATCCTCGCAATAGCCGAACTTTTCGTGTTCGGTGCCGATCTTCCATTGATCCTTGGGTTTGCAGCCCTCTTCGAAATATCCAACGAGGTCGTCATAGCTTTCGATCGGGCCACCGCCGGATTGAGGAATGGACATGCAGGAATACTCCGAAGCGTTTCTTGGTCCGGTAGAGATGTGGCAAGCGTCCATGGAAGTCAATGCGACTGAGGGCATCGCAGAGGCGCCCTCAGTGCAGAACCGCTGTGCGTTTGCGCCAGATCACCAGGGGCTTATCGGGATTGGACTTGATATCGCGGAGCATTTTTTCGGTCTCAAGCCCGTCGAGCCCGACGAAAACATCGAACAAAGCCTCCGCCCCGTGGGCATTGAGCGGGATGGTCAGAGGCGACTGGCCATAGGCGTCGAGCTGCCAGTGGGCGTGGCCTTTCGGACCGGGAAGCAACGTCACGGCAGAGATCGCGTCGATCTCGATCTGGCCACCGGTGAGGGGCGAAAAGAAACTGACGACGCCCTCGTCCACCTCGACAGCCCCAAAGCCACCGCCGCCCTGCGAGAACCGGGCGCGTTGTACGGCGGCAAAGGCGAAGATGACGGCAATAACGGTCACCGTCAGGGCGATCCAGCGCATCACGCCGTAAGAAGACGCTGCCCACCACGCGAAAAGCGCCACAAACACCAGCCCGACGATCACCTCCCGCCAGCGCAGCAAGCCCGCGCGAATCTCCGGTCTCACGACCAATCCCCGAGCTGTTGCTGCCAGAGGGTGAGGGCCGCCACCGCCGCCGTATCGGCGCGCAGGATGCGGGGACCGAGCGAAACCGCATGAGCATAGGGTAACGCATGAAGGCGTTTGCGCTCTGTGTCCGAGAACCCGCCTTCGGGGCCGATCAGAATGGCCCATTTGCCGCCTTTGACATCGCCCAAAACCTCGGCCGCGCCAACGAGCGTTTCGTCGCAAAACATGATCTGCCGCTCCGGGTCCCAGTCGGCCAGAAGACGGTCGAGCTTCATGAGGTCGGCCACTTCGGGCACATAGGTCCCGCCACATTGCTCGGCGGCCTCAATGGCATGGGCTTGCAACCGATCCTGCCGGATGCGCTCGGAATTGGTGAAATCGGTCTGCACGGGGCAGATGCGTTTCGCGCCCATCTCGGCGGCTTTCTCAACGATGAAATCGGTGCGGGCCTTTTTGATCGGCGCGAACAGGAGCCAGAGATCCGGCGGCATTTGCAGTTCGCGCGTCTTCTCGACGCAGGTCAGAGCCCCGCCGCGCTTGTTCGCCTCAGAGACTTCGGCCACGAACTCCCCATCGCGGGAATTGAACAGCGCGACAAATGCGCCCGCAGCCAGCCGCATCACCCCGAAAAGGTAATGCGCTTGCTCCCGTTCCAGAGGAATGGATTGCCCCACCGACAGTGGGTGATCTACATAGAGCCTGATTTTCGCTTCAACCATGGACCCTACATATGACCGATGACCGCGTGACGCCAGAGATGAACGGGCAAGTTGCCGATGCCGTCAAGGGAAATTGGGTGGACCATCGCGCCCCGGCATGGACCCGGCCCTATCTTCGGCTGTCGCGGGCGGATCGACCTGTAGGCACATGGTTGTTGCTGATCCCGTGCTGGTGGGGCGCGCTTTTGGCGTCGGCTGAGACCGGAACGCTGAGCCTGCGCACGGTCTGGATCATGATCGGCTGCGCTCTGGGGGCGTGGCTGATGCGCGGGGCGGGCTGTACCTGGAACGACATCACGGATCGGGATTTCGACGACAAGGTGGAGCGCACCAAAAGCCGTCCGATCCCCTCGGGGCAGGTCACGGTCAAACAGGCCGCCACCTGGATGATCGTTCAGAGCCTCATCGCCTGTGCGATCCTTCTGACCTTCGGCAAGCTCGCGATCCTCTTGGGCGTGGCCTCGCTTCTGCCCGTTGCGGTCTATCCCTTTGCCAAACGTTTTACATGGTGGCCGCAGGTGTTTCTCGGCATCGCTTTCAACTGGGGCGCGCTTCTGGCCTATGCCGCCGTGGCGGGCAAGCTGAGCATGGCCCCGGTGTTCCTCTATCTGGCGGGCATCGCATGGACGATTTTCTACGACACGATTTATGCCCATCAGGACAAGGAAGACGACGCGCTGATCGGGGTGAAATCCACCGCAAGGCGCTTTGGCGAAGAGACCCCGCGCTGGCTCAAACGTTTTCTCGTGATCACCGTCATCCTGATGGCTGCGGGCATCATTGAAGCGCTGGCCGACCGTTCCGTTCTGGCCCTCGTCGTCGCTCTGGGCGCGCCTTGGGCGATGGGGCTGCACATGACCTGGCAGATGGCGCGGCTTGACACCGACAATCCCGATGTCTGTCTGAAGCTTTTTCGGGCAAACCGCGACACCGGCCTCCTGGCTGCGCTGTTTCTTGCCATTGCCGTGTTCCTTTGATTGCAGCCTTGGACCGAACCCCCTAAGACAAAGGCCACATCTCACAACAGGCCACTTCGTTTGATGCGTATATCCAACTTCCTGCCCGTTTTCGCCGCTCTGATCCTTGGGGCCATTCTCTGTCTGGCCGGTGCCGCGATCGGCGCTCGCTTTATCGAGACAACCTCGACCAAGGCCGTCGTGAACGAAATGACCCTGCAAGGCTATGACTGGGTCGATGTGGAAGGCGACGGATTGCAGATCGTTCTGACCGGGGTGGCCCCCGATGAGCAGACCCAGCTCGCCGCCCAGCGTGCGGCGGGCCATGTGGTCGATCCGGCGCGTGTGATCAACGTGATGAACGTCGTGCAACAGGAAGACATCCCCGCCCCGCGTTTTTCCATCGAAATCCTGCGCAATGACAGCGGCATTTCCCTGATCGGTCTGGTGCCCTCGTCCTGGGATCGCGCCCGTTTCGTCGAGAGCCTCAAGAAAGCCAGCCGCACCGGCTCCATCGCCGATCTGATGGAACAGGCGGATTATCCGCAACCCGAAGCGTGGGACGAGGCCATGGAGTTCGGGCTCAATGCCATTGCGCTTTTGCCACGTTCGAAAATCTCGCTGGCCGCCGATGGGATCACCGTCACGGCGCTCGCGGAAAGCAAGGCGCAGAAAGCCGCGTTCGAGAAAAATCTCAAAGCCGAACTGCCGGAGACGATCCGCACCCGGCTCGACATCGCCGCGCCGCGACCGGTGATCACGCCCTTTACCGCGCGCTTCCTGATCGACGAGACCGGGCCGCATTTCGATGCTTGCGTCGCCGAAACCGCCCAAGGCCACCTGCGCATTCTGGCTGCTGCGAAATCGCTTGGCATCGACGACCCGCATTGCACGGTGGGCCTTGGCGCCCCCTCGGCGCAATGGGCCGTGGCGGTGGAAACCGGCATGCGGGCGCTGGCGAAACTCGGCCAGGGCAGCATCACCTTTACCGATGGCGACGTGAACCTGATCGCCGCCGAAGGCACCTCCCCCGCCCTGTTCGATACCGTGGTGGGCGAGCTTGAGGCAGATCTGCCGCCGACCTTCATCCTGCACTCGACCCTGCCGCAGGCGGAACAGGCCGAAAGCGAGGATGAGCATGCCGAATTCGTTGTCACCCGCTCGCCCGAGGGCCAGACCCAGCTGCGCGGCCGCATCCCCGACGAGCGCAGCAAACAGGCCACCGAAGCCCTCGCCCGTGCCGAGTTCGGGTCGCATTCGGTCTATTCCGCGATGCGCATCGACGACACGCTGCCCTCCGGCTGGGCGATGCGCGCCATGGCCGTGATCGAGGCGCTTGGCGAGGTGACCCGTGGTTCCGCGATCATGAGCGAGGACATGGTCGAGATCCGCGGCGAGACCGGCAACGAGAATGCCAAGGCAGCGATTGCCGGTATCCTCTCGGACAAGCTCGGCGACGGCGCGGAATTCACCATCGACGTGACCTATGTGAAGAAACTCGACCCGGTGCTCGATCTGCCGACGCCGGAGGAATGCGTGGCCAAGGCCAACGCCATTGTCGCCAGTTCGAAAATCGTCTTCGATCCGGGCTCGGTCGAGCTCAATGTCGAAGCGAACGATACGCTGGACCGCATCGCCGAAGCGCTCAAGGAGTGCGAGGAGGTCGAGATGGAAATCGGCGGCCACACCGACAGTCAGGGCGGCGAGACGATGAACCTTAACCTCTCGACACAGCGGGCAAATTCCGTCCTCGACGGGCTTTTGATGCGCCGGGTGGCGGGGGTCAGTTTCACCGCAAAAGGCTATGGCGAAAGCGAACCGATCGCCGACAACGGCACCGAAGAAGGCCGTGAGGAAAACCGTCGGATCGCATTCAAACTGCTAAACGCAGAAGAGCCGGAGACGGCGACACCGGAGGGCGCGCAGGGGGAAAATGCGGGCACCGACGATACGGCGGAAACCGACGTGAACACTGAGGCGGACGCTGGCGCAGACGGGACAGAAAACGGGGATACGGAATGAACAGAACCGAATTGATCATCGCCACGGCGATCGTGCTTTTCATCGCTTTCGTGATGGGCTGGTTCGCGCATTGGCTGGTCCATCGGTTCGTGCGCGTGGGCCAGGGCGAGATGAACGATCTCGACACCATGGCGCAGCAGTTGCACGAGGCCGAGGAAGAGCGCGATCAGGCGATTGCCTATTATCAGCATCGCGAAGCCGAGATGACGACACAGACCAACCAGACCGAGGCGGAGCTGCGGGCGGCGATGGACGGGCTTCGGGAAGCGCGTCAGGAGGCCGAGGAACTTCGGGCCTATATCGAGCGGATGAACGCGGGATAATCCCCGCTTTTTTGCTGTCGGCAAAGCGTCGGACAAGTGTCGGACTTTTGTCGGACCTCTGAGAGACAAAAATCCGACACCCGCAGGCGCCGGATTTTCTTTATTACGGCTCGCCCCGCGCCATCGCTTACCACGGCTGATTGGCAGGACCGACAGTGAACTCGTTGACAGTCACATCCTCCGGCAGGTCGAGCGCAAAGCTCACCACTTTGGCGATCCGGTCCGGCGCAATTCCGAAGGTCTGGTATAGCCCCTGCATCCCGTCGGCCGCCTGCTTGTCGGTGATCGTCTCCAACAACTCCGTGTTGATCGCCGCCGGATAGAGGGTCGCAGTGCGAATGTTCGTGCCTTCCATCGCAGCCTCCATGCGGAGCACTTCCATGAAGTCGCGCACGAACCATTTCGTGCCGCCATAGATCGCAGTACCGGGATAGGCCTTGAGCCCCGCGACGGAAGACACCGCGAGGATATGACCCGACTTCTGCGCCAGAAATTCCGGCATCACGGCAGCGACACCGTTGAGCACGCCGTTGATGTTCACATCGACCATCTGCTTCCATTCCGCGGTCTTGAGCGCGGAGACGTTACTCACCGGCATAACGCCCGCGTTCAGAAAGATCGCATCGACACGACCGAAGCGATCTTTGGCGCGCGCAACGATGGCGGCATTGTCCTCGGGCTTTGTGACGTCGAGAACCTGATAGATCGCCTCGCCGCCAGCGGCGGAGATGTCTTCCGCGATTTGGCGGAGCCTGTCTTCGCGGCGTGCACCGAGCACGACTTTCGCGCCCTTGGCGGCGATCTCTTTGGCGGTGGCCTCGCCAATGCCGGACGACGCGCCGGTGATGATGACGACTTTATCTTTGATCATGGTCTTTTCCTTTTCGGGTTTCACGGAGCGCCCTCAGGCGCCGTACTCTGCGTCGGAGACAGGCTCCATCCACGCGACGACCTCGCCGTTCAGAACCTCCTGAATGGCGGTGTGGGTCATGGCGCTGTCGGGAGCCGCGCCGTGCCAGTGTTTTTCACCGGGCGCGAACCAGACCACGTCGCCGGTGCGGATGGTCTCGACCGGGCCGCCGAGACGTTGAACCCGCCCGACCCCTTCGGTCACGATCAAGGTCTGGCCGAGCGGGTGCGTGTGCCAAGCGGTGCGAGCGCTGGGTTGGAAGGTGACACGCGCGCCTTGCACGCGGTCCTTGTCGAAGCCGTTGAACAACATCTCGACCGCAACCGCCCCGGTGAACCAGTCACTCGGTCCCGCCATCTTTGGCAGATCATTTGCACGGATGATTTCCATGGTGCGTCCTTTCCAGTCCTATCAATTCCGATGGATATCTAAGGCCGGGCGCGCTATTCGATTAGATGGCATAATTGGGATGAACTAGTGAGTATAATTTAGCAATGGCGCGAGATGAATTGGGAGAATTGCGGGCGTTCCTCGCCGTTGCCGAAGCGCAGAGCTTTACCAGGGCGGCGGCCCGTCTTGGTGTGTCCTCCTCCGCGCTGAGCCATACGATCCGGGCGTTGGAGGAACGGCTCGGCCTGCGACTTTTGGCGCGCACGACGCGGAGCGTGGCGACGACGGAAGCCGGAGAGCGGCTTTTCACCGCCCTCTCCCCGCATTTCGAACAGATCCATGCGGAGATCGAAGCGCTGAGCGAGTTGCGGGACAAGCCCGCCGGCACCTTGCGGATCAGTTCGGGGGAACATGCGGCGGAGACCCTCCTGCGTCCGGCGCTTGCACGGTTCCTGCCGGAGTACCCGGATATCCATGTCGAAGTGTCGATCGACAACGGGTTGGTCGATATCGTCGGCGCGCATTTCGACGCGGGCGTGCGGCTTGGCGAATCTGTGAGCAAAGACATGATTGCGGTGCGGATCGGACCGGACTGGCGGTTTCTCGTGGTCGGCACGCCGGAGTATTTCGCACAGCACCCCGCGCCGCAGCATCCGAGGGAGTTGACGGATCACCGCTGCATCAATCTGCGCCTGACCTCACGCGGCGGGCTTTATGCCTGGGAGTTCGAAAAGGACGGGCATGAGATGGAGGTTCGGGTCAGCGGGCAAGCGACCTATGACAGCATCCTGTCGGTGCTTCATGCGGCGCTCGACGGGCATGGGCTGGCCTTTGTGCCCGAAGATCTGGCACGGCCCTATCTCGATAACGGACGTTTGCAAGTGGCGTTGAGCGATTGGTGCCCGCCCATTCAGGGCTATCACCTCTATTATCCCAACCGGCGGCTGGCCTCCCCGGCGTTTACACGGTTCATGGAAGCGCTGCGCTATCGCGGCTGAGCCTACCAGCGCTTGAGCGCGTCTTCGTCCGCCTCTTTCGCAGCAACCCAATCGGCCCCCTCGCGCGTCACTTCCTTTTTCCAGAACGGCGCGCGGGATTTCAGGTAGTCCATCAGGTATTCGGCGGCCTCGAAGGCCTCGACCCGATGGCGGGCGGCAGTGGCGACCATCATGATCTGATCGCCGGGGCGCAATTGACCGAAGCGATGGATGACGAGGCAGTCGGTGAGGGACCAGCGCGTTGCGGCCTCCTCGGCGATCTTGGTGATCGCGGCTTCGCACATGCCGGGATAATGCTCGATCTCCATGTGATCGAGCGTGCCGGTGTCGTCGCGCACGAGGCCGGTGAAGCTGACCGTCGCACCGGTGTTCGGGGCCCTGCCGAACCCCTTGAGGGCATCGGCGAGGTCGAAATCTTCGGGCTGGACGGACACGCGCATTTCAGCCTCCGGTCATCGGCGGAAAGAAGGCCACCTCGCGCACGCCGTCTAGGGGCGCATCGAACTCCATCAACTCCTGATCGAGAGCGACGCGCAGGGATTTGAGATCGGAGAAGGCGAGATCGTAGCGCTCTTCGCGGGATTTCAGCTCCTCGACCAAGTCCATGACCGTCGCGGCAGAGGTTTCGACCGTCTCGCGCGGCTCCCCGATGCGCTCGCGCACCCATGCGAAATAGAGCACCTCAATCTTCATGGTGATCTCGCAGGAAAGGCATGGCTTTGGTCAGATAATCCCAACCGGTGATCACGGTGAGCAGGCCCGCGAGCCAGAAGATCCCGATGCCGAGGGTGAAGAGCGGCGCGAAATCGGTCGCGCCATAGGCGAAGAGCACGGCAATGGCGACCATTTGGAACGTGGTTTTCCACTTGGCGAGTTTCGTGACCTTGAGCGTCCCGGCGGTGTCGCCCAGAAATTCGCGCAGGCCTGAGACGAAGGTTTCGCGCAGAAGGATGAAGGCCGCCGGGATCACGATCAGCGCATTCGCCCCATGGAGCATGGTCAGTACGGCGATCGCCGTCACCACCATGGCCTTGTCGGCAATCGGGTCGAGCATGGCGCCGAATTTCGACATTTGATCCCATTTGCGGGCCAGATAACCGTCGAGAAAATCGGTGATCGAGGCGGAGGCGAACAGGATCAGCGCGGCCCAGTCGGCGACGGGGCGCGGCAGGATCAGGAAAACGAGCGCCACGCCGGGCGCGCAAAGCAGCCGGAAGACGGTGAGGATATTGGGCAGGTTCCATGTCATGGTTTTCTCCTTACTCTCTCACCCGTGCTCATGGAAGAAGTCGTAGACGGTCTGGGCCACTTTCTCGGAAATTCCGTCGACGGCCATAAGATCGTCGAGATGCGCGCCCTCCACCGCCTTGGCGGAGCCGAAATGCGCCAGAAGCGCACGTTTGCGGGTGGCGCCGATGCCGGGAATGTCGTCGAGTTTCGTCAGACCCATCGCTTTCGAGCGTTTCGCCCGGTGCGTGCCGATGACGAAGCGGTGGGCCTCGTCGCGCATGCGCTGGATGAAATAGAGCACCGGATCGTTGCGCCGCAGCGCCATGACGCGGTGGCCGATGCGATGGAATTCTTCCTTGCCCTGATCGCGATCTATGCCCTTGGCGACGCCGATCATCGGAATGTCGGTGACACCCTCTTTGACCATGATTTCATGCACGGCAGAGACCTGCCCCGCGCCGCCATCGATCAACAGGAGATCGGGCCAGAGGCCTTTGGACCGGTCGGGATCGTCTTTGAACAGACGCTTGAAGCGGCGGGTCAGAACCTCTTTCATCATGCCGAAATCGTCGCCGGGGGTGATGTCATCGCCGCGAATGTCGTATTTGCGGTAGTGGTTCTTCATGAACCCCTCCGGCCCCGCGACGATCATCGCGCCGACGGCATGGGCACCCTGAATATGGGAGTTGTCGTAGACCTCAACCCGCTCAGGCACGCGCGGCAGATCGAAAGCCTCTTTGAGCCCTTCGAGGAGTTTCTCCTGCGCCGCCCCTTCGGACATTTTGCGGCCCAAACTTTCGCGGGCGTTGCGGAGCGCGGAGGCGACAAGCTCCTGTTTCTCGCCGCGCTGCGGAACGAGGATTTCGATCTTCTTGCCGGCTTTCTCCGACAGCGCGGCTTCCATCAGCTCGCGCTCTTCGATGTCGTGGGACAGGATAAGCTGGCGCGGCGGGTCGCGTTTTTCGTAGAATTGCCCGATGAAGCCCGCAAGGACTTCCTCCGCCTCCGCGCCATTGGTTTTCGGGTAGAAATCCTTGTTGCCCCAGTTCTGATGCGCGCGGATGAAGAAGACCTGAACACAGGCCTGCCCGCCCTCCATATGCAGCCCGATCACATCGCCCTCGCCCACGGTGCGTGGGTTGATGCCCTGCGCCGTCTGAACCTGTGTCAGAGCGCGGATGCGGTCGCGGAAAGCGGCGGCGCGTTCGAATTCCATCGCGTCGGAGGCCTCCTGCATCTCATGGGCGAGCTTTTCCTGAAGGCCGGAGTGACGGCCCTGAAGGAAACGTTCGGCCTCGTTCACCAGCTCGGCATAGTCCTCTTTCGAGATCTTGCCGACGCAGGGCGCGGTGCACCGTTTGATCTGGTATTGCAGACAAGGGCGCGTGCGGCTCTCGAAATCCGGGTCGGAACAGGTGCGCAAAAGAAAGACCTTCTGCAACTGGTTCAGGGTGCGGTTCACAGCGGAGGCGGAAGCGAAGGGGCCAAAATAGGCGGCCTTGCGCTTGCGCGCACCGCGGTGCTTGGACAACTGCGGGAAATCGCTGTCCTTCGTCAGCATGATGTTCGGGAAGCTTTTGTCGTCGCGCAGCAATACGTTGTAGCGCGGCTTGAGCTGTTTGATCAGGTTCTGTTCGAGCAGAAGCGCCTCGGTCTCTGTCCGGGTCGTCAGGAACATCATCTGCGAGGTCTCGGAGATCATCCGGGCGATGCGGGCGGAATGGCCCGAGGGGCGGGCGTAGTTCGACACGCGGTTCTTGAGGTTCTTCGCCTTGCCGACATAGAGCACGTTATGCTCGGGATCGAGCATGCGATACACGCCGGGCGAGCCGTCGAGCTGCTTGACATAGGCGTCGATCACGGCATAGCCGCGCGGCACGTCCTTGTGCGCGTCGACGCGGGACGTCTCCGGCGTCGGGTCCATATTTTCGCTGCCCTTTACGTCACTCATCTGCCTGCCTCCGATTCCCCCTCTGGCTGCAATCTTATCGCTCCGAGAGCAAGAGCTAACTCATCCACCATTTCTGTGGATAACCCTGCCTATAAGTTTTCGTGAACACGGATTTCCCCTTGGATTCATGCGTATTCACCCATTTGCACAAAAAATGAACTCGTTTTTAATGCATTGATTTTAAATGGTATTTTTAAGAGCATATCGCAAACCCTTGATATTGTTTACATTTTAGTAACGAAAATGAAACAAACCCGAGAGACGTGCAAAACTTTTGCTTGAAAAGGTTAACAGGGCTTACTCGTTGCCCCGAACGTCCGCCGTTTCCCAAGCCAGATGTTGACCGCTGTCGGGGCAGATCAACTGCCCGGTCACAGCGGGCGCGGAGACCAGATAGGCCAGTGCGGCGATGACGTCGGCGGGCTCTGCGCCGCGCTGCAAAAGGGTCGCTTTTTGCTGGTCTGCAAAGTCCTCCGGGCTCTGGCGCGCGCCCTGAAGCGTCGGACCGGGCCCGATGCCATTGACGCGCACACGGGGCGCGAGAGCCTGTGCCGCAGTTTGCGTGAGCGTCCAGAGCGCGGATTTGGCAAGCGTGTAGGTCATGAACTGCGGCGTGAGCTTGCGCACACGCTGATCGATCATGTTGACCACGAGCGCCTGCGCGCGCGGGCGACCGTCAGGATCGCACACCGGATCGGGGGCCTGCGCAGCGAACTGTTGCGTCAACACGAAGGGCGCCCGCAGGTTGCTCTCGAAATGCCGGTCCCAGCTTTGCCGGGTGGCGGTCTCAACCGTATCGTCTTCGAAAATCGAAGCGTTGTTGACGAGAAGCGTCAAAGGCCCACCGAGCGCATCCACGGCACGCGGCACGAGGGTCTCCACCTGCGCCTCGTCGAGCAGATCGGCCTGCAACACGGACGCCTTGCGTCCCATGGCGCGCAGGGCCTCGACCAGATCGGCAGCCTCGGCACGGGAGCGATGACAATGCACCGCGACGTCAAACCCCATCTCGCCCAGAGACAGGGCCATGGCACGGCCAAGCCTCTGCCCCGCCCCGGTCACAAGCGCCTTGCGCAGTGTCATACGATCTCCTCAGCCCAGCACAGCCAATATGTAGAGAACATATAGGACGGAAAGGGCGATCCCCCAAACCCGGGTGATGTCGATGCGCTTGAGCACGAACAGGCCGAGCAGGACAGACACGCCAAGCATCACCCAGATGTCGAAATCCATCAGGTCCTTGTCGACCGGAAGCTGTCCGACGAGGCTCGACACACCGATGATACCGAGAAGGTTGAACATGTTGGAGCCGATGACGTTGCCGAAGGCGACGTCGGCCTGTTTGCGGAGCGCCGCCATGACGGTCGTCGCGAGTTCTGGCAGGGAGGTGCCGAGGGCCACGAGGGTCAGGCCGATCACGGTTTCGGAGACGCCGAAGGCACGGGCGATATTGGTCGAGGCATCGACCAGAATGTCCGCACCGAACGGCAGGCCGATGAGACCGACCAGCAGAAAACCGATGACCTTGATCCAGGGCATGTCGGGATCGGCGCCTTCGACCTCTTCGGGTTCGACGTCCCGCTGGGCGACGCGGTGACAGCGGGCCTCATAGATCGCGTGACCGATCATGGCGAAAAGCGCGGCCAGGAGGATCAGACCGGCAATCCAGTCGAACGTGCCGCGCAGCGCCAGAAGGATGAACAGCACGGTCGCACCCAGCATCTGGAGATAGGAGGCGCGGGTGGAATTGTCGATCACATGAAGAGTGGAGATCATGGCAGGAATGCCCATCACCAGAAGCACGTTGGCGGTGTTCGACCCGATGACGTTGCCGAGTGCCAGCCCCGGTGCCCCGTCGAAAATCGCCGACACGGACACCAAAAGCTCCGGCGCGGAAGTGCCGAAGGCGACGACGGTGAGCGAGACGATCAGCGCCGGAATACCCAGTCGCAGGGACAGGTTCACGGCGCCGCGCACCAACATATCGCCTGCAATCAGCAGGATGATCAGACCGGCAACCGCATAAATGAAATCCATCAGGATCTGTCCTTTTCACAGGCACACGGGCCTTTACCAATTTTGTAACGCCCGCATTTCGGACATTTCATATCGTTCAGCTTTTGCTGACCCGGAAAGCGCAGTCGGCCGAAAAGGGCGAGCACCATCATGAAGATCAGAAAGACGCTGATGATCTTGAAAACCATGCGATCAGAGCCCGAACCTTGCCCAGAGGGCCTGTTCTTCGACCTGCGCGGTGAGGCCGGAGGCGAGTTCGGTGCCGAAGCGACGGAACAGCGGGCGTTTCGGGCCGAAGACCGAGAGCTTCACCTTGTCGCCGTAGATGTCCTTCATCGTGGGAACGAGATGGCCGATGCCATCGGCGAGGCCAAGCTCGACGCCCTTCGCCCCGGTCCAGAAGGCCCCGTCGAACAGCTCCGCCTCTTTCGAAAGCCGCTCGGCACGGGAGGCGGTGACATGGGCGATGAAAGCCTGATGGATTTCTTCTTGCAGAGATTTGATCCGCGCCACGTCTTCGGGGTTTTCCGGGCGGAAGGGATCGAGCTGACTTTTCGAGCGACCGGAGGTGTAAACCCGGCGTTCGATGCCGTGTTTGCCGATGAACTGGTCGAAACCGAAGCCTGCGGAAATCACGCCGATGGAGCCGACGATGGAGCTTG
Source organism: Celeribacter sp. SCSIO 80788 (assembly GCF_051054295.1). Taxonomy (GTDB): domain Bacteria; phylum Pseudomonadota; class Alphaproteobacteria; order Rhodobacterales; family Rhodobacteraceae; genus Celeribacter. The sequence continues at coordinate 3,234,287 of NZ_CP150482.1, read as the reverse complement.
GATCGACGAAAATCTTGTCGGCGGCACAGGCGAGCCAATAGCCGCCCGAGGCCGCGACATCTTCGACAAAGGCATAGACCGGAAGTTCTTTTTCCTGCGCCAGACGGGTGATCCGGGCCGCGATCAGGGAGGATTGCACCGGCGAGCCGCCCGGTGAATTGATCGACAGCGCGACGGCTGAGGGCTTGCCCTTGCGAAAGGCGCGCTCAATCGCGGGGGCGAGGCTTTGGTCGTTCAAACCGCCCTGACGGGTCATGATCGCACCGTTCAGGCGGACGACATTGACCTTTGGCGGCGACGCGAGAAAGGGGATGCTGAGGCTCATGCCTTGGGATGTAAAACTCCCCCCCGGCACAAACAAGGGCACGGGAAGACCCCCCGTGCCCTTTTTTTACATTTGTTCCGAATTTACGCGGCGATCACAGGCAAGCTCTGGGCGATCACCGGACGATCACCGGGACGATCACCGGACGATCACTCGGCGGCGCAGGTTTTGAAAGCCTCAGCCGCAGCGTCAATCAGATCGCCGTAGAACCCGGCGCCCGGGGTCAGCCCGACGCCCAGCGGGTCGATCACCGTGGTTTTCGCATCAGTGCCATCGAGCACGGTCGCGACAAGGCCCGCGTTGAACTGCGGTTCGGAGAAGACGCAGGTGACGCCCTCGGATTTGATCTTGTCCTGAATTTCCTTTACGCGGGCCGGGCTCGGCGCGGTGGCGTCCGACAGCGAGATGGAGCCGGTGGCCTGAAGACCGAAGCGGTTTTCGAAATACTGGAAGGAATCGTGGAAGACGACGAAGCGCAGATCGGAGATCGGAGCCAGTTCGGCCTGAATTTCCGCGATTTTAACGTCCAGCGTCTGTTGGGCCGCAGCGGCATTCGCGGCGTAGGTGGCGGCGTTTTCGGGGTCGTGCTCGGCGAGTTCCTCGGCGATGACACCGAGCCAGACACGGGCGTTCATCGGATCGAGCCAAGCGTGACCATCGGCCCCTTCGTGGTCATGGTCATCGTGATCATCATGGCCGTGCTCGTCATGATCATGCTCATCGTGGTCATGGTCGTCATGATCGTCGTGCGCCTCTTCGGCGTGATCGTCATGAGCCTCATGATCGGCTTCACCGTGGTCATGATCGTGCTCGTCATCGCTATGGACGTGACGCTCGAAAGTCGCGCCTTCACGCACCGGCAGGACAGTCGCGCCTTCAGCCAGCGCCAGAGGCACCGAATGGGCGTCGTGGGCCACTTCGTCGATCATCTCGTCGAGCCAGGGCTCGATCACCGGACCGGTCCAAAAGACGATGTCGGCGGCTTGCAGGGCTTTGGCCTCCGACGGGCGCAGGGAGTAGCCGTGCGGCGAGGCGCCTTGCGGCATCAATTGGGTCGAGGTGCCGAGATCGCCCATGACCTGAGCCACAAGCGAGTCGATCGGCGCCATGTCGGTGACGACATTGGGAACCTCGGCATAGGCGGCGGAAACGGCGGCGAATTGTGCGCTGGCGAGCAAGCTGACAGAAAGAAGGGAGGAACGAAGGGTCATTCTGGCCTCTGATGCATGTTATGTTATTACGTCTCGGGCTTGATATAGTACAGGTGATAACATATCAAGGGCTCCTGTTAGCAAACCAACTGCGCGACTCGTCATACCGGAGCGATGCCATGGACCCGAACACGATCGGATTTCAGCACCACGATCACAGCCATTGCGTCGCGGATGGCGTCGCGGCGGCGGACCACGCTTGTCGCGAGGCCGGGCTGCATCTGACGCCGGTGCGCAAGCGGGCGCTGGAGATTCTGCTCGAAGAGCACCGCGCGCTCGGGGCCTATGACGTGCTGGCCCGCCTGGCCGAAGACGGGTTCGGCAGTCAGCCGCCAGTGGCCTATCGCGCGCTCGATTTTTTGACCAAAAACGGCTTTGTTCACAAAATCGAGAAGCTCAACGCCTTCATCGCCTGCGCCCATCCCGGCGAGCGGCACACCCCCGCCTTTCTGATCTGCACCTCCTGTCATGCGGTAGCGGAGGCGGAAACCGATCCGTCGCACAGCCTGCTGGCGAATATTGCGGCGACCACGGGGTTTCGCATTTCCCGTGCGGTCCTGGAGGCCGAGGGCACCTGCCCGAACTGTCTGGCGCGTGAAAAATGAGCCTCATCAACATTGAAAATGTGACCCTGCATCTTGGCGGGCGGTTGGTGCTTGACGACGTCTCGATGACGGTCGAGCCGGGCGAGATCGTCACCATCGTGGGGCCGAACGGCTCCGGCAAATCGACGCTGATGAAGGTCGTGATCGGGGCGCTGGCCCCGGAAAGCGGCACGGTGACACGGCAGAAGGGTCTGCGCATCGGCTATGTGCCGCAAAAGCTGCATATCGACCCGACCCTGCCGCTCACGGTGCGGCGGTTCCTGTCGCTGCCGAAACGGGTGAGCGACGCCGCCGCCCATGCCGCGCTCGACGATGCCGGTGCAGGCCATCTTTGCCTGCGGCAGATGACCGACCTGTCGGGCGGGCAGTTTCAACGCGTGCTTCTGGCCCGTGCGCTTTTGAACGATCCCGATCTTCTGATCCTCGACGAGGCCACTCAGGGGCTGGACCAATCCGGTTCCGCCGATTTCTACAGCCAGATCGAACGGCTGCGACAGGACAAAGGCGTCGCGGTTTTGATGGTGAGCCATGAATTGCATGTGGTGATGTCCACGTCGGATCGGGTGATCTGTCTCAATGGTCATGTGTGTTGCCATGGCGCGCCGGAGCATGTCGCCTCCGCGCCGGAATACCGGGCGCTCTTTGGCACCGGCACGCATGGCGCGCTGGCGCTCTACCGACATGACCACAGCCATGACCATTGCGATCACGATCATGCGCAGGACCATGCGCATGCGCACACGCAGGACCACGGGCAGAACCAGAGCCAAACGCAGGACAAGGTGACCTCCGCATGAGCCTTCTCGACGATTTCCTTGTCCGTGCCATTCTGGCCGGGATCGGTCTTGTGCTGGCGGCGGCGCCTTTGGGCTGTTTCGTGGTCTGGCGGCGGATGGCCTATTTCGGCGATGCCACGGCACACGCGGCCCTTCTGGGGGTCGCTCTGGCCTTGGCGTTCAACGTGTCGATCTTCGCGGGGGTCCTTGTGATTGCGCTGTTGATGGCGTTCACCGTTTCGACCCTGTCGGGCCGCGGTTTTGCCATGGACACTTTGCTGGGCGTGATGGCGCACAGCGCGCTGGCCTTCGGGCTTGTTGCCGTGTCTTTCGTGCCCAACGTCAGGGTCGATCTCAACGCCTATCTGTTCGGCGACATTCTCGCCGTCGGGCGCAGCGATCTTGCGGTGATCTGGGGCGGCGCGGTGTTGGTCTCCGTTCTGCTGTACTGGCGCTGGTCGGCGCTTTTGACCACGACGCTCAACCCCGATCTTGCGATGGCCTCGGGCCTGTCGCCGCGACGCGAGCAGTTGATCCTGTCGCTGGCGCTGGCGATGGTGGTGGCGGTGGCGATCAAGGTGGTCGGCACGCTTCTGATTGCCGCGATGTTGCTGATCCCGGCGGCGAGTGCGCGACCGTTTTCGCGCACACCGGAGCGCATGGCGGTGATCGCCACGCTCATTGGCGTCATGGCGGTTCTGGGCGGCATTCAGGGCGCATTCACCTTCGACACGCCGACCGGTCCGACCATCGTGACTGTCGCCGCGCTGATCTTCGTGCTGGCGAACCTCGTCCGACTGATCCGCACGCGGGTCAGTTAAGCCCTAACCAAGCTCCAGCGTCGCCACCCCGAAGAGGGTTTCGGGATGCCCGGGCGCAGGCGGCTCGCCGCGATACATGCGGGCGGTTTCGAAGGTGATCTGCCAATCGCTCTCGACCAGCGCATTGCGGAAACCCGACTGCATCTCCGGCACGTCGAGGATGGCCCTGTCCTGACCGAGCGCGGCACAGGCGGCGGAGATCAGGCGCAGGGCGCTGTCCTTATCGGGGGCAACGAGCGGACCGATCTTGCACCCCTCGCGACAGAGCCGCGCGGTGGCAAAGCCCAGCGGGCCGTCGGGGCCATCGAGCACCATAGTGCGACGGGTTTCGGTATCGCCGAGCCAGCCGGAGAGGAACCGCGGGCGCAGAAACCCGTTGGCCAGGAGATCGAGCCCGCCGAGATCGGCAAGATCGCTATTGGAAACGGGCCGGATGTCGGCAGGAGACTGCGTCCTCACAGCGCCTTCGAACCGCGCCGTGGAGCCGGTTTTGACAAAGCCCGAACGCGCGTAATTGTCTTGCTGGGCCGCGACGCCATCGAGGCCGACGGTGCGGTCCCCGGCATGGTCGAGCGCGTGCTGCCAGAGTTTCAGACCGATGCCCCGCCCACGATATTTCGGGCGACAGATATAGAGGCCGAGAAAGGCGAAGCCCGGACAGTGATTGACCACGGAGATCGCGGCGGCGAGGCCGCTTTTCTTTTCGGCGACGAAAAACCCGTTCCGGTCGGCCCCGGCAAAGGGGGCGGCATCGTCGAGGCCTGGGTTCCATCCTTCTTCCGCCGCCCAGTCGAGCACAGTGACCACTTCGGCGGCGCTGGCGGGGCGGAGGATCAATTCAACGCCTCCTTGAGGGATTTCGGCACCGAGGGCTGATCGCGCAGATCGAGCGAGGTCAAAAGGTCGAGCAGATGGTGTTTCATCATTTCCTCGGCGGCCGCGCCGTCATGACGGGCGAGCGCCTTGATCAGTGCGTCATGGGCATGGCTTTCGCAAAGCGCCGTGCGTCTTTGCCAATAGAGCGCGATGATCAGCGAGGAGCGGGAGACGAGCTGGGCGATGAAATCGGCGACCGTGGTCTGATCGGCGATGCGGGCGATCTCGACATGGAACATGCCCGACAGATGCAGGGCGCGCCCGGTGTCACCGGCATGAGTCGCGGCGTGTTCCTCGTCGATATGCCGTTGCAGGATCTCGATGTCTTCGGGCGTCGCGCGCTCGGCGGCGGAGCGGGCGGTGCGCGGCTCCAGCAAAGCGCGGGCCTCGAACACCTCGCGCGCCTCCTTGACGGAGGGCTGGGCGACGAACGCGCCGCGGTTGCGTTTCAATTCGACGAGATGGTCATGGGCGAGCTGTTGCAGGGCGGCGCGCACCACGGTGCGGCTGACACCGTAGATCTCGCCCACCTCGTCCTCGCTGAGCTTCATGCCGGGGGAGAGCCGGTGTTCGTGGATCGCCATGGCGAGACTTTCCGCAACCCGTGCGCTTCCGCTTTCTTTCTGCTCAACCGGCTCCGCCATTTGATCGTCCTTCGTCTTCTGATCGGTCTACTTTCCGCCCCGGGCGCTGATTCTCAAGTGCGGTGACAGAAAATTTTCGTCCACAAGATTGTATACAATTATAGCGCATAATTAATGCACTCTTATGTACGACGCGCCCAAACAGCAGGCATTTCGTGTTCCGCAGGGCCAGGAGGACGGAAAAATCTTCGCCCATGCCGGAAACCGGCTCAGCGTCAGAGCAGTGAAACGCAGACAAGGCGGACGGACATGCGCTCTGGAAAAGATTTGGAACTCGTACATCTGACCAAACGCTATGGCGACACGGTCGCCGTGAGGGATGTGAATTACGTGTTTCACAATGGCACCTATGTGTGCCTGCTGGGGCCGTCCGGCTGTGGCAAATCGACGACTTTGCGAATGATCGCCGGACATGAAAGCGTCTCCGATGGCTCGATCGTGCTCGACGGGCTGGACATTGCCCATCTGCCTCCCGCGAAACGCGGTACGGCGATGATGTTCCAGTCTTATGCGCTGTTCCCGCATCTCTCGGTGCGCGACAACGTGGCGTTTTCGCTTCGGATGAAGGGCGTCGACAAGGCGAGCCGCCATAAGGCCGCCGACGAAATGTTGGAGCTTGTGCATATGACGAGCTTTGCCCAGCGCCTGCCCGCGCAACTCTCCGGCGGCCAGCAACAGCGCGTCGCTTTGGCCCGCGCCTTGGTGACGAAACCGCGGGTGTTGTTGCTCGACGAGCCTCTGTCGGCGCTCGATCCGTTTCTGCGGATCAAGGTGCGGGCCGAGTTGAAACGCCTGCAACGCGAGCTGGGCATCACCTTTATCCACGTCACCCACGGGCAGGACGAAGCGCTGGCGCTCGCCGACGAGATCGTGGTGATGAACAACGCGGTGATCGAACAGGCAGGCGCCGCGCGCGACGTGTGGAACGCGCCGAAGACCGAATTCGTGGCGCGGTTCATGGGCGGGCATAATGTCATTTCGCTCGACGGGGCCAAGGTGGCGCTTCGGGCCGATGAGGTGGTTCTGGGCGATCACGGCCTGTCGGCCACGGTGACCTCCGTCGAATATCAGGGCGCGCATGTGGCGATGACCTCGATGACCGAAGCGGGCGAAGAGGTTTTGGCGCTCGTGCCCGAGGGCACCTTCTATGCGAATCCGAAAAATCCGGGCGATGCGGTCAGCCTCGCCTGGGACGAGGGGCGGGCCCACCGCCTCCAGGCTTAACTCTACGATCCATCCAACAAGGGAAGAATCACATGTCTAAAATGCGTTACTCGCGCCGTGCGGTGCTCAAGGGCGGTGCGGCCGCCGTCGCGGCCTCGGCCCTTCCGGCGCCCATGGTCTGGGCTCAGGAGATCAAGGACATCACGCTGCGCCAGTTCGGCACCGGCGTGTCGAACCTCAACGATGTGGCCAATAAGGTGAAGGAAGACCTTGGCTTTACGCTCGAGATGACCGCGCTCGATTCCGATTCTGTGACCCAGCGCGCCGCGACCCAGCCGGACAGCTTCGACATCGCCGACATCGAATACTGGATCTGTAAAAAGGTTTGGCCGACCGGCAACCTTCAGGCGATGGATGTGTCCAAGATCGCGAATTACGACAAGATCGTCGGCATTTTTAAAGACGGCAAACTGACCCCCGAAAGCGTGATCGCACAGGGCACTGCGCCGCATACCGTGGGCTTTGTCGAGGGCGAAGGGTCGAAGACCTTTGCGACCGAGCAGACCAACTGGATGACGCTGATCCCGACCATTTACAATGCCGACACGCTGGGCATCCGCCCGGACCTGATCGGCCGTCCGATCGAGAGCTGGACCGAGCTTCTGAACCCGGAGTTCAAGGGCAAGGCCTCCATCCTCGACATTTCCTCGATCGGCATCATGGATATGGCGATGGTCTGCGAAGCCATGGGCGAGATCCAATATGGCGACAAGGGCAACATGACCCGCGAAGAGATCGACAAGACCATGGCGATCTTTACCGAGGCGAAAAAGAACGGCCAGTTCCGCGCCTTCTGGAAGACCTTTGATGAGAGCGTCAACCTGATGGCCTCGGGCGAAGTCGTGATCCAGTCGATGTGGTCGCCGGCGATCACCGCGGTGAAATCGCGCGGCATCGAATGCGTCTACCAGCCGCTGAAAGAGGGCTATCGGAGCTGGGGCGGCGGGATCGGCCTGTCGGCGAATCTGTCCGGCATGGCGCTGGATGCGGCCTATGAATACATCAACTGGTATCTCTCCGGTTGGGTCGGCGGTTACCTGATGCGTCAGGGTTACTATTCCGCCGTGCCGGAAACCTCGAAAGAGTTCATGACCGAGAACGAGTGGGGTTACTGGTTCGAAGGCAAACCCGCGACCGACGTCATCACCTCGCCCACTGGCGACGTTCTGGCGCAGGCGGGCGAGACGCGCGATGGCGGGGCCTTCTATGATCGCATGGGGCATGTGGCCTGCTGGAACTCCGTCATGGACGAGAACCAGTATATGGTTCGCAAATGGAACGAGTTCATCGCGTCCTAAGCCAAAGAGGGGGCGCTGCCCCCTCCACCGTGCAGGCGTTGCGCCTGCACGTCTCCTCCCCCGGGATATTTTGAGACGAAAGAAACCAAGCGATGCTCAAAAACCGTCATATCCAGGGCTGGCTACAGGCCTCGCCCCTGACCCTGATCCTGATCGGATTTCTGATCCTGCCGATCATCACCATCGTCGTGGTGAGCTTCTGGCAGGCCACCGAGTTTTCGATCATCCCGGGGTTTTCCTTTGAGAATTACGAATTTCTGTTCGGCTCTCCGGTGACCTACAAAGTCTTCTTCGCGACGTTCAAATACGCCGCGATCACATGGGCGATGACGCTCGCGATCGGGTTTACGGTCGCCTATTATCTCGCCTTTCACATCCAGAACCAGACGACACAGATCGCGCTTTTCCTTCTGTGTACCATTCCGTTCTGGACCTCGAACATCATTCGGATGATTTCGTGGATTCCGTTCCTCGGGCGCAACGGCATCGCCAACTCGATGCTGCAAAGCTGGGGCATCACGGATCAGCCATTGGAGTGGCTCTTGTATTCCGATTTCTCGGTGATCCTGGCCTTTGTGCATCTTTACACGCTGTTCATGGTGGTGCCGATTTTCAACACGATGACGCGGATTGATCATTCCCTGATCGAAGCGGCGCGCGACAATGGCGCGAGCGGGTTTCAGACCCTGACCCATGTGATTTTGCCGCTCACGAAGCCGGGGATCATGATCGGGACCATTTTTGTGCTGACGCTTGTGATGGGCGATTTCATCACCGTGCGGTTCATGTCCGGGTCGCAAAAGGCCAATGTCGGACGGCTGATTTCGAACGACATCGCGCTGTTGCAATACCCGTCTGCCGCCGCGACCGCCGTAATCCTTTTGATCACCGTCCTGATCGTGATCGGCATCCTGTTGCGCTTCGTCGACATCCGGAAGGAGCTTTGAGCCATGGAAAAGAAATCCAAGTCCTTCTACGTGCTCACAGCCTTCTTCGCGCTGTTCATCCTGTTCCTGTACGGCCCCACCCTGACCATCGGCATCCTGTCGTTCCAAGGCCCCGGCGGAGGTCTGACATTCCCGATGCAGGGCACCTCGCTCAACTGGTTCCGCGAGTTGTTTCAGGAACAGGCCGTGGGCGACATCTGGGGCAGTTTCCGCCGCTCCTTCGCGCTCGGCCTGATGGTCATGGTGACGACCGTCGTGGTCTCCGTCATGGGCGGCTTTGCCTTCCGCAAACGCTTCTACGGTTCCGGCATATTGTTCTATCTGATCATCGCCTCGCTGGTGATCCCCTCGATCCTGATCTCTTTGGGTGTGGGCCTGATCTTCAACCAGTTCGGGTTGAAAATTCACTGGGCGACCTCGGGGTTCGGCTCGCAGCTCACATGGACCCTGCCCTTTGGCCTGTTGATCATGTTCGCCGTCTTCAACCGGTTTGACAAATCCTTCGAGGAAGCCGCGCGCGACCAGGGCGCCTCCCCTTGGCAAACCGTGCGCTATGTGGTTCTACCGATCATCGCGCCGTCGCTCATCGGGGTGGGTCTCTTTGGCTTTACGCTCTCTTACGATGAGTTCGCGCGCACGCTTTTGACCGCAGGCTCCTACAATACCCTGCCCTTGGAGATTTTCGGGATGACCACCAATGTGACCACGCCGGTGATCTATGCGCTCGGCACGCTCACGACGCTGTTTTCCCTGCTGATCATCGGGGCGTTTCTCTTGACCGTCTGGGTCCTTGGCAAACGCCGGGCACGGTTCGGGTCGGACGCGGGACAAGGGGTCTGAGGTGAAGCTCCTCTTTCTCAATCCGAATTCGACCGTGGCAATGACCGAGAGCGTCGTGACAACCGCACGGGCGGTGCTGCCGGAGGCGGAGATCCTCGGCTGGACCAATAGTGACGGCCCGCCCGCCATTCAGGGGCCAGAGGACGGCGACGCCGCCCTGCCAGGGCTTCTGGCGCTTTTGCCAAAGGCGCGGGAGGCAGGTGTCGAGGTCATCGTGATCGCCTGTTTCGACGATACCGGACTTGAGGAGCTGCGCGCCAAGGCACATTGCCCGGTGATCGGCATCGGACAGGCGGCGTATCACATGGCGCTCCTGATGGGGCAGAGTTACGGCGTGGTCACGACGATGGCCGGGTCGGTGCCGGTGATCGAAGACAATATCGAGCGGCTTGGGTTCGAAGGTGCCTGTCTCGGCGTTGTGCCGTCGAACATTCCGGTACTTGACGTCGAGGAAGGGCGGCCCGAGGTGCTGGACAGGCTCTCAACGGAGATCAGCGCCATGGGTGCGCGCGGCGCAGGCAGCGTCATTCTCGGCTGTGCTGGAATGACGGCGCATCACGCGGCGCTGAGTGCGGCCACGGGGGTCAGGCTGATCGACGGGGTGCGCGCCGCGACCGTTCTGGCCGAAGCGATGGCGCGTCTGAACACCCCCTCAGTGTGACGCGCTCCAGGTCGCGTTCGCGCGCAGCAGAAGACTGTCCTCGGCGGGTTGCGGCACCTCGACCGGCAGCGCGGCAATCGCCACGGAGGCCTCATAACTCAGCCCCAACACCCGCAGCATCGCCGCCACGAAGGCCGCGACATCGACCGCTTCGCCGTCCATCAGACGCCGCAGCACGGAAATCGCGCCGCTTTCCATCAGATCGAAGATCAACCCCTCCGGGATCGGCCTGAATTCCCCGGCCTCGATGGCGCTCGACACGAAACCCGGCGCGGTTTCCTTCAACAGGTTCGAGAAACTGTAGCTCTGATGCCCGAGGCGGGCGGAGAATTCGAGGAAGAGCTTGTTCTGGCGCGCCACTTCGATGAAGGCGCGCAGGCCAAAGGCGACACGTTCGGCGGGCGGGCGGTCGAAATCGACCGAATCCTTGACCAGCAACACCAGCTCGCGTTTGAGCATCACCCGCGCGGCATCGAGCACATCCTCGATGGTGTCGAAATAATTGTAGAACGTGCCGCGCGACACCCCGGCCTGACGCACCACATGGTCGATCACCGTGCCGTTCAGCCCGCGTTCGGCAAAGACCATGATCGCCGCTTCGCACAGCCGCTCGCGGGTCTTTTCGCGGCGCGCCTGACCGATGCGGGTGCGGTGATCGAGAGGGGCGGAGCAGCCCTTGGTCATGCTCAGGCCTCCTTTTCGGGCTTCACGCCGAAGACGAGGCAATAGAGCGCGGGGGCAAACAGCAGGGTGATCAATGTCCCCGCGATGATGCCGCCCATCATGGCATAGGCCATCGGGCCCCAGAACACCTGACGCGAGATCGGGATGAGCGCCAGCGACGCCGCAGCGGCGGTCAAAAGGATTGGGCGCGCACGGCTGTCCGAGGCCTCGAACACCGCCTGCCAGCGCGATTTGCCCTCGGCGCGCAGGTCTTCGATGGCCTGCACGAGGATGATCGAGTTGCGCATCAGGATGCCGATCAGGGCGAGAACGCCCAGAAGCGCAACAAAGCCCATCGGCGCATGGGCCGACAGGAGCGAGGCGACCACACCGATCAGGCCCAGAGGCGCGACGGCGAGCACAACGAACATCAGTCGGAAGCTCTGCACCTGCATCATTGTCAGCGTCAGCATGATCAGGATCATGATCGGCATCACCGCCATGATCGGCGCCTGACTTTCCGAACTGCTCTCGACCGTGCCGCCGACCTCGACCGAATAGCCCCGCGGCAGGGTCTCGGCAAAGGCCGCCACAGTGGGGGTAAGATCGGTGACGATGGTCGCCGGAAGATCGTCGGTGGCAATCGCCGCCTTGACGGTGATCACCGGTTCGCGGTCTTCCTGACGGATCATCGGCTGTTCGGTGACCCAATCCAGCGTCGCGATGGACGACAGCGGGATGGACACCCCGTCGGCATTGGCGAATTGCAGGCTTTCGAGGGCGGAAAGCGTCTGGCGGTCCTCATCGGCACCACGGATTTCCACATTGATCAGATCGCGGCCCTGACGGATCTGGGTCACGGTCGTGCCCTCGAACAGCGAGGCCAGAACCCCCGCCACATCGGATTGCGTCAGCCCGAGTTGGCGCATCCGGGCCTGATCGAGATCGACCCGCACGACGCGGCTCGGCTCGTTCCAGTCGGGTGCGATGGAGATCAGCCGGTCATCGCTGGCCATCACGGCGGCGAAATCGCGGGCGTGATCGCGCAGCTCGGCATAATCCGGCCCGGAAATCCGGTATTGCACCGGCTTGCCCACGGGCGGCCCCAGTTCGAAAGTCTTGGGATAGAATTCCGTGCCGGGCTGAGCGTCGGAATAGGCGCGGACCTTGGCGATCAGACGGTCGCGGGCCTCCAGATCGGTCGTCACGATCAGAAGCTGACCGATATTGGGTCCGGGCGTCAGCGCCTCAAGCGTCAGGATCACACGCGGCGCGCCGGTGCCGATGTAGGTGGTCCAGAATGTGGCCTCTTCCTGCTCCCCCAGCCAAGTCTCAAAGTCCGCGATAGAGCTGTCGGTGGCGTAGATGCTGGCATTCTGGCGCAGGGTCACATCGACCAGAACCTCGGGGCGATCCGAGCTTGGGAAAAACTGTTGTTCGACCTTGCTCATGCCGACGACGGAGACCGCGAAGGTGAGGAAGGTGATCAAAACGGTGAGAAGTTTGAACCGCATCGACAGGCGCAGCAGGTGATGGAAACGACGGCGCAGCCAACCCGCTTCGCCATGTTCGTGTTTCCATTTCTTCGGCAGGAAGGTCGCGCCCAGCACCGGGGCGAAGAGCACCGCGACGATCCAGCTCAGCACCAGCGAGATCGCGATCACATAGAACAGCGTGCGGGTGTATTCCCCGGCGTTCGAGCTGTTGAGCCCGATCGGGATGAAACCCGCCGTGGTGATCAGCGTGCCCGTCAGCATCGGCCAGGCGATGGTGGTCCAGGCGTAGGACGCCGCCTTGTGACGGCTTTCGCCGCGTTCCAGCCGGGAGATCATCGTCTCGATGGCAATCATCGCATCGTCGACCAGAAGGCCCAGCGCGATGATCAGCGCGCCAAGGGAAATCCGTTGCAACGTGATGCCCATGATCTCCATGAAAACGAAGGTGAGCGCCAGCACCAGCGGGATCGTCAGGCTGACGACAAAGCCCGCGCGCACGCCGAGCGACACGAAGCTCACGGCCAGAACGATCACCACCGCTTCGATCAGAGCCTGCACGAAATGGCCGACCGACTCCTCGACCACTTTCGGCTGATCGGCGACGTGATGCACGTCGATGCCAATCGGCAGGGCGGCGGTCAGCTCGGTCATGAGCGCGTCCACGGCCGAGCCGAAATCGAGGATATTGCCGCCGTCGCGCATACCGATCTTGAGCCCGATGGCGGGCTGGCCGTTGTAGCGGAACAGTTCGGAGGGCGGGTCCTCGTAGCCTTCGGTCACCTCGCCCACATCGGCGAGGGTAAAGAAGATATCGCCCGAGCGCAGCGGGGCCTGCGCCAGCGCCTCGGCACTGTCGAACTGGCCGGACACGCGCAGAAGGATGTTTTCCCCCTCTGTCGAAATCATGCCCGAGGACACGATCTCGTTCTGGGCCGAAAGCGACGAGAGCACGCTTTGCACCTCGAGCCCGAAGGCGGCGAGACGGCGGGAGGAGAATTCGATGCGGATCACCTGATCGCGGGTGCCGAAGAGCTCGACCTTGCCCGCGTTGTCGACTTTCTCGATCTCGTCGCGGATGTCCTCGACATAGTCCTTCAACTCCTCGGGCGCAAAGCCGTCGGCTGTGAAGGCATAGACCGTGCCGTAAACGTCACCGAAATCGTCGTTGAAGGCAAAGCCTTGAAATTCCTGCGGGAACTCGCTTTGAATATCCGACATCATCTGTCGGACCCGGATCCAGGACGGGGTGATCTGATCGGAGGGGATGTCGTCGCGCAGGTCGACATAGACCATGGCGATGCCGGGATAGGTGACCGAGCGCGTGCCGTCGAGCGCGGGCAGTTCCTGCAACTTGCGCTCGATGCGGTCTGTCACCTGGGTGACGGTTTCCTCGGCGGTGGCGCCCGGCAGGCTGGCGGTCACAACCATGGTACGGATGGTGAAGGCCGGATCTTCTTCGCGGCCGAGTTTCATGTAACTGAGCGCGCCCGCGACCACCGCCACGATCATCATGAACCAGATGAAGGAGCGATGCCCCAGCGCCCAATCGGACAGGTTGAACCCTTTCATTGCCGCCGCTCCCCGACCTTTTGGCCTTCTGCGAGCGCATGCGCGCCCCGCACCACAATCTCATCTCCCTCGGTCAGACCCGAGGCAATCACCACACGCGTCCCGATGCTCCGCCCGAGCGTCACCGGCATGAAATGGACAGTCCGTCCGGTCTCGCCCTTCCCGGCCTCGACCCGCCAGACGCCCGGAGCCTCATCCGTCCCCGCAATCGCGGTTTGCGGCAGGGTCATCACCGGGGCTGCGTCGCTGTCATAGGTCGCGGTGATCAGCGTGCCGATGCGGTAATCTTCCGGCGGATCGTCGAGGGTAAGCCGGAGACGGCGGGTCTCAAGGCTGGTCTCGGCCACCGGTTCGATCACGCTCAGGGTCGCCGCGACCGGGGCGACGCCGTCGGAGCGGTGCCGCACGATGAAACCGGCGTGATCCGGGATCACCATGGCGAAACTTTCCGGCACGTCGATGATCGCCTCGCGGCCCAGCGGGTCGGCCATTTCGACCACGCTCACGCCGGAACTCACCAAGGTGCCGGGTTCGACATCCGTGCTCAGGATGATGCCGTCGCGCGGCGCGCTCAGGTGGCCGTAGCGCGCCGCCTCTTCGGCCTGCGCCAGATCGGCGCGGGCGCTGTCGGCGTTGGCGGTCGCGGCATCGCGGGCGGCGCGAGCCGCTTCGATCTGGGCCCTGGTGGCGACATTGCGGGCGACGAGGGCCTCGACGCGATCATATTGCGAGAGGGCGAACTCCGCCTGCGCCTCGGCGGCGGAGAGCGCAGCCTGAGCCACGGCGACATCCTGGGCCAGCGTGATCTGGTCGAGCGTGGCGATCACCTGCCCCTCGGTCACCCGGTCCCCGGCATCGACGTCGAGCGTCGCCAGACGCCCGCTGGTCTGAAACGCCAGCGCAGTGACGTCCTGTCCGCGGATCACACCGGAGAACTGGCGTTCCGCCGCCGGGTCGGAGGACAGGAATTCGGTGATGACCGGGCGAGGCGCCTCCGGCACGGTTGTCTCTTCGGCGACGCTTGCGTTGGCCGACAGGCAAAACGCGGTCGTCAGCATGATTCTCTGCAAAAGGCTCATCATTCCCCGCCCTCCAGTGCTTCGACCTGTCGCCCGTCATACAAGAGATGCGAGCCCGCCCCGACCACGACATCGCCCTCGCCCAGCCCCTCGGCGATGGAAATCATGTCATCCTCGTAGCGGTCGATGCGCACTTGTTTCAGCGCCACCGCGCCGGTCGCCGGGTCGCGCACCCAGACGGCGGGGCCGTCGACACTGCCGCTCAGGGCGGTCCAGGGCAACAGGATGCGCGGCGTCATGCGCAGGGCCACGCGCCCGGTGATCGAGGTGCCGATGGGAATCTCCGCGACCTTGTCCGCCGGGATGTCGGCGTGGATTTCCACGGTGCCGGTGTCGTTCAGAACCGGCAGAACCTCCGTCACCGTGGCCTCGAAGGCCGCAACCGGTCCCGCCGGGTCAAGTTCGAGCACATGGCCGCGCAGGGACGACAGCCCCGCCATATCGGGAGCAAGGAACACCGCCTGACGCTGGTCTTCGGGAGCAAGCTGAACGACGGCGGTCCCGGCGGAGACAACCTCCCCCAGATCGGCATAGCGTTCGATCACCGTCACGGCGCGGTCGGCTTTCAACTCGGTGTCCTCGAAGGCCTGTTCAGCGGTTTCGAGGAGGGCGCTGGCCTGATCGCGTTGCGCCTTGGCTTCGAGGTAATCCTGCTGCGCCTCATCATATTGGGCCTGCGTGCCGACGCCGCGATCCAGCATGGATTGCGTCCGGTCGCGGGCCTGAGCCGCCTGCACGAGCGCGGCCTCGGCAGCGTCGAGATTGGCTTGCGCAGCATCGAGCTGGGCGACGATATTGGTCGGGTCGATGCGCGCGATCACCTCCCCTGCGGAAAAACGCTGTCCAACCTCGGCCGCAAGCATGTCGATCTGTCCGCCGCGCCGGAAGGAGGCGGGGAAACTGTCGGTGGCCTCGACCGAACCGATGACCCGCAATTCCTGCACCACGGGTTCGCTTTCTGCGGCGATCAGTTCGACCTTCAGAGGCGGCTCAGCCCCTCCGGCCTGCGGCAAGACCGCAAGCAAAAGCGCCACAAACATGTTCCGGTCCGCCATCATCGCGTTGCTCCGACTGTCACGAGGTTGTCTCGTGACATATGAGAATTGACACATTTGTCAACTTTGATCTGCTCTCACACGCGCTGGGACACGGGTTTCCGTGTGAGTAGATGTCGAGCTTCGCCGTCTTGCGGCAAAATTCGCACAGTGTCGCAGATTTCAAGTTCGCGGCAAAAATATCCCCACGAAAAAGTTGACAGAAAAACTCAGGCTTAATATCCAGAGCAAAGAGAACGGGAATGACCCGTGAGTCGCGCAGTCGGCGCGGCCCCATGGCAAGCAGAGGCGGGAAACGCCCAGCCAGTCTTGGTGATCCTCAACCACGTGAAGCAATTCACCGCCAACCGAAAGGCAGGCGGATTGAGATGACTGATAAAGACACAAGCCCAAAGGCACCTGAAATGAACGCATATGTAACCTCGATGACCGCAGAGACCACGCAACTCCCGCCGCTCGACGCGCGCAGCCTGATTGCCGAAGGCAGCACCCGTCAGATCAATCTGGACGGTCAGATCTACACTCTGCGCATCACCCGCGCGGGCAAACTGATTTTGACGAAATGACCGGTCGGCGCGTCCAACGTCCTGTTTCGGCAGGTTTCCGTGAGCTCCGGGCCGCCCTGCGGTTCATCGCAACGATTCACCATCGCGGCTGAAACCACCCGGAAGTATCACCCGAGACCGGCAAGGTAATGGACCGATCCGTCGCGCTGCTTCATGCTGGTGACACATCAGACATGAAAGCCAAGACCTTGACCCGGATCGAACAGATTGAAGCGAAAATTATCGACGTGCCCACCATTCGCGGGCACGTTCTGGCGATGACCACGATGCTGGCCCAGTCCTTCGTACTGGTCCGCATCCGGTTCTCCGATGGCTCCGAAGGCATCGGTGAAGGCACCTCCATCGGTGGCCTGAGCTATGGTTCCGAGAGCCCGGAGAGCATTCGCTCCGCCATTCTCACCTATATCGCGCCGGTTCTGGCCGATCAGCCGGCGGACAATGTGAACGCCGCGATCCAGCGCATGGATATGGCCGTGAAGGGCAACAATATCGCCAAGGCGGCCGTGGAAATGGCACTTTGGGACGGGCTGGCGCGGCGTCAGGGCGTGCCGCTGGCGGACCTGTTCGGCGGCGCGGTGCGGACGTCGATCCCCTGTGCCTGGACGCTGGCGAGCGGGATTTCCGCGAAAGACATCGACGAAGCCCATGAGATGCTCGACACCAAGCGGCATAATATTTTCAAACTGAAGATCGGCAAACGCCCGGTCCGCGAAGACATTGCCCATGTCGAAGCCATCGCCAAGGCGGTGGGCGACCGTGGCCAGATCCGCGTCGACGTCAATCAGGCCTGGTCGCTGCACGATGCGCGCTGGGGGCTTTCGGGGCTTGAGGACATCGGCTGCACGCTGGCCGAGCAACCTGTTGTCGGCAGCGACCGGGCGGGCATGGCGGAACTCACCGTCGCGCATCGCATTGCGGTGATGGCCGACGAGGGCCTGAGCGGGCCGGCGTCGGCGATGGCCTATGCCTGTGACCGCGCGGCGGATGTGTTTGCCGTCAAGGTGGCGCAATCGGGCGGTTTGAAACGCGCGCGCGAGGTCTGCGCCATGGGCGAAGCGGCGGGGATCGGCCTTTACGGCGGCACCATGCTGGAAAGCGGCGTCGGCACGGCGGCGGCACTGCATCTCTTTGCCACGGTGGACCGGATGACATTTGGCTGTGAGCTGTTCGGGCCCTTGCTCTTTGCCGAGGAAATCCTTGCCACGCCGCTCAGCTACAGCGATTTCGAAGTGCATCTTCCCGAAGGGCCGGGCATCGGCGTATCGCTGGACGAGGACAAGATCGCGCGGTTCGACCGCGACGGCATCCAGGGCGGGCTTCGGGCGGTCGGGGCGTAAGCCCCGCCTCCCCTCTTCGCTCAGAGCATCTTGCGCGCGACGGTTTGCGCGATCTTGATGAAATTCTTCACATGCACACCTTGTTCGTCGAGACGGTGGCTCACCGAGAGCGCCGTCTTGTCGAGCTCGGGCTCGATCGTGAGAAAACGAATTCCGTTACGCTTACCGGTCGCGACCGAGGCCGGGACGATGCAGACCCCTTCGCCGATGGCCACAAGGCTCAGCGCAGTCTGAAGGTCCATGGTGAACACCCGCTTGAACTCGGTGAATCCCTTGCTCTCAAGATTGGACATCACGAAATCGGCGTAGCTCGGGCGCGGGAATTCCGGGTAGAGGATGATGTTCTGCCCACGGGCGCTCCCGGGATCGAACCGATCCCCCGGCCCGGGCTGGAACATGTCGGGCACAGCGGCGAGCAGGGCTTCTTCGGCCAGAAACCGGGTCTGGAACTCTGAATCGGTCAGCGCCGGACGGGCAAAGGCCACGTCGATCTCGCGGCGCACAAGGGCGCGGTGCAGCCGGGCGTTGTTCATCGGGAAAAGACCCAGATTCACCTCCGGATAATGCGCGCGGTAGGATTTCACGATGGTCGGCAAAAGCCCGTAGGTCGAGGAGCCGACAAAGCCCAGACGCAGCCGCCCCTCGGCGCCCTGCCCGATGCGACGGGCCTCCAGAATGGCGTCGTCGATCTGGGCCAGAATGGCGATCACCCGTTTGTAGAGCTGTTCCCCCGCCTGTGTCAGCGTGATCGCATTGCGGCCCCGATTGAACAGCAGGACGCCGATCTCCGTCTCGATCTGTTTGATCTGACGGCTGAGCGGCGGCTGCGCCATGTCGAGCCGCTCGGCGGCGCGTCCGAAATGCAGCTCCTCGGCGACCGCCACGAAATATTTCATCTGCCGGATGTCCACGCCCGCTTCTCCCCTTAGGCTTTGTCTATGAAACCCGGTTTTTCAGACAAGCGAAAGCCCCCGCGCATCGGCGGGGGCTTGGCATTGTGTCACAGCAGGGTGTCACAGCGGGTTTGCGCGGATTATTCCGCAGCCAGAGCCGCCACATCCGCCGCTTTCATGATGAAATCGAAGCGGACATAGAGATCAGTGTCGTAGTCGTCACCGGCCGGACGGAACTCGGCCACGAGGCTTTCCTTGACGGCGAAGACGCTGTCTTTTTCAAGGAAGTCGCTGGAGCTGTCGTAGACTTGGCTGACGAGGCTGCGGTAGCCGTCTTTCGCGATCATGAAGTGGATGTGGCCCGGACGGTTCGGGTGGTGACCCATGGCGCGGATCAGCTCGCCTGCGGTTTCGTCCGAGGGGATCGGATAGGGCACCGGACGCACGGCCTGGAACGCGAAGTGACCGTTTTCGTCGGTCATGAAACGGCCGCGCAGGTTGTAATCCGGCTGGTCCGGGTCGTGGTTTTCATAAAGACCGTTCGGCGCATCTTCCCAGACATCAAGCATCACGCCTTCGAGCGCATTGCCGGCGACATCGCGGATATAGCCCTCGAAATAAACGGTTTCCTCGTCATCGAAATGCTTCTGAACGGTGGACGAGCCCTTCGGCAGAACCGGCGGGTTTTCGCGGTAGAACGGCCCGAGCACGGTGGATTCGCTCTCGGTGCCGTCGATCGGGTGGGTCAGCATGTCGACCAGCACTTCGACGCCGAGGATGTCGCCCAGAAGGATGAATTCCTGACGTTTGTCATCGGTGATCTGACCGGCGCGGGCGAGGAAATCACAGGCATAGAGGAACTCGTGATGCTGGATCTTCGCTTCCCGGCAGAAGTCGTGCAGGTGACGGATCAGGCAGGTCATGATCTCGTGGTTGCGGGGCGTGATCGGCCCGTTTTTCCCCAGCGAGCCCAGAACGATCTCGGTTACATTCTCAATGGTCACATTGCGCATCTTGGTCCTCCTCAAAGCCTGGCGCGGCATATCAATCGCGGATGAAGACACCCGTCTTCAAAGCTGGGGTGGATGATTTCAGAGCCGACGCCCCGTTCCAATACGCATCCCGGTATCGGTCGATACCCGGAGGTCTCGACATGTCCCTGCGCGACCGCGACCGCCCCGCAGGTATCGGGAGATACCCCTTTCGACATTGCTGAATGCCGCCCGCAAAAGCATGGTCTCCCGGAAAGACAATGATACGGGATGATGCAGAAATGCTCGACAAATGGACCGCCATGGGAGCTGCGCTGGACGCGCGCGCCCATCTTCTCAGATTGGGACGGCTGTTTTCCGAAACGGTTCTGATTCAACTGGGCGAGGACGAATATTACCTCACCTTCGAGAAAGGCCATCTGGTCGATGTGACCCCCGGGCCGAGCCGCAAGACGCCGTGGCGTTTTGCGTTGCGCACCGATGCGGAGGCGCTCGAGGCGTTCTGGCAGCCGATCCCCGAGGCGGGCTTTCACGACGTGTTCGGCCTGGTGAAGATCGGGCGGGCGCGGGTCGATGGCGACATCCTCGTCCTCGTCAAAAACCTGCGTTTTTTCAAAGAATTCCTTGCCCTTGGCCGGGACACGACTTCGGGCATGGAGGTGTCGGCATGAGCATGATCGATCCCATCGTCGGTCGGTATGTGACCGTCACCGTAAGCGGTCGCACCCACCGCATTTATTTCGAAGAGGCCGGTCAGGGCCGCCCTGTTCTCTGCCTGCATACCGCAGGCGCAGACACCCGCCAGTGGCGTCACCTGATGAACGATGCCGAAGTGACGGCGAACAATCGTCTGATCGCGTTCGACATGCCGTGGCATGGGAAATCCCTGCCGCCCGAGGGCTTTGAAACCGAAGAATACCTGTTGACCACCGAGTTCTATATCGAAACGGTTCTGGCCATTGTCGAGGCGCTCGGCTTGGAGACGCCGGTGCTGGCGGGCTGTTCCATGGGCGGGCGCATATCGCTTCAACTTGCCGCACTTCATGCCGACAGGTTTTCGGGCTTCATCGCCATCGAAGCCTCCGATTTCCAACCGGCCTGGTACGACATCGACTGGTTCCACCGCCCCGACGCCCATGGCGGCGAGATGGGTGCGGCGCTGGTGTCGGCGAATATCTCGCCCTATGCGCCGAATGCCGAGCGGTGGAACACGCTCTGGATGTTCATGCAATCCGGGCCGGGTGTGTTCCGGGGCGATCTGTCTTTCTACACCAAGGACGAGAGCCTGATCCCGCGCCTGCCGCTGATCGACACGGGCAAAACCCCGGTGCATATTCTGGTCGGTGCCTATGACCTGACCTGTACGCCCGAGGATGCCCAGCGCACGGCGGACGCCATTCCCGGCGCGACCTGCACGGTGATGGACGAGCTTGGCCACTTCCCGATGAGCGAACACCCGGAAGGCTTCCGCCCGTTCTTCATCGACGCGCTGGCGAAGATGCCCGCGTAACCTAACCATAACAAACCACGCACAAAAGCACGCGCGTCCGGAGACCCGGGCGCGCGTTTCCGTTCTGCCTCAGGCGATCCGTCTTGCCGATCCCCTTCCCGTTTCCGGCAAGGGTCGATACACTGGCCGCATGAGTGTTGTGCCCGTGCCTCCCCTGCCCGACGATGTGATCGCCTGCCCGTCCTGCGACGCGCTGCTGCACGACCGGGACGTGGCGCTCGGCGAGACGCTGCGCTGCCCGCGCTGTCATGCGGTCATCGAAGCGCCGCGGGCGCTGGCGATGACGCGGATCATCATGCTGGCTTTGGCGGCACTGATCCTGATGATCGCGGCGATCTTCTTTCCCTTTCTGGAGTTGGGCGCCGCCGGCATGGTGCGGCGCAGTTCGCTTCTGGATACGGTGATGGCGTTTTCGACCGGGCTGACCGCGCCTTTGACGCTCGCCATGGCGGCGCTGATCGTGGTTTTGCCGGTGACGCGGTTTGTGGCGCTTCTATATGTCCTGGGTCCGATGGCCTTTGGCTGGCGCCCCGCGCGCTTTGCCGCCCCGGTGTTTCGCCTCGCCGAAGCGCTCAGGCCCTGGGCCATGGCGGAGGTCTTCGTCGTCGGCGTCGCGGTTGCCTTGGTCAAAGTGGCGGGGCTTGCGCATATTTCCATCGGCCCGGCGTTCTGGGCCTTCGTCGCACTGGTGATCGTCACCGTGCTGAAAGACAATTTCATGAGCAGAGTGACGGTTTGGAAAACGCTGGACGCCCGACGCACATCGTAACCGCGCGCGAGGCGGGGCTGATCGGCTGTACCCATTGCGGGCGGGTGCATCCGCTGGACACGCGGGTCTGCACCCGATGCGGCGCGCATCTGTCGCCGCGCAGCGAAGCCTCGCTGCAACGGGTCTGGGCATGGTGGATCGCCGGGCTCGTTGTTTATATTCCCGCCAATCTCTATCCGATGCTGCGCACCGCCTCGCTTGGCAAGACGTTGGAAAACACCATTCTCGGTGGGGTCATCGAGCTCATGCGTCATGGCGATTACGGCGTCGCCATCATCGTTTTCGTTGCCTCCATCGTCATCCCCGTGGCCAAGTTCATCGCTATTGCCTATCTCGCGCTCAGCGTCTCGCATCGCGTGCGACTTTCGGCACACAAACGGCATATCCTCTTCGAGGTGGTTGAATTCATTGGCCGCTGGTCCATGATCGACGTATTCGTGGTGGCGATCCTGTCGTCCCTGGTGCGGCTGGATTTCGCGGCCACCATCTCGCCGGGGATCGCGGCGGTGAGTTTTGCCATGTCGGTGGCCTTTACGATGCTCGCCGCGTTGAGTTTCGATTCAAGGCTGATCTGGGACGCCGGTGCGGCCGTGGCCCGAGAGAAGAAAAAGGAGCGCTCCCTTGGATGAGCCACAGATTGCAGAACCTCTGATCGAAGGCCCGAAACAGTCGTTCTGGCGCAATCTGTCCTTTGTCTGGCTGGTGCCACTGGCTGCGCTGGCCGTCACGTTGTTCATCGCGTGGCAAAGCTGGGCCGAGCGCGGACAACCGATCGAGATCCTGTTCGAGAACGCCGCCGGTGTGACCGCCGACGAAACCATGATCCGGTATCGCGATGTCGATGTCGGCGTGGTCGAAAGCGTGGCTTTCTCCGACGATCTGACCTCCGTTCTCGTCCGTGCCCGGATCGACCGGGCGGTGGCCAAGGCCCTGCCTGCCGATGCCGAGTTCTGGGTGGTGCGACCCGAGGTTTCGGCCAGCGGCATTTCCGGCCTCTCGACCGTGCTGTCGGGCGTCTATATTCAGGCCGCTTTCGATCCGGGGAAGGCCGAAACCGGGGCCACGCTGTTCACCGGACTGGAAACCCCGCCGTTGATTCTTCCGGGGATGGAAGGCACGAAAGTCACCCTGCGCACCGCCGATGGCGGCCAACTGACCGCCGGTGCCCCGATCTATTTTCAAGGCATTGAGGTCGGCAAGATCGAAGCCCCGCGCCTGCTCGACAGCGGCACGGGGGTGGTCGTCGACGCCTTCATCAACGCGCCGCATGATAAACGCCTGACCACGGCCACGCGGTTTTGGCAGACCTCGGGCTTTTCGGTCAATATCGGGCCAGGCGGGCTTAATCTGTCTGTTGGCTCAGTGGCCGGGCTTTTGCGTGGCGGGCTGTCTTTCGACACGGTGTTCTCCGGCGGACAACCGATCACACAGGGGCAGATTTTCGATCTCTACGAGAACGAGGAGGAAGCGCGCTCCAGCGTGTTCAAGGAAGCCATCGAGAACCCGGTCGACCTGACGGTCGAGTTCGAACAATCCGTTGCCGGACTGACCGTCGGTTCGCCCGTCGTCTATAAAGGGGTGAAAATCGGCGCGGTCTCGACGCTTGGCGCCTTTATCGAGGAGGGCCCCGAGGGCCAGACCGTCGTGCTGCGCGCCACGATATCCATCGACCCAAGCCGTCTTGGCCTCGATCCAGACACGCCACCTGCGGAAACCATCGCGTTCTTTGCCGGGGCCGTGAAAGACGGGCTGCGCGCGCGCTTGATCTCGCAAAGCATTTTCAGCCGGTCTCTGGCGGTGCAACTTGCGGAATTGCCGGACGCGGCCCCCGCCACGCTCGGGGTGTTCGCGGTGACCGCACCGCTTCTGCCCTCCGTCACCTCCGACCTGCCCGATCCCGGCGCGACCGCCGAGGGGCTGATGAAACGGGTCAACGACCTTCCGGTCGAGAAGCTGATGGAACAGGCCATCGCCACGCTGGCCTCGATCGAGAGCCTTGCGGGCGACGAGAACCTGCGCGCGGCCCCCGACGCCTTTGTCGGGCTGATGGACGACGCGCGCGCCGTGATCGGCGGCCCGGATGCGCAAGCCCTGCCCGGCGAGTTGCGCAAAGCCGTCGAGGAATTGCGCGGCATCGCCGAGGATCTGCGCACCGCCGAAGCCGTGGCCAAACTGGTCACAGCACTCGAAGACGCCTCAGAGGCCGCGACCTCCGTGACCGAGGTGGCCGACGCATTCGACGAAAAAATCGCCGGGGTGCCCGATCTGGTCAGCGGGTTGAACCAATTGACGGAGAAGGCCAATTCTCTTGAGCTTGAGCAATTCCTGACCATGGCGACCCAGCTTCTGGACGGGGCCGACAAGCTCATCGATCAGGACAGCACCCGCAAGCTGCCTGAAAGCCTGACCGGCGCACTCGATGAGGCGCGCACCGCCTTGGCCGAGCTGCGCGAAGGGGGCGCGGTGGAGAACACCAACGCCACGCTGGCCTCTGCCCGCAGCGCCGCCGAGGCGGTCGAGGCCGCCGTCGCCGATCTGCCGCAGATCGCCGAGCGGATCGACGGGCTGGTGAGCGAGGCCGAAGGGGTTCTGGCCGGTTACGGTCAGAATTCCCGCTTCAACCGCGATACGCTTGATACCCTGCGCGAGCTGCGCTCGGCGGCACAGGCGCTTTCGAGCCTTGCGCGTACACTTGAGCGCAATCCCAATTCCCTCTTGTTTGGACGGTAAGCCATGACACGTCTTTTGCCCCTTCTGCTTCTCAGCCTCGCCGCCTGTGGCGACACCGATCCGCGGTATCTGATGGCGAGCGCGCCGGTGACGGAGGTCTCGCGCGTGTCGCTTCGGGTGGCGACGCTGGAAATCCGTCAGGTCACCCTTCCGGCCTATGCCAATGACGATCTGATCCTGCGCGAAGGCGCGGACGGGGCGCTGACCCCGATCGAAGGTGCGCTTTGGGCCGACACGCCGGCGCGGGCGATGCCCCAGCTGCTTGCCGACCGGCTCAGCGCAACCACGACCGCGCAGGTCGCCGCCGAGCCCTGGCCACTGGCGCAACCGGCACAGGTCGAGGTCGATGTGCGCGTGTCGCAAATGGCCAGCCGCGCCGATGGCAAGCTGCATCTCGCGGGGCAGTTCGCGGTGTCCTCCTTCGATCAGGTGGTGCGCGAGCGGATCGTGCCCTTTGCCATCGCCGTGCCTCTGGCCGCCGACACACCTGCGGGGATCGCGGCGGCTTCGGGGCGCGCGGTCGATCAGCTCGCCGGGCAGATTGCCGCCAGCCTCGCGCGATAAGTGCGCAGACCGGTGCGCAAGCTGCGCAACAAATTCACAGTTGCAAATTTGTAGACTTCCGAACATACGGAGGTCATGGGGGACGGTTTCTTGAATATGCGGGTTTTGCGTGGCTTCTGGGCCATGTGTCTCGCTGCGCTTCTGGCGGTTCAGGTTTCCATCGCCTTCGGCCCCGATGCCCGAAGCGGCGTCACCCTGTCCGAAACCGAGATCTTGCTGCAACTCTGCGGCACACCCGGCGGCAACACGACCCTTGTCTTCGACACCACCACCGGGGAGGTCCGCGAAGTTCCCAGCGGTGACGGATCGCAGGGGGCCGACTGTCCCTATTGCGTGATCGGCGCGGCCTTTCTGGTTGCCGAAACCCTTTTGCCCGAAGCGGCAGGTCGGCTCCACAAGGCCGAGATTGCGCCCACGGACACGCATCAAATCTACATCGTCCAGCGCGATTTCAGCCGCCCGACGCGGGCGCCCCCTCTGTTCGTCTGAGCTTTCACATGGCCCGAAACGGCCTTGGGATCGGGATCGGAACATCCCGCCCCGGAACGATCTGACACATTAAAAATCCCAGAGGGACACAGATATGACCACCTTTCACACGGTGCGCCTTGGCGCGACCGCGCTTTTGCTGAGCACCATTTCCACGCTGGCCTATGCCCAGGACGCGGACCTCGTCCTCGATCCGATCTCCGTCGAAGATCAGCAGCCCGTCACCCAGGGCGCGCAAAGCTACGCTTTCGACCCTGCTCTTCTGCCGGTGCCTGCCGGTCTCGATGGCGGGGCGCTTCTGTCCTCCGTGCCGGGCGTTTCCGGCAGCCGCATGGGCGGCCACGGCATCGACATCATCATCCGCGGCATGCAGAAGAACCAGCTCAACGTCATCGACGCGGGCAGCTTCACCTATGGCGGCTGTCCGAACCGGATGGACCCGCCGAGCGCCATGGCATCGTTTTATCGCGCCGACGAGGTCATCGTCGAACGCGGCTATGCCAGCGTGACGAGCGGCCCGGGCGGCTCCGGCGGCACGGTGCGGCTCGAACGCAACGCGCCCGAATTCGAAGAGGGCAAGCCGATCTCCGGCGATCTGATCTTGGGCGCGAACAGCAATGGCAACGGGCGCTCGATTGCCGGAACGGTTTCGGCCGATCTGGGCCACGGGTTCTATGCGGAGCTTTCGGGCGAGCGCAAAGAGGCCGACAATTACGACGACGGCAATGGCGATGAGGTGCGCAGCGCCTTCACCCAGAAAAGCGCCGGACTGACCCTTGGCTATGCCGTCGACGGCACCGAGCTTGCGCTCGACATCGAAAAGGACGAGGCGCTCGACACGTTGTTCGGCGGCGCGGGCATGGACAGCCCGAGTTCCGAGACCATGACCTACCGGCTGCGCGGCGGCACGGATGTCGACATGGGCGTTTTGACCCGTATCGAAGGTGTGCTCTACAGCAGCAATGTCGATCACGTCATGGACAACTATTCGCTGCGCCCCAATAGCATGCCGATGGGGATGCGTGTGCCGACCACCTCGGACACGGTGGGCGGCAAGATCGAAGGGCAGTTCGATTTCGGGGCGACCACGGCGAAAATCGGGGTCGATTACCAGTCGAACAACCGTGTCGCCTATGCCTATCGCGGCATGATCTCCGCCATCGAAGCGGAAGACCCGAGCACGGTCGTCGCGCTGATGTGGCCGGATGTGACCATCGCCCAGACCGGGTTTTATGCCGAGACCGAGACCAAGCTTTCCGAGGTCAACACGCTGAAATTCGGGCTGCGCTACGATCATGTGCGCTCGACCATCGATGATGCGAATGGCAATGCGGGCTACCCCGGTGCCGTCACTCCGAACGACGTTTATAACAGCGTCTACGGCGTGACCTATGACGGCGCGGTCACGGAGGACAATTTCGGCGGGCTGGTGCGGTTCGAACATCGGCTCGATGCGGAGACCCTGCTGTTTGCCGGGCTGTCGCGTTCGGTGCGCACGGCGGATGCCAACGAGCGTGCCATGGCGCGTCAGGTCGGCACCTCGATCTGGGCCGGGAACCCGGAGATCGCACCGGAGAAACACACCCAGTTCGATCTCGGCGTCGAGATCGCCAAGACCGACTGGAGTTTCAACGCCACGGCCTATGTCGACAAGGTGGACGATTACATCCTGCGCCAGACCGTCGGCACGGTGACCTCCTATGACAATGTCTCGGCGCTGATCGCCGGGGTCGAACTGGGCGGGCATGTCACCTCGGGTGCCTGGACCTTTGCGGGGGACATGACCTACACCTATGGCGAGAACGAGAGCGACGACAAACCGCTGGGCCAGACCCCGCCGCTGATGGGTTCGCTGAGCGCCACTTACGGTGCCGATCTCTGGCAGGCGGGGGCGCGGGTGAACTGGGCTCTGGGTCAGGACCGGATCGATCCGGTGCTCGATTCCGACGAGACGCCCGGCTATGCCACGCTCGATCTGTTCGGCAGCTATAAGATCGCCGAGAATGTCCGGTTGATGGGCGGCGTCGATAACGTCTTCGACAAGGCCTATGCCAATCACCTGAACCGGGAAACCGTATTGGGCGAGTCGACCGGGACGATGAATGAGCCGGGCCGGAACATCTACCTGACGATGCAGGTGCAATTCTGATCCTGTCGGGCGCGCCTCTTCGGGGTGCGCCCGTTTTCTCATGCGAAGGGAGGCTTCGATGCCCTCTGACACACTCGATTTCCTGATCTCCGGCGGTCCCGCGATCTGGGCCATTGCCGCCCTGTCGGTGGCCACTCTGGCGCTGATCCTGTGGAAGGTCTGGGACCTCTTGCGCTCCGGCATCTGGTCGGGCGGGCGCCACACCGAGGAGGCCGTCGCGCTTTGGCAACGGGGCGAAACCGGGACCGCCCGCAGCCGTCTGGCCGGGCGTCGCAGCCTTCGGGCGAGACTCGCTCATCGCGCCATGGAGGTGCAGGGTGCCGAACATCTGCCGGACGAGCTGGCGCGCGAAGAGGTCGAACGCCTCGCCCGCGGGCTTTTGAAACGGGCCGCGACCGGGCTGCGCGGGCTGGAACTCGCGGCCACGATCGGGCCGCTTCTGGGCCTTCTGGGCACGGTTCTCGGCATGATCGCCGCGTTTCAGGCGCTTCAGGCCGCAGGTGCGCGCGCCGATCCCGCGCAATTGGCGGGTGGCATCTGGGAGGCGCTGCTGACAACGGCAGCGGGCATGGCCGTCGCGATCCCGGCGCAGGTCGCGCTGACATGGTTCGAAACGGTGATCGACGGGCTGCGCCATGACATGGAAGACATCGCCACCCGTATCTTCGTCCCGTTGAGCGACCCGCGACCGGAGCGCTGATTATGTTCACCTTCGAGCACCCGCGCAAACCCCGCCGCCCCGATCTCACACCGATGATCGACGTGGTGTTCCTTTTGTTGGTGTTTTTCATGCTGGTGTCGCGCTTCGGGGCGCAAAGCGTGCTGCCGCTCTACCCGGCGGGCGGGGACGGTGCCGCAAGCTGGGACGGGCCGCCGCGCGTCGTCGATCTCTATGCCAATGGCGAGATCGGCCTGAACGGCGAACCGGTCTTTGCCGAGCACCTGTCGGGCTGGCTGCGGCCTCTGATGCCGTCGCCCGATTCCCCCGTGATCCTGCGCACGCATGACGCCGATTTGCAGCAGTTGGCCGACACGGTGGATCGCCTGTCTGGCGCGGGGATCACCCGGCTGATCGTGATGGAGTAGCGCCATGAAATTCGCCGCTTCCCCCAAAAGCCGCGTTTCGGTCGGACTTCTGCCGATGATCAACGTCGTGTTTCTCTTGCTGATCTTCTTTCTGATCGCAGGCGAGATGCAACAGCCGGAGCCGATCGACGTAAACCCGCCCGATGTCGCCCATGCACAGGAGGCCGAGGGCGCTCTTTCGCTGTACCTCGGCCCGGACGGTCGTCTGGCCTTTCGCAATCTCGATGTGGCCTTCGAGGACCGGCAGGGGCTTATGGCGGCGCTCGCCGGGAGCCTGACGGACTGTGGCGGCGACACTTGCGCGCCGGTGCTCCTGCTCCATGCCGACCGGGGCGCGCCCGCGCGACTGATCGCGGAGCTTTTGCCGGAGCTTGGCGCCGCAGGGTTTGAGCAGGTCAATCTGGTGGCCGTGGGCCGTGGCACAGCGGAGCGCGGACAGCCATGAGCCGGGCGTTGGAAATCCTCGGCTTTCTGACCCTGTCGCTCGCGGCGCATGCGGCACTTCTCGGCTGGGCGCCTGACGCGGGCGGGCAACAGTCGCAAGGCGAAGGCGGCAGCCAGCTTGTCAGTCTGAGCGCCTCTTCGGCGGCGCTCGAAAGCCTTGTCGAAACATGGGACGATTTTGCGCCCCCGGAGGTGCAAGCCACGGCCCCGGCGCAAGAGACGCCCGTACCGACGGAGAGCGCTCCAGACCTTGCGGCCATGACGCCCCTGCCGCTCGAAGCGCCGAAAATGGCGGTGAACCTCAGCCCCCCGACCGTGGCG
This sequence comes from Celeribacter sp. SCSIO 80788, assembly GCF_051054295.1. GTDB lineage: Bacteria > Pseudomonadota > Alphaproteobacteria > Rhodobacterales > Rhodobacteraceae > Celeribacter. The sequence goes on along the minus strand of NZ_CP150482.1, from coordinate 3,204,347 downwards.
ACAGAGCCGTTCGACGCGCCTGAGGCCCCGGAACAGCCGCCGCACCCCGAGCCGCCCAAAGCGTCCGCGCCCCCGAAAAGCCAGCAATCCGCCGAGGCCGCCGGTCAGAAGGCTGCGGGGACAGGTGGAATGGGCGCGCAAGGTGTGGCGGGGACGGCACAGACCGCGACGGTCGATCCGGGGCGGGCCCAGCGCGACCTGAGCAATTGGGGCAGCACCCTGCGCGCCGCCATCGAACGCAAGAAACGCTACCCTTCGGAAGCGCGGGGCACACAGGGCAGCGTCCTGTTGCGGATCTCCGTTGCGCGCAACGGTGCGCTGTCGGGCGTTTCGGTGCTGCGCTCCTCCGGCAATGGCCTGCTCGATCAGGCGGCTCTGCGCGCTGTGCAAAGCGTCGGACAGTTCAAGCCCGCCCCCGCAAGCTTGACCCGCCCGAGCTACACGTTCGATCTGAAGATCAGTTTTTCGCCGCGCTGAGCATGCCGCACGTCAGGGGGCGTCGCCCCCTGACCCGAAATCACCCTTGCCCGCGCTCCGGGAATTTCATCGTGTTGTCGATGGCCCGCACCAGATTGGTCGCGTCGGGCCAGAGGCTGGGACCGCTTTGAACCGTAGAGAGACCGATGGTGCCATCCGCCTTGACCCAAACCTGAGCCGGTTCGATGTGAATCGGCGGTGCCCCCTCTTCGGAGCTGTTGCGGGTGATATGGAGACCCCAGTCCCGTGCGAGGCTTTCCGGATCGAGACCATAGCCAAGCGGCAGGCGGATCAGCTGCATTTTCTCCTGAAGCGCGGTGGTTTCTGCCTGTGTCTCGCAGCCGATGGCAAAGACCCGTACCCCCCGGATGGCGAAATCGCCGATCCGGTCATCCAGTTCCTTGAGCTGGAGCCGGGACCATTTGCAATGCGACCCGCGGTGAAACGCCACAAGCGTTCCGCCCGGAGGCACATCCTCTGCGAGGTCGCAAAGACCATGCCGGAAGGTGTCGAACCGCAGCGCCGGAGCCGCAGCCCCCGGAATCAGATGCCGCGCAGAATCCTCTGTCATTTGTCCCCTCCCATGCGCAGGGAAAGCCCTGCGTCAATTTGGCCAACCCTCTGCGTCCTCGTCTTGAGACACACTGGCGTGCAAGCCGGACACCCAAGCCGCTTTGCATTGTATTTCAAAGAAAAATCCATGGCTCTCCTCCTCATTCAGGCCAAGTTGCATGGGCTCTGCCGTGGTCAAATTGGGCCTGAGTGATGTGGTGATATCCCGAGTTCGTTTGTCAATCGAGAAAAAAATATCGTTTTTATTTGACAGCAACGATTAATTCTCGCCATGATCTGGGCCACGAGGCGTGTGGAGGACGCGCCGAGGAGGAGAAATTCAATGCCAGACGGAAGTCCGTTTTCGGTCATGCACAGCATCCGTATCAAAGGATGTGAGACCGACATCGTATGTGCCGAGGACCAAAAGGTCCTGATGGCCATGGAACAGCAAATTCATATTCCCAACCCGCGCCCGGTGCGGGTCGGATGTCGCAAAGGGGGCTGTGGCGCCTGCCGTGTGAAGGTGACCCAAGGGACCTATACGGCCGAAAAATCGAGCCGCGTCCACGTCACGGAGGGCGAGGCCGCCGAAGGCTATGCGCTGGCCTGCCGCATCTCGCCGCTGAGCGATCTTGAAATTGAACCCGCCTTTCTCGGGCCACGCCGTGCGGCAGAGAAAAGCGAATAATCGTTACGTTTATAGGTTGTCAGAGGAGGAAAACCTATGTCTCAAGAAGGACTTTTGCGTCCGGGTATCATCCAGCTCCGCGTGCTGGACATGGACGAAGCCATCACCCATTACCGCGACCGGATCGGTCTCGATTTCGTGTCTCAGGAAGCCGATGGTCGCGTCTATCTGAAGGCCTATGACGAATTCCACCGCCATTCCGTCGTGCTGCGCGAGGCGGACAGCGCGGGCATCGATTTCTTTGCCTTCAAGGCCGACGGTCAGGAGTCCGTGGACGAATTCCGCAAGCGCATCGAAGATTACGGCGTCGCAGTGACGGATGTGGAAGAGGGTGAAATGCCGGGCACCGGCAAGCGCATCTCTTTCATGATCCCGTCGGGACACCGTATCGATCTCTACGCGGACATGGATCTTTCCGACATGGCACCGGAAACCCACAATCCCTACATCTACAAGGACGAGCCGCGCGGCATGCGCGCCCAGCGCCTCGACCACTGCCTGCTCTACGGGCCGAACCTGCCGGAAGTCGAAAAGTTCTTCACCGAAGTGCTCGATTTCCACATCCCGGAACGGGTCGACCTTCCCGATGGCACGCTGGCGATCTGGATGACCGTGTCGAACAAGGCGCATGACATCGCCTTCGTGAACCACCCGGAACCCGGCAAGCTGCACCACGTCGCCTTCTTCCTCGAAGACTGGAACGACATCGGTCACGCCGCCGACGTGATGACGCGCTACGACATCTCGCGCGACCTCGGACCGACCCGTCACGGCATCACCCGCGGCCAGACGATCTATTTCTTCGATCCGTCGGGCAACCGCAACGAGGTCTTCTGCGGCGGCTATACCGCCTACAAGGATCACCCGACGCGGGTCTGGGACGGCAACCATGTCGGCCGCGGGATCTTCTACTATGAGCGTCAGCTGAACGACGCTTTCCTGTCCGTCGTGACCTGAGGAGAGCAGAGATGGAAGTGACCCGTCCCACCCGGAAACTGACCGCCATGGCTGCGCTTGAAGCGGTCCGGGTTGCCGTGACCCGCGCCCGAGAGCTTGGCGTGGCGGTCAATGCGAGCGTCGTGGATGCAGGCGGGCGAGAGATCGCCTTTCTGCGGGGGGACGGGGCCTTTCTGCCCTCGGGCCAGATTGCCCGGGACAAAGCCTATACCGCTGCGGGGTTCGGCATTCCGACCGGCGTTTTCTACAAGGCCCTGTCCGGGGAACCGGACGTGCTTGCGGGGATCACCGGTCAGCCGAATATCGCGGCCTTTCCGGGCGGGGTGCCGATCCGCGTGGAAAACGAGCTGATCGGCGGCATCGGGGTGTCCGGTGCATCCGCCGAACAGGATGACATCTGCGCAAGGGCCGGGCTGGCCGCCATCGGCCTTGAGTAAGACTGAGGATAGAGAGAGATGAGAGACGGGCTTATGACCTTCACGCAAGAAGCGATGCATTTTATCAACGGGGAGTTTACGCCCGGCACGTCGGGCAAGACCTTCGACAATATTTCGCCGGTGACCGGTAAGAAGATCGGCATCGTGCACGAAGGCCTTCAGCCCGAGGTGGACGCGGCGGTCAAGGCCGCGCGCGCCGCGCTGCACGGGGAATGGGGCTATATGCCGATGGCGCAGCGGGCCGAGTTGCTCCATGCCGTCGCCGACGAGATCAATCGCCGGTTCGACGACTTCCTCGAAGCCGAAATTCTCGACACCGGCAAGCCCAAGGGCCTTGCCTCCCATGTCGACATTCCGCGCGGCGCCGCGAACTTCAAGATTTTCGCAGACCTTGTGAAAAACGTCCCGACCGAGAGCTTCATGCTCGACACGCCCGACGGGTTTGGCGCGGTGAACTACGGCGTACGCAAACCCAAGGGCGTGATCGCGGTGATTTCTCCGTGGAACCTGCCGCTTCTCCTGATGACGTGGAAAGTCGGCCCGGCGCTGGCCTCCGGCAACACGGTTGTAGTGAAACCCTCTGAGGAAACCCCGTTGACCACCACGCTTTTGGGCGAGGTGATGAACACCGTGGGCATCCCGAAAGGCGTGTTCAACGTGGTGCACGGCTTTGGTCCGGACAGCGCCGGGGCCTATCTGACCGCTCACCCGGAAGTCGATGCGATCACCTTTACGGGCGAAACCCGCACCGGCGAGATCATCATGCAATCCGCCGCCAAAGGCCTGCGCCAAGTGTCGATGGAATGCGGCGGCAAGAACGCCGGGATCGTGTTCGCGGATGCGGATATGGACAAGGCGATCGAGGGCACGCTGCGCTCGGCGTTTGCGAACTGTGGGCAGGTCTGCCTTGGCACCGAGCGGGTCTATGTCGAACGGCCGATCTTCGACGAATTCGTCGCCCGCCTGAAACAAGGCGTCGAGATGATGAAACTCGGGCCGTCGGAAGATCCGATGACCTCCATGGGTCCGCTGATTTCGCAAGAGCACAAATCGAAGGTGATGTCCTATTACAAGCTCGCCGTGGAAGAGGGCGCGACGGTCGTGATCGGCGGCGGCGAACCCGAGATGCCGGACGAGTTGAAGGGCGGCGCCTGGGTCGAACCGACGATCTTCACCGGTCTCTCGGAAGATGCGCGCTGCATCAAGGAAGAGATTTTCGGCCCGGTCTGTCACGTCGCGCCGTTCGACACCGAGGAAGAGGTGATCCGGCTCGCGAACGATACGAAATACGGTCTCGCGACCGCGATCTGGACCGAGAACCTGACGAAGGCACACCGCGTGGCGCGTCAGATCGACGTGGGGCTCGCTTGGGTCAACTCGTGGTTCCTGCGCGATCTGCGCACGGCATTCGGCGGTTCGAAACATTCGGGCATTGGCCGCGAAGGCGGGGTGCATGGTCTGGAGTTCTACTCCGAACTGACCAACGTCTGCGTGAAACTCTGAAGGACAGATAAATGACAAGCGAAACCAATATCCAAAAGGCCGCAGATCAGCTCTGGAAGGCCTGGGAAGATGGCGTGCCCAGCGCGCCGATCCGGGGGCTTCTCGACGAGGGCGATGTGGACGCGGCCTATGCTGTACAGGAGATCAACACCAAGCGTTGGTTGGGCGGCGAAGAACGCGTCTTGTCCGGTCGCAAGATCGGGCTGACCTCCGTCGCCGTTCAGAAACAGCTGGGCGTCGATCAGCCGGATTACGGCATGCTCTTTGCCGATATGGAATATATGGACGGCGAAGAAATCCCGATGTCGGCGGTGCAACAGCCGAAGGTCGAAGCGGAGATCGCCTATGTCGTCGCCGCTCCGCTGACCGGCGGGCATATCACCATGGTCGATCTGATGGCTTCCATCGGTTACGTAGTTCCGGCGCTCGAAATCGTCGGATCGCGGGTCAAGGACTGGGACATCCGCATCACCGACACCATCGCCGACAATGCCTCGTCTGGGATCTATGTCCTCGGCCAAACCCCGAAACGCCCCGGCGATTTCGATCCGCGTCTCTGCGGCATGGTGATGACCCGCAACAACGAGCCGGTGTCCGTCGGTGCGGGTGCTGCCTGCATGGGCTCGCCGCTCAACGCGTCGCTGTGGCTGGCGCGGACCATGGCCAAGGCCGGACGTCCGCTTGGACCGGGCGACGTCATTCTCTCCGGGGCGCTTGGCCCCTTTGTCAGCGCCGAACCCGGCGATGTCTTCGAGGCCCGGATCAACGGTCTGGGTTCCGTTCGAGCTGCTTTCGCAAAGGAATAAGACAATGGAAAAGATCAAATGTGCGATCATCGGGTCGGGCAATATCGGCACCGATCTCATGATCAAGATCATGCGCAACTCCAAAGTGCTGGAAATGGCCGCGATGGTCGGGATCGACCCGAACTCTGACGGTCTCGCCCGCGCCGGGCGCCTCAAGGTGGCAACCACCCATGAAGGCATCGACGGGTTGGTGAAGCTGCCCTGCTACAAAGACATCCGCATCGTGTTCGACGCCACCTCGGCGGGTGCACATAAACGCCACAACGAAGTGCTGCAAAAAGACGGCAAACAGGTGATCGACCTGACGCCTGCTGCCATCGGTCCCTACACCATTCCGCCGGTCAATCTGGACGCCAACCTCGATCAGATGAACGTTAACATGGTGACCTGCGGCGGCCAGGCGACGATCCCGATGGTCGCCGCCGTGAACCGTGTTTCTCCCGTGATCTACGGGGAAATCGTGGCCTCCGTGTCGTCGAAATCCGCAGGCCCCGGCACGCGCGCCAATATTGACGAGTTTACCGAAACCACCGCGCATGCCATCGAGGCCGTCGGTGGGGCGAAACGCGGCAAGGCGATCATCATCCTGAATCCGGCCGAGCCGCCGGTGATCATGCGCGATACGGTCTATTGCCTCTGCGAAGAAGCCGATCAGGACGCGATCCGAAAATCCATCCTCGACATGGTCGAAGAGGTGAAAACCTATGTGCCGGGGTATCGCCTGAAACAGGAGATTCAGTTCGAGCACTTCGGTGACAACAACCCGCTGAACATCCCGGAAAGCGGCGGCAAATTCACCGGTTTGAAAGTGTCGATCTTCCTCGAAGTCGAAGGTGCTGCGCATTACCTGCCGGCCTATGCAGGCAACCTCGACATCATGACGTCTGCGGCGATGAAAACCGCCGAAGCCCTCGTCCACAAACGCAATTGGGTCCAGGAGGCCGCATAAGATGACCAAGCTGTACATTCAGGACGTGACGCTTCGTGACGGTATGCACGCCATGCGTCACCAGTACGATCTGGGCCAGGTGCGCGCCATTGCGCAGGCCCTCGACGAGGCGGGTGTCGACGCGATCGAAGTGACCCATGGCGACGGGGTTGCGGGGTCCACCTTCAACTACGGCTTTGGCCGCCACACCGATGTGGAATGGATCACCGAGGCCGCGAAAGTGGTGAAGAACGCCAAGCTCACCTGTCTTCTGGTGCCGGGGATCGGTACGCTTGAGGATCTGAAAAAGGCGTTCGATGCCGGTGTGACCTCGGTCCGCGTGGCGACCCATTGCACCGAGGCCGACGTCGCCGCCCAACACATTCGCGCCGCGAAAGAGATGGGTATGGATGTCTCCGGCTTCCTGATGATGGCCCATATGAACCCGCCGGAGAAACTGGCGGAACAGGCCAAGCTGATGGAAAGCTACGGCGCGGATTGCGTGTACTGCACCGACTCCGGTGGCCGTCTGACGATGAAAGACGTCTCCGCCCGGATGGAGGCCTACAAGGCCGCTCTGAAACCGGAAACCCAGATCGGCGCGCATATGCACGAGAACCTGTCGCTGTCCGTGGCAAACTCCGTCACCGCCGTCGAGCATGGCGCGTATCGTGTCGATGCCTCGCTTGCGGGCATGGGCGCAGGTGCAGGGAACACGCCGATCGAAGCCTTTGCCGCCGTCGCCGATCTTTACGGCTGGGAGCATGGCTGCGATGTGTTCAAATTGCAGGACGCCGCCGAAGATCTCGTCCGTCCGTTGCAGGACCGTCCGGTGCGCGTGGACCGCGAGACCATGACGCTGGGCTATGCCGGGGTCTACTCGTCCTTCCTGCGCCATGCCGAACGCGCCGCGGATATGTACGGGCTCGACACCCGTGCAATCCTCGTCGAGCTTGGCAAACGCAAAATGGTCGGTGGTCAGGAAGACATGATCGTCGACGTGACCCTCGACATGGTCAAAGCGAAAGAGGCCGCAGCATGATCGACATCGTCAAAATTTCCGAAATCGTGGACGAGGCGGCACGGACCGCCACGGGCATTCCGCAATTCTCCGACACCAGAGCGCTTGGTGTCGATGAGGCCTATGCTGTGCAGTCGCTTTCGATGCAGCGTCGCTACGCCCGTGGCGAAAAGCGGATCGGCTTCAAGATGGGCCTGACCTCGCGCGCGAAAATGGTGCAGATGGGGGTTGAGGACGTGATCATCGGCCGTCTCACCGACGAGATGCGCGAAGAAGAAGGCGGGATCATCTCGGTGGCGGATTACGTTCATCCGCGGGTCGAGCCGGAGATCGCCTTTCTGATGAAGAAACCGCTTTCCGGCGTGGTCTCGATGCTTGAGGCGATGGATGCCGTGGGCGCGGTGGCCGGTGCGATCGAGATCATCGACAGCCGTTACAACGCTTTCAAGTTCGACCTTGGCGACGTGATCGCGGACAACTCCTCGTCCTCGGGTTTCGTCCTCGGGAATTGGTTCGCACCCGACACGGACATCTCGAACCTCGGGATGGTGCTGTCGAAGAATGGCCGGGCCATGGAAATCGGCTCTTCGGCGGCGATCCTCGGCCATCCGGTGCGCTCTCTGGTGTCGGCCGCGCGCATGGTCGCGCAGCTGAACGAAGAGCTCAAGCCGGGCGACATCGTGCTGGCAGGCGGGGCCACCGCCGCCTTCGCCGTCGCACCGGGGGACTCGATCCTGCTCGAGGTGCAGTCGCTGGGTCAGGTCGCCTTCAACGTCGGAGCCTGAGATGCCGTTTATCGAAGTGACACTGGTCGAAGGCCGCACACCGGAGATGAAAGCCAAGCTGATCGAAAAGGTGACGGAGGCCACTGTCGAGGCCATCGGCGCCCCGATCGAGGCCATACGCGTCTGCATCCGTGAGGTGCCCAAGGAAAACTGGGGCGTCGCGGGCAAACAGAAGTTCGTCACCAAAGACTAGAGAGGTCGCCATGACCGAAACACTCGTGGAACCGGGCCAGGAAGGCCCGGTCACCGTCTCGATCTCGCGCCGTGTAAAGCCCGGGTTCGAGCCGCAATATGAGGACTGGCTGCACGGGATTGTCGCTGCCGCCTCCGATTTCCCCGGTCATATGGGGGTCAACATCCTCACGCCATCGGGCGCGACCGACGGGCGTTATGTGTTGATCTACAAGTTCGACTCCTGGGCGCATTGCCAGGCGTGGGAAGACAGCCAGACCCGCGAAGACTGGGTCGGCAAGCTTGGCGACATGGTCGAGGGCGAAGGCGAGCGCAAACGCGTGACAGGTCTTGAGGCCTGGTTCGAACTGCCCGAGGTTCCGACGGCGAAACATGCGCCGCGCTGGAAAATGTCCATCGTGCTGATCGTCGTGGTTTTCGTACTGGTCTATCCGTTGCAGCTCATCATCCTGCCGCTGGTGCCGGGTTGGCCGCATTGGGTCAAGACACTGACCATTGCGGTCATTCAGGTGCTGCTGATGACCTATCTTTTCATGCCACGGGTGACCAAGGCCCTGAAGGGCTGGCTGTTCGCCTGAGTTCAGGAAAACGAAACGTAAAAGGGGCCCTTAGGGCCCCTTTTACGTCAGGTCGTGCTGTTCGATGAGGCCGGAATACGATTCCTCGATATGCGCCTCGATATGGGCGACACAGGCTTCAATGTCACCCGCGATGGCCGCATCGAAAATCGCCTTGTGCTCCGTGCGCACATCGCGCCTCAGCGTCCGGTCGCCGATCAGACGCCGGTGATAGCGATAGGAATGCTGGTGCAGGGTGCTCCGAAAGCGTTTCAGCCAGGCATTGTCGCAATTCTGCACGAGGCAATCGTGGAAATTGGAATTCCACTCGTCCCAGTCATGGGCATATTCGCTTTTACCTTCACCGATGAGACGCTCTTCGATCCGCGACAGGCGGTGATAGGCGGCGACCAGATCGGCCTCCCATTCCTCGGTGCGGTACAGCAATGAAATGCGCAGGGCCTGCGCCTCGATCAGCTTGCGCGCATCCGTGATGTCGCGGAAATCCTTGAGCGACAGGGGCGCGACACGAAAGCCACGCTGCTGTTCCGAGGTCACCAGATTGTCGATCAACAGGCGTGAGATCGCCTCCCGCATGGTCGAGGTGGACACACCGAATTCCTGGCGCAGCCTGTCGACATGCAGGCGTGCGCCGGGCGCAAGTGCGCCGGAGATCACACGCTCACGGATCAACTCGTGCACGGTCTCGATGGCGGTCTTTTTGCTTGGAGCGTCGATTTGAGCGACTTTTGGGTTGTTTTGCGGCTGGTTCATTTTGTTTGGCGTCATTTACGGCTGTCTCTAGCAATGTCACCGCCGTTCAGAAATGTCGAGGATCAGCTTTATTTTCTTCCATCAAAAAAATTATCGTTTTTATTTTGACTAAACGATTTATGTGCGTAAGCTCCCTGTCACGAGGAGGAGTCGCAGGGGCTGGGAGGCCCTGTCAGCGACCCAAACAGTGGAGGAATAACACCATGAAATACCTGCTTGCGGGCGCGATGAGTGCTGCGCTGATGATCGGCGCGGCCTATGCCGAAGACAAGGTCATCGAGATGAGCTTTTCGCATGACCTGCCGACGCAACACCCGCTCCATTCCCAAGGGTTTCAGGTCTGGGCAGACAGCATTCGCGAAGCGTCGAACGGGACGCTCGACATCAGCTTCTTCCCCGCCGGTCAGCTCGGCAAAGCCGAAGACGAATATGACATCGCCAAATACGGCATCGCAGATTTCGTCTGGGCGAACCCCGGCCATACGCCGGGTCGTTTCCCGATCATGGCGCTTGGTGAATTGCCGTTTTTCATCAGCTCCGGCCTGGGCGGTACGGAGGCGATGAACGAATGGTATGCCGAGTACAAGGATCAGGAGATGGGCGACGTGAAATTCTGCGTCGTGCACCTGCACGATCCGGGCACGCTGCATTCCACTTCGGAAATCCGCACCCCCGCCGACATGAAGGGCAAGACCATCCGCCCGGCCAACGGCACCATCGGGCGGCTCGTGCAGAGCATGGGCGGGTCCTCGGTGCAGGTCGGCCCTTCGGAGGCGCGCGAAGTACTTGAACGTGGCGCAGCCGACGGCATCACCTTCCCGTGGCGCTCGATCTCGATCTTCGGCATGGATGACGTGGTGCATTACCACCTCGACATGCCGCTCTATGTCACAAACTTCATCATCGCGATGAACAAGGACCGCTACGAGTCCCTTTCGGAAACCCAGCAACAGGTCATCGACGATCACTGCTCTCCGGAATGGGGTGCGAAAATCGCCGCGGGCTGGGTCGAATTCGACAACGAAGGCAAACGCCTGTTCCAGGAAAGCCCGGAGCACCATGTGCTCGAACTGACGGACGATGAGTTGACCCAGTGGAAGGACGCCTCGAGCTTCCTGCTGGACGATTGGAAGGCCTCTGTGACCGCGAAAGGTCTCGATGCCGATGCCATCTACAACGCATTCGTGGAACGGCTCGAAGCTCATGACGCAAAATTCTGACACCTCTGGCGGGGCCTTCGGGCTCCGCCGTTTCGCCACCTGGGTCGAAACCGCCGCCGCGTTCCTTATGGGGCTGGTGACGCTATTGGCCTTCGTCTCCGCCGTGATGCGCTATGCGTTTTCCGCGCCGATCCCGGACAGCCACGACATCGGGCGTCTCGCCCTTGGTGTGGCGATTTTCTGGGGCGTGGCGACGGTGAATTACACCGGCACTCATATTTCCGTGGACCTGCTCTACGAAATGCTGGGTAAGGGCGTGCGTCGGGCGATGGATTTCTTTTCCACCTCGCTGGTGCTCATCTCCTTCGCCGTCCTGACAGTCATGATGTCGAAGAACGCGCAGGACGTGTTCGCGACCGGAGAGCATTCCTATGACCTGCGGTTCCAGATCTGGCCAGCCTATTGGCTGATGGTGATCGGGGCGGGTCTGGCGACTCTGACCACGGCTTTGCGGCTTTGGCTCATCCTCAAGGACGAGACCCCGCACGCGCATGAGGACCAAACGGCCCTCGTGACCGAAGACTAAGAATTAAGAGGATAAAATGGACCGGGAAACGGTTATGATCGTGGGCTTCATCGTCCTGTTTTTGATGATGGCCGTCCGCGTGCCGATTGCGATCGCCATGAGCCTTGTCGGGATTGGCGGTTTTGCCGCCGTCGTTGGCCCGACACAGGCGCTGCGCCTCGTATCACTGTCGCCTCTGTCGACGGCGACCACCTATCATCTGGGGATGATCCCCATGTTCATCCTGATGGGGTCTTTTGCGACCCGTTCCGGGATGAGCCATGAACTGTTCCGCGCGGCCGGTGCCTGGCTGGGACATCGGCGCGGCGGGCTGGCACTTGCGACCATTGCGTCCTGTGCGGGCTTTGCCGCCATCTCCGGCTCCTCCATCGCCACGGCAGCCACGCTGACCAAAGTGGCTTTGCCGGAGATGCGCCGGGTGGGATATTCCGACTCCGTCTCCTCCGGCGTCATCGCCGCAGGGGGCACGGTCGGAATTCTCATTCCACCCTCCATCGTGCTCGCGGTCTACGGCATCATCACCGAACAGGACATCGGCAAGCTCTTTATCGCCGGTCTCGTGCCGGGGATTCTGGCAGTCGCACTCTACATGCTGACCGTGACCTTCATCTCCTATATTCGACCGCAGGACATGCCCGTGGGCGAACGGCAGGGCTGGGGCGAGCGCTTCAGATCCCTGCGCGACGTCTGGGCCATTGCGCTTCTGTTTCTGCTGGTCGTCGGTGGTATCTACGCCGGTGTCGTGACGCCGACCGAAGCCGCCTCTCTCGGTGCGGTGGGTGCGCTGGCCATTGGCGTTCTGCGCCGTCGCCTGAGCTGGGCGGACATCAAATATTGTCTCGTCGACAGCCTGCGCATTTCGATCTCGATCTTCTTCGTCTTCATCGGCGCGCTGCTGTTTTCCTACTTCCTCGCCATCACCCGTGCGCCGCAGCAGGTGGCCGAATATCTCACCTCCCTGCCTCTGAGCCCGATGGGCATCATGGTTCTGATCCTGATCCTGTATCTCGCACTTGGCTGTGTGCTGGACTCTATGGCGATGGTGGTTTTGACTGTGCCGATCCTCTTTCCGGTGGTCACCAGCCTTGGCTTCGATCCGATCTGGTTCGGGGTCATGGTGGTCATGGCAATCGAATTGGGCCTGATTACGCCACCCATCGGGATGAACGTCTTCGTCATCAATTCGGTGGAACGCAACATCGGGCTGACGACGATCTACAAAGGCCTCCTGCCCTTCATCGCCATCGACATCGTGCGGATCGGACTGTTGCTCCTGTTCCCCGCGATTGCGCTGTTCCTGCCGAACATGATGTGAGGGACCATGACCGAAAATCCTGAAATCGGCCAGACGATCACAGTGGACGGCATCGCCACCAATTACCACGACATGGGGGAGGCGACGGAGGGCACTACGCCGGTGCTCTTCATCCATGGCTCCGGGGCCGGGCGTGTCGGCCTGGGCCAACTGGCGGCTCAACATGCCGGTGCTGGCGCAACGCGGGTTTCGCTGTCTCGCGCCGGACATGATGGGATTTGGCTATACGGACGCGCCGGAGGGGCTGAACTTCAGTCTCGACGGTTGGGTCGACCACCTATCGGGTTTCACCACCGCCCTCGGGCTGGAGAAATTCTCCATCGTCGGCAATTCCTTTGGCGGCGCCCTCGCGCTCGCCTATGCCATCCGTCACCCGAAGCAGATCGAAAAGATCGTGCTTATGGGGGCAGTCGGTGTCGACTTTCCCATCACAAAAGGACTCGATCTTGTTTGGGGCTATGAAGCAAGCATCGAGAACATGCGCGAACTTCTGGGCGTCTTTGCCTATGATACCAGTTTCGTAAACGACGATCTCGCCGAAATGCGCCACCGCGCGACGTTGCGCGAGGGCGTGATGGAAAAGTTCTCCGCCATGTTCCCCGCCCCGAGGCAAGAGAGCGTGCGCATGATGGCCTCCTCCGAGGACGCCATCGCCCGGATCGAGGCACCTGCGCTCATCGTGCACGGGCGGGAGGACCAGGTCATTCCCGTAGAGAATTCGAGACGCTTCTTCGAACTCATGCCCAATTCGGAGCTGCATCTGTTTCGCAACTGCGGGCATTGGACCCAGATCGAGAAAACCGACCGGTTCAACGATCTTCTGAGCGCGTTCTTGCGCTGAAGACCGAGAATGTGCGGCGCTGTTTACGTCGGCAGCCCCGACACACCCGGTTATGAGCCAGACGCGTATCAGGCGTTAAGCGATTGATCCCAGTGATCACCTTTAGACTGACCGGGCGAATTTTGTTTTCTTCGAACTGGTTGCGGGGTCGAAAAAGAGTGCAATTTTACCAAGCCGCACCTGTTCAAATTCAACACCGACATCCTGCCATACAATCGTATCACCGCGACGGGTGATGGGGTCGTTAAAGAGAGGGGATCGCAAGAAATCGGTGCGAGCCGGATCGAAACTCTCGAAATCAGACTTCGAGGCGCCTTTAGGTCTCTGCGTGTGTGCACGGATCGGTTGACGCTGCGGGGATCAGAAAGCCGAATGTTGCGCCTTGTCCTTGCTCCGAATTGCACCAGATCGTACCGCCATGGCGTGAAATAATTTTCCGGCAGGTGGCAAGTCCGAGCCCGGTCCCACTCAATTCGCGCGTGCCCGGGCCACGCTTGAACGGTTCGAAGATGCGGTCGAGCTGGTCTTTCGGAACGCCCATCCCCTTGTCGACCACTTCGAAAGCCAATTTCCCTCCGTCATCAAAGCGCGCGGAAATCCGAATATCCGGGTCCTTGTCGCCGCAGTATTTGATCGCATTCGCCACAAGATTTTGCAGAACCTGCACCAGCTGCGGAGGATGGCACAGGAAGGGAGCGTCGGTCTGCGAGAAATCCGTTTCCACCCTGGCGCGTGAGACTGCGATCTCATGGGCCAGAGCCAAAAGCGCCCGTTGGCAAAGATCGGACGCGGTGGCCTCGGACAGGGTCACATCGCGATCAAGGCGAACATGATCGGCAAGGCTCTGGATCATGTCCTGCATTTGAGTTGCGGACACTCGCAAGAGCCGCAGGGCATCGATCGCGGCCGCCATGTCGCCCGAGGTGATATCCTCTTCGATCTGTTCCGCCAAATAGGCGGCGGCACGGATCGGAGCCTTGAAATCATGGACCAGCACCTCGGAAAAAGTCGCAAGGTCGCGGCGCTGCTCATCTATGCGCCATTGCGCCTCGACCTGTGCGAGACCGTTGCGCATCATCCGTCTGATGGCACGTTCATTGATCGCATGTTTGGTGATGTAATCGGTTGCTCCGAATTTGATCGAGGTCTTGGCGAGATCCTCATCGCCCTGTCCGGTCATGAAGAAAATCGCAGCGCGTGGCCAATTGCTCTTGTATGTCTTGAGATGCCCAAGCCCCGTTTCGCCCGGCATAAGGTAATCCAGAAATATCGCATCAATCTCCGGAAGATTGAGCGCGAAACTTTCTTCGGTACAACAGGCCTCGTAAACCGTGGCATCGAAATTGCTTTTTGAAAGCAATCTCCTGATGAGTTTCCGATCACCTTCGTCATCATCGACGATAAGAACATTGATACGCTTCATGAAACTACTCTAACGCTGGAAATTCTGGCAATTCGACGACGCATAAATATTGGACGAGCAGGTCAGCCACGCGCCTCAGGTTGTCGCCCGCCCGGTCTTTCAAAATATATCCGGCGATGTTTTCCTTGTAGGCTGCGATTTTGTCCCGCGCATCGTCGGAGGTCGACATGACGAAGACGATGGCAGAGTCGAGCAATCCGTCTCGCCTGAGTTCCCGGATACATTCCAGACCGTTCATTCTTGGCATGTTGATATCCACCAACATGATACATCTCCTGGAAGGCAGATCGCTCTGGCTCCGCAACAACGCCAGCGCCTCGACCCCATCCGTCACCCGAACAATCTGCGGCACAGACTCGGCCTTGGCGAAGGCGCGTGTAATCGCTTTCGCATCTCCATCGTCATCCTCGACAAGGAGAATGTACGGCACATCCGAATTTCGAGGTTTCCTGTCTGGGGTCATGAGGCGTATTTTCTCTTCTCTTGGGCATTGTATGCCGTTTTGGGCCAAAGCACCTGAAAGGTTGTGCCCCGCCCGCCATCGGAGATCAGGTGGATACGGCCGCCAACCACATCGACATGTTTGCGCACCATCGCGAGTCCCATGCCGCTGGCTTCGACCTGATCCCTGGGCTTGAGCGTCTGGAACATTTCGAAGACTTTCTTGTGATATTTCTCCGGGATGCCCGGCCCGTCATCGGTGACACGAAACTCATACGCATCGCCTCGGTCGAAGACATCGACATCGATCCGTCCCATGGCGAGGTCATGATGTTTGATGGCATTGCCGATCAGGTTCAAAAGCACGGTCTGCAAAGGCATCCGCAGCACTTCGATTTCGGAAAAAGCCTGCGAGATGTTCAGTGTAAAATCCTTGGGCAGGTCCAGAAGGTCGGCAATGCCGTCCATCAGCCAATCGCCACGTATCCAATCCGTTTCCGACGCAACCCGTCCGATCCGGGAATGTTCGAGCAAATCATCGAGCAGATGTTCCATGCGATGAACGCGGTTGCGCAACAGCTCCATGCTTTCGCGCGTATCTTCCGTCAGATGATCTTCGAGATCCTCCTCCAGCCACCGTGATGCATTGTCTATGACGCGCAGAGGGGCCCGCAAATCATGTGAGGCCACATAGGCGAATTGGTCCAGCTCCTCGTTCGAACGTTCCAGAGCCTCGATCAGATCCCGGACCTGCGCTTCTGCGGCTTTTTTTGCGGTGATATCGCGTACGAGGCCGATCAAATGCTGACTGTCGGGATAGTTCACCGCGCTGATCGAAATCTCCAGATGGACCGAGCTGCCATCCTTACACAGCCCGATAATTTCGCGATCAACGCCAATTTGTCGGCTCGATTTTCCGAATTCCTCGATATGGATATGGTGGTCCTGAGCGACATCCGGTGGCATCAGAAGGCCGATATTCCGCCCGACGATTTCATCTTGAGAATACCCGAATATTTCTTCTGCGGCGGTGTTGAATTCTTCGACCGTTCCGCTTTTGTCAATCACGATCACGGCATTGCCGACCGCCGAAAACATCGCCCGCACACGCAGAGTTTCGCGCAACAGATTGTTCGACATGGCGCTGAAAGCCTGGGCCAGTTCGACGACTTCCGCATCCGGGCTGGTAAAGAATTCGATCGGTTGCGAGGCATCCGACCGAGAGGTGACAAGTTGGTGCAGCTTGCTCAGAGGACGCGTCAGGTGATTGCCGACCACCAGCGCCAAAGAGAAGGACAGCGCGATGAGGAGAAGCGAAAGCAAAACGTCCTTGTCCAAGCGCCTGCGAACCTCGGCGAAAAGATCGCTCTTGCTCTTCTCGGTGACCAGGTAGAGGGCAAAGGGCTGGCTCACGGAGGCGGCTTCGACCTGATGGATATAGACCGCCATATCACCGACAATCAGGGGCTGGCCGCGCTTGTCCGGTTGCGTCAGAAGATTAAAAAAATTGCGCGACTGCCAATCTGGATCGGAATGAAATACCAGTTCCGGGGGAGAAGCATCGGGGCCAAAGCTCATGTAGTCGAGCGCACTCGTGATCGCCGTCGCCCGGATACCCTCAACGATTTTTGGAGCCGCTTGTCGCAACAGACTTTCAAAATCGGCGTTGATGACAATCGCTCCGAAAACATCACCAACGCCATTCTGGACCGGATGAACGATGCGGATCATGGCTGGCCCTTCCACTTTTCCATGCTCCCTGTTCAAGGTAACCTCTGAAAAATAGGGGAACGTCACATTATGGAGTTTCACCGGAGCCAGATAGGGTTCAGCCCCCTTTTGTTGCAGATCGCCTACCGCGATCCTCTGCTCTCCCTCTAACGTGCGGTTCACCCGTACGATTTCTCGCCAGTTGTCGTCGCGCCCGATGAAGCGCAGCTGATAGTAATGTGGGCGTGTCACCATGAGCCCCGAGAAGATCGTCTCCAGTCGGTTCCGCCATTGCATCAGGCTAGAGCCATCCTCCGGGTCGATGCCGGAGACATCGGCACTGGCGCGGACGATGCCCAGAACCGGCGGGATCTTGGCCAAAAGCGCGGCATCCTCAGTCATATCGCTGAGCGTACCATTCAGGCTCTCGGCGTAAATTTGCGCCATCGCATCGAGTTGGGTCAGCGCGATCTGCTCTTCCCGCGCACGCGTTGAGACATAATGCACCACCGACAAAGACACCACCGAGACCAGGGTGACAATGACGACCAGCGAGATCAGTTTGACACGGGGTGTCATCCTCGGCAGTCGAGTGAACCTGTGAGCTGTGCGTTCCAAATCGTACACCTGCTAGCCGTTCTGGACCCGTCCCCGCTCCGAGGCCGCAGAGCGGTATTCGAGCAGAGAGTCGATTTCGTCGAGAAATCCGTAAATGTCTGTGAATGACCGTTCCAGCGTCGTCAGATTGTCGGAGACATGCTGGGTCATGTCGGGCGTATTCCTCAGTCCCCGAACATAACGCAGGGTCCCCGCAAGCGCCGACCGCATTTCCGGACCGCAAGTGTTGGCGATACGCTTCATCGACATCCGGATCGCCGCGCGAGACGTCTGCGACTGACCGATCGCAGCGATCAAAACGTGGCGCTCGAACGCCGAAGAGACAGCCTTTCGCAAGGAATCAGGGCTTAGCTCTTCTTTGGTGATGTAGTCAGCGCAGCCATTGCGCATCGCTTCGACCGCAATGTCGTGACGATCGACACTTGTCACCATGATCGGAATGGCATGGGTCTGATCTTCATGCTGCGTCAGAATTTTGAGCGCATCCAGACCGGTATCCATGTCGAGATAGTAGTCGAGAAACACCAAATCCACACTCTGTTCATCAAGTATTTCTCGGAACCCTTTCAGATCAGAGGCTTCCAACGCCTTGAATTTCAAACCGGATTTTGCACAATTTCGCATGAGACGCATGCGATCTGCGTCCTGATCGTCCAGAAAGAGGACGTTCAGCAAGTGATCGGGGACAGCGCCGACATCTTTGCTTGGCTCAATTTGTTTCGCAATCTCATTCATTCCCGCTCCACTCCTATTGGATCGACGGATCAATGGTGAACGGGAAACGCAGTTGCTTCTGACTGCCTATACGCTTGAAACCGCCCCCAGCCTCAGAGCTGACAGCTTCAGGCAGGCTCGATTGAGCCCCCCTGACGATTATTCCTGTTCACACCTTGTACGTTTCTTCCTCATGAAGCCGGGAAATGCGCTAAGAACCAGTTAAGAGCCCCGGAGATGCTTAAACCTTTCACTATTTTCCAGAAATCGAATGCCCGAGCAGCTGCGGCGTCAGTTCGACAACGCTGACGTTGTAGGGAGGAAACGGGGATGTTCGGAACGGTTTGTACTCTTTGGGGAATGTGTAGCGCGGAGTTACAACGCCAAAAGCGCCCGTTGGGGCGCTATAGTGTTGTATATATGCGATATATTTGGTTGCGGGAGTAGGATTTGAACCTACGACGTTCAGGTTATGAGCCTGACGAGGTTCAGACGTTAAGCGATTGATCCTTGGGATCAATAGTCGTCTGGACGGGCATGTTTGGATTTATTCGACCTTGGTTGCGGGAGCAGGATTTGAACCTGCGACCTTCAGGTTATGAGCCTGACGAGCTACCGGGCTGCTCCATCCCGCGTCAGGGTCGAATAGGTGTGAAGCATCGTAAGAGAGATTTATAAGCTGATTATTAGGTTTGGCGGTGACCTACTCTCCCACGTCTTAAGACGCAGTACCATTGGCGCAATCGTGCTTAACTGCCGAGTTCGGGAAGGGATCGGGTGTTTCACTGACGCTGTGACCACCAAACCGAATAATGAGCTTATGTCCAAGTCAAGTAAGTTTTGTGTATGCTTTTGATTTCGTTTGAGTAAGAGCAGTTTTGCTTTTACTGGATCAAATCAAGCCTATCGGGCAATTAGTACTGGTCAACTGAATGCATTGCTGCACTTACATCTCCAGCCTATCGACGTGGTGGTCTTCCACGGCCCTCAGGGATACCTTGTTTTGAGGGGGGCTTCCCGCTTAGATGCCTTCAGCGGTTATCCTTTCCGATCATAGCTACCCTGCACTACCGTTGGCACGATAACAGGTCCACCAGTGGATCGTTCACCCCGGTCCTCTCGTACTAGGGGCAACTCCTCTCAAGTATCCTACACCCACGGCAGATAGGGACCGAACTGTCTCACGACGTTCTAAACCCAGCTCACGTACCTCTTTAAATGGCGAACAGCCATACCCTTGGGACCTGCTCCAGCCCCAGGATGAGATGAGCCGACATCGAGGTGCCAAACACTGCCGTCGATATGGACTCTTGGGCAGTATCAGCCTGTTATCCCCGGCGTACCTTTTATCCGTTGAGCGATGGCCCTTCCACTCGGGACCACCGGATCACTATGGCCGACTTTCGTCTCTGCTCGACTTGTCAGTCTTGCAGTCAGGCTGGCTTCTGCCATTGCACTCAACGAGCGATTTCCGACCGCTCTGAGCCAACCTTCGCGCGCCTCCGTTACTCTTTGGGAGGCGACCGCCCCAGTCAAACTACCCGCCACACAGGGTCCCGGGCCCAGATAATGGGTCGCGGTTAGACATCAAGCAGAACAAGGGTGGTATCTCAAGGAAGGCTCCACAGGGACTGGCGTCCCTGCTTCAAAGCCTACCACCTATCCTGCACATGTTGTGCCTGATGCCAGTGTGAAGCTGTAGTAAAGGTGCACGGGGTCTTTCCGTCTAACCGCGGGAAGCCTGCATCTTGACAGGCAATTCAATTTCGCTGAGTCGATGTTGGAGACAGCGGGGAAGTCGTTACGCCATTCGTGCAGGTCGGAACTTACCCGACAAGGAATTTCGCTACCTTAGGACCGTTATAGTTACGGCCGCCGTTTACCTGGGCTTCAATTCAGAGCTTGCACCCCTCCTTTTAACCTTCAGGCACCGGGCAGGCGTCAGACCCTATACGTCGTCTTGCGACTTCGCAGAGCCCTGTGTTTTTAGTAAACAGTCGCCACCCCCTGGTTTGTGCCCCCAGCCAATACTTGCGTAGAAACTGGGCCTCCTTCTCGCGAACTTACGGAGGTATTTTGCCGAGTTCCTTCAACATCGTTCTCTCAAGCGCCTTGGTATTCTCTACCAGTCCACCTGTGTCGGTTTAGGGTACGATCTAATGAGAGGCTATTTCCAGGGACCGCTCAGCCGCCCATTCAATCCGATAAGGATGAACGACCTTTGCGATCCGTCACTTCTCTCTGGCCCAGGAATATTAACCTGGTTCCCATCGACTACGCCTTTCGGCCTCGCCTTAGGGGTCGGCTTACCCTGCTCAGATTAGCTTTAAGCAGGAACCCTTGGACTTTCGGCGACAGGGTCTCTCACCCTGTTTGTCGCTACTCATGTCATCATTCTCACTGGTGATCTCTCCACGGGATCGCTCACGCGCCCGCTTCACAGAAAGCTTCGAGCCTCCAATGAACTGTCTTCGAAGAAGATCAGTACTAAGGAGGCATGAAGCTATATCACACCACGCTCTGCTACCATGCCTTACGGCATCCTCGGCTTCGGCTCATGGCTTGAGCCCCGTTACATCTTCGCCGCAGGACAACTTATCTAGACCAGTGAGCTGTTACGCTATCTTTAAAGGATGGCTGCTTCTAAGCCAACCTCCTGGTTGTTTTGGTCGTCCCACCTGCTTTCCCACTTAGCCATGAATTAGGGGCCTTAGCCGGAGGTCAGGGTTGTTTCCCTCTTCACTACGGGCGTTAGCACCCGCAGTGTGTCTGCCATCTAGTACTCCCGGGTATTCGGAGTTTGGTTAGGATCAGTAAGCCTGTGGGGCCCCATTACCCATCCAGTGCTCTACCCCCCGGGGTATTCGGATGACGCTCTACCTAAATAGATTTCGCAGAGAACCAGCTATCTCCGAGTTTGATTGGCCTTTCACCCCTAGGCACAACTCATCCCGACCTTTTTCAACAGGTGTGGGTTCGGACCTCCAGTAAGTGTTACCTTACCTTCATCCTGGTCATGCCTAGATCACTCGGTTTCGGGTCTGATCCCACGAACTCATGCGCCCTATTAAGACTCGCTTTCGCTGCGCCTACACCTAACGGCTTAAGCTTGCTCGTAAGACCAAGTCGATGACCCATTATACAAAAGGTACGCCGTCAGGACTCGAGGTCCCTCCGACTGCTTGTAGGCGTCCGGTTTCAGAAACTGTTTCACTCCCCTCGTCGGGGTGCTTTTCACCTTTCCCTCACGGTACTGGTTCGCTATCGGTCAGTAAGGAGTACTTAGCCTTCGGGGGTGGTCCCCCGATCTTCAGACAGAATTTCACGTGTTCCGCCCTACTTAATACGTCACTCAAAGCTTCCTGTACGGGGCTGTCACCCGCTATGGCCAGACTTTCCAATCTGTTCCAGTCACTCATCGTGCTCGGCTGGTTCCCGTTCGCTCGCCGCTACTAGGGAAGTCTCTATTGATGTCCTTTCCTCCGGGTACTTAGATGTTTCAGTTCCCCGGGTTTGCTCTTAAAACCCTATGTGTTCAGGTTAAAAGTACCTGTTTCAGCAAGATATAAGCAGCCTAAGCTATTATATCGAACTGTCAGGTGGGTTCCCCCATTCGGAAATCCATGGATCAAAGCCTATTCTCGGCTCCCCATAGCTTATCGCAGAGTATCACGTCCTTCATCGCCTCTTACTGCCAAGGCATCCACCAAACGCCCTTCTCGCGCTTGATTTGATCCAGAAAGAGCAAAACTTACGTCTTACGAGAGCTGCAGCTGGTAAGAGCAACTCTATACTTTCAGGACCAAAAGCATACTTTCCCGCTTCCGATCTTGTATGGGATCGGAAACGCGCTGCAATTCCGTAGAACCGCAACTTGGTTAGTTTACTTGACTTGGGCAACATCATCTTTTCAGCCGCGATACGCACTGAGACCGGGAATGTGGTCTGTCATGCGCCTTCCTTGCGGAAGCGACCGAGATCAACCCTCACTTGGGCGATCAACGATGTTGCATTTAATCTCTCTATACGATGTCAATTGTCGTCTAAGATTAGACGAGCAAACACTGATCTCAGTGCTTGCTGATGTAATCTTAGTGGTAATGGTGGAGCCTATCGGGATCGAACCGATGACCCTCTGCTTGCAAAGCAGATGCTCTCCCAGCTGAGCTAAGGCCCCATACTCGCTGTTTCAGCGAATTAGTGGTGGGTCGAGGAGGACTTGAACCTCCGACCTCACGCTTATCAGGCGTGCGCTCTAACCACCTGAGCTACCGACCCAAGTCCAGACCGGTAGGTCTGTGATACTTTACGAAGAGATATGAGGACGGCCTGGCCGAGTTTGATCAACTATTGTTGATCTATGCTACTATGTAGCTGCTAAGTGTTTCACGTCGAGAGAAAGTAAACTTTCTCGGGAGCTAGAAACATCCTTAGAAAGGAGGTGATCCAGCCGCAGGTTCCCCTACGGCTACCTTGTTACGACTTCACCCCAGTCGCTGAGCCTACCGTGGTCCGCTGCCCCTCCGAAGAGTTAGCGCACGGCCGTCGGGTAGACCCAACTCCCATGGTGTGACGGGCGGTGTGTACAAGGCCCGGGAACGTATTCACCGCGTCATGCTGTTACGCGATTACTAGCGATTCCGACTTCATGGGGACGAGTTGCAGACCCCAATCCGAACTGAGACATCTTTTGGAGATTAACTCACTGTAGATGCCATTGTAGCACGTGTGTAGCCCAACCCGTAAGGGCCATGAGGACTTGACGTCATCCACACCTTCCTCCCGCTTATCACGGGCAGTTTCCCTAGAGTCCCCGGCCAAACCGCTGGTAACTAAGGATGTGGGTTGCGCTCGTTGCCGGACTTAACCGAACATCTCACGACACGAGCTGACGACAGCCATGCAGCACCTGTCACTGATCCAGCCGAACTGAAGGAAAAGATCTCTCTAATCCGCGATCAGGATGTCAAGGGTTGGTAAGGTTCTGCGCGTTGCTTCGAATTAAACCACATGCTCCACCGCTTGTGCGGGCCCCCGTCAATTCCTTTGAGTTTTAATCTTGCGACCGTACTCCCCAGGCGGAATGCTTAATCCGTTAGGTGTGTCACCGACAAGTATACTTGCCGACGACTGGCATTCATCGTTTACGGTGTGGACTACCAGGGTATCTAATCCTGTTTGCTCCCCACACTTTCGCACCTCAGCGTCAGTATCGAGCCAGTGAGCCGCCTTCGCCACTGGTGTTCCTCCGAATATCTACGAATTTCACCTCTACACTCGGAATTCCACTCACCTCTCTCGAACTCAAGACATCCAGTATCAAAGGCCGTTCCGGGGTTGAGCCCCGGGATTTCACCTCTGACTTAAATATCCGCCTACGCGCGCTTTACGCCCAGTAATTCCGAACAACGCTAACCCCCTCCGTATTACCGCGGCTGCTGGCACGGAGTTAGCCGGGGTTTCTTTACCTGCTACCGTCATTATCTTCACAGGCGAAAGAGCTTTACGACCCTAAGGCCTTCATCACTCACGCGGCATGGCTAGATCAGGGTTGCCCCCATTGTCTAAGATTCCCCACTGCTGCCTCCCGTAGGAGTCTGGGCCGTGTCTCAGTCCCAGTGTTGCTGATCATCCTCTCAAACCAGCTATAGATCGTAGGCTTGGTAGGCCATTACCCCACCAACTACCTAATCTAACGCGGGCCGATCCCTTGCCGATAAATCTTTCCCCCGAAGGGCGTATACGGTATTAAACCCAGTTTCCCGGGACTATTCCGTAGCAAAGGGTACGTTCCCACGCGTTACTAACCCGTCCGCCACTAAGCCCGAAGGCTTCGTTCGACTTGCATGTGTTAGGCCTGCCGCCAGCGTTCGTTCTGAGCCAGGATCAAACTCTCAAGTTGAAAGCATATTACTATGCTAACCTTGACGTCGAACCTCTGCACATCACTCCTGAAACCGGCTAAGGTTCCAGGAAACTGTTTCTCGTGCTTGGTACCAAAAGATACCGAAAGCCGACAAACAGTGAAGCTGACACTCTATCATCGAACCTGAGTTCTAAGAGTGCGATATACAGACGTTCTTGTCGTTAAGACCAAACCGCCCACATATCTCTTCGTTCATCTATCAATTTCAAAGAGCCAGAGACAAAAACCAGACCAGTGCGCCCTAACTTACGGCGCGCCCGCCCAGATCTGCCTCAAATTTTCTGCCTCGCTTCCCGTCCAAGAAACCCTTCCGAGCATCCCGGCCAGTCCGTCTGGCGCCCCGTGCCGCGCTGTCTGCGCCGCCGGTGAAGGGGGTTCTAAGGCGAGTGCTCAGAACCCGCAAGCGCTTTTTGAAAGAAAAATGACGAATGTCTGCATTTTTCACTCAAGCCACTGATTTAAAATGTTTTATTTCGTTGAGTTTTTTAGCAACCAGCGATTTCCCCGCATTGCCTGCCCCAATCAGGACGCCTGCCGCGAAACGAAAACCCCTTATCCACACAGGCCAACGCAACATTTGGTATCGATACCGCAAAACCACACAAATCGACGGTGAATCGCCCCGGAATCGTTCGTGACTCGGAGGCGAGTCACGCAAGTCACAGACGTGACTGCTGAGGAATCGCAACGCGTGTCCGTTTGCGTGCTACGGAAGGCAGGCGAAGCAGCAAGAGAACTGCGATACCGCCTAGGTAAAGCATCGGCTCCAATTGCCAGCCTTTGCGCAGCATGACGAAATGCACCCCGCCAAGGATCACCGCCGGATAGACCAGCCAGTGCAGTCGCCGCCAATTACGCCCGAGTTTGCGGATCGCCGCATTATAGGAGGTCGCGGCCAGAGGGATCATCAGAACGAAGCCCAACATGCCGATGGTGATATAGGGACGCTTGTAGATGTCGGCGATGATCTGGGACGGGATCTGCACATCGAGCGCGATCCAGACCAACAGATGTAAAACGATGTAGAAGAAGGCGATCAGCCCCAGCGCCCGGCGGAACTTCAGAAGGTTCAGCCCGGCATAGCGACGCAAGGGCGAGATACAGAGCGAGGCAATCAGGACCTGAAGCCCCAAAAGCCCGATCTTGTGCTCCATCGCCTTGACCGGATCGACGCCAAGCTGCCCGCTCACCCCGGCATAGAAATACCACGCAGGCGGGATCAGCGCGCCGAGATAAAGCGGCCAAGTCGGGATGCGGCGGGCAAAGCGATTGAGGCGATCCATCAATATTCCTTGCTCAGGTCCATGCCCTTGTAGAGCGCGCCGACCTGATCCTCGTAGCCGTTGAATTTCACCGTAGCCATGCGGGAGGCGAAAACGCCGCCGCCAATGCGCCGTTCGGTGGCTTGCGACCAGCGGGGGTGGCTGACCTCCGGGTTCACGTTGGAATAGAAACCATACTCGCGATGGTTCGCGGCCTTCCATGTATTCACGGGCTGCTCGCCGGTCAGGGTGATCTTGACCACCGACTTGATCGACTTGAACCCGTATTTCCACGGCACCACCAGACGCAGCGGCGCGCCGTTCTGGTTCGGCAACTCCTGACCGTAAAGCCCGGTCGCCATGATCGTCAGCGGATGCATCGCCTCGTCGAGCCGCAGCCCCTCGACATAGGGCCAGTCGAGAATCGGCCGCCGCTGCCCCGGCATTTCCTCCGGACGATACAGGGTTTCGAAACGGACATATTTGGCGGAGGGCGTAACGCCCGCCAGATTGAGAAGCTGATTCAGCTCGAAGCCGTTCCACGGGATGACCATCGACCAGGCTTCGACACAACGGAACCGATAGATGCGCTCGTCAATGTCCACCTTCGAAAGAATATCGCCCAGACCATAAGAGCCCGGACGCTCCACCATGCCGTCGATCTCCACCGACCAGGGATCGGTGGTCAGACTTCCGGCATAGCGGGCCGGATCGTCCTTGCCGGTGCCGAATTCATAGAAATTGTTGTAGTTGGCGATCTCTTCGAAGGTGTTCGGCGTCTCCGTGGTATCGAACCCCTTGATCTCGAACTCCGGCATATCTTGCGCCCGGACGCCAGTGGCGGCCAGCACCCCCGCGCCCGCCATGCCCGCCATCACAGCGCGACGATTGAGATAGGCACGCTCCGGCGTGACCTCGGAATATGGCAGATTGAATTGACGTGTCATGGGTCCCTCCCGATCTGATTTCCTCAAAGGTAAACCGGGCGGGACCATGCTCAAACCAAACTTATCTCACAGATGCGTTGGCCTTTTGTAACTTTCACCCGCGTATTGGTCATGGTGATAGCTCGGCACAAGCCGGTCGAGCGGCACGGAGGTGCCGTCCGCCTGCACGATCCGCACATGGCGCCGACGCATCTGGCGCGGCTCCAGCACGCCGACCGAGTGGGCGATCATCTCAAGCTCATGGATCGTCGCCTGCGCATAGGCCGCGACTTTTTTGTACTTGTCCTGCACCACGAGACCGCGTTGCAGATGCGGATCGTGAGTGGTGATGCCGGTCGGGCAGGTGTTCTTGTTGCATTTGAGCGCCTGAATACAGCCGAGCGAGAACATGAAGCCCCGCGCGGAACAGACGAAATCCGCCCCGGCACAAATCGCCCAGGCGACATCCGCCGGGTTCACCAGCTTGCCCGCCGCAACGATGCGGATGCGGTCATGCAGCCCATATTTGTCGCGCAGGTCGACAATCCGAATGAGCGCTTCCTTGATCGGCATACCCACGAGATCGATGAGCGGCATCGGTGCGGCACCCGTCCCGCCCTCGCCACCGTCGATGGTGATGAAATCCGGCGCGCTTTCCTCGCCCCGCTCTTTGATCAGGGCAAAGAACTCTTCCCACGGGCGCGACGAACCGACCACGAATTTGAACCCGACCGGTTTGCCCGTCACGTCGCGGATGTGATTGATGAAATCCAAGAGGTCGTTGAAATCGTCCACCTCCCGGTGCCGGTTCGGGGAAATCCCGTCTTCGCCCGGACGCAGACCGCGAATGGCGGCGATCTCCGGCGTGATCTTGGCGGCGGGCAGGATGCCGCCCTTGCCGGGCTTCGCACCTTGGGAAAGCTTGATCTCGAACATCCGCACTTTCTCATGCGCCGCCATGGCGCGCAGCTTGTCATCGTCGAGATTGCCATCATCATCCCGGATGCCGTATTTCGCCGTGCCGATCTGATAGACAAGGTCCGCCCCGCCTTCGAGGTGGAAGGGCGACAGCCCGCCTTCGCCCGTGTTGAGCCAGATCCCCGCTTTCTTCGCCCCTTTGGAAAGCGCCAGAACCGCAGGCTTGGAAATCGCGCCATATGACATGCCGGAAATGTTGAAGATCGACTTTGCCGTATACGGCACCCGGCAATATTGTCCGATCACCATCGGTTCGGTCACCGCAAACTGATCGTCGAGCGGCGGGAAGGCGGCGTTCATGAAAATCGGTGTGCCGGGGATGGAGAGCGAGCGGGTGGACCCGAAGGCCACCGTGTTGCCCTTGCCATCGGAAGCCCGGTAAATCCAGTCGCGCTGTGCCCGGTTGAAAGGCATTTCTTCGCGATCCATGGCAAAGAAATACTGCCGGAAGAATTCGCCCAAGCTGGAGAACCAGTGCCGGAAATGCCCGATCACCGGGTAGTTGCGCAGGATCGCATCCCGCGTCTGCCTTTTGTCGAGGACGTAAAGCGCGAAGGCAACAAAGACCATCACCCCGATCACAACCACAAACACCAGCGCCAGAACCTGAAGCGCCATCATCGTCCAATGCCAGAAGGTCATCACCTTATCCCTTTGCATTCCGTTTGGCCCGACCCTGACAGAAGACACACAGAAGACAACCGCAAACCGGGTCGTGTTAGCGCTAAAAAATTTAGCTGCGGTGCGGCGTGACAGGATCACGTTCCTGTGCCTCACTCGACGCATAAAAAGGGAGGAATATATCTATGCACAAAGCACTGATCACCAGCGCGGTTCTCGCGCTTACAGCAGGAATGGCCATGGCGGACGGCATCACTCATAAAATTGCGTTTCATGTCGACGACAGCGACCTGCGTCTGATGAACATGGCGCTCAACAACGCCAACAATGCCCGGAATTATTTCCAGTCGATCGGCGACGATGTCGTGCTGGAAATCGTGGCTTATGGACCGGGGCTTCAGATGTTTCTGAAGGGTCAGAGCCCGGTGGCCGACCGGATCGAAATGATGGCGCTGGAATATCCGGACGTGACCTTTTCGGCCTGCGAGAACACCCTGCGCAACATGAGCAAAAATCTGGACCGGCCGCTGGAGCTTCTCGAAGAGGCGCAGATCGTCCCCTCTGGCGTCGCCCGTCTCGTCGAATTGCAGGAAGACGGCTACAGCTACATCAAGCCCTGATCCGGGCCCCCATGAAAAAGGCGGCCCCGAAAGGCCGCCTCATGTTCCTTACTGTGCCGTCGCTCAATGCACGACAGCATCTTCCGGCGCGGGCCTGTTCGACCCGACGGTGCGCTCGCCGATGATCAGGCCATCGACCCCGGCGGAAACCGGAATGACGTCGCCATCCTTGACATCGCCCGCCAGCAAAAGCTCGGCCAGCGGGTCTTGCAGCGCCCGTTGGATCACCCGTTTCAGCGGACGTGCGCCGAAGACCGGATCATAGCCTTCATCGGCCAGCCATTGTTTCGCGGCCTCGTCGATCGCCAGCGAAATGTTGCGTTTCGCCAGACGTTTTTCGAGCCGGGCAAGCTGGATCTCAACGATCCCGCCCATATCGCCGCGACCCAGACGGTCGAAGATGATCGTCTCGTCGAGACGGTTGAGGAACTCGGGGCGGAAATGCCCGCGCACTGCGGCCATCACGTCCTGTTTCGCAAGACCACTGTCGGCCCCTTCCGGCAACTGGCTCAGCGCCTGCGACCCAAGGTTCGAGGTCAGGATGATCAGCGTCTGTTTGAAGTCCACGGTGCGGCCCTGACCATCGGTCAGCACACCGTCATCTAGGACCTGCAACAGCACGTTGAACACATCCGGGTGGGCCTTTTCGACCTCATCGAACAGCACGACCTGATAGGGTCTGCGCCGCACGGCTTCGGTCAGAACGCCACCTTCGTCATAGCCGACATAGCCCGGAGGCGCACCGATCAGACGCGCGACCGCATGTTTCTCCATGAACTCGGACATGTCGATCCGCACCATCGCATTGTCGTCGTCAAACAGGAACTCGGCCACGGCTTTCGTCAGCTCGGTTTTCCCGACCCCGGTCGGCCCGAGGAAGAGGAAGGACCCCAGCGGACGGTTTTCGTCATTCAGCCCCGCCCGCGCCCGACGCACCGCATTGGACACCGCATGAACGGCGGCTTCCTGACCGATGACCCGTTTGTGCAGGCCATCTTCCATCCGCAAAAGTTTCTCCCGCTCGCCTTCGAGCATTTTCGACGTCGGAATCCCGGTCCAGCGTTCGACCACCTCGGCGATCTGTTCGGGGCGCACAGCCTCTTCGACCATGAGATCGCCCTCGGCTTCGATTTCGCCTGCTTCCGCGAGCTGTTTCTCAAGCTGCGGGATGATGCCGTAAGACAGCTCGCCCGCCTTCGCCAGATTGCCTTCGCGTTTGGCGATTTCCAAAGCGGCGCGGGCCTGATCGAGTTTCTCTTTCAGATCGCGCGTACCTTCGAGTTTCTGCCGCTCGGCTTCCCATTTCGCGGTCATCGCATCCGACTGGTCCATGAGATCCGCAAGCTCCTGTTCGAGCTTCGACAACCGATGTTTGGACGCCTCGTCATCCTCTTTCTTCAGAGCCTCGGCTTCGATCTGAAGCTGAAGGATCTGACGATCGAGCGCGTCGAGTTCCTCGGGTTTGCTGTCGACCTCCATCCGCAGACGCGATGCCGCCTCATCGACAAGGTCGATGGCCTTATCCGGCAGGAAGCGGTCCGTGATGTAGCGATGGCTCAAAGTGGCCGCCGCGACCAAGGCGCTGTCAGAAATCCGCACCCCGTGGTGCAGCTCGTATTTCTCCTTGATCCCGCGCAAGATGGAAATCGTGTCCTCGACCGTCGGTTCTTCGACCACAACAGGTTGGAACCGGCGGGCCAGAGCCGCGTCTTTCTCGACATATTTGCGGTACTCATCCAGCGTTGTGGCACCGACACAGTGCAGCTCGCCCCGCGCAAGCGCCGGTTTGATCAGGTTC
Source organism: Celeribacter sp. SCSIO 80788 (assembly GCF_051054295.1). Lineage (GTDB taxonomy): Bacteria > Pseudomonadota > Alphaproteobacteria > Rhodobacterales > Rhodobacteraceae > Celeribacter. Next base: position 3,173,728 of record NZ_CP150482.1, on the reverse strand, counting down.
GCCGCATCCATCGCGCCATCGGTTTTGCCCGCGCCCACAAGGGTGTGGATCTCGTCGATGAAGAGAATGATTTCGCCCGCGGCGGCCTCGATCTCTTTGAGGATGGATTTCAGACGTTCCTCGAACTCCCCGCGATATTTCGCACCGGCGATCAGCGCGCCCATATCGAGCGCCAACAATTTCTTGTTGCGCAGAGATTCCGGCACGTCGCCATTGACGATCCGAAGCGCAAGCCCCTCGGCAATCGCGGTTTTCCCCACGCCCGGCTCCCCGATCAGGATCGGGTTATTCTTGGTCCGGCGCGACAAAACCTGCATCGAACGGCGGATTTCTTCGTCGCGGCCAATGATCGGGTCAATCTTGCCTGCTTCGGCGGCCTCGGTCAGGTCACGGGCGTATTTCTTCAGCGCCTCATAGCCTTCCTCGGCAGAGGCAGTATCGGCCGTCCGGCCTTTGCGAATGTCATTGATCGCAGCGTTCAGTTTCTGCGCCGTCACGCCACCGGCATCGAGCGCGTCTTTCGCCCCCGAACGGGTGATCGCCAGCGCCGTCAAAAGCCGCTCGACCGGCACGAAACTGTCGCCTGCCTTCTTGGCAAGCTTTTCGGCCTCATCGAGAACCTTCGCGGTCTGCTGATCGAGATAGGTCTGACCGGCATCGCCGGAGACCTTCGTCAATTTGTTCACGGCGGCCTCATTGGCGGCCATGACGGCTTTCGCATCGCCCCCTGCCTTATTGATCAGGTTGGCGGCAAAGCCTTCTTCATCGTCAAGCAAAGCCTTCAAAAGATGCTCGGGTTTCAGGGCCTGATGGCTCTCCCGCATCGCAATCGTTTGCGCGGCCTGAAGGAACCCGCGCGACCTCTCGGTGAACTTCTCCATGTTCATACCGTCTCTCCTCTTCCAAGCGCCCCGGGTGAATTTCCGCGCCCGCTTGGCGGCACGCTTGAGGGTCGGGGCCTTCCACTCCTAAATGGGCATCGGCCCCTGCCCCCGCAAGAGGATCTGTTGCAAAATTGGAACAAATTTAGCGCGCTCCGCGTTGCATCCCAAACGGCCAGCACAGCGGCCCCATCACGGAGAGCAGACATGCATAGCTATGGAGCAGAAATTCAGGGCCTCACCTATAATGCAGCGCTTCAGGCCTATCAGGCGCGTGTCATCTTTCATGAGGCGGGCGAACGGATCACATTTCCCGTCGACTTCGCCGCCCCGATCAGCGCCGATTACGCCACCGTCAGCCGCGGCCTTGCGCTCCGCGCCCGCGCGCTGCGCAATCGCAAACGCGGGGCCAATGTCGCCCGATTGAAGGACCTGGCAGAAATCGCCGCCCATCAGGGCCGATTGAGCGCCTGACCCTCTTGACCCGACGGGTCTCTCTGCGCAAGGAGGGGCGAACCAGAGAGGATGCGCCCATGACTGCCCAGACCGCCGATGACCGCCTGATCGTTGCCCTTGATGTACCGAATGTGGTGCAGGGACTTGAGCTCGCCAATCGCATCGGCGATGCCGTGTCCTTCTACAAGATCGGGCTTGGCATGTTGACGGGCGGCGGCTTTGCCCTCGCCAACGAGCTCAAGCAGGAGCAGGGCAAGAAAATCTTCCTCGACATGAAATTCTTCGACATCGGCGCGACGGTGGAAAACGCGGTGCGCGGCGTGGCGCAGCACGACATGGATTTCCTCACCGTGCATGGCGACCCGTATGTGGTGAAAGCCGCGAAAGAGGGCGCCTCCGGGTCGGATATGAAAATCCTCGCCGTCACCATCCTGACCTCACTCGACCGCGCCGATCTCGATGGCGCATTGATCAAAGAGGGTGAAATTCGCGATCTGGTGCAGGAACGTGCGGGCAAGGCGTTTCTCGCGGGCGCCGATGGCGTCATCGCCTCGCCGCAGGAGGCCGCTTTGATCCGTGCGCTGCCCGAAGCGACCGGCAAACTGATCGTCACCCCCGGCGTCCGTCCGATGGGCGCGTCTCTGGGCGATCAGAAACGCGTGGCGACGCCCGCGCAGGCGATCCGCGATGGCGTCGATCATATCGTGGTCGGACGTCCGGTCTGGCAGGCGGAAGACCCGCGCAAAGCCGCACTCGCGATCCAGCACGAGATCGCCAACGCAGACACCTGGAACAGCTGATTACAGCGACAGGCTTTCAAGAAAATGCCGTGTCCGGTCTTTCAGAAAGGGCACGGCATTTTTATGCCTGACGAACTCCTGAACCGGCATGAACCGCCACATTTGCCCCTCCTCGCCAAACCGGATCATACCCTCCGTCAGATCGTCCCAGATCGCGCCAAAGTGCCATCCCCCGGTTTGCCCCGGATACCGGTAGAAACGTCGGTAGCGCACCATGTCCGGCGCAAGCGCGATGCCGAATTCTTCCCGCGTTTCGCGCAGAACACAGGCAAGCGGGGTTTCATCCCCCTCACGCCCGCCTCCGGGCAGGTCCCACATATCCGGGTAGGAGATCGTCGGGACATCGTCGCGCAGAAGCGTCAGGACGGAGCCTTGCGTCAGGATCGTGATCTTTGCCCCGACAAAGGCCCCGGCCCCCTCACTCATCGTCGTTGATGTCCTTGTCCCAGACTTTCACCTGACCTTTGCGCAGCCCGAAAATCTTTCGCATGCCAAGCCAGGCGATCATCGAACAGACCGCAAAGATCAGCGTCAAGAACGACACATTCGCTCCGACCCAACCGAGAAACAGCAAGAACGCCACCACGGCGGCGCCGATGCCGAAGCCCAGAAACATGAAGCCCGCCGCAATGATTTCGAGCGCCATGAGCGCAATCGCCACCAGCCCCCAGAACCACCATTCGAGCAACAGAACCATGTGTTCCATCACGCCTTGCCTTTCAAAAGCTTGAACGCATCGCCAAAGGCCTCAAGGGCTGCCGAGGGCAGAACGATGGTCTGTTTGCCGGTGCCCTCGCCCAATGCGGTCAGCGCCTCGACCTGTTTCAGAGCCACCTGATATTGCGCCGCCTCGATGCCGTTCTTGGCAATCGCTTCGGCCACAACACCTGTCGCATAGGCTTCTGCATCGGCCTGAATCCGGCGCGCTTTGGCCTTTTGCTCGGCGGCGTAAAGTTCGGCATCTGCCGCCAACTCGACGGAGCGTTTCTCGCCCTCGGCCTCCATCACGGTCGCACGACGCGCGCGCTCGGCATTGAGTTGCTGCAACATCGCGGCGCGGGTGGCCTCATCGAGATTGACGTCCAGCACCTCGGCCCGCGTCACCTCGATCCCCCAGTTGTCGACCGCATCCTCGACCGCCACCTTGATCGTCGCGATCAGTTGCGAGCGGTTCGATTGCACCTCGTCGAGTTCCATCTTGCCGATCTCGGCGCGGACGATACCGGCCACCGTCGTGGCAATCGCCGCATCAACGTCGCGGATACGGTAAACCGTCTTTTCCGGCTCGATGATGCGGTAAAACACGGAGGTCTCGACCTTCACCAACACATTGTCGGAGGTGATCGCATCCTGCATCGCATTCGGAAGCTGGCGTTCGAGGATCGAGATCTTATGCGCCACCACATCGATGAGCGGCACGATAAAGTTGATCCCCGGCCCCAAAACGGTGCGCAGCCGCCCAAAGCGTTCGACCACGAATTTCTCTGACTGCGGCACGATCCGCACGCCTTTGAGCACCAGAAGAACGATGAACAGTGCCAGCGCCAGAGTGACGATATTGCCGCCGGTCAGAACCTGTGCCGGATCAATGGAATTCATGAGTAACCTCCCCCAAACTGATATGCAGGGGCGCATGGCCCCCTCTCGCAGATGGGTATAGAATAGAACCGGATCAAGAAAGCAAATGATGCCCGCTCCCGCCATGTCCTGTCTGTGCCGCGACTGCCTCACCACATTCGACCATGTAACACGGTGCCCAAGCTGCGGGCGGCCGCGGGTTTTGACACATCCCGAGCTTTTCACCCTCTCGATTGCGCATATGGATTGCGATGCCTTCTACGCCTCGGTCGAAAAACGCGACAATCCGGATTTGCGCGACAAACCGGTGATCGTCGGCGGCGGCAAGCGGGGCGTCGTCACCACCGCCTGTTACATCGCCCGAATCAAGGGCGTGCGTTCCGCCATGCCGATGTTCAAGGCGCTGGCCCTTTGCCCCGAAGCCGTGGTCGTCAAACCCCGGATGGAGGCCTATGTCGCGGCCTCGCGCGAAATTCGCGACATGATGGCGGAACTGACCCCCGATGTGGAGCCACTCTCGCTCGACGAGGCTTTCATGGACCTCACAGGCACCACGAAACTCCATGGTCACCCGCCTGCCGTCATGCTCGCCCGTCTGGTCAAACGCATGCGCGAGGAGCTGCATCTCACCGGGTCCATCGGGCTGTCGCACAACAAATTCCTCGCCAAGATTGCATCTGACATGGACAAACCCCGCGGGTTTTCCGTCATCGGCGAGGCAGAAACCATGGAATTTCTCGCGAACAAACCCGTGAGCCTGATCTGGGGCGTCGGGCGCGCCACGCAGGGCGCGCTTGAGAAAGCCGGGATTCGCACGTTCACCGATCTCAGGCGCTGGGAGAAAGACGATCTGCATCATCGCTTCGGTGCGATGGGCGACCGGCTTTGGCATCTGGCGCGCGGGCAGGACAGCCGCCGCGTTTCCGCTCATCGCCCGGTGAAATCCATCTCGAACGAGACCACCTTTTCCGAAGACATCGGCATGACCGATCTGCTCGACGGCCATCTCTGGCGCCTGGCACAAAAGGTCTCGGACCGGGCTAAGGCGAAAGACATCGCCGGGCGCACCGTCACGCTCAAACTCAAACGCGCAAGCCATGCAACACTGACCCGGCGCGTGACCCTGCATGAGCCCACGAATATCGCCGACCGCATCTATCGCACCGCACGCGATCTGATGACGCCCGAACTGCCGCAAGGGCCGTTTCGGCTCATCGGCGTTGGGATTTCCGAACTTGGCCCTGCCGATCAGGCCGATCTCTCGCCCGATCTGCTCGACCCGGATGCGACCAAACGCGCCAAGGCCGAAAAAGCCAGCGACGAGATTCGCCGCCGCTTCGGCACGGATGCCATCATGAAAGGCCGGGCGCTTCGGTGAATCATTCGGCGGCGAGCGGCACACCCTCCGCCCCGATCTCCGCAATCGCCCGCGCCGCCGCAGAGATCCGGGCCCGCAGCGCCGGAAAATCGGCGCGAAGGGCAAGCGTTCGTTCGTTCATATAAAGAGAGCGGTCGATTTCCACCTGAATCGCATGGCACTGGCGCGACGGGCGCCCGTATTGTTGCGCCACATAGGCGCCCGCGAAGGGCACATTTCGCGAAACGATAAAGCCCTGCGCCCGAAACGCCTCTTCTACCGCCGCAACGATCCCCGGAGCCGCCGAGGCGCCGTAGCGGTCCCCGATCACTATCTCCGGCCGCTTGCCCCGCGTGGTTCGAATCGCGCTCAGCGCTTCGCGCGGCATGGAATGACAGTCAATCAGAATCGCCTGCCCGAACAGCGCCAGCGATTCGTCGAGCACCGCCTTGAGCAAGCCGTGATAAGGGGTCCAGACCGTGTCGATCCGCGCCTCGGCCTCCGCGCGCGGGATCTTGCCCCGGTAAATACTCCGTCCGCCAGCGACCACACGCGGGATGACACCAAGCCCGGACGCAATCCGTGGGTTAAGCCCGACCCGCGTAACATCCTCGATCAGTGCGGGGTCCAACTCATCGGCGCGTCGGTTGAGATCGACCCATGCCCGGGGGTAGACGGCTGACAAAAGCACCGCGCCAAAGCTGGGGACATCGGAAAACAACCGATCCACATAGGCATCTTCGGACGAGCGCAATTGCAGAGAATCGAGGACCGAGGTCTCGACCATTTCCTGCGGATAGGTGCGCCCGCTGTGCGGCGAGGCAAAAACCACCGGAGAGGTTCTCCGTTCCGGTCTTTGCAGCAGATAGGGCGCTTTGCTCATCGGGGCTCCTTTTCCGCAAAAACTATAGACAAGGAAATTCTCTGCCAAAAGCCCTTGAACAATCATCCGACTCCTTTTATACGCTGCCGGACTGACGCGGGAAATGCCCCGCGTCTTGTTCTTTCCGCCTCAAGGCGTGTCAGACAAGACGTGGAAATCCCGAGGAAGAATGGGCGTATAGCTCAGTGGTAGAGCACTTCGTTGACATCGAAGGGGTCACAAGTTCGAACCTTGTTACGCCCACCATTCTTCCTAAGTCGACTGGTTTTAACAGGCGCACGCAGGCGCCGCGAAAAGGAGAAGAACATGAAAGTTCGCAACTCGCTCCGCTCGCTGAAAAACCGGCACCGCGACTGTCGCGTCGTGCGCCGCAAAGGCCGCGTGTACGTGATCAACAAGACGCAGCGCCGCTACAAAGCCCGTCAGGGCTGAGCTTCAGCAGCGATACCAAAAAAAGCCGCCCGATTTTCGGGCGGTTTTTTTGTGTCTCGTCTGCGCCTGCGAAAATGGGCGCGCCCCGCAGGGCACGCCCGCTCCGATTATTTCGACACGTCGATCAGAATTTTGACATGCGCACCCGAAGCATCGAGCAGCGCGTCGAACCCTTCGGTCACGGCCTCGTCCAGCACGATTTTCTTGGTCACGACTTTCTCCGCCGGAATCGCACCCGACGCAATCAGGTCGATCACTTTCGGCCAATACGACGTCGGATAGGCCCAGGCGCCGCGCACATCGACATCCTTGAAGGTCACATCATGCCAATGCAGCTTGCTGTCTTTCGTGTGCAGACCGACCTGAACGATCGTGCCCTGTTTGCGCACCGCTTGCAGACCGGTATTCAACGCAGCTTCGTTGCCAGATGCTTCGATCACCTTGTCGCACCCCACGCCACCTTCGGTCAGAGCGCGAATCTCCGCGACCACATCGTCCTTCATCGGGTTGAAGGTGATGACCTCCGGCAAAATCTCCTTCGCGAGTTTCAGCCGGGTTTCATTGACATCCGACAGAAAGATTTTCGTCGCCCCGAAAGCTTTCGCCGAGAGCATCGCCAGCATGCCGATCGGACCGGCACCGGTCACAAGCACGCTGTCCCCCGCCGTCACTTCGCCACGCTCACAGGCATAGACCGCCACGGCGGTCGGCTCGACGAGCGCGCCCTCTTCCCAGCTCATGCTGTCCGGGATTTTCACCGCATTGTAATCGTTGACGATGGCCGCTTCAGCCATGCCGCCGGACATCCAGCTCAGACCGACGAGCGCCAGATCTTCGCTCAGATGAAACAGACCACGGTCGGCGAAATAATCACCCGAACGCGGCATCACCAGCGGCTGTACCGACACCCGGTCGCCGGGCTTCACATGGGTCACACCTTCGCCCACGGCAGTCACTTCGCCGCTGAATTCGTGGCCCAGAACCTGCGGTGCCTGCGCCTTGGTGAAAGGATGGGGTTCGACCGGCACGAAAATCGGTCCGGCGACATATTCGTGCAGGTCGGTGCCACAAATACCGACATATTTGTTTTTGATCGCGACCTGCCCGGGGCCCGGCTGGGGAATATCTTCCATCTCCTCGATGCGAAGGTCTTTAGCCGCGTAGAATCTAAGCGCTTTCATGGGGAGGTCTCCTTTTAACTTGGGTCGCACCTGTTTGGCGCATAACGCGGAAAACTGAGGTACTGTGTCGTCACACGCTCTTTAGCGCGCGCACAGCTTACCTATGGTTAACCTTGCGAAAAGAAAATGTGTGCCGCCGCACACAATGCTGTGTAAACAAGCCCGCTCCACAGCGCACAGACATGAAAAGGCGCCACGCGATTGCGCAGCGCCCTGTTCATCGTCACTCAGGCGATCTCACACTTTGCGGTAAATCTCGTCCTCAAGCTCCGAGGTATCCACGCCGAGACTTTCCAGACCGTCCTCCAGATAATCGGCCAGAAGCGGAATGCCGAGAAGGTATTTCTCGGTCGGACCGATGGCCTCCTGCTTCGCGGTCTCAAGCGCTTCGCCATAGTCGTCGAAGGTCTCGCGCCCGATCCACATGATCGCCACAAGCGCCGCTTTCTCATCCTCGTTCAGGCCACGAATGAAACTCTGCAACTCGCGCCCGGTCCCATCGGACGGGCGGCTTTCGAGAATCGTATCGCCATCGGCATCGTCAGACGGCGTATCCCAACGTGCCACTTTCGCCCCAAGCTCGCGCGCACGCACGATGACAAAGGCGACTTTGTGCGGGCTGATATCCATGATGGGGGTCCTCCATAAATCTGACTGAGTGTGCATCTTACACCCGATAGAGCACATGACCTAAGTCAAAGATTCAGGTTTGAGAAGGCCCGTTTAGGATTTTTGCACAAGCGTCGCAGGCTGTTGAGCCACGGTTTCGGGCGCCAATTCCTCAAAATCGAAATTGTCGAGGCGATGCGCTCGTTTGCCCGCTTTCTCGGCAGAGATTTTGATGTCTTCGAGATCCTTCGCCGCCTGCCCGAAATGCCGGTCGAGATTACCCACCCGTGTGGACAACCGTTCCACATCGCCATGCAAAAGCGAAAGTTCCTTACGGATCGCCCCGGCCTGTTCGCGCATCCGCGCATCCTTGAGAATCGCCCGCATCGTATTGAGCGTCGCCATGCAGGTCGTCGGCGAGACGATCCAGACCCGTTTCTCGAAGCCTTCGCGCACCAGCTCCGGAAAATTGGCATGAAGCTCGGCATAGACCGCCTCGGACGGGAGGAACATCAGCGCGCCATCGGCCGTTTCGCCTTCGAGAATGTATTTCTCGGAAATATCAGCGATGTGCTTTTTCACCGCCTGCCGCATCAGCTTGGCGGCCTCGTTGAGCTCCCATTGCGTCTCCGCACGCCGAAGCGCCTCATAGGCCTCCAGCGGGAATTTGCTGTCGATGGCAATCGGTCCGGGAGGATTCGGCAGATGAATCAGACAATCCGCCCGCCGCCCGTTCGAGAGCGTTGCCTGCAAACTATAGCTGTCGCGCGGCAAGGCCTTGCCGACGATATCGTTGAGTTGAATCTCCCCAAACGCCCCGCGCGTCTGCTTGTTCGACAGGATGTCTTGCAAGGACAATACATTCCCGGACAGCTTCTCGATATTGGCCTGCGCCTTGTCGATGGTCTCCAGCCGCTGCTGCAATTCGCCAAGCGACTTGGCCGTCCGCTGCGCCGAGCCTTGCAGGTTCACATTCATCGCCTCGGTCACCAGCGCCAGCCGCTTTTCCATCAGCTCCAACATCCGCGCCTGAGAGGCCACCTGCGCCTCCGACACGTGGGTCAGGCCACCGGCAAGCTGTTGCTGCCCGTCGGACAACATCTGCACCCTCTGGCCAAGCTGGTTCATCTGCTGCGCAATCGGCAGCGCCATCTTCGCCGCCTCACCGGAGCGTTTCAGCACCACGATCAGCAGGACAAAAAAGACCAGAAGCACCGCCCCGCCCATCACGGCGGCGAGCGTCAGGGGATCGTTGAAATCGAGTGTCATGTGCGTCCGAATAGCCGTTCGATGTCGGAAAGTTTCAGCTCCACATAGGTGGGCCGACCATGGTTGCATTGCCCGGAATGGGGCGTGGCCTCCATCTCCCGCAAAAGCGCGTTCATCTCTTCGGCATGCATCCGACGCCCCGAGCGGATCGAACCGTGACAGGCCACGCGCGACAGAACGGCTTCGATCCGGGCCTGAACCGAGAAACTGTCGCCGAGATCCGACAGCTCATCGAGAATATCCTCGATCATCGCCTTGGCATCGACGCGGCCCAGAATGGCAGGCGTTTCGCGCACCGCGATGGCCCCGCCACCGAACGGCTCAATCCCGAGGCCAAGTCTCGACAGATCGTCCGCCATGTCCAAAAGCATCTGCGCATCATTGACGGACAGTTCGACAATCTCCGGGATCAAAAGCGCCTGCGCCTTGACCCCGTGTTCGGCCATCTGATGTTTGAGTTTCTCGTAGACCAAGCGTTCATGCGCCGCATGCTGATCCACGATGACAATGCCACGTTCGGTCTGGGCGATGATGTAATTCTCATGCACCTGTGCCCGCGCCGCGCCGAGGGGCAAGGCCTCCGTCACTGGCGCTGCCTCGACCTCTTCCATCCGCGCCGAGGGCACAGACATTTCCGCGAAACCCGGCGTTTCCATCGGCTCCGGGCGCTCCGGTGCCTGCCAGTTGTAGCTCTGCTCAATCACCCCGGAAGAGGGCCGATAAGGTGCGGAATAGCTCTGCGACGGGCGGTCCATCTGATAGACACGCGGCTCAGCCACCTCCGGGCGCATGGCCCCCAGTGTCGCCGTCGCGACCGTAGTGGACGCCCGATGCCCGGCCTCCGCCAAAGCGTGGCGCAAAGCCGAGACGATCAGCCCGCGCGCAATCCCCGGCTCGCGGAACCGCACTTCGGATTTTGCCGGGTGAACGTTGACGTCCACCAGATGCGGATCGCAGTCGATGAACAGACAAGCCGCCGGATGGCGGTCCCTCGACAGGAAATCGAAATAGGCGCCGCGCAAAGCACCCACCAAAAGCTTGTCCCGCACAGGCCGCCCGTTGACGAAAAGATACTGCGCCACGGCAGACCCCCGCGAATAGGTCGGCAAAGCGGCATAGCCGGTGAGCGTCAAACCCTCGCGCTCCGCATCGATCGCCAAAGCGTTCTCGGCAAAATCCTTGCCCAAAACGGTCGCGAGCCGCCCATGCAGCGCGTCGAACATATCGCCGCTCTCGGGATCGGCGCGGAAGGTCACCCGCCCTTCGCCGCCCCCAGACACATCGCGAAGCGTAAAACCCACGTAAGGTTCGGCCATCGCGAGACGCTTGATCACATCGGAGATCGCCTGCGCCTCCGCCCGGTCGGTGCGCAGGAATTTCAACCGCGCGGGCGTGGCGTAAAACAGATCGCGCAGTTCCACGACCGTTCCGCGCGACAAGGCCGCCGGTTTCACCGGCTCCGCCTTGCCACCGGACACGGACATGCTGACACCCTCGCCGCCCTGCACGCGGGAGGTCAGTTTCAGCCGCCCGACCGCGCCCAAGGACGGCAAAGCCTCGCCGCGAAAGCCAAACGTATGAATGTCCAAAAGATCCGTGCCGTCGATCTTCGACGTGGCGTGGCGGGACAAAGCCAAAGGCAGGTCCTCGGCACTCATGCCACAGCCATCGTCGCTGACCCGGATCAGCGTCTTGCCTCCGTCCGCATAATCCACCTCGACCCGCGTCGCCCCGGCGTCGATGGCGTTTTCCACCAGTTCCTTGACGGCTGAGGCGGGCCGTTCCACCACCTCACCGGCGGCAATACGGTTGATCGCGCCCTCGTCGAGCTGACGAATGACGGGACGGGGCTGATCCTGGCTTATGTTGCGTGCGGGAGAGTTCATGACACCAGAGGTAGCATGGACCCTCCCGATTCGACCATGAGGAAATCTCAGTTGGTCTGCATCCCTTCGGGCGATCCGACCACGACGAAGGTCAGGGTCTCAGGGTTGTAAAGCCGTTTGATCACCCGGTTCACCTCCTCCAGCGTCACCGCATTGACCAGATCGTTGCGGGTCTTGATATACTCCGGCGACAGCCCGTCCATCTGCATGCCCACAAGGATGCGCGCGATGGTGCCATTGCCATCGAACCGCAGCGGATAGGCCCCGGTCAGATAGGTCTTGGTCAGGTCGAGCTCTTCCTGCGTCAGGCCGGTCTCCGCCAGCTTCGCCCATTCGTCCTTCACCACATTCACCGCCTCGGCCACGACCTCATTGCCGGAGGAGAACTGCCCGAGGATCATCTCGGCGTGATCGAAGGACACGAGGTAGGAGCCGACACCATAGGTCAGCCCGCGTTTCTCGCGCACCTCTTCCATCAGCCGCGAATCCCCGTGACCGCCCAGAACCTCATTGGCGATATAGGCCGGGATGAAATCCGGATCGTCGCGCTTGATGCCTTTCTGTCCGAAAAGCACCACGGATTGCGGCGTTTCGAACGGAACGACCGTCAGCCCGCCCATCAGTGCGGGTTCGACAGTCTCCGGCAGCGCCGCTCCGGTCTCCGGCAGATCGCCCAGAAGATCGTCGAGCAGGCTGGCAAGCTCCTCGGCGGTGATATCGCCCACCGCCCCGACATAAAGCCGGTCGCGGGTCATCACCCGGTCCTTGGCGGCGAACATATCCTCGGGCGTCAGCCCCTCGACACTCTCGAACGTGCCATTGTCGTCGCTGCCATAAGGATGCGCACCGAAAGCCATCTTGTAGAACACTTCGGAGGCGATATCGCTCGGGTCGGTCGCCTTCGAGCGCAGGATGGAGGCCACCTGCCCCTTCACCCGCTCCACCGCATCGGCGTCGAACCGCGGTTGCATGATCGCCTGACGCAAAAGCGCCATAGCCGCGTCCCGGTTCTCGCTCAGGAACCGGGCGGAAATGCTCACCGTGTCCAAGCCAGCGTTAAAATTGAAACTGGCGGCAAGATCGTCACGCGCCTCGGCAAAGCCTTGGGCATCCATCTCGCCTGCGCCCTCTTCGAGCGTCGCCATCATCAGATTGACCTCGCCGCGCTTGCCCTCACGGTCGAGCGAAGTGCCGCCGCGAAACCGGATTTCCAGCGCGGTGAAGGGGATGGAATGTTCCTCTACCAGCCAGGCCTTGATCCCGCCGGGGGTCTCCACCGTCTGAACATCGACAGCAGCCTGCACCGGCAGGGTGAACCAGATCAGCGCCACAAGCGCCGCAACAAAGCGTTTCATCCGTCCGCTCCTTCCTTCATTTCGGGCATCAGCCAGCCAGTCACGGCGCGGCGGCGGTCGAACACCTCATGGGCGGCGGCCATCACATCTTCGGGCGTCACCGCCTGAAGGATCTCCGGCCAGGCCTCGATATCCGCAAGCGACAGGCCCAGAGCGAGTTCTTCGCCATAGCGGCGCGCCTGACCTTCGACATCGTCTTCGGCATAGATCAGATTGGCGCGGAGCTTGGTTTTCAGCCGCTCGAACTGGTCGAGGTCAATGCCATCGGCGATGAATTGTGCCACAGCGGCATCGAGCGCGTCTTCCGCTTCCTGCATCGGCACACCCGGCGAGGGCACGATCACCAGACCGAAGGTGGTGTCGTCAATACTGGCCCCGTCGTAATAGGCCCCGGCATAGATCGCGGTCTGATCCTCGAAGGTCAGTTTGCGCGCGAGATAGGAGGTCGTGGAATTGCCCCCCAAAAGCGAGGCGAGGATTTCGAGGGCGGCGGCTTTGGTCTGATCGCCCGGATCGCGTTCCGGGGCCAGATAGCTGCGCATCACCGTGGGTTGCGCCACCCGCGCGTCCGTCATGGTTATACGCCGTTCGGCCAGTTGCGGCGGCTCCTGCGGCCGCATCCGCTCGCCCAGACCCGGCGTCGGCTCCAGCGGGCCGTACCACTCTTGTGCCAGTTTATAGACCTCATCGGGATCGACATCGCCCGCCACCACGAGGATGGCGTTATTCGGCGCATAGTACCGGTGGTAGAAATTGAACGCGTCGTCGCGCGAAAGCTTCTCCATCTCCTGCCGCCAGCCGATGATCGGGATGCCGTAGGGATGATTGAGATATTGCGCCGCGCTGGTTTGTTCGCGGAACAACGCGCCCGGATCGTTGTCGATCCGCTGATTGCGCTCTTCCAAAATAACCTGACGCTCGGTCTTCACGTCGTCCTCGGTCATCTCCAGATCGCGCATCCGGTCGGCTTCCATCTGCATCATAAGACCCAGACGGTCGGCGGCGACCCGTTGATAATAGGCGGTGTAATCCCACGAGGTGAACGCATTGTCCGAGCCGCCGTTCCGCGTCACGGTTTCCGAAAGTTCACCGGCGGCCAGATCGTCCGTGCCCTTGAACATCAGATGTTCGAGAAAATGCGCGATGCCGCTCTTGCCCATCGGCTCGTCGGCTGCGCCGATCTTGTACCAGACCGTATGGGCCACCACAGGGGCGCGGTGATCTTCGAGCACCACGACCTCCATGCCATTCTCCAACTCGTAATGGCTCACCTCGGCAGCAAGTGCCGGGGAACTCAGCGCAATCAGCGCCGCTGAGACCGCGTATTTCATGAAAACACCCTTGTGCGTCAGTATTGGCTTACTGTTGCCGCAAACGGCGCGCAGGACAACAGGGGCTGACGCGGATGTGAAGCAAAAGGATCGGGTTTGGCAAGGGGCGTGGCGTCAATCATAACGCTTTGCCAGTGCTCTTAGTCCTTGCCCGAGCCTCACTTCTCCGGCGGGGCGCTCGGCACCTTGACGCCAAGGGCGCGCAGGCGCAGCCATTCCTCATAGGCGTCGAGCGCAAAACGCTTGTAAGCGCGCTCGTAGCTGCCACGACCCTTGCGCTTTTTCGCATCCGCTTCGGCAAGCTCGGCACGGATCGTCGGATCGACACCGTAGCGCGAGGCATAATTGACGATACCACCATCGACAGCGCCCGTCGGCACACGCCCGCCCAGCGCGACAATCGCGTCCGCATTCGGCGTCGCATCGGTCAGGTTCGCGCCGCCGGGCGTCGGCACCGGCAGGCTGCTGTAGCTTGCGGGCTGTTGGAGCGGTTTGGCCGGGACGACGGAAAATTCGTCAGGCCCCGTTTTCACCTGATTCGGCACGCGGTCGCGGGACTGGCCACAGGCCACAAGGGCACTCAGAGCCATAAGGCACAAACCTGTCCGGAGCACATTCGAGACCATGAAAACCTTCCTCCGCCTTCTCGCGTCAGAGCATGTGTAGACGATGGGCGCGCCAAGGTCACGCCCGGTTTTTCGTCTCCCCGGTGAAAAGGATGAGACCGAAAGCCCCGGCAAAGATCGCAATATCGGCGACATTGAAAGAATAGGGGTTGGCAAACCCGCAACAGGACATGTTGAGGAAATCCGCCACGGCCCCGTAGACGATGCGGTCGATCGCATTGCCCAAGGCCCCGCCGACCAGAAGCCCCGCACTGATTTGGCCCAGCGCGGAAAACCGTTCGCGACGGACCCAGAACATGACCCAAGTCGAAATCACCACCGCCAGGACCACCCAGCCCCAGCGCAGCAAATCGCCATGCCCGGACAAAAGCCCGAAATTGGCCCCCCGATTCCACGCCATATGGAACACGAGATAGGGGGACAGAACGTCGATCTGCCCCACCTCTTTGAGATTCATGCCCTGGACCACGGCCCATTTCGAAAGCTGGTCGATCACGAAGGTGATTAGCGCTGCGAGGATCGTGGTCCGCATGATTTTGCCTCAGTGCCGGAAATGGCGCATGCCGGTGAGGACCATGGCAAGCCCGGCTTCGTTCGCGGCGTCGATCACCTCTTGGTCGCGCATGGAGCCACCCGGCTGAATCACACAGGACGCACCGGCCGCAGCGGCTTCGAGAAGACCGTCGGCAAACGGGAAGAACGCGTCAGACGCCACAGCAGAGCCTTTGGTCAGCGGTTCCGGCAGCCCCATGGCTTCGGCCATGCGCTCGGCTTTCTTCGCAGCGATCAGCGCCGAGTCGAGACGCGACATCTGGCCTGCACCGACGCCCACCGTGGCTTGGTTTTTTACATAGACGATGGCGTTGGATTTGACGTGCTTCGCAACTTTCCACGCAAACAGCAGATCTTGCATCTGCTCGGGTGTGGGCGCTTTCTCGGTCACGACCTTCAGATCGTCCATGCCGATAAAGCCGGCGTCCTTGTCCTGGAACAGGTAGCCGCCCGCCACCTGACGGATCGTGTTCGGCTTTGCCAGGACGTTCGGTAGGCCTTCGGTGGTCAGAAGACGCAGGTTCTTCTTGGCCGCGAAAATCTCTTTCGCCTCGTCCGACGCGCCCGGCGCGATGACGACTTCGGTGAAAATCTCGGTGATCGCCTTGGCGGTCTCCGCATCCAGCGCCTTGTTCAGCGCCACGATGCCACCGAAAGCCGAGGTACGGTCGCAATCGAAAGCGTTGTTATAGGCCTCCAGAAGCGTCGCGCCCTTCGCCACACCACAAGGGTTGGCGTGTTTGATGATCGCCACAGCGGGCGTTTCCGCCGGGTCGAATTCCGCCACAAGCTCAAACGCCGCGTCGGTGTCGTTGATGTTGTTGTAGGACAGTTCCTTGCCCTGATGCTGAACGGCGGTCGCAACCCCCGGACGCTCGGAGCCATCGACATAGAAGGCCGCCGACTGGTGCGGGTTTTCGCCATAACGCAGGGTCTGTTTGATCTGACCGGCGACCACACGACGACGCGGGGCCACTTCGCCAATCGCATCCGCCATCCAATTGGACACGGCAGCGTCATAAGCGCCAGTGCGAGCATAGGCGATCTGCGCCATTTTCTGACGGAACGCATAAGAGGTCTGGCCGTCGTTGGCGTCGAGCTCGGCGATCAGGGCTGCGTAATCCTCAACGTCCACAACGGTGGTGACGAACCCATGGTTCTTCGCCGCCGCACGGATCATCGCCGGGCCGCCGATGTCGATGTTCTCGATCATCTCGTCATACTCCGCGCCGCGGGCCAGAGCCGCCTCGAACGGGTAGAGATTGACGATCAGAAGGTCGATCCCACCAATACCGTGCTCGTCCATCGCGGCCACATGTTCGGCATTGTCGCGCAGAGCCAGAAGCCCGCCATGCACACGCGGGTGCAGGGTTTTGACACGACCGTCCATCATCTCCGGGAAACCGGTCACTTCGGAAACGTCTTTGACATCGAGCCCCGCCTCGCGCAGCGTCTTCGCGGACCCGCCGGTGGACAAAAGCTCGACCCCCTTGGCGGCCAGCGCCTTGCCAAGATCAACAAGGCCGGTTTTGTCGGATACGGAAAGAAGCGCGCGCTTCACGGGATAGAGATCGGTCATGGTGGCAGTCCATCTTTGTGGCGGTCAGATCAGGGTCTCGTCGTCCATCTCAAGATCGCGGAGCGTCGTCGGCGTCTCCTGCGCCTTGGCCAATGTCCAACGGACACGGGTCGCATAATCCATTGCCGCCGCAGATAGAACCACTTGTTTCGCTGCACGCGGCTTTAAGCGGTTTTTTTCGAGGTAAACCGACCGCTCAAGGCTCAATTTCGCGCGACCGTCATGCCGAAACACCCAAATCTCCCCGGATTTGAGCGCCAAGGACACCGCCGCGCCCCCCATGTCGATCTCCGCATCCACATCCGGATGGAGATGAAACCGGACCTGAAACGGAATGCCCTGAAGTTTGAGCTTGTCCATCATCCGGTCGAATTGCCGCTCATCCGCCTCGGTGATCGTCGCCAGAGTGTCCTCCCCCGCGATCCCCCGCCCGTCTTTCGACAGCTCGATCTGGCGGATATGCGTCAGCCCGTGGGTGCGCGCATACCCATTGTGCCCGGCCACGAACCCGCCGCCATCCTCGCTGGTGCGCAGCTCAAGCCGCACGTCATCGGGCACATCCACCAACAGCTCGCGCAGATGCCCGCCGATCATCCGCTTGGCACCCAGACGCGAGGAGGAAAACCCCTCGATCCCCAGAGTCGAATGCGACGGCGTCGCCCTCCCGGCCCGCCGCCAATCGGCCCCGAAACTGCCGCCTGCCCCGCAATTGACGATCAGGGGACGCCGCCCGGAGGTCAGCTCGAACGCCAGTGTCGAGGCATGGGCATTGAACGAGGCTTCGACCTTGGGCGGAACGGCAGCATCGACGATGATCGAAGTGCGCCCCGCCGACAGCCGCAGAAACCCCATGTGAAGCCCAAGCCCCGGCGGCGTCTTGTTACCCGAGGCGGCCAGCGCATGATCGAGCCGCCCTTCGGCCCCGCGCCCACCGCCATGAAACCGCGCCAGCCCGCCGTCGGAATGACGCAGCGCGCGCAGCGTCGGCGCGATGCGTTCGATCGCCGCCAGATGCGCCTCATCGGCGATCCGTCCCGCTTCCGACAAAGCCGCTGCGGCCCATGTCAAAAGCGTGAAAACCTCCAAAAGTTCTTCGGGGGTGCGCGTCGGGATGCCCCCCTCAAGATCGATCTCGCTCTCGCATTCCTTCGAAAGCGCCTTCACCGCCGACGCGACATGCTCCTCCATGCCGACAAGCGACAGCCCGGCATAGATCAACCCGGTGAGCGCCTCGAACCGCGGCAATCCGGGACTGGCCGTCTGCCAGCGCCGCGCGAGGAAAATCGTCTGCTGTCCGAGTGTTTTATAGAAGGCGTTCGACACTTCCGTTTCCTGCCCGGACAGGAAAAACAGCGCATGATGGATCCAGCGAATAAGCCGCCGCCCGGTCAGATCCGGCGTCCAGCCCGGTCCCTTGCCGCGCGCATAGCGCTCCATCCAGCCTTTGATCCAATCCTGCGCCCGATGCCGCGCGTTGTAATCGCCCACGGCGGCAAGATCGTCGAGCCAGGCAAAGCCATGAATTTCTTCGACAAAGCCGGGAGCGGGTGCCTCGATGTCCCAGATCGAGGCATTCGGCGCCTCGACCAGATAGCCCGCAAACAGGAAATTCCCGCCGATCAGCTGACGCCCACGCGCGAAAGAGCCGATGGATTTGGGTTCGGGCTGCGAGACAAATCCCATCGCGGGTTTTGCACGCGCCGCACGCAGCGCATGAAACCGGTTCATGCGGCGGACGTTCTTCGCGCGCCAATCCTCGCTTTGCGACATTGCCTGCCCCAGCCTGTCGGTTCGTTATCGTTGCCCGAAAGATAGCGGGCGCACCTCAGGATGTCATCGGGAAATCCCCGAAACCTCCCTGTCGCTCATCCCCGTCGCAAGACCGTGATGAAGAATCCATCCATCCCGCCACGGTCCGCCCAGTAATCCGGACGGGTCCGCAGCCCCTCCACGCCGATCCATTCCGGATCAATGCCGGGGATCTTCAGCGCGTCAAGATCGAGCCTGAGATCGGGATGCCGCTCCATCGCGTCCCGCACCTGCTCCTCACCCTCGTCGATGAGCAGAGAACAGGTGCAATAGACCAGCTTTCCACCGGGTTTGAGCATCCCCAAAGCCCGGTCGATCAGGTGTTCCTGCAACTCGAACAGCCCCGGAAAATCAGAGCCGTCCTTGACATGCGGCAGGTCCGGGTGCCGCCGGATCGTCCCCGTGGCGGTACAGGGCGCGTCGAGCAGAATCGCATCGAAATCCGCCCCTTCGTATTCCAGCGCATCGCCAATGGCGATTTCCGCCGACAGACCGCAGCGTGTCAGGTTTTCCTGCACCCGACTCATCCGCGACTCGGAGATATCGAGTGCGGTAACTTGCGCCCCCATGGCCGCGAGCTGCATCGTCTTGCCACCGGGCGCGGCGCACATATCGAGGACCCGCACGCCGTTTTCCGGCGCAAGGATTCGCGCAGGCAGGCTGGCGGCAGCATCCTGCACCCACCATTCACCGGCCTCAAATCCATCAAGTTTCGTGACTTGAACCGCATTGCTCAGGCGCACCGATCCTGTCGGCAGGACCTCGCCACCAAGTTTCTCGGCCCAAGCCTCGGGGTCCTGCTTGACGGTCAGATCGAGCGGCGCGCCCTTGGCCTGCGCCGCCTCCATCGCGCTGACCGCCGCCTTGCCGAAATCCGCCACCAGCGGCTTGCGCAGCCATTTCGGCAGCATCGGCGCAGGAAGCGCGTCCCATTTCGCCTTTTCCCCGTCGATCTTACGCAGCACCGCATTGACCAGCCCTTTGAAATGGCTCGATTTCGGGCGCTCCTGCATCAGCGTGACATAGGCGTTCACAACCCCATGCGCGGCCTCGTCCATGGCGCAAATCTCGAACACCCCAAGGCGCAGCGCATTCATCACATGTGGCGCGGGGCGTTTGGCAAGATGCGGCCCGAGCATCCGGTCGCAGCGGTCGATGACGCGCAGAGCTTCGGTCACCAGACGCTGGGAGCGCGCACGATCCTCGGGCGTGAGGTCTTTGGTGCGCTGCAACAGCACTTCGGACAGGAGCCGTTTCTCCACGAGAACGGCGTCCAGAAGGGCCAAAGCGGCCCGGCGGGCGGCAAGCCCCGCAACATCGGTTGATCTTGTTTTCATAGCTCAACCCCGTATATCACAAGGCCAAGCCGGACAAGATCATCCGAAAGGAGCTCCCGATGAGCGACGACACTCCAGAGACCCCCGAAATGCGCGACATCTCCCACCTGCCCGCCGCCGCCCAGCGCGCACTGGCCGAGGCGGAAGAGCGGCGCAAAGCCCGTGAAGAGGCGGTCAAAGCGATGCCCACCGAATTGGGCGGACGCGACGGGCCGGAGCCGGTGCGTTATGGCGATTGGGAGAAAAAGGGCCTCGCCATCGACTTCTAAAGAAAAACCCGCGGAAATCCGCGGGTTTTGTTTTGAGTATTTGGGCTGCAATAAAGCTCAGAGACCCAGCACGTCGAGCATGTCATACTCGCCCGGCTTCTGCCCCTGCCCCCAAAGCGCGGCTTTCAAAGCGCCCTTGGCAAAGAGCGAGCGATCCGAGGCGACATGGCGCAGAATGATCCGCTCCCCCTCGCCCGCGAACATCACATCATGCTCGCCCACGATGTCGCCACCACGGATGGCGGAAAAGCCGATGTCGCCCTTTTTGCGCGCACCCGTGATGCCATCGCGCCCCGAGTCGCGGACATCTTCGAGCTTCACACCACGGCCCTCGGCGGCCGCCTCGCCCAGCATCAGCGCGGTGCCCGACGGCGCATCGACCTTGCGGTTGTGATGCGCTTCGATGATCTCGATGTCGTAATCCGCGTCCAAAGCGGCCGCGACCATTTTCGTGAGCTTGGTCAAAAGGTTGACGCCCAAAGACATATTGCCCGCGCGGATGATCGTCGCGTGACGGGAGGCAGCTTCGATCTTTTTCAGCTCTTCGGGGCACATGCCCGTGGTGCCGATGACATGAACGCAACGCGCCTGCGCCGCCAGCCCCGCGAATGCGACGGTCGCGGCAGGCGCGGTAAAGTCGATCACGGCCTGCGCCTTGGCAAAGGCTTCCAGCGCATCGTCGGTGACAGTGATCCCGATCGCCGTGCCACCCATGGCTTCGCCCACATCGCACCCGACCCAATCGCTGCCTGCGCGCTCGACCGCCCCCACGAGTTTGCACTTGTCCGAGGCCAAAACGGTTTTGATCAACATCTGGCCCATACGGCCGGACGCACCGGTGATGACAATTCCGGGAAGCTCGCTCATGTTCTGCACTCCTAATTCAGTCGCGCGAGCTTTAGCGCGGCAAAGCGGATTTGGCAAAGCCCGCTTGCATGAAAGGCCAATCAAGACTATCTCGCGCCTATGGCAAAACGTTCTCATTCCGGCGGACCTTCGGGTTCGCATCGCACCCTTCGCATTGGCGAGGCCATTCGGCGTCGTCTGTCCGAGATGTTGTCCCGTGGCGAAATCCACGATCCCGATCTCACCGCGATGTCGATCACGGTGGGCGAGGTGCGTGTGACCTCCGACCTGCGGATCGCAACCGCCTATATCCTGCCGCTGGGCGGGAAGTCGGCAGGCACCGCTTTGGAGGCGCTGCGTCGCAACAAGGGTGAGATTCGCCATCAGGTCGGCAAGGCGCTTGGGATCAAGCATACGCCGGAGCTGAAATTCGAGTTCGACGATACGTTCGACCGGATGGATGCCACGCGCATTATGTTCTCTGACGAACGGGTTCAGCGCGACATTCATCACGACGACGCATCCGACGAAGAAGAATAACGGAGACATTCAATGGCCCGACGTAAAAAGGGGCGCGCAGTTCACGGTTGGCTGATCGTGGACAAGCCCGCTGGCATGACCTCGACCTCCGTTGTCAACAAAGTGCGCTGGGCATTCGACGCCCAGAAGGCAGGCCATGCCGGTACGCTCGACCCGGATGCAACGGGCGTTCTTGCGGTGGCTTTGGGCGAGGCGACCAAGACCGTCCCTTTCATCACCGAAGCGCTGAAATGCTATCGGTTCTCCGTGCGGTTCGGGCAGGCGACGAACACCGATGACGCTGAGGGCCAAGTGATTTCCGAAAGCGATGCGCGCCCGGCGGATGCGCAGATTCTCGATGCGCTGCCGCAGTTCGAAGGCGACATCATGCAGGTGCCACCGAAATTCTCCGCCGTGAAGATCGACGGCGAACGGGCCTATAAACTGGCGCGCGACGATGAAGAATTCGAGATTGCCGCACGACCGCTTTATGTCGAAGAGCTGAAATTCATCGAACGCGTTGACGACGATCATGCGCTTTTCGAAATGACCTGTGGCAAGGGCGGCTATGTCCGGGCGATTGCCCGCGATCTGGGCGAGGCTTTGGGCTGTTTCGGCCATGTCGAATGGCTGCGCCGCGAATGGTCCGGGCCGTGGGATGCCGAAGACGGGATTTCCATCGCCGAGATCGATGAGAAGGCCAAGACCGAAGCGCTCGACGCCTATCTGCGCCCGATCGAGGAGGGCCTGTCCGATCTCGATGAGGTGATGTGTACCCCCGAGGGCGCCACGCGTCTGCGCAATGGCAATCCCGGCATGGTCTACCCGGCAAATGGCGTCGAATATGGCGATGAAGTCTGGGCCTCGTTCGAGGGCAAACCCGTGGCGGTCGGCATCTATAAATCCGGCGAATTGCACCCGTCTCGGGTGTTCAACCTCTGATCGCTTGATTTCACCGGGCAGAGCGGCCATTCAAGGCGCATGATCACACGCACCCATACCAAGGGCGATGCGCCCTCCACCGCCGTCTATTCCGATTGCGAACGCTATCGTTACTCGCTGGTCCGGGTCTGGGAGCCTGCGGGGCGCAAGGCGCTTTTCGTCATGCTCAATCCCTCGACCGCCACCGAAGTGCAGAACGATCCCACCGTGGAACGTTGCGAACGCCGGGCCCGCGCCCTTGGGTTCGGGTCGTTTTGCGTGACGAATATTTTCGCCTGGCGCGACACCGATCCGAAGAAGATGCGCGCAGCCAGCGATCCGGTCGGGCCGGAAAACGACAGCGCGATTCACGACTGGGCGCTTTGGGCGGATCAGGTCGTTTGCGCCTGGGGCACCCATGGCGCGCATCTGGACCGGGGCGCCCATGTCGAACGGATTTTGCGCGGCACCGGGCGCGATCTCTATCACCTCGGCCTGTCGAAAGCAGGCCACCCGAAGCACCCGCTTTACATCGCCTATACGCAGCAGCCAGAACTCTGGCCCTGATCAGGCGGCGGAAAGCGCCGTGGGGCTGATCTCGACCACGATGTCCGCCAAGGTCACGTTGGGCGAGCCATACAGCACCGCCACCACATCGCCATTGACGATCACCTGACTCGATAGCCCGTCTTCGGTCTGGCTCACCTCGACGTCGAGCGTGCCGTCATAGCTTTCACTCGGGTCGAGGGTCACGCGCAGCATGTCTTCGCCCTCGGTGAAATCGGTGATCTCGGCATGGCCGACATCGGCATTTGCGTCGTAATAAAGCCAGAATTCATCGCCCCCCGCCCCACCTGTCGCGGTATCTTCCGCATCCATCAAGAGCGTGTCGTCACCATCACCGCCATACAGCGTGTCGGCCCCCTCATCCCCCGAAAGCACATAGGACGACCCGGTGTCATTCCCGGCGTAGATCACATCATCGCCTCCGCCCCCCGACAAGATCGCCGTGCCATCGCCGCCATAGATCGTATCATTGCCTGCGCCCGCATCGACAATCGCCGCATCGTCGCCGGTCGCGATCACATCGTCTCCCGCCCCGCCGGTCACCAGATTCAGCGTCCCTTCGGTCTCGATCGTCGGCAGGCCGTCCTCATCGAGGGTCAGGGTCGCATCGGTGCCGCCCTGCATCACATCATCGGCGAGAACCAGCGTTTCGCCCTCATCGCCCAGCACATAGTCCACCGTTTCACCGGTCGGTGTGCCCGTCGCCGTATCCGCATCCTCGTCCGGGGTCAGGACGTCGTCATCGGGGTCACTGTCCGGCCCGGCTTCATCCGGGATGTCGGGATCGTTCACACCCAGCACATCGTCATCGGGGGTGCTGTCGGGCCCCGCCTCGTCCGGGATATCCGGATCATTCGGCTCGACCGCTCCGAAATCTCCCAATTCGCTCAGGGCATAAAGCGTGCTTTCCCCGGTTTCGGGGGTCTGCACGTCGACGGAAATATCGTCCACCGGCAGGCTGTCATAACCGAGGAAGGACAGGATGGTTTCATCCTCATCCGTCGCATAGGACAGGCTCGTTCCGATCTCATTGCCATCGTCATCGGTCAGCGGTTCGACGATGAAATTCCCCGCCAGACCATCGTCCAGCGTCAGCGTGACATGATCCTCACCTTCGGTGAAATCGGAGAAAAGCGTTTCGCCCGACCCGCTCGCAACCGCGTAATCCTCGCCCGCATCCTCCGTGCCTGACAATGCGTCGTCGTCCGGGGATGCTTCGCCGAGCAGATCGTCTTGCGTGTCGTCAGACGGACCGTCATCGGACGTGGCGGCATCGAGCGCGGCATCATCGGAAGACCCGGTCAGAAAACCCTCGTCACCGGTGTCTCCGGTCCCGGTCTCATCGACCGTTTCGTCCTCAGGAAGATCGCTCTCGGTCGCAGAAGAGGCGTCGGACTCGTTCCCGATCATGGCCACTTCGCCCAACGCGAGCGCAGCCGGTACAAGTCCCAGCAATGCCAAAGCCCATAACATATCCCCACACCTCGCATTCACACACCCGATCACATAATACGCCGCAAGGCTTGAAAAAGAAGGGAAATATCTAGAAAATTCAATCTAAACGACTGTTAGGAAAGGTTAATTTTCATTCTGTAAAAAATGTGATTAGAAGAGCAGGTGACAAACAACGATGGGGCAGGACATGTCGGAACAGGAAAACGCGTTGTCGGAAGACATCAAAGCGCTGACGGACGAGCTCGACCGGCTCAACAATCACAAATTCATTCGCATCCAGAATTCCAAATTGCGGATGATGTGGTTTCAGTTCCTGCGCGGGTTGGCTTTCGGCTTCGGCTCGGTCGTCGGCGCCTCCATCGTGGTGTCGATCGTCGGCTATATGCTCAACCAGATGGAGGTCGTGCCGATCATCGGCGACTGGGCCAAGCAACTGGCCGGCGAGATCCTGAGCGAAACGCAGCGGGTCGAGACCGGACAGTAGACCGGGCAACGACCGGAAAAGGCTTTCTTTTTCAAAAGAATCCGGTTAAACGCGCGCATTCCTAGGCCTCAGTGCCGGGAAGATTCTCCAAGGGCCCTGCTGGACGACATCCCGGCTTGCGCCATAACCCTTTGTTTTCGAAAGGAGACCCCGATGTCGATCACGGTTGAAGAGAAAGCCCGCCTGATCAAGGAATTCGGCACCAAAGAAGGTGACACCGGTTCCCCCGAAGTTCAGGTCGCAATTCTGTCCTCGCGCATCGCGACGCTCACCGAGCACTTCAAAACCCACAAGAAAGACAACCACGGCCGTCGTGGTCTTTTGATGATGGTCGCCCAGCGCCGTAAGCTGCTCGACTACGTCAAAGGCAAAGACGAAGCTCGCTACCAGTCCCTCATCGAGCGTCTGGGCCTGCGTCGCTAAGCCCACGGCTGCGCCAAGGCGCACCATCGTTATGTTTTTCAAAAGACCCTCTTCGGAGGGTCTTTTTTCATGTCGCAACGCTCGACCGCCCTCAAATCAGCGGACGCTGCCCCACGTCCTCTTCCTCAACCAACGCATAGCCCTGCAATTTCTCCCGATCGAGAATCTGCAATTCGCCATCGCTCCAGCGCGCCACCTTCCGATTGCGCAGCACGCCCAGCGTCTTATTCGTATGCACCAGAGACAAGCCCAGCGCATCCGCCACATCCTGTTGCCGATAGGGCAAGGGCACGCGATTGCCCTTGGCAAGCCCGCGATGCGACAGCCGGTCAAACAGTTTCAAAAGTGCCCAGGACACACGTTCAAGCCCCTTGCGCTGTCCCACCGTCACAAGGCTCTGCCCGAGAAACGCCTCCTCGGAAGCCGCCAGCCAGACAAGATCATAGGCCCGTCCCGGATGGTTTTGAAACAAGCGCCAGAGATCGCTGCGCCGGAAGGTACAGAGCACCATGGGCGTCGTCGCCTCGACCGAATGGCCCGCCACACCCATCACCCCGGCCTGAAGCCCGACGAAATCTCCCGGCAGGATGAAATTCACCACCTGACGCCGTCCGTTCTCAAGCGTCTTGTAACGCACGCCCATGCCGCTCAGCACGGTATAAAGATGCGGCGTCTCAGACCCTTCGATCTGGATCGTCGTGCCCGCGTCCACACTCAGCTCACCGCTTTTAAATCCCTCCGTAAAGGCCAGTTCCTGCTGTGAAAACGGCACGAAACAGTCCTTCTTGCGCAAGGGGCAATTTTTACACTCAACGGTCACGCAAATATCCTCCGGCTATGTCGTAGTTTAATTCGCGAAACCGCCTTTTGGTTCATTCTGAGGATGATTTTTCAAGACAGGCTTGCCCAGATATGTTCTCCCACACTGCTGCCCCCGCCGTTCAAAACGCGGTTTTTCTGATCCTTGCCGAGGACGAGACATTCGGGGAGAGCCTCTGTTTCGCCCTGCTGCGGCTTGTCCCCGGCGCGCAGATTTTCAGGGTCGCCAGCCCGGGCGAAGCCATCGTGACCCTGAGCAAGCTACCGCATGTGACAGCCGCATTTCTGGCACTGCCGCCACAGAGGTGAATGCCGGTGTTCTTGGGCTTCGCTTGTCACAACGCGGCGCACGGATCATTCTGCTGCTCTCGGCCCCGACCCCGATCACATCGCGCTATGAAACACTGGTGTGGCCGCAGGACCCGGGCGTTCTGGCTGCGCTTTTGCGCCCCGCGCCCTCCTGAGGCCACATCGTGTCAGCGCCGATCGTCCACCTGACGGATCACATCCGCAAGTTTCTGCCCGATCACCCGCGAGCCCTTTTTCGACGGATGGATCATATCCGCGCCGTGAAAGGACCGGTCGCCCTCCGGGACAAGTTTTGAGACATCCAGAAAATACACCCCGTCCATCGCCCGCACCATCTGCGTCAGCCGCGCTTCGAAGGCATCGCCAAGCTCCCGGCACGAGTCGATCACAGACTCCACTCCCGGGCTGCGAAGATAGCCGAGGTAAATCACCCGCGCCCCGCTGTTGCGGATCTCACGCGCCAGTTCCGGGATCGCTCCGGCGGTGCCCTCCGGCGAAATCATTCGGGTCATCTTGCGTTCGCACGCCTTGCACCCACAGCCCAGCCAAAGATCGTTACCCCCCCCGTTGATCACCACCCAATCCACCGCGTCACCGCGATACTGTTTGGTGATGTTCATGCCGATGGCGCCCGAAATCGGCAGGCCATAAAGAATACGCGCACCTCCCATGGCCCGGTTCTCCACCGGTTCGCCGAGGCTTTGCGACAACACATCCGCAATCGAACTTTTGGACACGAGATGCCAGGCCATCATGGAATCGCCCAGCGCCAGAATGCGCGGGCCACTTCTTTCGATCTGTGGCGTGTCACTCGGACCTGCCGATCTGGCGGCAATCTCGCTGCCGCTTGCAAACGCGGTTTCACCGGATGCGATCAGGGCAGAGAGGCTCAAAATCAAAGCCGTCAGGAGGGATATCATACGGGCATGCAACATGGGCGACGCTCTTTGTAGTTTTGCGACATAAAAGATTCGTTGGCCCACCCAGCCTTGTGCTTCAGCAATGCCATATGGGCCAGCGACATGGAAACCGAAAAAGCCTGCGCTTTGGTAAATAGTCGACTTTCCCAATGTTCCCCATTCGTACATGACATTTTTCTGTGCATAAAACCTCGTTAATCCAAATTCACCTTATTTGACTGGCACTACAGTCTTTTCTTGTCTCAAAATGTCACATCTGCATTCTCCCGACAAAATTCCAACAAGGGGAAAATGTCATGGAATTGGGAGTCTGGATCAGTTTGATCCTCTATTTCGCGCTGATGCTCGCCATCGGCTTTTATGCGTGGCGCAAATCCACGGACACGGCCGAGGGCTATGTTCTGGGCGGGCGCAATCTTCATCCGGCCGTCGCGGCGCTCTCGGCGGGGGCCTCCGACATGAGCGGCTGGCTTCTGCTCGGTCTGCCCGGCGCGCTTTACGCCTCCGGTCTGATCGAAGCCTGGATCGGCATCGGCCTTTTCGTCGGCGCGCTGATCAACTGGATCGTCGTCGCACCCCGTCTGCGCGAGCAAACCAAGCGCTACGACAACAGCCTCACCATCCCGGAATTCCTCGCCAACCGCTTCCCGACCGCCGCGACCACGCTGCGGGTCGTCTCGGCGGTGATCATCGTGGTGTTCTTCGCCGTCTACACCGCCTCGGGCCTCGTCGGCGGCGGCAAGCTTTTCGCCTCCGCCTTTGAGGGCTCCTACATGACCGGCGTGATCCTCACCCTCGGCGTGGTTCTGGCCTATACCGTCTTCGGCGGCTTCCTCGCCGTCTCGCTCACCGACTTCGTGCAGGGCTGCATCATGATGTTCGCTCTGATCATCATGCCGATCGTGATCCTCACCACGGGTCAGGGCAATGGCGTCGAACAGGCCGCCCAACGTCTCGCGACCGAAGTCGATCCGAACTACCTGTCGATGACCCACGGGCTGACGCTGCTGACCTTCCTGTCCACCGTCGCATGGGGTCTCGGCTATTTCGGCCAGCCGCACATCATCGTGCGTTTCATGGCTGTGCGCACCCTCAAGGAAGTGCCGGTCGCCCGCAACATCGCGATGCTCTGGATGGCGATCTCGCTGATCGGGGCCATCGGCGTCGGCATCTTCGGCCGCACCTATATGGAGCGCAACGGTCTGACGCTCGAAGACCCGGAAACCATCTTCATCGTGCTCTCCGAACTGCTGTTCCATCCGCTGGTCACCGGCTTTCTGTTCGCCGCCCTGCTGGCCGCGATCATGTCCACCGTGTCGTCGCAGCTTCTGGTGTCCTCCTCCTCGCTCACCGAAGACTTCTACAAGGTCTTCCTCCGCCGCAACGCGTCCGAGCATGAGCTGGTGAACGTCGGCCGCCTCTGCGTGGCGCTCGTGGGCGTCGCCGCGATCCTGATCGCTTCCGATCCGACCTCCAACGTGCTGAGCCTCGTGTCCAACGCATGGGCCGGTTTCGGCGCCGCCTTCGGCCCGCTGATGATCCTGTCGCTGACCTGGAAACGCATGACCGGCGCGGGCGCCGTCGCAGGCCTCGTCGTCGGTGCGGGCACCGTCGCCATCTGGATCATGTCGGGGCTGAACAAGAGCTTCATGGGCGAAGGTCTCTATGAGATCATCCCGGGCTTCGTCGCCTCCTTCATCGCCATCTTTGTCGTCAGCCTGTTGACCAAGGAGCGCGGCGAATTCCGCCCGCTGGAGACCCCCGCAGAATAAGCGGTGCTGAAAACCGCAAAAAACACCGACGGGCGGCCATGTGTCGCCCGTTTTCCTATGTTTCACGCACAACTCGCGACTTGGCGCAGCGGCGATTTTGCTGTATGCGCCTTGACCATCTGAGACGTAACGCAACAGACCCCGGCGTTGTGAAGGTAAGATATGGGGTCGGCGGCAATGGGGCCGCCAGATAAACGGGAGACCCGAGAGGGCTCGGGAGTGCTCCCCAGTAGGATACACTTGATGTTCAACGAAGTGAAAAAATCGATCCAGTGGGGCGAAGAAACCCTCACGCTGGAAACGGGCAAGATCGCCCGTCAGGCCGATGGCACCGTCATCGCCACCCTTGGCGAAACCTCGGTGATGGCCAACGTCACCTTCGCCAAGACCCAGAAAGAGGGCCAGGATTTCTTCCCCCTCACGGTTCACTACCAAGAGAAATACTATGCCGCCGGTAAAATTCCGGGTGGCTTCTTCAAACGCGAAGCGCGTCCGACCGAGAAAGAGACGCTCACCGCGCGTCTGATCGACCGTCCGATCCGCCCGCTCTTCGTGCCGGGCTTCAAAAACGAAGTTCTGGTGATGTGCACGGTTCTGTCGCACGATCTCGTCAACGACCCGGACGTCGTCGCAATGATCGCCGCCTCTGCGGCCCTGACCATTTCCGGCGCGCCGTTCATGGGCCCGATCGCCGGGTGCCGCGTGGGTTTCGAGGATGGCGAATACATCCTGAACCCGACCGTCGACGACATGCAGGACCTGCGCAACAACCCGGACCAACGTCTGGACCTCGTTGTCGCCGGCACCAAAGACGCCGTGATGATGGTGGAATCCGAGGCTTACGAGCTGACCGAAGACGAAATGCTCGGCGCCGTGACCTTTGCCCACGAGCAAATCCAACCGGTCATCGACCTGATCATCGATCTGGCCGAAGAGTCCGCCAAAGAGCCGTTCGATTTCCAATCCCCGGATTACTCCGAGCTCTACGGCGTTGTGAAAGCCGCTGGCGAAGAGAAAATGAAAGCCGCCTACGCGATCCTCGACAAACAGGAACGTGTGGCTGCCGTCGCTTCCGTCAAGGAAGAGATCAAAGCCGGTCTGTCCGAAGAGCAACTCGCCGACACCAACCTCGGCTCCGCTCTGAAGAAACTCGAATCCAACGTGCTGCGCTCTTCCGTTGTGAAAGAGGGCAAACGCATCGACGGTCGCGCGCTCGATCAGGTTCGCCCGATCACCTGCGAAACCGGCCTGCTGCCGCGCACCCACGGCTCCGCTCTGTTCACCCGTGGTGAAACGCAGGGCCTCGTCGTGACCACGCTCGGCACCGGCGACGATGAGCAGATCATCGACGCGCTGCATGGCAACTTCCGCTCCAACTTCCTGCTGCACTACAACTTCCCGCCGTACTCGGTCGGTGAAGTGGGTCGTGTCGGCTCCCCGGGTCGTCGTGAGATTGGTCACGGCAAACTGGCATGGCGCGCCCTTCAGGCCGTTCTGCCCGCTGGCACCGACTTCCCCTACACGATCCGCGTGGTCTCCGAGATCACCGAGTCGAACGGCTCCTCCTCGATGGCCTCCGTCTGCGGCGGCTCGCTGTCGATGATGGACGCCGGTGTGCCGCTCAAGGCCGCTGTGGCCGGTGTGGCCATGGGTCTCGTTCTGGAAGACAGCGGCGAGTTCGCGGTTCTGACCGACATCCTCGGCGACGAAGATCACCTCGGCGACATGGACTTCAAAGTGGCCGGGACCGAAAAAGGCATCACCTCGCTGCAAATGGACATCAAAGTCCAGGGCATCACCCCCGCGATCATGAAGCAAGCTCTGGCCCAAGCCAAAGCAGGCCGCCTGCACATCTTGGGCGAGATGAACAAAGCGCTCTCCGGCGCTGGCGAATTCTCCGCTCACGCCCCGCGCATCGAAACGATGCAGATCCCGACCGACAAGATCCGTGAAGTGATCGGCTCCGGCGGCAAGGTCATCCGCGAAATCGTGGAAACCTCCGGCGCGAAAGTCGATATCAACGACGACGGCGTGATCAAAATCGCCTCCGCCAATGGCGAAGCGATCCAGAAGGCTTACGACATGATCTACTCGATCGTGGCCGAGCCGGAAGAAGGCCATGTCTACAAAGGCAAGGTCGTCAAACTGGTCGATTTCGGCGCGTTCGTGAACTTCTTCGGCAAGCGTGACGGCCTCGTGCACGTCTCGCAAATCGAGAACCGTCGCCTGAACCACCCGTCGGACGTTCTGAAAGAAGGTCAGGAAGTTTACGTCAAACTTCTGGGCTTCGACGACCGTGGCAAGGTCCGCCTTGGCATGAAAATGGTCGATCAGGAGACCGGCGAAGAAGTCAAGAAAGAGGAAGAAGCCGAATAATCGGTTCCCCTTTCGAGAAATCGAGAAGCCCCGCCGTAGGTGGGGCTTTTTTTATGCGTATTGACCTATGACCTCCACGCCTCATGCCATCCGCCCGGTGCGTATGAGAGGGGAACTCGCTGAAACTCGCCGACACACAATCAAAAGTTGAAATGTGACTTTTCCCCGTCGGGGAAAACGCTCATACAGGCCGCAGACCTTTTCAATCCAGCCACGTTTACAAAGCCATATGACACAGAACCGCCTTGATCGACATCTCCGCATCACCGTCGCCGCATTGACACGCAGACGCCCGCAAATGGTTCGGGCTCTGATTGCCTCTTGGGGAGGCATGGACCTGCCTGAAAACTGTACAACACGCTGTCTCATCGTCGAGAATGATGACCAGCCTCACACCCGCGACCTGATCGAGGCGGCCCCGGTGCTGCCGAATGGTCTGGAAATCGATTATGTGCTCGAACCCGAGGCTGGCATCTCCATCGCGCGCAATCGCGCCGCGAAGGAGGCTCTGGCGCAGGAAGCCGATCTTCTCATCTTCGTCGATGACGACGAGACCGTGGCGCAGGACTGGCTCGTCAAACTCATCGCGGGCTATCGTCAAAGCGACGCCGTGTTGTTGGGCGCGCCGCTGCGCATCGCCCCGGCCGTCGACAACCTGACGGCTTTCCAGTCCCTGATGTACAAGAGCTTGACCGAGTTCTACCAGAAACGGGAACAGCGCGCGGCAGAGACCGCCACGCTCAACACCCCGGGACGCGCGGTGATCGCCACGAACAACTGGCTCGTGGAAACCCGCATGTTTCGCGATGAAAACATCTGGTTCGACAAAAAGCTGCGTTTCGCGGGTGGCGAAGACACAGAGTTCCTCACCAACGTGCAGGCCCGCGGTTTTACCGTCGGATGGGTTGCGGATGCCCTGGTCTACGAGACCCTTCCCCCCGCACGTCTCAGCTTTATCTATCAATATCGCCGGACACGGGATCAATCCAACACGAACTTTCATCGCCGGATGCGCGAGAAACCGAAGGCGCGCTACAAAATCTTCCTGCGTATTCCCGGCAAGCTCATCCAGATAACTGTGATCCTGATCGCCCTGCCATTCAGCCCGACCCACTCGCTTCTGAAACTCGCCAAAACGGCGGGCGGCTTTTGGGGGAAACTCGGCGCTGCTCTGGGGACACGGTCCCGGCATTATACCTCGACCACCGGTCACTGAGCCCGTTCAGCCCCCGGCAAACCACCGTTTCGCCGCCAGATCCTCGACGCTTTCCGCCTCGATCTGATCGACCTTGCGCATCACGCGTCGAACATGATCCGCCTCGTTCTGGGTCATGTTCGAGCCGCGTGTGATCTTGGCCTGAAGCTCGCTGTTCGAGCGCGTGTAATAGTGGTTGAGCTGGATGTGATCCGCCGAATAGAACCCCGGCTTTTTGCGATCCCCGACCGAGGCCCGCACGCCCTTGTCGTTCACACTGTCGCCCGAACCATCCGTCTCGATCGCATGCACCCTGAGCGCCGTCACATGGCACGGGTCCACGATCATCTTGAAATTGCACATGCCTTTCAAGGGGCTCATCGGCTCCGGGTGCCGCCGTGTGTAATTCGCCACGATCCCGCCCTCCGGCGGTTCCTCAAACCCGTTGCGCCCGAACATATGCCACGGCAGCGAGATGTTCACCGCGCCCTCCAGATGCATCAGACATTCCGGCAAAGTCTCCGCCGATTTCGGCACCAGAAACTCATCCACGTCGATGAACGTCATCCAGCGGAACTGATCGCCGAAATTCGCCACAGCATGGGCATAGGCCAGCACCTGATTGTGGATCTCCGCTCCCGAATTGCCATCGCGCAGCTTCTGGTGCCACGGAATGACGGTCACATTCTCGATCCCGACAGCGGCGACCAGTTGCACCAGCGTGCCGTCCGTCGAGCCGTTGTCATAGACGTAGAAATGCCGCACGCCCGCCTTGGCGTGAAACCGGCCCCATTCGCCAATATGGCGCTCCTCGTTGCGCACGATGAGCACCACCGCGATGCCGTGCCGGTCGGCCATGGGCGCGGGCGGATCGAGTGCGATGCGGGAGATGGATTTGGTGCGGCGCAGTGCTGAAAACATAAAAAACCCCTGTTCGCGGGCAGCCTAATCAATTGGGCTACGGGCGAACAGGGGCGATTTTTACCGGCTTACGCCGAAAGCCTTAGGCTTTCACGAAACGCAGGTAGGGCAGTTTGATGTCCACCTCGCCGAATTTCTCGGCGGCCTGTTCGTCGGAAAGCGACAGAGCGGCGATCACGTCCTGACCCACGGCCCAGTTCGCCGGCGTCGCGAGCGGCTTGCCATAGGTTTTCTGGATGCCATCGAGCGCGCGGAGCACTTCGGCAAAGTTCCGACCCACGGACATCGGGTACAGCATGGAAAGCTGAAGCTTTTTGTCCGGGGAGATGATGAACAACGCCCGCACGGAGGCCGCATCGGCCGCGGTGGAATTTTCATCGAGGTAAGCGTCGGCCGGCAGCATGTCGTAGAGTTTCGACACGTTCAGGTCGGTGTCGCCGATGATCGGGAAACCCGCCGGAGCGCCGGAGAAGGACTCGATGTCTTTTTTCCAGGGGCCGTGGTCTTCGACCGGGTCAGTGGAGAGACCGATGACCTTCACGCCGCGCTTTTCCCATTCTGCGGAAAGCTGCGCCACGGCGCCGAATTCGGTGGTGCAGACCGGGGTGAAGTCTTTCGGGTGGGAGAACAGGATAGCCCAGCTGTCGCCGATCCACTCGTGGAAGTCGATCTCACCTTGGTCGGTTTTGGCGGTAAAGTTCGGAACGATGTCGTTGATGCGAAGACCCATGGTCATCTCCTCTGTATAAGTGCGTCGTCTGGTAACTTAGATACATTCTAAAAGCGGAATTTCCACCCCGTTTTCGACAACCGCGACAAATTTACTCGGGTTTACTCAAAACGGGCATTTCGCGGTGAACGAAAGCCCCGCCCCGCCGTCCGGATGCCGGAACCGCAATTGCTCGGCATGAAGCATCAGACGCGGCGCATCCCGGGCCTCTCCCTCGGCATAAAACGGGTCCCCCATGATCGGATGCCCAATGGCCAGCATATGCACGCGCAACTGATGCGACCGCCCGGTCTTGGGCATCAACCGCACCCGCGTCTGGTTGCCCTCGTAGCGCACCACGCGCCAATCGGTCACCGCCGGTTTGCCGGTCTCGTGACAGACCATCTGTTTCGGACGGTTCGGCCAGTCGACAATCAGCGGCAGGTCCACCGTGCCGGTCTTCTCCGCGATATGGCCATGCACCCAGGCGACATAGGTCTTTTTCGTCTGACGTTTCTCGAACTGCAAGCCAAGGTGACGCTGCGCATGGGGCGTCATCGCAAAGACCATCACCCCGGAAGTGTCCCGGTCCAGCCGATGCACCAGCAAAGCCTCCGGGAAGGTCGCCTGAATGCGCGACATCAGACAATCGGCCAGATGCTCGCCCTTGCCCGGCACGGACAAGAGCCCCGAAGGTTTGTCCACCACGAGGATCTCATGATCCAGATGCAGGATATTGAGCGGGTCTTGCGGGGGATTGTAATCGTCACTCATCGCGGCCTCTTTCGTCTCCCCGCGCGGGTATCACGCCCGGATCACATTGGCAAAGACGCTGTCGAGAATCCCGCCAAGCCGCCCGGCATCCTCCTCGGTGAACGCGTCCGGGAAATCGCTGTCGAGATCGAACACGCCCAGAAGCTGCCCTTTCGCATTTTGCACCGGAAGCACAAGCTCCGAACGCGTCGAGGAGGCGCAGGCGATATGGCCCTCGAAGGCCTCCACATCCGGAACAAGCTGCACCGTCCTCGTGCGCGCACAGGCACCGCAAACCCCACGCGCGAACGGGATCACCAGACACCCATGCCCGCCCTGATACGGCCCGATCTTCAAAAGTCCTTCGGAAACAACACGGTAGAAACCCGTCCAGTGGAACAGATCATCCGAGTGGTGCACTTCGCAGGCCACGGTGGCCATCAGCGCAACCTCATCCGTCTCCCCGGCACAGAGTGCGGCGACCCGTGCCGACAAACCGTCGTAATCCGGCATGCTTTTCTCCCTTTTCCTGCTTCGCGCAAACCCATTGGTAAGATTTCCGCCGTAGGATCAACCCCGATCTAGAAACGAAGGTACGGCAAAAGGTACGGCATATGAAACTGACCCATCAGGATTTTGATGACGTGCGAATCGTGAGCGTCGTCGAAAACCGCATCGACGCGGCCTGCGCCATTCAGTTCAAGGACGAGATGCGCGCGCTGAGCGACAGTGGCCCGGCGCGCATTCTCCTCGATCTCGGAAATGTCGAATTCCTCGACAGTTCCGGGCTCGGCGCCGTGGTCGCCGCGCTCAAGGCCGTGCGTCACGGCCAACGCCTCGAACTCGCCGCCCTGCACCCCACCGTGCAACGGGTCTTCCATCTCACGCGCATGGATACCGTCTTTACCATTCACGCCAGTGTCGCGGCCGCGGTCGAGGGCATTGCGAATGCGTCCTGAGGGCAATCTCAAACGTCAGGAGACCTGGGAGGTCCCGCCCGAACCGAAAGACCACGCGTTGAGACTCATCCTTCCGGCAACCGAAGCCGCGGTACGTCGCGGATTGGCCAGTATCAAACACGGGCTGGGCGCGGGTAACTATGGCCAGGACGAGCTTGCCAGTCTCGAAATCGTTCTGGCCGAGGCGCTCAACAACATCGTCGAACATGCCTATGCGGATCGCTCCGACGGCATGATCGAAATCCACCTGTGCCAGACGGCCAAAGGTCTCTGGTGCACCATCCTCGACAATGGCCAGATGATGCCCGGCGGCGAACCGCCCCTCGGCCGCCGCGCCGATCTCAATTGCGACATCGCCGATCTGCCCGAGGGCGGCTTTGGCTGGTTTCTGATCCGGGAACTGGCGCACGATCTGGAATATATCCGAGAAGGCGATCACAACCGCCTCTGCTTTCGCATGTCGATCGGCCAGATGGCCTGACGAACCGCCTGCGGGTCGGCTCAGTTCAGTTGGAAATGCAGCGGATAGGACCCGTCTTCAAACGGGCCAAACAGATCGTCGAGATCCGGATGCTGAACCGGCTCCCCGGAATAATCCGCCACAAGGTTCTGCTCCGACACATAGGCGACGTAAAAGCTCTGATCGTTTTCCGCGAGCAGGTGGTAAAACGGCTGATCCTTGCTCGGGCGCACATCCTCGGGAATGGCGGCATACCATTCCTCGGTGTTGGAGAACATCGCGTCGACATCGAACACGACACCGCGGAAACTGTGTTTCCGGTGCCGGACAACCTGTCCCAGATGATATTTGGCGCGTGATGACATCATGACGTTGCAACCCTCATACTTGGTTAGTAGACCTTTAAAACGGTCTCTGTCCACGGGGGGCAGCCCGGGAAATGGGAAACAGTCTGTGAACCTTGTTTTGACAGTGCTCGAAATCGTGACACCGGTGTTCCTTCTGGCGCTGATCGGCTTCACCTGGGTCAAGACCGGCCACGAATACCGGCTCGAATTCGTCACCAAGCTCACCATGACCCTCTCCGTGCCCGCGCTGATCTTCACCGCTCTGGTCAAGGCCGACATCGAACCCGCCGCGCTCTCGGCGCTCTCGCTGGCCTCGGTCGTCGCCTATGGCGGGGTCACAATCGCCGCCTGGGGCGTCGTCAAACTGATGGGGCTCGACAGCCGCACCTATCTCGCCCCGCTGATCTTCGGCAACACCGGCAACCTCGGCCTGCCGCTCGCGCTCTTCGCCTTTGGCGAGGCCGGGCTGAGCTATGCCGTCGTCGTCTTTGCCGCCATGGCGCTCTGGTCCTTCACCTTCGGGGTCTATGTCACCGCAGGCGGCGGCTCTCTCGGCAAGGCGTTCAAGGAACCGCTGGTCTGGGCCACGGCGCTTGGCGCGCTCTTCCTCTGGCAGGGCTGGACGCTCCCGACCTTTGCCATGAACACGCTCTCGCTCTTGGGCCAAATCGCCATCCCGCTGATGCTCATCACCTTGGGCGTCGCCGTCGCACGCCTGCATCCGCACGGGCTCGGGCGCGCCGCCATCATGGCCGTCGGCAAGGTCGTGCTCTGCGCCGGTATCGCCGCCCTCGCCGGGTTCTGGTTCAACCTCGATCCGGTGCCCTTCGCCGTGCTCGTCGTCCAGATCGCTACCCCGGTCGCCGTCACCTCCTACATGCTGGCGGAGAAATACGGCGCGGATTCGGATGCGGTCGCCGCCCTCGTCGTCTCCTCGACGCTGCTGTCGGTGATCTACCTTCCGGTCCTCCTCGCCCTGCTGATCTGAGCGATTTCGACACGCCCCCGTTCACAGGAATGCCATTTCACAGCTGCGCCAAATCCGCTATGCTGTCGGGAAATATAAAGCGAGAGGCAGTTATGAGCAGACGTCTTCGCGCACTCACGGTTTTTCTTCTGCTGTCCGCCTGTGGCGGAGGCTATAACAGTGCGCCCAGAAATCTCGACAACGCATGTTCCATTCTGGACCAGCGCCCGACCTATTTGCGCGCGATGAAAAAATCCGAACGCAAATGGGGCATCCCGGTTTATGTCCAGATGGCGACCTTCTATCAGGAAAGCAAATTCGACGGCGATGCCCGCACGCCGCACCAGTTCGTGCTCAACGTGATCCCGATGGGGCGGCAAAGTTCGGCCTTCGGCTACGCTCAGGCGCTCGACGCCACCTGGGACGAATATCGCGTGGAGCAGAACCGCCGGGGCGCCAAACGCACCCGGATCGAGGACGCCACCGATTTCATGGGCTGGTACATGGCAGAATCTTCCGAACGCCTCGGCATTTCGAAATACGACGCCCGCAACCAGTACCTCGCCTATCACGAGGGCCGCAGCGGCTATGCCCGCGGCAGCTACAATTCCAAAGCCTGGCTCGTGCGGGTCGCCGGTTCCGTCGCCGACCGCGCCGAGGTCTACCGCCAGCAGCTCACCGCCTGCGGCAAGATCTGAACCGGATCAGTCGAGCGGCGTACCCCGCCGCTTGGCTTCCGTACGGATGTTGAACTCCCCGTCCGGCACCGAACCGCCCAGTTTCATCTTGGTGAGCTGAACCGTGGTCGCCCCGCCGGTCTCGTCATGGATCACCCAGGCCTTGAGCACCGGGGTCGGGCTAAAGATCATGTCGATGGACCCGTACTCCGGGTGATCCGGGTCCTGCGCCCGCACCACCGTATCGCCATTCTGTTCGGTGTGCGACACCACCATCTTGGCTTTGCTCAGGTCGACATTGCGCGCCAGCATCAGGGACAGCGGCGTCTGCGACAGCGGAAACCGCTGCGGCGGCTCGTTGGAGCCGGGATCGAACACCGCGACCTGACCGCCCGACACCAGCACAAGCGCATCGTCCCCCCCGCCGTAATCGAGCCGCATCCGCCCCGGGCGTTTGATCGTCACGGCACCTTGCGACCGCGAGCCGTCGTCATTGATCTGGGTGAATTCCGCCTCGACCGTTCCGAGACCGTTGAGGTAGCTCGAAATCGTCGAGAGCGGCAGTTTCTCCGCCGCCGCAGGACCGGCGAAGGAGAGGGCGACAAGGGCAGGCGCGAGGGCCTTGAGGGAGGCCCGCACAGGGGCACTGAGAATCTGTTTCATGCCTGAGATATAGCCGCTCCCGACGCGACTTCCACCTCTCCTGACTTCACAGGTCGCGGAACTCCGCGTGAGCTTACTGCTCCGGCACCAGAATCTCGCGCTTGCCGACATGGTTCGCAGGCGACACCACACCCTCGTCCTCCATCTGCTCCACCAGACGCGCGGCCTTGTTATAGCCGATCGCCAGTTTGCGCTGGATG
Source organism: Celeribacter sp. SCSIO 80788 (assembly GCF_051054295.1). Classification (GTDB taxonomy): domain Bacteria; phylum Pseudomonadota; class Alphaproteobacteria; order Rhodobacterales; family Rhodobacteraceae; genus Celeribacter. Next base: position 3,134,276 of record NZ_CP150482.1, on the reverse strand, counting down.
TAAGAGGTCGAGCATTTGCGATCCTTGATCACGATGGCCACCGCCTGATCGTAAAGCGCATCCTCGCCCGAGGTATTGCCACCGGTGCCAAGCCCGAGAACCGCGTCGATATCGGCGGATTTCTCGTCATCCGGCCCCTCGACCACACCGCCGACGTAATCCGGCGGACCGTAGGCCTTGAGGTAGGAAACGATCTTTTCGACCTCCTCGTCCGACACGAACGGCGCGTGACAGCGGGTGATCCGGCCACCGCCGCCCATGTAGAGCATGTCGCCCATGCCCAAGAGCTGTTCGGCGCCCTGCTCGCCCAGAATGGTGCGGCTGTCGATTTTCGAGGTCACCTGAAACGAAATCCGCGTCGGGAAGTTCGCCTTGATCGTGCCGGTGATGACGTCCACGGAGGGGCGCTGCGTCGCCATGATCAGGTGAATCCCCGAGGCCCGCGCCATCTGCGCCAGACGCTGGATACAGGCCTCGATCTCCTTGCCCGCCACCATCATCAGGTCGGCCATCTCGTCGACGACAACGACGATGAACGGCAGCGCGACGGGCCGGAATTCCTCGGTCTCGAAAATCGGATCGCCGGTCTCCTCGTCAAACCCGGTCTGCACCGTGCGGGAGAACATCTCGCCCTTCGCCAGCGCCTCTTTGACGCGCCCGTTATAGCCGTCGATGTTGCGCACGCCCATTTTGGACATCTTGCGATAGCGGTCTTCCATCTCGGCGACGACCCATTTCAGCGCCACAACGGCCTTTTTCGGGTCGGTCACAACCGGGCTCAACAGATGCGGGATGCCGTCATAAACGGACAGTTCGAGCATCTTCGGGTCGATCATGATCATCCGGCATTCTTCCGGCGTCAGCTTGTAGAGAAGCGACAGGATCATCGTGTTGATCGCCACCGATTTCCCGGACCCGGTGGTCCCGGCAATCAGCAAGTGCGGCATCTTCGCAAGGTTCGCGACAACCGCATCGCCGCCGATATCCTTGCCAAGCGCCAGCGGCAGCGAATGCTTGCCGTCGCCATAATCGCGCCCCGACAGGATCTCGCGGAAGGACACCATTTCGCGATGTTCGTTCGGCAATTCGATCCCGATCACCGAGCGCCCCGGCACGGTCGAGACACGCGCAGAAAGCGCCGACATCGAACGCGCAATATCGTCCGCCAGACCGATCACCCGGCTGGCCTTGAGACCCGGCGCGGGCTCGAGTTCGTACATGGTCACGACCGGCCCCGGCCGCACCGACACGATCTCGCCCTTCACACCGTAATCGTCGAGCACATTCTCCAGCATCCGGGCGTTCTCTTCGAGCGCCTCGTCGGACAGCGTATGCCGCACGATATTGACCGGGTTCTCCAGCAGAGACAGCGGCGGCACCTCGTATTCGGCCTCTTTCGGATCGAATTTCAGGCTGGGCTGCGCCTCTGCCTGGGCCTGTTTCGACGGCACAACGGGCTTGCGCACCGGGTGCTGCACCACGCGTTTCGCCTCGGGGGCTGCGGGTTGCGCATGTTCGAACCGGGCAGGCTGCGGCGCGATATACTCCGGCGTCTCCAGCGCCTCATAGGCATCTTCGTAATCTGTCTCATAGGCTTCGAGCGGAACGTAATCCGTCTCATAGCCATCGCTCTCATAACCGGCGGCCTCATACCGGGGCGCCTCATAAGCCTGCGCCTCGTAGCCGTCGTAACCCGTATCATAGGCGTCATAGGCCTCAACAGGCTCCGCCACATCGATCATCTCCGCCACAGGCGCGCTGAGCGGCGGCGTCACCGGGCGCGTCGTGTCGAGGATCATCGGGCGCGGGCCCTTCTTGTATTTCGCCACGGCCTTTTGCGCCGCACTCATCGGCGGCTCGACACGGGTCGCGCCCGGCACAATCGCCCGCGATCCGGCACGCGCCCGCGAGTTGATCACATTGGCGATCTTCGAACGGATGCGGTCGTCCTGCCCCGGCAACATCTCCACATCGGGGGCCAGATCCGGCTCGATCAGCTCGGGCTCCGGGTCTTCCACCGCATTGCGTTTCAAAAGCGTCGGCATCTTGGCAAAGAGCGACGGCTTGGCCTCCACCTCCGGCGCGGGCATCGGTGCCGCGACCGGCGCCGCAACCGATGCGGAAACATGCGCCTCGCGCACATCGGCACGGATCACCCGCGACCCGTGAGGCGCGGCCTGCTGCGTCTGCCGCATCTGGGCGTCAAAGGCGGCCTGTTCCTCGGCGATCTGACGCTGCTCTTCCCGGCGCGCCTCACGACGCGCCGCCGCCTTCTCCGCCATGCGCTGGCCGAGATGCACCGACCCGCGCGCGCTGCGCCCCATCAGGTGCAGCATCAGCGCATAAAGCGACACCAGTCCCCAAAGCAGATAGCGCCCGAGGTCGATCATCTCGGCGCGGGTAAACCCGAAGGCGAACAACGCCAGCGCGAGCGCCGTAAAGAACGACAGCAAGGCCAGAAATTTAAGGCTGAGCGCCGCACCGAAAGGCACGATCTGGATCAGCGCCGCCAAAACCGTATCGCCGAACAGCCCCCCGAAAGATTGCGGCAGGCTGGAGGCATGGGTCGAGGCATAGATCGCCGCCACCGCAATGGCGATCGGCACGAAGACCGCCCGCGACAAGGCTCGATCAGAGCCCCGGTGCAACAGATACCGAAGACCCCAGGCCGCAAACCCAAGCGGAAAGCCCCAGGAAGCCACCCCGACGATGATCATCAGAGGCGAGGCGATCGAGGCACCGAAACGCCCCAGAATGTTGTTCACCGGCGCTTCCGTCGCCGACAACCAGCTCGGGTCCTCCGGCGCGTAACTTCCCAGCAGCAGCGCAAAGATCAGCCCGACCGCCACGAGACCGAGCCCGATCAGCTCCTGCCCCCGGCGTTCCAGCAAGATCTGGGTGTTTTTGTCGAACAGCGGATCGCGACCACGTGCCTGATAGGATGCCATGCCTGCCTCTTACCTTAACCGTACAAACAGTCGCGGAGCTGGATCAGCCCGCGCTGTGTCTCTTCTTTTGGGGCCACGAGTGCGACCCGGATGTAATGCTTGCCGGGGTTCTCCCCGTTCACCTCGCGCGACAGATAGGCCCCGGGCAGGACCCGCACACCGGTCTCTGTCCAAAGCTTCATCGCCGCCTCTTCGCCGTCATTGACCGGCAGCCAAAGGAAAAACCCCGCCTGCGGCGCCTGCGCGCCTTGAATGCCCGAAAACACCTCGTCGGCCATGTCGAATTTCTCGACGTAGAGCTTGCGCGAGGCAATGACGTGCTCCTCATCGGCCCAGACACGGGCCGAAACCGCCTGAATCGGACCGGGAAGCGGTGCGCCGGAATAGGAGCGAAGCCGCCGGATGCGGAGCATATTCTCCGGTCCCGAGGCCACGAAGCCGGAGCGCAGCCCCGGAAGGTTCGAGCGTTTCGAGAGCGAATGGAAAATCACCACGCGCTCGGGATCGGCCCCCATCTCGCGCGCCACTTGCAAGGCACTGACGGGCACGTCGTCGCGGTAAATCTCGGAATAGCACTCGTCGGAAAACACTTTGAAATCGTGTTTTTCCGCCAGCGAAATCAAATCGCGCAGATAATCGCGCGAGGCAATCGCGCCCTGCGGGTTCGACGGGCTACAGATATAGGCAATCGCCGTACGGTCCAGAACCTCTGTGGGCAGCCCCGCGTAATCCGGCAAAAATCCGGTCTCGCGGGTTGCAGGCACGAACACCGGTTCGGCCCCGATGGTCGTCGCGGCAACGGCATAGACCTGATAAAACGGGTTGGGCGTCAGCACGACCGGCTGTTTGCCGGTCTTGGTTTCCGGGCAGAGCGCGATACAGGCGTTCATCAACCCCTCGCGCGTGCCGTTGAGCGCCATGATGTCGGTGACGGGATCGACCGTCACGCCGAAACGGCGCTTGAGCCACCCGGCAATGGCGTCCAAAAGCGCGTCTGTGCCATTGTTGTTCGGATATTTTGCAAAGCCCGCGAGATTTTCCGCCAACACGTCGCCCACAAACGGCGGCATGGCGTGGCGCGGCTCGCCGATGGTCATATGCAGGACCTCGCCCCCCGGCGCATGCGCGTCGAGAAGGCTCCGCAAACGCGGAAAGGCGTATTCCGGCAGGTTGGAAAACCGCTCAGGGAACATCATGAAACTGCTACTGCCTCTGTATTTCCGGATCTTTTCGCCCGGGTGTTTGGGATCAAGATAACCGGGCCGGGCCGATTGGTCCAGAAAAAGACGGGCCGCCCAAGCGCCCTCCCGCAATGGTTGTGACTTTTAGGCCAGAACACTCAAGCGAGCACACTCAAGCGAGCGCCGCCTCAGCTGCCGCACCCAACCGCAACAGCCGTGCTTCGCTCATCGGCGGCGTTTGCAGGATCACGCCACAGGACGGAACCCCGGTCGGAAGTGTAAGCGCGGTCAGCCCCATCAGGTTGCCGACCCGCGTATTGCGCAGCGCCAGAAGGTTTTCGGTGACGTAATACTCCGCATCCGTCATCAGCCGCTCCGCATTGGGCGGCAGGATCGGCGCGGTCGGCAGGATAACGGCGTCATAGCCCGCCGTCGCCGCAAGATAGTCCGCCCGCAGATGCGCGAGTTTTTTCCAGCCCGCGACGAAATCCGCGCCGTTAAACGCGCCCCCTGCCCGGAATCGGTCGAGAATGCGCGGGTACATCGCATCGGGATTGGCCTCGATCACCGCGCGCCATTCGGCATAGGCCTCGGTGGTAAACAGAATGCCCGCCAGATCCATGGCCTCTGTTACCGCCGGTATCTCCGCGCGCGTCACCTCAGCCCCCGCCTCCCGGAACTTCTGGACCGCCGCCTCAAACGCATCCAAGGGCGCATCGCGGATGTCGTCGAACACCACGTTTTCAAGCACGAGCAAACGCTTGCCCTTGAGCGTCGCGCCTTTCAGATCCGGCGCAGGCGAGCCGTCGAGAATGGCGAACACTTCTGCGGCATCCTCCACCGTCTTGACCAGTGGGCCGATAGTGTCAAACGCCGCCGCCAGAGGCACAACGCCCTCCAGCGGAATACGCCCCGCGGTGGTTTTCAATCCGACAAGATCGTTCCAAGCAGACGGAATGCGCACCGACCCGCCGGTGTCCGACCCGATCGCACCGGGCGCGAGGCCAAACGCCACAGACCCCGCCGCCCCCGAAGACGACCCGCCCGACACGGCGGCATGGTCATTGACGCAGGGCGTCGTGGCCGTCACCGGGTTGAGCCCCAGCCCGGAGAACGCCAGTTCCGACATATGCGTCTTGCCCAGAGCCACCAGCCCCGCGTTCGTTGCGCGCCGGAGCACTTCGGCGTCCCTCAATGGCACGCGGTCCTTGAGCAACGCCGATCCGGCCTCCGTCGCCACGCCCGCCGTGTCGAACAGGTCCTTCCACGACACAGGAACCCCGTCCAAAAGCCCGCGCCGCACCCCGTCGCGGGCACGCCCATAGGCCGCCTCCGCCTCCGCCATGGCGCGGTCTTCCATCATCCGCGCATAAATCCGATCCGCAAAAGGATGCGCCTTGGCCATATCCAGAAACGCCGCCGCCAGATCGCGCGGATCGACATCGCCCGTGCCGATGGCCCGCCCCAGATCGCTCATGCTCATCTCTGTATACTCGACCATCGTCCGCCCTTTCCTGTTGCCGTCGCAAAGTAGCGGCGCAGGAGCGCATGGACAATCCCGTCTCGCGCGTCATATTTGCGACAAGGAGGCTCTCATGACCCAGAACACCATGCCCAAAAGCGATCTCATCATTGTCGGCGGTGGTTTGAACGGCCCTGCTCTGGCGCTGGCCTCGGCGAACGCGGGCCTGACCGTGACCCTGATCGACAGCCTGCCGAAGCGCCTTCGCATCGGCGATGAATTCGACGGGCGCGGTTATGCGCTCTCGCTCGGGTCCTACAAGCTGATGAAAGCCATCGGCATCTGGGGCAAGGTGGCGGCGCATGCCCAGCCGATCCTCAACGTAAAAGTCACAGACGGCAAACCCGGCGAAGGCCCCGCGCCTTTCATGCTCGAATTCCGCGACGGCGAGATCGACGAAAGCCCGATGGGCTACATGGTCGAGGACCGCTATATCCGGCAGGCCTTTCTTGAGGCGCTCGACGCCCAGCCGAAAATCACCCAGGTCGAAGGCGAAGTCACCGCGCAAGACGTCACGCTGCATGGCGCGACAGTCACACTGAGCGATGGCACCGACATCTCCGGAAAACTGATCGTCGGCTGCGACGGACGCCAATCCGGCACCGCCCAGCGCGCCGGGATCAAACGCACCGGCTGGGGCTATGGCCAGACCGCGCTGGTCTGCGCGATCTCGCACGAGCTACCCCACAACGGCGCTGCTCATCAGTATTTCCTGCCCTCCGGCCCGCTGGCGATCCTGCCGCTGCCGGGCAATCAAAGCTCCATCGTCTGGACCGAGAAAGACAAACTCGCCGCCGAGATTCAGGCGCTCTCCGACGAAGATTACCTCGCCGTTCTGCGGCCGCGTTTCGGGGATTTTCTGGGCGAGATTTCACTGGCCGGGAAACGCTTTACCTATCCGCTGAACATCACCTTGGCGAATGCCTTTACCGCCCCGCGCATCGCCCTTGTCGGCGATGCAGCGCACGGCATGCACCCGATCTCGGGTCAGGGTCTGAACGCCGGGCTCAAGGATGTCGGGGCTTTGACAGAGGTTCTGGTCGAGGCGCATCGGCGCGGCGAAGACATCGGACGCGAAGACGTTTTGGCGCGTTACGCGCAATGGCGACGGTTCGATGTGGCGACGATGGCGCTGATGACCGACAGCTTCAACAAGCTGTTTTCCAACGACAATCCCTTCCTGCGCGTGGCGCGGGACATCGGCATGGGTGCGGTGAACGCGATGGGCGGGCTGAAACGCGCCGCAATCCGCGAGGCGGCGGGGGTCAATGGCGACATCCCCAAACTGCTGCGCGGTGTGGCGCTTTGAGCGCTTGAGTATTTCGGCTGCAAAGGAAACGGGCGCTCAGTCTTCGAGTTTGCGCGCCTCTGACACCAGCATGATCGGAATGCCGTTGCGGATCGGATAGGCGAGGCCTGCGGTTTTCGAAATCAGTTCCTGTTTCTCCGCATCATAGCTCAAAACGCCATGGGTTTGCGGGCAGACCAGCGCCTCGATCATCCGGCGGTCGAAAGTCGGTTGGGCATCCATCACATCATATCCTCGTCAGAGCCGCCATGCAGCGCGAATTCCATCAGCGTTATAAGCGTTTCGCGGCGGGTGGAAAGGGAGGGCGCTTCCAAAAGCGCCTGTTTGTCCTCGGGGCTGAACGGGCAGAGCATGGAGAGCGAGTTGATCAGCAATTCGTCTTCGGCCTGCCCGAGGCTTTCCCAATCGGTGCGCAATTCCTCTTCGCAGAAATAGCGTTTCAGCAGGTCCATGAAGGGTTTGCGCATTAGCCCCGGATCGTGTTCCGGCGCGCCGAGATCGGCCACGAAATCGGACCAGTCCACGGTGAATTTGCGATAGGGGCAAAAGCCGGTGGTCTCCGCCAGAAGCCGGAACCGCGACACGCCGGTGAGCGTGATCATGTAGCGCCCGTCCTCGGTCTCGGAAAACGCCGTCAGACGTCCGGCACAGCCGATGGTGTTGAGCTTTCCGGCCCCCGCCCCGCTGCGCGGCTGGATCATGCCGATCAGTCGCGCGGGCGTTTTCATGCAATCTTCGATCATCTGCAAATAGCGCGGCTCGAAAATATGCAGCGGCAGACGAGACCGGGGCAACAAAAGTGCCCCGGGCAGTGGAAAGACGGGGATCGTCTCGGGAAGATCGGCTGCGCTCAACATGGTCTAAAGTTAGAACGCAAACGCGATCAGGCAAACAGCATCGACGACAATTTCCGACGTCCGTTCAGAACGATCGGATCGCTGGGTTTGAGGCTGTCGAAAATTTTGAACAGTTGCTCCTTGATCGCGCCATCGTTCCACTCACGATCCTGTTTGAACGCCGCCAGAAGCGTTGCGACGGCCTCTTCGACCTGCCCTGCGGCATGTTGCGCCACGGCAAGATCAAACCGCGCCTGCATATCGGTCGGGTCGGCCTCGACCTTGGCCGCCAGTTCCGCCACGGGTCCGGCGTTTTCCGCCTCGCGCGCCAGAGCGATCTGGGCATGCACCGCCTCAAGCGCTGCGTCATGCGAGACCTCGGCAGGCGCGCCGTTCAGCACGGCTTCGGCCTGATCCAGCTCGCCTTTCGCGAGATGACATTTGGCAAGACCGGCATAGGCCCCGGCCAATTTGTCGTCTTCCTCGAGGATCGCCGCATAGGTCTGTGCCGCGTCGTCGATCTCACCGGCTTCGAACATTTCGTCGGCGGCTGCGACCGCATCGGCGAGGCTTTCGTCCACGCTCAGCGCAGCGATTTTGGTCACGAATTCCTTGACCTGCGACGGCGGCAGCGCACCTTGGAACCCGTCCACCGGCTGCCCTTTATAAAAGGCATAGACGGTCGGGATCGACTGCACCCGCATCTGGCCTGCGATCATCTGGTTTTCGTCGACGTTGACCTTGGCCATCTTGACCTTGCCACCGGCGGCCCCGACCTCGGCTTCGAGAGCCGGGCCGAGCTGACGGCAGGGGCCACACCAAGGCGCCCAGAAATCGACAATCACAGGGGTTTCCTGAGAGGCATCAATCACCTCGGCCATGAAATCGGCCTCGGTAACATCTTTCACATATGCGCCGTGCGCGGCGCCGTTGGTTTGTCCGAGATCCATTGTCGGTTCTCCCCTATCTGTTTGGCGTTCTATATGCGCCTTCATGCATGAGTTTTAAAGATCGAACGTCGCAAAGACCGGCGCGTGATCCGACGGTTGGTTCCATCCCCGCGCGGCGCGCAGAACCCGGCTGCCATGCGCCGCGTTCGAAATATCCCCGGTCGCCCAGACGTGATCGAGCCGCCGCCCCTTGTCCGCCGCACTCCAGTCTTTCGCCCGGTAAGACCACCACGAATAGAGCAGGCCTTCGGGAATATCCTGCCGTGTGACATCGACCCAGCCACCCGCATCCTGCGTCTGCGCCAGATGTTCGACCTCGACGGGGGTATGCGACACGATTTTCAAAAGCTGCTTGTGGTTCCAGACATCGTCCTCACGCGGGGCAATGTTGAGATCGCCGACAAGGATAGATTTCTCCGGTTTCCCGGCATGAAACGCATCGCGCATCTCGGTGAGATAATCGAGCTTCTGGCCGAATTTCTCATTCACCTCGCGATCCGGGACATCGCCGCCCGCAGGCACATAGAAATTGTGGATCGTCACACCGTTTTCCAGACGCGCCGCCACATGGCGCGCATGTCCGAGCCCGGCGTAATCCTCGGCACCGGCCTCTTCGAGCGGCAGTTTCGAGAGGATCGCAACCCCGTTGTAACCCTTCTGCCCGCGCGCCACCATGTGCGTGTACCCAAGCGCCCGAAAGCCCTCCATCGGGATTTTTTCCACCGGCGATTTGCACTCCTGAAGGCAGAGCACATCGGGCGCCTCCTCTTCCAGAAGCTTCAGCACGATCGGCTCGCGCAGACGCACGGAGTTGATGTTCCAGGTGGCAAGGGTAAAGGGCATGGCGGGTCCTCGGATCAGATTTACGCCGAACCCTACCCGTCCGTCCGGGCCGTGACCACCCGAAAGCCGTGCAAACCCGTCTCTCAAAAAAATGCCCGGCACAAAGGCCGGGCGTAAGTCGAGGGACGAGGGACTGCACATCATTTCCCCGATGTGCGAGGGGTCTTCAGGGGATCAACGCAGGGCGGGCACAAAAGGTTCCCGCCTCGCGCCAAATCTCAGGACGCCAGACGATAGCCGCCCGCCTCGGTCACAAGAATGCGCGCATTCGAGGGATCGGGTTCGATCTTTTGCCGCAGCCGGTAGATATGGGTTTCGAGCGTGTGCGTCGTCACACCGGCGTTGTAGCCCCAGACCTCGTGCAGCAACACATCACGCGGCACCACGCCTTCGGTCGAGCGATAGAGGAATTTGAGGATATTGGTCTCTTTCTCGGTCAGGCGGATTTTCTTGTCGTCCTCCGTAACCAACATTTTCTGCGCCGGTTTGAACGTATACGGTCCAAGCTGGAAAACAGCCGCCTCCGATTGCTCATGGGTGCGGAGCTGGGCGCGAATGCGGGCCAGAAGCACCGGGAATTTGAACGGCTTCGTGACGTAATCGTTCGCGCCGCTGTCGAGCCCCAGAATCGTGTCCGCATCCGTATCATGCCCCGTGAGCATCAAAATCGGACATTTCACACCGGATTTCCGCAGTCTTTTGCAAAGTTCGCGCCCATCCGTGTCGGGCAGGCCGACGTCGAGGATGATCAGATCGTAATGTCCTTCCTTCGACTTCTCCATGCCCGCAGCGCCGCAATCGGCTTCGAACACGTCGAAATCTTCGGTCATCACAAGTTGCTCGCTCAATGCCTCACGCAGATCGTCATCGTCGTCGACGAGCAGGATTTTCTTGAGAGTGGCCATCGCAGTGACCTCCTTTTGTTGTGCCTTGTCCGTGATCTGAGCGTGACGGCGGTAAAGAACAAGATTTGCAACAAAGCTCTCACGCAAGCGTGTCAAATCACCGCGAAATGTTTCACTTTATGACAAAGATCGCTACATCAGAGCTCTGACACGACAACGGACCGCCGCCATGAGCCTTGCCCCCACCCTCTCCGAGATCATCGCCCGCGCCCGCGCGGACATGCGCATGGGGGTGCCGGTGGTGCTCCGCTCCGAGGTGGGCCATGCGCTCGCCGTCGCCGCCGAAGACCTTTCGACCGAGCGTCTGGGCGATCTGCGCGCATTGGGCGAGGCCTATCTCGCCATCACCGCCCGGCGCGCCGAAACCCTCTCCGCCCGCGCCTATGATTCCGATCTCGCCCGTCTGATCCTGCCGACTGACGCCGATGTCGACTGGATCAACGCGGTGGCCGATCCCGCCGACGATCTCACCCATCCGATGAAAGGCCCGTTCCGCTCTTTGCGCGGCGGCAATGCGATCTGCGCCCGCGCCGCAATTGCGCTGGCGAAATCCGCCCGCCTTCTGCCCTCCGCCGTCATGGTCGATGTCGAAAACGGCTTCGAGATCGCCGCCGCCAACGGGCTCACTGTCCTGCCGGTCGAAGCCGCTCTGCCGTTGATGGCCGATCTCGCGCCGCTGCACGATATGATTCACGCCCGCGTGCCTTTGATCGCCGCCGAGAAATCCCGCGTGCATGTGTTCCGCCCCGAGGACGGCGGCGAAGAGCATTATGTCGTCGAGGTCGGTCGCCCGGATCGCAGCAAACCGGTTCTCGCCCGCCTGCACTCCGCCTGCTTCACCGGCGATATTTTCGGCTCTCTGAAATGCGATTGCGGCCCGCAGCTTCACGCCGCGCTCAACCAGATGGGCGAAGAGGGCGAAGGCATTTTGCTCTATCTCAATCAGGAAGGCCGCGGCATCGGCCATGCCAACAAGATGCGCGCCTATTCCTTGCAGGATCAGGGCTTCGACACGGTCGAGGCCAACCATCGCCTCGGCTTCGAGGACGACGAGCGCGATTTCCGCATCGGGGCAGCGATTCTCAAAGAGATGGGGTTCTCTGCCGTGCGGCTCCTGACCAACAACCCGAAAAAAATCGCCCGGATGGAAGATCAGGGCCTCACCGTCACCGAACGCGTGCCGCTCAAGGTCGGCGAGAATCGGTTTAACGAAGCCTACCTCGCCACCAAGGCGCGCAAATCGGGGCATTTGCTGTGAGCAACGGCCCGATGTTCAAAGCCACCGACATTGTCGTCACGCGCTGGGGCGCCCGCTTCATGGGCCGCCGCTTTCCCTGCTCCATCGGCAAGGGCGGCATCTCCGACACCAAGCGCGAAGGCGACGGCGCAAGCCCGCGTGGCAGTCACGCCCTTCCCGCACTCTATTATAGGGCCGACCGCATTCCCGCGCTGAACGGAGACAAGATTCACGTCGGCGATCTCTGGTGCGATGCGGGCGATCATCCCGCCTACAACCATCTCGTGCGCGCGCCGTTCAAACCCAGCCACGAAAAAATGCGCCGCGCGGATCGTCTCTATGATCTGGTGATCATCACCGATTGGAACTGGCCGAATGCCACGCCGGGAAAAGGCTCCGCCATCTTTGTCCACCGCTGGCGCAAACCGCGTCACCCGACCGAGGGCTGCGTCGCCTTCCGCGCCGATCACCTGCGCTGGATCGCCGAACGCATCACGCCCGCGACACGATTGGTCATTCGCTAATCTAAGTGTTCAGGGGTCCGACGGAAGTCCGACAAAAGTCCGACGTTTTGCCGACACTGAAAATCGTCAGGAATAATCCCGTTCACCGAAGATCGCGGACCCGACCCGAACGTGAGTCGCGCCCTGTGCAATCGCGGTTTCGAAATCGCCGGACATGCCCATGGACAGGCCTGCAATCTGATTCCGGTCCGCGATTTTTTTCAAAAGCGCAAAATGCAGCGATGGCTCTTCCTCGGCGGGCGGAATGCACATCAGCCCCTCGACCGTGAGCCCCAGATCACGACACTCTTGTATAAAGGCATCGGCTTCCGCAGGCATCACCCCCGCCTTTTGCGGCTCCTCACCGGTGTTCACCTGAATGAAAAGACGCGGGCAATGGCCCAGTTCTTCGGCGAGGCGGGCAATGGTTTTCGCGAGCTTCAGACGATCCACCGTGTGAATCACATCGAACAACTCCATCGCCTGCCGCGCCTTGTTGGTCTGCAACGGTCCGATGAGATGCAGCTCGACACCGTCGAAGCGGTCCTTGAACGCGGGCCACTTGCCAGCGGCCTCCTGCACCTTGTTTTCCCCGAAAACCCGCTGCCCTTCTTCGAGCACCGCCTCGACGCGTTCATTGGGCTGAACCTTGGAAACGGCGATCAAAGTGACGCTTTCCGGCGCACGCCCGACACGTTTTGCTTCGGTTTCGACCCGATCCTTGATCTCGGCAAGCCCCATATCTGCCTCCTTAAACGGTGCAACCCACATTCCTTGGTTTTCTTATGCCGCAGGGAGCATCCCATGCAACAGGTGTGTGGCTAAGTTGCATCATTTTTCAGAGAGCTATGCCCGCCACCTCGCGTTTTCTTGACCCAAAGCCCGCTTCGGCGCATTCCTCTGACCATGTGTCGGGTAAGCCGGCATGCCTGATATTCAAAATTCCACGAGGGAAAAAATGAAAAATATCCTTCTTTCTTCCGCAGCGATCGCCCTTCTTGCTGGCGCCGCTTCCGCTGAAGTGACCTGGTCCGGTGACGCAGAAATCGGCTACAACGACGATTACCACGACGGCTTCTACTACGACGCTGGCCTCTACGTGAACCTGTCCCAAGAGCTGAACAACGGCTGGACCGCGTCCGCTTCGCTCGACATCGACCTCGAGTCCACGACCGACAGCACGTTCTCCATGGGCACCGTCGACTCCTCTGACTGGGTTGTCTCCCTGTCCAACGACATGTTCTCCCTGTCCTTCGGTGACGTCGACACCGCTTACGCCTCCTTCTCCGGCGTGTCCGCGCTCTACGACAACGACTACTTCGCTCCGTTTGATGAAGCGGACGACTACTCCGACGACGAAGACGCAACTGCTGGCGTGCTCGTCACCGCTGAGTACGGCCAATTCGAAGGCGCCCTGTCCTTCGTGATGGTTGACGACGCTGAAGGTGAAGGCACCAACGACGGCGACCTCGAAAACGCCCAACTCTACCTCGGTGGAGACTTCGGCGTTGTGACCGCAGGCGTGTTCTACGACGACGAGCTGATGGGTTACGAAGACGCTAGCCTGACCGCCCTGACTCTCGGCACCTCCTTCGGCGGTGCAGAAATCACCTTCACTGTTGCAAACATTGACGTGGACGGTCTGCTCGACGAAACCGGCTACGGCATCGACGTTTCCTACCCGATTGGTCCGGTTACGCTCGGCGCTTACTATGCCACCTACAACTTTGACATCGCTGGCATTGACGATGACGCCTACGGTGTGTCTGTTGACTATGCTGATGGTCCGATCACCATTGCCGCTTACTACGAAAACATCGCCGATGAAGAAGAGTACGCCATCGAAGGTGCTTACGACTTCGGCATGGGCCTGGTTGTGACTGCCGGTTACATCGACGGTGATGACACGGACGACAACGACTTCGCGTCTTACATCGTGGCTGAGTACGACCTCGGCGGCGGCGCGTCCTTCCTGGCGTCTTACGCTGATGCGACCAACTACGACGAGTCCGGCGACCTCGACGACATCGACACCGGTGTTGGCGGCTACGAGCTGATGTATGGCACCACGCTGGCTCTGTCCTTCGCCTTCTAATTCTTAGAAGTTCAGAAGAACAAAAGATTGGGCCGTCCTTCGGGGCGGCCCTTTTCTTTTCCCGCACGCTTCCCTGCACTTGGGGCCTTGTCCCTTGGCCCGGCGGGCGATACGGTTGCCGCGATGTCTTGAGAGGGAGCGCTTGATGTTTCGCCCAACCCATGTACTGGCCGCCTCTGTGGCCGCGATGCTGACGCTTTCGGGCTGTGGCGCATTCGATTCCGTCGGTTCTGTCGGCGACAGCTTCGGCTCCCTGCCGTTTTCCGGCGGCAAGAAAGAGACCGTGGTGACCACAGACGGCGCCACGCAGACCGTAGACACGAAATCCACCGGTCAGGTCGTCGAAATCCCGAACGGCGAGACCATCGTGATCGAAAACCCGAAACGCCGGACCCTTTTTGGCGGCGGGCGCGGATCGGTGTCCGACTCGGTTCAGGTCAACAAATACATCTGGAACGCAGCACTCGACGTGCTCTCCTTCCTGCCCGTGCAAGAGGCCGATCCCTTTACAGGTGTGATCATCACCGGCTATGGCACGCCGCCGGGTAGCGGGCGCGCCTATCGCGCGGTGATCCATGTCACCGATCCGGCGCTGGATGCCCGGACGTTGAACGTGTCGCTCTATACCAAGGGTGGTGCGGTCAGTCAGGACACCATTCAGGCCGTCGAGGACGCGATCCTCACCCGCGCACGACAATTGCGCGCGGGCAAGTGACACCCGGACAAACAAGCCCTCTGGACCCCGGAGAGCCAAGGATTTATGACCACGCCGGGCCTCCTGCCCGGCGTTTGTCTGAGACGAAGGATGTGAACATGAGCCGCTACGCGCCCAGCGAGATCGAACCGAAATGGCAGTCTGCCTGGAATGAGGCCGACGTGTTCCTCGCCAAGCGCGACGAGAGCAAGCCGAAGTACTACGTGCTTGAGATGTTCCCCTATCCGTCGGGTCGCATCCACATCGGTCACGTCCGCAACTACACGATGGGCGACGTGGTGGCGCGCTACAAATCCTCCACCGGGTTCAACGTGTTGCACCCGATGGGCTTTGACGCCTTTGGCATGCCGGCGGAAAACGCCGCGATGGCCTCAGGCGGGCATCCGAAGACATGGACCTATAACAACATCGACACGATGGTCGATCAGATGAAGCCGCTGGGCCTCTCGATCGACTGGACCCGGATGTTTGCCACCTGCGACCCGGAATATTACGGACAACAGCAGTCGATGTTCCTCGACATGCTGGAAAAGGGTCTGGTCTATCGCAAGAACGCCACCGTGAACTGGGACCCGGTCGATATGACCGTTCTGGCGAACGAACAGGTGATCGACGGCTGCGGCTGGCGCTCCGGCGCGCCGGTCGAGCGCAAGGAACTCACCCAGTGGTTCTTTAAGATCTCCGACTATTCCGAAGATCTTCTGCAAGCCATCGACCATCTGGACAACTGGCCGGACAAGGTCAAAACGATGCAGAAAAACTGGATCGGCAAATCGCGCGGTCTTCAGTTCGCGTTCTCGCTCACGAACGCTCCCGCGCATCACGACCGAATCGAAGTTTATACCACCCGTCCCGACACGCTGATGGGCGCGTCTTTCGTGGGCATCTCTGCCGATCACCCGCTGGCCAAAGAACTGGCCGCCGAGAACCCGGAGATTGCCGCCTTCTGTGAGGAATGCCGCAAAGGTGGCACCACGGAAGAAGCGATTGAGAAGGCCGAAAAACTGGGCCTCAACACCGGTCTGACCGTGCGCCATCCCTTCGACACGTCGTGGGAATTGCCGGTCTATATCGCCAACTTCATCCTGATGGATTACGGCACGGGCGCGATTTTCGGCTGCCCCGCGCATGACCAGCGCGACTTTGATTTCGCGACCAAATACGGCCTGCCGATCAACTATGTGTTCGAGCCTGCCGATGGCGCGCTCAATGACAAAGAGGCCTTCGTGCCGCTGAAATCCGAGACCGTGAAATACATTCGCGGTTTCGCGGGCGAGGAGCTTCAAACCGGCGAGCAGGGCGTGAACAGCGCTGTCGATTTCTGCGAATCCAACGGTGTGGGCCACGGCGTGACCAAGTTCCGCCTGCGCGATTGGGGCCTGTCGCGTCAGCGCTATTGGGGCTGTCCCATCCCGGTGGTGCATTGCGAGGCTTGCGGCGTGGTTCCGGAAAAGAAAGAAAACCTGCCGATCGAGCTGCCCTTTGACGAAGACGGCAAGGCGATTGATTTCTCCATCCCCGGCAACCCGCTGGACCGCCACCCGTCCTGGCGCAACACGACCTGCCCGAACTGCGGCGGCGCAGCTCTGCGCGAGACCGACACGATGGACACCTTTGTCGACAGCTCTTGGTACTACGCGCGTTTCACCGCGCCGCATGCCACGACGCCGACGGTGAAAGAAGACGCCGAGTATTGGATGAACGTCGATCAGTATATCGGCGGCATCGAACACGCAATTCTGCACCTTCTCTATTCCCGTTTCTTCGCCCGTGCGATGAACGAGACCGGCCACCTGCCCGACAGCGCGCGCGAGCCGTTCGATGCGCTCTTCACCCAAGGCATGGTGACCCACGCGATCTACAAGACCCAAGGTGCGGATGGCCGTCCGAAGTATCACTATCCGGAAGAGGTCGAACTGCGCGACGGCAAGGGTTTCCTGAAAGATGGCACCGAAGTCGAGATCGTCCCCTCCGCCAAGATGTCCAAGTCCAAGAACAACGTGGTGGACCCGGTCGAGATCATCAAACAATTCGGCGCCGACACCGCGCGCTGGTTCGTGCTCTCCGATTCTCCGCCGGAGCGCGACGTGGAATGGACCGCCTCCGGCGCCGAAGCCGCCAGCAAACACCTTGGCCGCGTCTGGCGTCTGGCCGCCGAACTCGATGCCACGCCGGAGCAAGGCACGGGCGACGAGGAACTTCTGCGCGCCACGCACAAGGCGATGTTCGAGGTCACTCAAGGCATCGAAAGCTTTGGCTTCAACGCCTCGATCGCCAAGCTCTATGGCTTCACCAACACGATCTCCAAGTCTCAGGCGGGTCGCGAGGCGAAACGCTTTGCGCTCAAGACCATGGCTCAGCTTATGTCCCCCATGACGCCGCACCTTGCGGAAGACATGTGGTCCATGCTGGGTGGTGAAGGGCTTGTCGCTCAGGCCGCCTGGCCAGTGCCGGATGAGGCGATGCTGGTCGAGGATACGGTGACACTGCCGATCCAGATCAATGGCAAACGCCGCGACGAAATCTCCGTTCCCAAGGATATGCCGAAGGAAGAGGTTGAAAAGCTGGTGCTGGAAAACGATGCTGTGAAAAAGGCGCTCGATGGCGGGTCGCCGAAGAAACTCATCGTCGTACCGGGCCGCATCGTCAATGTCGTCATTTGATCGCAGAACCTTCCTGATCTCGCTCGCAGCCCTCACGGGCTGCGGCTTTTCCCCGGCTTACGGGCCGGGGGGCGCCGGGGCTTTGCTCCGTGGCAAGGTCGATATCGACGCGCCGTGGGATCGCGAAAGCTACAATCTGAACAAGCGGCTGACCGAACAATTCGGCTCCTCGGAGACGCCACTTTACCGGCTCGCCTATAAAATCTCGACCTCCGAGTCGCAGGTTGGCATCACCCGTGATCAGGAAATCCTGCGCTATCATGTCGAAGGTCAGGTCAACTATACGCTTCTCGACATCGCAACCGGACAGCCTCTCATCGCGCGCTTCGTCTCCAGCTTCACCAGCTACTCCGCCACCGGCTCGTCGGTCGACACGCTGACCGCGTCGCGCGATGCCTATGCCCGGCTCATGGTGATCCTCGCCGATCAGATGGTCAGCCAGATCATCACCCTTGCAGCGCCCACTCCCGCCGAATGAAACTCGCCGCCCGAGACGCCCTGTCCTATTTCGCCAAACCCGACCCGGGCAAAGCGGGGGTGCTGCTCTATGGCCCCGACGCCATGCGGATCGCGCTGCGCCGCCAAGAGGTGATCGAGGGGCTGATCGGCAAGCAGGGCGAAGAGGAAATGCGACTGACCCGGATCGCCGGGGGCGAGTTGCGCAAGGACAAGACGCTTCTGCTCGATGCCATCAAAGAACAGGGGTTTTTCCCCGGTCCGCGCGTCGCATTTGTCGAAGACGCCACCGATCAGGTCAGCGACACGGTGAAGGACGCGCTGTTCGACTGGCGCGAGGGCGATGCCCAGATCGTCGTCACCGCCGGTCAGCTCAAGGCCACCTCGAAACTGCGCAAGCTGTTCGACGGCCACCCAAGCGCCTACGCCATCGCGATCTATGCCGATCCGCCTTCGCGTGCGGAGATCGAGGCGACGCTCGGCAAGGCCGGGGTTGGCAACATTTCGCGTGAGGCGATGACAGACATTGAAGCCCTCGCCCGCATTCTCGATCCCGGCGATTTTCGCCAGACTCTTGAGAAACTCGCGCTCTACAAGATCGGCGACCCAAGCCCTGTGACCAGCGAGGATGTCCAGAACTGCGCGCCTGCGACCACAGAGGCCGAGGTGGACGACATGCTCAATGTGGTGGCCGAGGGGCGGGCAAACGAACTGGGGCCGCTGATGGTGAAACTGGCAGGGCAAGGGATCGACCCCGTTGCGCTTTCGATTTTCACCATGCGCCATTTTCGCAGCCTCCATGCCGCCGCCTCCCACCCGAATGGGGCCTCCGCCGGCATCGCGGCCGCCCGTCCGCCGATTTTCGGCCCGCGGCGCGACCGGATGACCCGGCAGGCTTCGAACTGGGGCATGTACAAACTCGAAACCGCGCTCGGCATTCTGACCGACACGGACCTGACCCTGCGTTCGGCCTCGCGTGCCCCGACCATGGCGGTGATGGAGCGGGCGCTCATTCGGCTTGCCATGTTGGCGCAACGGCGCTGAGCGCAAACGCAGTTTGAACGGCGGCAAAAACATCCCAGATTGGAACAAAAGGAGCCGCACATGATCCCCTATTCCCTTCTCGATCTTTCTCCCGTCCCCGAAGGCGTTTCCACCGCACAAGCGCTGAAGAACTCCGTCGATCTGGCGCAACATGCCGAGGACTGGGGGTATAACCGCTACTGGCTGGCCGAGCATCACAACATGCCGGGGATCGCTTCGGCAGCGACCGCCGTGGTGATCGGGCATATCGGGGCGCATACGACACGGATGCGGATCGGTGCGGGCGGGATCATGTTGCCGAACCACGCGCCTTTGCAGGTGGCCGAAGCCTTCGGCACCCTGCGCGAGCTTTACGGAGATCGGATCGACCTCGGCGTCGGACGCGCGCCCGGGACGGATATGCCGACGGCGCGCGCGCTCCGGCGCAATCTCATGCCCGGTCACGCCAATGGCGAAACCTTCCCACAAGATGTGCAGGAGCTGATGGCCTATCTCGGCGACATGCCCGAGGACGCCGCCGTGCGCGCCTTTCCCGGGACCGGGACCCATGTGCCGGTCTGGATGCTTGGCTCCTCGACCTATGGCGCGGAACTGGCCGCGCTTCTGGGCCTGCCCTATGCGTTTGCCTCGCATTTCGCCCCCGCCGCTCTGGATCATGCGGTGAAGATCTATCGCGATCTCTTCCGCCCCTCCGAATATCTCGACAAGCCCTATTTCATGCTCGCGACCAATGTTTTTGCCGCCGAAACCGTCGAGGAAGCGGTCTATCTGCGCTCCTCGATGATGCAGACCTTCGCCAATCTGCGCATGGGCAAGCCCGGCAAGCTGCCACGTCCGGTCGAGGATATTTCTTCCGTCGTTCCCTCCCGGTTCCTTCCCGCGCTCGATGCGATTTTCGCCGTTTCTGCGACCGGCACGAAAGCGATGGTCAAGGACAAGATCGGCGCGCTGATCGACCGCTACCAACCGCAGGAAGTGATCTTTGCCGCCAACATTCACGACGCTCAAAAACGGCTGCGTTCTTTCGAGATCGCCTCCGAGGTCATGAAAGGCGTGTAAGTGCACCCTGCCCGGCCAGACGCCCGGTCGCGAGACAGGCGGTCAAAAGATAGCCGCCTGTCGGGGCATCCCAATCGAGCATCTCTCCGGCAAAGAACAAACCCGGTCTTGTGCTGGATTCGAGCCTTTCTGACAGGCTTTCAAAGCGTACGCCACCGGCGGTCGAGATGGCCTCGTCCATCGGGCGCAGCCGGGCATCAGGGATCTTGAGCGCCTTCAGCGCACTCACAAGATCAGCGGGCTGTGGTCCCGCAATCTCCATCACAAGCGCAATTTTTACCGGCGAGAGACGCAGCACACGTTTGAGAAAATTCGTCAGGGTTTCTTTCTGTTTTCGCTGGATTAGGGTCTGTTTTAATTTCTCATCCCCCCAATCCGGCAAAAGATCGAGCAGCAATGGCGCCCCCTCGCGCAACCCGCGCGTCACCGCATAAATGCCGCCGCCTTCAAGACCGTGTTTTGAAATCACGAATTCCCCACGGCTTTCATATCGCCCCGCAGTCAGCTTTACCCCCTTAACGGGCTTACCGAAATGACGCGCCATGTAAGGCGTCCATTCAAGCAAAAGCCCGACATTCGAAGGCGAGAAAGGCGCAATTTCGGCATAGGGAGACACCATGTCGACCCAAGCTCCATTCGAGCCTAATCTGGCCCAACTTGCGCCGCCAAGGGCGAGAATGACGGTTTTGGCATGAACGGAAACGCCCCCCTGCGGCGTCTCGAACTCCACGGCATCCCCTAGGTTAACCATACGCCAGTTGCGCTTCAAAGAAACGCCCTGCTCCTCCAAGCGTGTAAGCCAGGCCCGCAACAAAGGGGACGCCTTCATCGTCTTGGGAAACACCCGGCCAGACGAACCGGTAAACATCTCTTGGCCGAGCCCCTCGGCCCAAGCGATCGCCTCTTGCGCACCAAACCCCTCAAGCGCGGCGCAAAGGCTCGGATGCAGCGGCGCATAAGCGTTCAGGAAAGGCGCCATCGGCTCGTTCTTGGTCAGATTGAGGCCCGACTTCCCGGCCATAAGAAATTTGCGCGCGGGCGAGGGTTTCGCCTCCGCCACCATGACGGAATGCCCTGCGGCAGAGATCACCTCCGCCGCCATAAGACCGGCAGGCCCCGCGCCGACGACCAGAGCGTCGACCTGTTCTGTCGCCCGGGTCACGGGCGGATCAGCGCCTTGATCCCCGCGATGTGATCAGGGGAGGCGGCCAGCGGAGTCTCTGACAGGTCAGCGATGGCGGCTCCCTGATCGGCGGCGGACACCAGACGGTCCACCAAGCCCCAGGACAGAGCTTCATCGGCGGTGATCTTTTGCCCCGCCATCAGAATCATCTTGGCCCGTGCCGGTCCGATCAGCGTCACCATGCGTTTCGGGTCCGACGGCTGTGGCAGGAAACCGAGCTTCATCACTGGGTAAAAGAATTTGGCTCCCGGATCGGCGAGTCTGAAATCACAGGCCAAGGCCATGCCAAAGGCCCCGCCCGCCAAGGTGCCATTGAGCGCCGCAATCGTAAGACAAGGCAAATCGGCAATCGCCCCGGACAGGTCCTCCCACAACGGAGACGTGGCAAGCCCCGCCCGCGCCTCGTCGAGATCAGCGCCTGCGGAAAACACCTTGCCAGCCCCCGTGAGCACGAACACCTTCGCCGCGCTTCGTGCCTCCTGCGCGATCCCGATCAGATCGGACAACATGGCAGAGGTCAGAGAATTGGCCTTTTCAGGCCGGTTCAGGGTCACAGTCCAAAGCGCGCCGTCACGGGTCAGGTCTATCATGCGATCAATCCAAGTTGGCGGCGGAACGCTTCGTCCCGCAGTTGCAATTCCTCGCCCAAATGCGTGTCGGCCTCAGCCCCGCACATCCACAAAAGCGCGCGCGCTGGCCAGTCCGGCGGAATGTGATCGGACCAGTCGAGTTTGCTCACGGCATTGATGCCAGAGGCCTTGATCTCCCGCTGCATCTGGGTCGCAACCGTACCCGGAGACAGCCCCATGGCCCGAATGCCATGGTCGCGCTCTTCGAGATCGAGCATCGCGGTCAACATTGCCGCCCCGGCTTTCGAGCTGCAATAAGCGCTCCAACCCTCGATTGGCCGATGCCCAGCCCCGGAAGAAACTGTCAGGACAGTGCCGCCGCCGCGCGCCACCATCTCCGGCACGATCCGACGCATGGCGTAGAACACACCTTTGACATTGATGTCGATGAGGCGCGACCAATCGTCCGGGTCGACCTCGGCGAGCGCGCCGATCGGGTCGATCACCCCCGCGTTGTTGACCAGAATGTCGATCGGGCCGAGATGCTCCTCGACCTTTGTCACCGCCTGATCGAGTTCGGCGTAGGAGGAAATATCGCAAGGCACGGCCAAGGCCTTTGGCCCGAGTTCTCCAGCAATCCGTGCAATATCGGTAGCACTGCGCGCGATCAGCGCGACGTTCGCCCCTTCGGCGGCAAAGAGCCGTGCGGTCGCCTCGCCGATCCCCCGGCTTGCCCCGGTGATCAAAGCGGTCTTCCCCATCAGTTGCGACATGATCCAACCTCCCTCGTTTCAGGGGAGTTTATGCCGTGAACTCACCGGGTTCCAGTCTTGACCCCTCAGGCAAAGCAGGAAACTGTGGGCGCAACTGTTTGAGGAGATTTATCATGCGTTCCATGTTCTGGGCCTCCGCGCTCGCCACGACTTGCCTCACCGCAAGTCCTGTTTTTGCCGATGTCACACCTGAGGAGGTCTGGGCGTCTTACCAGGACATGATGACCAGCATGGGCATGACCCCCACGGCCGAAGTGAGCCGTGACGGCGACACTCTTGTCGTGCGCAACATGGTCTACAGCATGAACATCGACATGGGCGAGGCCTCGGTCTCGGACACCACCACCGTACCCGAGATCCGGTTCCAGGAACGTCGCCGCGGCACGGTCGCCATGTGGTTCCCCGAACCGATGACTTCGGTCATGACCGCACCGACCGAGCCCGGCACGGAGGAAGGCGACACCGTCGAGACCCGCTCCACCGTGACCTATATCGGCGAGGCCATCGTGTCCGGCTCCCCCAACGATATGCTCTACACCCTCGAGGATGCCGCGATGACGATGTCCTCCGAACCGGTGGTGGTCGATGGCATGACGGTCCAGCCCGGGGTGACCGGAAAATTCGCTGGCATTTCCGGCACTTCCACCGTGGTCCGCAAGGGCGACAGTCTGTCCTCCGACATGGACCTGACGGCCGCAACGCTGACCTATGACGTGGACCAGATCGACGACGGCGAAGGCAGCACCATAGATATGGGCTTGATCGGCAATACGCTTGCGATCAAGGGCTCGATCCTTCTGCCCCAGGCCAGCAGTGACAACATGATCGCGACTTTGCTCGGCCAAAGCACCATGGATGTCGCCATGACGATGGCGGACAGCTCCTCCTTCGTGAAAATCACCGGGGAGGAACCGTCTTCTAACATGGACATCCGGGCCGCGACCGGCGCGTCCAATCTGGACGTCACGCTCAAAGGCGGCTCGATCGGCTATGATGTCGCGGTTGGCGATCTCGATGTCACCGTCGCCGGTGCGCAAATCCCCGGTGGGCAGGTCGCCGTCTCCTTGGCAGAATATTCCGTAGCGTTGCTGTTCCCGCTGGCCGCCTCCGAAGAGGACCAGCCATTCAGCGCCAAGATCGGGTTCAAGGACCTCGTCCTGCCGGAGATCGCCTGGATGATCGCCGATCCGACCGGCCAGCTTCCGCACGATCCGGCAAACCTGCGCCTGGCCTTCGAGGGCACCCTGAACAGCGACGTCGACCTGTTCGATTTCGAGACCCTGATGGCGCTCGAGGAAGAGGACGCCGAAGAGATGCCCTTCGAGGTGAAAACCCTTGCCCTGCCGGAAATTTACCTCGCACTTGCCGGTGCGAGCGTGGCGGGGAATGGTGCGGGGCATTTCCTCGATCAGGAGCCTCAGATGCCCGGCGGCATGCCGCCCTTTGCCGGCAAGCTGAACCTGACGCTGAACGGCGTAACCGATCTGATCACCAAGCTCTCCTCCACCGGCATCCTGCCGCCGGACACCGCCATGTCGGCGCAGATGATGCTTGGCCTGTTTGCCCGTCCGGGTGCAACACCGGGTGAGTTGGTGTCCGAGATCGAGATGACCGAAGACGGTGCAATCATCGCCAACGGCCAGCCGCTGCCGTTCTGAGACACCAGAAAGACGGCGGGCCGCTTGCGTGACGCGCGCAAGCGGCCTAATTGCATCTGTGAGATGGAAAGCGCGAACAATGGAGGCACGCCATGGCAGGAGATCTTTCGGAACTGACCCGGGCGCTTCTTGAAGCCGCGAAAAAGGCCGGGGCCGAGGCCGCCGATGCTCTGGCGATCGAGGGCACCTCGCTGTCCATCGGGGTGCGTCAGGGCGCACTCGAGCAGGCGGAGCGCTCCGAGGGCGTCGACATCGGGCTGCGGGTGCTGATCGGGCGGCGTCAGGCCTGTGTCTCCGCCTCCGACACCCGCCCCGAAACGCTCGCGACCATGGCCGAGCGCGCGGTGACCATGGCGCGTCTGGCGCCCGAGGACCCGACCGCCGGTCTGGCCGATCCGTCGCAGATCGCCGCCAACACCGACATTTCCGCGCTCGAGATGTTCGACCCTTCCGACGAACCCTCGCCCGAAGCTTTGAAAGACGATGCCCTGCGCGCCGAAGCTGCGGCACTGGCGCAGAGCGGGATCACCAAGGTGGAAAGCTCCGCCGCCTATGGCAGACGTCGCATCCATCTCGCTGCAACCAATGGGTTCTCGGGAGGCTACACCCGCACCGACCGGATGATTTCGACCGTCGCCATCGCCGGCGAAGGCACGGGGATGGAGCGCGATTATTACGGGGACAGCCGGATTTTCGGGGCGGACCTGTTCAGCCCCGAAGAGATCGGGCGTCTCGCCGCCGAACGCACTCTTGCACGTATCGGCGCGAAGAAACCCAAGACCGGCACCTATCCGGTTTTGTTCGACGAACGGATTTCCGCATCGCTCGTGGGCCATCTTCTGGCCGCGATCAACGGCACGGCGATTGCCCGCGGCGCAAGCTGGCTGCGCGATGCCATGGGGGCGGATATTTTGCCGAAAGGGATGTCGCTGATCGAGGACCCGCACCGCCCGCGCACCTCCGGATCGAAGCTCTTCGACGCCGAGGGGCTTGCGACCTCGAAGCGCGCTTTGGTGCAAGATGGCGTCTTGCAGAGCTGGGTTCTGGACCTTGCCACCGCGCGCAAACTCGGGCTTGAGAGCACGGCCAATGCGGCGCGGGGCGTGTCGTCCCCGCCGTCGCCCTCGTCGGGCAACGTGGCTTTGACGCAGGGTGAGAAGAGCCGCGAAGAGCTGATCCGCGACATGGGCACCGGGCTTTTGGTCACCGGTATGATCGGCGCGTCGATCAACCCGACCACCGGCGATTATTCGCGGGGGGCGAGCGGGTTCTGGGTCGAAAACGGCGAGATCGCCTATCCAGTCAACGAATGCACCATCGCGGGCAATCTCCGCGAGATGCTGATGACGCTGGTCCCCGCCAATGACGCGCGTCTGCATTTGAGCCGTGTCGTGCCTTCGTTGTTGGTCGAAGGCATGACACTTGCCGGAGATTGACACCGTGACAGACGATCTGGAGCTGCTGATCGAGGCCGCGCGCAACGCGGGTGAGATCGCCAGCCCCTATTGGCAGGCGGACCCGCAGGTCTGGGACAAAGGCGGCGGGCAAGGCCCGGTGACCGAGGCCGATCTGGCCGTGGACCGGATGCTGCACGAATATCTGCTGTCGGAACGCCCGGACTATGGCTGGCTTTCGGAAGAAACCGTCGACACCACGTCAGAACGGCTTGGTCGCAAGCGCGTGTTCATCGTCGATCCGATCGACGGCACGCGCAGCTTTATCCATGGCGACCGCAACTGGGCGCATTCTCTGGCCATTGCCGAGGAGGGCGAGGTGATCGCAGCCGTCGTTTACCTGCCGCTGCGGGACCGGTTGTTTCATGCCGTCAAAGGCGAAGGGGCCTATCTCAATGACGCCCCGATGATGGCCGGCACACGCTGCGATCTCGACGGGGCCACGGTTCTTGCCCCGCGTCAGCATTTGGAAGACGAGCATTGGCGCGGTGGCACCCCGAAATTCATTCATAAATATCGCCCCTCGCTCGCCTACCGGCTGACGCTTGTGGCGCAGGGTCGCTATGACGCGATGTTCACCTTTCGCAAGACCTGGGAATGGGATGTGGCGGCCGGCACTCTGATCCTGTCGGAAGCCGGGGGCCAGGTCACAGACCTGCTCGGTCAACGCCCCGTGTTCAACCAACCCGTGCCGCAGCTCGACGGCATGGTGGCGGGATGCCCGCAATTGGCGCAGGCGATCCTCGCACGCCTCAAATAGCGACTATTTGTAGTCGTCCATATCCTCGGCCACGGCGCGCGCCATGGCCGCGATGATATCCGGATCGGCGGCATGAACCCGCGACCAGTTCGGGATAAACGGCGTCTCCATCGGGTTTTCCAGAAACACATTGCCCGCCTGAATGATGTTGTTCGCGAAAAGCTCGACCGCCTGTTCTTCGACATGACGGTCGACATGCAGCCCGTTCATCCGCGCGTCGTTGAAATAGGTCTCGATGAGATCGAGTGCACCGCGATAATAGGTGGCTTTGATCGAGCGGAAGATCTCTTCGGAAAACACCGTGCCATCGGCGGCGAGCTTGCGATAGAGCGCCTTGCAAATGTCGACCGACATGCGCGACAGGCCGGTGGTGGCATCCTCCTGAGAAAGGTCCTGATGTTTGTGATCGTAGCGGTCGGAAATCTCGACTTGGCAAACCGCGCGCGGGCTGAGGTTGCGCCAGGCCTCGGACAACAACCCGATCTCAAGCCCCCAATCGGAGGGGATGCGCATATCGGGCAGGATCGAGGTCCGCATGGCGAACTCGCCCGCGAGCGGATAGCGGAAATCGGCGAGGAAATCGAGGAAGTCCTGTGGCCCCAAAACCTTCGCGAGCGCATGGATCATCGGCGTCACCAAAAGCCGTGTCACCCGCCCGTTCAGCTTGCCATCGGCGACACGGGGATAGAACCCTTTGGACATCTGATAGGGAAAGGTCGGGTTGGCCACCGGATAGACCAGTCGCGCCAGCATCCCCGCCGAATAGGTCACGACATCGCAGTCATGTACGGCCACCACGGCACTGTCGGCACGCGAGATCGTATAGCCGAGACAGAACCACACGTTGCGCCCCTTGCCGGGCTCGGAAGGAGACAGTTCCAGCTCCTTAAGACGCGCATCCACCGCCCGAAGCCGCGGCCCGTCGTTCCAGAGCACGACATGATCGGCCCTCAGTCGGGAAAAGAATTTACGCGCGTAGCGATATTGCTCCTCGGTGGCACGGTCGAGGCCGATCACGATGCGATGGATGAAATCCACCTTGTTCAACTCGTCGATGATATTGGGCAGTGCCTCGCCTTCCAGTTCGGAAAACAGCGACGGCAGGATCAGCGTGATCTTGCGGGAGGAAGCAAAGGCATTGAGTTCCCGGCTCAGGTCCTCTTCGGAATTGATACGCAGGTTGTGCAGCGTCGCCACATGACCGCCCTGATGAAAATCCGCCATTTGTCAGCCTTTCTCTTTGTAGTCTTGTGCAATGCGTTCGAGCACCGCAATGTTCCAACCTTCCGGTCCGGGCACGTTCGTGCGCGTGATCCGACCCTCAGCCTCTCCCGCAAGGGGCGGGATACCCGGCCCGTATGAATTCATAACGACAGTGCCAAAATCGGCTGTCTCGATCATTTCGACATCATTGGGCGCATCGCCCAGAGCCATGGTGACCGGACGGGGATCATAGCGCGCGACGATGTCGGCCATGCGGTCCGCTTTGGTCGCGCCAAAAGACAGGGTGAGATAACGTCCGCCCTGCCGCGCAGCGATGCCCTTTTCGGCCAGAATCGTCTCGAAATCCTGTTGCGCCTCCGGTGTCCCGGACCAAAGCCCCGGTTCGGAAAACTGTCGCTGCGCCGCAAGCCTTGCCTGTGCCAAAGGCAAACCCGTGTTCTCCGCAACCTCCGCCACGCTCCAGTCGGAAAATCCGGTGAAACAGGCGCGCAGATCGGCGGGCAATTCCGCAAGAGCGTTCAAGAGAGCGACATGAGCGCTGCGATCCGTCGGCACCTCCTCCCCCGGCGGCAGAATCCCTGCACCGTTCTCGACAATGGCCGGGCAATCGGAAAACCCCATCTCACGCCGAAGATCGGCGATCTCGAAAGCGGTCTTGGAGCTTGCCAGAACCAGCGGGACACCCAATGCGCGCATCCGGAGCAAAGCCGGTTTTGCGGGGGCCCAGGAATAGCTGCCATGATCGAGCAGCGTGCCGTCCAGATCGGAAAACACGATCAGGCGGGGAGCGGTGAAGTCCGTCGTCATGGCGATATGATGACCTTTGAGGCAGATAAGGGAAACCGCCAATGCGAAAAATCCCGTATCCCCGCAAGAAAACGCCCAAGAATTAGGCAGACCTTCGAGGCCGCTTGACCCCCATTCTGATTGGACTAGGGTGCGCCTCATCACATCCGGGAGATATTCCATGGCACAAAGACTGCACCTCGTGTTCGGCGGCGAACTTGTCGATCCGTCCAAAACCGTATTCCGCAACGTGGATGATATTCACATCGTTGGGATTTTCCCGAATTACGAGACCGCGCATTCCGCCTGGAAAGCCGAGGCCCAACGCACCGTGGACAACGCCCATATGCGCTATTTCATCGCCCATCTGCATCGCCTTCGCGACGAGGAGAAACACACCTCCCCGACCGAAGAGTTCGGAGCGTAACGGCAGGCCCAGATGGCCCGACCCCTTCCCTTTCTGCTCTACTCCGGCCTGAACGGGCGGTCCGAACGGCGTCACACCGAACGTCTGGACCGCCTCTTGTCCGAAGGCACGCTGACACGCCAGGCGCGGGATGCGCGACTGGCTCTCGATTTGCCGTCCCGCCCTCGCGGCGAAGTGTTGTGGCTGCATGCCGCGACCCAGTTCGCGCTCGGCCCAGCGGTCGAACTTTTTGCCCGGATCGCCGAGGATCGCCCCGATCTTGTCGGTGTCATCACCATGAGCCCCGGTGTGCATCCCCCGAACGGTCAGAGGCCAGACGGGGCCATCTTTACCGATGCTCCTGAGGATGAAAGCGCCATCGTGCGGCGTTTCCTGTCCCATTGGCGCCCCGACGGGCTGATCTGGATCGGTGGCCGGTTCCGTCCGACGCTGTTGCGCGCGGCACATGACGACGGCGTGCCCTGCCTCTCGATCGAAGCGCCGCACAGCCCGAGCACGCTTGACCTGCCCACGCCGGTTCCCGGCCTGCGCAACTCGGTTTTGAAATGTTTCGATCATGCGATCACGGCCTCCTCGGAAAGCCTTGGATTGTGGCGGCGAGCCGGTCTTGACGCAGCGCAGATCGAGCGTCTTGGATTTCTCGAAGAAGGCGGCATCGCGCCAATCATCGATGATGAAACCCTGTCGCGCCGGTCCGCAGACATCGGCACGCGGCCCTGTTGGTTCGCGGCACAGGTGGAACTGTCGGAGCTGAGCAACGTGCTCAGGGCACACAAAAGCGCATTGCGACGTGCGCATCGGTTGCTCTTGGTGATGTCACTGTCCGATCCTGCGACGCTTGACGGCGTGCTTGCGCAATGTGAAGACGCCGGGCTGAACGCCATCGCTCTTGGCCCGGATGAGGACATCTCCGAAGCCCTGCAAATCGCCGTTTTGACCGGCTCCCCCGCCGATCAGGACGGGCTTTGGCACCGCCTTGCACCGGTGAGCTTTCTCGGGCGCTCCCTCGTGCCCTTTGGCGGCACCGATCCGTATCCCGCCGCCGCCATGGGATCTGCCATTCTGCATGGCCCCCATGTCGACGCCAACGCCACGGCCTACGCCCGTCTCGCCACCGGCAACGCCACACGTCAGGTCCGCGACGGACATGAGCTCGGCGAGGAGCTCGGGCGATTGATGTCCCCGGATCAGGCCGCCCTGATGGCCGCCGCCGCTTGGGAGATTGCCTCGACCGGTGCAGAGGTCACGGATCGGGTCTCTGCCCTCGTGCAGGACATTCTCGATCTTCACGAAAGACGCCCCCGATGAAAGCGCCACTGTTCTGGTCCAATCCAAAAGACGCCCCCGGCTGGCAGGCGCGCCTCCTCTCCCCGCTTTCGGCTTTTTATGCCCGCGCGACCGCCAAACGCGTCGCACGAACCGGCTACAAGGCCAGCGTGCCGGTGATCTGTATCGGCAATATCAACGCGGGCGGCACCGGCAAAACGCCCACCGCCATCGCCCTTGTGCAACGGCTGATCGCACGGGGCCACACGCCGCACGTCGTCTCCCGCGGTTACGGCGGGCGGCTCGAAGGTCCGGTGCGCGTCGATGAGCGCAAGCACGACGCCAATGAGGTCGGCGACGAACCGCTTTTGATTGCCGCCTTTACCCCTGTCTGGGTCGCCAAGGACCGCGCCGCCGGTGTTCGGATGGCGGAGGCCGAGGGAGCCGATGTCATCCTGCTCGACGACGGGATGCAAAACCCTTCGGTCGAAAAGGATCTGACCCTCATCGTGGTCGATGCCTGGCGCGGTTTCGGCAACGGACGGGTGATCCCCGCCGGCCCCCTGCGCGAACCCATCCAGACGGGCATCGTGCGGGGCGATGTCTTGATCTCAATCGGCGATGATCGCTCTCAGGACCGTTTTGAGGTGAATTGGGCCGGATTTGTCTCTGTGCCACGTGTGAAAGCGGCTCTGCGGCCTTTGCCCACCGGCCTCGATTGGCAGGGGCAGAATGTCATGGCCTTCGCCGGGATCGGCCATCCCGAAAAGTTCTTCCAAACCCTCTCCGGGCTGGGGGCCAACCTGCTGCGCACCGAAGCGTTGAAGGATCACCAACCGCTCTCCGTCCCGCTGATGAAGCGGTTGGAGGTCGAGGCTCTGGCCCTTGGGGCCCAGATGGTCACAACAGAAAAAGACGCGGTGCGTCTGCCCCGCGCCTTTCGCATGAAGGTTGTAACTCTGCCTGTAAGGCTTGAAATCCCGGATTGGTCAGAGATCGACGCCCGTCTTGAGGCGCTTGACCTCTGAGGCTTAGTCTTTGCCCAAAGTCTCGACGAGCCCGTCCACAATGGCTTTGTTTTGGGCCTCTTCCGGGGTCATCGCATCCTCGGGAACTGCCGTGCCTTCGAGCTTCGCATCGAGAACTTCTTTCAGCTTGTCATAACTCATATTGGAGAACCGCTCGCCGCCGATCACCAGCGTCGGAGTTGCATTGATATCGTATTCCGCGACTTCAGCCGTGAATTTCGCGTAAAGCTTTTCAGCCATATCGCCATCGTTCAAACAAGCATCGAGATTCTCATCCGTAAGCCCGGCCCGTTTGCCGATCTTGCGCAGGTTCTCCACGATCTGCATCGTATCCTTGCCACCGGCAATCCAGTCGCTTTGCTCGTCGTAGAGCATTTTCTGCACACCGAAATAGCGCATCTCGCCACCGCAACGCGCCACCATGGACGCCCAGAGGCCGAATTTGTCGAAATACACTTCGCGGTAGATGAAACGCACCTTGCCCGTGTCGATGTAATCTTTCTTGAGAGGCTCGAAGACCTGAGAATGGAAGTTCGCACAATGCGGACAGGTGTAAGAGGCGTATTCGATCACTTCCAGCGGTGCATCCTTGTCGCCAAGTGTCAGATCGAAAATTTCAGAGGTGTCCGGCATGTCCTCAGCCTGCGCCGGTGTCACCAGAAAGGAGGTGACGGCAGAGGGCAGAAGCCCCGCGCCCAGCGTCGCGAGAGCGGTCGTGATCATGAATGTGCGGCGGTTCATTTCTCTTCCTTCGGTTTGTTGTGCTGCCGGGTCAGGAATGTTCCGGCGAATTTTTCGAGTGCCTGACGCAAAGCCTCATCATGGACTCCTTCCGACAGGACACGGGCCTCGGCCTTGGTTTCCGGCGTGATTTCCGGTTTCTGTTTGGGTTTAGGACCATGAAATGCAACACGCCCTTCGGAAAACCCCGTCGGCGCGGTTTGTGTCACATGGATGCGGCTGATCGCGTTATACCCGTAAACGGCATTCACCCGATCCCGGATTTTCGGCAGTTCGGCCTGAACCATTGGCGCAAATGCACCCGTCGTCAAAAGCGTCAGCACCGCCCCGAAACCACCCTTGGCGTAGGAGACTTTGACAGGGCGCGACATCGCCGCAGTAGCCTCCCCGACGATCTCTTCCCAATGGGTCAGAAGTCGGGATTCGGAAAAGCCCCGCGCCTCGGACGCCTCGCGAATGCGCGTCTGCAAAAGACCGGAGGTACGTTCGAACCCACGCTTGCGTCTTCTGGCCTCTGTCTGCGCGCTCGTCATGCTTGTCCTTTGATTTCCCGGGCTGGTGTCTGCCTGTCTTCCGTCTATTTTAGAGGTGCGCGCGCAGGGCGCCAGAAGAAAGCGGATGACAGGACCTAAACATTGCGTGACGGGATGAAACACGAAAACACCGCAACGGCGCTTCTCGATTGGTACGACACCCATGCGCGGGTGCTCCCTTGGCGCATATCGCCTGCGGAGAGGGCTACCGGTGTCACGCCCGATCCCTACCGGGTCTGGATGTCGGAGATCATGCTGCAACAAACCACTGTTGCGGCGGTCAAATCCTATTTCGAACGTTTTACAACGCTCTGGCCCACGGTGGTAAATCTCGCCGATGCCGAGGACGAACGTGTGATGGGTGAATGGGCGGGGCTTGGGTATTATGCCCGCGCGCGCAATTTGTTGAAATGTGCGCGGATGATCCGAGACGACTTCAATGGCATTTTTCCCAAAACTAGGGTCGCATTGCAGTCCCTACCCGGCGTCGGTCCCTATACCTCGGCGGCGATCGCCTCCATCGCCTTCGACCTGCCGGAAACTGTGGTGGACGGCAATGTCGAACGGGTGGTTTCGCGCCTGTTTCGGGTCGAAACGCCTCTGCCCGCCGCCAAGCCCGAACTCACGGAACTTGCGGAGACGCTCACACCGCGAAACCGTCCTGGGGATTACGCTCAAGCCATGATGGATCTCGGCGCAACGATCTGTACCCCGAAATCTCCGACCTGTGGCATCTGTCCTCTGACGTCCAGTTGCGAGGCTCGTCGCATCGGAGATCAGGCTCGATTCCCGCTAAAAACTGCCAAAAAGCCGAAACCTACCCGGCACGGGCATGCCTATGTCGGACGCACGGAAGCGGGCGAATGGGTGTTGGAAAAGCGACCCGAAAAGGGGCTTCTGGGCGGTATGATGGGTTGGCCCGGCACGGAATGGCAGGAGGCGCACCCGCCCGCTCCGCCTTTTCCCGGCAACTGGCAGGACCTCGGCGAGGTACGGCATACCTTTACCCACTTCCATCTGATCCTGAGGGTCCATGCCGCCTCTCATGTGACAAATCCGCCCGAAACCTGCATTTTGAAGGGGAATAACGCCTTTAAACCCTCCGATTTGCCAACGGTGATGCGAAAGGCGTTTGACCTCGCACAGCTCAGCCTTGAAACTTGAGCCATTCGTAAGGCGACCGAGGGAGATCACCCCGTGAACATGGCCGAAATCCGTTTTCGCAACGCAGTGCCGTTTTGGCTCTCGCTGACGCTTATCCCGTTCATATGGCTTGGTGCCTTTGTTGGCGGTTGGACCGTGATCATCGTGCCGCTTTACGCGTGGTATATGTTTGGCTTTCTGGACGGAATTCTGGGCCTGAACACCGAAAATCCTGACCCGAACACACCGGAAAGCGAACTTTTCTGGTATCGCGCCATCACCATCATCTGGTTCCCGGTGCAATTCGTAAACATCTTTGCGCTGATCTGGTTCGTGACCCATACGGATCATCTCTCGACACTCGAAACCATCGTTCTGTTCTTCGGGCTTGGCGTCTCGTCCGGCACAACGGGCATGGTCTATGCCCATGAGCTTTGCCATCAGCGCAACAACATGGAGCGATGGCTTGGGGATTTGCTTTTGGCTTCAGTTCTTTACTCGCATTTCCGGACCGAACATCTGCTCGTCCACCACAAGCACGTTGGCACCCGGCGCGATGCGGTCACGGCACTTTATAATGAAGGGTTTCATCGTTATTTCCTGCGCGTTCTCCGGGAGTGCCCGCGGTCTGCCTGGGAGGCGGAAAAGGCAATGCTGGCGCGCAAAGGATTGTCCGCCTGGAACCCGAAAAACCCGCATTTCCGCTATTGGACACTGCAGATTCTGATGCTGATTGTCGCCACTCTGATCGGTGGCACAACTGGGTTTTTTCTCTTTATCTGGCAGGCTTTAGTGGCGATATGGCAGCTCGAGCTGACCAATTACGTCGAGCATTACGGGCTCACCCGGCGGCATCTGGGGGATGGGAAGTATGAGCATGTCAAACCGCATCATAGTTGGAATGCGGCGCATATGGCGACGAACTGGCTTTTGATCAATCTTCAACGCCACTCGGATCACCATTACAAGCCCGACCGCAGATTTCCTCTTTTGCAGACTTACGACGAGACCGAAGCCCCGCAATTGCCCTATGGCTACACTGTCATGGGCGTGGTCGCGATGGTGCCGCCGCTGTGGCGAAGGATGATGAATCCCAAGGTAAAACAATGGCGTAGCCAGTATTACCCGGACCTCGAAACCTTCGAGGACTGGGAGCCTTACAAGAACGGCACCAACCCTCTGCCCCGGCTCTAAGCGCAAAAAAAAGCCCCGCTGCGCAGACACAGCGGGGCCAAGGTGGTGCCGCGTAGTCAGGCCGCAGGCACCAGGCGATAACTCTGAATTTCGGGAATTTCCCCTGTCGGATTTGCGTCGGATAAGTGTCGGACTTTTGTCGGACACTTATCCCGCTCTGCCGTTACTGCGCCGTTACTGCATCTCCGCGCGGATCTGTTGGCGCAACACGTCGATCGGAACGGTCTTGCCATCGCGTTTGAAGGTCCAGTAGGTCCAGCCATTGCAGGACGGCGCACCTTCGAGATGGGCACCGACCTGATGGATCGAGCCTTTCACGTCATTGGCGATCAGCGTGCCGTCGGCGCGCACCTTGGCCTTTTGACGCCCGTTCATCGAATAAAGCTCTTCGCCCGGACGCAGCATGCCGCGTTCCACGAGCTGACCGAAGGGCACACGCGGCTCGGCACGTTTGGAGCCCGTCACACGCAGCGCCTCCTTGTCGAACTTGCGCACGGAGGCGATGCGTTTCTCGGCGACCTCGCGATATTTCTCTTCGCGCTCGATGCCGATGAACTCGCGCCCCAGCATCTTGGCCACAGCGCCGGTGGTGCCGGTGCCGAAAAACGGATCGAGGATCACGTCGCCGGGGTTGGTCGTACCGAGGATCACGCGATGCAAAAGGCTCTCGGGCTTTTGCGTCGGGTGGGCCTTGTCGCCATTGTCGTCTTTGAGACGCTCGCCGCCGTTGCAGATCGGCAGAACCCAGTCGGAGCGCATCTGGATGCCCTCGTTGAGCGACTTGAGCGCTTCGTAATTGAAGGTGTATTTCGCCGCTTCGTTTTTCGACGCCCAGATCAGGGTTTCGTGGGCGTTGGTCAGACGCTTGCCGCGGAAGTTCGGCATCGGGTTGGATTTGCGCCACACCACGTCGTTCAAAATCCAGTAGCCCTGATTCTGAAGCTCGGCACCGAGGCGGAAGACGTTGTGATAGGAGCCAATCACCCAGATCGCGCCATTCGGTTTGAGAATGCGGCGCGCGGCTTTGAGCCACTCATGGGTGAAATCGTCGTAGACCTTGAAGCTGTCGAACTGGTCCCAGGCGTCGTCGACGGCGTCCACTTTGGAATTGTCCGGGCGATGCAGATCGCCCCGCAATTGCAGGTTATAAGGCGGATCGGCGAAAATCAGGTCGACGCTCTCTTCGGGGAGCGCGTTCATCACCTCGATGCAATCGCCGGGCAATATCTCATTGAGCGGGAGCGAATTCGCCCCCTTGCGGATCGTTGTCTTCATCTTCTGCCTCATATCGCGCCCCTTAAGGGACGTCGTTTTAACGCGCCATTTTTGACGTCATTTATGGGTCTCAAGATGAGTCATCGGGGATTCCACGTCAATTTCTTTTTCGAATCAGTCACTTATGTTTTTGTCTTGATACAAGATGTTGTGGACGGGTTTGAACGAACGCCTATGGTGTGGTGTCACACCAAGATTTTGGAGACCTTCCATGTGGATTTTGGTGCCGTAACCCGCGTTCTTTTCCCAGCCATAGCCGGGGTACTGTTGCGCCAAATCCACCATCAGCCGGTCGCGCCATATTTTGGCCACAATTGAGGCCGCCGAAATCGAAAAAGACCGCGCATCGCCTTTGACGATGGCCTCGGCATCCAGACCGAAGGCAGACGGCACCTTATTGCCATCGACCAAAACGTAATCGGCCTTGACCGCCAACCCCGCGACGGCGCGCTCCATGGCGCGCAAAGAGGCCTGTAGGATATTGATTTCGTCGATCTCCTCGACCGAACAGGAGGCGATGGACACATCGGCCACGGCGAGGATTTCGTCATAAAGCGCTTCGCGCCGTTTGGCGGTCAGCGCTTTCGAATCGTTGAGACCGGAGGGGATGCGGCTCGGGTCGAGCCAGACGGCGGCGGCGACCACGGGACCGGCCAGCGGACCACGGCCCACCTCGTCGACGCCCACGATCCGGGCATAACCGCGACGGGTTGCGGCCTCTTCGAAGGAAAAATCTGGAGTTGTCTTTGTCATCCCCCCTGTGAAGCCGAAGCCCGACAGCGGCGCAAGAAAAAAGCGGGTGAGAGGTCTCACCCGCCAAGTGGCGCGGCCATGGGAACATGAGAACCGCGCGATTCTGCTCGTTATGGAACTCAGTTGTGGCGGGTGTCGCGAACACGTTCGACGCGGTAGCCGAAATTGGTGAGGCAGCCGAGATCATAGGCATCGACCTTGCCCTGACGGGTTTTCACCCGGGTCTCGCAGGCCTTGGGCAGATGCACCTGGGCGCGACGGTCGCGCTCGATGCAGTTCTCAAAGGCGACGAGGCGCGTTTTGCCCCCCTGCCCGGCGCTTGCGACACATTGGTTCGGGATGCCGAAATCCCGGCCACGATTACGGTCCTGCCAGGGCTCATTGCGATGACCGTCGCGATAGCGCGAAGTGCTCACGGCGACCTTGTCCTTGTTCTTGTCGTCGAGCGCCTTGCCGAGCACGAAGAGCGTCGCAAGCCCGCCCAGAACCAGAGCCGCGTCATTGTCGCCGGCGCGCGCAGGGGCGGCGGCGAAACCGGCGGTGGCGATGGAAAGCGCTACGAGCCCTGCGGTGAATTTCGTGAGTTTCATCGGTCGTCCTTTCAGATCCTGTTGCCTCGCCCTGTCGATCTGTGGGTGGGCGAAAGAGGTGATGGGACGGTGATGGTCGTTTTTGTGGACATCGCTCAATAACAGCGGGATGTCATCGGATAACAACGGGGTGTCATCGGCGAAAATCGGCTTTGCTATTGAATAACATCCGCAATCCTCACAGGATCGCGAGCATGAAAAAGCACCTTCTCCCCCTTCTCGTCGCGCTTGTGGCCCTGCCGGGGCTGGCCGAGGCCTCCTGTTACGCGAGTTACAAGGCCAAGCGCGACAATCCGCTCAAGCTGCATTTCGGCGTGGCCGAGGTGGGCGACAATCAATGTACGAAAGAGGCGGCGGCCAAAGCCTTGGCGCCGCGTCTTGAAAAAGAGGGCTGGCACCTTTTGTCCATCGTCGCGATGATCCCGGAAGAGAAACTGGGCGAGGTAAAGGCCGATGCTGGCAAATATTTCCTCCGATACTGACAGCCGGAAGGTGTCGCGGGTGGCGATTTACGGGATCGTGGCGATTGTCGCGATTCTGTTGGTCGCGGCCGTGTTGTTGTTCGTGAACCTGCCGGATGCGAATGCGTTCAACACGCGGGTGGAACAGATTTTCGTCGAGAACGATCTGACGACGCAGGCGGAAATCAAACTGCTGGAGATTCTGGCGCAATCGGGGACGTCGTTTTCCGGTGTGCTGAATTCCTACCGGATGGTGATTTTCGTGCTTCTGGTGTTTGCGACCGCCTTGCTTGTGGCGGCTTTGGTGTTTCTTGTCGTGATCATCGCGCTGAACCGACGGATGAGCGAGATCGAGAAGCGGGGGATCGAGGTGTCGTCCTTGTTGATCTCGCGGGCGGAGAACACGGTTTACCTGAACAACATGGAGTTCAAACTGACGCCTGCGGCGATCGAGACGCTGTCGGTTCTGGCCGAGGCGCGTTTGGACGACGATGTGTTGTCGGGGGCGGAGATCGAGGCGGTGATCTCGGGCCGGAATGCCGTGGATTGCGAGGAGGCGGCGGGGGCGACGCGGATCAAACGGCTGCGCGATACGCTCGGCAATCAGATGGTGAGCGAGTTGTTGGTCAAGAACATCGCGCGGAAGGGCTATATGCTGGCCTGTCCGCGCGATGTGATCAAGATGGTCTGACCGTCAGGGCCCCGTTTAAGGCCAGGGATAGTCCGCGACGGTGATGCCCATCGCGGCCAACTCATCCACCGCGAGGCGACGATAGGCGACCACATCGGGGACAGGTTCGGCGCGGCGGCGGGTGACCTCTTCTTCGGTGAAATACACCAGCGCCTCGCCGCTGTCGGTTTCTCCCCAGACGTCGAGCACATAGTTCATCACCTCGGCGATCTCGGCGTTGTTCAGGGACGAACCGACCACGCCGGGCACATGCATCATGTAGGTACGCCCCAACTCGGTGCCTGCAATATAGCCGACGCTGTTCGGGAAGTCGGGAATCCCGCCCTCCGGCGTACCGCCGCCTTCGAACCCGTGACAGCCAGCGCAGCGCAAAATGTAATTCGTATGCGCGGTACGCGAGGGCTGGTCCGCCGCCATCAGGGAGGCCGGGACAAGCGCAAGCGCGCAGATCAGGGGTTTCAACAGAGACATGTCTCTTCCTTTCTGTCTACCGGCTCAGTCGACCGCGGGGCGCATCGCCCGCAGATCGGCATGGGTCGGACGGGTCTCGCGCGCGGCCTCGAGAAGCTCCTGGGTCATCACAGCTTCGGTCTCGCCAAGGGTCTGGAGCACCCATGTGCCGATCTCGACCAGTTCCTCGTCCGTGGTGCTGGCCACCGGCGGCATGATCAGGCCGATGTACATCTGGCCCTGAATGTCGAGTTTTCCGGCCATGCCCGAGATCACCACTCCGGCGAGATATTCGGGCGCGGTGTCACCCAGCGCCTGCCAGAACACGGGACGGTTGAGCGGCGGGGCAAGACCCGGATTGCCGATGCCGCCGGTGTTGTGACAGGCGGCGCAATGAATCTCGAAAAGCTCCTCCGGGGTCTCGGCAGAGACCGGGAGGGTGAGGAGGGCCATGGCGCATGCCACAGCCCCCGTGAGTGTCGTCAAAAGGCGCAATTCGGGATCACTCCGCCAGGCCCACAACCACGGACACCGTGCAGTGGTAACCTTTGTCGGTGTTCGCCATGCACCAGTTGATGTCGTTGTAGAGACCCATGCGGTAGCCCGGACGCTCACCCTCGGAGGTGTAGCAGAAGGTCGCGGAGGCGACCGACGGTTTGCCGCAGCAGTCGTTATAAGACACGAGGTAATCCTTGCCGTCGTCCGGGTTGGTGCAGGTGCCGACCCAGGACACGGAAGAGGCGGACGAGCCCGGAGGACATTGCGTCAGAGACCCACCGGAGGTGGAGCAGAGGTTGCCGTCGAGGGCGCAGTGACGCCAGTAGGAGCATTCGTCCTCCGGCAGTTCGGAAGCGTTGGCGCGACGGTCGAAGGGCAGGATCGGGGTCGCCACGGCGGCGCCCAGAACCGAGGCCCCGGCTTTCGCCATGAAGCTGCGGCGGCCAAGGCTGCGTGCGGCGGTGCGGGCACCGGTTTCGACGCGCTTGTCGAGGGTCTTGAGAAGTTTGTCGATCAGTCTGGTCATTATCAGATCCTTTCGGAGGAAAATTGAGTGGCGCCCATCTGTTGGGCGACCGCAGCCTGGTAAGAGGGAATGCCGGTCTCGGAGGCGTTGAACAGGCTTTCGAGCTGTTCGCGGGAATTCACGAGACCCTTGGCGCGCACCTTGCCGTCCGGCCCGATGAGCACGGCAAAGGGCAGTTTCGCGACCTTGAAGGTCATGCCGAGATCGGAGGACAGCGCATAGGGGAAGCTGTTGAGATCTTCCGCCTCGATGAGCCGCCGGTGCGCCGCTTCGCGCCCATCGGAAGCCAGCGCGACATCGAGCCAGCCTTTTTCATCGTCCCGGATCGATTTGATCGCGGGCAGAAGCGCCTTGCAGATCGGACAGGTGGTGGAGAGGAAGAACACGAGCTGTGCCCGCCCTTCCGGCCCGCCCAGTGCAAATTCCGGCCCGTTGAGATTGGGCAGGGTCATTTGCGGCACGGCTTCACCGATGTCCGGCCCGCTGTCCGAAATCATCGCGCCCACCGGAGACACCCGTTCGAAGAGGATGCCGATCTGGCGGGCGAGCGCGAAGATGATCGCGATCTGGACCAGCACGACAACCCAGAGGGCGATGTTGGAAAAGATGAGTATATTCATATCGTTCTGTCCTCTCTCATCCGGCCTGCCGGATGTGGGGGAGATGGGAGGCGAGTTTTTCCGCCACGCCGTAGATCGCGAAAAGCGTGATCCCGGCGGTGATCGCCATGATGGCCCCCATCGCGCCGAGCGGCCCGACAGAGATCATCGCGACGGCCAGCGCCATGACGGTCAGCACGGCATTGCGCCCGAGGGTCAGGCCGGAGACGATCTGCGGCGTGCCACCGCAGCCGCAATCGATCTCCGTCTGTCCCCGAAGCAAAGCCGCCGCCATCAGCACGCCGTAGCCCGCGAACAGCCCCGCCGCCATCAGCCCGCCGAAGGGACGGGTGACGGGAAGGAGGAGTGCGAGGACGGTGAGGGCCTCGGCCCCCGTCAGTCCGCGCACGATCACGGGCACCATGTGACGGGGCACAAGCCCATAGCCCTGCGCAAATCCCACCGTCTCATAGAAGGCCTGCCATTTATGCCAGGCCGCGCGCGCCAAAACGAGCACGAGAAAGCTCGTCAGGGTTGCGGAGGTGAGCTGCGACAGGTCTCCCATCAGCGATCCAGCTCCATGATGGTCGGCCAGCCACCGATATTGAACTCTTCGCCCTCTTCGAGGAAGACCTCATCGCCCATTTCGACGGTATAGGAGTAGACATCGCCTTCCTCGTTCGCGCCGTAGAGCATCGGCTCTTCGGTCTGGGTCACGAGAATGCTGTTTTCATGATGCGCGGAGGAGCGACCGACGACGGTCTTGCTGTCCATATCCACGGCCCAGATCTGTTCGGCGCCGTTTTTGTGGGAGCCGTCGTAGGAGCCGGAGTGCATCAGCACGAAAGCGGTGTTGGTCGGGGCGTTATAGGCGATCAGCTCGGAGCCGGAGGGGGCCCATTTGCCGAGCACGCCTTCGGTCAGCGCGATGGTCTCGGAGAGGACCGGCACGTCGCCGCTGTCGTCCACGACATAGAGATTGCCGTTGTAGGACACATAGACGAGGGTCTCACCGATGCGCACGCCGTTGGTGAAGAGCGCGTCGTCATCGACGTCGAAGATTTTCTCAGACTTGCCCGGATCGCCGAAGGTGCCATCGGCGGCGTAAGAATAGGTCTGGAAGGTGCCGTCACCGCAGATCGTGGTGAATTTCATGCCGGAGGTGGAGGGGAAGATGCCCCAGCAGCCCGGCGTCGGAATTTCGGCGATGGCGGCGCCAGCGGCGATGTCGATCACCGAGACGGAGGTCGCGGGCGTGGCGTTCTGGGCCAGCGCATAGGCCTCGTCGGAGGAGAGCGTCAGCAGCGAGGGCTGGCTTTCGACATGGGCCATTTTCACGCCGAATTCGAATTCGCTTTTGATCTTGAGCGTGTCGACGTCCCAGGTGTGGAACACGTTGGTGATCGGGCCGTAGGTGTAGCGCTCGAAATAGACCGAGGTGGTGTACATGGTCTTGCCGTCGGCGGA
This sequence comes from Celeribacter sp. SCSIO 80788, assembly GCF_051054295.1. GTDB lineage: Bacteria > Pseudomonadota > Alphaproteobacteria > Rhodobacterales > Rhodobacteraceae > Celeribacter. Next base: position 3,091,961 of record NZ_CP150482.1, on the reverse strand, counting down.
GAGCACCATCTGCGCGGTGGTGCCCGGGCCCATATTGCCCTTCATCGCGAAATCTTCGGCGCCCAGCACGTTGATCGAGGACGGGCCTTTCCAGGCCTGATCGAGCACGAAAAGGTTCGGGCCTTCGTCGATGGTTTCCTTGACGGAAAGGGTTTCGGGTTCGATGGCGTCTTGTGCGAAAGCCGGTCCGGTCAGCGCGGCAAGCGCCACGAAAGCGGCGGTTGTGGATTTCATCATCTGTCTCCTGGTGATGGTCTCGTGACCAGCATAGGCGCTGGATTCAAGCCCGCGCTATCCGCCCTTGTCGGGTAATTTCGCCCATAAAATATGCAGCGCGTGAATCTTACCGTTTCCCGGTCGAAACCCGCCCCGCCCCGCTTGACACTCCCCGCCGCAGGGCCTTTCAGAATAGGAAAATCAAAATATTTCGGTCACTTGACATGCACACAGACATCAAACCCCGCACCCGTGTAAGGGAAGCCCAGTTCGACAGTTTCGTCGATCAGGAACGGGGGCTCGATGGCTGGAACCAGCTGTACCGACAATTGTCGCCGGGGGCGTTCGAGGGGCATATCGCGGCGCTGGAGTGGGAGGATATCACGCTCTATCGCGAGACCGTGAACCGGAAAATGGAGAATTTCTATCGTGTCCCGGATGGTTATGTCTGTGTCGGGTTTTCGCTTGGCAAACGGCTTTCGATGAGCGGGCTGCCGAGCGCGATTGGCACGGGCACCGGGATGCTCCATGTCGCGGGCGAGGATTATCATATCTTCACCGACAGCGACGCGGATTACATCATGCTGACCCTGCCGCAGGACTGTCTGCCGGAGGACATCATCAGTGGCGCCCGCCCGGTCACGCCGTATGAAAGCCATGGCATCGCGGACTGGATGCTGACCCTGATGGAAAGCGCGCGCCAGGGCATCGCGCAGCAGGCGGTGCTGGATCTGGCGCCGGATCTTCTGATCGACCGGATTTCGCTTTGGGCGCGGGAAGCCAGCCGGGCGCGTCCGCGCAAACTGCCCCATGGCCTGATGGCGGATATTCTCGCGGCTTGCGACGAGCTGCCGTTCGACAAGATGACCGTCAGCCATCTGGCGAAACATCTCGATCGGGATCGCGCGACACTGCGCGCGACCTGTCTTGAGCGTACCGGCATGCGGCTTGACGAAATGCTCAAGGGACGCCGCCTGAGCGAGGTGCATCGCCGGTTGCGGTTTTCAGACCCGCGCAGCACGAAAGTGTCGGATGTCAGCATGGAATTCGGCTACTACCATTGGGGCCGGTTTTCGCAGAGCTACCGCGCCATGTTCGGAGAACGCCCCTCGGATACATTGCGCCGGGCCACGCCACAGCATCACTGAGCCAGAGCGGAACGCGACGGGGACAGGCTTTGCAAGCGCGCTTTGCGGCGGGGCAATGCCATCGACTGCAATAGCATGCACCAGTCCTCCCCGATATCGCGCAGGACCGGGCTCTCGGAAGCGGCCCGTTGCGTGGCGTTGATGTGTGCCTTCAGGGCCTGTGCCCAGACATCCGGATCGTGGCCCTTCACAAACGCCGCCCCCGCCCCGCTTTCGCGCAGGCCGTCCACATCGGCACAAAGCAATCGACGTTTCGCCGCGCGGGCTTCAAGAGCAACAAGGCCAAAGCTTTCCCAGCGAGACGGCATGACGACCAGATCAACCGCATCCATGACAGCCACCGGATCGTTCATATGGCCGAAAAATCGGATGCGCGCATCTTCATCCGCAAGGGCCTTGAGAGCCGCCTCTTCCGGCCCGGTGCCGCAGACATAGAGCTGTAGCTCTGGGTCCGGCAGCGTGCGGAAGGCCTTGATCAACACATCGAACCCCTTTTGCCGGTGCAGACGCCCGATCGCACCGATCACACGGGCGCGGTCGTTCGGCATGGGCAGTTTCAGGAAAGGTTCGAGCGCAACGGAAGACGGGATCACGCTCAGCGCACCCGAACGAACCAGTTCCCGACGCATCATCCACTCCGCCTGGGCCGAGCTGACCGCGACGACCCGATCGAAAAGAGCGTAGGCGGTGCGCAACAGCGTGAAAAACCGGGCTTTGAACGGCACGTTATGGGCGGTGAAGGCTTCGGTATAGCTGTGTTCGACATGACAGATCGGCACGGCGCTATGGAGCGCGCGAAAAGCGATGAGCCGCGGCAGGCTGCGCCAGTTGATGGTCAGATGCGAGATCACCAGATCGGCGTCACAGGGCGGCAGCGCCGCGCCCCGACCGACGACGCGCAGCATTTGCTGGGCTTCCCGCGCAAGGTTCGGAGAGCTGTTCATATGCTCGATGACCCGCATCACGCCGCCGGGCGTGGTGTCGTCGATGAGGTGAAGGATACGAAGTTTGGCGGTCATGGAAGGCTCCTCCCGGTGAGATGTGTTGCGGTTCAGGCCCGTGCGCGCGGACGCAGGCAAGCCATAAGCTGAAGCGGATCGCGACCCAGTCGTCCAAGGGCAAAGGCCGCCCCTGCCGTGGCCAACGTGCGCATGGGCTCTTCGATCAGCGGGATTTTCGACAGGCGATGCGCGCGCCGCACATAGTCCATCGCAGCATGGCCCTCGCCGCCGCTCACGGCCCGCCGCGCAAGATACCGCAGCTGGTAGGCGCGGGCCGCATCCTCATGACGGGCAAAGAAATCGGGCGCGGTCGGGCGCAGTTTTGTGATCATCCGCTCCCAAGCCGCCAGTTGTGCATCGGTGCGTGCCGAAAGCCCGCCCGCATTCAGCCGGTATTCCGTCAAAAGCCCCGGCAGCCCCTCAAGGCTCCAGTCGGTGGTCAGGCTGAACCGCAACCAGCATTCGATGTCCTCGGACTGCCGGAATGTCTCGTCGAAGACCCAATCGCGCTCGGTCTCGCCTTGGGGGCGATAGGCCAGCGCCTCAAGGGCCGCGCGGCGAAACACAGGCGTCGAGCCGTTGCCGACGGGATTGCGCTTGAACACATGGCTGGCGGTGATCCCGCGCAGGCGGGGACGCTGGGCATGGCCGATGCGTCGACCCGCGTCATCGATCAAGGCCGACCCGGCATAGCTCAGCCCGACATGCGGTGCCGCGTCCAGATGCGCCACATGGGCGGCGAGTTTTTCCGGCATCCAGAGATCGTCGGCATCGCACAGCCCGACGACAGTGCCGGTGGCCGCCGCGATCCCGGAATTGCGCGCGCCCGCGAGGCCGCGGTTGCCCTGCTCGACCAAGCGAATTCGCGGATCGGATTTGGCGGCCTCTGTCGCGATGCGGGCGGTGTCGTCGGTGGAGCCATCGTTGACGACAATCACCTCGAGATCGCGAAAAGTCTGGGAACAGAGCGACACCAATGTCTGGGACAGGGTGGCTGCGGCGTTGAACGCGGGGACGACGAGTGAGGCATAGGGCATGGGAGCGCTCCTTTAACGAGAGAAGAGAAAGCGGCGTTGGCCGTGTGACAGAAACGGGTAGATCAGACCGCCCAAAGCGGTCGGGACACCGCGGCGCAGAGGGGCGAGAAAAGCCGTGGCCTCGGTGCTCAGACCTTCGCGCAGGAAGGCCCGCACCTGACGCGGCTCCGCGCCCAGACGCATGGCGCGGCGCGCGAGATAGCGCAGATACTGGGCCTCGGCGCGGGCGGTTGAGGATACCCCGAACCGGGCGGCGGTCTTGAGCACCTCGGTCCGGCTGAGGCGCATGGCCTCGAGGTTGGCGGAGAGACCTGCGGGGCTGAGACGATAGAGCACGTGATCGGCATCTATGCCGCGCAGCACCGCGCCATGGCCCAGAAGCTGGACGAGAAATTCGAGATCTTCGTTATGCACCATATCCGCGCGCAGCCCGCCGAGACGGCAAAACAGCGCACGTGTGAGCGACAGGTTCGACAGCGTGCAGACCGGGTTCTCCCCCAAAAGCACTGGGATGCTGAGCGGGGTTTCGGGCACGCTCGACACGCTGGTCGGGCGTGCGGGATCGGTCGCGAAGAACCCGACGCGGCCGAAGATGGCATCGGCCGATCCCTTTTCGATCCCCGCAACCACATCCGCAAGCTTGCGCGGCGTCCAGAGATCGTCCGCATCGCAGAAGCTCACGATCTCGCCGCGGGCCAGATCGCAGGCGCCATGATTGCGCGCGGCACTCGGGCCTTTGCCGGGATTGCGGACCACGCGGAGGCGGCGATCTTTGGTGGCCAAGCGCTGCGCGAGCTCAAAACTGCCGTCGGTCGAACCGTCATCGACCAGAATGGCCTCCCACTCGCGCCAGCTTTGGGCCTGAAGCGCGTGCAGAGTGTCGGGCAAGGTATCGGCTGCGTTGAAAACGGGGATGACGACGGAGATCAAAGGCATGCTGTCGGCTCCGTTTTAAAGATTCTGGGGAAGGCGTGCTTCATCGCCGGGAGAGAGAGAACAAACATGGTGAAGGTCGCGGTCGCGAGATAACCCCAGGCAAGTCTCCCAAGCCCGTAAGGCGCACAGATCAGGGTGCTGACCATGAGTGCCAGGGTCAGGATCAGGGTGCCGCGCAATTCGTGCAGCGTCGACCCGGTCGCCCGCATCCAACCGGCGGTGGCGGTCCAGATCATGGTGGGAATGGCAACGAGGCAGAGGATGGCGACGGGTTCCGCAAGCGCTGCATGTTGGGGACCGAGCAGCAGCGGAACGTACCAGGGCGCAAAAAGCGATTGCAGGATCACGACAGGCGTGATCAGCCCCAGCGACAGGCGCACCCCCTGCCCCAGAGCCTCGCCCCGATCCTGACTGGCGCAAAGATGCGGGAACAGGACGGCGGCGAGAGCCGTGGAGAAAGAGCTTGCAAGGCTGAGCCCGGCATTGAACGCCATGAAATAGGCGCCCAAGGCTTCCGGGCCGAGCAGAGCGCCGACAAGCAGTTTGTCGGCATGAAGACGCATCGTGCGGATCACCTCGGTGCCCAGAACCGGCCCGCCATAGCGCAGGAAGGTGGCGGTCGGGGCGAGAGGAGCCGACGCGCGGCGGCGCCACGGCGCGAGACGACGCATCATCACGAGCCAGATCGGCGCGGTCAGCAGACGCGGCACGACAAGGGCCAGCGGGGTCGGCCAAAGAACGGCCAGAAGCATCGCCAGCACATTGGCCGAGACCGATTGTGTCCCCGCAATCGCGGCGGTACGGCTCAGTTTCCCCTGACGCAGCGCAAGGCCGCATTGCACAAGACCGCCCGGCATGAAGAGGTATTCGGCCCCGAGCAACAGGACCATCACCGCCAGAAGGGGTTTGCCGAATCCCAGCCACAGCCCGGCGGCCAAAGCGGCCTGCACGGCAAAGAGCCCAGCGCACCAGAGCCAGTTGAGCCGATGCGCACGATGACAGACGGCATCGAGTTCATGGTCGGGCGCGACCACGATGCGTTGCGTGACACCATTTTCGGTCAGGGATTTCAGCAGATCTCCCATCGCCAGCGCCGCCGCCGCAAGGCCGACTTCGGCCAGATCGAGACTGCGGGCCACCACGATCACCACGCCAAGGCGCGACAGTTTCGTTGCGGCCTCCGAGGCGCCGTAAGCCATGAGATGCCCGAAGAGGCGGCTGGAGTTGAAGTTGCTGCTAGACACCGATCCCGGGCTCCCTTTAAAGTTGTGTTAAGATTAATGGGCCGTTAAGGCACGTGTCCCGGACGCGATCGGAGGGTGCAAAATCTCCTTTCCGCCGGACCCTATTCTTTGGGATAGGCGTGCCATTCCACTGTGGCTGCGACAGTGGTCAGGTCGAGGTGCTAGGGTGAAATCGAGTTTTAGAATGATCAGGTGGAAAACCGCGTGAGCCGCTCATTTCTGTATTCGACAAGCCTCTGTGCCGCTCTTTTGGCCGGGTGTAGCCCGGCGCCAAATCCAGAAAACATCGGCCCCATCGAGAGCGGCGGCGGCTATCAGGCGCAATATCGCGACCCACCCGCTCGCAGCGGGGACGAGGTCTATCTTGTGTCGCCCGGCATGAATATGGAGCGCTGCCGCGACGGCACGTCCGGCCTCGGCGCGCAAGGCAAGGGCAGCGCAATCCTGCCGCAAATTTTGAGCGGCGAACGGCTGTCGCGCGACGATCTTTTGGATGTCCGCATTGGCGAGGACGAGACCTTTAGCGGCGACTATGTAATCTCTCGCGACGGGTTCCTGAAATTACCGTACCTTCCGCCGGTGCAGGCACAGGGACGTCGTACGGAGGACATCGAATCCGAGCTTGCGCGGGTGTTGCGCGCCGACGGGTTTTACGAGACGGCCCCCCGAATCTCCGTGCGGCTGCGCGACATGGCCAGCGTCAACGTTGCTGTGTCCGGCGCCGTATTCGAGCCGCATTCGGTCGAGGTCGGCCTCCGTGCGGGGGCTGATCTCGATGCCGCCCGACAAAACGCGATGGGCGCATCGACCGAAGCCCGCAACCTCTCCACCGCGCTGCGTGCGGCTGGCGGGGTGCGCCCCGATGCCGATCTGTCGCGGATCGAACTGCATCGCGCAGGGAACCGCTATTCCCTCGATTTGCGCGGCGTGTTCGAGGGGCGTCATGCCGTCGACATCGTCTTGCTTGCGGGGGACGAGATCGTCGTGCCTTCGCGTCAATGTTTTCAGGACGACCTGATGCGACCCAGCCCGATCAGCCCGCCGGGCGTGTCGCTGTTCCTGTCCAATCTGACGCAACCGGCCACTGGCAATGCGCCCTCGGCCGTCGGGCGGGAGGTGCGTGAAGTGCCTTACGGGACACGGTTCATGCAGGCGGTTGTCGATACGAATTGTGTCGGTGGTGCGCGTGCCAGCAGCGCGCATCGCTCCGCTGTGTTGTTCACCCGTAACCCCATGACCGGCGTCTCTACCGTGATCGAACGCCAGATCGAAGACCAGTTGCGCCGCGCCGATCGCGACGATTACGACCCCTATCTTTTGCCGGGCGACTCTATTGCCTGCTATGACAGTAGCGTCACCAATATCACCGAGATCGGGCGGGTCTTCGGCACTGTTCTCGGGGTTGCCAACTGAGCGTATCGACCCTGCCCCGCCGCCTCGGTTTATGACGAGCCGGGCCCGTCGCGCCAGAGCGTCGTCACTTCGTCCAGGGCCAGCATACAGCCGTCCGCTTCGCCCTGTTCGGCCGCGATTTCAAGCGAGACGAGTGCGGCGCGAATTGTCGTGTGACCGAAGGCGGCGGCACTTCCGGCCAACCGGTGCGAGGTCTCTGCCACCTGCGGCAGAGACAGTGTCCAGGCTTCTGACAGAAATGTCTCGATCTCGGCGCGATAGCGCGCCTTCAGTTCGGCAAGCCGCTGAGTCTCCGTCCCGATGAGCGTCCCGGCATCCGAGGTGACATCTTGCTCTGGTGCAGGGGCCTCACCGGCTCCATGCGTCGACACCAACGAAGCCAGCGAGGCACTGTCCAGCGGCTTGGGCAGAAAGCCTGACATGCCCGAAGCCAGAAAACGCTCTCGCGCTTCGGGCAGGACGTTTGCCGACACGGCGATGATCGGGGTGGCGCGGTTCGGACCGTCGCCTTGCCGAATATGCTGCGTGGCTTGCAGACCATCCATCACCGGCATGCGAATATCCATCAGAATGATGTCGAAACGCTGGCGTGCCGCCTCCGTCACCGCCTCGGCACCATTTCGGGCCTCGACCACGCGATGGCCGAAATGCTGTAGCATTTCGCGCGCCAGTTCGAGATTGATGTCATTGTCTTCCGCCAGAAGGATGTTTTGCGGTGCACTTAGCGGTGGCAGTTCGGCAAGCGCGTCCGCATCTGGCGCGTCAACGCGCTGGATCGGTATACGCAACCAAAAGACACTGCCTTCGCCTTGAACGCTCTCCAGCCCGATCTCGCCCCCCAGCGCCTCGACGAACCGTCGCGCGATCCCGAGGCCAAGCCCTGTGCCACTGATGTCCGTATCGACGTCGCTGACGGTGTGAAAATCGTCGAAGACAAGGCTGTGCCGATCCTTGGCGATCCCGATCCCGGTATCGATCACCCGGACTTCCAACATGGTGGCCGCCTCTTCGGAGACCTCGGCCTCGATCAGGATCTGACCATTGCGGGTGAACTTGATCGCATTGCCGACAAGATTCAAAAGGATCTGACGCATGCGCGCGCCATCCAGCCGCGCCCAACACACCGCAGGACCGGCCCATTCCCAACGAATGCGATTGCCGCGCGCGGTGGCTGCACTGGCTTGGGAATCGACGATATCCTGTAGCAATTGACCGAGGTGAACGATCTCCTCCTGGGGCTGGATGCCCGTGGCCTCGAACCGTGCGACATCCAAAACGGCATCGACATGGCGCATCAGAAGATCGCCGGAAATCTCCATATTGCGCAGATAATTCTGTTGTCGCGCGCCAAGCTCGGTTTGCTTGAGCAAGGACAGATTGCCCAAAAGCCCGTTCAATGGCGTTCTGATCTCATGCGTCATCATGGCGAGGAATTCGGCCTTGGCCTTTTCCCCGGCCAATGCCTTGTCGCGGGCCTCGACCAAGGCGTTTTCCGAGGCGACCAGTCGCGAGATGTCCCGCAGGAACCCCACGATCACGTCGCTGCCGGCCACCTGTCCTTTTTGCAACGCCAGTTCGACAGGAAAGAGAGAGCCATCGCGGCGTTTGGCCTCAAGGCGCACACGACCGTGGCCGACGACCTTCATCTCGCCGCCTTGACGCAGGCGTTGCATGCCCTGTTCATGGGCAGCACGCAGGTGATCCGGTATGATGATTTCGGCCAGATTGTGCCCGAGCACCGCATCATGGTTGTACTGAAATATCCGTTCCGCGGCAGCGTTGAAGGTCAGGATATGACCGTCGAGATCGGTGACGATGACCGCATCGAGCGACGTTTCCAAAATCGTGTTGAGCCGCGCATAGGCATCGGCAAGCTGACGGCCTCGTTTCTGGGTCTGGAGACTCGCACGCTGAAGCCGCCACATGGCGAAGATCAGCGCCAGAAACATCGCCACGGTCAGAGCGGCGAGACGCAAAAGCGTGTTGCCGACCGAAGTGCGGCTGGCTTCGGCCTGTTCCGCAAAGAATTGCAGCCCTTCGGTGGCGGCGCGGCGCAGCAACAGACGGATTTCGTCGCTGTCCTCAAGCAAGACCGGAAGCGAGGCCGTGAGCGTCTCAGGCGGACCGTCGATGATCGGGACAAGCGCATCCAGATGCGCGCGCACCTCTGCGATCGGTGTTCCGAAACCGGGACGCGCCCGCAGATCGACAAAAAGCTTGCCGGTGCCGAAGGTCGCCATGCGGCTGTAGAAAATGTCGAATTCGATCACCAGACGGGTCAACGCGTCGGACCCTGCCTCCGGGCGCATCGCCGCAATGATCGCCTCCCGGTATTCCAAGAATTCAACCTCGGCCTGGCTCAATGTCCAATGCGTGTTGTCGGAATTGGCCGTGCGCAGCCAGCGGAATTCGCGCACCACTTCCGAGACGAGCACCCCCAGAAGCACAAGCGCCGCCAAAGCCAGAGCCGAGAACGCGATGCGCCCCCGGTTCCATGTGCTTCGTTTGGAGAAATCCTGTGTCATTCTACGACGGTCAACCGGTCCAATTGCCAGATGCTGCGGGTATAGATCACCTCAGTCTGATACTCAGGTCCCGAAGAATAGGGGTAGATGATCCAAAGCGGTCCCTTGTCACGCCGCGACATCGGCGCTCCATCCATCGCATAGGCGATGATCGGCCCGCCCGGAACGGCATCGCTGACCGGAATTTCGACGGTGTAATCATTGATCGCCTGAGCTTGGAGTGTCCCCCCCTGAGCGCCGATATGGTCCAGAAATACATCCAGAGAGACGCCGGTGAAGACATGCTCGTTTGGGGTCCAGATGGTCTCCGTGGTGATCTCCGTGGGGGGCAAGGCCTGTAACATGGCCAGATCGAACTGCGCCACATCTCCCGCATTGGTCGCGTCGATCTTGCCCGAGACGGTCAGGATCACCGCCCCTTCGGGCGCCTCCAACGTATCGGACAGGGCGGCAAACGGTTGCACCAAGGGGAGAACCACAAGGGCCATCACTCTCAACGCCCTGCGAAGGATCGGTGTCTGGGAAATCATTGAGGCACTCCTGATAAAATCTCTGGCAATCTCGGTATTCTGCACCGTTTCAGCGCCTTGACCTAGGGTGCATCGGGCTTTTGCACCTATCCGTTCGGATATAACCGGCCTGACAGAACCGCAGCGTCAATAGGCACCCCGTCCACCGATCACGGCCCGCGCCGTCATCGCCAGAATGAAAAGATCGAGCAGCACAGAGCGCGACCGGACATAGGCAATGTCCATATCGATCATCTTCTCGAAACCGATGTCCGCGCGCCCGGACACCTGCCACAAGCCGGTGATGCCCGGTCGCGCCCGCAGACGCTCCTGTGCGGCGACCGGGAAGTGTTCGACCTCGGAGGGCAGCGCGGGACGCGGTCCGACCAGTGACATCTGGCCCAGAAGGACGTTGAAAATCTGCGGCAACTCGTCGAGAGAGGCACGCCGCAGGACCCGCCCCATCCGCGTCACGCGCGGATCGTGACGAGATTTGAAACAGATGCCCTCACGATCCGATTGACCCCGCAGCGCAGCAAGACGGTCTTCGGCATCGAGATACATGCTGCGGAATTTGTAGATCGTGAAATGCCGACCGTTTTGTCCCACCCGCACCTGCTTGAATAGCGCAGGGCCACGGCTCTCGATCTGGATGAGGGTTGCGATCAGCACCATCAGAGGTGCGAGCATGGCGACGAGAATCCCGCTCCCCACCAGATCGAGTGCGCGTTTCCAGACCGTTTCGGACGGGATTCGACGCAGGGCGTGAAAGCCCGCGCGGGACAGAAAGGTCGCGTTGCCGATCAGGTAACGTTTCGCCAGACGACGCGGCTCCTGCATCAGACGCCAGGCCCATTCCAGTTTCGCCTTGCGCACCACCAGAGGCGCGCGGGTGACATTGCCCGCGAGGAAATCGAACAGCGCGCCGACGCCCATCACCAGCCGGGCCTTGAGTGCACTGCGGTGCTGATCGATCCAAAGCTCCTGTTTCGGCACCCCCATGGCGACCAGCACGATGTCGGCACCCGAAGCGTTGATCTCGGCAATCGCGGCCTGCGCACAGCGCGCGCCCTCGTAGCCGTCGCGGATGCCCGCGATGCGCAGCCCGGGAAGATCCCCGGCCAGTTTTTGCGCCGCGCGTTCTGCCGTGCCGGGGCTGGCGCCGAACAGGAAGACCGACAGGCCGCGCTCCGCTGCGACGCGCAAAAGCGTCGGGGTGAAATCCGTGCCGTTGAGATTTTCCTCGAAATGTCCGCCCGTCATCCGCGCCGCCAGTTCGACGCCGATCCCGTCCGGCAACACATGGGTCGCGCGCGCCAGAGCGCTGGCGTAGCTGCGGTCGCGCGCCTTGATATTGGCGCAATGAGCATTGAGGAAATAGACGGTTTGCGGCTGCGTTTGCAGAAGCTGCGGGATCACCTTCAGACTTGTGCTGTTGATCAGGGGCAGGCCCAGAACGGACAGAGTCGGCAGAGTGTCAGGCAGGATGACGGGCGCATGAGGTCCGTCAAAAAGAGAGTAATGCTGTGTCATGAGCAGAAGACCTTTTATGAGACGTTTCTGTCTCTCAGGGTCCAGATCTCTGACCTCTCTCGCAATTTCGCGAAGGGAGATGCGCAAAGCGCAGAGGATCGTGCTATGCTCCGAAAGCACGTGACATATGGCGCAACTGATGGGACGCTGATCCGGAGGGGATCGTGCCTACCCTTCGGGATAGGCGCGCTACACGTTATTGTTGGTGAATATTTTATGTACGTCCGTAGACTGTGCCCGGGGGCTCGTTCAGGACTGTGCGAGAAGAGGAAGACTTTGATGCGCGTATTGATTGCCGATGACCATGATCTCCTGCGCGACACGTTGATTGCCTTTCTGACCGCACAGGGCGGGATTGAGACGGGCAGCGCGGCGAGCCTCGATGAGGCGCTCGACCGGGTCGCTGAGGATGCGCCCTACGATCTGGTGCTTCTGGATTACCGAATGCCGGGCATGCAGGGGCTTGAGGGGCTCAAACGTGCGCTCGCGCAAGGGGGCGGCCAAAGGGTTGCGCTGATGTCCGGCGAAGCGACGAAAGAGATCGCCGAACAGGCGCTTGCGCTTGGCGCAGCGGGATTCGTGCCGAAAACCCTGCCCGCGAAATCTCTGGCCAATGCCGTCCGGTTCATGGCGATGGGCGAACAATATGCGCCAATCGACTTCATGACTGCGCCGGATGACACGGAAGCCCACCCGCTCGAAGAAAGGCTCACCCCGCGCGAGATGCAGGTGCTCGAAGGTCTTTCGGCCGGCAAGTCGAACAAGGAGATCGCCCGCGATCTCGACCTGACGGAGCCAACGATCAAACTGCATATGAAAACCCTGTTTCGCAAGCTCGAGGTCAACAACCGCACCCAAGCGGCGATTGTCGCCCGCGATGCCGGTCTGTTCTGACCTGCGCTCTGTTCTGATCCTATCCGAAAGGCGAGGCTCGAAAGCAAACGCGCCGCGCGACAGGCCGGACGCGTGCAGGGATTAAGGCGCATGCATTGATAGACTGAGGGCAAAGGAGTTTTCCAGTGACCCTCAGTTTTGCCCCCCCGGCCTCTGCAAAGGCCTCTGCCGTCCACCGTTTGCCGCGCCTGCGCATCCCTTTGGCGCGCAGCTGGCCGTCTTTCGGACGGCTGCTGCGTGGTGGTTCGACCCGAGACCTCGGGCGACTGCCGCGCTATCTGGTGTTCTTGCTGGCCGGTCTTGCAAGCGTCTGGACACCGATCCTGTTTTACCTCAGTTCGACACCGCCAAGTTTCACCAGCCATATGTCCCTGATCCTGCCCGGCTCAGGGGCCTCGTCTTCGGTCAATCTGGCGGAGATCGGGCAGGCGTCGACCCAAACGAATTCAGCCTTTGCGAACAATTCGGTGAGCCCGACGGAGACCTACAAGCGCCTGATCGCCGCCGACCGGGTCGTCTTGGAAGCCGCCCGCCAGCTTGACGTCCCGCGCACGGCTTTTGGCAATCCGCAGGTGCAGCTCGTCGATCAGACCGCCTTCATACACGTCAAACTCAACGGCCCCAGCCCCGAAGAGGCCCGCGCCCGCACACGCGCGCTTTTGACCGCGTTCACGGCGGAGATCGACCGGCTGCGTGCGGATGAACAGGAGACCCGCGAGATCGGGGGGCTCGACGCGATCCACGACTATCGCGCCTCCGTCGCCCGCACCCGCGACGACATCGCCGCCCTGCGCAACAGCTCCGGCCTGTACTCTGCCGAGCAATACCAACGATATCTGCAAGAGGCGGAGGCCTTGCGCGCGCGGATCGAAACGCAGCGCGCCGAACATGCCCGTGTCGAAAGCACGGTCCGGCAGCTGGAGGGACGTCTGGACGTCGATGCCCGCACCGCCGCGCATATCCTGAAACTGAACAGCGACGAGATTTATGTGGCCTTGATGCAAGCCACGGCAAAGACCTCTTCCGATCTCGCCACGGCGCAGGCCAGCTATGGTGCGCACCACCCGCAGGTCGAGCGCACACAAGCCGCGCATCGTCTGGCTCAAGAGCGGATGCAGGCGCGGGCACAGGCCCTGATCGGCGCGGGCGTGCCACTGGAGCAATCGGTCGAGGGCGGGCGCGGCGCGCTTTTGGCCGATCTGGTGCGCAAGGAGACCGAGCGCGCAGGCCTTGCGAGCGAGCTCGGGACACTTGAGACGCAACTGGCCGCCGAACGCGCCCGCCTCGATGCGCTGGCACCGGATGCTGCACGGTTGGAAGATCTTCAGCGGGATTTCGATGTCGCCGAGGCGGTGTTTGCCTCCGCCATCGCCCGCACCCAATCGCAACGGACGGACATTTACGCCTCCTACCCTCTGGTGCAGGTGCTCGAAGACCCGACCCTGCCGGATGCACCCTCTTCGCCCAGCAAAAAGTTGTCCATCGCGGCAGGCGGCGGGGCGAGTATCCTGTTGCTCGTGGCGCTTGTCATGGGCTGGGTCCGCAATGCCGTGATCACCAGTTTGACCCGAAGAGGCTCCGATGACGCCGCAAACGCTGCCTGAACGCATCGTCTGGTCGACAATTGTCTGGACCTGGCCGCTCTATGCCTTGGGCGCGCTTTACGTGATTGGGCCGGTTCTGGCCTGGAGCCTCGCGGGGCTGGCTTGTCTGTCGCTCTATCTGGGCCCCGCGATGCGCGACGACCTGCGTGCCACAGGCGCACCGCCGCCGATTGTGATCGCGTGGTGCGTCGCCATGGTCGTCATGCTGATCGCGCTTTGGGTGGGGCATTTGAATTGGGAGATGGGGATCAAGCAGACGATCAAGTCGACCGTCGGCTGGGCCAAGGGCTGGGCCCTGATGGCCTTGTTCCCTCTGGCGGGTGCCGTGCTGCCCCTGCGTCGCGAGGTCGTGATCCGGGCGCAATGCAAGCTCGGCCTCTGGACATTATGCGTCACACCGGTGCTGATCGCCGCCCCCTACCTGGGATTGCCGGAGCGCATCTGGACCTCGCCGCTCAAAGCCGTGGGCGGGCCGGGGCCGGAGTATTTTTCGGTGTTCTTTTTCACCTACGATCCGTCGTCCTGGACCCCGCGCTGGCAGTTCTTTGCGCCATGGTCCCCCTTCGCGGCGCTCTTGGGCGTCTGCACGGTGCTGTTCGCTTTGGAAGAAAAGCATCGCGGGTGGCGGGCGGCGGGGATGGCCGCGGGTGTGATCATGATCCTCGCCTCGAAATCCCGGATGGGGCTTGTCGGTTTGGTGGGCTGCACCCTCGGGCCGCGTCTGATGCCACTGGTCTTGCGCAGCTGGGCCTGGGCGGCGCTGGCGGCACTGGTGGCCTCGCTGGCCGTCACCGGGCAGGGATTGGCCCGCACGCTCGGCGCCGGGGTTATGGCGTTCAAATCCGCGCGCGCCGACAGCACCCGTGTGCGGGCGACCCTGCAACGCATCGCCTATGAGCGCTGGCAGGAAGAAGCCGTCTGGTTCGGTCATGGCCGCGTCCAGCCCGGGCCTCATCTGGTGGAATATATGCCCATCGGATCGCACCACACCTGGTTCGGGCTGCTCTTTGTCAAAGGCGTCGTCGGCTTTCTCGCCTTTCTTGTGCCGCTGGTCTGGCAGGTCGCGCTTGCGGTGCAAGACGCCGCCCGAGGCCCGCGCGGACGATTGCCTTTGGGGCTGTGTCTCGTGATCGCGCTTTTATCCTTCGGCGAGAATATCGAGATCGAGACCTATCTGCTCTGGCCCGCGCTTTTGATGCTCGGCATCCATGCACGTGAATTGCGCAGCTTCGGATGAAGGATCCTCCTCATCACCAGACAGGGAAATGCACCGATTATATGAGCCAGAGGCAGAGGCAGAACGATGGGGGGCAAAGTGGCAAAACTATGGGACGTGAAAACACCGGAAATCGTCTCTATTTAGTCTAGCAATTTTTGCAAAATGTTTGCCTCTGCTGGCGAATGCTTCTGCCCCCAGCGCAGTCACTGCGCGGATCTCAGCTATACATCACCCGCCAGCGCCAAGACCGCGACAGCCCATCCAAAGGATCTTTCGTTGCGGCTGGGCAATATTTCGACTCATCCCCTGCTGTGGCAGGAATAAGAAAACGCGCTCTTGAGATTTCGGAGACAAGCGTCTCTGAGACTCCTTGAAAGCCAGATGAGTTCACTTGCAGCGAAGAAAAAGGAGATCAAAACGTCCCGAAGCCGACATTCGTGCCAAGTGCAGCGCATGACCGGTCCTTTACCAAAGCGGACGGACGCCAGCTAGCTATGCAACTACATCACAATGCCACGCAATTGTCAGCGCCGAACCATGCCTCAGCCTGTCTCAGCGCTTCCGTAGATGGATTGTGGAAATAGACGGCGAGCGTGTCCTTGGCGCGGGTGCAGCAGACGTAGAATAGCTTCTGGGTACGGGCGAGGACCGTTGGATTACCTCCGCCTTCGAACAGATAGTTGAAATTGTAGTTATTCCAGCCACCGGAATCCATGACGACGAGAACCCGATCGAATTCGCGCCCCTTGATTTTATGCTGCGTCGAGAACGTGGTACGCCCTTCGAGATACTCATATACATTTTGGAATGATCGAAAGGGAACATGCTTTAAGCGATCGTAAAGATAGCCCTTCCTCTCGATGAACTGCCGGTAGCGATCGTCAATGACACACAGCCCATTTTCGTGAGCATAGTGTATTACCTCCGCCACAGGCGTTTCGCGCATGGCAACGATCGCCTCAATGCGCTCCTTCAATCGTATCTTATCCTCTGATCGGGAGAGCCTGAACTCGGTATGGCGCAGAAATTCATTGTATCGGCGTTGCTGATACAGGTGAACAACCTTTTGTATCTTGAAGACGTGGCTGATGAAGTCACAACGGTTCGAACCCTTGCGCGCCAGCTCCTCCTCACTTTGCTTCTTGTCATCGAGGAGCTGTTCCTTGTCGACATACATGCGCCGGAATTCGCGGAAGTTACGCGCTTCGGCATTGGCCATCAGATCTGGTCGCGACTCGATAAATTGTCTCATTCCGGCCGTCGGGGAAACCGCATTTAGGGCGGGACCCGCCTTGCCTTCCTGCAACAGGGCGACCGTCTCACCGAATGTGCGGTTGTCATATTTGGCAATATCATCATTCCTCTTGATGAAGGTGACGATTCGATTTCGAAAGCTGAGAACACTATCTCGGTCGTAGATGGCCATCAGGTCGCCAAATCCGGCCTGAGGAGCGATCAGGTTATGCGTGAGATTGAGCTCTTTCGTTTCCACGACATCTGAGAAATCCCACCCGAGATGGTTTCTAACATCCTGCAGCCGGCTCTCGTCGCCCGTGGTGTAGTAGAAGCGAACTTGTCCGTCGCGAACGCTGCCCTCGTGCATGTTGGGCGCGGTGAGATCTTCCGAGGCGTGCTGGACGATGCCATCGGTTCGAAGCCTGTTAGCCAACTCGAAAACCAGTCGCGGGTTGCGTCGGTTCTGTTCCTTCCTAACCTCCTTGACAGCAGCGGTGACGACATAGTGCTGAATATCGCCTACACCATCATCATAGATCGACTGCATGGCATCGCCGAAAAAGCCACAGACGCCCTTACGTGTGCTTTGCGTAAGATAGTCGAGGAGGATCCTGACGACCTCGGGTGCGGTGTCCTGATACTCATCTACAAGAATATATCGGAAACGGTCGCGCAGAATATCGCGCAACCTTGGATAGCTTTGGAACATGGCAGCTGCCAGTTTAATGATCTCATCGTGGGAGATGACGCCATCGCCGAGGAGCATGTAATCTTTGTATTGGATCACCTTGTCGTCAAACATATCGGCGGTCACCACCGTGCTACCGGGTCTGATCGCAGGATTTTCGCCGCTCAGCAGCTTCATTAGAGTAGCTTTGAGCTCGATTTGATAGGGTGCGATTGCTTCCCAAAGAAACTCGTGGATCGTGCTTACGAACAGCCGCGCGTTAGATACACGTGATTCAATCTCGTGAACGGCGGCATTCGTATAGGTGATGCATGCGATAAAGGAGCTGTGGTCTGTTCGCAGAAGCTCACCGATCAACTGAACCAGTGAATAGGTCTTGCCGCTTCCGGCACCGCCGCTAAGTAGGAAGTCTTGACCAGCCGCAATATGGGCGAGGGCTGCCTCGACGTCTGGCTCAAGCTTCAGTCCTGCTTGATCCACACCAGCCCCTCCTCGATGTATCTGGGTGTCTTCCAGTTATGGAATTCTATGTCGAAAATTCTCTCTCTTCCGTCAGGATTCTTGACAGTCTCTGTCGCGGTCTCGCTGTTAAGAAGGATTTCGATCACGAAGGCCGGCTTTTTACCAATGCCGTTCTTGGCCATATCGAAGGATGATCCATGGTCATCTAGGTATGTCCGTAGATGGCTTTCGACGAGGCTAGGAAAACCTACTCTGCCCTCATCGCCGTTGCTCGCAATCTGTATGAACTCCCGATTTATATGGAAGAAGGCGTCCTCGAAGCTGCGTGCGTGATAGCTTTCACCCGCCTCATCCTCCTCGGCTATCTGGAAAGCACACATAACGCGACCATCGGCATGCGCACCCCATTTCCCGGTTTGCGTGTCCTTCTGCACGGTTTTCTGTGGGAGCGACAGCCCGACTAAATAAGCAATCTCGGGACCTTTGCCGTGATAGAACCGCAAAGCAAAGTTGGTTGTATGGGTTGCGCCATCAATCGCGTGAGCGGCGATAGCCTTTTGCGGCTTTTTACCTTCCTTTTCAACCATCACTTCCTTGCCGGAATCGATGTCAGTAATGATTAGTGTTTTCACGCCGATGAAATCGAGAAATATCTCGTAGATGTGTGAATGCGCACCGACTTCGATGACCGATATGTTCTGCGACAACAATGCCATAGGGGGCGTTTGACCGGCGGCCCAAGCGGCACGGGCATCAGACTGGTCGATCTTGCGCATCATAGCTGGAAGTAGAATGCGCTCTGTATCGCCCTCGACCAGAACTGCTTTGTCCGCGAAGAACAACTGGGAGCGGTGGAGGGTGAGATACTGTTTCAGGAATTTATAGTGTCCAGGCTGTCCCGAGGCCTCATACAGCTCCCGAAGATCCTTGAGGTTTTTGGAGCTTGTCGCGGCGGCTTGCTTTCGGAAATACTTGATATCGTCGAAATCGCATTCGGCGACTATGTGGGCCGAATGTGTGGATACGATTGTCTGTAGCGGACGACTTATGCCTTCTGTGTTCTCAATCGCCCGCCCAACGAGGTCCTTGATGTTTTTGATGAACACCGCTTGCATCTGGGGATGCGTATGAGCCTCTGGCTCCTCGATAAACAAAAGATTGATATCGGCCGGGCGTGGGGCTGCACCTCGTTTGAATTCGTTAAGGAGAATTTTGATCTCGAATATTATGCTGATTAGATTGAGGTAGCCGAGCCCATTGTGGCTCTCAGGTAGGACTGGCAAATCGGCGCCATGCCCGTACATGACTGTGGTATTCTCCTCAAGCATATCCCTGTGCTGAAGAGTGGAAGTGATCCTGATCTGGGTATCGCCCTCCCGGATACCCCCGAACTGTCGCACATCTTCGATAATGTCCTTGAAAAGATCAGCGTAGATTGCATCGAGCTGGCCGTCGGTTTGCCTGAGTGCATCTTTGAAAGTTTCAATTACGGCGTCTCCGCCAGTGTCGGCTGACATCGCCTTGTAAATCTTGGCGGACATCGTGGAGAGTCCTCGGTCCGAATCCCGATTTGACACAGATCGTCGCGCATTGATCCTCTTGAAAGAGATTATGTTGTCGACCGCGATCTTTTCCTTGATAAGGTCGACAAAATTCTCCTCGAGAACTCTGTGTGTCAGGTGATCGAACTGCACGCTGCGACGAGCAATGCTGAAATAGCGGCGATGCTCGTCTCGGAGAAAGTCTGCAGCTGTCTTGGCTTTTTCGCCCTTTTTCACACTCTGCGCAGTAAAGTCGCGCCGCATTGCAGTCAAATTTTCTGGGACAAGATGATAGTAGAAGTCGAGAATGATCGTCCGGTTCGCAGGATCAAGATCCATGATGACCTTGTTGCCGACATTGCCCAGATCGTCGTCGGGCCCGTAGTCGATGAAAAGTCGTAGCGAGATGCCGCAGACCGACGCAGGATCGATGTGCTCGGCTTCACCGGTGAGGAGCTTTACCAGTTCAGACTGAAACTCAAGATTAAAGTCATCGATTTCGAACCGAGGCGTGACCCCGCCACCGAGAAAACGCTCCAAGGCGAGTAGTAAGGAGGTTTTCCCCGAGTTATTCTTGCCAACAATGACTGAGAGATAGGCTTCCAGATCAACTTCAAGATTGCGCAGTGATCGAAAGTTCGAAATCTTAATCTTGTCGATCCGCACAACTCACCCTCGCTCAATCTGGCCTCAAGTAAGCCTATTTTATCGCCGACCTCATGTGAAGTAGTCAGCACGAGACATTATGTGAAACGGACCGATACGGCTTGCATGTGCTCGATTGGCACATCAAAAAAACGCGCGCCCAGTGAAATTTTCCGGTCGGCATCCGCTTTGGCAGGCTTTCTGGTTTCTGCTCGGAACGGCAGCTCTATCCGCTGTCCCGTCGATTGGGCGCAACTCGGTCAACGGCGGCTAGGCGCGCTGAGATGCCGTTGGCCTTGTGTGCAGCTAATGTCCGCTTCCCGCCCTTCTTTCAGAAGCTCTCGCGTCTGCAGCGTAGAGCGAGCACTTATGGCGAACGACAGCAAACTTCTGCGTCTGACCAGTTCATACACCAGACTGTGAACAACTGCTGCTGCGCCGAACGCGAACTTTGCGAGAAAAGTGATTCATGCAGACACACTGCCCCGCCCATTATGGATGCGGCAGCGATTTCAGAAGATCCTTTAAGCTCTCACGATAAATCAAGCGATCCCGGGTATGCCGATCATTTTCTTCGGGACGTTGTTCAGTCAGATTTCCGGCTGCAATCAACGTATAGATACCCTCGGCGTCAGTTCCCAACGCCTTTGCCGATTCTCGAACGGGTGTGACCTGCCGCTGCGCCTTGGCAAGAATGTCAGTCAGGTCAGACGCAATTACCCTCAGTTCCTCGAAACCCTTGTGATACCGGCTTCGCTTGGTGACTGGGATTGGATGACGCAATATCAGCGCAAGAGCTTGCCAGAGCGGCATTTTGCATGCGCGTGCGGCATCACGAATGGCAATCGGTTTGCCGCGCTTTTCCATTTCCGCATAGGGTTCAAATGTATCCCTGAGCTTGTGACAATATTCAGCGATGACACTGGGGTGGTAAACGGGAACAGCCTGCGGATGCTTGAAATAGGTTTCGATCACGCCGTTCTGGGTCAGGGCATCCAGTACCGGCTTGGATATCCCCATATTCTTCGCGGCCTGTGCTGGCGTACGAAGCGCTTTGAGTTTTCCGGCGACATCGTCGCCGATTGCTGCGGGAATATAGCCGATAGGGGCAAAATGCGATGACCCTTCGCAGCGTTTCACATATCCGAGGTCCAAAAGCATATAACCGAGTTGCGCCTTGTTGAGGCGTTTTTCCTTGGCCAGACTGTCAAAGGTATACTTGTGGCGTTTCGGGTTCTTCTTCCCAAGGACCTGTCCGCCCTTTGGAACTGGAAACGTTTCAAAAATGAACTTGCGCACCAAGTCCCTCAGGCCATCGAAATGCGGGTCGGTATCCCGATCACGCAACCACTCGAAAAAGACACCATAGCGCGCAATGTAGAGCGAGGTGTCGTCGGGCCTGTTTTGCTCAAGTTCATCCATTTTCTCAATCAGCGCCTGCGGTCCGTGGCGCAGAAAGCTGAAGCCGATCCGCCCCGCTTTTAGCCACTCTGACGGGCTGGTCTCATGCCGTTTGGATTTTGGCCCATTGAGCAGCAGCAAACCGAAAAACTCGCACGTCTGCGCGGCGACGTGAATGGGCAATGTATCGATCCAGTCGTTCCCCTTTTGCCCGGCGATGCGCCTCAATAGATACCGTTCAAGCTCAAGGTCTTTTGGGTCAGGAAATCTTGGGGATGTGAGGTTTGCACCCAGCGCCAGGCTCGCAATGTCGAAATGATCGTTCCCCGATGGCGCTTTGGGCAACTCTTGCAAATAGCAGCCGTGTTTGTGGCAAGTACGAACTGAGGTGAGCTGCCAGATGCCAAGTTGATAGGCAAATGGTGCCCCAGAGTTTTGGCATGCCTCCCTGAAACACATCGGGCAGATTTGCGGCTTCGTGCGCTGAAACACTGTGAACTTTATGGTTTCGTCACCGAGCAGGAACCAGTCCTGCTCGGAAAGTGATGGTGTATTGGACTGTAATATGTCTGCGTCCTGACCGGCCAATACCGCAACATGCCGAACCTCATCGACATCGCCATTGCTAAGCCGAAAGTAATCTATGCCCAGATCGGTGCAGAAAGAAATCAAGCGCGGCGTTCCGTTCCGATGCGCGAGACGGCTGGCCAAAGAGGTCGCCGTTTCACCGGGGATGATCGGGACAGACAAAGGAAGGGCGCGGGTGAAACTCATAGGTCGCCCTCCTCGCCAAACAGCTTCCGCGGATCTACCTGTGTAAAGTCCGGGATGAGAAACGGATTGAAAGCATCGCCGCACCCTTTCCACTCCTCGAATGCGGTCGCAAAATGATCACAGGAGAGGCAATCAACCTCGGCGTAAAGCGCTTTCTCGATCGCCATGAGCGTCAGTCGAATGGCCAGTCCAAATTCGTAAGCGCCGGCATGGATGATCCGCTCACCCAGAGCGTCTTCCTCCGCACCGGGTTCCAAACAAATGCCAGCCGCCTCGCAATAGCTTTTGACCAATTCGACCACATCATCAGCGTCACTGTGAAGCTTCAGCGGTTCGAAGCGAATGCCCTTGATGCGCCGCCCCAATTGCGCGTCGAAATTGATGATGTCCTTCAGACCCTCTGTCCCAGACAGGAAGAATCCTACGGGCCACGCGTCATCTTGAGAGATCGTTTTGAGCATATTGGTGACATGCGGCAACTCACTCTTCGAGTTTCGCGTGTTGAGGTCTTGCGCCTCATCCAGATGCAGAAACAGAACATGGTTTTCTCGCAGATGGAACCGAACCTTGTCCCAAATGTACCAAGCCTGTCTCTCGGCGGTCAGTTCATAGCCAAGCGCGTGCAGAATTCGCAGCCCCACATATTTGAGAGTGGCGGGCGACGGCACACTGACACTGATGATTTTGGCCTGCGGATAGTCGGAAACGGACAGTTCCCTCTGGATTGCCCGGACCAGATGCCGCATCGCGGTGGTCTTTCCGCTGCCAGAGCCGGCGGTAAGCGCCAGGCTCAAGCCTTCCGTAACCCGCCCGGAACGCAAATCCGCCAAACGCAAAGAGACAAGCCGATGTGCGAGATCAAAAAGCTGATCATAGCGCTCATGCTGCACGAAGCGCGCATTCAACGCACTCAGAGTTTCCGCCGTGTCAGGACGGCTCGCATGCAGATCAGTCATCGTTAAACCCCCAACGTTTCTTCGGTGAGGGCGTCCCTGGCGCAGTGCCTGGATCATCCGGGGTGTACGGTTTCGGCGAAATTCTCTTTCCACGCGCCAAGGGATTGGTTGGCAACTCTGGCGGAGAAATCAGATTTTCCAGAGGCGCGTCAGGATCGGCGTCATCCCTTCGGATGGTCAGCCGCATCGAGCGCTCGTTCCGGAGGACATCTTCATCCTTGATGTAGAACGGCGTACAGTCATTGCGCAGCATGGCCTTTCGCACCTCGCCATCAATGCGATCATAGGCACGTCTGATCTGCTCGATATGAACCTCCGCATTTGCCCTATGGGTTTGCCGAATATTTCGCCGGATTTCCTGCCATTCGGCATAGTTCATTCCAGAAAATATATGTTCATTGGCGCGTGCGGGAACGGTTTGCCCGCCGACACTGACGGACACCCAGCCAAGATTATCCAGATCGGCACGCACCGTGACTTTGCGCGTCGGGCTATGCAGATAGGCATCCCGGAGTTCGTCGCAGGAATAATCAATGCCAAAAAGTGTAATGCCGCTTTTGTTCAGCGTACGCTCAAAGGGGCGACCAAAAGCGGCCCGAAGTTCATGGCCGTCAGGCGGAGTTGGGATGTTATTCGCCTGATTGTGCCGCTCCCAAGCATCCAAGGGTGTTTCTCCCCCCAATCCGGAATGTGGGGTTCTGTGGTAGATATCGACGATATAGCTCACGATGGTCATGATCAGCTGGTCATCTGTGAGGCTCGCCAAATATTCGGCAGGATAGTCGCCTCGCTCCTTCGTGTTGGAAAACGTCCTGCCGATCAGGTGCGGCATCAGCTCGTGCCCCAATGTCAGGAAAATGCTTTCGACATTTCCACGTAAGGCGGGCTGGCCAACAGGTGGATGCTCTAACCCCACGCCGATGCGCTCGCATGCCAGTTTGAAGTTGGCAGCTGTAAATGCGACACCATGATCGGCAACAATTTGGAAGGGACGACCTCGCATATGCCACGGCGCTGTGCAGCCGAACGCCTGCGCAACCGCCGTCTTGTCCCGCAACACGTCTTTCAGGCCTCGAATGGCATCTTCAGCGTTCTGTGAGGCGGCGAGGCGTAAAGACAGCACGCATTTCGTAGCACAGTCTTTGAACAG
Source organism: Celeribacter sp. SCSIO 80788 (assembly GCF_051054295.1). Lineage (GTDB taxonomy): Bacteria > Pseudomonadota > Alphaproteobacteria > Rhodobacterales > Rhodobacteraceae > Celeribacter. The sequence continues at coordinate 3,067,829 of NZ_CP150482.1, read as the reverse complement.
GTAGAGATATCGCCGGCCTTTCTCCAAGGTTTCGAGGCGATCTGCGGGGAGCAAATCCAAAAGCCCGGTTGTGGCGAAAAGTGAGATGACATCGAGCTTGTTTTCATCCACTTCCACGCGTTCTAGGGGCATCTGCACATCCAAACCGGATGTACGGAAGATATGCTTTCGATTGGCCGCATCAATGCCGAGACGCTTCACATCCAGATAGTAGGGGCTAACGCGGTCCAAGAAGCGCCTCACCGTTCGTTGGGACGGAACCATCAGCTCAGGATGCCCCTCTGCCTTCCGGCAGGCATTTTCATCATGAAAGAGGTCGAGCGTCCTCCTGACCGCCTTTGCCTTATTTGGCTTTTGCGTTGATGCGTACAAATCCACGACTCGGGAGATGAATGCCAGTTCTTCTGCATTGAAACGGCGATGGCGATTGCCGCATGCATAGTACCGGCTGACGAGACCATCGATATGGTAGCCAGCATTCTCATAGTTGCGCACCCATGTCAGCAAAGTGCGGGGCTTTGGGAATTTTGGTATCTCAATTCTCTGGCCTGCGCGTGACTTGGCCTCCTGATAGACCCTGCCAAAATTATCTTCCGCCAAAAAACGAAGTTCAGTCTCGACAGGCGTAATCCACACATCTTTTCGCTTTACCTTTTCCTGCAGATACAATGTGTAAAACGCGTCCACACAGGCCTTTCGCCAAAGCGCAGTCAGTTGCTCGTCGTCTTGCGCGCGGGTTAAGGCTCCAGCCTCCCCATGCTTGATCTCCCGCAGTCGGTTTCCCGGAGAAAAGAAATCGCGTTGCAGGACCATATCCGGCCCGGCCAACAGGTGCGTAAATTCAGCGAAACCAATCCTGTGCGTGAGGTCGGGTTTGTCTAATTCTTCGAAGACATAACCTGCGTCATCATATCGTTTCAGACGCAATGCACGGTGGAACAAAGTGACTTGATCATTTGCAGTAATATGAAATCTCTCGGTCATGCTGCCACTCCCATCAAAGAGCGGTTTCGCATCATAAGGTCCCGACCGGCCGCATTGGCTGCCTGAACATCGAGATCCCGGTCGGTAATGAGCATCAAGCTATCGGCAAAGGTTTTGGGCATATGCGATGCAATACATTCCAGCTCGCGCTCAAAATTCCGCTGCCAGACCCGCTCCAAGGGTTTGATCGCCACGGCAATCCGTTCCCCGGACATGAGCGTGATCAGAAAATCAAAGATGTGATGCCCGATCCTGCCGTTTGGCTTGCGATATCGAATTTCCGTGGGTTGCTCCCAAATGTCGAACAGGTCGCCGCTCACCGCCATGAGCATTAGAAAGCGCTTCTCAAGGATGCTCTCATAGAAAATTGTCCGAGGCCTTCCATCTTTGGGCAAGATAAGAGGCAGAAAGCCGCGGCTAGAGGCGCGGGATGGCTTCATGACATTGCGTGTTGCGCGGCTACGAAGAGGTTCGTGGTAGGCGTGTGAGTGGTACATTTGAATTCGGCATAGCATCTCCATTCCCATGCTGTTTCAGCATGGGGCGAGTGCATTTCGCCGCCCTTGTTCAATAAGAATTCTGCTCCGCCGAGAAATCTCCCGGCAGATTGACTTTGCTTTGATTCTGGGGGACACAAGAGCATCGAGCGTTCAAATCGATACCAATGAATTGACCTCCCTGGTTTGGTGATCGGGAGGTCTTTTCATTTCCCCATGGAAGATTGGGGGTCTAGCGGGTCATTTAATCCCCCCATCATCTTGATAGCGATCCGGGAAAAGCTCCTCAGGCGAACAACCGGCAGCTTCCGCCAGCGCTTTCTGAATTTTGTCAGACTTTCTAAGGCCTTGACTCACGAGAGTGACCGTGGAGGGACGTTCTCCGATGAGCCGGGCGACCTGAGACAACGATGAGCCGCGTAGCCTGAGTCTGTGCTTCAAAATTTCGTGGTCAGTGTTTACAGGCTTGCCCATATGATTTCTCGCCAGTCGTAAAGTTCTTTCGGACACCCGTCTTAAAGCTGAATGCGAATCGGCAAGCAAGCGGAAAAATCAACAATTAATAAGCGTTTTCAATATGATAATGAGTTTCGATCCCTGAAATTAGTTTGAGTATTAAGACTGCGTTTCTGTTCAAAACGGGTTTCGGCAACATTTCTTGCCCGGCGACTTGATTGATGTTGGCGGCCCAGAAACCTCTATCAATGAGACGCCCTTCCTGGCGCTCCGAAGCAGCCATTGGTGTCCCATTTAAAATCGTATGCAAACGGAACCCATCCTTCATGGCCGCATGATGGTGTTGGTGGAGTTTTCTAGGGTGATCCCAAATTATCGCTAAGGAAGCTCGCCGGACAACGCGTCGCGAGGAAATCATGCATCTCGACTTGTCCCTCCCCAACACTTTTCGCGAGAGCGCGACACCAATAGATCTGCGCCTCTTCTTCTCGCTTTTGTTGCTGCCTTTCTGCTGAATGCTCGTATGCAACTACAATCAAAATAACGAAGGCCGAACCCGCCAGTGCGGGCATAAAAGCTTTCAGACGAGACCAGATAGGATGAATTTTCATATGGCAACTTTAGCATGCAAACAGAAACCTTGCCCAAGTGCTTTGTGATCTCAAGCTACGTTGCCGATGATCATCATGGCTGCTGTGCAGATGGTCATTGGTCCAAATTGGGAACGATTATGAGGCCTTTTCACTGCGACGCAGCGCTCCGAAGGAGACCCGTCCCTGATGCTCGCTGAGGATAGTATTGCAAGACTCTTCGCCCATACATTGCTTCGCTAAGCATATGTGAGTACGATTCTGTGCCGGTACCCAGATAATCTCTACTTACGCTTTGTTGATCTCAACATCTGGGTTCCGTTCATTGGAGTGATTGAGCGAGCAGTTGCCCTTCGCTTTGAGCGGCTTTGCGTCGCGGCTGATATTCAAAATCTTGAAGGATTTGAAGGACGGGAAATGTGCCAGAAAAAACCTTCGCTGGCTTTTGAGCAATGTCGTCACGTGATCCGGCAACTCGTCGCTCAATATCGTGCATCTAATCCTCGCGTTTACGGCTCTGTGTTGCGTCGAGAAGATACGGAAGATAGCGACCTCGATATTTTAGTTGATCCTATGCCCGAAACCACTCTTTTCGATTTGGGCGGCTTACAGGAAGCTCTCGCAGAAGCCTTGAGCGTCAAGGTTGATGTTAAGACGCCTCGAGATCTTCCAGATCGGATCAGAGATCGTGTGTTGAGCGAAGCCGTTCCAGTTTGACGGCGACAAGCGTCTCTGACGCTCGTTGAAAGGCAGATGAGTTCAATGGCGACGCAGGAAAAGAAGGCCAAAACGGCCCACACCTGCCGTTCATTGGGGTGACTTCTCTGCAGCGCAGCGTCCCCAGACCGGCCATTCAGGAATGAAAACCGGTTTCAGAAGAGCCGTCCAATATCATGAAAGCAGCCTTCCTACGCCTTAGATTAAGGCGTAGGAAGTAGTGGCGCCTCTTGGTGCGGCACGCTTGATGGATCATATAGATGAAAGGAAGCTCGGATGTCGGAAACTGTGTTTTGGTCTTGGCAGGCCGATCTCGACCCGAAGGTGAACCGCTCTTTTATTAGGTTCGCATTAGATACAGCCAGGGGCAGAGCACAAGAGAAGCTGCAACTCGAGGAACCGGAGCGGACGATTTCGCTCGACCACGACACGAAGTCAGCGCAGGGTATGGCGGACATTGCAGGAACGATCTTTGAACAGGTTTCCAAGGCAGCCATTTTTGTGGCAGACGTGACACCTGTTGCGACGAGTGAGGCAGGCAAAGCCATCCCCAATCCAAATGTAATGATTGAACTTGGCTACGCCATGCGCGCCCTCGGTCCTGAGAGGATCATTGCCGTCCTGAACGTGGGCTTTGGAACTGGGCCTGAGGCCCTTCCTTTCGACATTCGTCAGAGGCGAATCCTAACCTACAATCTTCCGCCAGAAAAAGATTCCGCTGCGCGAAATAAGGCGCGCGCGAAGCTAACGGATGATCTGGCGAGCGCACTTGTAAACAACCTGAAAGCAATAGAACGGATCGAAACAGAGCAAACCGAGATTGAGATGGCTGAAGAAGACAGAGAGAGAATTGGGGTCTGGAAAGGCCATTGGCCAGCTATTCACAGAGCCTCCTTCGGTCAAGAAAAGTCGGTGCTGCCAAAACGAGTTCCAAGGGCCGTCCTTAGGGTTGCCCCGGCTGATTGGCCTTCAGGCATTCCGCCGATCGCCATGCTTGATGAGCTTTCGGCCAAAGCGAGACTTGATGCACCCTACGGCGGCGGCACGTCGGGCGATTACGGGCCGTTTCAGGATGGATACATCGCCTATTGGGTGCCGTCAGGGTCCAGCGACGCTTCAGAAACCTCGGTTTTCAATGTAGCGGCGTTCTTGGAAGACACCGGTGAAGTGTGGCTGTCCGACGGCACTGTTGTGGACGAGCGACGGGGTAAGAAGTTCCTCTCATACGGCAGCCTGATGAGTAACTGGATCCGAGGATTAGACCGATCACATGCCCTCCTAGACGAACTCGGAGCAGGACAACGGCGACGGGTCCTTCTGGATGTCAGCGGTCTGTCTGATACCTTTTGGCCGGCGCAACAGAGCCACATCCCTAGTGTAAGCAGGAAACCTCGAGTGTCGTACAGTCGCACAGAAGCAAATTGGGCCCCTACCGTCCGGAAGGATACGCTTCGACAAGCTTGGAACGTGCTCAGGAACGCATATTCAGAACCTCCGATGACCGCCGATGAGTTTGATAACTACTACCATGCCCGAGCGAACGCAGCCTAGTGAGAGGTGGGGCGCCGGAATCAATGAAGCAGATATGGAGCATTGTTCGCCGGTTCGCCTGTTACCAAAGAGTCCAACTTCGACTTTTCGGCAGGCACAGAAACCATTCTTGCCATTTTGGGCCGTGGGTATTGGCCGATAAGGGCTAGAACCGGTCATGCGGCGCTGCGGCGTGTCGTGTGGCCAGCCGGGCGGGGCCACATGGAGCGATCGGCCCAAACCTGCCGTTCAGTCCCTGGCCGATCGCCGCGGTGCGGCTTCCCCATACCGGCCATTCGTCCAGCGCGCAGCATTGCCGCGATTGGCCGGATCGCCCTGCCGCGGGCGCAAGATGCGTCAAACACCAACGCAGATTGCTTGGGGAGCACGGTGATGATACGCGAAAACCTCTAGCTTTTGTTCGCTTGTGAAATTTAGGTCATCTAAAATGACATTTTTGAATTCTATCGCCGTAAAGACCAGCCTTTCGAAGATCGCCTTCCTTTTGTGCTGTCTGTGTCTGCCGTTCAAACCCGCTTTCGCTTGTACGCCTCTCAACGAACGATTGGGCATTTCGATATGCACCGATGGCACACCGTGGGAGTTGCGTAAAGACGAGGGGGAGATCCACCTCTTCTACAACGTCCTGGAAGACTTTGCAGCTCGTGTCACATTTTATGACGGGGGAACGAATGACGGCTTGGACAGCGCGCGCAGCGCTCGTTTCATGTCCGATCTCGACAGAGAAGAAACCGATGACTTCGCTCTTTTGATGATGGGGAAGGTCACGTCGGGAAATGTCGTATACGCAACGCGCGCGTCTCGGGATGGCGTATCTTTTATCTATGTGAATACGGTCTCAGCGGGTCCAACGAAAACCATGCGTGTATCCACTTGGCGCAGAGGCGATACGATGACTGATAGAGATCGCGAGATGCATATATCTTTTGGAAAGCTCCTGAAGTCCGCGCCGTAACAGCAACGGATCGTCAATGGGGCTGAACCAAACGCAACACAGCAAAAGGCACTTTTTCAATGGGTTTCTTTACCGGCTTGGACGCAAATGATCATGACGGGCATTTCAATGCGCTGCGCAGCATGGTTGAGGCGAAATACAGGATTACGATCCCCGCAAGCCACAAACGAGACGAGTTTTGGCGGGGGGCCGAAACCATTTTCAATGCTCCGCTTGGAAAAGAGGTCAAAGCGTTTCTGGATTTCATCGCTGATGTCGCGGCCAGCGACGTTTTCGAAATCCTGGTCGGTGATAAAGGGCAAATGAAGTCAACGGATTCTTGCGAGTATCGCTTGGCGTTAAGGAATTTGAACGACCTCGACCCATCGTTTGCAGGCCTCTCGTTTATGGAAACGCGAAGTTTTCGGTCCTATTTTTCGATTTTGGCGTCAGATCAAGCCCATTCACCCTGCCCAACGGCAAACTATTCGCTTGAGAAGTACAAGGGGAAGCCAGAACTCGTGGGTGATTCATTCGGTGACGTCAGCCTCATTTCCTTCGCATTGCGTTGCTTCGGCAACAATATAACGACAGATGGGCGTAGCCTGTGGTCCTCCCCCTCTGATTTGGAGGCATTTTTGGCCGAAGCGCGCCGGTGTTTTGGCGATCCGGCGGAATTGGGCGGAGACGTCTATTTTTTCGATTCTGAAAATGCCGAGATATTGGTCAGGCCGATCGCCTATATGGAGATTAGTCTTGATGTCTTCGACATGAGCAAGCCGTCACCCGTTTCAGATGAGCTGTTAAGGTTGGTGGAGGGCGGGATAGAGACGTTCAAAGTCTGAGCGACCGAGGCCCGGAGCGGATTTGCGATCACGCGCCAATATGGGCCTCGAAGCAACAAACAAACTGACGGCCCCGGCTCGGAGCCGCCACTCATACCAAGCGCGGCGATCGGCCGCTTCCCGCCCTTATCGCTTAAATGTCGCTACCGGCCCTTTGCAGTCATTCGTTTCTGGCGAAGGAAATGACCGGTCCCGGCCTCGAGCAGACTTCGGACGTGGTAGCGCGTAGAGGAAGGCTGCGCCATGACCACAACGAAATCATAAAGCCTCCACCACAGAATCCGTTTCCCTGACAAGGGCCACTACCCTAACCCCCCGACTCGCTTTATTCTAGTCGCCACTTCAAGCACCCAAGTCATCAAGCGAAATAACCGTGTAGCGCGGGCGACCCTGACCAACCTGAACGACATTAAATTTCACACGCGTCGGTTTATGAAGCCATTCGCGATTGAGAACGTCTGGATCTTCGATATCTGGCCCCAAACGACCGCGAATAATTCCGGAGCCGTCAGAAACGGCAAATTCAAAGTTCCGCCCCTGAGGTAGGAACCCTTGAAACTCCCCGAAATACGCCTCTTCAGTTTCCGAAATGTTTTCCTTTCGCAGCCTTTCCTCTGAGCTCTTCAGCTCTTCAAGGCTACTATATTTGAAATAGCTATCTCGGAACTCCAATCCGCACCATGCCCCCTTTTTTGAGATTTCAGACAAGAAATCTGCGACTTTTCGGACCGCTCGTGGGTGTATTTCTTCCACAATGTCTGAAATATCATCGTCAGTTCCTTTAGCGGAAACACGAAGTAACTCCTTGAGAATCTCGACAGCACCACCGGCGCTCGCTCTTTCTTCAAAGAACTCACCTTGCAGGTTTGGGAGTTCCATTTCAAATCCGAAAGAGCCAGTGGCCATCCCTGTTATCATTAGAGGGGTGCTAGCCTTGTCCGGAATGGGACCGGAATACTTCAGCGACCCCTTTAGCCCAGCGATGATGGCTGAGAATGCGTCGACGAATGCGGAAGAGGCGCTGCCAGCGAAATCAGCTGAAATGGCAGTGCTCCCACGGACGGGCTCCCCCCGAAAGGTCAAAGATAGTCTTTCAGGCTCTTGGAGGCGACCCGGAAGCTGCTCCAACTCTTCGTTTAGCTCTTTAAGGCGAGATTCTAGGCCGAAGCGATCAATGACATTCTCGCTCGGTATTTTTTTGAGTATTGCTTGCACCTCACCGATTTCGGAAAGAAGCGCGTCCCTTCTTCTAATCGTCATGGTTGAAATCCTGAGCTCTTGACTGCCAGAAGGTTCCTAGCCTGCACATCGTCAGTTGGAGCAAGATCAACCTCGGCATATCCTTTCCACATACCATCCCTACGGTGTGACCAAAGGCTGTACCAGTAGCATACATCATGGATGTCAATCTGAGGAAGAACCCTTACGATATGGTCAACCTTGTAAGTGGCCTTGACAGCTGCGCGATCAATGTACGGAAAAAGGGTGGGCATGAAGGACTGCTGCGTTTCACCGGCAGGTAGAAACGCATAGGTGACTACATCCACATCGTTCGGAGGCCTAGCCTCGGTGTCTTCAATGTGCTCAAGAAAACTCCCGTCGATCCACTGGAATCCCTGAGTTACGCCAATGGAATGCAGTCCTGCTCTCAGTTTTATTAACCCGTTGAGTATCTCAAGTCGTTCGGGGCTCAAGCAAAATCGGTCTGCAAATTCACTCAGTGAAACTCTATAAGGAGAACGGTCTTTTCCGGCTGGGTGAGCGCCGGGCCTAATGGGCGGCACAACTCCCGCCATATTCCAATCGGGGATAGACAATTTGATTTCCTAAATGAACTTAATGCAACATGTCTCGGCCGAGCCATGCTGATCTAAACACCACTTCAGCTTTCTAGCAAGCGAAGTCATTTCAGCCTCTTCGGCGCGACAGTCCACCTTGGCGTTGACCAGATTGCGCACAGCCCCACACTCGCTCCGCTGCACCATACCACTGATATGTGGCCCCTCAGCGGGCTGGACGCTGAACAAGTTACTTCCATCCTAGATACGTCCGCTTCATGGGCATTGCTGTCGTTCATCCAAAACGCAGCGAAGGTCGGCTCACCGCCGATACTGTTGAAAAAGTCTGCAATGATGCCTGATGGGCGTCTTTTGCGGGAAGGTGTTCTGAATATCTCGAAAACCACCCCAATACTCGAGAGTTGAAACGGCGTTTTGGAACAACATTCTGCATTTTGGGGAGTGCCCCCAGATACGGGGACTTTTTCAACACAATCCGCCCAAACTTACAAAACGCTTCACAAGAGATTGAGCTTATAAGATGCTCGTCCCCCGAAACCATACGACGAGGAAAGGTGCCTGTTTTATGAGCCAGAGGCAGAACTATGGGGGGCAAAGTGGCAAAACTATGGGGCGTACCCCAAGTTTGAATTGGTCGGAGCGAGAGGATTCGAACCTCCGGCCCCTGCCTCCCGAAGACAGTGCTCTACCAGGCTGAGCTACGCTCCGACCGTGACGGGCGGAATATAGGGGGGCGCGGGGATTTGCAAGAGCGAATTATCGCCTTTGCCACGAAAGACCTACAACATGTCCCGGCCTCTCGCAGATTTCGCGAAAAGCCGGATTTCCTCCTGTTCAGATCCCGTTTCAGTGCAGTTTGTCGCGACGCAGAAAGGGCGAGATACGAAAGGACATCGCCGACGAGGCCCGCGAGCGGGTTCTGAGCACGGGGGTGTTCTCGGAATGACCGCCCCGCGATTCGCGGAATACGATGTAGAGACCCGACAGGATGATGATCCCGGCACCAAGCAAGGTGGCACGGTCGACGCTTTCGCCAAAGATGAAATAGCCATAAATCGTCGCCCAGATGATCTGGGAATATTGCATCGGCGCGACGATGGCCGCCTCTGAGGCGCGATAGGCGAGGATGAGCACCACACCGCCGGTAAAGCCCAGAAGCGACACGGTCGCTACGCCCCCCAGATCCATAAGCGGCAGGGGATGGTAGAAAAACGACATGGCCGTGCCCATGACGATGAAATTGGCGATCAGCGGGTAGAGCATCAACACCTCGGTGCGCTCCTCACGCCCGACCTTGCGGACAACGACGGAGGCGAAGGCTCCGAAGAGCGCACAGGAGAGTGCTGCGGCATGGCCAAGGGTCAGTTCGGTGCCGCCGGGGCGCAAGACGATCATCACCCCGACAAGGCCCAGAACAACCGCCGCCCAACGATGAAACCCGACCTTTTCGCCCAGTATCGGGATCGACAGGATGGTGATCACCAGAGGGGTGGCGAAGATCAGGGCATAGACCTGCGCCAGCGGCAGGACGGAAAAGGCGTAGAAGGCAGAGACCGTGTTGATCATCGCGGCGAGCGTGCGGAACAGGGTCCACCAAGGGTGCACCGGGCGCAGATGGCCAGGGTTGCGATCACGGATCAGCATGAACATGACAAGAGGGAAGGAAAACAGGGTGGAGAAGAAGATGATCTGGAACGGGGTGTAATGCCCGCCCAGAAACTTGATCACGACGTCATGAGTGGAAAAGATCGCGAAGGCGGCGAGCGCGTAGAAGGCTCCGGTGATGTTCATGCAGTCTGTCCTGTTGCTTGCCTGTTTGCTTGCGCTATCACGGTAGCACTCTGGGGGGAGCTTTCAACGGGCTCGGGCGTTTTGCCCTTGTTCTGGCAGGAGGCCGCCCCCATCTCATGATCCATGTATTGCACCCGAAAATCCGCAACCTGCTGTTATTGTGGCTCGAAAACCATCCTGACCCTCGACGGGGTCCGGCATGAGTTGAAATGTTCCAATTGCGGCGCGCCTCTGTCGCGGATGAAGGCGTTGCGGGTGGATCATATGGGCGAGGCGGTTCTACCCAAGGGCAAAAAGGCGAAGCAGGCCAGCAAGCCGCGCTTTGAGACGCCCGGGAAGAAAAAGAAGAAGCGCAAGGGCGTGGCGCATCGGTTGTTCGATGCCGCCGAAGACATTTTCGATCTATTCGACTGACGCATTCAAACGACGCAAAAGGGCGCCCCGAGGGACGCCCTTTCACAAATGCGGTGAGGATCAAAGCGAGGCGTCGAGCGCGGCGAGGATCGCGTCGCCCATGCCGGAGGTCGACACCGGGGTGACACCTTCGCCCGCCAGCAGATCGCCGGTGCGGACACCGTCGGCCAGCACTTTTTCGATGGCTTTTTCCAGACGCGTGGCCTCTTCGCCCTCATTGAAGGAGTAGCGCAGCGCCATCGCGAAGGAGAGGATACAGGCGATCGGGTTTGCCTTGCCCTGCCCCGCGATGTCGGGCGCGGAGCCGTGCACCGGCTCGTACATGGCTTTCGGACGACCGTTTTCCATCGGCGCGCCAAGCGAAGCGGACGGCAGCATGCCGAGCGACCCGGTGAGCATGGCGGCACAGTCGGAGAGAATGTCACCGAACAGGTTGTCGGTCACGATCACGTCGAACTGTTTCGGCGCACGAACGAGCTGCATCGCGCCGTTGTCGGCGTACATGTGGCCCACTTCGACCTCGGGGTAATCCGCAGCCACCTCGTTGACGACATCGCGCCAGAGGATACCGGATTCCATCACGTTGGCCTTTTCCATCGAGGTGAGTTTCTTGTTGCGTTTCATCGCCAGTTCGAAAGCGGCGATGGCAACACGACGGATCTCGGATTCGGTGTAACGCTGGGTGTTGATGCCCACGCGCTCGTTGCCTTCGGTGATGATGCCGCGCGGCTCGCCGAAATAGATGCCGGAGGTCAGTTCGCGCACGATCATGATGTCGAGACCGGCGACCACATCTTTTTTCAGAGAGGAGAAATCGGCCAGAGCGTCAAAACACTGCGCCGGGCGCAGGTTGGCGAAGAGGTCCATTTCCTTGCGCAGGCGCAGAAGGCCACGTTCCGGTTTCACGGAGAAATCGAGCACGTCGTATTTCGGACCGCCGACGGCGCCCAGGAGGACGGCGTCCACTTCCTGGGCCTTCGCCATGGTTTCATCCGAGAGCGGCACACCGTGCACGTCATAAGCGGCACCGCCGACGAGATCCGTGGTGACATCGAATTTCAGGCCGCGCTTGTCGCCGTACCAGTCAATGATCCGAACCACTTCGGCCATCACTTCGGGGCCAATACCGTCACCGGGGAGAATGAGAAGAGAAGGCGTGCTCATGTCGCGTCGAGTCCTTGTTTTCCTAAGGTTGGCTCGGGGTAACGGCTGCCGAAGCGCTCGTCAAGGAATGGCAGCGATATCGACCCAGACAAGCCCATGCCGAAAGTCGTTTTTTTCCAAATCCGCCTCCGGCCATGCGACGCCGGAACTGACAATCGCCAGATCGGCAGAGGGCAGGACATAATCCACCCGCAGGTTTCCGGGCAGGGGATCGGTCCAGTCGGCGGTGTCCATGGCGGGATCGCCGCGCTGACCGGGATTGGCGGCCGGTGCGTTGGACGTCGCGCGAGGACGGGGGTCCTGGAGCCGGGGATCGGCGAGCAGGTGCTGCATCTCTGCGCGGTTGCCATCGCCGTCCATCGGGTCGAGATTGCTGTCGCCAAGGAGGACAAAGGGGCCTGCGGGTGGCGAAACCTCCAGCGCGCCGTCGAGATAGAGCGACCAGAACCGGGTCTCGTCGCCGTTGCGCCGCCCGTTGCGGTCCTCCGGCCCGTCGAACACCGGCGAGGTCGCGGTATAGGCGAGGAGATGCAGCGGCTGACCTTGCCAGAGCACGGGAATGTCCCAATGCGCATGGGACGACAGGCGCAGGACACCGAGATCCTCCGCGTCGAAATACCCCTGCGGCAGGTTGGCCCCGGGGAGATCGCGCCACAGAAGGTCGGAAAAATCCCGGATGTCCTCCGCGACGATCGGCAGGCGGGACAGGAGCGCCATACCGCCCTGACCGGTGAACTCGCCGTAGGATTGCGCATCCTCGGGCTCACCCAGCCGCCCGTCTTTGTCGAGATCGCGCCCGGTGGGGCGACCCGCATTGCCGGGGCGAGTGAAGAGATGAGGATAGCCCAGCACCTCTGCCAAGGCAGCGAGCGTGTGGCCGTCGAGATCGGTGTCGAAGCCGCTCAGCAGGAGAATGTCGGGGGAAAGCGCGCGAATGTGCGCCTGCGCGGCCAGAACCTGCGGATCATCGCCGCCGAGGGTGTCACGCAGCAAAAGCCCCGGCCCCTTGCGCGTGAGTTCCACCGTCCATGTGGCGACGCGCAACGTCTCTGCCGCCTCGGCCACGGGCACAATCAGGAAGAGGAAAAGGAGGGCGCTTCGGATCACGCGTGTGCGTGATCGAGATCGGCGCGGGCGTAGGTCTGGCGACGTTTTTCCTCGATCATCGCGGCGACACGGCCCATGGCGATGCCCCGCATGAAGAGAGAAGACGGCAGGAATGCCCATGCTGCGACGGCCCAGATCATGGATTGGTCATTGGTGACGCTCAGACCCCCGAAGAGATCGCCCGCCGATCTTAGCACCGCAGGGATCACGAAGGGCAAGGAAAAACCGATGATCGTGTTGACCCGCGCATCGCGTTTCAGCCGTTCGACCACATCGCCCCCGGCGGTCGGATCGAAGGTCGGCAGGTTGATCCAGACATTGAAGGAGCCGGATTTCGACGGCCAGTGGCCGATCCGCAGCACGATCAGGAAGATCGACAGCGCCATGAGCGAAATGAGATAGCTCATCCCCGCCGCTTCGCGCATCAGCTCAATTTCCCGCAGCGAACTGGTCTCCGGCAGGGCGGCCAGCATCAGGCGCACCGGGGAATAGGGGAAATCGAGCACATAGCCGATCAGCGCGCCGATGGCCGTGACGAAATCCGTGACCACGGTCGGGGCGGCCTCGCCCCGCACGATCAGGCTCAAAAGGATGACGGTGACGAAGAGCGAACCGAAACGGACACGGTTGAACGGCGGCGCATCGCGGAACTCCACAAGACCGGGATAGGCAGAGACATATTCGAAGAAGGTCAGAGCCGCACCGAAGAAGGCGACGAGTGCCACGACCTGCGCGGAATCGGCGGAGACGTTCGGCAACAGCGCAGATGGCGCCGTGATCAGAATGACCACCAACGCAGCACGCAACAGCGCTCCCAAGACGCGATGAATCACTGCCCATTTCCCTTCAAACTGGCTGAAAGCGATACGATGCCGCCCTCTTGTTCCATTTTGATCCCGCCAAATATGACGGATTGCCTCAATCTTGCCCAACTTTTGCCTTCTTTCATATCCGCCAGCAAGGAATGGTTAAGGTTAACCGCCGAAATCGGGCAGTTTCGTGGACAAAGCGGTGCGTTTTTGCATCATTGTCGATGCCTCTTGTGGGATGTCGCGCGAACAGCACAAAATGTGGGATGGCAAAAGGTGACATGCCGGGAACCGGGGTGCCTGACCCTAGCCCCCTGGAGAATCTTTCGGAGCGATCAAGAGGGACATACCGCCCGCCCCGCCCTTCGCGCAGATCCTTGCCGGTTTTACCGTCAAAATTCACCGAAGTGCCGAAACCCGCCGAAAAACACGCGGCATTTCGCCCCCTTCCGGCAATCAGGCGCGCAAAATCTTTGCAATGTTTCCAGCGCCTTGCGAGCTCGCCTCTCGGGCGCATCTCTCGGAGCGACGGTGCAGAACCGTTCCGATTTGCCCGCAAGACGCGGGCGCCATCACAAGAAAGGACATATGAACATGAAATCTGTTGCACGGACCCTTGGCGCTCTGACCCTCCTTGCCACCCCGGCTTTTGCACAATCCACGCTGGTGGACAGCGACGGGAACGGCACGTTTTCCATGGCGGAAATGCGTGCAGTCTATCCCGATCTGAGCGCAGAGGCCTTTGCGGCAATTGATGCCGATGCCAGCGGCGAAGTGTCGATCGAGGAACTGGCCGCAGCGCAAACCAACGGCCTGCTGCCGACGATGGAATGACGCATGCGACGACGGCGGCCTCTCAGGCCGCCGTTTCAGGACCGGTGGTTGCGCAGGAACAGGCCGAAACCGATCAGACCGGCGCCGTCGACCAACAGCTCAATGCCCAACAGCAAGCCCAGAAGCGACAGGGAAATCGCCGCAAAATTGCCGATGATGTAACCGGCCAGAAGCACGGTCACCGTCCCGGACAGCAACAGCGTCCAGAACAAGGGGCTTTCCCGCATCCGCCAGGCCATGAGCAAACGGATCAGCCCGGAGGCCACAAGGAAACCGGTCACCACCATGGTGAGCGACACCGTGCCCTCGACCGGGTTGGCGATGAAACTCACCCCGATCATCAGGCTCAAAAGCCCCCAGAGCAGGGAAAAGACCCGATTGTCATGGGCCGCGCCGGAGAAGCCCGCCCAAAGCTGGGCAGCACCGGCGATGGCGAAGAGCGTACCGAGCATGATGGTGATCGCAAGCGAGGCAACCACCGTATTGCCCAGCGCGAGAAAGCCGAAAAGAAACGTCAGGACACCGATCCCGACCCAGATTTTCCAATTCGTCATAGCTGATCTCCTTTCGGCTGATCGCTTATGTCTCACAGGTAAACATGTGATTGTCACCATAGAAGACATGCACAGGGGTTTTTTCCCATTGTGAATGAAACGTGATCTGCCAATAGTCCGGAGAAAGACGTTTTCGGAGTGTTATCATGCCAATATTGCTGGCCGTTCTCGGGGTTGCCGTTACAGCGTTTTTCTACATGAGCCGGGCGCGCAATGCCGCCAATGCCGCCTCCGATCTGATCGGGATGGCGGACGATCTCCGGCTCGCCGTGCGCCGTTTCGGCTTTACCCGCAAGTCGGGAACGCATCCCGTGGAGCAGATCGAAGATGCCCGGATCGCGGTGGCCGCTCTGGTCAAGGCGGTGATCGACGAAGCGGGCTATCCGACTTCGGAACTGATCCTGCAATATGTGATCCGGCTGCAAAAGGATCTGGATTTCAACCTGACGGATGCGGAAGAGATCAAGACGCTCGCCGACTGGCTGATCGCATCCTGCAACGGGTCGAGCCCTGCAATCACGCGGCTTGCGCGCAAGCTCTACAAGCTCGCGGGCTCCGACGGTTACGGCCCGGTCGAAGGCATCCTCCACTCCGCCTATGCGGGCATCGGACAAAAGCCGAATGCCAAGCAGTTGGACAGCCTTGCCGAAATTCGCCGCTTGATGCGTGCGAAGTGACCCCAATGCAAAACGGCGACCCAATGGCCGCCGTTTTTCGTTCTTGATCCGTGAGCCTCAGACCCAGGGACGTTCCTGCGCCATCTTCGCCTCATAAGCGTCGATGTCTTTGACATGCGCCATGGTCAGGCCGATGTCATCGAGCCCTTCGAGCAGGCAGTGTTTTTTGAACGCGTCGACTTCGAAGGAGAAGGCTTCACCGTCCGAGGTGGTCACGGTCTGCGCCTCCAGATCGACGGTCATGCGAGCGTTCGAGCCTTTTTCGGCGTCTTTCATCAACACATCGACAGCTTCCTGCGGCAGAACGATCGGCAGGATGCCGTTCTTGAAGCAGTTGTTGTAGAAAATGTCGGCGAACGACGTGGAGATCACGCATTTGATACCGAAATCCGCGATGGCCCAAGGCGCGTGCTCGCGCGAGGAACCACAGCCGAAGTTGTCGCCCGCCACGAGGATCTGCGTGTCGCGATATTGCGGTTTGTTCAGGACGAAATCGGGGATTTCATTGCCCTGACGGTCATAGCGCATCTCGTCGAACAGGTTCACGCCAAGGCCGGAGCGCTTGATGGTTTTCAGGAACACCTTGGGGATGATCATATCCGTGTCGATGTTCACCAGCGGCATGGGGGCCGCGATACCGGTCAGTTTTTCGAACTTTTCCATCTTTGCGGCTCCTTAAGCGGTCTCGGTTTCGGTCATCAGCTCGCGCACATCGGTCAGGTGACCGGTGACGGCGGCAGCAGCGGCCATGGCAGGAGACACGAGGTGCGTGCGACCTTTATAGCCCTGACGCCCCTCGAAGTTGCGGTTCGAGGTGGACGCACAGCGCTCGCCCTCGGCCAGCTGATCGGGGTTCATGGCAAGGCACATGGAACACCCAGCCAGACGCCATTCAAAGCCCGCGTCGATAAAGATCTGCGCGATGCCTTCTTCTTCGGCTTGCGCACGAACAAGACCCGAGCCCGGCACGACCATGGCCCGCATCCCGTCCTTGATCTTCTTGCCTTTGAGGATTGCGGCAGCTGCGCGCAGGTCCTCGATCCGGCCGTTGGTGCACGATCCGATGAACACGGTGTCGATCTGGATGTCGGTCAATTTCTGACCCACTTCGAGCCCCATGTACTCGATGGCGCGTTTCGCCGCGTCCACCTTGCCGCCTTTGAACGACTCGGGCGCAGGCACAACAGCGGAAATCGGCAGCACGTCCTCGGGCGAGGTGCCCCAGGTCACAACCGGCTCGATCTCTTCGCCTTTCAGCGTCACGACCTTGTCGAAATGTGCGCCTTCGTCGGTGTAGAGCGTTTTCCACCAGTTCAAAGCGGCCTCGAACTGCGCGCCTTTCGGGGCGTGCGGGCGGCCTTTGACATATTCGAACGTGGTTTCATCCGGGGCGATGAGACCCGCGCGCGCGCCGCCTTCGATCGCCATGTTACAGACGGTCATGCGGCCTTCCATCGACAGATCGCGGATCGCTTCGCCGCAATATTCGATGACGTAGCCGGTGCCGCCGGCGGTGCCGGTTTCGCCGATCACAGCCAAGGTGATGTCCTTAGCAGTCACACCCGGACGCAGCTTGCCGGTGATTTCCACCTTCATGTTCTTGGACTTCTTCTGGATCAGCGTTTGCGTCGCCAGAACGTGTTCGACCTCGGAGGTGCCGATGCCGTGGGCCAGCGCGCCGAATGCGCCGTGAGTCGCGGTGTGAGAGTCACCACACACAACGGTCATGCCGGGCAGGGTCCAACCCTGTTCCGGGCCGACGATGTGCACGATGCCCTGACGGATGTCAGAGACCGGGTAGTAGTTCACGCCGAATTCTTTCGCGTTCTTGTCGAGGGCTTCGACCTGAATGCGGCTCTCTTCGTTGGCGATGACGCCGGACACGCGGTCCAGCGTGGTCGGCACGTTGTGATCCGGCACGGCGATGGTTTTTTCCGGCGCGCGCACTTTGCGGCCCGCCATGCGCAGACCTTCGAAGGCCTGCGGGGACGTCACCTCATGGACGAGGTGGCGGTCGATATAGAGCAGGCAGGTGCCATCCTCTTGCTCATGGGCCACATGGGCGTCCCAGATTTTATCATAGAGTGTCTTCGGGGCGGTCATTTCGCTCTCCCGTGGATGTGCTTTGAAATTGGAAGTTTTGGATCAGGCGCGCGGACACGCCAAAAGGCCCGGCTTCAAAGTCGGGCTAGGACGGATTGCATTGCGCCGTGGAAACGCCACGGCAACCATGCACGGTCTGCGATCTCAAACATACGTTCCATGGCGCTCACATATAGGCTGCCGCTGAGTCCCGCAAGAGAGATGCGCTTGCCCGATTGCGCTGCGCCGTGCCAAGCTTGTGGAAAAGGGAGGCCGGATTGGATCCGACGCAAATCACCGATCTTCTGGGCGACACGGGGCGACATATTTTCGCGTTTCTCGAGGGTCTGCTCCGGCGCTGGAACCTCTATCAGATCGGGATTTCCCTGATCGCCTTTTCCATCGCACTGTTCAGCGGACGCCATTTGCGGGGCCGGATGCGGAACTGGATGCGGGCGCTGGAGGGGCGTCCGAAATGGCAGCTTCGCTGGCTGTTGGCGATTGAAAAGCGGCTGGTTCTGATTGTCTGGGCGATGTTGCTTTGGGGCATCTATTTGGTCATGCATGAGGTCACATGGCCCTCGCGCTCTTATCTGATCAGCATTCTGGCCCGAATTGTCACCGCCTGGGTGGCGGTCGAACTTGTCGTGCAACTGGTGAAGAACCGCGCGCTCAGGCGGCTGTCGCGCTGGGGGCTTTGGGCCTATGTGACGCTCTATTATGTCGGCGGACTTGAGGAGACCACAGATTTTCTCAACCGGATCGCGATCACCTTTGGCAGCTTCCGCCTCTCCGCATTAGCCGTGCTCAAGGCTTTGGTGGTCACCGGGCTTTTGTTCACCTTCGCACGTCTCATATCATCGCAAACATCGACCCAAATCCGGCGCAATGAGGATATTTCGCCGTCAATGAAAGAGCTGATCATCAAGGTGGTGCAGCTCGCACTTTTCGGCTCCGCGTTCTTCATCGGTTTGAAGGCGGTGGGGTTTGATCTGACCGGACTGGCCGTACTTTCGGGCGCGATTGGGGTCGGTTTGGGTTTCGGTCTTCAAAAGGTCGTCTCAAACCTCGTCTCCGGGGTGATCATCCTTTTGGACAAGTCGATCAAACCGGGGGACGTGATCTCTCTTGGCGACACCTTCGGCTGGATCAATGCTTTGGGCGCACGCTATGCCTCGATCACCACGCGCGACGGCAAGGAATATCTGATCCCGAACGAAGATCTGATCACCGGGCAGGTGGTGAACTGGTCCCATACCAATGACTTCGTGCGGCTCGATTTGTATTTCGGAACCTCTTATGGCGACGATCCACATCAGGTGCGCAAGATTGCCATTGAAGCCGCGCAAAGCGTAGACCGGGTGCTCACGCATAAACCGGCAGTGTGCCACATCGTCGGGTTTGGCGACAGCTCCGTGGATTACATCCTGCGGCTCTGGATTACCGATCCGACCGGCGGGCTCACGAATGTGCGGGGAAATGTCTATCTGGCGCTTTGGGATGCGTTCAAGGAGAATGGGATTTCCATCCCCTTCCCACAGCGCGAAGTGCGGGTACTGGAAGGCTCGATTTTGACCACAAATCCGACCGCAAAAGCACTCGATTGATCTTTGCCGCACCAAACATTGAGATTCAAACAGTCCGATGCTACATTTGATCCATGCCCGGCGCCGGGGCGGAACGGCGTTCAACCTTTGGAGGACTATGTCCTGTCTCACGTACAGAGCGCGGCAGACCATGCCGCACAGCCGGAGACGCCCATGACGGGTGCGATGCCGGACCGGATCGGAGGCCAGAAATTGCTGGACTTCGTCACACACTCCCTTGATCAGGATAAAGCCGAAGACCTCGTGTCCATCGACCTGCGCGGCAAGTCGGAGGTTGCGGATTACATGGTGATCTGCTCGGGTCGTTCGACCCGTCAGGTCAGCGCCATGGCCGAGAAGCTGTCCGATGCGCTGAAGCAGCAATGCGGGATTTTCTCGCGTGTCGAGGGCAAGGATCAGGGCGACTGGGTTTTGATCGATGCAGGCGACGTGATCGTCCACATCTTCCGCCCGGAAGTGCGCGATTTCTATCAGCTCGAAAAAATGTGGATGTCGCCGGAAGAGGCGAAGGCCGCTCTGGCCGGAAAGACCACCGCAAGCTGAGACGCTCATGAAGGTGCATATCTGTGCGGTCGGGCGCTTGCGCAAAGGGCCCGAAGCCGCTCTGATCGACGACTATACCACCCGGTTCGACCGCACCGGGCGCGCCCTTGGCCTCGGCCCTCTGACGATTGCGGAGGTCGAGGACAAGAAGGGCGGCGGCATGGTGGCGGAAGCTGCGCTTTTGGAGCGCGCCCTGCCGAAAGGTTCGGTCATCGTCACGATGGACGAACGCGGTCAGGTGATCACGTCGCCTGAATTTGCCGAGAAACTTGCAGGCTGGCGCGATGCCGGGCGCTCCGATGTGACTTTTGTCATTGGCGGCGCGGACGGGATCGACCCGTCCTTGCGGGCACAGGCGGATTTTTCCATTTCTCTGGGCAAGATGGTCTGGCCGCATATGCTGGCCCGCGCCATGTTGACCGAACAGCTCTACAGGGCCGCCTCGATTTTGGCCGGATCGCCCTATCATCGGGTCTGATCGGAGTATTTTTGCTGCAATGACGCGCAAAGCGGTTCAAACGCGCTCGGCGGCGCGTTAGATAGGGGCAAGGAATTCGCTCTGAGATTGAAAGGAGCCCGTCATGGCCGCGCCGAAACCTGTTGTTCTTTGCATTCTCGATGGTTGGGGCATTGGCCCGACGCCGGAAGCCAACGCACCGGTTCTGGCCAAGACGCCGAATTTCGACCGGCTGATGGCGGAATGCCCGCACAACACTCTGATCACCTTCGGACCGGATGTGGGCCTGCCGACCGGGCAGATGGGGAACTCCGAAGTGGGGCACACCAACATCGGTGCGGGGCGCGTTGTGGCGATGGATCTGGGGCAGATCGATCTGTCGATCGAAGACGGGTCTTTTTTCAAGAACGACGCCATTGTGAAATTCGCAGGCGATGTGAAGGCCGCGGGCGGCATGGCGCATCTCATGGGGGTGATCTCCGACGGTGGTGTGCACGGCCATATCGAACACACGCTCGCGGCTGCCAAAGCTGTGACCGATCTGGGTGTGCCGGTGATCATCCACGCAATCACAGACGGGCGCGATGTGGCGCCGCAATCTGCCGATAAATTCATGGCCGATTTCGTCGCGCGCCTGCCGGAGGGTGCCAAGGTGGGGACGGTGATCGGGCGCTATTATGCGATGGACCGCGACAACCGCTGGGAACGGGTGTCGCAGGCCTATGATGCGATGATCCATGGCAAAGGGATCGAGACCGCGCCGGATGCGGTGACGGCTGTGACCGCGTCTTACGCGCGCGGCGATGTGGACGAATTCATCAAGGCGACCGTCATCGACGGGTATGCGGGCGTGAAAGACGGCGACGGCTTTTTCTGCAACAATTTCCGTGCGGACCGGGCGCGGGAGATCCTGCGTGCAATCGGTGAGCCAGGGTTTGCCGAATTCGACATCGGCAATCGCCCGACGTTTTCGGCGCTCTTGGGCATGGTCGAGTATTCCACCGGCCACAACGCCTATATGAAAACAGCCTATCCGCCGCGCGACATTCGCAACACGCTGGGCGAATGGGTCGCGAAACATGGGCTGAAACAGTTCCGTCTGGCCGAGACCGAGAAATATCCGCATGTGACCTTCTTCCTCAATGGTGGCAAGGAAGTACCGGAAGTCGGCGAGGATCGCTTCATGCCGAAATCGCCGAAGGTTGCGACGTACGACCTTCAACCGGAGATGAGCGAGCCGGAAGTGGCGGAAAAATTCGTCTGGGCCATCGACGAGGGCTATGACCTGATCGTCACCAATTTCGCGAACCCCGACATGGTCGGGCACACCGGTATTCTGGAGGCCGCTATGGCCGCCTGTGAGGCGGTGGACGATGGTTTGGGCAAGGTGATCGCGGAGCTTGAGAAGGTTGGCGGCGCAATGTTGGTGATCGCGGATCACGGCAATTGCGAGACCATGGTCGATCCGGTGACCGGCGGGCCGCACACGGCGCATACCACGAACCCGGTGCCGGTGATCCTGTTTGGTGGGCCGAAAGGCGTCAAACTGCGCGATGGCGGGCGGCTTGCGGATGTGGCGCCGACGATCCTTGAGCTGATGCAATTGCCGCAGCCGGAGGAGATGACCGGCGTGAGCCTCATCGTCAAATGAAGCGTCTCCGCGCGGCGGCGTTTGGTCTGGTCCTGAGCGGGACGATCCTGAGCGGCCCCATGGCAGCGCAGGACAACCCGGCGGATTTGGCCGAAGCCGCCTTGGTTCAGTTCAACGACGCCCATGGCGCGCTTCAGGCCGCCGAGTCTGCGACCGACCGGGTCAAGGCGTTAACCGGCGTGGTGCGCGCCTATGAGGACGGGCTGGAGGCGATGCGGGCCGGGCTCCGGCAGGTGGCGTTGCGTGAAACCGAATTGTCGCGGGAATTTGCAGACGAAAGCGGCCAGTTCGCGCAATTGCTCGGCGTGCTGATCTCAATGAAACCCGATGCCTCACCGGAGGCGTTGGTGCATCCCGGAGGACCTTTGGGGCAGGCGCGTGCGGGAATGCTTGTTTCCGCCGTCACCCCGTCGATGCAGGCGGAGGTCGAGGACATCCGCGTGCGGCTCGAGGAAATGCAGATCCTGCGGGAATTGCAGAGTGAGGCGCTCGCGACACTGTCCCGCGGCTTGCAGGACGTGCAACAGGCGCGCACCGACCTGTCGCAGGCGATGTCGGATCGCACCGACCTGCCGCGTCGGTTCACCGCCGATCCCGAGCGGATGCAGACCCTCTTGGACAGTTCAGAGACGCTTGAGGCCTTTGCTTCGGGTCTTGCGATCATGGATGTGGTCGACGGAGTGCCGCCGATCACCGATCCGAACAGCACGCGCGGCAACTGGCCTATGCCGGTGCCCGGCAAGATGCTGCGCGGCTATAACGAGACGGATGCGGCGGGGGTGAAACGTCCGGGCTGGCTATGGGCCACCCGGCCCTTGTCCTTGGTGACCACGCCCTGGCCCGCGACCGTGCGCTACAAGGGACCGTTTCTCGACTACGGAAACGTGATCATCCTTGAGCCGGCAAATGACGTATTGCTGATTTTGGCGGGTCTGGATGAGGTCTATGGAGAGATCGGCGCGGTTTTGCCTGCCGACACGGCTGTAGGTCTGATGGGCGGGGCCGCCCCCGATCTCGACGCCTTTGTCCAGAATGCCACACAAGGCACTGGCGTGGGTCTGTCGGAGACGCTTTATATAGAGGTCAGAGAGGGCGGGCAGCCCGTGAACCCCGAACGGTGGTTTGCAGGCGGTCCGCTTTAAGACGATCAAGGGTCACGCGGGCAGCGGGCCGGAGAGAGGAATGAGATGAAGAAATACATGATGGCCGGGGTTGCCGGCATCCTTGCGGGCACGCTGATCTCGACGCAATTCGCCGGACCGCTCCTCGCTCAGGAAGCGGAGAAGACGACGAATGTCTATGAGCAGCTCGATCTCTTCGGGGACGTGTTCGAACGCATCCGCGCGCAATATGTCGAGGAGGTCGACGCCGAGGACCTGATCGAGGCGGCGATCAACGGCATGCTGTCCTCGCTCGACCCACATTCCTCCTATCTCTCGCCGAAAGACGCCGCCGACATGCGGGTGCAGACATCGGGTTCCTTTGGGGGCTTGGGCATCGAGGTCACGCAGGAAGAGGGCTTCGTCAAGGTCGTGGCACCGATGGACGGCACACCCGCCGATATCGCGGGCGTCGAGGCCGGGGATTACATCACCGCCGTGGACGGCAAGAGCATCATGGGCATGACACTCGACGATGCGGTCGAGCTGATGCGCGGGCCGGTCGGCTCAGAGATCATCGTGACCCTCGTGCGCGCGGGCGTCGACGATCCGTTCGACGTCTCGATCATCCGCGACACGATCAAACTGACCGCCGTGCGGTCGCGCGTCGAAGGCAAATCCATCGTGCTGCGGGTGACGACCTTCAACGATCAGACCTATCCGAACCTCGAACAGGGGCTCAAGGACGGGATCGAGGAACTGGGCGGCATCGAGAATGTCGACGGCATCGTCGTGGACCTGCGCAACAACCCCGGTGGTTTGCTCGATCAGGCGATCAAGGTGTCGGATGCGTTCCTCGACGAAGGCGAAATCGTCTCCACCCGTGGCCGCAATCCCGAGGACAGCACCCGCGTCAACGCCACCCCCGGCGATCTGGCACAGGGCAAACCGGTGGTCGTGCTGATCAACGGCGGGTCGGCCTCGGCCTCCGAAATCGTCTCCGGTGCGTTGCAGGATCACCATCGCGCCGTGGTCGTGGGCACGAAATCCTTCGGCAAGGGCTCGGTGCAGACCGTCATGCCGCTGCGCTCCGACGGGGCGATGCGCCTGACAACCGCGCGCTATTACACACCGTCGGGCCGCTCCATTCAGGCGCTCGGCATTTCGCCGGACATCGTCGTCGAACAACCGCCGCGTCAACCCGAAGCGACGGAGGGCGAAGATGCACCGAAGTTCCGCTCCGAGGCCGATCTGCGCGGGGCGCTGAACAATGACAGCCTGACCGAAGACGAACGTGCCAAGATCGAAGAAGAGCGCGCCGCCGCCGAAGAGGCCGCGAAACTGCGCGACGAAGACTTCCAGCTTGCCTATGCGATCGACCTGCTCAAGGGTCTGTCGAAAATCGGCGACTGACACCAACCATGAGGGGCGCTTTGGCGCCTCTCTTTTCCAAAGGCTTCCCATGAGCAAAGACTTCTCCTCCCTGCCCTACCGTCCCTGTGTCGGCATCATGCTGCTCGATGCTCAAGGGCGCATTTTCGTCGGTGAGCGCATCGACACGCCCGGCGCATGGCAGATGCCGCAGGGTGGGATTGACGACGGTGAAGAACCGCAGGAGGCCGCGCTTCGTGAGCTTTGGGAAGAGATCGGCGTGACCTCCGATCTGGTCGAGGTGCTGGGTCACACCTCGGAGTGGCTGACCTATGATTTGCCGGATCACCTTCTGGGCAAGGTCTGGAAGGGCAAGTATCGCGGCCAGAAACAGCTTTGGTTCCTGCTGCGCTTCAAGGGCATGGACAAGGACATCGTAATCGAGACGGATCATCCCGAATTCAGCCATTGGAAATGGACGGATGCCGCTGGATTGGTGTCTGATATTGTACCGTTCAAGCGCGCCATTTACGAGGCGCTGGTGGCCGAGTTCAACGGCCACCTTGCTTAATTGCACGACCTAGTACTGGGCCTGATCGCGCGTCTCAGCGCAACAGTTTCAGGAATTCCTGCGACGGATAGCCATCCGGTGTCACCCCGACAGAGGTCTGATAGGCCCGGATCGCGTTGATCGTGTTCGGGCCAATGATCCCGTCCACCTTGTCGTCCAGAAAGCCCTTGCGCTTCAGGATACGCTGCATCTGTTCCTTCTCTTTGAAGGACAGCGGCGCATAGCCGCGCGGCCAGGCGGCCTGAATTTCCGCTCCCCCCTTGAGCCGGTCCGACAGGTGCCCGACGCCGATCACATAGGCATCCGCCTTGTTGTAACGTTCGAGCACAGCGAAGTTGTCGAAGATCATGAAGGCTGCGCCCTGCGCCCCAGCGGGCAGGAGGATCGAGGCCCGTCCGTAGTTCGGCACAGGTCGGCCATCGACCCCAACCACGCCCAAAGCGGCCCAATCACCGGGTGCGCGCATGTTGTCGCGGCGCGCGGACGTATAGTCGAACCCGCGCGGAAGGCGCACCTCGACGCCCCAGGGCTGGCCTTTGTTCCAACCGTGCCGCGCAAGATAGGCGGCGGTCGAGGCCAGTGCATCTGTCGGGTCGTTGGACCAGATGTCCCGCTTACCATCGCCATCCCCATCGACCGCAAAGGCCTCGAAGGACGTCGGGATGAATTGGGTGTGGCCCATGGCCCCCGCCCAGCTGCCCTTCATGTTGCGGGCATGGGTGTCGCCCTTCTGGAGGATTTTCAGCGCAGCGATGAGCTGTTGCTCAAAGAATTTGCCGCGCCGCCCGTCATAGGCCAGCGTCGACATGGCTTCGATGACGTTGATGTCGCCGCGGGTTGTGCCATAGGCGCTCTCGACGCCCCAGATCGCCGCCACCACGTATTTATCGACCCCGAACCGGCGTTCGATGGCGTCGAGTGTCTTCGCATGCTGGCGCATCGCCTTCTGGCCGTTGGACACGCGGGTGGGCGAGGCGGCGCTGTCGAGATAGTCCCAGATCTGTTTGGTGAATTCGGATTGGTAGCGATCCTTGGCGATCACATCGGAATTGTACCGCACGCCTCGAAACGCTTCATTGAGGGTTGTTTCGGAAATCCCCTCGCGCCGCGCGCGCGTTTTGAAATTCTCGATCCAAGTCTCGAATCCCGCCTGAGAGGCCACCTTTTGCACCAATCCTGCTCCCGGAAGTTGCGGCACATCCTGTGCCATACGCGCAGAGCTCTGCGCGAAAGAAGGGCTGAGGCCAAGGCCGAAAACAACACTCACGGCGCCAATCACAAGGCTACGCATACCAAACTGCTCCATTTGCTTTTGCCTCAGCCTAAACCGAATCCCCGTATGGCTTGAACCGGACAAATGCGCTGACGGCAAATTTCCGCTGTCATCTCTTAGCGCCTGCGACGCTCGACCTTTTTGCGAAGTTTATCTTTTTTCGCCTTACCCTTGTTGTACTTGCGCGACACGACACGGCCCTTCGCCCGACGCGGCCCGCGCGGCAAGCTGGCCCCGTCGATCGACAGAAGCTCCAGTTCAAGCCCGCCGGTTACAGGCACCGCCTCGGCGATGCGCACCACGACCTTTTGGCCGATGGAAATCACCATGCCGGTATCGGCCCCCATCAAGGTCTGTTCCTTCGGGTCGTAATGGAAGAACTCCGCCCCCATGCTGCGCACCGGGACAAGCCCGTCGGCACCGGTTTCGTCGAGTTTGACGAAGGCCCCGAATTTCTGGATGCCGGAAATATGCCCGGTCATCTCATTGCCGACACGTTCGCTGAGATAGGCGGCGAGATAGCGATCATTGGTGTCCCGCTCCGCCGTCATCGAACGCCGCTCAGTCTCCGAGATATGTTTTGCGGTGGATTCGAGCCTTTCCACATCCTCATCGGACAGCCCGTCCTTGCCCCATCCATGGGCCGAGATCAGCCCGCGGTGGACGATCAGATCGGCATAGCGCCGGATCGGCGAGGTGAAATGCGCGTAGGAGCGCAGAGCGAGACCGAAGTGGCCGTAATTCTCAGGATGATAATAGGCCTGCGTCATCGACCGCAGGGTCGAGATATTGATCAGCTCGTCGTGATCCGTGCCTTCGGCCTGTGCGAGGAGCCTGTTCAGATGGGAGGTGTGGATCACTTGCCCTTTGGCAAGCGTAAAGCCGGAGGCCTGCGCCACCTCGCGCAGGGCATCCATTTTCTCGTCGGAAGGTTCCTCGTGAACCCGATACAAAAGCGGCCGATTGCGATGGAACAACTCCTCTGCGGCGGCCACATTGGCGAGCACCATGAACTCTTCGATCAGCTTATGCGCGTCATAGCGATCCGCCAAAGCGACCGATTTCACCCGCCCGTCATCGCCGAGGATGATTTTGCGCTCGGGAAGATCCAAATCCAGCGGCTGACGGGCTTTGCGCGCCCGTGTGAGCGCCTCGTAGGCGCCATAGAGCGGCTCGATCACGCTTTCCATCAGCGGGCCACATTTGTCACTGACCTGACCGTCACGCGCGGCCTGCACTTCGGCGTAGTTCAACGACGCAGCCGAGCGCATCATGCCCCGCATGAACCGATGTGACAGCTTCTTGCCATCGGCGTCGATCACCATGCGCACGGCAAGGCAGGCGCGCGGCACGCCTTCGTGCAGCGAACAGAGATCGCCCGAAAGCCTGTCCGGCAGCATGGGCACAACGCGGTCCGGGAAATAGGTCGAATTCCCCCGCTTCCACGCCTCGCGATCCAGCGCAGAGCCGGGCGTCACATAATAGGCCACATCGGCAATCGCGACCCAAAGGACAAAGCCGCCTTCATTCTTGGGATCAGTGTCTAACTCGGCCCAAACCGCATCGTCATGGTCGCGTGCATCCGCCGGGTCGATCGTTACGAGCGGCAAATCGCGAAGGTCTTCGCGCCCTTTCAGACCGGCAGGTTTCGCTTTGTCGGCCTCGGCGATAACGTCATCGGGGAAATCGTCGGGGATGCCGTGTTGGTGAATGGCGATCAGGGACACCGCTTTCGGCGCACTCGGATCACCGAGACGCGTCACGATCCGCGCATTGGGCAGGCCCATGCGGTTTTTCGGCCCGGCCTGTTCCGCCTCGACCAACTCGCCATCCTGCGCGCCATAATCGTTTCCGGGGCGCACAAGAAAGTCTTTTTCATTGCCCTTATCGATCGGAACGACCCGACCGCCCTCGGCACCTTTGCGATAGATTCCGAGGATTTTGCGTGGATTAGAGCCGATTTTACGGATCAAACGGGCGACATATTGGTGGTCGTCAGCCTTCACCTCCTGAAGCTTCGCCAAGATGCGCTCGCCTTCGCCCAGCGCAGGATCGCTCTCTCTCAGAGAGAGCAAAACCTTCGGCTCCGGCCCTTCGCCCGCCCATTCCAAAGGCTTGGCGAAAAGATCGCCATCCATGTCGGGCGCAAGAACCGCCAAAACAGAGACGGGCGGCAATTTGTCAGGGTCGCGGTAGGTCTTGCGCTGTTTGCGCAGATGCCCCTCGTCCTCAAGCTCCTTGAGCACGCGTTTGAGATCAATGCGTGCCGCGCCCTTGATGCCAAAGGCTTTCGCGATGTCGCGCTTCGCGGTCTGGGTCGGGTGGTCCGAAATCCATTGCAGGATTTCGTCCTTCGTCGGGATGCTGCTCATGGCTCAACGCTACCACGCGCCGCAACGCCTCACCACTGGCAAAGCGCGGTGTCGCGCGGAATTCATCCGCGGCGGTAGAAACGCTCCATATCCGCGCCCGTGTCCACATCCGACAGTGTCGCACATCGCCCCCAAGAGAGCGAAGCCGCGGAAGCCAACGTATCCTCCAGCGCATGTTCCGTAGACCAGCGCACATTGCGAAGAAAGCCCCACGGCTGGCGCTGCGGGTGACGTAATCCGATCAGCCAGTAACCACCGTCCGTGGCTGGGCCGATCATTGCAGAATATGAGCCTAATCCAGCAAAAGAGGCTGCAATGTCGTGCTTTTCAATCTGCGGAATATCCGATCCGAT
The DNA here is from genome assembly GCF_051054295.1 of Celeribacter sp. SCSIO 80788. Classification (GTDB taxonomy): domain Bacteria; phylum Pseudomonadota; class Alphaproteobacteria; order Rhodobacterales; family Rhodobacteraceae; genus Celeribacter. The sequence goes on along the minus strand of NZ_CP150482.1, from coordinate 3,038,726 downwards.
CAGGCAACAGGGCCCGTCTCCGACAGAGGCAAGGCAACGTGACATGCGCGCGCCGAGATTGCCATTTCCCTGAGCAATGCGGGGCAGGTGCCCGGGCCAGATCGGGCTAAGAAGCCCGACGCGGTCCGGGTTCACCGCTAGGACGATGCGCCAGCGCGGATCTTGCAAGCTGCGAAGGGTTCGCGCCACTTGATGACGATACCACCATGTCGCCTGAACCAGACCCAAATCCCGCCCAAGTCGGGTTTTCACACGCCCCAGACGTGGTTCCTTGACCATGACGATCAGGGTCTGCGTCACAGGTCCAGCACCATGTCGGTGTGGGGGATGCCGCCGTCCATGTAGACCTCGCCTATGGTGCGAAAGCCGAAGCGCTCGTAAAATCCGATCGCGTGGTTCTGAGCGCCGAGCTTGGCCTTTTTCAGATGTGGACGGGTCCGAATTTCCGCGAGGCAAACCTCGATCAATCGCGCCCCAAGGCCGGTGCCGCGCTGCGCTTTTACGACACAAACCCGGCCGATCTTGCCGATTTCACCCTCTTCGAACACCCGCGCGGTTCCGACCGGAACCCCGTTCTCATCGACCGCCAGAAAATGTGTCGCGATCTCATCGAGATCGTCGATCTCTTCCTCGAGAGGGACCTTCTGTTCCTCTACGAACACCGCAATCCGCAACGCGATGCAAGCTTTCACATCTTCGGTAGGGGCAATGCTCACAATCATGCGAAATAATCTCGGATCAGGCAGGAATAGACCCGTTTCAGGTCTTCGATATGCTGGATTTCGACATGTTCGTCGACCTTGTGCATGGTCTTGCCGACAAGACCGAATTCGACGACAGGACAATGGTTTTTGATAAATCGCGCATCCGACGTGCCGCCGGTGGTGGAGAGCACGGGTTTTTGCCCGGTGACCTCCTCGACCGCCCCGGCAACCAGATCGACGAACCGCCCCGGCGGCGTCAGAAAGCTTTCGCCGGAAATCTGGAAGGTCACGTCGATGTCGATCCCGGTTTCCTCGGCCATCCGCGCCGCCTTCGCACGCATCCAGTCGCAGAGCGACGCACCGCTATGGGCATCGTTGAACCGGATGTTCACGGTAGCCTTGGCCTGCGCCGGCACCACATTGGTCGCGGGATTGCCAACGTCAAAAGTGGTGACTTCGAGGTTGCTCGGGTCGAAATGTTTCGTACCCTGATCCAGCGTGTGGGCGGAGAGTTCCGCCATCAGCCGCGCCAGCACAGGCACCGGGTTGTGAGTTTGGCTCGGGTAGGCAACGTGTCCCTGCACACCGCGCGCGGTGAAATAGCCGGTGATCGAGCCGCGTCGGCCGATTTTCATCATCTCGCCCATGGTGTTGGGACAGGTCGGTTCGCCCACGATGCAATCGCTCATCGCCTCCCCCGCCTCGACCATGTAATCCAAGAGCGCGGTGGTGCCATCGGTGGCATCGCCCTCCTCATCCCCAGTGATGGTGATGATAATTGCTGTATCTTTGGGCCGGTTTTGGGTCGCATAATCACAGGCCGCAGCGACAAAGGCGGCCACGCCCGTCTTCATATCCGTCGCGCCCCGCCCCCACAGGATGCCGTCAGAAATCTCGCCCCCAAAGGGCGCATGCGTCCATGCCTCGGCATCACCGACCGGCACCACATCCGTGTGACCGTTGAACCCCAATGTCTTGCTCGCCCCCTTGTCGCCCCAGCGGGCAAACAGATTCGGCGTACCGTTACGATCGATCCGAACACAGTCAAAACCCGCATCTTCGAGCGTGGTTTGCAACAGGATGAGCGCTCCTCCCTCTTCGGGTGTCACACTTGGACAACGGATCAGGGCGGCGGACAGGTCAACGGGATCGAGTGGCATCTGGGTCTCCTTTTCACACCAGACCTACCGCCCCGCCAAGCGATGGGCAATGTCGCTTGTGGCAAGGCAGTCACAAGCGCGTCTCACACCAAACCCGAACGCCAAGAAAAGATTAACAAATCTCCACAAACGTGATTTACATTCTCACAAAATAACACGAGGCGGACGGTTTTGAGCAGCATCGGGTCAACCCGGGCGTTCCAGATCAGCATTTAACAAGTATCTTGGCGCAGATGTTCTGTGCTTGATCAGCGTATGTCGAAAACCCGCTTCACAGAGGTGAACGGTTGCCTCCCATGTGGCGCGCAACCTTGTCGGAGGCGGATATGGCGTGGCTTGGCGCAGGGGCGACAGATCGAAAACCGGTTTATAACCCGCTCGGGTTGGACAAGGGCCTCTCTCGTGCAAAGGTTCCCGCACGGCGCATGGCCCTGGGTAGCCTTCTGTTGGAAACCACCATCCCGGATCAATTCCGCCAGCCCCTCGATCTTTTGACCTTTGAGCGCTTTGACCGGTTCCGCCGCAGCCTGCATATGGTTCTCGGCCCGAATGGTCGACTTTGGCTTGCGATCGAAAGCGATACCGCGCTTTCGGTCTTGTCGTTGGACCTGTCCGACTGGCGGAAAGATTCTCCCATACGCATTCTCTATGGCTGGGATCTGGCTCGAGCGACGTGTTGGCTTGGGGCCGAATGTCTCGATAGCGGCGCGGTGAAATCCGTGACGGCCGCAGAACCCGCTGCGATCCATGAGGAAGATCTCGCCCGCGTACTGTTTGCCGTCGAAGGGCCTGCTCTTGCGCCGGACGTGGGGTGTTTCGCCTTTGCCGATCATGTCGAACCTCTGGGCTATGCCGAGGGTCTTGCGCCCGGTGCGCTGGTCGAGACCGAATATGGCCCCCGTGCCATCGAAAATCTGAGGCCCGGCACACTCATCGCCACCCAGACAGGTGCGCTTTCGCCCTTGCTCGCGAATATCCGCTCGACCCTGCCCGCGGTTGGCCAGATGGCACCGCTGCGTCTGCGGCGTCCGTTTCAAAACCTGCGACAAACCCTCGAGGCCACGCCGCGCTGTGAAATCGTCACCCAAGGCATCGACACCTCTTACCTGTTCGGCGCGGAACATGTCACCGTCCGCGCCATGCATATCGCCCCCTTTTTGCCCGGTGCCTCACCCTGTCTGAACCTGCTGTCGACCCGGCATAATCTTGTTCTGGCTGACCACACCCCCTATCGGGTCGCAGGCATCGCGGTGATGCCGCTTGCACGGAATCACCGTGCCGAACACGGAGCGTCGACACGGTTGTCGCATCTAAAGGCCGACGACATTCCTGCGCGCGATGGCACCGGCCCGGCAAGTTTGTTACGCCATGAAGCCATTGCGCTTTTGTCGGAACGTTATCTTTGATCTTAGATTGAAAGCATCACCCGCCCTGTGCCATATGCGACGGGGAGATGAGGGGATGATATGAGACTTTTTTTTCGCTTTTTAGCGGCGCTCTTTCTGTTTCTCAGTCCGGCCATGCTCTGGGCGGAGAACCACAAAATCATGACCGTGACCCGCGTGCCGTTTTCCATGGAGGAAAATGGCGAACAAACCGGTTTCTCTCTCGAGCTTTGGGACGCTTTGGCCAAAGATCTCGGCTGGGAGTACGAGATTTCCCGGGTCGACAGCTTTCCGGAAATGCTTGGGGCAATCGAAGACGGCAGCGCCGATGCGGCGATTGCCAATATTTCCATCACCGCCAATCGCGAGCTGGTCATGGATTTCACCCAGCCGATTTTCGAAGCCGGTCTTCAGATCATGACCGACACCAGCGGTGGCAATGTATCGATCTGGTCTGCGGTGATGTCGCGGGACATGTTGATCGCGATTGCCGGCGCGTTTGCTCTCCTGTTCGGTGGCGGCATGTTGATGTGGTATTTCGAGAAACACCATCAGGACTATTTCGACATGCCCGCACGCAAGGCCATGTTTCCGGCCTTCTGGTGGGCGCTCAACCTGGTCGTCAACGGCGGCTTCGAGGAACGCCAGCCCCGCTCGCCCATGGGGCGTGTCTTCGGGGTGTTTCTGGTGATTTCGTCGCTGTTTCTGGTCTCGGTTTTCGTCGCCCGCATCACGGCTGTCCTGACCATCGACGCGATTCAGTCGAATGTCTCGGGGATCGGCGATCTCTACGGCAAATCCATCGGTACGGTCGAAGCCTCGACCGCAGCAGATTTCCTCACCCGGCGCGATCTGCGTTTTACCGGCTATGCCAGCCCGACCGAAATGCTTGAGGCGTTCGAACACAAGGACGTTGACGCCGTCGTCTTCGACGCGCCCATTCTGGCCTATTACGTGAACCACGAAGGCAACGGCAAAGCCCGGCTCGTTGGGCCGGTTTTCCTGCCGGAAAACTACGGCATCGCTCTGGCCAGCAACTCGCCCTATGCCAATGAGATCAATCACAGCCTGTTGAAACTGCGGGAAGACGGCACCTACGACAAGATCTACCGCAAGTGGTTCGGCATCAAATAGGCACGCATCGGACAGAAGACACCATAAGACGTGTCAGTGACGGGTTCCGTCGTCACCCTCATAGAAGGGCGTCATCTGCGCCACGATGACGGAGTTCTCGTCGAGCGCCCGCTGCATCAACTCTTTTTCCTCGTCGGAAATGTCATGGCCTTCGGCCAGGCGTTCCTCCAGTGTGCCGTAGCCGGTGACATCGAGGGGGGCGAGATCGGCCTGTTTCAGAATCGCGACGGTTTCCCGCACGGCTTCGGCCTCGTCGACACCGGAGGCATAGATCATCAGCGCCCCACCGGTGGCCTCTTTCGGCAGACCATCGCCCTCCTTGCGGCCGACTTCGACCAGGAGCGTATAGACTTTCTGACGGGAGGGTTTGGCTGTTTTCGACATAGCCTTCCTTTGCGGAGGGATCGCGGGAAAGTCAAGCATGGCATCGCAAGTCTCACTTGACGTTATGTTATTACATAATTAGATTTCGACCCCATCTCGTCGCGAAGGATCACGCATATGTCCGACCGTTTGCCCGTCACCGTCCTCTCAGGTTTTCTTGGCTCCGGCAAAACCACCTTGCTCAATCGGCTGTTGAACAACCGGGCCGGTCTGCGTGTCGCGGTCATCGTGAACGATATGTCGGAAGTGAATATCGACGCCGATCTGGTGCGCCAGGGCGGGGCGGACCTGTCGCGCACGGAAGAAACGCTGGTCGAGATGAGCAACGGCTGCATCTGCTGTACGCTCCGCGACGATCTTTTGACCGAGGTGCGCCGTCTCGCGGAGGCGGGCAAATACGATTATCTGCTGATCGAATCGACGGGCATCGCCGAACCGCTCCCTGTGGCCGCCACATTCGAATTCCGCGACGAGTATGGTGAAAGTCTGGACGACATCGCGCGGCTCGACACCATGGTGACCGTGGTCGATACGGTGAACATGCTCAACGACTATTCGAGCTTCGACTTCCTTGAGGATCGCGGCGAGGTGGCGGGCGAAGGCGACACACGGCGGATCGTGGACCTGCTGGTCGATCAGATCGAATTCGCCGATGTCATCGTGCTGAACAAGGTGAGCGACGCCGGTCCCGACAAGGTGCTGGTCGCGCGCAGGATCGTCGCCGCCCTGAACCCCGACGCCAAGGTGATCGAGACGGATTTCTCCGAGGTGGCGACCGAAGAGGTGCTTGGCACGGGCCTCTTCGATTTCGATCATGCGCATGAACATCCGCTTTGGGCCAAGGAGCTTTACGGCTTTGCCGATCACGTCCCGGAAACCGACGAATACGATGTGACGTCTTTCGTCTATCGTGCCCGCCGTCCGTTTGACCCGTCGGCCATCGAGACCGTTCTGGATGGCGATCTGCCCGGTGTGATCCGGGCGAAAGGGCATTTATGGTTGGCGACCCGGCCGGACTGGGCTGCCGAGTTTTCCTTGGCTGGGGCGCTCAGCACCATAAAACCTCTGGGAAATTGGTGGGCCGCCGTACCGGAACGTTACTGGCCGGATCACCCGGAGGGACGGGCACAGATTGCCGAGGTTTGGGTCGATGGATTCGGCGATCGGCGTCAGGAGATTGTCTTTATCGGCTCGGGGATGGATGAGGCTCTGATCCGGTCGAAACTCGACTCCGCCCTTATCGGTCCGGAAGACAAAATCGACCCGGATCTGGCCAGAACGCTTCATGATCCATTTCCAAAATGGGGGCGTGCCGCCGCATGACCAATCTTAACACCAGTTTGCGAAAGCGCAGGCGCTCGACCGATCCGATGCAGGAATTCGACCGCTTGCCACGTCCGTTGCGTCAATGGCTGTCCCAAGCGGCTTTGCCATGGTCGCCGCGCTCGGTTCGGAAACTTTGGGCTGGTGCCTTGGCCCGATATGACGGTTGCGAAAACAGCGCGCTCGCCCATCTCTCTCAGGTCGAAGCCAAGCGCTTGTCGCATGATACCAGCGCTCATCGCATTGTCTGAGCGTCATCTGACGCGGCGTGCGACCCAAATCAACAGAATCGCGCCGAAAATCCCGACGATAAGCTGCGGCACCCAAGTGTTCGCGGCGTAGATACCGAGAAGCGACAGGATCAGGTTCAGCACAAAGGCCCCCACGATCCCCAAGAGGATATTGACCAGCAAGCCCGTGTCGGCCTTCATCAGGCTGCTGGCGATCCAGCCCGCTAAACCACCGACGATGATCGACGCAATAAGTCCAAGTCCCATGTAAGCCTCCTGTGTTTTCCTTCATAAAACGCAAACGGGCGCCGAAAGGTTCCCCTTCCGACACCCGCTCAATAGTCTTTTCGCAAATCAGTCGCGCAGCAGCTCGTTGATGCCGGTTTTGGAACGGGTTTTGGCGTCCACACGTTTCACGATCACGGCGCAGTAGAGGTTCACACCGTTTTTCGACGGCATCGTGCCCGCGACGACGACCGAGTAGGGCGGCACTTCGCCATACATCACTTCGCCGGTTTCCCGGTCGACGATCTTGGTGGATTGGCCAAGGTAAACACCCATGCCCAACACAGAACCTTCACGGACGATCACGCCCTCGGCCACCTCGGCGCGCGCACCGATGAAGCAGTTGTCTTCGATGATCACCGGACCGGCCTGAAGCGGCTCAAGCACGCCACCGATACCGGCCCCGCCGGAAAGGTGCACGTTCTTGCCGATCTGCGCACAGGAGCCGACCGTGGCCCAGGTGTCGACCATGGTGCCGCTGTCGACATAGGCGCCAAGGTTGACGAAGGACGGCATCAGAACCACGCCCGGCGCGATATAGGCGGATTTGCGGACCACTGCGTTCGGCACAGCACGGAAGCCCGCCTCTTTGAACTCGGCGGTGCCCCAGCCTTTGAATTTGCTGTCAACCTTGTCCCACCAGCCGGAGCCTTGCGGACCACCGTCGTGCAGTTCCATGTCCTTGATGCGGAAGCCCAGAAGCACGGCTTTCTTGGCCCATTGGTTGACGTGCCAGTTGCCGTCTTCCTGTTTCTCGGCCACGCGGATCTCGCCCTTGTCCAGCGCGTTCAGGGTCGTCTCAATCGCTTCGCGGGTTTCGCCACCGGTCGCAGGGGTGATGGTATCGCGCGCGTCCCAGGCGGCTTCGATGGCGGCTTCGAGCTGTGCATTCGACATGTTGGTCTCCGAGGTCATCGTGAAATATAGGTTCCCGCAGGCTATAGTCGTTCAGGCCCGCCCGCGCAACGCGCGAGAGAGCACAGGCGACGAGACAAAACGACATAGAGAGACGCACATGACCGAGCAAAAACCGATTTCCCGCCGCCATCCCCTGCGCGACAGCCGGGTGGATCAGGAGGCCGCACGCCACATCCCGGACACGCCGCAGACACGCTCGCCGTCCTACCGGCTGGCGTTCACCGATGACGAATTCATGTTGCGCGACGATCTGCGACCGGTGCGCTTGCAACTCGAGCTTCTCAAACCCGACTTGATGATGCAGGAATTCGGCGTCGAAAGCACCATCGTGATGTTCGGCGGAGCCCGTATCCCCTCGCCGGACCGGAAGGACACGGCCAAAACGAAAACGCTTGCGGAGCTTTCGAAATATTACGACGAGGCGCGGGAGTTCGCCCGGATCATGACCGCGCGCAACAATGGTCACAAAGAGAACGTGATCGTCACCGGCGGTGGTCCGGGCGTGATGGAGGCGGGCAATCGCGGTGCGCAGGACGCGGGCGGACTGTCGATCGGGCTCAACATCGTGCTACCGCACGAACAGGCGCCGAACGAATATGTGACGCCGGAGCTGTGTTTCAACTTCCACTATTTCGCCATTCGCAAGATGCACTTCCTGATGCGCGCCAAGGCGATCGTCGTGTTTCCCGGCGGCTTCGGCACGCTGGACGAAATGTTCGAAAGCCTGACGCTCATTCAGACCGGGCGGATGAACCGCGTGCCGTTCCTGTTGTTCGGCAAGGCGTTCTGGGAAAAGATCATCAACTGGGAGGCGCTGGCCGACGCGGGGACCATCGCGCATAAGGATCTCGAATTGTTCAAATTCGTCGAGACGGCCGAAGAGGCCGTCAAGGCGATTGACGACTGGCCCAGCGCAGGACCGCGGCAGAGTCTCGAAGGGCGGTAATCAGAGCTTCTGTTGCAGCACGGTTCTGGCGAGATCCACCAGCACCGGGTTGGAGGCTTCCATCAGCCGGTGCATGTAACGGTCAAGCGCCATCTCCTGCACCATCGCGCCAATCGGCTGACCGGTTTCGCGGGCGAGGAGATGGAGCATGCGCACCGTGCTTTCGGGCAGAAGCAGCGTCAGTTTTTCCATGGGGGTCTCCGGTCAGAGGGGCAGAATCCGTTGTCTCTCGTAGCGGGCGCACGTCGGCAAGCATGACCGGGAAAGGGCACGCCGAAGCGTTTCATGAGGCGGGAAGAAGGCTGGCCGATCTCGACAACCGTGCAAAGCCGTTCGCCCTCCGTGGTCTGAAGGATCAGCCCACCGCTACGCGCGGCCAGCTCATAGCCTTTCGCCCTAAGCACCGCTTGCAGATCGTCCCAAGCCGTCGCATTGGCGAAATCATGGGCCAGATAGGCCATCAGGGCATGCGGCTTGCGCGGGCCCTTGTAGCCGAACGCCCCTTCGAGCGGGCGCGTGGCCGCGTCGGGGCAGTTGTCGAATCTGATCTGTCTCCGGTCCATGCCGGACTGTACCCCGGGCATGGTTAAAACGGCGTTACCACGTTCACAGCACGATGACGTGCCTGTGACATCCCCCCCGGGAATAGCCCTCCCTTCCCACCTGTATCTCTCCTGCGCACCCCCGCGCGATGCAGCATATTGGAGACCTCATGCGTATGCCCCTACTCACCCTCGCCCTGTTCACCGCAGCCCCCGCCTTTGCCCAGGTCACGACGCTTTACGATCCTTCGATCCCCCATGCCCCGCAGGACGGCGTGGTGAAACTCTATGGCGCGGGCGGTCCGCACACGGCGTTTCAGAAGGTCGCGGATGTCTGGATGGCAAAAACCGGCCAGAAGATCGAAATCATTGCCGGGCCGGAAAGCAAATGGTCGCCGATGGCGCAGGCCGATGCCGATATTCTCTGGGGCACGTCGGAGCATTCGATGACTGCCTTTCTGGAGACCTACAAAACCTTCTCCTCCGATCAGGTGGAGCCGATCTATATCCGACCCACAGTGATCGCGGTGAAACACGGTAATCCGAAAGGCATCGCCGGGTTTGACGACCTGCTTGCCCCGGGGATGAAGATCGTCGTGACCGAGGGAGCGGGGGTTTACAACACCTCCGGCACCGGCACTTGGGAAGATGTCGCCGGGCGTCTGGGCAAGCTCGAAGACGTGACGGCGTTTCGCAAGAATATTGTGAGCTATGCGAAAGGCTCGGGGGCAAGTTACCGTGCCTTTCTCGACGAGGATGCCGATGCCTGGATCACATGGCCGAACTGGCCCGCGACACATGACGAATTGGATCAGATTGAGCTGAGCCCCGAGCGCACCGTCTGGCGGGACGTCAATGTGGCCCTCTCGCCGATGGCAGACCCGGAGGCGGCCGAGTTTCTCGCCTTCCTTGTCACGGACGAGGCGCAGGCGCTGATGGCGACCGAAGGTTGGCAGCGTTAAAAGAAAGGGCCGGTTCGTCGCCGGCCCTATGTCTTATATCGCCTGACCGGCTTCTCTGAGAATTTCCTTACGCGATTTGCGTGCGCGCTCGGTGGCGGATTTGAGCTGCCCGCAGGCGGCCATGATGTCCTCACCCCGCGGCGTGCGAATGGGCGAAGCGTAGCCCGCCTGCATCAGGATCGTCGCAAACGCCCGAATGCGGTTGTTCGACGAGCGTTTGTAGGGCGCACCCGGCCATTCATTGAACGGGATCAGGTTCACCTTGGCCGGAATGCCGTCCAGAAGTTTCACCAGACGATGCGCATCTTCATCCGTGTCGTTCACATCCTTGAGCATCACATATTCAAAGGTGATGCGTTCGGAATTGGTCGCCTTGGGATATTCGCGCAGCGCTTCCAAAAGCTTCTCGATGTTCCATTTCTTGTTGATCGGCACCAACACGTCGCGGGTCTCATCGGTGGTGGCGTGGAAGGACACCGCCAGCAGACAGCCGATCTCCTGCGCGGTGCGGTGAATCTCCGGCACAACGCCCGAAGTCGACAGCGTGATGCGCCGACGGCCGAGCTGAATCCCTTCGGCATCCATCACGATCTTCATCGCATCGCGGACGTTTTCGAAATTGTACAAAGGCTCGCCCATGCCCATCAGAACGATGTTGGACAAAAGCCGCGTCTCGTCTTTCGGCGCGCCTTTTTCCGGCCATTCATTGAGGTCATCGCGCGCCATCATCACCTGACCGACAATCTCGCCCGCCGTCAGGTTGCGCACCAGTTTCTGCGTCCCGGTGTGGCAGAAGGAGCAGGTCAGCGTACAGCCCACCTGCGACGACACGCAAAGCGTACCGCGACCCTCTTCGGGGATGTACACCACTTCAACCTCATGCCCGCCGTCGATGCGCACGAGATACTTGCGCGTGCCATCCTCGGAGACCTGTTTGGAAACGACCTCCGGCACACGCACTTCGAATTTTTCGGCCAGCATGGCGCGGTAATCCTTGGCGAGGTTGGTCATCTCCGCGAAATCGCGCACGCCCCATTGGTAGATCCATTGCCAGATCTGCCCCGCCCGCATCTTGGCCTGTTTCTCCGGCGTGCCATTGTCGATCAGGGTTTGACGCAGCGCATCGCGGGTCAGCCCGACAAGATTGATCTTGTCAGAGGGCGTTTCCTTGCGCGGAAAGGTCATCACATCCTGCGTAATCGGTGCGCTGGGTTCCATGGCGGGTCTCTTCAAATCGGTGATCAAGCGGCTCACTTACAGGATTCTGCACGTGAAAGCCATATGAAAAGGCCCCGCGCTTGCAGGGCCTCGATCACATCTCATTCGCCGGGCTTACTTGCCGCAGCGTTTCGCCGCTTCTTCGACCGAGGCCGTGAACCCCAGAAGCGAGAACGTGTCCTTGGTCACCGTCCCGCGCGAGGAATGCCCGGTCAGCGTCGCCGTCGCACCGCGCTTCATCGCGGCGATGATCTTGGCGTCGTCCTCGGGCGTCACCGCCCAGGCGGTCTCGTCATCGGAATTGGTGAACAGAGTGAAGGGGGTGCCGCTGATGTCCATCGTCACCTCGGAGCCCGGCTCGAACGGATAGCCGCCGAGGAAGGAGACCTGACCGTTCACCCCGTTGCCCGGCGCGTAGGTCACGAACAGCAGGATATCGGAGCGCGTCACCGATTTCGGGCGCCCGGAACTGTCGGTGTTCAGGGTCTCTTTCGGGATCGACACAGCCCAGCAGGTCTTGGTCGGGTTGCTTTCCTCATAGACGTACCAATCGGTGTTCGATCCCACCTGATTGGTGCTCTGCTGTGCGACCACGGGCGCGGCCATTCCGACCAGCGCCACGGCAAACAGGGTCTGTCTCACGAAAAAACTCATTGATCTCTCGCTGCCTCTCATTCATCGGCCAATTCTGACCTCGTCCTCCGCTGTCTATAGCTGCGGTTTTTCGCCGGGGTCAGGCCATTTTCATCATCTTCGGGGCACAGTAACGTAATTCCGCCGATTTGGGAAAGGCCCTTGGCAGAAATTCGCTGAAACGTGAAAGCCCTGCGGCTGCATCGGCTTTCCGATGGCCGAAATACTCAAAACCATTCGGAAATGAGCTTGAGGGCCAGAGCAGTGGAGGCGATGACCAGCACCGGCTTGATCAGCTTCGCCCCGACTTTCGTGGCGAGCGTCGAGCCGACATAAGCGCCTGCGATCTGCGCCGCGCCCATGGCGAGACCGAGCATCCAAAGAGGCTTGGCCACAAGTACAAATCCCACGAGCCCGCCGACGTTCGAGGCGAAGTTCAGAAGTTTGGTGTGCGCCGTGGCCTTGAGGATGCCGTAACCCGCAAGGCTGACGAAGCCGAGCATGAAAAACGCGCCCGTCCCCGGCCCCAAAAGCCCATCGTAGAAACCGATGAAGGGCACGAATGTGGTGGCGAAGAGCACCGGCGTGATGCGCTGGGTGCGGTCCATGTCGTTGAGACCCGGCTTGAAGGCGAAAAACAGCGCGATCGCAATCAGCAGCACCGGCAGGCCAAGGCGGATCACATCGGTGGGCAGGGAACTTGCCAAAAGCGCGCCGAAAACGGCGCCCGTGAAGGACAAAAGCGCCGGGCCGATCTGTTTGCGCAGGTCGACATGCCCGGCGCGGGCGTAGTTGATCGCGGCCATCCCCGCGCCAAAGAGGCCCTGCACCTTGTTGGTCGCCAGCGCCTGCACCGGCGGGATGCCCGCAAGCATCAGGACCGGCACGGTGATCAGCCCGCCGCCGCCCGCGATACTGTCGACGAAGCCAGCCGCGAAGGCTGCGGCGATGAGAATCAGCAGAAGGTCGAGAGAGACCTCAAACATCGGCAAAGTCGGATTTGGCGTAGCCTTGCACGTAGAGGAGCGCCGAAAGATCGCCATGGTTAATGCGGATGTCGCATTCGGCGGCAACCGAAGGTTTGGCATGAAGCGCCACGCCCGCGCCCGCCAGTTTCAACATGCCGAGATCGTTGGCACCATCGCCCACGGCGATCACGTCGGAATGCGGGATGCCGAGACGTTCGGAAATTTCTTCGAGCGCCTGAACCTTGGCCGCACGGCCGAGAATCGGCAGTCCGGGTTTGCCCACCAACTCACCGTTTTCGATCAAAAGCGTGTTGGCGCGGTTTTCATCGAATCCCAGCGCGTCGGCAACGTAACCGGTGAAGGCGGTGAAGCCGCCGGACACCAGCGCGCAATAGGCCCCGTCGCGTTTCATCGTCGCCAACAACGCCTTGCCGCCGGGCATAAACGTGATGCGCTCGTCGATGACTTTCTGGATGACGCTCTCCGGCAGACCTTTCAAAAGCCCGACCCGTTCGGTCAGCGCGCCCTCGAAATCCAGTTCGCCGTTCATCGCCTTGGCAGTGATCTCCTTGACCCGTTCGCCAACCCCCGCAACATCCGCCAGCTCGTCGATACATTCCTGTTGGATCATGGTCGAATCCATATCCGCCAAGAGCATTTTCTTGCGACGCCCCTCGGCAGGAAGAACAATCATGTCAATGCCTTGGCCTTGCAGACCCTGCCAGACGTCCCATTGGTTCGACGGCACGCTCTCGACCATGAATTCCACCGCTTCGCCAAGCGCGAGCCAGATGAGATCGCCGCCGCCCCAAGCCGAACGCAGGGCATCGGCGGTGGTCAGATTGAGCGCGGGAGAGGCGGGGTTGGTCAGAAGCGTGACGACGTACATGGCGGGCTCCGAAGGGTCATGTGGAGGGCAAAACTCGCTTGCCTGATAGCGCGCGGAGGCCGGGCTTTCCAGTCTTAACCTCCTGCTCACCTTCGCAGAAGAATTCATGGGGATTTTTGCGACGCACACGAAAATGGGAATTGCCAGATGCACGGAAAGGGCATAGATGCAGCGCCGGGACACCTCTCCCCAACGAGAGGCATTTATCTGGAAGGATAGCATATATGGCTACCAAGCACCCGCAAACGCGCCCCGCTAACCCGCGTTTCTCCTCTGGCCCCTGCGCCAAAATCCCCAATTTCTCCGTCGAAATGCTGGCTGACGCGCCTCTGGGCCGCTCGCACCGTGCCAAAGTTGGCAAGGACAAGCTGAAAGCCGCCATCGAAACGACCCGCGAAATTCTGGGCGTTCCCGCAGATTACAAAATCGGGATCGTGCCCGCCTCCGACACCGGCGCCGTCGAAATGGCGCTCTGGTCGCTTCTGGGTGCCCGCAAAGCCACCATGTGCGCATGGGAATCCTTCGGTTCCGGCTGGGTCACCGATGTTGTGAAACAGCTCAAGATCGACGCCGAAGTGAAGGTCGCTGACTACGGTCAGATCGTCGACTTCGCCGATGTCGATTTCAACACCGACGTGGTCTTCACCTGGAACGGCACCACATCTGGTGTGCGCGTCCCGAATGGCGACAAGATCCCCGCCGACCGCGAAGGTCTGACCATCTGCGACGCGACCTCCGCCGCGTTTGCGATGGACCTGCCGTGGGACAAGCTCGACGTCACCACCTTCTCCTGGCAGAAGGTGATGGGCGGCGAAGCGGCGCACGGGATGCTGATCCTGTCTCCGCGCGCGGTCGAGCGCCTGGAAAGCTACACGCCCGCTTGGCCGATGCCGAAGATTTTCCGCATGACCAAAGGCGGCAAGCTGATCGAAGGCATCTTCGTCGGCGAAACGATCAACACGCCCTCCATGCTGGCGGTCGAGGATTACCTCGTGGCGCTGGATTGGGCGAAGAAAATCGGCGGTCTGCCGAAGCTGATCGAACGCTCCACCACCAACGCGAAAGTGCTCTGGGACTTCTGTGATCGTCACGACTGGATCGCCAACCTCGCCGAGGATGACGCGACCCGTTCGAACACCTCCGTGTGTCTGAAGTTCACCGACGACCGCATCAAGGACGGTGCGGTCTTCGCGAAGGCCGTGGCGAAGAAACTCGAAGAGCACGGTGCAGCCTATGACGTGGGCGCTTATCGTGACGCCCCCGCCGGTCTGCGTGTGTGGTGTGGTGCGACGGTCGAATCCTCGGACATCGAAGCCCTGACCCTCTGGCTCAAATGGGCCTTCGAAGAGTGCATCAACGAGCAATAATCTCTGATTTTTGACGGTCGGCAAAACGTCGGACTTCTGTCGGACATGTGTCGGACCTCATTGGACCAAAGCGCCGGGCGAAAACGCCCGGCTCCCAATCCCAACATCTTCCTGAGGAGTGCCCAACATGGCCCCCAAAGTTCTCGTCTCCGACAAGCTGTCGGAAACCGCCGTCCAGATTTTCCGCGATCGCGGCATCGAAGTGGACTTCATGCCGGAACTCGGCAAAGACAAAGACAAGCTGGCTGAAGTCATCGGCAAATACGACGGTCTCGCGATCCGCTCCGCGACCAAAGTGACGCCTGCTCTTCTGGAGCATGCCACCAACCTGAAAGTCGTGGGTCGCGCCGGGATCGGCACCGACAACGTCGACAAGGAAGCCGCGTCGAAAAAAGGTGTGATCGTGATGAACACGCCGTTCGGCAACATGATCACCACCGCAGAACACGCCATCGCGCTGATGTTTGCGGTCGCCCGTCAGATCCCCGCCGCCGATGCTTCGACGCAAGCCGGCAAATGGGAAAAATCCAAATTCATGGGTGTCGAACTGACCGCCAAGACGCTGGGCGTCATCGGCGCGGGCAACATCGGTGGCATCGTCTGCAACCGTGCGCTCGGCCTGAAGATGAAAGTGGTCGCCTACGATCCGTTCCTCTCCGAAGAGCGCGCCGCCGAAATGGGTGTGGAAAAAGTCGAGCTCGACGAGCTGCTGAAACGCGCCGATTTCATCACGCTGCACGTGCCGCTGACCGACAGCACCCGCAACATCCTCTCGAAAGAGAACCTTGAGAAGACCAAGAAAGGCGTGCGCATCATCAACTGTGCCCGCGGCGGTCTTGTCGATGAGGTCGCTCTCGCCGAGCTGATCAAATCCGGTCATGTCGCTGGTGCGGCTTTCGACGTGTTCTCCGAAGAACCCGCCGTCGACAACCCGCTGTTCGGTCTTCCGAACGTGGTCTGCACCCCGCACCTCGGCGCGTCCACCACGGAAGCGCAGGAAAACGTGGCGCTGCAAGTGGCCGAGCAAATGTCGAACTACCTGATGGACGGCGCCGTCGAGAACGCGCTGAACATGCCGTCGATGACCGCCGAAGAAGCCAAGGTCATGGGCCCGTGGGTCAAGCTCGCCGAAGCTCTGGGCTCTTTCATCGGTCAGGTGACCGAGGAAGCCATCGAGACGATCAACATCACCTATGATGGCGTCGCCTCCGGGATGAACCTCAAGGCGCTCGAAGCCGCCGTCGTGGCCGGGATCATGCAGGCCGTGAACCCGGATGTGAACATGGTCTCCGCGCCGCTGATCGCGAAAGAGCGTGGCATCCAGCTTTCGAAAACCACGCAGGATGCGTCGGGTTCGTTCGAGGGTTACATCAAGCTCGACATCCAGACCGTCGAGAAATACCGCACCATCGCAGGCACGGTGTTCTCCGATGGCAAGCCGCGCTTCATCCAGATCAAAGGCATCACCATCGACTCCGAAGTGGGCGAGCACATGCTCTACACCACCAATAAGGACGTGCCGGGCATCATCGGCAAACTCGGGACCCTTCTGGCCGAGCACAACGAGAACATCGCGAACTTCACGCTGGGTCGTGCCAAAGCAGGTGGCGACGCGATCGCGATGACCTTCCTCGACACGCCGGTGAAACCGGAAACCGTGAAAGCGCTGAAGGACTCCGGTCTGTTCCAGCGTGTGATCCCGCTGCACTTCAAAGCCTGATCGCACACCAGCCTTTTACAAAACAATCAGGAGGGCCGCTGGACAAACCAGCGGCCCTTCGTTTTACGTCGGGTGACCAAAGTTGTAACGTAGACGCCGTGTACGCACCGCATCGGGAGGAAACTATGATGAGAACCAAAGCCGCCGTGGCCCTTGAGGCCGGGAAACCGCTTGAGATTATGGAAGTGAACCTTGAAGGCCCGAAGAAGGGCGAGGTTCTGGTCGAGATCAAGGCCACGGGCCTGTGTCACACCGACGAATTCACTCGCTCGGGCGCCGACCCGGAAGGGATTTTCCCCTGCATCCTCGGCCATGAGGGCGCGGGCATCGTGCTGGAAGTCGGCGAAGGCGTGACCACGCTGAAACCCGGCGATCACGTCATTCCGCTTTACACGCCGGAGTGCCGCGAATGCCCGTCCTGTCTTTCGGGCAAAACCAACCTCTGCACCGCGATCCGCAACACGCAAGGCCAGGGCCTTATGCCCGATGGCACCACGCGCTTCTCGATGCTCGATGGCACGCCGATTTATCATTACATGGGCTGTTCGACCTTTGCGAACCACACAGTGATGCCGGAGATCGCGCTGGCCAAGGTGCGCGACGACGCGCCCTTCGACAAGATTTGCTACATCGGCTGCGGTGTGACCACCGGCATCGGCGCGGTGATCAACACGGCAGGGGTTGAGATCGGTTCGACGGCTGCGGTGTTCGGTCTGGGCGGTATCGGTCTCAACGTCATCCAGGGCCTGCGTATGGCAGGGGCCGATATGATCATCGGGGTCGATCTCAATGACGACAAAGCCGAGATGGCGAAGAAATTCGGCATGACCCATTTCATCAACCCGTCGAAGATCGAGGGCACTGTGGTTCAGGAAATCGTCAACCTGACCAAGCGCGGCGCGGATCAGATCGGCGGCGTGGACTATTCCTTCGACGCGACCGGCAACGTCAAGGTGATGCGCGATGCGCTTGAATGTTCGCACCGCGGCTGGGGTGTGTCGGTGATCATCGGCGTGGCGGCGGCGGGGGCGGAAATTTCCACCCGTCCGTTCCAGTTGGTCACCGGCCGCGTCTGGAAAGGCACGGCGTTCGGCGGCGCCAAAGGCCGGACCGATGTGCCGAAATTCGTCGATTGGTACATGGACGGCAAGATCGAGATCGACCCGATGATCACGCACAAGCTGAAGCTCGAAGAGATCAACCACGGGTTCGATTTGATGCACGAAGGCAAGTCGATCCGCGCGGTGGTTGAGTACTGATGCAGGTTAAATCCAGCAATCGCAGCCATGGTGGGACGCAGGGGGTTTACACCCACACGTCCAAAGCGACCGGGACGGAGATGGAATTTTCCGTCTTCGTGCCCGATCACGAGGCGGGCGAAAAGCTCCCGGTGGTGTTTTATCTCTCGGGGCTGACCTGTACGCAGGCCAATGTGACGGAGAAGGGCGAGTTCCGCGAGGCTTGTGCGGAGCTTGGCCTGATCTTTGTGGCACCGGACACCTCGCCCCGTGGCGAAGGCGTGCCGGACGATGCGGAAGGGGCCTATGATTTCGGTCTGGGCGCGGGGTTCTATGTGAACGCTACGGAAGAGCCGTTTGCGCAAAACTACCGGATGCGGGAGTATATCGAGACGGAACTGCCCGCGCTCATCGGCGCGGAATTTCCCGCCGATATGACCCGCATCGGCATCATGGGGCATTCCATGGGCGGACATGGCGCGCTGACCATCGCATTGCGCAATCCGTCGGCCTATAAATCCGTCTCGGCCTTTGCCCCCATCGTCAGCCCGCTGAATTGCCCCTGGGGCGAGAAGGCGCTGACCGGATATATCGGCGCGGACAGGGCGACGTGGCGGGAGTATGACGCCTGCGCTTTGATCGAGGACGGGGCGCGCGTGCCGGAGATCCTTGTGGATCAGGGGACAGGGGACAATTTCCTCGAAACTCAGCTCAAGCCGGAGCTTTTGACACAGGTTTGTGAAAAAAGCGGCCAGCCCCTAACACTTCGGATGCAAGAGGGCTATGACCATAGCTACTACTTCATCTCCACCTTCATGCGCGACCATCTGGAGTGGCATGCGATCCGCATGAAGTCCTGACACGTTGCGCGTCGGAGCAGAGCCGCTCCTCCGACGCGCGACATACTTTGGGAGGCTCCCTTGCGCATCTACGCCATCGGCGACATTCACGGTCAACTCGATATGCTCAAAGCCGCGCATGCGCGGATCGATGCGGATAAGGCAAGGGTCGGCGATACCGACGCGCGCGTCATCCATCTTGGCGATTATGTGGACCGCGGGCCGGACAGCGCGGGCGTCATCCAATACCTGATGGACGGAATCGCGGCGGGCAAACCGTGGCGCACCATTCGCGGCAATCACGACCGGATGTTCACCCGGTTCGTGCGCCATGGCATCGCCCATGACGATCATATCAAATCCGGCAAAAGCTGGCTCCATCCGGCTTTGGGCGGGACCGACACGCTGGCGTCTTATGGCGTCGAAGCGGTGGATGGCGAGTTCGAGCTGGCCCATATGCGCGCCGCCAAGGCCGTGCCCGAGGCGCATCTCGAATTCATCGAAAAAGCGCCCCTGACCTATGCCTGGGGCGATTACCTTTTCGTCCACGCCGGCATCCGCCCGCGTGTGCCGGTCGAACATCAGACCGAAGACGATCTGATCTGGATCCGCGAAGGGTGGCTCGATTATCACGGCGTTCTGCCCTTCACGGTGGTGCACGGGCACACCGCGCTCGATGTGCCGACCCATTTCGGTCAGCGGATCGACATCGACAGCGGCGCGGGCTACGGACGTCCGATGACCACCATGGTGATCGAGAACGGTGTCGAAGAGGTGGTGACCGAAACCGGGCGCGCCCCGCTTTTCCACGCCGAACCGGCCTAAGCCGCAAGACGCAGCGTTTCGCTTCCCCCTTTCCACGCCTCCGCTAAAGTCGCGGGCACAGGAAAGGGAGGAAATTCATGTCTGACATCGTCATTCTCGGCGGCGCCCGCACCGCCATCGGCACCTTCGGCGGCGCTTTGGCCGGGATGCGGCCCGCCGATCTCGGCAGCCTCGTGACCAAGGCCGCGCTTGCCCGCGCGGGCGTCGACGGCGCGCAGATCGGCCATGTGGTCTTTGGCCATATCATCAACACCGAGCCCAAGGACATGTATGTCTCCCGCCTCGCGGCCATGGGCGCGGGCATCCCGGAAACGACCCCCGCGATGAACGTGAACCGGCTTTGCGGCTCCGGCGCGCAGGCGGTCGTGTCGGCCGCGCAATCGCTGATGCTCGGCGACGCCGATTTTGCCGTGGCGGGTGGGACCGAGGTCATGAGCCGCTCGCCCTATATCCTCCCCGCCGCGCGCTGGGGACAGAAAATGGGCGATGTCGCCGCACAGGACATGATGCTCGGCGCCCTGACCTGCCCGTTCGGCACCGGCCATATGGGGGTGACGGCGGAGAATGTTGCCCGTGAACACAGCGTGTCGCGCGAGGATCAGGACGCCTTTGCCCTGGAAAGCCAGATGCGGGCCGCGAAGGCCATCGCAGAGGGGCGATTTAAGGACGAAATCATTCCTGTCGAGGTCAGGATGAAGCGCGATCTTGTGGCGTTCGACACGGATGAGCACCCGAAGCCCACGACGCCCGAAGGCCTCGCCAAACTGCGTCCGGCGTTCGAGAAAGACGGTACGGTGACGGCGGGCAATGCGTCGGGCCTCAATGACGGGGCGGCGGCTTTGGTTCTGGCACGTGCGGAAGCGGCAGAGGCGGCGGGACTTTCGCCGAAATTCCGCATCCTCGGCTATGCCCATTCCGGCGTCCGCCCGGAGGTGATGGGCATCGGGCCGATCCCGGCGGTCGAGAGCCTGTGCCAGCGCACCGGGCTCACTGTGGCCGATTTCGATGTGATCGAGAGCAACGAAGCCTTTGCGGCGCAGGCGATTGCGGTCAACCGGGCGCTGGGGCTCGATCCGGCCAAGGTCAATCCGAACGGCGGCGCGATTGCGCTCGGCCATCCGGTGGGGGCGACGGGGGCGATTTTGGTCGTGAAGACCATGTATGAGCTTGAGCGCACCGGCGGCAAACGCGGTCTGATCACCATGTGCATCGGCGGCGGGCAAGGGATTGCCGTGGCGATCGAGCGCATCTGAGGTCACGCGTGGGCAGGTTCCGCCAATTTTCGCGATCCGGTTAAGACTCTTTTCACCCTGTTCGGACCATTCTGGGCCAAAGCCCCGTGCATAAGGCCGGGCAGGGTTTGAAGAGGTCCCTATGTCGCTGTCGGATACGTTGTCTCAGGAACGTCGTGCGCGCTTGGCTGCGGAGCGTCTGTTGGAATTGAAACAGGCGGAGTTGTTCGCGGCCAATCGCAAGCTGTCGCAACACGCCCGGCACCTGTCCGATGAGATCATCGTCAAACGCGAGGAGACGGAGGTGCTTCGCGACGAGAACCTGCGCACGCGCGAGGATTTGGAAAAGGCGAATGTCGCCGTGCATATCGCCGAACGGCGGCTTTGGGATTCGATCGAGACGATTCAGGACGGGTTTGCCGTTTTCGACCCTTCCGAGATCATGATCGCCGCGAACCCGGCCTATCTGCGGATTTTCGACGGGCTTGAGGACGTCAGACCCGGCATCACATACCCGGAGATCGTGCGACTTGCGGTGGAAGAAGGTGTAATCGACATCGGTGATCTCACGCGCGAGACGTTTATCAATCAGGCAGTGGCGCGCTGGCGTGCCCCGGTGCGCGAGCCGCACACGATCCGGCTTTGGAACAACCAATTCGTGAGGCTGGTGGACCGACGATCTTCAGACGGGGATATGGTCTCGCTCGGGCTGAACATCACCGCCTCCATCCGGTATGAGGAGCGTCTCAAGAAAGCCCGGAGCAAGGCCGAAGCCGCCAACCGCGCCAAATCCGCCTTCCTCGCCAATATGAGCCACGAGATTCGCACGCCGATGAACGGCATGGTGGGCATGGCCGATCTTTTGTCGGAAACCGATCTGACGGAGGAGCAGATCCTCTATGTCGATACGATCAAATCCTCCGGCGAGGCGCTTTTGAGTCTGATCAACGATGTGCTGGATTACTCGAAGATCGAGGCCTCGAAACTCTCTTTGCACCCGGAAGTGTTCGATCTCGAACGCTGCATTCAGGACGTCATGGTGCTTTTGCAGCCCTCGGCGACCCAGAAAGGCGTCGATCTGATCATCGACTATGACATGTTCATGCCGACGAATTTCATCGGCGATCCCGGACGGATGCGGCAGGTTCTGACCAATCTGATCGGCAATGCGGTGAAATTTACCCATAAGGGTCATGTGATCGTGCGGGTTGTCGGCCTCCCCGACGACGACGGCAAACGCCAGCGCGTCCATGTTTCGGTCGAGGACAGCGGCATCGGCATCGCACCCGAGATGATCGAGCACATTTTCGGCGAGTTCAATCAGGTCGAGGACGCGCGCAATCGCAAATTCGAAGGCACAGGGCTTGGCCTTGCGATCACACGCCAGCTCGTGCAGCTCATGGGCGGCGAGATCTGGGTCGACAGCGAGGAGGGCGTCGGCTCCTGTTTCGGTTTCCATATCACCATGGATGTGGTCGAGGAAAACAAGGCGCTGAGCCTGCCCTCCTGGATGCATCGCGCGGCCCTTGTGGATCACATCAACGCCAATTCGCTCATTCTCGAAAAGCAACTGACCGCGCTCGGATTTGAGGTCGCGCCCTTCGACAGCGCCGAGGCCCTTCTGGCCTCGCCGCTCGATGCGCATGTCTATCTGATCGACAACAAGCTTCCGGGCATGGATGCCGCCGGGCTGATCCAGGATCTCCGCCTGCGTGGCGTGACCGCGCCGGTGCTTTTGATGACCTCCGGGCCGATCTCGGCGGGAAGCTTTGACATGGACGATGCCAAGACGCTTCAAAAACCGCTGCTCCGGGCCGATCTCTGGCACGCGCTGGCCGATCTTGTGCCGGTCGAGCCGATGATCAGTCCTGAGCCGGGCCGCCGGATGCGGGTCCTGGCGGCGGAGGACAACAAAACCAACCAGTTGGTGTTCGGCAAGATGCTCAAGGCGCTCGACATCGAGCTGCGCTTTGCCGGGAACGGGCGCGAGGCGGTCGAGCTGTATCAGGGGTTTCAGCCCGATCTGGTGTTCATGGACATTTCCATGCCCGAGGTCGACGGCAAGGAGGCCACGCGGCAGATCCGCACGCTCGAACTCGACACCGGTACGCATGTTCCGATCGTCGCGCTGACCGCGCATGCCATGGCGGGCGACGAATTGGACATCCTTGCCGCGGGGCTCGATCACTATATGACGAAACCGCTGCGCAAGGCGGCGATCATCGACCGTATCTTGCAGGAACTGCCGGAAGGGTGTCGCCCGATCCTGCCGGAGGAACCGGCGGAGATCATGGCCGGGGAATAACCCCGATCAGGCGGCGTGGATCGCCTCAATCATCGCGGGACCGAAGCGCTCGGCAGGTTTGTCGCCGACGATGCGGGCGAAACTCGCCATGTCTGCGGGGCGCATTTTCACGATCTTGGTGATCTGAATCGCAGTCAGGCTCATCGGTTTCAGCGTGCCGCAATCGCCCCGCACCAGATCGTGATGGATCACCTGCAACCGGTCGAAGAGATCGCCGCCACCGGAGCTTGCCAGTTTGCGCCGGGCGGGGTGCATCTCCGGCACCGGCGCGCCGAGAATGACGGACAGAAACAGATCGCCGTAACGTTCGAGTTTCTTCGCGCCGACACCGCCGATCCGCCCCATTTCGTCGAGCGTCTGCGGACGTTTTTCCGCCATCTCGATCAGGGTCCGGTCGGCAAACACCACATAGGCGGGCACGCGGGCCTCTTCGGCCAGCGCGCGACGTTTCGCCTTGAGCGCGGAGAGAAGCGGCGCATCCTCTTCGGAAACCAAGACCTTGGCGACCGGACCTTTGCGGGCCTTGGCGAGCGTGTCCTTGCGCAGCGTGATGGTCGCGTCGCCCTTGAGGATCGGCATCGCCGGTTCGGTCATATAAAGCGCACCGTGACGCTCCGGGTCGGGGCGCAGAAGGTCGGCGCCCATCATCTGCCGGAAAATCGCGTTCCACTGGCGTTTGTCATACTCCTTGCCGATGCCGAAAACCGAAAGCTGGTCATGATTCCACTGGCGAACCTTGTCGGTCAGGTTGCCGGTCAGCACATCGATGAGATGGCCTGCACCGAAACCCTGATCACAGCGGAGCACGGCAGAGAGCGCCTTGCGCACCGCCGTGGTACCGTCGAAAATCTCTGGCGGACTGTCACATAAGTCACAATTCCCGCAAGGCGCAGCCTCTTCGCCAAAGAATTTGAGCAAGGTCTGGCGGCGGCAGACCTGCGCCTCCGCCAACCCCAACAACGCGTTGAGACGGGCATGATCGGCGGCACGGCGCTCGGGCGGCGCAAGGCTTTCGTCGATCTGGGTGCGGCGGAAACGGATGTCATCGGGGCCGAAGAGCGTGAGCGTCTCGGCGGGCGCGCCGTCGCGACCGGCGCGACCGATTTCCTGATAATAGCCCTCAACGGATTTCGGCAGGTCGGCGTGCGCCACCCAGCGGATGTCCGGTTTGTCGATCCCCATGCCGAAAGCGATGGTGGCGACGACGATCAACTCGTCTTCCTGTTGAAAGCGGCGCTCGACCTCACGCCTGCGATCCGGCTCCATCCCGCCGTGATAGGCGAGGGCCAGATGCCCGGCGTCAGAGAGCGCCTTGGCAAGGCTTTCGGTCTTGGCCCGCGTGCCGCAATAGACGATGCCGGACTGACCTTTGCGAGCGGAGGCAAAATCGAGGATCTGACGCCGCGGGCTGTCCTTGACGGCAAAGGCGAGATGGATGTTCGGACGGTCGAAACCCCGCAGGAAACTTTCGGGTTGCGTGCCATCGAACAGGCGGGTGACGATCTCCGCCTGAGTTTCTTCGTCGGCGGTGGCGGTGAAGGCCGCGAGCGGCACGCCCAGCGCGCGTTTGAGATCGCCGATGCGGAGATAATCGGGGCGGAAATCATGGCCCCATTGCGAGACGCAATGCGCCTCGTCGACGGCAATCAGCGACACATTCGCGCGACGCAGCATCGGCAGGGTGCCACCGGAGGCGAGGCGTTCGGGGGCCATGTAGAGGAGTTTCAACTCACCGCGGGAGAGTGCGTTGAAGACCGCGTCGTTTTCCTCTTCGGTATTGCCGGAGGTCAGCGCACCGGCGGCAACACCGGCGGCTTGCAGTCCCTGAACCTGATCGCGCATCAGGGCGATCAGCGGCGAGATGACGACGGTGAGACCGTCGCGCACCAGAGCGGGGAGTTGGAAACACAGGGATTTGCCGCCGCCCGTGGGCATGATGGCAAGCACGTCACGCCCGGCGACCACGGCCTCCACGATCTCTGCCTGACCGGGGCGGAAATCGTCAAATCCGAAAACGGAGGATAAAAGCCCCTGTAAACGCCCCTGTGTCGTGTCCATGTCGCCTGCTCTTTATGATTGGCGACAGAATCGCATGCGGGGGCGCGAGGCTCAAGGGGCTTTCCGGCGGGAAGGCTTAGTAGAACATGCCCGCATTGTTGTAGATGATCCGTTCGATCGCATAGATCGCGATGAAGGCCACCAGAGGCGCGAGGTCCAGACCGCTCATCGGCGGCAGGATTTTACGGATCGGGCGATAGACCGGCTCGAGAAGGCGCGAGAGGCCTTCCCAGATCTGATAGACCAAGGGTTGGCGCACGTTGAGCACCTGAAAATTGATCAGCCAGCTCATGATGATCTGAACGATCATGACGAATTTCACGACGCCGAGGATCATCAGCAGGATTTGCATCAAAGACAGCATATGTTCAGGTTCCCAAATTAACGGTCGTTCTCTCACCTAAGGTCTCTGTCCCGGTCGCACAAGAGCACCCGTTGCCTCCCTCTGCCGCAACCTGTGCCGCAACGTTCGACTTGACCTTTGCGCCCGCAGCAAGACAGTGGCGCATATGTATCCTTTCGTCCGCATGTTCTATCAGGCGTGGAAATATAAAAACGCGCCCAAACTCGGCCTCTTCGAGCCGCATTATTCCCGGCATATCTGCATGCCCTGGGACATTGACCTGTGGCTGGAACTGAATAACGGCAGAACCTTAACAATCTTTGACCTTGGCCGGGTGCCGATGTCGATCCGCAACGGCACGGCGAAGGCCGCGAAAGAGGGCGGGTTCGGCATGGCGGTCGCGGGGGCCTCCGTGCGCTATCGCCGGAGGGTGACGACGTTTCAGACCGTCGACATGGTGACGACGCCGATCGGGTTCGACGACAAGTTTCTCTATATCGAACAGTCGATGTGGGACCGGAAAGGCGAATGCTGCAATCACATCCTGATCCGCGGCGCGGTTCTCAAAAACCGCCGGATGGTGCCGCCGCGGGACCTTTTGAAGTGTCTGGAGCCGGGGGTCGAAAGTCCGGAGCTGCCGGATTGGGTGAAAAACTGGATCGCCGCGGATGACACACGGCCCTGGCCACCCGCGAGATAAGCGATCTTAAGCGTTGCGTGTGCGACACTTTGCCTGTTCTATCCCCGCAACTGAGGCGAGAAGGACAGGCACATGGCGGAACCGAGCCATCGCAAACGCATCTGGGGCTGGATGATGTACGATTGGGCGACGCAGCCCTTTCACACGCTGGTTGTCACCTTCATTTTCGGGCCTTATTTTGCCGAACAGGTGATCGCCTATCTGACGGCGGGCGGCATGGATGCCGCGCATGCCAAGGCGGAGGCGCAATCGATCTGGGGCTACGGGCTGACGGCTGCGGGGCTGATGATCGCGCTGTCCGCACCGGTGCTGGGCGCCATTGCCGATGAGAGCAAGCGGCTGATGCCATGGATCTGGCTGTTCTCGGCGCTTTACGTGATCGGGTCGGCGGGGCTCTGGATCGCCTCGCCGGAGGATTTCCCTACCGTTCTGGTGCTGGTTTTCTTCGCTTTGGGCCTGATCGGGGTCGAATTCACCACGATTTTCACCAATGCGCTTTTGCCCGCTCTGGGCAGCCGCGAGGAGATCGGCAAGATCTCCGGCAATGGCTGGGCCTGGGGCTATTTCGGCGGGATCATCGCGCTCGTGATCATGCTTCTGCTCTTTGCAGAGAATACCGCGGGCGTCACGCTTTTGGGCAGCGCGCCGCTGTTCGGCCTCGATCCCGCGACGCGCGAAGGCACGCGGTTTGTCGGGCCTTTCGTGGCGCTGTGGTTCGTGATCTCGATGGTGCCGTTCTTTCTCTGGGTGCGGGAACCGAAAAGCACGGCGCCTGTGCAGCCGGGGGCGATCGGGCGCAGCATCGACGAGTTGATGAAGACCCTGCGCAGCCTGCCGAAGCGGCGTTCGCTTTTCGCCTTTCTCGGCTCTTCGATGTTCTATCGCGATGCGCTGAACGGGGTATTCACCTTTGGCGGCATCTATGCGCTTGGCGCGCTGGAATGGAGCGTCGTGCAGATCGGCGTCTTCGGCATTCTGGCCGCCTTCACAGGCTCGGTTTTCACCTATTTCGGCGGCATCGCGGATCAGAAGTTCGGTCCGAAACCGGTGATCCTCTTTTCCATCGCCGTACTGATCAGTGTCTGTCTCGTGATCCTCACGATCACGCGCGAAAGCGTGCTGTTCACGGCGGTCGAGACGGGAAGCAAACTGCCCGACATCGCCTTTTACATCTGCGGCGCGGTGCTTGGCGCCGTGGGGGGCATCATTCAATCGGCCTCCCGCACGATGATGGTCCGACAGGCCGATCCGGAACGGATGACCGAAGCTTTCGGACTCTACGCGCTTTCGGGCAAGGCGACCACTTTCCTCGCACCGGCACTGATCGCCGTGGTGTCGGATGTCACGAATTCTCAACGCCTCGGCATCACTCCGCTCATCGCCCTTTTCATTCTGGGGCTGGTGCTGCTAGCTTGGGTGCATCCGGAAGGCACAAAGGTCCCTGATGATGCGTAAATGGTTGAGCCTGGCTCTGGTGGCGACTTTGGCCGCCTGTGTGGGTGGCGAAAAAAACAGTGCGCCGAGCCCTAAAGTCTCGGTCTCCTCGTCGGATCACCGTCCGGCCAAGGACCTGTTCGGCCCCATTGCCCTGCCCTCGCAACAGGTGCCCGAATCCTTCGGCAGCTATTCGCAGGGATGTGTCGGGGGGGCAACGGCTCTACCCGAAACCGGGCCGACATGGCAGGCCATGCGCCTGTCGCGCAACCGCAACTGGGGTCAGCCGGTCCTCGTCGATTTTCTTGAGGACCTGTCGCGCAAAGCCGCCGCGCAGCCCGGCTGGAACGGGATTTACATCGGCGATATGAGCCAGCCGCGCGGTGGCCCGATGTCCTCGGGACACGCCAGCCACCAGATCGGGCTCGATGCCGATATCTGGATGCTGCCCGCGATCCGTCTCGATCTAAGCCGCGCCGAACGCGAAAGCCTGTCGTCGATCTCGATGCAGCGCGCCTCCGGTGCCTATACCAATGCGAGCTGGACACGGGCGCATCACGAGATTCTCAAGGCCGCTGCCTCCGATCCGCGCGTGTCGCGGATTTTCGTCTTTCCCGGCGCGAAAGTGCAAATGTGCAAGGACGAAAAAGGCGACAAAAGCTGGCTTCGGAAAATTCGTCCGTGGTGGGGACACCACTATCATTTCCATGTGCGGCTGAACTGTCCCAAGGGCGATAAATACTGCGTGGATCAGGCAGCCCCCCCGCCAGGTGACGGGTGTGACGATGCGCAGGAATGGGTGAACAACATCCTCAACCCGCCGCCGCCCGATCCCAATGCCAAGCCCGCGAAACCGAAACCTCCGATCACTCTCGCCACACTGCCCGCACAATGTTCCGCCGTCTTGTCCTCGCGCTGATCGCGAGCGCCCTGCCCAGCCTGTCACAGGCAGCAACGTTGAAATATCTCGGGTCCTATACATGGATCTCCGCCGATGCGCGTGTCGGCGGATTGTCTGGCCTTGATCTGTCCGGGGACGGGCTGTCGTTCTGGGCCTTGTCGGACCGTGCGATGCTGTTTCAGGGCGATCTGAAACGCGATGAAAAGGGCGTCGTCAAAGGCGCTTTTGTCCGGACCGCGCAAGGATTTCTGACCTCGGAAGGCAAGCCTCTGCCGCGCTACGATGACGACAGCGAGGGGCTTGCCGTCTCCGACACGGGCGCGATTTTCCTGTCGTTCGAAGGCCATCACCGGGTGGCGCAGATGGACCCGGAGACCGGATGGCTGACCGATCTGCCCAGTCACCCGGATTTCAAAGGCATGCAGACGAACTCGTCGCTCGAAGGGCTGGCCGTGGCTCGCGACGGAACGCTTTATACGCTTCCCGAGCGCTCCGGCGAGATGACCCGGCCCTTTCCGCTCTACCGCTATCGGCCCGGTTCGGGATGGGATCAGCCCTGGTCGATCCCGCGCGACGGCACGACGGATTTCCTGCCGGTGGGGCTCGATATCGGGCCGGACGGGCGGCTTTATCTTTTGGAACGCTGGTTCACCGGGCTGGGTTTTGCCACCCGCGTGCGGCGGTTCGATCTTGGCCCGGATGGGCCGGAGAATGAACAGATCCTGCTCAGAACCCTGACCGGCACCCATGACAATCTCGAAGGCATCGCCGTCTGGGGCACGCCCGAGGATGTGCGGGTGACCATGGTTTCCGACAACAATTTCAAGTTCTTTCAACGCACGGAATTCGTCGATTATCAGGTCGAAGAATAACACTTGATTTGTCGCCGGGCGGGGGTTAGACCGCCGCACCGCCCCGCAATGGGGCCGAGTTGCCGTCACCTTCGATAAAAAACGGGTCACATCATGAATCGTATCCTTCCTGGCGTTCTCGCCATGGCCGCCATTGTCGTGGCCTCCAATATCCTCGTGCAGTTCCTCATCGCGGATGGGCTTCTGACATGGGGGGCTTTCACCTATCCCTTCGCCTTTCTCGTCACCGACGTGATGAACCGCGTCTATGGCGTCGCCTCCGCGCGCAAGGTCATCCTTGCGGGGTTCGTCACCGGGATCGTCTGTAGCCTCATCGGCACGCAGATCACCCTGCAAGGCGATGGCTATACCTATCAGGCCGTGGCGCTGCGTGTCGCCGTGGGGTCCGCCATTGCCTTCCTCGTCGCCCAGCTCACGGATGTGTTCGTGTTTGACCGGCTTCGGGAGGGGACGTGGTGGAAAGCGCCGTTTGCCTCCTCGATCATCGGTTCCGCGCTCGACACCGCGATCTTCTTTGGCATCGCGTTTTCGCAGAACATCCACATCTTTGGCGAGGCCGCCGATATGGAGGTCTCCTGGGCCTGGGACTCTGTGCCGTTCCTTCTGGTCGGCGCGCCCGTTCCGCTGTGGATTTCGCTCGCGGTGGCCGATTGGTGTGTCAAACTTGCCCTCGCTTTGATCGCTCTCGTGCCTTTTCGCCTCATTGTTGGGCGTCTCACCGCACGTATGGTATAAATTAACTTGCTATATACCAAATCTGTGCCACCATTATCTTATCGGCAATTCATCGAAAGGAGGTGGTCCAGTGTCTAGAGTGATGTTGGAGAGCGAGGTCAAGACAGTCGGGGGGGCCGCCACCTAGAGGCAATCTTCTAGAGTGAAACACTCCTGATTGGGTGTCCTAACTGACCCCATCTCCTGAGATCTCGGAGGGCTGCTCTATCTGGCAGCCCTTTTCCGTGTCTGCCCTTTCGCCTCCGGTTTTGCCCTTTTCGACCCTGTCGGATATACGTCGGCTTTGCGTCGGACTTTTGTATGTCATCTCTTTTGGTCAGGTATTTCCCTGATCTGCCCCAGCACGTCCCGGATCATCGCCATGCCCCTCACCGTCACCGACCAGATCGAGATCGCCGATTGGGAAATCACCGAGCAGTTTGTTCGCTCCTCCGGTCCCGGCGGGCAGAATGTCAACAAGGTCTCCACGGCGGTCGAATTGCGGTTCGAGGCGGAGCGGTCTCCAAACCTTCCGGCGCCGGTCAAGACCCGGCTGCGACGACTGGCGGGGCGGCGCTGGACAAAGGATGGGGCGATTGTCCTTCAGGTCGAAGAGACCCGGTCGCAGGCCCGGAACAGGGAGATCGCGCGGGAGCGTTTGGCGGAGCTGGTGCAAAAGGCGCTGGTGGTGCCGAAACGCCGGGTGAAGACGAAGCCGACGAAAGGGTCGGTGGAGCGGCGGATCAAGGCGAAGAAGGAACGGGGGGAGGTTAAGAAGTTGCGGGGGAAGGTGGGGTGATTAAATCTTCCAGCATTCCTCAAGTGCTAGTTCTGCGAGTCTTCGCGTGTTGTCTTGAATGAGCTCGTCAGTTATCTCATCTGCAGAGGCGAACAATTCCGGCAGTGTGTATCCAGCGTCTTTCAGGATTTTCTTTTTGTCTGAAAAACTCTTCTCACCAAGAAGGTTGTTCGTTTGTTGATCAACCAAAATTAGGTTTCCTAATTGCCCGATTACTTCTTCCCTACGCCCGCTTTTTATTTGTGATTGCGGAATTAAGTGTTCAATGGTTAAGTTTTGCGAGTTTCCTACTGTCGGTTGCTTTTGGTGTTCGGATATTCTCTCCAGAACGTAACGCACGAGATTACGCTGTGAGGTCCTGTCCTTAGTATATAGAATTTGTTCAAAAGTTGCCTTGAACTCGGAAATCGGAGGAACCCTTTCTCTCAACTTTGCCTCTAAAGATCGAATTTCCGCAGCCGCAACATTGGTATCTGTTGCTTCGAAAATTTTTCGACCAAACGATGAGTACATTCCTGAGATACCACCAGAGGAACGAGAAGATGTGACTGCGGTAAAAGAAAAATGGAAATTTTCGATAGATCGGAGCGTTGCCGCTAGTTTTTTCCTTTTAATTTTCTTTTCTCTATAAGCCCTTATCAGAGAGAGCAATCCTGGCGTAGGCTGCACAACACGAAACATTCTTAGTGCCCGCAACGATTGCACAATCTCTCGCTCGTCAGCTTCCCACTGATAATCCATCTCAAAAATTGAGCGCCAATATCCGGCATCCTTAAGAAATGCTTCCAAATGTGTTTGTGCATTCTTTTGTTTTATTTGCGCCCTAAGTTTTGGAAAGGCTTTCGCTTTGGTTACGTTTTCATAGCGAGATTGCCACGAATGCACAATGAATGTGTCCGCGTCTAGGTCCTCTGTGGACTCTCCTAAAACAGTCATAATCCTGTTCCATTTGAGCCGAGACGTATCTAGAGCTCCGCCAGCCTTCAAGTATTTCGTAAAATGGTTCTTGACCAAGTCTGATAGTGCTAAATCTTTACCTCGCGTATTGAGAGTCTCAAAAATTAGATATGCGTCATCTTCATTGTCGAGCTCAACTAGAATGACATTCAGATCTAAGATTGTGTCTCTCAACCCTTTAAGCCAATTTTTGGCACTTTCGAGCTGATCTTCATCGCTTAAGCTTTTGTCATTGAAAAAACCACTTATTTTGTCAGCGAGATTCCGAGAGAAAATATTAAACGCTCTCTCAATCGCCTCCTCCTCTTTGCCAACTTCGTGGTCCATGTCTGAGGCGTCAAATTTGAGAACTGTATCTTGGAAATATGGAAAAGATGTCTCTGTAGTTAAAACGAATACATCTTGATTGTCCCGGTTCTTCCGCTCGATGTAGCTCTGCAAACCACGAGCTAATTCTATTTCTTTAAGGTCAACAAATGCGTCACGAATAGCGCTTAAGAAGATCGTAATAGTAGTTAACCTTTGCTGTCCATCAACAACCGCTAATTCGTTACGACCGGTATGATAGACTACCATTGATCCGATGAAATACGTGTCCTCGAAATTTGCAATAACATCTGACCAAAATTCAGAAATATGTTCAGCTTCCCAAGAATAGGGGCGTTGAAAACGTGGGATTTTAAAGTAGTTCCCTTGTAATAGCTTCTCGATCGAAATGTCATGGGATTCAATTTTCATTTCGTGCCTCCAACTAAACTACAACCTCCATAGCACGTTGTTCCCCTACCCCAAACACCCGCTTATACCGTGCGACCTCATCCGTCGGACCCATCGCCTTGTTCGGGTTGTCCGACAGCTTCACCGTCGGTTTGCCATTCGCCGACACCGCCTTGCACACCAGTGAAAACGGCGCCAGCGCGTCGTCGGGGGTCAGGCCTCGGAAATCGTTGGTCAAGAGAGTGCCCCAGCCGAAGGAGGTCTTCACCCGGCCGCTGAACTGTTGGTGCAGTTCGATGATCTTTTCGGTGTCGAGCCCGTCGGAGAAGATGACGAGTTTTCTGGTCGGGTCTTCGCCGCGGGATTTCCACCACGCGATGGCCTGTTCCGCGCCGGACGCCGGATCGCCAGAGTCGATGCGGATGCCGGTCCAGCCCGCGAGCCAGTCGGGGGCGCGGTCGAGGAAGCCTTTGGTGCCGTAAGTGTCGGGCAGGATGATGCGCAGGTTGCCGGAGTGCTCGTCCTGCCAGTCGCGCAGCACGTCATAGGGGGCTTCGGCCAGAGCCTTGTCGTCACGGGCCAACGCCGAATAGACCATGGGCAGTTCGTGGGCGTTTGTGCCGACGGCTTCGAGATCGCGCATCATCGCGATGTGGCAATTCGAGGTGCCGGTGAACTTGTCACCCAAGCCCTCGACCATGGCCTGCACGCACCAGTCCTGCCAGAGGTAGGAATGGCGGCGGCGGGTGCCGAAATCGGCGATCTTGAGACCGTCGAGCGGTTGCAGAGTTTTGATCTTGCCCCAGAGCTTGGTCATGGCGCGGGCGTAGAGCACCTGAAGCTCGAATTTCTTCATCGGGCCGAGGACGGCGCGGGAACGGAGTTCCATGAGGATCGACAGCGCGGGGATTTCCCAGAGCATGACCTCGGGCCAGGAGCCTTCGAAGGTCAGTTCGTATTGGCCGTCGTGTTTTTCGAGCTGATAGGCGGGCAGGCGCAGGTTCTCGAACCACTCCATGAAATCGGAGCGGAACATCTGGCGTTTGCCGTAAAACGTGTTGCCGCGCATCCATGTGCTTTCGCCACGTTTGAGCGAGAGGGAACGGACGTGGTCGAGTTGTTCGCGCAGCTCGCCCTCGTCGATCATCTCGGCGAGGCGGATGTCCTTGGAACGGTTGATCAAGGAGAAGGTGACGGTGGTGTCCGGTTTGTTGCGGAACACCGACTGGCACATCAGGAGCTTGTAGAAATCCGTGTCGATCAGGGAGCGGACGATCGGGTCGATCTTCCATTTGTGATTGTAGACACGGGTGGCGATGTCGACCATGTGAAAAGGCCCCTCTTCCTGTAACCGCCCTGTTAAAGCAGGGCGGGCAAGGGTTTGGCAAGGTTGATGTTAACGCTCACGTTTGGCTCATTTGTCCCGCGGCGTCCAATCCGGGTCCTCGACGCCCCGCCGCGACAGGCGCAGGGCAAGGCCGAGCGCGATGCCGGTGCCGATGGCGACGGTGAGATCGGTCAGGACGGTGAGCACGAGGGTGATGAGCAGAAGCGCCACATCGGAACGCCGCCCGCGCAGGTAGGCGCCCCAGCGATGCGGTTCGGACATGTTCCAGGCGGTCAGCAGCAGGAGGCCGGAGAGCGCCGGAAGCGCGAGATAACCCGCCAAGGGGGCGGCCAGCATCATGATCGCAAGGAGCACCAACGCATGGACGATGCCCGCGACCGGGGTCTTGCCGCCCGCGCGCACGTTGGTGGCGGTGCGGGCGATGGCACCGGTGGCGGGCAGGCCGCCGAAGAGAGAGGAGCCGATATTGGCCCAGCCCTGCGCCATCAGCTCGGCATTGGAGCGGTGTTTGCCGCCGATCATCCGGTCGGCGACCATGGCCGAGAGCAGGGATTCGACCCCGGCGAGGAAGGCGATGATCAGAGCCGAGGGCAGCAGTTCACGCAGGGTCGCAAGGTTCAGATCCGGCAGATGCGGCGCGGGCAGGCTTTGCGGCAACTCGCCGAACCGGGAACGAATGGTCTCGACCGGCAGATCGAACAGCGCCACGGCGGCGGAGGTCAGGGCGACGGCAACGATGAGCCCCGGCAAGCGCGGAAAGGCACGACGCAGCAACATGATGAGCACCATCGTCGCAAGCCCGATGCCGAGAGCTGCGGGGTTCAACGCGGGAGCAGCCTTGATCAGGGCCGGGATTTTTTCGAGGAAATCGGCGGGGAACGGCCCCGCAAGCCCGAAGAAATCGGGGAGCTGGCTTGTGCCGATGATCACGCCGATGCCGATGGTGAAGCCGTTGATCACCGCCTCGGGTACATGGCGCACCAGTTGGCCCGCCCGGAACAGCCCGGCAATGATCAGGACGATGCCCGCGAGAAAGGTCGCGGCAACGAGGCCGGAGTAGCCATGGGTGGTAATCACCCCGGCGACGACGACGATGAAGGCACCGGTGGGGCCGCCGATCTGGACCCGGCTGCCGCCCAGCGCGGAGATCAGGAAGCCCGCGACGATGGCGGTGACAAAGCCCGCAGCAGGGGCGGCGCCCGAGGCGATGGCGATGGCGATGGACAGCGGCAGGGCGACCAGCGCCACAGTGATCCCGGCGAAGACATCAGAGCCGAACTCGGCCCGGGTGTAGGTTTTCAGCGTGGTGAAAAGCTTCGGTGTCATGGCCCTACAGGACCTCCACCCCGGCGGCCTTCATGCCGTCGATTGCTGCCGCAAGAGAGCCATTCATGTCGATGGCGCGACACAAATCGGTGCGCACCGTGACGGTAAATCCGAGTTTGGCAGCGTCGACGGCGGAGAAATTCACACAGAAATCGGTGGCCAGCCCGACCAGAGTCAGCGTGTCGATGCCACGCGTGCGCAGATAGCCTTCGAGACCGGTGGGCGTTTTGTGATCATTCTCGAAAAACGCGGAATAGCTGTCGATCGCGGGATTGAACCCCTTGCGGATAATCAGATCGCCGGTGGTCACGAGATCCTTGTGGAAGGCTGCCCCGTCGGTCCCTTGAATGCAATGATCCGGCCAGAGCACCTGCATGCCATAGGGCATTTCCATGGTGGAATAGGGCGCGGCATTGTAAGTGCTTGCAAAGGAGCTGTGGCCGCCTGGGTGCCAGTCCTGCGTCAGGATCACGGCGGGAAATTCGGCCATGAGCGCGTTGACCCCCGGCACGATTTCGTCGCCGCCAGCGACAGCGAGCGCGCCGCCCGGGCAGAAATCGTTTTGAATGTCGATGACGATCAGGGCTTCGTTCGCTGCGCGCATGGGAGGTCTCCTTTGCGCCAAGTGGTAGCGCCCCATAGGCGATGGGGCAAGCTTGGCGTCGCGTCCGCCTTTCGACATCCCCCCTCTCGCTCGGAGCCCCTCTCCCAGAACGTTAAGGTCAATCAGACGAAGGTTAACGCGAGAGAGAAGAGGGCGAAAATCGATCTTCGGGTCTATTGGGCTGGATTTGGGCCTTATCCGACACGCATCCGCAGCAACCGCCCGCCCCGGTCAAAGGTGATCAGCCACATGCCGATCTTTTGCCGCGCGACGCTTTGCAAGTCTTTGGCCGTTCGGATTTCAGTGCTGTTCACCTCGACAATCCGGTCTCCGGGCCGGAGACCGAGACGGGCGGAGGGGCCTTGGGCGTCCAAAAGAACGACTCCCTCGGACATCAGCGCAAGGCCGTATTCATCAATCAGCGCAGGCGTCAGATCGGCCACCACCAGCCCCCCCAAAGGACCGGAAGAGGTGATCTCGACCGTGTCGGTTTTGTCCGATCCGGGAGCCGCAATGAGAGACAAATCCAGCTCAACCGGCTCTCCGGCACGCAGAGCGGAGAGTTTGACCGAAGCTCCGACCGGCAGGATCGACAACCGGTATTCGAGATCGGAGGGAGAGAGGATCGGCTGATCGTCGAGGGAGAGAAGCACATCGCCCGCCGTCAGGCCGAGTGTCGTGAAAGGAGATTGCGGGTGCAACTCGGAGAGCACGACGCCTTCGGGGCGGTCGAGCCCAAGGGCCTCGGCGACCGCGTCGTCCACGGACTGAGTCGAAACGCCGGACCAAGGGTGAATGAACCGGGTCTGGCCCGCCTCGGCCTGACGGGTGAATTCGCGCACGAGATTGGCCGGGATGGCAAAGCCGATGCCGTTGGAGCCACCGGAGCGCGACAGGATCGAGGTGTTGATGCCGACGAGACGGCCCGACATATCGACCAAAGCGCCACCGGAATTGCCCGGATTGATGGCCGCGTCGGTCTGGATATAGGAACCCGCGCCGCCGGGGATCGCCGAACCGGAGCGGGCAAGACCCGAGACGATGCCGGAGGACACGGTCTGGCCGACCCCGAAGGGGTTGCCGATGGCCAGCACCAGATCGCCGACCTCGAGCGCATCGCTGTCGGCCAGAGGCAGGGCGGGCAGGTCGGTGGCGCCGTCGAGACGGAGCACGGCGACGTCGGCGTCCTTGTCGGCGAGGATCACCTCGCCCTTGTATTCGCGCTTGTCGGAGAGGACGACGCGAATGTCGGAGGCCTCGCCCACGACGTGATAATTCGACACGACAAGCCCGTCGCCCGAGACAATCACCCCGGAACCAAGCGAGCGTTGCACACGTTGGCGCGCCGGGCCAGAGCGGAAGAATTGCGAGAAGAACGGATCGTCCGCGAAGGGAGAGAGGCGTTCCTCCACCACACGGGAAGCGTAGATATTGACCACAGAGGGCGAAGTTTCCTTGACGATGGGGGAGAAGGAAAGCTGAATTTCAGCACGGCTTTCGGGGACTTGGGGCGTCTCGGCAAAGGCCATTTGGGCCGGGTTAGAGACGGTGAAAGCCAGAAAAACGGCAAGGATTGCGCTGCGTGTCATTGCGGGGCCTCGTGACAGTTCCTCGGATGCGATTAGATGACGCGGGCGGGCCGTGCTTTGCAAGCTCTTGCCTGATCACGGCTTGCGGCGTATCGAACACATCATGTTTACCGTCTGCGCACTCTATCACTTCACCCGCTTCCC
The DNA here is from genome assembly GCF_051054295.1 of Celeribacter sp. SCSIO 80788. GTDB lineage: Bacteria > Pseudomonadota > Alphaproteobacteria > Rhodobacterales > Rhodobacteraceae > Celeribacter. The sequence continues at coordinate 3,001,013 of NZ_CP150482.1, read as the reverse complement.
CGACCCTGCCGCCTTGCGGGGGCCGCTTTTGGAGCTGTGCCATGCCGAGGGCATCACAGGCACGCTTTTGCTGGCCAAGGAGGGGATCAATGGTACGGTGGCCGGGCCGACACCGGCGTCCATCGAGCGGCTGGTGGCGCATATCCGCGCCCTGCCGGGATGTGCCGATTTCGAATACAAGCTGTCGACGGCGGAGGAGCAGCCGTTCAACCGGATGAAAGTCAGGTTGAAGAAAGAGATCGTCACCATGGGGCAACCCGATGTCGACCCGAAGGCACGGGTTGGGCACTATTGCACCCCCGAGGAATGGAACGAATTGATCTCTGCGCCGGACGTGGCGGTGATCGACACGCGCAACGATTACGAGGTTCAGATCGGTACGTTCAAGGACGCGATCGACCCGCAGACCAAGACCTTCCGCGAATTCCCGCACTGGTGGGAGGAAAACAAGGAGCGGTTCCACAACAAACGGATCGCGATGTTCTGCACCGGGGGGATTCGCTGTGAGAAATCGACGAACTTTTTGCTCGGGCAGGGGATCGAGGAGGTCTATCACCTCAAGGGCGGGATTCTGAAATATCTCGAAGAGATGCCGCAGGAGGAGAGCCTCTGGGAAGGCGAATGTTTCGTGTTCGACGGGCGGGTGTCCATCGGGCATGGGCTGACCGAGGGGCCGCATGAGCTATGCCATGCCTGTCGGCGTCCGATTCTGCCCGAGGACAAGCAGCGCCCGGAGTACGAGGAAGGCGTGTCCTGTCATCAGTGCATCGATGAGTATGACGAGGCGCGCAAGGAGCGGTTCCGCGAGCGTCAGAAACAGATCGCCCTGGCAAAGGCCCGCGGCGAACGGCATTTCGGAACCGGTGTGCCCTCCGTGAAATGAAGTTATCGCACTTAACGCCATATTAACCCAAATCCTGTCACAACCCTACAGAGAAACACCCCAACCGTTTCGCCGTAGGGATTACAATGACAGCTCACCCCATCAAGGTATTGTCCGTCTTCGGAACCCGCCCCGAGGCCATCAAGATGGCCCCTGTGGTCGGTGCTCTGGGTTCTGCACAAGGCATCACCTCCGAGATTTGCGTCACGGCGCAGCATCGGGAAATGCTCGATCAGGTTCTGAACCTGTTCGATATCCGGCCGGAATACGATCTCGATCTGATGCGCACGGGACAGGGGCTGCACGATCTGTCCGCCATGCTCCTCAAAGAGTTGAAACAGGTTCTGGATCAGGCCAGACCCGATCTCGTGCTGGTGCATGGCGATACCGCGACCACGGCCATGGCCGCCATGGCCGCCTATTACAATCAAATCCCAGTGGGTCATGTCGAAGCCGGTCTGCGCACCGGCAATATCTATTCGCCCTGGCCCGAAGAGGTGAATCGCAAGCTCACCGGCACGATCAGCGCGTTGCATTTCGCACCGACGGAAAAATCCCGCGCCAACCTGCTGACCGAGAATGTCGATCCGGCGACGGTGCATGTCACCGGCAACACGGTGATCGACGCGCTGATGAGCGTGGTCGCGCGGCTCGAACGGGACAGTTCGGCACAACAGGCGCTGGTTGAAAGAACCGGAATTCAGCCCGGCAAACGGGTGATCCTTGTCACCGGGCACCGGCGCGAGAGCTTTGGCGGCGGTATGGAGCGGATCTGCCATGCGCTTGCCGAACTGGCAAAGCGCCCGGACGTCCAGATCATTTATCCGGTCCATCTTAACCCTAATGTAAGGGAACCCGTGGAACGGTTGCTCGGCGGCCGGGAGAACATCACGCTGATCGACCCTCTTGATTACTATCCTTTCATTTTCCTGATGAGCCGTGCGGACATCATCCTGACGGACAGCGGCGGCATTCAGGAAGAAGCCCCCTCGCTCGGCAAACCCGTCCTCGTCATGCGCGACACGACGGAACGGCCCGAAGCGGTGGATGCCGGTACGGTCAAACTGGTCGGGACGGATAAGGAAAAAATCGTGAGCGAGGTTTCGCGCCTTCTCGACGATACGGCGGCTTATGCGGAAATGAGCCACGCTCATAACCCATATGGCGATGGCAAGGCCTCGCAACGGATCGTGACGGCGATCCAGAGCTGGGCGATGACAAGATAGAGGTGTTTCCAGTGAAAAAGTACGGGTTTTCGAAAATCAACATCATCGGGCTTGGCTATATCGGCCTGCCGACGGCGGCGGTCTTTGCCTCTGCGAACGTGCAGGTGCATGGGGTCGACGTCAGGCCCGACGTGGTCGACACGATCAATGCGGGCGGGATTCACATCGTCGAACCCGATCTCGACATGATCGTGCGCGACACCGTAACCCGGGGTTCTCTGACCGCCTCGGTGACGCCCTGCCCCGCCGATGCCTTTGTCATCGCGGTCCCCACGCCTTTTGTCGAAGAGAGCCACGCCGCCGATCTCAGCTATATCCGGGCGGCAGCGAAATCCATTGCGCCCTATCTGGCGCGGGGCAATCTCGTGGTGCTCGAATCCACCTCGCCGATCGGGGCAACGGATCAGATGGCGGCCTGGCTGGCCGAAGAGCGTCCCGACCTGAGTTTTCCGCAACAGGCGGGAGAGGCCGCGGATATCATGGTCGCGCATTGTCCCGAACGGGTGCTGCCCGGTCATGTGATGCGCGAGCTGTTCGAGAACGACCGCATCATCGGCGGCATGACCCCGCGCTGCGCCCGGCGTGCGACGGAGCTTTACCGGATTTTCGTCAAGGGCTGTTGTATCCCGACCAACGCGCGCACGGCGGAATTCGCCAAGCTGGCCGAAAACAGCTATCGGGACACGAATATCGCCTTTGCCAATGAGCTTTCGCTGATTTGCGACGAAGTCGGTGTCGATGTCTGGGAGCTGATCGAGCTGGCCAATCGCCATCCGCGTGTGAACATCCTGCAACCCGGCCCGGGCGTCGGCGGGCATTGCATCGCGGTCGATCCGTGGTTCATCGTTTCCTCCGCGCCCAAGACCGCACGGCTGATCCGCACCGCGCGCGAGGTCAATGACAGCAAGCCGCTTTGGGTGATCGATCAGGTGCGCGAGGCCGGCGAGGCGCTTGGGCTGATCGGTCGCAAGCCGCGCGTCGCCTGTCTCGGGCTTGCGTTCAAACCCGACATTGACGATCTGCGCGAAAGCCCGGCGCTCGATATCGTGCGAGAGCTGAGTGGCAGCGGCACCTTCGAGGTGCTTGTCAGCGAACCTAACATTCACGCCCTGCCCCCCGCGCTTGCCGACAAAGCCGAGATGATGACGGCAGAGGCGGCGATCGAGGCGGCGGATATCGTCTTGCTTCTGGTCGACCACCGCCCGTTCAAAAATCTTGCCGTGCCGCTCGGCAAACCTGTGATCGACACCCGCGGCATGTGGCGCCAAAGCCGGGGTATGTGGCACCAAACCCGCCACGCGGCGTGACATCGCACGATGGAACAGGTCTTCGCACAGGAACGGCTTTTGCGCGGCACGCTCTCGGCCGCCCGTCACATGCGGGTGCAGCGGCCCGGTTTCGATGTCGCCCCTGTGCTCATCGACCTGCTCGAAGGCGCGTCCGATACGCAAGACGTCCTACCGATCGCGGCACAGGCGATCGAATTGAGCCTGCCGGATGTGGTCCGCGCGGCGCGCAATCGCCTTGTGACGATGGGGGCTGCGGCGGGTGTGCTGGAGATGCTGGACAGCCAGACGACAGAGGGATTGTTCCTGATGGACAACATCCCCGGACGACCCGGCACACCCATCGCCCCCGTCGAAAACCGCATCGCTTATGTGAGTTACAGCAGCCTGCCCTATCACTCGACGGGCTACGCGAACCGGACGCATTTTCTGGCGCAGGGCTTGCGCGCACAGGGACTCGATCTTCAGGTGATTTCACGGCCCGGCTATCCCTGGGATGAACCCGCCAATACGCTCGAGGCCCCGGTTCCGGTGGCGAGTTGCGTCGAGATGCGGGACGGCGTGCCCTATCATCGGCTGAAGGCGCCGGGGTATTTTTCCTGGGACAATCACGCGGCCTATGTCCGGCACTCCACCGAGGCGCTTGAGGCCTGTTTTCGCGACCTCAAACCCGCGCTTGTCATCGCGGCCAGCAACCATGCCTGCGCCATGCCCGCTTGCCTTGCCGCTCGCCGGATCGGCGTACCTTTTGTCCATGAAGTGCGCGGGTTCTGGGAGGACAGCCGGGCGGCACGCGAGCCGGGTTTCATGGGGGCGCGGCAATATTTTCTCGAGCGCCATTGGGACGGCGAAGTGGCGCGTCGGGCGGATCGGGTGGTGACGCTCGGGACAGCGATGAAACGTGAGCTGGTGACACGCGGCGTGCCAGCGGATCGGATCACCATCGTGCCCAATGGGGCCACGGAGGATACGCCCCGCGCCCCGGAGACACGGAACGCCGTGCCGGTGATCGGCTATGTCGGAAGCTTTGCCGCCCATGAGGGGCTGGAGCTTTTGCTGGAGGCCTGCGCCGCGCTGAAACAGGATGGGATCGCGTTTCGGCTCTTGCTGGTGGGCGATGGCAAGGGGGGCGGCGCCGGACGAGGTGCGCGCCGGGCTTTGCTGGACCTATTGGCGGAGCGGGGCCTGTCGGATCGGACCGAGGCGCCGGGCCGGGTCCCCCCGGAGGTCGCGCGCGCCTATGTGCAAAGCCTCGACATCGCCGTATTTCCCCGGCTGCGCAGTCGCGTGACCGAGCGTGTCACACCGCTCAAACCGATCGAGGCGATGATGGCGGGCAAAGCGATCGTCGCCTCCGATGTCGGGGGCTTCGATGACATGCTGGGCGCGGGCCAGACCGCTTTGCGATTTGCCGCGGGCTCGGTCGACGGGTTGCACCGTGCGCTGCGGCGGCTGTTGCAAGACGGAGACCTGCGACGGGCGCTTGGCGCGCGGGCGCAGGCCAGAGCACAGGCCGATTTCCTTTGGCCAACCATCTGTGCGGGCTATGCCGCATCGCTCGGGCAGATCGCCGGACAGATCGCCGGGCAAACCGCAGGGCAAACCGCAGGGAGGACCGCGCATGAAACCGCGTGATCCCAGCGTGGAAGAAATGGCGCTTTTGGCCGAACGTCTCGATGCGTTGGAGGCGGCGCTCTGCGCGCAGTCCGACACCGCGTCTCACCGAGAAAAGGAACTTCGCAGACTGCGCGCGGAGCTTCGCGACATCCAGAACAGCCTGTCCTGGACAGTGACCGCGCCGCTGCGTCGTCTCGCGAAACTGGGCAGAAACATCTTGAGGGCACGACCAGACACATGACCATGACAGACATTCCCCTGCCGCCGGTGACCGATCCGCTTCTGAAACTGTTGCGAGAGTATTACGGCTATAAATATGTCGAATTGCATGGCCGCAATTCCGGCAAAGGATTCTACACGCAGCATGACTGGCGGCGGATTCAATACGGTATCGAGCTTCTCGATCCGGACAGCCGCTCGATCCTCGATGTCGGCGTCGGGCCTTCGGCCCTGTTGAATTACCTGCAACTCGGCAAACACTACGAGACGGTTACCGGGATCGATCTCCGGCGCTATTCCAAGCAGATTCTGGTCGACGAACAGACCGATTTTCGGGTGATGGATGCGACCGCGCTCTCGTTCGAGACTGACAGTTACGACACGGTCGTCTGTATGGAGGTGCTCGAACATATCCCCGGCGATGCCATGTTCACGGCGCTGGAGGAATTGCGTCGGGTGGCGAAAAAGCAACTGATCGTCTCGGTTCCCTTCGATGAGCCACAGCCCTTGCCGCCCTATCACCATCAATATTTCGATGCCGCGCGCATTGCGGAGGTGTTTCCAAAGGCCGAGATTCATGTGCTTCAACGCCCCCACCGCAAGGGTTGGCCCTGGGCGATTGCAATCGAAACCTTTTGAGGCGCACTGTGACAGGCACGGGACATTCCATGATGGCCAAGACCCCCCAAGACACCGCCGCGAAGGGCACCGATCTCAAGGAACTCGTCAAGCAGCTCGCGAAAGAGCAACAGCGGCGCATGGACTGGGAGCGGGCCTATCACGAGATCGCACAGTCCAGTTCCTTTCGCATCGGCCATACGATGGCGCGGTCCCTGAGCAGTTTTCGCGGCATTCTGGCTCTTCCTTTGCGACTGATGCGGGAGGCACGTGCCATTTTGGCAAGCCGAACGGCAGACAGGGCGGTCCCAATCCCACGCCCACGCTATGCCTCTGCTCCGGTCAGCTATGTGAACCTCGGGGGAGAAACGGATTGGATCGAGATCTCGGTCAAACCCGGGGAAAGGGTGTGCATCGAGGGGCGCCTTTGGCTCAAGACCGTCACTCCCAATGCTCAGAAAGTTGCGCTTTTTACCGTGCAGTTCGTGACGCGTTCGGGCAGCGCGCTGAAATTCGATCCTTCCGACAATCTTGCATGGCTCGCGAAACAGCAATCGGCTCAGGCCTATGTGTTGCAACAGGATCAGCCCGTTTGCTTTGCACAGGATCTGATCGCCCCGGACCGGGCCGCGCGCTTGCGGATCGGTCTTGTCGGCTGGGAGGCGAAGAACGGGTTTGCCCGTCTCAAGGTGCAGCGGGATGCGGGATGCGTCCCTGCCCCGCGCGGACTTCTGGCGCTCGGACATGTCGCCCCGTTCCGGCCGCATGCGCATCTCAGCCCGGAAGAGCGGGAGGCCCTGCCGAAACTGATCACGGTGACGGATGAATTCACCGCCGAATGCCTTGCGCCGGACACCCGAAGCGTGCGGATCGGCAAGAAGACCTGGCAGGAGGACTTCCGGGACAACCGCGACGCTTTCGCCTTTTTTGCCGAATCCGCCTGGCGCGGCAATGACGGCGCGTGGAATTATGCCATGACCAAGCCGGAGAAATGGGGGCGCGAGCTGAGCGATCTGATCGAGGCCTGCAAGGGGGACGGCATTCCCACACTGTTCTGGAACAAGGAAGACCCGGTCAATTTCGACACGTTCATCGACACCGCCCGTCAGTTCGATCATGTGTTCACCACCGATGTCGGCTGTGTTCCGGCCTATGAGGCCCGTGTCGGACGGGGGCATGCCCATGTCATGATGTTCGCGGCGCAATCCTCGTTGCACAACCCGGTCCGCAGCGAAGAGAGGCAGAACCGCGTGGCCTTCACCGGGAGTTGGCGGGGGGTCAAATATCCGAAGCGGGCGGAGTGGCTCGACCTGTTGCTGAGCCCGGCGCAGGAACGTGGAGTTTTGGATATTTACGACCGGTTCAGTGACGAAAAGGAGAACCCCGACCTGATTTTTCCCGCGAAATTCCAGCCTGCGCTGCGGGGAGGCTTGCCTTATCCGGAACTGGTCGAACGTGTCTACAAGACCTACGACGCTTTCGTGAACGTGAATTCCGTGGAAGGCTCGGACACCATGCTGGCGCGGCGGGTGTTCGAGATCATGGGCTGCGGCGCGCCGGTGATGTCGTCCTATTCTCCCGCGATGGAAAAGGTGTTCGGCGATCTGGTGCTCATGCCCTCGACGGAGCAGGAGGCCGGCGACATGATCGACCGGCTTCTGGGCGACGCGCTTTACCGCGGCGCGCTTGCCACGAAAGGGGTGCGGCTGATCCACAGCAAGCACACCTATCGGCACCGGCTTCAGGAGATGTCGGAGAAAATCGGCAAGCCCTTCGTCGCCAAACCGGCGCGCAAGGTCTCGATCCTGTGCAGTTCGAAACGTCCGCAGTTTCTCGAGGACGTCGGGCGGCAGATCCGGGCGCAGACCTATGCCGACACCGAAACGATCTTCGTCATGCACCGGGACGACATGGCCGAAGAGCAGGTCGCGCGTGCGCTGCACGGGGTGCGCAATCTGAAGATCATTCGCACCTCCGAGGAGAAATTCCTGGCGCATGCGCTGAACGATGCGATGCAGATCGCCGAGGGGGACACGTTCGCAAAATGGGATGACGACGATCTCTATGGGCCGAATTACATATTCGACTCGCTCCTCGGGTTCGACTACGCGCCACGAACCGCGCTGGTCGGCAAGAATAGCTATTTCACCTATCTGCAACAGTGCGACAAAACCTATCTGCGCTTTCCGGGGCGGGACAACCAGATGACCAATCTGGTGCATGGCGGCACGTTGATCTGGGACCGCAAGAAGACGGAGGGGCTAAGCTTTACCCCGCAAAGGCAGGGCACGGACACGGCGTTTCTGAACATGTTGCAGGAGCGGGATCTGCCGATCCTGTCGACCAACATCTTCAACTTCGTCCACATGCGCTATGCGGACATGGCGCAGCACACATGGAAGATTCGGGATGAAGATTACCTGAACGGCAAGACGAACTTCATCTGTGACGGGCGCCCCGGCGCGCGGGCCTACGCCTAACCGGGATAGGGGCCTCAGAACACGAACATGTCGGAGGTGAGCTGCTCCGTCCCGATGCCGGAGATGGTGATGATGTTGTTTTCGTCGAGGTAAATCTGCGCCGAACCGCCCGGCGTTTCCGTCAGCTGGTTTGTCACCAGATCCTCCCAGGACGTGATCTCGGACACCTCGCTCAGGTCGATGATCTCACCCTCCGCGATGTCGAAATCGTAGATCGTGTCGCGCCCGAAATCGTCGGAAAAGATGAACGTGTCCTTGCCGTCCTGACCGTACAGAAGATCGTTGCCGCCCTCGCCGCGCAGCTTGTCCTCGCCGGAACCGCCCCGCAACTGGTCGTTGCCGTCGCCGCCGAACATCGAATCTGCGTCACGGCCCCCCGACATGTAGTCATTGCCCGCGCCGCCCTTCATGTAATCGAGCCCGTTCGAGCCGTAGAGCTTGTCGTTGCCATCCTCGCCGTAAAGCCGGTCGTGCGAGGTGAAACCGTAGATCACGTCGTCGCCGTCGCCGCCGTAGATGATGTCGCGCTCCCGGCCGCCGTCGAGTGTGTCGTTGCCGCCGCCGCCATAGATCGTGTCCTGCCCAAGCCCGCCGTAAATCGTATCCGCACCGTCTTCGCCATAGATGATATCGTCCCCGTCGCCTGCGTCGATGACATCATCGCCGCTTCCGGCATAGATCTCATCGTTGCCTCCAAGACCGAAGATCTGGTCGTTGCCACTGTCGGAGAAGATGATGTCCACAAATTCCGTGCCGAAAATCGTGTCGTTTCCCACCGTGCCGTAAAGCTGAAACGCCGCCTGATTTTCCCCGCCTTCGAGATCGACGCGATCCAGGGTGAAAAGATCTTCATAGGAGAAGTCGGAGGCATAGAGATCGTATCCGTCATGCGAATAGAGGATCAGTTCCTCATCGCCATAGTGAATGCGAATGCCCGAGGGGATGGTCACGAAACTGAGCTGATCGAGACTGTTGAGCCCTTCCCAATGCGACAGGTCGATCCGGTCGGTGCCGAGGCGGAAATCGCGGATGACGTCCGTTTCACCATCCGCAGCGAGGACGAAGAGATCGGCGCCTGAACCGCCTTGAAGCTCATCGCTTCCGGCACCATCGTAGATGATATCGTTCAGACTTGTGCCGGTGAGGGCCTCCGCCGCGCCCGATCCGGCGATGAGGCCGTTTTCTGCGGACATATCGACATAAAGATGGGTCAGACCGTATTCGCTTGAGGAACTGACGAAGATGTCGATGCCGTCGGCGTCCGCGTAGAGCGCAATATCGGAGATATTCTGAAGGGACATCGCCGCGCTGTCGTAGATATGCGACACGCAGGTCAGCGTGCCGTCGGGCAACATGAGATAGAGCGCGACGCCGCCCTGATTGCCGCCGACCGCGAGATAGGTGTCGCCCTGATAGGCGATCGTCGCCACGGCGGTGACATTGCCGACATGGGTCACGCTGTCGGAGATGACCTGATCGATCATGGTCAGGGAGCCGTCTTCGGCCATCTGAACGACATGGATCGAGGAGGAGTCATAAGCGCCGACGACGAGATATTGCACCCCCCCGATCTCGACCGCGACCATGGAGCTTGGGGTCGTGGCCCAGAACAGCTGATCGGCATCCATGGAGGCACGGGCAGTAAGGGTCCCGGTCGCCGTGTCGATTTCCCAGACCTGAAGCGTGTTGCTGCTTTGGGTTGCGGCGACGAAATAGCTGTGCCCGTCGATCTCGGTCACGAGGGAGGCGCCGATGGCATCGTTGTCCACATTGCTGCCGTAAGACATAGTTCCAGCCGCGGAAATGGTCTTTTGCACCGTATCGATCTGGAGCACCCCGATCTGCGCCTCGCCTGCGATGGCACCCAGAACGAGGATTTTTCCGGTGTCGAGCTGGATCGTGCTTGTGCCATAGAGATCGCCGGAGAAGGCCGTAACCGTCCCGAGGGAGGTGGAGGTTCCGAAGATGTCCGTACCGTTCGCGGTGATCAGACGAAAGGCCCCGGAGACACCGCCGCCGGTGAGGATGTAATCCTGCGCAGCGGTGTTGAGCGCGGTCAGATCGCCCTCGGCCCCGGCCGTCACCCCGGTCGAGAGCGTCAGAGCGTCGACCTTGACGAGAGAGCCGGATTGAAGCTCCCAAGCCGATGCGCCGCCGTCATATTGCCCGACCGTCAGAACGAATATCCGGCCATCGACCGTCACGACCTCGATGTCGGATGTATGCGAGAAATACTCTTCATACGCGACATGCTGTGTCGATATGTGTTGGATCGAGACCACGGTTCACACCCCCTTATACCCGGGTATAAGTGTCTCGAAACGAGGTTGCTTTTCATTTGCGCGAAAGCGGCGTTTTTGCGGCCCCTGTTTTCAATTTGGCCGAAAATCGCATCAAAATTTATCGGACGTGGCCGGGGGGAGATCCTGTTTCTTTCATGTTTTCAAAGAATTGCTCTGAGAGCCTGTCGAACCGGTCGAGAGAGGCCTCGTCGAGCCCCTGACGCGCCCAGGTGACGAGACCGGAGGCGAAAGCCGCGAAAGCCGTGTGCCAGTCCGGGGCAAGCGAGGCCAGTTCGCGGCGCACCGTGTCGAGCGCGTCGAACACGCAGAGCCGCTCGTGTCCGCGACGATTGGTCAGATGCGCACGGCCCGTGTGGACACGGTGATAGGCGCACATCCGGTCGCTGGCGATCACGGTCTTCGCCCGGCTCAACACGCGCCAATGAAAGGCGAGATCGTTGTGCAGCGGGATCTCCATGAAGCGGATGCCTTCTGCGCGCAGAAACTCCGTCCGGCAAATCTTGTTCCACGGGTAATTGGCGGTTTGCGCGATCAAGTGACGCTGGGCGGGCGACAGGACCTTGTGACGTGCAAGGCTTAGCCCCGCTTCGGCCCAGACGGCCTCGTCATAATCCGGCTGCCCCCAATGGCCGTGGCGCAGCTCGCTGCTCTGGGCGTATTTGAACTGGCACAGGTCGAAATTCGGGGTTTCGGCGAGGTGTTCTGTGAGACGGGAAAGCTCCGGCAGGAGCGTGTCGTCGGCATCGAAGAACAGCACATGGGTGCAATCCACCAGATCCAGCCCGGCGTTGCGTGCCGCCCCGGCACCGCGATTGTCGGGCAGGCGGCAAAGCGTGACCCCCTCCATCGCAGGCACCGGCAGGGGGGAGGCGTCATCGACGACGATGATCTGGCGAAACAACCCGCTTTGCCGGGCCTCGCCGACGAGGCGCGTGAGCCCCGGAAGGTCGTCATGGACCGGGATCACCAGAGCCAGATCGAGCTTCACAGGCTCAGCACCTTCAGCGTGTCGAACGCGATCTCCATCTCCCCTTCGGTCGGGCAGAAGATCACAAGCTCGCGTTGATCGGCCTGTCTCGGGAAATCCGGAGCCTGAGCCAGCGCGAGCGTGGCGCAATGGTCCACGCCGCCCGGGGTGAGGTGAAGCTCCGGGAACAGAAAACTGTCCTGAAACCCCTCTGCGGTGTAGCTGCGGATCGCCAGTTCGAGGCGCAGCGGCGCCGCACTGGCCGCGCGCAGGATCACGGCGAGATGCGACATTTCCGACATCTTCTCGAAACGTGGCAGGTCGATATGAAGCGCGACCCAATCGACCGGGGCGATCACCCGCGCCGCGAAATGAAACCGCTGCCCGGCTTCGCTGGTCCATTCTCCCTCGACTTGCCCTTTTGGGTCGATGTGGAACTGCATCCCGTCGGCCATCGGACGGGAGGTCACAGGACCATGGGCATTGCGGAGCGGTAGGAGGTCCAGCACCTGACAAGGCGACAGAGACACGCCCCGCCGTGTCGCGCGGAGGCGGATCAGACGCTCCCGCAGTGCTGTTCGAACCCGTCTCACAAATCCTCCCGGATGAATTGCGCGTCCCAAAAGGCGCGCGTGGTCATCTTGTCATAGCCGGTTTTGAAGGATTTGCGGAGTTTCGAATGGCTCAGGAGCCAGCGCAGCGACAGGGCCGCCGCGCGACGACCGATCCGAAAGGCCCGGCGCTTGTCGTGGCGGAGCACCATCGCTGTGCCGCGCGTCTCATCTTGGACGACGACCTGACGGGCAAAGAAATAGCTCCGCATATCGCCTCGGGTGCTGCGGTCGATGACCCGGTCTGGCATCCATGTCGCCCAGAACGGTACGAGATGGCCGTTCAGGGTCAGTTTGATCCATTTGCGCCGCCAATGCGGATCGGACAGCGAGAGGGGGCTCACCGGTTGCATCGGGGTCGGCCACCAGCGCTCGGTGGAGAGGAGTTCCGCGACAGCCGCCCGGCCCTTTTGCGCGGTCGGATCGGTTGCAAAGGACTTTGGGCCGGAGAGCACCTCCGCCCAGGCGAGAAGCTCGGCTTCGGCGCTGTCGTAATGCAGGATGAGGATGTTGCGCACGATCAGCCGCAGGGCGACCGACAGCGCTTTGAACCGGGACAGGCGCAGGCTGTCGAAGACCAGCCCGTGGATCAGGTGATAGCGGAAATCGAGATAGCGGGTCAGCGGGCTGGATTTCAGATCGAACCCCTCCTGCACGGAGGCCACCCCGGCGATGCGCCAGAGCGTGAACGGGTTGGACAGGGAAAACCCGGAATCGTCGCCGCGCACGAAGAAGGGGAAGGGCCAATGGCGCAGGGGGGCGAGCGGGAAGGCGAAGAACCACCAGCCGCCATAATGATTTTCGGGCAGGGGCGCGTGGGCGTCGCGTTCCATTTGCAAGGCGTCGGTGCGCGAGGAGGGATCGAGACCGTGACACAGGGGGCGACACAAACCGTCGAACGCGGCACCGTATTCGAACACGCGGGGCGGCTCCGTGTCGGTCAGCATGGCACCGAGCACGGCGGCCCTGTCGTCGCGCGCGCGCGACAGAAAGGCATGGGGGCGGATCAGCGCCTCCGGCGTGGTCGCGGCGTCGTCATCCATGAACAGCGCGTGGGTAAACCCGCCGTCTTGGGCGAAGGCAAGCCCACGGGCAAAACCGCCCGATCCGCCGAGATTGGGGTTGTCCAGACGGGTGAGTTCGGGGGCGGTGGGAAGCGTCAGGCTGCGCCCGTTGTCGACCACCACGAGATGGGCCGCGCCGGGCGGCAGATCTCTTTGCAAGCTCGGCAGAAGTTTGGCAACGGCGGTGCGGACCTCTGCCTCCCGCCGATAGGTCGTGATCACCAAAGCGATGCGAATGGCGCGGGACGGCGGATCGGCGGACCAGCCGAGACTGTCGAGCGACACCGGCCCGCGTGCGGTAATCTCGGGCCAGAAAATCCCGCTCTCCGCTCCCTCCGGCAAGGGCAGGATGAGCGGCAAATCGTGCTCTGCGTCGAGAACGGGAGATGGGTCGCCCTCGTCGCTCTGCCGCCAGAGTTTGAGCTGCACTCGTCCGGTGCCTCGCAGGACGAGACGGGGATGCGCGAGATGCGTGGCCGCGCTCCAGAGGCTCAGGTTGAACAGGTCCTCCCAGCGATCGAAGGCAACTTGGTCGCCATCTCGCATTGGAGAGCAGTCCCGCAGACGCAGGGGGAAAACCGGCGCGCCCTCACCCGTCATTCTTCGAGAATCCACCGGTAGTGGCATTTCAACAGCAAAAGCGCGAAGGCCAGAAGCGTCAGGGCGAGGCCATAGACATAGGCAGGGCTGATATAAGCGGGATCGTAGGTGGCGTAGAAACCGCGACGGATTTCACCGATGGCATGGAGGATGGGGTTGAACCAGAGGATCGACTGGGCCGCCTTGGGCAGATCGTCGAACAGGAAAAAAATGCCGGAGGCCAGAAACAGCGGGCGGTTCACGATGGTCCAGATGTTTTCCCAGACCGGGAAGAGCCCCATGAGAAAACAGTTCATCATACCGAGCGCAAAGCCGGTGAGAACGAGCATCGCATAGCCGTTCAGGATCGGCATGAAATCGAGCTCGATCCGCGTGTCCTCTAACATCAGGATGGCGCCGAGGACGATGAAGGAGACCGCGAAATTGGTCAGGCTGTGCAGGAACAGCCGGGCAAACAGGGCCTCGATCCAAGAGACGCGCGGATAGGCCAGAAGCGGGCGCGAATAGCCGAGACCGTGCATGATCACCCGCGCCAAAGTCGCAAAGAGCGAATAGGGCAGATAGCCGGTGGCGTAGAACAGGATGAAATTGTTGCCGAGCGCCGGTGCGCGCACAACCAGAGAGAACCCTATGGCCAGCATCACGATGATGCCCACGGGTTCGGCGATGGCCCAGAAATAGCCGCCCGGAGAGCGCCCGAAGGTCGAGGACATTTCGCGCATCATGAGGGCAAAAATGTTCCTCAGGGCCTGAAAGCGAAGGGGGTCAACGGTTTTGTCCACCAGAAATCCAATCTGTTCGACCAAGTTGCTCGACCCGAATACCCGGAAAAGTTGTTAAATTGTCTTAATGAAACCGCGCGGATCGGCACTTTTTCGAATAAATCGTGCGAAGCCCAGGTCTTGCAAGCCGGTTGCCATGTGACAGGCGGCACGGTACGAACAACTATACGGCGAGTTCCCGGTGAACACTACAGATGAAACTGATCCTCTTCATCGGCCATCACAAGGCTGGCTCCACCGCTCTGCAGGCCGCTCTTGCGCGGAACTGCCGGGCGCTTTTGCGTCAGGATGTCCTCTATCCGGCGGTCGAAAGCAGCGGGCTTGCGATGTTGGCGGGGTTTGCCTCCGGGCGGATCGGAACGATGGAGCGCCGCACCTGGCCGATCCCGCTGAATTATCGCGAAGGCCATAATGCGCTGGCCTTTCGCATGTGGTCGCCGGATGGCGTCCCGGACATCCACATGCCTTTGCCAGACAAAGAAGAGATCGCCCGCACCATCGCTGCGCAGATCGAGGCGTTTCGCCCCAAGGCGGTGGTGCTTGCGGCGGAGGTGTTCTCGAATTTCGGCGCGCGGGGGACCGACCTGATCCGGGAACTGGTCGCGATGTTTCCCCAGATCGACGATATTCATGTGATCGCCTCGCTCCGGCGCGTCGACGATTATCTCGTCTCCTGGTACGGTCAGCGGCTCAAGTTCGGAACCATCCTCAAGCCGCTGGCGGACACGGTGCCGCGGCATTACCAGAAGGGGGTGCATTTCGATTACCGGCTGATGCTGGAGCCATGGATGACCGCCCTGCCGGAAGCGCGGTTCACGATCCAGAGTTACGACGAGGTGCTGGCGCAGGGCGGCAGCGTCAAAAACTTTTTCAAGCTGGCCGGTCTTAAGACCCCGCCGCCCTGGCAGGCCTCGCGGCGGCTCAACACAAGCGTGCATCCGGCCATGATCGAATTTATCAGACGGGCGAATATCCAGCTTTCGCGCGAAGACGCGCGACGGTTTCGCACGATCGTCTCAAAAATCGCTTTGAACGATGCCTTGCCGCCCGCGAAAGAGGTCGAAATGTTCGGCCCCGTGGCCCGCGCCAAAATGCTGCGGGTGTTCGTGCCGATCCATGACTGGTTGTCCGAAGTCACCGGACGTCAGGCGTTCTTCCCCGATCTCGACGCGCTTGGACGCTGCCGTGCGATCCCGGAACATGCGCTTTGGGAGGAGGTGAAAATACGGCTTCTGTCGCAGCCCGACCTGCGCAGGGACGAGGTCCTGTCGCCGTTCCTCGAAGAGATCACACTTATCCCGCACCAGCCATCTGAATAAGGAAATATTAAGGATACAGATGCCATACCTTGCTGAGCCAAAGAAAATGCCAGCAAGGATATCGAGAATGAGGATGGACGTCTGCAAGAGCACCGGGATTGCGATCGCGGGTGCAGGCTTTTCCGGTGCAACCGTCGCGCGGATTCTGGCGGAGGCCGGGTATCGCATCACGGTGTTCGAAAGCCGCGATCACGTGGCGGGCAATTGCCACACCGCCCGGGATACGCAGACCGGCGTGATGGTGCATGAATACGGGCCGCATATCTTTCACACCAACGACGGTGCGGTCTGGGATTTCGTCAACCGCTTCACCCGGTTCGAAACCTATCGCCACACGGTCGTGGCCAATGCGGGCGGACATACCTATTCCCTGCCGATCAATCTCGGCACGATCAACCAGCTTTTCAAACGCGATTTCTCCCCGGCCGAGGCCGAGGCGCATCTGCGCGATCTGGCCCATGCGATCGAGACTCCGGAGAATTTCGAGGACCAGGCGCTCGCCCTGATGGGCGAAGAGATTTACCGTATGTTTTTCGAGGGTTACACGCGCAAGCAATGGGGCTGCGATCCGGCGCATCTTCCGGCCTCGATCCTCAAACGCATGCCGCTGCGGTTCGATTACAACTGCCGGTATTTCTCCCATCAGTATGAGGGCATGCCACGGGACGGTTATACCGCACTGATCGAGGCCATGCTGGATCATCCGAACATCGAGGTCGTTTTGAACACCGCGTTCAGCCCCTCGGAGGCGGGCATATGGGACCATGTCTTCTGGACCGGACCGATTGATCGGTTCTTCGAGTATCGGCTGGGCCGGCTTGGCTATCGCACCCTCGATTTCGAGCGGGTCTATGGCGAGGGCGATGTGCAGGGCTGCGCGGTGATGAATTACTGCGACGCGGATGTCCCCTGGACCCGGATCACCGAGCACAAGCATTTCGCGCCCTGGGAGACGCATGAGAAAAGCGTGCTGTTTCGCGAGTATTCGCGCGCCGCGGGACCCGATGACATTCCCTTCTATCCGATCCGGCTTGCCAAGGAGCAGGACATGTTGCGCCAGTATGTCGATCTGACAAAGACGGTGCCGGGCGTGACCTTCCTCGGGCGGCTGGGGACCTATCGCTATCTCGATATGGATGTCTCCGTCCGCGCGGCGATGGACACGGCGGAACGGTTCCTTCTGGGGCAGACACAGGGCAGCCGCCTGCTGGCCTTCGCGACGGCGGCGATCTGATGCGGGTGGCGGCGATCCTCACCACCTACAATCGGTGCGACAGCCTGATGCGGAGTCTCGAACGGGTTCTGGCCGAACCGTTCGACCGGGTGCTGGTGGTGAACAATGCCTCGACGGATGACACGCGACTGCGGCTTGAGGCGCTGAACGATCCGCGGCTGATCTGTCTGCACCTCGAGAAGAACACCGGCGGCGCCGGTGGGTTCAGCCAAGGCGTGCAGGCGATGACCGAAGGGGGGCTTGCCGACTGCGACTGGCTGTGTCTGTTCGACGACGACTCCTGGCCACAGGCGGGTGCGATTGATCGGTTCACAGCGCTGGCGCCCGACCTTCCCGCGCGGGTCGGAGCGGTCGGGGGCGTGGTGGAGACGGTTTCCGGCGAGATTTGCGAGATGAACCGGCAGGGGGTGAATCCGTTCTGGCAGCTGCCCGCGTTTCTGCGCGCGGTTTTTCACGGCAACCGGCAGGGATTTCACTTTGCGGACAGCGTCCTCACCCCGGCGGCTACGCCGAAAGACGCGGATTTTTCCTCTTTCGTAGGCTTTTTCCTGCGCCGCAAAACAGCCGAAGAGATCGGTCCGCCCGAAGCCGGGCTGTTCATCTATGGTGACGATGTGCTCTACAGCCTCAGATTACGGAAAGCCGGATGGCGTATCCTTGTGATGCCGGGGGTTCGTTTTACCCATGACATCGCGACCTTCGGCGGCGACTTCGTCTATCGCCCGCTCTGGAAGATTTATTATCACTGCCGCAACGGTGTGGAGATCGCACGACGCTCCGCCGGGCCGGTGATCTTTCCCCTCGCCCTTCTCTACTATGTCGCGATCTGGTCGAAGCGTGGGCTGACCTGTGAGGCAGTGGAGCGAAAGACCTATTATCGCCTGCTTTGGCGCGGTTTGCGCGACGGGCTCCGGGGACGACGTGGGAAATGCGATGCACTTCACAGTCCCTGAGCGGGCCGCTCCGGCACCCCAGAAACGGTCATGACACTGAACAGCTTGCCACGAAGCTTCTTGAGATGAAAACGGGTCGAAACATGAAAGACATGGCACCGTCAGGCAGCTCTCCCACCCCGGAGAAAAAGCGCTCCCAGCCTCAAAGTCCCGTCTTGCCACATGCAAAACCGGCGCGCCCGAAGCGGCGGCACCGGATCGTGGCCTATACCTTCATCTCGCTTGTGCTGATGCCCTTTCTGTTCAGCGTCTTTTATCTGTTTGGCGTGGCCGAGGATCAATATGCCTCGACCGTTGCCTTCACGGTGCGCAGCGAGGAAAACAGCAGCGCGTCGGATTTCTTCGGCGGCCTGACGCGCACGCTCGGGAGTTCCGGCGGACATGACAGCGATATTCTCTACGAGTTCATCCAAAGTCAGGACATCGTCCAGAACATCGACGACAAGATCGACCTGCGGGCGCTGTTTTCCATCCATCAGGACAGTGATCCGTTTTTCGCCTTTGACACCGATGGCACGATCGAAGATCTGACAGACTATTGGAAGCGCATGCTGCACCTGTCTTACGACAGCGGCTCGGGCCTGATGATCATTCGGGTCAACGCGTTTCGCCCGGAGGATGCACATCGGATCGCTCAGGCGATCCTCGTTGAGAGTCAGGCCGTCATCAACGACATCTCCGCCACCGCGCGCGCCGATGCGACACGCTACACGGAGGAAGATCTCGAACGCGCCGAAACCCGGCTTCGGCAGGCGCGGCAGGAATTGACGGATTTCCGGGTCACCAACCAGATCGTCGATCCCACCAAGGACATCGAAGGTCAGATGGGGCTTTTGAACAAGCTACAATCGCAGCTCGCCACTGCCCTGATCGATTACGACCTGCTGGCCATCACCGCCCAGCCCAACGATCCCCGGCTCGAACAGACGCGCAGGCGCATCGACGTGACACGCAAACGGATCGCGGAGGAGCGCAACAAGTTCTCTGGCGAAAGTGCCGACGGGGACAATTACGCGGCGAAAGTGTCCGAGTTCGAGAAGCTTTCGGTCGATTATGAATTCGCCCAGATGGCCTATACCGCCGCCCGCAGCGCCCATGACCTGGCTCTGGGCGAGGCGCGGCGCACGACGCGGTATCTGGCGACCTTCATCACGCCGACGCTTGCGGAACGCTCGATGTATCCGGCGCGCGGCATGATTCTCCTGCTCGTCGGGCTGTTTCTGTTCCTCGGCTGGGCGATCCTCTTGTTGATCTATTATTCGCTCAGGGACCGTCGCTGAACCATGATCCGCTTTGTCGATGTCAGCAAATCCTTCGCCACACCCGATGGCAAAAAGGTGATTCTGGATCGGGTGAACCTGACGCTGCCGGGCAAGACCTCGATCGGGCTTCTGGGGCGTAACGGAGCCGGAAAATCCACCCTGCTGAAGATGATCGGCGGCAAGACCAGCCCGGACAGTGGCGAGATTCAGACGACCGGCAGCATTTCGTGGCCCGTGGGCTTTGCCGGATCGTTTCACCGCAACCTGACGGGGGCGCAGAACACAAGGTTCGTGGCGCGCGCTTATGGCGTCGATACGGAGTCGCTTTTACATTTCACCAAGGAATTTTCCGAGCTCGGCGGACATTTCCATATGGCGGTGCGGCATTATTCCTCCGGAATGCGTGCGCGGCTCGCCTTTGCGATCTCCATCGGAATTCCCTTCGACACCTATCTTGTGGACGAGGTCACGGCGGTGGGCGACGCCAGTTTCAAGGTGAAAAGCCGACATTACTTTCAGGAACGCATGAAACACGCGGGCGCGATCGTGGTCACACATTCGGTGTCACAGCTGCGGCTCTTCTGCACCTCCGGCGCGGTGCTGCATGAGGGGCAACTGCATTATTTCGAGGACCTTGAGGATGCCATTGCGCTTCATCACGACATCCTCGGGTCACAAGAGGACGAATGACCCCCGCACCGAGATACGGGGGCCGTCCTGATCGCGTTTCGTCCCGAGCTCTTATGCGTCGAGGTTCGCGACGTTGAGCGCGTTGTCCTGAATGAACTCGCGGCGCGGCTCAACGACATCGCCCATCAGCTTGGTGAAAATGTCGTCGGCTTCCTGGAAGTCTTCGATCTTCACCTGCAACAGCGTGCGGGCCTCCGGGTCCAGTGTGGTTTCCCAAAGCTGATCCGGGTTCATCTCGCCGAGCCCCTTATAGCGTTGCAGCGACAGGCCTTTTTCGCCCTCTTCCAGAATGGCGTCCAGAAGGTCGATCGGCCCGTGGATCAACGTCTCGCGATCCTTCCGCACGAGTTTCGACGGATCTTTGTAATGGCCTTCGGTGGCGGCGACTTCCTGATTGATACGGCGCGCTTCGGCACCGCGCAGGATCGCACCATCGAGAGTCCGGACCTCTTCCACCCCGCGCAGCACGCGGGTGAGACGAATGCCGACATCCTGCGTCGGGCGGCCCGTCCAGCCACGCTCGTATTCGAGCGCGATCATATCGAGACGTTTCGCCACCATCTCCGCCGTGCCCACAAGATCGGCGTCGACCCGCCCCGGTTCGAACGCGCCGGCCAAAGCCGCCTGTTCGAGAATATGGCGCGGGTAATGGGTCGGGAAAATCTCCAGCACGCGCTTGAAGCTGCGCGCTCCTTCGACCACCCGTTCAAGATCGGTTCCGGCAATTTCTTCACCGTTTTTGAGCCGCAGAACCGCGCCTTCAACACCCTGATGGATCAGGTGGTCCTCAAGCGCCGCCTGATCTTTCAGGTAGACTTCGGACTTACCACGCGAAACCTTATAGAGCGGCGGCTGGGCGATAAAGAGATGCCCCGCCTCGATCAGCTCCGGCATCTGGCGGAAGAAGAAGGTCAAAAGCAGCGTCCGGATGTGCGCACCATCGACGTCAGCATCGGTCATGATGACGATCTTGTGGTAGCGCAGCTTGTCGAGATTGAACTCGTCTCGGCCGATGCCGGTACCGAGCGCCATCACGAGGTTGCCGATCTCCTGAGACGACAGCATCCGGTCGAACCGGGCGCGCTCGACGTTGAGAATTTTCCCCCGAAGCGGCAGGATCGCCTGCGTCCGACGATCCCGGCCCGTCTGGGCAGAACCACCGGCGGAATCCCCCTCGACGAGGAAAACTTCGGTCAGGCTCGGGTCTTTTTCGGAACAATCCTTGAGCTTGCCGGAGAGGAAATTCACATCGAGCGCCGATTTGCGGCGGGTCAACTCGCGGGCCTTGCGCGCAGCCTCGCGGGCCATCGCCGCTTCGATGATCTTGCCGACGATCATCTTGGCCTCTGCCGGGTTCTCGTCGAACCATTCGGTGAGCTTTTCACCGACAAGGTTTTCGACCGCAGGCCGCACCTCGGAGGACACAAGCTTGTCCTTGGTCTGGGACGAGAATTTCGGATCGGGCACTTTCACGGAGAGCACACAGGTCAGACCTTCGCGCGCATCATCACCGGTGAAGTTGATCTTTTCCTTTTTGGCGATGCCGCTTTCCTGCGCGTATTTCGTGATCGTCCGGGTCAGCGCACCACGGAAGCCCGCAAGGTGCGTGCCGCCATCGCGTTGCGGGATGTTGTTGGTAAAGGGCAGGACGTTTTCATGGTAGCTGTCGTTCCACCACATCGCGACCTCGACGCCGATGTCGTCGCGTTCACCGGAAACGAAGATCGGATCGGGGATCATCGCCGTCTTGTGCCGGTCGAGATATTTGACGAATTCCTTCACGCCGCCATCGTAATGCAGCTCGGTCTTGAGCGGCTCGGCCGGGCGTTCGTCTTCGAGGATGATCCGCACACCGGAGTTCAGGAAAGCCAGCTCACGCAGACGCTTTTCCAACGTCTCGAACGAGTATTCGAGGTTGGAAAACGTCCCTTCCGGGTCGTTGGTTTTGGCGGAGGCGAGGAAGCGCACCTCGGTGCCAGTCTCGTCGCCCGCCTCGCCGATCACCTTGAGATGCTCGGAGGTTTCGCCTTTGACAAAGCGCGCCTGATGCACCTTGCCCTTGCGCCAGATTTTAAGCTCAAGCCATTCGGACAGCGCGTTCACAACCGACACACCCACGCCGTGAAGACCGCCGGAAACCTTGTAGGAATTGCTGTCGAATTTGCCGCCCGCATGGAGCTGGGTCATGATGACCTCGGCGGCAGACACCCCCTCTTCGGCGTGCAGATCGGTCGGAATGCCCCGGCCGTTGTCGCGCACGGAAATCGAGCTGTCCTTGTGGATTTTCACCGAAACAAAATCGGCGTGACCGGCCAGCGCCTCGTCGATGCCGTTGTCCACGACCTCATAGACCATGTGATGCAGGCCGGAACCATCGTCCGTATCCCCGATATACATGCCGGGACGTTTGCGGACGGCCTCCAAGCCTTTGAGAACCTTGATGGAATCTGCGCCGTACTCGGAAGGCTGCTGCGTGTTATCGGACATTCGAAAATCCTTGTTATTTCCTGCTTATTTTATACGCGAGCGGGTCCCGGTTGTCACGCAATTGACACGGAAAAAGCATGGCGCAAGGCGGGTTTTCGCGATCAGACGAAGGGCAGGATCAAGCCGACGAAAATCAGCAGGCTACCCGCGGAGATATTCATCCGTCTGAGCGCCTTGGGCGAGGTCATGATCTTGCGGACGGCACCGACGGACGCCCCGAGGATCAGGTTGCCGACCAGCGGGATAACAGCGGAGATCGTACAGATCGCGGCGATGTCTGGGGTGGTCAGCGTCCCGAGATCGAAGAAGCCGGGCAGAAAGCCCATGTAGAACAGGATCGCTTTAGGATTGCCGAGGATACAGATCAGTCCGGCGACGAACCCGGCCCACATGCCGGGGCGCGTCAGACGGCTGTCGGCGGCGATCTGTTTGTCGGCGTGGCGGATCAGCAAGGCCCCCATGGCGATGAACATCACCACGGCGATCCAGCGCATGACGGTAAGGAAGCTTGCGAATTCCGAAATGATCCAACTCACGCCCAAAATGGCCAGAAGCGACCAGAGGAAATCACCGATCACCACGCCAAGCGCAAGGGGCCATGCGGCACGGAACCCGCCCGAAAGCGAGCGTGCCAGCATGGCGAGCCAGACGGGACCGGGCGTCAGGAAGAGGATCAAAAGCGCGAAGGCGTAAAGCCCGAGATCGCCGGGGGTAATGGTCATTCGGGGTCTTTCTCAATGTCTGGCAAGATCAGACTGCCGTCCTCATTCAGGGGCCAGAACGGATTGTAAGCCAGCTCCCAGACATGCCCGTCCGGGTCGGCGTAATAGCCGGAATATCCACCCCAAAACACCTTTTCAGGGCGTTTCAACACGGTCGCACCCGCCGCCTCAGCCAAAGTGAAAGCCGCGTCGACTTCCGCTTCCGACGGAAAATTCTGCGCCAGCGTCATCGCCCCGGTGCCGAGCGGCACATCGGGGCGGGCCTGATCCGCGGCCAAATCCGCACGCCCAAAGAGGCCAAGCACAAGCCCGTTCGCCTGATAAAACGTCACCGCATCTTGCGAGCTTGGATGCCTCTGCCAGCCAAGTGCTTCGTAAAAGGCGCGGGCGCGTGTCATGTCATCCACGCCAAGGGTGATCAGGGTCACACGTTGCGGCGTCATCAGCTCACCCTTTCCTCAATCAGGGACAGACCCGCGTCCTCCCGCACTTCGATCTGCATCGCCCGCGTCCCGAGTTCGGCGAACAATTCGGGGCCCGTCCCGGTCATAAAGGCCTGTGCCCCCAAAGCGCAAATTTCGTCATAGAGCGCCGCGCGGCGGGAGGCATCGAGATGGGCCGCGACCTCGTCCAGCAAAAAGATCGGCGCAGCTCCGAAGTCTTCCGCCAATGCGCGGCCATTTGCAAGGATGAGCGAAATCAAAAGCGCCTTTTGCTCGCCCGTCGAGCATTGATCCGCAGGCACACCTTTGGCCGTATAGACCGCCCCCAAATCGGCACGATGCGGGCCGATCAGTGTGCGCCCCGCCGCCAAATCACGGGAGCGTCCCTCGCGAAATGCCACAAGAAGCGCCTCTGTTTCTGCGGGCAGGTCCATGTCGTCGGAGGCTTTCAGACTGAGTTCCGCGGCGGGAAATGCAGTTTCCGCCCCGTCCTGCGCCTCGGCCAATCGTGTCAGAGTCGCAATCCGATGCGCCATGATCGCAGCGCCATGCTCCGCCATCTGCGCCTCCAACGCCCCATACCAATGGGCATCCCGCACCATGTCCTTAAGCAGACGATTGCGCTCCCGCATCGCCTTTTCATAGGCCAGAACCGCCTCGGCATGACGCGGCTCGAAAGACATCACCATCCGGTCCAGAAACCGCCGCCGCCCTTCGGCCCCTTCGATCCAAAGCCGGTCCATCGCCGGAATAAGCCAGACGACGCGCGCAATCCGCCCCAGCGCCACCTGCGCCGCCGCCTTGCCGTCGATCCTCACATTGCGCGAATTGCCCGGTTCGGCCCAGGTTTCAACCTCGTGAAACTGATGCAGAGAGTGCAGATCTGCGCGGATCTTCCAACCGAAACCTTCGGGCTTGCGCGCAATCTCATCGGGACTGGCGCGCCGCAGCCCCCGCCCCGGAGACAACAAAGACACCGCTTCGAGAATATTCGTCTTGCCCGCGCCATTCGGCCCCCAAATGGCAACAGGCCGCCCGTCCAATTCGAGACGCGCGGCCTTGTGGGAGCGGAAATGCGACAGGCTCAGCTCTTCTATGAACAGGCCGCCCATCGCGCCTCACTCGTTTCCTTTGCTGGAAAAATACTCACACCCGCATCGGCATGACGACATAGACGGCGGAGGTGTCATTGCCTTCGCGCATCAGGGTCGGATCGCCCGAGGAGTTGAACAGGAAGACGGCGTTTTCACGATCCACCTGAGAGGCAATTTCCAACAGGTATTTGGCGTTGAACCCGATTTCCAGACGCTCGTCATTATAGGCGACGGCCAGCTCTTCCTCGGCGGCACCGCTGTCCGGCGCGTTGACGGAAAGCGTCAGCTTGTCGTCTTCCAGCGTCAGCTTCACCGCACGCGAGCGTTCGGAAGACACGGTGGCCACACGGTCTACGGCCTTGGCGAATTCGGCGGCGTCCACTTCGAGCTTGCGGGTGTTGCCCACGGGGATGACGCGGGAATAATCCGGGAAGGTGCCGTCGATGACCTTCGAGGTCAGGGTGATCTCGGGCGTCGCAAAACGCACTTTCGCCTCGGAGACGGAGACGGCGATCGTCATGTCGTCATCGTCCAGAAGCTTGCGCAGTTCACCCACGGTTTTGCGCGGCACGATCACGCCGGGCATATCGGCGGCTTCGGGCGGCAGGGTCGCGTCGATGCGGGCCAGCCGGTGACCGTCGGTCGCGACACAGCGCAGCGCACGACCGTTTTCGCTATCGGCCACATGCATGTAGACACCGTTCAGGTAATAGCGGGTTTCCTCGGTCGAGATCGCGAATTTCGATTTGTCGAACAGACGACGCAGCACCGGCGCGGGGACGGCGAAATTGCTGTCGTATTCGGCGGAGGCCATCACCGGGAAGTCCTCTTTCGGAAGCGTCGCGAGCGAGAAGTTCGACCGCCCGGCTTCAACCGTCAGACGGCCCGTCGTGCTGTCGTCGGTGAGCTGAACCATGGCGCCATCCGGCAGCTTGCGCACGATCTCGTGCAGCGTCACGGCGGAGACCGTAGTCGCGCCTGCG
This sequence comes from Celeribacter sp. SCSIO 80788, assembly GCF_051054295.1. Classification (GTDB taxonomy): domain Bacteria; phylum Pseudomonadota; class Alphaproteobacteria; order Rhodobacterales; family Rhodobacteraceae; genus Celeribacter. Next base: position 2,975,170 of record NZ_CP150482.1, on the reverse strand, counting down.
CGTTCGACCATGGCGGCGCATTTGTCCACCACCTCGATGTCGAGATCGGTGGCGCGGAAGGACACGGTGTCGCCCTCGGCCTCGATCAGCACATTGGCGAGGATCGGGATCGTGTTGCGGCGCTCGACCACGGATTGCGCCTGACCGACCGCTTTCAAAAGCGTGCCGCGTTCGATGCTGATTTTCATACCACCCTCGCGTGTTTCAAAGCCCGGGGCGATGAAGGTAAACGATCCATCGCCGGGCGCAATAGTTTGTTTGCCCAGACTGTGTTGTGTCCGGTTCCGAAGGTCAAGAGACGCAGGCACCGCCGGTGACGATTGTCACGGCGGTGCAGCGCATTTGACTCAGGTTGGGCCTTACGCCTCGAGCGTGCGGCGCAGCATTTCCAGATCGTCGGCGATCTGGCTGTCTGTGGCCTTGAGCTCCTCGATCCGGCGCACCCCGTGCATGACGGTGGTGTGGTCTCGACCGCCGAAGCGACGTCCGATCTCCGGCAGAGACCGCGTTGTCATATGTTTTGCCAGATACATGGCGACCTGACGCGGCCGTGCAATGGAGCGTACCCGCTTCGGTCCGATCATGTCGGAGAGACGAATGGCGTAATGTTCGGAGACCTTGCGCTGAATCTCTTCCACGGTGACCTTGCGCTCGGAGGCCTTGAGGATATCGGACAGACATTCCTGCGTCAGGTCCAGCGTGATTTCGCGCCCCACGAGCGAGGCGAAGGCGAAGAGGCGCATCAAGGCCCCTTCGAGCACCCGCACGTTGGTCGAAATGCGATGCGCGAGGAATTCCAGCACCCCGTCGGCGAATTTCAGATCGGGGTATTGGGCGCGATAGCCTTCGGCCTTGGTCTGCAAGATGCCGAGACGCAGTTCGTAATCGGTCGGGTGCAGATCGACGACGAGACCGCATTGCAGACGCGATTTGATCCGGTCCTCAAGGCCCTGAATCTCGCCCGGCGCGCGGTCGGCGGAGATGATGATCTGCTTGTTCTGATCCACCAGCGCGTTGAACGTATGGAAGAACTCCTCCTGCGTGCTGTCCTTGCCGGCGATGAATTGCACGTCATCGACCATGAGAACATCGACGGAGCGGAAGATCTGTTTGAAATCGATCATCTGACGGTCCCGCAGCGCCTGAACGAAGCGGTACATGAACTGTTCGGCAGAGAGATAGAGCACACGCAACTTCGGATCGCGCACCCGGATCTCATGGGCGATGGCGTGCATCAGGTGGGTTTTGCCAAGCCCAACGCCGCCATAGAGAAACAGCGGGTTGAAGGTCACCGGACCGCCTTCGGCCACACGACGCGCGGCGGCATGGGCCAGTTCGTTCGGCTTGCCGACGACGAAATTGTCGAAGGTGAAACGCGGGTCGAGCGGCGCGCCCGGAAGCTCTGCGGCAGGCACGTCTGATACGCCCGCCGGGGCCGGTTCCGCGGCAACCGGCGCGGTCTCCGCCACAGACGTGACTGGCTGGCTCTGATGCGCCTCGACCTTGAACTCGACACGCGACGCAGGCGCATTCGCGGCCTTCAGATGGGTCAGGATGGTGTCGGCGAAATTGCGGGACACCCAGTTTGCCATGAAGCTCGTCGGCACGGAAAACACGGCGACCCCATTGTCGACCTTTCTCAGCTCCAGCGGCTCGATCCAGTTCGCGTAATTGCTGCGCCCGACAGATTCACGAAGTTGTTCCTTAACACGTCCCCACGTCTCGTTTTTCATTTTCTCTATTCGACCCATTATCGTTTTTATCCATGCCGGTTCTTGCTCCGACATCAGGACCTGCGGCTGCCCGCAACTCCCACGGCTCTTGCGCCTCGGGTCGTCTTTTCACAACGCGAACCGCAATACGGCTGGCCCTGCGACACCCTCACAAAGTCGCAGTTTCGGCCAACCCGGCCCGATTGTGATGCACCATCCGTGTTGCACGCCCTTCATCCATGGGAACCTCACACCCCAAGGACACAGGCACACAAACGGCGGCACGGGATATATGGACAGACCGACCGATCCGGCATGAAAGCACGGGCCAATCGGACAACCGCTTCCCGGATACCCCTATCCGAGACCGGTCTCAAAACCATGCGCGTTGGCAAAGGAAACCTGTCGGAAAGAATGTTCTTCTCTCCGGCAAACACCTATCGCTCTTCCGCGACACGATCCTGAATGTCCCCCCAAGACGACGTGAATCGCATGGGCAAGCTAGCAACCCCTCCGACGGAGTCGCAATCGATCTTCGCGCTTGACTCTGTCTTTACCGAAACCGAATCCAAAAAGCTCAATAAGCGCTGCAGAAGCCGTGGCGCATATGCCTCAGATTGCGCCTCTTCGAGAAAGATTTGAGCGAGATGATTGTCAGCCCCACGCGAGTCTTGCTAGGCGCCGCCGCCGCAAGGGATTCGCCTTTGCGGCGAGCCGTCCGATTGCGCAAAAGCCCCTTCCAAAACGCAAAAAACGCGCCCGAAAGGCGCGTTTTTCACATAAATTCTTGGCAAATATCAGCCGAGCGCTTTGACGCGCGAAGACAGGCGGGACATTTTGCGGGAGGCGGTGTTTTTGTGAACCACGCCTTTGGTAACGCCACGCATCAGCTCCGGCTGAGCGGCTTGCAGAGCGGCTTTGGCAGCGGCCTGATCGCCGGAAGCGATGGCTTCCTCGACTTTGCGCAGGTAGGTGCGGATGCGGGAACGACGGGCTTTGTTGACGTCGGTGCGACGGACGGCCTGACGGGCGCGTTTTTTGGACTGGGGCGAATTCGCCATGGGATTTTCCTCTTCGAGGTCGTGTTACAATGTCGATTGCGCAAACGGACCCCGAACCCCTTTGAAAAGGGCGGTCAATCATAGCCTAAGCGGGCTCCACGCGCATGTAAGGCGTCCCTTTAGGCGAGAATCGCTGAAAAGGAAAGCCCGTTTTCGCCTAAAACAGCGGGTTTACTTATCCCGGAACTGCGGCGCGCGTTTTTCCGTAAAGGCGGCCATGCCTTCTTTTTGATCTTCCGTCGCAAAGAGGCCCTGAAAGCTGGTGCGCTCAAACCGCACGCCCTCGGCAAGCGTCATTTCATAAGAGCGGTTCACCGCCTCCTTCGCGGCCGCCACGGAAATCGCGCTTTTCTCGGCGATCTTGTCGGCCACGGCGAGGGCTTCCTCGACCAGTTTTTTCGCGGGCACGATGCGGGAAACAAGCCCGGAGCGCTCCGCCTCTTCGGCCTCCATGAAGCGCCCGGTCAGGATCATCTCCATGGCTTTCGACTTGCCCACGAAGCGCGTCAGACGCTGGGTGCCGCCAATGCCGGGGATGATGCCGAGGTTGATCTCCGGCTGGCCGAATTTCGCGTTATCAGCCGCAAGGATGAAATCGCACATCATCGCCAACTCGCATCCCCCGCCCAGCGCATAGCCCGCCACAGCGGCAATCACCGGCTTGCGCGTCGCCACGATCCGGTCGGCATCTTCGGCAAAGAGGCGTTCGGAGGCCATATCGGCATAGCTCTTGTCGGACATCTCCTTGATGTCGGCGCCTGCCGCGAAAGCCTTTTCCGAGCCGGTGATGACGATGGCGCGCACTTTCGGATCGAGATCGGCCTTGCCCAGCGCATCGGCCAGTTCGCAAAGCAGTTCGGAATTGAGCGCATTGAGCGCCTCAGGCCGGTTCAGACGGATCAGTTCGACACTGTCCTTGATCTCGATAAGAAGCGTTTTATAGGCCATTGCGCCCTCCGGTTTCTGGTCCTTCCGGGCAGTCCTAACATCTGGCCCGAACGGATCAAGTTATCTTTGGCAGGTCGGACAAAAGAAGGTCGAGCGCCCGGACTGGGTGATCCTTTTTATGCGCGACGCACAATCGGGCGTCACACAGGGGTCGCCTTCGCGGCCGTAAACCCGGAAATTATGCTGGAAATATCCAAGCTCGCCATCGGCCTGACGAAAGTCTTTCAGCGACGATCCTCCGGCCTCGATCGCCTCCAGCAGAACCTCCCGGATGATCGGTACGAGAGAGGCGATGCGCGCCTCGGAAATCTTGGAGGCCTTGCGCGCCGGATGGATGCCCGCCCGAAACAGCACTTCGCAGACATAGATATTGCCCAGCCCCGCAACGACATGCTGATCCAGAAGCGCCGATTTGATCGGGGTGTTTTTGCCTTTCAGCTTGGCGATCAAGTGATCCTCGCTGAAGGCATTGCCCAGAGGTTCCGGCCCGAGTTTGGCGAGAAGAGGATGCGCCTCTTCCATACCGGTCGCCATCAGATCCATCGCCCCGAACCGCCGGGGATCGTTGAAGGTCACGCGCGCGCCGTTCTCCATGTGAAACACCACATGGTCGTGCTTTTCCTTTGCCGGATGGTCATGCACGAACTGTCCCAGAGGATCGCCGGACACGGTCATCCGCCCCGACATACCGAGGTGAATGAGCAGTGTCTCCGCCGTGTCGAGATCGGCGAGGATGTATTTCGACCGCCTGCGCAGCCGCTCAACCCGCGCGCCCGTGAGCCGTTCCGCCATCCGCTCCGGGAAGGGCCAGCGCAGATCGGGGCGGTTCACATCTGCCTGCGTAATCCGCACCCCCGCCATCGAAGGCTCCAACCCGCGACGAACCGTCTCGACCTCTGGCAATTCCGGCATTTTGGCCCCTTCGCTTTGCGACATGCGATTGTCACGCCCGATGTGAGCCCTATAAGAAGGGTGAGTTTCGAGAAAGGTTCAAGAGCGATGAGCGAGAACGGCAAAACCACCCATTTCGGTTTCAAAGATGTGGCCGAGGATCAGAAGGCCGGGATGGTGCATGGGGTGTTCACCTCGGTTGCCTCGAAATACGACATCATGAACGATGTGATGTCGATGGGCATTCACCGGGTCTGGAAAGACGCGATGATGGACTGGCTCTCGCCGCGCCCCGATCAGCATTTGCTCGACGTGGCCGGTGGCACGGGCGATATTTCGTTCCGATTCCTGAAACGCGCGCCGGGGGCGACCTCCGTCGTTCTGGACATGACCGAGTCGATGCTGGTGGAAGGTCGCAAACGCGCCGAGGCGGAGAAGATGGCCGAGAGCCTGTCCTGGGTGACGGGCGATGCGATGCAACTGCCGTTCGAGGACAACCAGTTCGACGTTTACACCATCTCCTTTGGTATCCGGAACGTGACGCGCATCCCCGATGCGCTGTCGGAGGCCTACCGCGTTTTGAAACCAGGCGGGCGGTTGATGGTGCTGGAATTCTCGCAATTGCCGAACCCGATGATGCAGAAGGCTTACGATCTCTATTCCTTCAACGTTATCCCCCGCATGGGGCAGATGATTGCCGGGGATCGGGACAGCTACCAATATCTGGTGGAAAGCATCCGCAAATTCCCGGATCAGGATACATTTGCGCAAATGATCCGAACCGCCGGATTTTCCAATGTGAAGTATCGTAATTTGACCATGGGCATCGCAGCATTGCATTCCGGGTGGAAGATCTGATGCGCGGACCTCACAATATCTGGCGGCTCATCCGCACCGGCGCGACCATGGAGCGGACCGGGGCGATGACACAGGCGATGGATGCGCTCGACGCGCCGCGCGCCTTTCGCATTCTGGCCCGCACGGTCGTGTGGCCGTTTCGCTGGCTGGGCTACAAGGGCGATCCGAACCTTCCGCCGGTGACACGGGCGATCACCGCGCTGGGTCCGGCCTATATCAAATTCGGCCAGATCCTTTCGACCCGGCCCGATGTGGTGGGGGCCGATCTCGCCAAGCAGTTGCAGGTGCTTCAGGACCGCATGCCGCCCTTCCCGCGCGATGCGGCGATCAAGACGGTGGAGGCCGAGCTTCAGGCGCCGATCTCCGAGCTGTTTTCCGAATTCTCCGAACCGGTCGCGGCCGCGTCCATCGCGCAGGTCCACAAGGCCGTGCGCGCCGACACCGGTCAGGCGGTTGCCGTCAAGGTGTTGCGTCCCGGCATCGAGAAGGCGTTTCGCACCGATATTGACGCTTTCTATTTTCTCGCCTCCCTGATCGAGAGCCTCTCTCCGGCCTCGCGCCGCCTCCGTCCAACCGACGTGATCGCGCATTTCGAAGGCGTCGTGCAGGGCGAGCTGGACCTGCGTCTGGAAAGCGCCTCCGCTTCCGAATATGCCGCAAACACAGCGGGGGACGAGGGCTTCAACGTGCCCGCCATCGACTGGGGCCTGTCCTCGAAACGGGTCATGACGCTGGAATGGGTCGAGGGGATCACCGCCTCCGACATCGACGAAATCATCGCTGCCGGTCACGATGTGACCGTTCTCGGCCCCCGAGTGCTTCAGATGTTCCTGACCCATGCTCTGCGCGACGGGTTCTTTCATGCCGACATGCACCACGGCAATCTCAAGATCGCGCCGAACGGCGACATCATTGCGCTCGACTTCGGCATCATGGGCATGCTCGATGAATATACACGACGTGTTTACGCCGAGATTTTGTACGGATTTATCAAAAAAGACTATAAACGCGTCGCGGAAGTGCATTTCGAGGCGGGCTATGTTCCCGCCGATCGCGACGTCGATGAATTCGCCCGCGCGCTTCGTGCCGTCGGAGATCCGATCTTTGGCATGGACGCCACGCGCATCTCCATGGCACGGCTTTTGTCCTACCTGTTCGAGGTCACCGAGCGCTTCGGGATGGAAACGCGCACCGAGCTGATCCTGTTGCAGCGCACCATGGTGGTGGTCGAAGGCGTGTCGCGTTCGCTCGATCCGCATATCAACATCTGGGAAGTCTCCAAGCCGGTGGTCGAACAGTATATCAAGGCCAATATCGGCCCCAAAGCTTTGGCCCGCGATCTGTGGCGCACCGCCGCCGTGCTCTCGCGTTTTGGTCCGCGATTGCCGCAACTGGCCGAAGCGCTTTTGATCGCTCAGAGCAAGGAGACCGAGGCCCCTGTCGAGCGCAGCAACCGATGGCAGGTTCTCTGGCTGATCGCGGGAGGCGTCGTCTCTGCGGGACTCGGTGCCGCAGTCATGCTCGTTCTGGGTTAAGCTCGGCCTCTGCGGCCACCTCATAGATCGCCTCGCCCTGCGCCGCTTTCCACGCGCAATAGGCCGCCATGCGCCATTGGTAAAATGGGGCGAGTTGACGATAGCGCGCGATGGTCTCGGCATCCGGATAGGCGGCCAGCGCTGCTTGCTGATCCGCTGTTGAAAAACCGCCCTTGCCATAGACATGATGCATGGCCGGAGACAGGGCGATGGCCAGATCCGCCGTCGCATCGCCGCAGGCCGGGCATTGCCAGTCAATGAACCGATGACGCCCGTCATGGATCAGAACATTCGCGGGTACAGGGTCACCATGCAAGAACACATCCTGCCCGGAGACAACAGGGAACGGCACGGGTTCGGCTGAACTCAGATGGCGCGCCAAGGCGGTTGCCAAACCCTGAAGGAAAAAACGACCTTGTTCGAGAAGCGCCACGGGCTGCGTGTCGATTTTTCGCAACTCCGAAGAAGGCGACACCCCATGCAAATGGCCCAGCGCCCGGATCGTGTCGGGGTCCGTCTTGTCGACAAGCACGCCCTCGACATAGTCGTAAATCAGGCAGGCCCCCTCCCGCACCTCAAAATGAGCCACAAATTCCGGCGCGATCTCTTGGCCCGCCAAAGCCATTAGCGCATGACGTTCCGCTTTCGGGTCATTCGGGAACAACCGGTTGGATCGGTTGGGATCGAACAGTTTGATCACCCAGTCACAGGCGGCGCCACTCACCCGCCAGCTGCGGTTTGTGCGCCCCCCGGGAAGGCGCGCCCAATGACACGGACCGGACACACGCTCCGCAACAAACGCCTGAATCCCCTTCGGGGGAAGATCTGCGGCGCAGGACATCTTGAGGCACTCCAAATTACGGACCACCCGAGTTTATCGAGCTGGGACTGTGGTCTGCAAGCGGATCACGACGGATCGCGCAGGGCAGTCACATCATCGGAGGCGATTTCATTGCCACCGGCCAGAACCAAAACGACATCGCCATTGTCGGAACGGGCCTCGACGATCCGGGAATAACTTTCGACCGCCGTGGTCGAGAGATAGTCTCCGTTATAGTAGTTCTCGATCTCGAAACTGTAGGTTCCGGCCTCGAACACATCGCCACCGTCGTCCAGGCCGCTCCACTCGAAGGCGTCCTCCGTCGGGGACATGGTGACCTGTTGGATCACCGTCCCATCGGCATCCCGCACGATCAGCACGGCCGTGTCCGCCGCGGTGGCGAACTCGCCTGTCAGGGTAACCGGGGAAGAGCCGTCGAAATAGGCCGCGGCCTCGCTCCGGGCTTCCATCCCGACCCAGCCGGACAATTCCGAAAAGCCCATGAGCCCGAGTTGCGCCGAGAGATCTTCGAGAAGATCGTTGGTGATCACAGATTGCTCGACCTGTGAGAAGGTGGCGAGTTGCACCGCATAATCGGTCGATTCGATCGGGTTGAGCGGATCCTGATTCTGCATCTGGACCGTAAGCATCTTGAGAAACGTGTCGAAATCCGAACTCAGCGCGGAACCGGAAGCACTGCTGGAACTGGAACTGCTTGCACTGGTCGTGGTCGTCGTCGCGGCGGTGATCGTGTTTACCATGTTGCGCTCCTATTAAAGTCTCAGATCCATGCCCGACGCACTCCCAAGAGACAGGCGCACGGGGGTTTCAGACGGCATGGGATCGGTCATGTCCGATGTGGCGGATGACCCGGTCGGAGGGGAAAAAGCGTCAGAGCCGCCCTGTTGTGTGCCCTGATCGAAATTCTGGAAGGTAAAGCCGCTGTCGGCATAACCGAGATCGCGGAATTCAGTGATGAGGCTTTCCACGTTGCGCCGCAGCAGATCGAGCGTATCGGCACGTTCTGCTGCGATCACCACCTGCATCGCGCCGTTCTCGGAGAGGTGGAAAGACAACCTCACCTTGCCGAGTTCCTCGGGAGACAAGGTGATTTCGACGGGCCGGTCCGGCAATTGCCGGGCCACATCGGCGATTTGCGATGCTATGTGTGTCGGCAACTCGATCCGATTCGTAGCGCTTGTCGCGGCGGTCTGCTCCCTCAGGGCTGTCGTTTCAGGAGACATATGAGCTATCGGACCCAGATCGCCGAGCGAAGAAATTTGATCCGTGTCCGTGATGGAAGATGTCTGGACCTCTGCGGATGTCAACATCCCGGACAGCGCGAAATTCTGCGCCGTTTGTGCAGAAGAATTTGCTGACGTTTCGACCGTCTCCCGCGTCACCTTGGGCGCAACGATTTCTTCGGCCACCTCCGGAAAAGCTACATCCTGACCTTCTGTTGCTTGCAATCCGGGGATCACTTTCCCTTCGTTCAAAGCCGATACGTCGGCCGTCTGCACAGACGGGATCGGTGTCTGCTCCGGGATTTTCGCGTCACTGTGATTGCCCGAGAGATTTCCCGAAACGACTTGGACCGCCTGTGAAACGGTTCTCGCGTCCTCCGTCAACCTCTCCGCCATGGCCTTCGTCGCGACAAACGGTGTGCTCATGGTGTCAGTGGATGCCACGGAGGCGAATGACGTTTTCGCGTTAGGCTGTAACATGTCATCCGTAGCTTTCCGCCCTGTATGATCGACCGTTTCGGACGTCCGTGCCGTCGCAGCCTCGCCTGTCAAGTCACTGCGCGGAACGGCCGCGGAAAGAAGCGAGGCTTCGACGTTTTGCATCTTCGAGTAAAGATCAGACCGCACCTCCTGCGTGGCGTTACTTTCCACACCCTGTGACAGAGCTGTGCTCGTGGCAGCCTGGCCGCCCATGATCATGACCTGCTCTTGCGACGTCACAAGCCATTGATCTTTCTTCATCTTGTCTTTTTCAGCTCCTGCCACTTCGGCCACAGACCGCTCAGCGGTCAATGCCCCAGAACTGTCCGTCGCTTCGCCCGCGAATCCCTCCCCACCCTCAGCATCCGAGTCACGCGTCATCTCTGGGAAACGTCCACTGACCGACGCGGTCTTTTTCCCGGTTTTCGGCTCCGGCTGGGCAACATGCACTTCGTCGGGCACACTATCTGCCTTGGCGGCTGATGCTGTCGTGAAACCAGTTTCCTCCCTCTGCCACGTCTTGAGCGGACTGGTTTCTAAGACAACGCCCGTGTTCACGAACGCCTCCGCCACAATTTGAGAGGTCTCGGATGACACCGTCTCCTCGGCAGTCTCCCCTTGGGAAGGCTCGGCTTGAGCCAGAGATACATCTGCCACGCCATCATCGGAAAGAAGCGTCTCTGCCTTTGCAGGACCGTTACTTGCGACCAGACCCTGTTGAATGGCCGTTTGAGTTGCAAATCTGTTTTGTGACACTCCGACACCGGGCGTCATAACGAGAGGCTTGGTCACGGCGACTTCGCGGGAAGGCAAAACCGCGTTCACTTTATTGGCTGCGTTTTCATCACCTGCAACAGACGCGTCAAATGTCGACACCTCCTCGACATCATCCTTGCGCGTTACAAGACCCTTGTCTTGCGCCTCGCTCTCCTGAAGCTGCCTGGCCTGAGGCTGCCTGGATTGTGCACTGAGATAGCTCTCAAACGTGTCGCTCTGCGCGGCAAGTTGCCCGGAACTCTTTGAGGACAGCTTGTCCAACGACATGCCTTTGGCGCCGATAACCGACGACGTCTTTTCACCCGCCCCATGACCGAAAGCGGTCGCTTTTTCGGATCGCCCGCTCTCCGGGCTCGTGACGGTATTGATAAGATCAAAAGTCTGAAACTGCATTTCTTGCATCCGGGATTTCTTTCTCCGTGATGCCACTATCTGCGCAGAGAGTTACCGGTTCTTTACCAGATTACGGTTACGAGTCGGAAAATGCTTCGAATTGGAGTGATCCCCATGACCGTCTCCGCCGTTCCATCCTCATCCCTTCCGACCCCTGCGCAGATGTCGCATGACGAAAAGCTGCATAACGTTTCGCAACAACTTGAAGCGACGTTTTTGGCGGAAATGCTCAAAAGTGCGGGCTTCGGAAAAACACCGGACGCCTTTGGAGGCGGATCGGGCGAAGATCAGTTCTCGTCCTTTCTGGTTCAGGCCCAGGCAGAAAAACTGGTCGAGGCCGGGGGAATCGGCTTGGCCGAACAGATTTTCAACGCATTGAAGGACAAATCCGATGGCATTTCTTGATGCATTCCGCCCGGCAGCGGCCCTAGCCGATCTCCTCGAGAGGGAGAAGACCGCGCTTCTCAAAGGTGACTTCGCCACTTTGGAGGAGCTTTCGAAATCGAAGGAATCGCTTCTGGCCCTTGTCGCGAAATCGAAAACGCCCCCCCCGGTTCTCAAGGACCTGCAAAACCGCAGCGCGCATAACAAGCGCCTTCTGATGGCCTCCGCAAAAGGTCTTCGCACGGCGCGCGAGAGAATCCTGTCCTTGCGCGCTCAATCCCAAGGTTTCACCGCCTACGGTCCGGCAGGGAAAACCACGGAGATCGAACGTAAGTCGTTAACCATGAAGAGAAAAGCCTGATCCCTTGTCCAATTTTTGCCTCAAATTGAAAGCATCAATCGAAGCCAGCTTAGGAAACTTTTAGCCTTTAAGCTCCAAAGATCAGAGTGCATCCCGAGGGGGTGGCACGGTCGGCCGGAAGCGGTCATCCGTAATCAGTCAGAATGACGATCCTGAAACCGCCCGTGGGGGCGGACCTCGAAACTCGTGTGGCGCAAAACGCGTCCCAAGATCAAAGGAAGTTATGCTATGTCCAGCATTCTGACCAACAATGGCGCGATGGTCGCGCTGCAGACCCTGAATTCCATCAACTCCGACCTGTCCAAAACCCAGAGCATGATCTCCACGGGTAAAGATATTGCCTCTGCCAAGGACAACTCTTCCGTCTGGGCGATCTCGAAAGTGATGGAATCCGACGTTGCGGGCTTCAACGCCATCTCCGACAGCCTCGCGCTTGGGGAATCGACCCTTGCCGTAGCCTCCGAAGCCGCTGAAACCGTGACCGATCTGCTGACCCAAATCAAAGAAAAGGTCGTCTCGGCTCAGGAAGAAAACGTCGACCGCGAGAAAATTCAAACGGATATCGACGCTCTGGTCGGTCAGGTCAAATCGGTGATCGGCGCAGCCCAGTTCAACGGCCTGTCCCTCGTCGAAGGCACCGATGACGTCAACATCCTGTCCTCGCTCGATCGTGCCTCCGACGGCACCGTGACCGCGTCCGACATCACCGTGAAACGTCAGGATCTCTCGACCTCCGCCGGGACCTTCGGCACGGCCCTGAGCGACACCGCATCGGCCGCTTATGGCACCGTGAATGGCAGCACCAACTCCGATTACACCACGGATGCCGGCGGGACCGAAGCCATCATGGGGATCACCTATGGCAGCGACGGCGACACCTACTCCATGACCATCGACGGTCATGAAGTCAGCTATACCACCGCTTCGGGTGACGATGCCGACACCGTACGTGATGCTCTGGCCTCCCAGATCAACGCGCTCGGGATCGAGGGCATCTCCGTCGATGCCAGCACCTCCGGCAAGCTGAGCGTGTTGAACACCAACGCCTTCTCCGATGTCGAACTCACCGCCGACTCGACCACCTCCACGAACTTCGAGGTGGAGGAAATCAATGGTGTCGATATCACCGATGCCAATGCCGCGACGCTGAACCAGCGCGCCGCGACCATTGATTTCAGCACTTCTGCCGGTGTGAACGAAGGTGACAGCTTCAAGGTGACCGTCGGCTCCAGCTCCTACACCTATGTGGCTGGCAAGGACGAAAACATGGAAGACGTCGCCCGCGGTCTGAAAACCGCGATCGACTCGGCCGGTACCGAAGGCGTGACCACGGCTGTTCAGCAGGACGAGACCACAGGTCAGTGGAAACTGGCTGTCGACGACGACAATGGCGACGGGACGAGCACCACGCTCAAGCTGACCGTCGGGACCGGCGGGGAAGCCTCCGGTGGTCTGTTCGGTCTCGACAACATCGATGTGACCACCAATGACGGTGCGGATGCAGCACTCGGCAACATCGAAACCCTGATCAACAACGCGGTCGATGCCGCGTCGGAGTTCGGTTCCGCCCAGGGCCGGATCGAAACCCAGTCGACGTTCATCTCCAACCTGACGGATGCGCTGATGTCCGGCATCGGCTCCATGGTGGATGCCGACATGGAAGAGGCCTCCGCGAAACTGCAAGCGCTTCAGGTGCAGCAGCAGCTCGGTGTGCAATCGCTCTCGATTGCCAACCAGGCGCCGCAAACCATCCTGTCGCTCTTCGGCTAAGAGCTTTGACCGGGCGCCTGACCGGTGCCCGGTTTCTCCGCGGTCAAAGACCGTGCGTTGAAATTCATTGTCACCGGAAGGATAAGACGTGAACGCTCTTCAGATGGCCCGAACGGCCTATTCCAACACCGCCGCGCCCATCAGGACTCCACGCGGCACCGAATACGAAGCCTTTGCACGAATTACGCATCGCCTTCGTCAGACGGCTCAGGACAAAAAACGGTCCTATTCCGCCTATGTGAAGGCTCTCTACGACAATCGCCGTCTCTGGACCCTTCTCGCTACAAATGTCGCCGAGAGCGACAATCAACTGCCGAAAGAGCTGCGCGCCCAAATTTTCTATCTCGCGCAATTCACTGCGAAACACACCTCAGACATTCTTGCCAAGAAAGCCGATGAGACGCCATTGATCGACATCAACACGGCGATCATGCGTGGCCTGCAACGGGAGGGCCAGTAAATGAGCGGTCTTGTTCTGAAACTCGGCCCCAAGGAACGGGTCCTGATCAACGGAGCCGTCATCGAGAACGGCGACCGGCGATCGCGCCTGTCCATCGTGACACCGAACGCAAACATCCTGCGGCTCCGCGATGCCATCCACCCCGAAGAGGTCAATACGCCTGTGCGGCGCGTCTGCTACATCGCGCAGCTGATCCTCTCCGGCGATGCAGAACCGAAGGAGGCGAGCCTGCAACTCATGCGCGGGATCGAGCAACTCAGCCAAGTGCTCACCGACCCGGACAGCCGCAAGATCCTCAACTCGGCAACGACGGAGATTCAAAGCGGGCAGTACTATCAAGCGCTCAAAATGCTCCGCGCCCTGTTGCCCAGAGAGGAGCGGCTTTTGTCTGCCGCGCAGTACCAATGACATATCAACCTGTCGTCCCATTCAGCGGTTACGCTGGATGGGTGGTTCTTCAAAATACTCAGGCCAATCAACAAGAAGCCTTTAACAACTCTGCGGAGATTCAGAGGGACACGGAGTATTTTCGAGAAAACATCGCGAATGTGACCAGCGCCGAAGAGTTGGTCTCAGATTACAGGTTACTGAAGGTGGCCTTGGGCGCGTTTGGCCTTGATGATGACATCAACAGCAAGTTTTTTGTCGAAAAGGTTCTCAGCGAAGGCACGCTCGATGACGAGGCAATCGCCAATAAGCTGACCGACACACGCTATTTCAGACTCGCCGAAGCTTTCGGATTCGGAAATTTCGATACGCCCAACACGGTGCTCAGCGATTTTCCGGATAAAATCATCTCCGCCTATCAGGAAAAACAGTTTCAGATCGCCGTAGGGGATCAGGATGAAGACATGCGGCTCGCGCTCAATCTTGAAGGCGAGTTGACGGATCTGGTCGACAAAGACACGACGGATAATGGGCGCTGGTATTCCATCATGGGGAATGAGGCGCTTCGAACCGTTTTCGAGACAGCACTCGGCCTTCCGAGTTCCGTCAGCAGTCTGGATCTCGACCAACAGTTGACCATCTTTCGCGACAAGGCCGAGCAGTATTTTCATGAGTCCGAAGTGTCGCAATTCTCCGACCCGCAAAAGCGCGAGGAACTCGTCAAACTGTTCCTCATCCGCTCCGAACTGAATTCCGGTACAACCGGGACATCCGCCGCTTCGAATGCACTCGCCCTGTTAACAGGATCGTTTTAACGGATCACGCCTTTTTCCGGTCCGTGAAACAGGCCTCGAGCCGTTCGAAACTTTCCCGTGTGCCGTTCGGCTCCGACTCGGTCAGAAAGTGATCGAGTTTCGGCCAGGTCGCAATCGCTTCGTCAATCACGGGATCGGTGCCGACGGAATAAAGCCCCGCCTGAATCATCATTTCCGAACGGTCGAAAACCCCAAGCAGGCGACGAGCCCGCGCGATCAGGGCATTTTCCCCATCCGATGCAGCATGTGGCAAAGCGCGGGACACCGATCTCAGAAGGTCGATCGCCGGGAAACGACCGCGTTCCGCAATCTGACGATCCAGAACGATATGACCGTCGAGGACACCGCGCAGGATGTCAGCAATCGGCTCTTCCATATCGGAGCCCGCCACAAGAACCGAAAACACCGCCGTGATGTCGCCCATATCTCCGATACCCGGGCCAGCCCGTTCGCAAAGCGTCGTGATCAGATGCGATGTAGAAGGTGGAAACCCCCGAAGCGAACTGGACTCGCCCGTCGCAAGCGCCACTTCGCGATGCGCCTCGGCAAAGCGGGTGACGGAATCGGCCAGAAAGAGCACCTGTTTGCCCTTGTCGCGAAAATATTCGGCCACCGACATGGCTGTCCAGGCGCAGCGCCGCCGCACCATCGGGGATTGATCCGAGGTGGCTGCAACGATGACGGAACGCTTCATTCCGACAGGGCCAAGCACCCGGTCGATGAATTCACGGACCTCGCGTCCGCGCTCCCCAACCATGGCGATCACCACGACGTCGGCCTGAAGACCTGTGGCAAGTTTCGCAAGCAAGGTGGATTTCCCAACGCCGGACCCGGCGAAAAGACCGACTCGCTGTCCGCGCACAATGGGCAGCAAGGTGTTAAACACCGCAAGTCCGGTTTCAAGGCGACCGCCCAACGCCCGACGCTCGGTCGGATTGAGCGGCTCTCCCCGCAAGGAACGCTGTCTGCGTCCCTGAAGAATGGGCTTTCCGTCAAGGGCTTGTCCGAATGGGTCAATCACCCGACCGATCCAGCTTTCATCCGGTGCGACATGGTTTTTGCCGACATGAGCGACCGGGTCACCGATCGACAATCCATCGGGCCCGCCATCGGGCAGAACCGTCACTGTTTTCTTGTCGAGCTGCAAAACCTCTCCCCGGCGCACGTGGTCCCCGTGGCCAATCTCGACCAGATCCCCCAGGGCCGCAATCCCGCTCAGCCCAGACACGGTCAGAACTCCGCGCGACACTTCAATCACGCGCCCAACCGATTGGACCGGCTTCACCGCAGCCACCTCGGCCAGAAGCAATTCGAATCCGACGCCGTTCATGAACACCTCCGCTTTCGACAACTCTTTCTAAAGGAATCAGGGTTAAGCCTTGGTTGAGATAACTCGGAGGAGAAGCCCCGATGTTCGAAAACCTGGATATCTTCAAGATGGCGAGCGGACTGGCCAGTCATGCCGTTTCCCGTCAGGAAATCGTCGCGAAAAACATCGCGAATGCCGATACCCCCGCGTATCGCGCAAAGGATATCGCATCCTTTGCCGAGACCTACGAGGGCGGCGACTTCGGTACAGGCATGCGCGCCACGCGGGCTGCGCATCTCCTCAACTCGCAGGAAACTTCTCAGGGCTACACATTGGTGGACACGCCGGATGCGAGCTCGCCCAACGGCAACACCGTCTCTCTCGAAACCGAGATGATGAAAGCGACGCAAGTGCGGCAACAACATGAGACTGCGCTCGCCGTTTACAAAAGCTCGATGAACATCCTGCGCAGCTCGATCGGGCGGAAATAGGGGAGAAATGTGAGTGTCTGATCTGCAAAATATCCTCAACCTCTCCGCATCCGGGATGAAGGCACAGGCCAGCCGTCTGCGCCATGTGTCCGAGAACATCGCGAACGCGGATACGCCGGGCTACCACCGCAAGACCGTCTCTTTCGAAGAGATCGTCGATCAGGGCGTGAAGACCGGCGCGGTGACGACCGGTGATGTCCAACTCGACAACTCTCCGCTGACAGAAATTTACGACCCCGGACATCCGCTTGCCGACGAGAGCGGGTTTTACGACGGCTCCAACGTCGAGCTGATGATCGAAATTGCGGACGCGCGCGAAGCGCAGCGCAGTTACGAGGCGAACCTCAAAATGTTCGATCAGGCCCGGCAGATGTCGTCATCCCTGCTTGATCTTTTACGTCGGTAGAAGGCCGACACCCACCGATAGGAGACCAGAATGGACATCCGATCCGCATTTGCCGCCCAAGGCTACGCAGCAACCCGCCCGGTCACCGCGCCGAAGCCGAGCGAGACCGCAGCCGCCACTCAAAACACACTTGGGAAAGCCGCCACGAGCTTTGCCGAGACCCTTGCCCAAGGCGAGGAGGTCGCACAGGCCGCCATGACCGGGAAGGCCGACAGTCAGGCCCTCGTTCAGGCGCTTGCCCAAAGCGAACTGGCCATCGAGACCGCCGTCACCGTGCGCGACAAGGTTGTCGAGGCCTATCAGGAAATCCTCAGGATGCCGGTGTGAGCCATGGATGAGCTGGTTTTCTACGACACGCTGAGACAGGCGCTCTGGATCGCGACGATAATCGCCACCCCGATTCTTGTGGTCGCGCTGATCGCCGGGGTCACCGTCGGCCTGTTTCAAGCGCTCACGAGCATTCAGGAAATGACGCTGACCTTCGTGCCGAAACTGGTGGCGATCCTGATCGTGTTCTGGATGTCGATGGGGTTCATGACCGAAACCCTCACCAGCTTTTTCACCGACCGCATCATCCCCCTGATCGGAGGTTTGTGATGGACAGCGCAGGCTATACCACCCTTACCCGCATGGTCGGTCTCAATCGCGAATTACAGACCATCGCGAACAACATCGCCAACGTCTCGACCACCGGTTACCGCAAGGAAGGCATGCTGTTTTCCGAGTATATTTCGCAGCTTGAGAAGGGCGAGGACAGCCTTTCGATGGCGGACGGCAACGTGCGAATTACCAACGAAACGCAGGGGCCGCTGACACCCACAGGCGGCACTTATGATTTTGCCATCGAAGGTGACGGGTTCTTTCTGATCGACACGCCAAACGGTCAGGCCCTGACTCGTAACGGTGCCTTTACAACAAACCAGAATGGCGAGCTGACCACCCATGACGGGTATCAGCTTTTGGACAATGGCGGGGCGGCGATTTTTATCCCGCAGGATGCAAAAACCGTGGCCGTGTCCTCGGACGGGACGCTCTCCGCCGACGGGCAACCGCTGTCGCAGATCGGGCTTTACATGCCCGAAGACCCGACGAGTCTGACACGCAGCAACGGCGTCCGGTTCTACACCGACGGGGCCATCGTGCCGCAGGAAGAGGCGGTCATTTTACAGGGCTACGTGGAAAATTCGAACGTCAACGCGATCACCGAAGTGGCCCGGATGATCGAAGTGCAAAACGCCTACACCATGGGCCAGCAATTCTCCCAGCAGGAAGATGAACGGATCAAATCCGTCATCTCGACGCTCGGTCGCTAAGAAAGGAGCCTGACATGCGCGCACTCAAAATTGCAGCCACGGGCATGAGCGCCCAGCAGATGCGGGTGGAAACCATTTCGCAGAACCTCGCGAACATGAGCACCACCGGCTACAACGCCCGGCGGGCGGAATTCGCCGACCTGCATTATCAACAGGCCTCCCGCCCCGGCACGATCAATTCCTCCGATGGCACCGTTCTGCCGACCGGGGTGCAGCTCGGGCTCGGCGTCCGGCCTTCGTCCGTCACCCTGGAACTGGCGCAAGGGTCTTTGTCGCAAACCGGTGGTGATCTCGACATTGCGATCGAGGGCAACGGCTATCTCGAAGTGACCCTGCCCTCCGGCCAGTCGGCCTATACACGAGATGGCGGGCTGAAACGCTCGGCAGATGGTCAGATCGTGACCTCCGACGGTTATCCCGTCGTGCCCGACATCACCATTCCCGACGACACGCTGTCGCTTTCGATCAATGCGGATGGGGAGATTTACGCCTATTTCTCCGATCAGATCGAACCGGAACTTCTCGGCCAATTCACCCTCGCGGGGTTTTCGAACGCCAAGGGGCTTGAGGCCATCGGCTCGAACCTGTTCCTCGAAACCGAGGCCTCGGGCCCGGCAAATGTCACAACGCCCGGCCTCGATGGGCTGGGGACGCTGCGTCAGGGCTATCTTGAGGACAGCTCCGTCGATGCCGTGCGCGAGGTCACCGAGTTGATCGAAGCCCAGCGCGGCTACGAATTGAACGCCAAGGTCATCACCGCCGCCGACCAAATGCTTTCCGCGACGACGCAAATCAGATGATCGCACGGGCCCTCATAACCACCTGCCTCTGGTTGCTCACAACGCCAGCGCTGGCCGATACGGTCGTCGCCGCACGGACCATTCGCGCCCAGACCATTCTTGCACCCTCGGATTTGACCATGGTCGCGGGCGATGTGCCCGGGAGCATCGGCTCGATCGACGAAGCCGTCGGGCTGGAGTCGCGGGTGATGCTTTACACCGGGCGTCCGATTTCCGCCTCGGATATCGGTCCCGCAGCCATCGTCGACCGCAACCAGATCGTCGTTCTGCGTTACAGCCATGGCGGGCTTTCGATCTCCGCAGATGGGCGTGCGCTCGATCGTGCCGGCATCGGCGATGTCGTGCGGGTCATGAATCTCTCTTCCAAAACAACCGTGTCCGGCGTCGTCGCGCCGGATGGGTCCATCCATGTCGGTGGGCTTGCCGCTCAGTAATCAGGATTTGTCATGCGTCTTTACCTTATGCTCCCCACCCTTCTCGCCCTCACCGCCTGTTCCGATCTCAAGGAGGTCGGCCGCCTGCCGGAGTTCACGCCCATCGAAAGCTCGGCGGAGACCGCCGCGATGCGCAACCCGTCGCTGCCAGAACAGGTCGCAAGCCGCAACCCGTCGGATGCGGCCTCACTCTGGAATGCGTCGCGTCAGTCGCTTTTGGGAGATCGTCGCGCCATCGAGCGGGGCGACATTCTCACCGTCGTGATCGAGATCGACGACAGTGCGGAAATGTCGAACACCTCAAGCCGCGGGCGGTCCGGCTCCGAGACGATGGGGATTTCATCGCTCTTCGGCATTCCCGAACGGATCAACGAAGTGCTCCCCAATGGCGCCAGCATGGACTCCGCCGTCGGAACCAATTCCAACTCCTCGTCCTCCGGCAACGGCAGTGTGAAGCGGAATGAAAAACTTCAATTGATGGTCGCAGCCACCATTGTCGACGTACTGCCCAACGGTGTGCTGCACATTCAGGGCTCGCAGGAGGTGCGCGTGAACTACGAGATCCGAGAGCTTCTGGTCGAGGGCTACGTCCGCCCCGAGGACATTTCCCGCCAGAACGAGATCACCTATGACAAGATCGCCTCAGCCCGGATTTCCTATGGCGGGCGCGGTCAGATCACCCAGGTGCAGCAACCGCGCTACGGCCAGCAAATCGCCGATACCATTCTGCCGTTCTGAGGAGAAATGTCGTGATCAAGAAGATCCTCCCTCTTCTTCTGGCCCTGATCGGCCTTGGCGCGGGGATCGGTGGCGGGCTCATGCTCCGTCCCGAACCGCAAGAGGTCGTCGAGATCAATCCCTGTGGCGATGTACCCGCGGCGAACGCAGCCCATGATCCGCATGCCGCACCGGACGAGCACGGCGAAGATCCCGCGCACGCGGCCTTCGAATACGTCAAACTGAACAACCAGTTCGTGATCCCGGATCTCGAAAACGGACGTGTCGTTTCCATGGTGGTGCTCTCGCTCAGCCTCGAGGCCAGCACCGGGTCCCGGGAAAGTATCTATGCGCGGGAACCGAAACTCCGGGACGTGTTCCTTCAGGTCATGTTCGATCATGCGAATACCGGAGGGTTCAAAGGCGATTTCACCGACAGCGTCACGATGAATGCCTTGCGCCACGCCCTTTTGGAGGCCGCTCAGACCACCCTCGGGCCGGAAATCAACGATGTTCTGGTGATTGATATCGTGCGTCAGGATGTCGGCTAAAGCCCGACACGTTCAGCGCTTGGAAACATCGCGCTCGGCCAAACGGTCGAGCGCATCTTTTTTGCCAAAGGCTTTGCGCGTCCGCTCAAGTTGCGTTTCCCGGCGCTCGGCGAGTTTCGCAAGCGCCATCATGGCTTTGCGCTTTTCCTGTCTCGCCCATCTGTCCCAGATCCGGTCCGCCCCCATCAGGCTCGCCATGTCGAATCCGTCCGCAGCCGTAAGTGTCGCGGCACGCTCACTTCTGGCCTGATCGATCTCCCGCATCCGGGCACGAAACGGCTCTTCCTCCCGCTTGATCTCGGCGAGCCGTGTCAGCTCGGAATTGAATGCAAGTTCGGAAACCTCCTTGAGGCGTTTCAACTGATCGCGTTTCTGCGACATGCTCACCTCCCGAACTGGTGTTTCATTTTCTGACGCATCTGTTCGGCAAAGCGGATCGAGGCCGCAACCGCACGGTAATGCTCGGGCAGGATCTGTTCACCGAGCTCGACAGTTGCATAAAGCGCGCGCGCGGTTGGTGGATCGCGGTGGATCGGAATGCCGTTTTCATTGGCCACGTCACGAATACGCGCCGCAATCTCATCCACCCCTTTCGCCACACAGATCGGCGCACCGCCCTGCAAACGATCCCATTTCAGCGCCACCGCGTAATGCGTCGGGTTGACGATCACCACATCTGCCTTGGACACTTCGGCGAGCATCTGGTTCATCACGATCTCGAAGCCTTTCTGGCGCCGTTTCTGTTTGAAATGCGGGTCGCCTTCCTGCTCCTTCGCCTCGTCGGTCAGCTCCTTGCGGGTCATCCGGTGTTTGCGGATATGTTCGTTATACTGAAACAGGTAATCCACCCCGCCAATCACCAGAGAAATCGTCAGCACGATCAGCATGAACCCCACGACCAGATCGGCCAGCGTCGCCGCCACAAGCCCCGGACTGAAGGACATGGTGGACATGATGTCCGGGAGTTTGGTGTAGAGATAGACGCCCAAAACACCCGAGTAGATCGACAGTTTGAAAAAGCTCTTGGCAAATTCGAACAAACCGGAGCGACCGAATTTATTCTTCGCATTCGACACGGGAGAGATTTTCGAGAGTTTCGGTTCCAGCTTGGACGTGGCGAAAATCATCGACCGGGTCGCAAAGATCACGACGAGCGCCATAACGGCCGGAATGAGGAACCAGGGCAAGAGCCCCGCACCCACGGTTTGCATCAGACCCATCGTCCAGGGCTCCGCCGATCCATTGAACCAGGCCTCGGCATTCAGGTCCGCATTGGCCAGCATGACCTGAAACGCTGTGCCCATCTTTTGCAGACTGCCAGCCCCCAGTGCCATCGCAACGACGATAAACCCAAAATAGGAGGCGGTCGTGATCAGGTCGGTCGAGCGCGGGATTTCACCCTTTTTACGCGCGTCATCGAGACGTTTCTGTGACGGCTCATATTGCTTGTCGCTGTCGTCATCGCCCTCCGCCATCAGTCCACTCCAAACGGATCGAGGAGCAGCTCGGCAAAGCCCGAACGCCAGACTTCGAGCAGGATCGGCGTGGTGGCGAAGAGCAACAGCAGACCGCCGAGAGTGATCGCAGGTGCACCAACGAAGGCCACCATGAGGGACGGCATGGCCCGGTTGATGACGCCGAGCGCGACGTTGTAGATCAGCGAAGCGATGACGAAAGGCGCAGCGAGGCTGAAAGACAGGGCGAAGGCGGACGAAATGTGATCGACGCCCCAGATCATCACATCTTGCGTCGGGATGAACGACCCCGCCGGAAAATAATCGTAGGACAGGATCAGCATCTCGGCGACCCGGACATGCAGGTTCATCATCACCGCAAGCGCAAGTCCCGCAACAAGGAACAGATGCCCGATGGCGGGCTGGGCCTCGACGGAGCCGCCGCCGAAAATCTGCGACAGGGAGGTGGATTGCGCCACCATCGTACCCGCGATTTGCAACACCATGACGAAGAGACGCAGGACAAGCCCGAGGAGCAGCCCCGCAATGACTTCGGTCGCAAGCCCACGCATCAGCCCCGATGTGGTGGACGCGAGATTTTGAAGCTCTCCCGCCACGGCAGGAAAGACGATGGCTGTGAAGGCGATTGCCAGAACAAGACGCACCCGCTCCGGGATCGACCGCTCTCCGAAGGCGGGCAGGATCGCCATCATTGCACCGACCCGCAGGAAAACGAGGAACCCCAGAGTAAGGTTGAGCTGCGCCAGCCCCATCAGGTCCGCCAAAGTTTCCGTCATACCGGCACCAATCCCACGAGGGAGGGTTTGGCGTCGGTTCCGATCTCCTCGAAGGAATAGACCGGGTTCTGGATGCCTTGGGCCGACAGGACCGTACGTAGGAAGCGACGACGACGCGTTGACGTCACGATCCCCGGATAGATGCCGCTTTCTCCGGCCCTCGCGATTTTGTCCGCCATGGTTTTCGCGAGCCTGTTGAATTGATCCGGCGGCAGGGCAATGTCGGAATGCCCTCGTTCGCCATCGACCTGATAAGTCGAGAAACGATCTTCCCATTCCGGCGCCAGTTGCAGCAGCGGCAAGGTGCCGTCATCGCGTTTGATCTCGGAAATCAACTGAAATCCAAGGCGTTGGCGCACATGTTCACAGATCGATTCCGCTGTCGCATGGGCACCACGCGCCTCGGAAATCGACTCGAGGATCAGTGCCATGTTGCGGATCGACACCCGCTCTTCGAGCAGAAGACGCAGGACCGACAACAACAGATCCATCGGCACCCGATCCGGAATCAGCTCGTTAAGCAATTTCTGATTGGCTTCACCGCGCGCTTTGTCGGTTAGGTTTGTCATCTCGTCGAGCAGGCGACGCAGGGATTTCATTGTCAAAAGACGTGGAAAGTTCCTCTTGATCACCTCGAGAAGGTGGGTCGCAAGCACTTCGGTCGCGCCGACCACGGTGCTGCCCATCAGGGCGGCCTCTTCCTTTTGCGCCGGACTGATCCAACGGGCGGGCGCACCGTAGACCGGTTCGGCCACATCCTCACCGATCGGCAGACCGCTCGCATCGCCGGACACGAGAGCCAGCACCTTGTCCTTGCGCAGGCGATCACGCGCCTGCTCGACTCCCTGAATGCGCACGACATAAGTACCGGGCGGCAGGCTGGGATCATCGGTCAAGCGAATTTCCGGCAGGATAAGCCCAAAGACCGTCGCCACATGGTTGCGCATGTTCACGATCCGCGCATCCAGACCGGTTTGCTGATCGAGGACCATCGCCACGAGATCGGGCGCGAATTCGACATGGATATCGTCGAGATCGAGGATGTCTCCCATCGACTCGCGCTCGGCAGTGACCTGCGGTTTGGCGGCTTCCTTTTTCGCTTTTTCCTTTTCCTCTTCCTGCATTTTCCGGCTCACGAAATAGGCCGCTGCAGCAAGCGCCATCGCGCCCCCAATGAAGGGGATGAAAGGCAAACCCGGAACGAAAGCGAACAGCGCCATCAGAACGGCAACCGTGTAAAGCGCCGACGGGTATTTCCCCAATTGTCGGAACAGCGCCATGTCGGCGGAACCGCTGGTACCCCCTTTGGCCAAGAGCAACGCAGCGGCAATGGAGATGATGACCGAGGGAATCTGGCTCACAAGACCATCACCGACGGTCAAAATGGCATAGGTTTCAAAGGCCTTCCCAAGTGGCATGTGGTGTACGGCCACACCGATGACCAAGCCCATGACAATGTTCATCAGCGTGATCAAAAGGCCAGCAATGGCGTCGCCCTTGACGAATTTCGACGCACCGTCGAGAGAACCGAAAAACGTGGTTTCCGCGAGTTCCTGTTCCCGTCTTTGTTTGGCCTGTTCATGAGTGATCGCCCCGGCGGAAAGATCCGCATCAATCGCGAGTTGTCGCCCCGGCATCCCGTCGAGTGCAAAACGCGCGCCGACTTCGGCCATACGCCCAGCGCCCTTGGTGATCACCATGAAGTTCACGATGAGCAAAACGGTAAACACAACGAGACCCAGAAGAACGGAGCCGCTCATCACGAAATTGGCGAATCCCTCGATCACGTTTCCGGCTGCACCCGTTCCCGTGTGTCCCTGGCCAATGATCAGCTTGGTCGAGGACACATTCAGGGAGAGGCGCAGCATGAGGCTTGCGAGGAGTATGGTCGGGAAGGCCGAGAAATCGAGAGGCCTCTCGATAAACAGCGTAACCGTGAAAATCAGGATCGCGAGGGCGAAGCTGGTGGCGAGGCCCAGATCGAGAATCCAAGAAGGTACCGGCAGGACCATCATCACGATCACGACCATGAGCGCCAAAGCCAGCAGGATCGTGGGCTTGAAGATTTCAGAGATGCTGATGTTCATGCCGCGCTCCCCGTTATTAGGGAACAAAGGCGTTCAGCCCCAAAGTACCAGAATCCGCTTCTCATGTCCGAACACCCGCTGCAATGCTTGCTGCATTTTCAGAAAGAGTAGGGCGAGCATGGTTTACAAAGCGTGTATAACCGCGACCAAGACGCCGTTAGTTCAACAAAGCGCCCAAGGCCTCCCGCGTTTTTTGGCTGGCAGAAATCATATCATGCACAGAAGAGAGTGACGGAGCGCCCTCCGCACCGATGTCACCTGTCAGAGTGTCTTGTTGGATGATTTCCGCCAATCGTGACATTTCCGGCGAGTTCGACTGCTCCAAAGCATCCCAATCTTCCGCAATGATCGACAAGGCATCGCTTTCCGTGTCGGGCGCGAGACCATCCAGTGCACGCAAGGCACTTTCAGGATCGTTGAGATAAAAATAGGCTTTGGCGACAAGGCGTTTGGCCTCTTCATCCTCGAGCTTAGATGCATATCGCAGCGCGGCTTCCGGTTCGCCAATTCCAAGAAATGCTTTTGCAAGGGTACGCTTTGCATCTGCATCGTCCTGCACCGCATAGCCAGCCATCAAGTCCAACGCCTCCCTGAAAAAGCCGGAACTCAACAGACGCTTCGCCGCCTCCAAACGAGCCGCATCCGTGAGCTTCATATGCGAAATGTCGTCGATATGGCCCAACATGACTTTCGAAAACTGCGTCAGATCAGCATCTCGGGACAGGACCAGAAGCGCCTCGGAAACCAAAGCCTCCCTGTTTTCAGTCTCAATACGCGTGTTTTCATCCAGAATCTGGCGCAGGGCCATGTCTGCATCTCCGGAATGAATGCGTGCCAAAATAGCCGCGTTCTGCAATGACATTTCATATGGGTTTCCGCGATATTCAACCGCCATAACCTCTGCCGTCTCCGCAGTTTTTTGGTCAATCGCTTCGCCCGCCTGACTCTTCGCAGCGATCAGTTTTACAAGTGCTTCTGCCGCATCAGGGCCATCTTCCGCCACGATACCTTCCAACTTAGCAGCCCCATTTGCCATATCTCCGTCCGCTAGAGTCAACTCAGCATCGAGAAGCGAGAATGCATCGCCCTGATCGCCCCCCGCACGCGCAATCGCATTTTGGATGTATTGAGCCGTTTTCTCATCACCGATCGCCAAAAATCGCTCGGATAAGGTCGGACCCAAATGTCTCCGCAAATGAATCGGCAGAGCCGAAAAGGTCGCACGCACGCTGTCGAGGTTATAGTCTTCCCATGTGCTCAGATGTTCTTTCGCCATGACCGACCAGAACGCCGCAGGCCCGTCGCAATGGAACTGATACTCGAGACGCCCCGGCTTGTCAGAATAGCCCTCATCCATGATATCGGCCATTGCCCGAAGGATGTCTTCACCATCGACATGAATGCCGAAATTCGTCATCACGGCTTTGGCCTCCACCCCGAATGTCAGAAAAATATAATACCGGGCAAGACGTTTGACACCCTCGGGATCGGGTTGATCAAACTCACCAAGTGTGGCAGCCCGCAAGGTTGAAAATTGCAGTTCCTCATCCGGTGGATCGCCCCAATTTGAAATTTCAACATATTGATTTTCAATACATATATTTCCATGATTGTCTGCGATCTGCATATCGGTAAGATTGGTTTGATCCCGGTCTATGGACGATTGAATCCGAACATGGCTGCGCTCTGCCGCGGGTTGAACCACCTGAGGTACGGCCGACACACGCTCGGGCGTTTCCTCTCTGCCATACCCTGTGTTTACGTCTTCGACAATTTGCTCGGTCTGAGACACGTCCGCATCCAGCAAACCTTGTGACGCTGCACGCCCGATCTGTTCGATCAACTCGCGCTCAAGTTTGTCCACTCTTTCGGAGCGCTGTTCCGTCAATTCGTCGTCGGCAAGCAGCAACAGCATAGGCTGTTCTGTCTTGTTTACGCTGTCCTGAATAATAACGGGCAACTCCAACGGTTTCCCGGAAACCAGATCGTCATTGTTTGGGACCCCCATTTGCTCTTGACCGCCCGATGCCAGCAAGGCTTCGGTTTCAGGTGCTGTATCTATCGCATGAGGCTGTTGCACGGGTTGTGTCTTCTGGTTCTCTACAGGTTCTTTCGAAATCTCAACGAGCTTTTGCTCGAAGGGTGAAGCCGCCTCAGGCGCACCATCCTTGATGTCGATGACGAGCCGTCCGGCCCGCAACTCAAACACATCCGCGTGGACATTTCCCCCCACCGATACGGTCAAACGGTCCTCCCCCCCGTTCAGAGAAACGATCCGCGTCCGGGGGATTTTGCCAAATACCGCCGTGGTATCGAATGTCACATCCGCATCCCGCACACGAAACTCGTAATCCTCGCCGGACCGACCGAACTCCCAAGTGACAACCGACGGAAACTGCATCACAAGTCGAGAAAACCCGGCATGTTCGCCCGAACGCACCTCGATCACCTCGGCACGAAGGCTCAGCGGGACAACCATCAGGAATGCGAAAAGTGTAAAAATCCGGATCATGCCACCTCCGACTTCACCTCTTTCAGTGCTTCTTCAAGATCGGAAAAGCTGGGTCGATAATGACCGGGCGTGTTTTGGCGCCCCACCTCAATACAGATGTTCGTCGCGTGATTGTGCAGATTCGCGACGAGAACCTCACGGATCAGTTGATAGAAATGGCCGTCCTCTTCGATCACCGTCTGCATTTTCCCTGCAAACGGTCCGACGATCCCATAGGCCAAAAACACCCCGAGGAATGTGCCGACAAGCGCACCACCGATCATCTTGCCAAGAATTTCAGGCGGCTGGTCGATCGAGGCCATGGTCTTGATCACCCCGAGCACTGCCGCAACGATCCCAAGCGCTGGCAAACCATCCCCGATCGCGGCCATTGCGTGTGAGGAGTGCAGTGCATGGTGCAAGTTCGCCTCAAGCCGCTTCTCGAGCACTTCCTCGACCTGATGCGGATCGTCATAGTTCATCGATGCTGAACGAAGCGTGTCGCAAATCAGCGAAATCGCCTCTTTATCCGCAAGAATCTTGGGATATTTCGTGAAAATCGACGAGTTTTCCGGGGCTTCGATATGTTCCTCGAGACCGACAGGGTTTTGCCGCGCAAGCCGGATCAATTCGAATAACAGGCACAGAAGATCCTTGTAGTCCTCGGGCTTCCACTTCGGGCCTTTGAACACCTTGCCAATGTCCTTGAGCGTGTGCTTGATCCCGGGCATGTCGTTGGAAATCACGAAAGCCCCGGCAGCCGCGCCACCAATCATCATGAACTCGAACGGCAGCGATTTCAGAATGATCCCAAGCTTGCCGCCCGCCGCGATATAGCCACCGAACACCATCACGAAGATCAACAAAATCCCGACGATACCGATCATTTTCTTGTTTCCTCATCCACCGGGACCAAACAGGCGCAGCCTGCCACAAACCTCTTAAGAAAGTTTGCTCAGCTCCTCTTATTCGCTCGGCGCCCTAGCATTGCGGCCCGCCAGAATGACGGAAATCGTGTAAGCCGTTTCCGGTGTCAGCCCCGCCATGATTGCACCCGCCGCATCCGAGCGCATACGACCGAGGAAACCGGCCGCGAAATCCGGAGACATGGCCTCGAACAATGCCGCAGCCTCCTTGGGTTTCATCGACTCGTAAACTGCCGTCAGCTTGGCCAGATCGTCTTCTGCGGCGCTTTGAGACCGCGTCATGGTCGCTTCGAGACGCATTTCCGCATCCTCAAGCGCTGTCATGTTCTGCATCACTTCTGCGCGCGCCAACTCGACCGCTTTCACTTTCTGAGCCAACATCAGTTCGCGCTCTTCGACGTCTTTCTCCCGCTTGAGCAGGGCTTCGAGCAAGGCCGACGTTTCCGCATCGGTTTTACACAACTCAGCCGCCCCGGAATGCTCTTCCGCCACATCGCCATGGGTCAATTCCGACATTTCCCGCGCGATGGCAGCGCCGGTGCCCGAAACAAGCCGGATGACTGCGGAAGCCAGAAAAACCATGGCGATCAACCAAAGCGCACCACGCCCGGGACGCCGTTTGCGTCTGGCCTTTTCCGGTTTTTTAAGCGTGGAAGGTGTTGTCTGTGTCATTCGGCAGCCTCCACCCGGCTTCTCTGGCTCAGAAACAGGGTCTCGCCAACCTCCGCCTCCCTCACTTCCGGCTGAGGGGCGGAAGGTTTGGCCGGGCTTCCAGTCTCCGAAACCGTCGGCAAGTCATGCATCGACGCAATCAACAGCTCCAGACGCCGCGACACGTCTTCTGCGCGTTGTGTCAGATCCTCGAGCTTGACCGCAGAGGCCCCCGCCGTTTTCTGCGCCCGCGTCAGGGTTTTCGTCATATCGTCCACCTGGGCGGACAAGACCGCAATCGCGCCGCCGACGCCTTTTTCGAGGTCGGTGAAACGGCTGAGCCTACGGGCCAGAACCACGCAATAGATGGCCACGGCCACCGTGCCGGCGATCATCAGCATATCAGCGATCAGTTCCATCTCCGGCTCCTCAATTGATCACGAATTCCATAATCAGAACGTCCTTCACCCGGTTTTCCCCGGCAACGATCTGAAGACGTCTGAGAATTTGCGCCCGCAGACGCACCAGGGCGGAGGGGTTTTCCAACTCCGCAACATCGACCGCGCGCAGATAGCCGTTCAGCACATCCACAATACGGGGCAGCAAGGTGATCACCTCCTGCTCGTACTGGGCGGGAACCTCGAGCTGGGCCTGGAACCGCAGGTGACGCGCACGCCCCGACAGGTCGATCAAATTCACGATCAGCGGCTCGACAGACACGAAGGCCACATTGGGCAGGGGCGTCATCGCCTCCTCTTCCAATGCACTCAGATCCTCATCGACATGCGTCTCCTCGGGCGCAAACAGCATCCCCGAATAGACCGCGAAAAATCCGCCGCCGCCCAGAACCAACATCAAGACCACCCCGAGGATAAGGGGCAGCTTCGATTTTTTCTTCGGTTCCTCTTCCAGCTGTTCTTCTTCAGCCATTGGTCCAATCCAGAAAAATTTTTTCCGAATCTGTTTTATCCCCAAGGTAGCTAACCGATTATTAAGGCTGATCGGACATTTCTAGGAGAGACGGGGGCAGAAGCCCGCACATCCAAGGAGTGTCGTCTTGCAACAGATCCTCTCAATCTGGTCCAACCTCGACCCCAAACGCCGTATCATCGTGATTGGCGCGACCGTTCTCATGTTCGCCGCCATCATCGGCCTGTCGCGCATGGCGACGAAACCGTCGATGTCCCTGCTCTATTCCGGCCTCGAATCGAGTGCAGCAGGCGAGGTTGTCCAGTCGCTCGAGGCTCAGGGTGTCGCCTATGAGATTCGTGGCGGTGCAATTTTCGTTCCCGCCAACCAGCGCGACGAACTGCGCATGACACTGGCCTCGGAAGGACTGCCCGCCAATTCCACAGGCGGATATGAATTGCTCGACTCGCTGTCGGGGTTCGGAACCACCTCGCAAATGTTCGACGCCGCCTATTGGCGCGCCAAAGAGGGCGAACTGGCCCGCACCATCGTGTCCGCGCAGCAAATCCGCTCCGCGCGTGTGCATATTGCCAACCCTTCCTCGCAACCGTTCAAACGCCAGATCGCCGCCTCCGCCTCCGTCACCGTCACGGCCGTCAGTGGCGCCATTTCCGCCGATCAGGCCAAGGCTTTCCGTTCCCTCGTCTCCTCCGCCGTGGCGGGTCTCGCGCCGGAGGATGTGTCTGTGATCGACGGCCGCAACGGCGTCGTGGTCGCGGGAGATGAAACACAGACCGGCAGCGCTACGAGCAGTGATCGCACCGATGAGTTGCGCCAGAATGTACAGCGCCTGCTCGAAGCCCGAGTCGGAGTTGGCAAGGCCGTGGTCGAGGTGTCCATGGAGACGGTCACCGATCAGGAATCGATTGTAGAGCGTCATTTCGATCCGGAAAGTCGTGTCGCGATCAGTTCGGAGACCGAAGAACGCAGCAATTCGTCTCAGGATACGGGCGGTGGCTCCGTCACGGTCGCCTCGAACCTGCCCAACGGGGCCGGGGCCGGTGGCGGCGATTCCAGTTCGAACAACAGCGAAACCCGCGAGCGCGTGAATTATGAGGTGTCCGAAACCCGGCGTGAAATTCAACGTGGTCCGGGGGCGATAAAACGGCTCACCGTTGCGGTCCTGGTCGACGGTATCCGCACGCTCAATCCCGATACAGGGGAGGTCATCTGGGCACCCCGCAGTGCCGAAGAACTCGACGCGCTGCGTGATCTCGTGGCCTCCGCCATCGGGTTCGATGAAGCCCGCGGCGATCAGATCACGCTCAAAACCATGGAGTTCGAACCCCTCGCCATTGAGGGAACCGAAGCACAGAGTTCGCTGATTTCGGCCATGAGCATCGATTTGATGTCCTTGATTCAACTTACGGTTCTGGCTGTGGTTTCCCTTCTGCTCGGCTTGTTTGTCCTGCGCCCGCTACTTGCGAAGCCGGTAGTCGCCCTGCCCGCTCCCGCCACTCAGGACACGCAGTCCGACTTCGAGAATATGCCCGCAACAATTCCGGTCCCGGATCTTCCCCGCCCTGCTGCTCCCACACTGAACGGCGAAATCGACACCGGCGGGTTCGCGCTGCCGACCATGGGGGTCGTGTCCGACTTCGACTTTGGCGACGACGAGATCGGTATGCCCTCGGACCCGGTCAAACGGCTCAAGAAACTCATCGAGGACCGTCAGGAAGAAACCGTTGAAATTCTGCGGAGCTGGATGGAAGACACCGAGGAGGATGCGTGATGAAACCTCTGTTTCCACTTGAGGATTTCGGTGCCACGCCACGCCCCAAGCCGCCAACGCACCCGAAGACTGCGCCGGTCGCGGCCCCCACCGCACCGCCCGGTCCCAGCCCTGAAGAGATCGAAGCCAATCGCATGGCAGCCTATGAGCAGGGTTACAAGGCCGGATGGGACGATGCGGCCCGCGCCGAGGCGGAGGACCAGTCCCGCATCGGGGTCGAATTCGCACGCAACCTTCAGGATCTGGGCTTCACCTTTCATGAGGCGCGGTCACACATCATGAAAGCCCTCGAACCGCTCCTGTCGGAAATGGTGAGCAAGGTGCTGCCGCGGCTCGTGTCTCAAACACTTGGCCAAACGATTCTCGAGGAATTGCTGCCCATGGCCGAAGCGGCCTCCGATGCGCCGATCCAGATCGTTGTTTCAACGGCATCACGTCCGGCAATTCAGCATCTCGTTGACGGGTCGTTAACCATTCCGCTCGAAATCATAGAGGAACCAAGCCTCGCCGAAGGGCAGGTCTATCTGCGTATGGGTGAACTTGAAAAAAAGATCGATATGGACGCCACCGTGGAAAAAATCGGCCAGGCGATCAAGGCGGTCTATGCATTGAACGAGGAGGCCATGAAACATGGTTGATCATACGGAAGACAGCGCGGCGAACCCGTTTTCTCAAGTTCCGATCGAAATCACGATCTCCGTCGGCAAGGCCCGCCCGCTGGTCAAGGATTTGCTGCGACTGCAAAACGACAGCATTCTGCCGCTCGACCGCAATGTCGACGATCCGGTAGAGCTTTACATTGGCGACAAGCTGATCGCGCGAGGAGAGTTGCAGGAGGTCGAAGGCGGGCAACCCGGTCAGCTTGCCGTGCGCCTGACCGAAGTTGCCGATCTGAAAAACGGTCTGTGAGCGAAAATGCGAGCGTATCCTTTTCTGTTGCTCGTGGTCGCACTTGTTCTGGGCCTGAGCGACGCGGCGATTGCCCAGAACATCACACTCGATCTCGGCGACGACGGCTCTCTCGCCGCCCGCTCGATCCAGCTTCTGCTTCTGGTGACCGTGCTCAGCATCGTGCCGGGCATCGCCGTCACTCTGACCTGCTTTCCGTTCATCGTGACGGTTCTGTCCATTCTGCGTCAGGCGATCGGGTTGCAACAATCGCCGCCCAACATGCTCATGGTCAGCCTCGCGATGTTTCTCACCTATTTCGTCATGGAGCCGGTTTTCGTCGAAAGCTGGACGACCGGCGTGCAGCCCTATGTGAACAACGAGATCGAATTCGACGAGGCCTTTCGCCTTAGCATGGACCCGTTTCGCGGCTTCATGTCGAACCGGACCGACCCGGATACCTTTGCCGAATTACAGGATTTGCGACCGGATTTCGCCAATAATGAGGATGTCCTCACGCGCGAAGCCCCGCTGTCGCTTCTGATCCCCTCTTTCCTGCTTTCGGAAATTCAACGCGCCTTCCAGATCGGCTTTCTCGTGTTCCTGCCCTTCCTGATCATCGACCTTGTCGTCTCCGCGATCCTGATGTCGATGGGGATGATGATGGTCCCTCCCGCCATCGTCTCCCTGCCCTTCAAACTCGCCTTCTTCGTGGTTTCCGATGGCTGGGCCCTGATCTCCAGCGCTCTGGTGCGCAGCTACTTCTGATCGCCCAAGACAGCACAAACCCGCGTGAGGCCTCTCTCACGCGGGTTTCTTCATGTGCTCAAGCCGATCAGCCCCGTCACCGCACCACGAACTCTGCGTGCAGGGCTCCTGCCGCCTTGATGCTTTTCAGAATGTCGATCATGTCCCGCGGCGACACGCCCAGAGCGTTCAGCCCGGCAATGACTTCCGACAGGGACGTGCCCTCATGGATCTCTGCCAGACCAATCCCCGGTTCTTCCTCAATCGCGGCACGGGTGCGTGGGATGACGACCGTTCCACCGTCGGAAAACGGGTTGGGTTGCACCACGAGCGGCTCTTCCTCGATCCGTAGGGTCAGATTACCCTGGCTGACCGCCACCCGGGAAATCCGGACATCCTCACCCATGACGATGGTGCCGGAGCGCTGATCGACAACCACACGCGCCTTGCGCTCCGGCTGCACGGATATATTCTCGACCCGCCCCAAGGCATGCGCCGGGGACAATTCCCGAGTCGCCTTGATGTCGAGGACCACCGTCCCGGCATCCAGCATACGCGACACGACGCGCCCGAAATCCTGATTGATCGCATTTTCGATCCGCTCGGCCGTGGTGAAATCCGGCTCCCTCAGGGCCAGACGCACCGATTTCATTTGTGTGAAGTCGAAGTCAATCTCCCGTTCCACACGCGCACCCGAAGGGATTACACCCGAGGTCGGCACACCTTGTACGACGGAGGCCCCGTCCCCCTGTGCCGAAGCGCCCCCGGCGATGATCGTGCCTTGCGCAACCGCGTAAATATGGCCGTCCGGCGCGTTCAAGGGCGTCATGATCAGGGTTCCGCCCAGAAGACTTTTGGCATCGCCAATGGCGGAAACAGTCACATCGATCTTGCTGCCCGCGCGCGAAAACGGCGGCAGATCCGCCGTTACAAACACCGCCGCCACGTTTTTAGGACGGAATTGTTCCCCGGTCACATTGACGCCGAGACGTTCGAGAATGCTCGACATGATCTCCTCGGTGAAAGGCGCGTTGCGGATGCCATCTCCTGTGCCGTTCAGGCCGACCACGAGACCATAGCCGACCAGATCGTTACCCCGCACACCATCAAATTCCACCAAATCCTTGATCCGGATGGGATTGGCCGTGGCAGGCAAAGCGAGACAAATGGCGAGCAGAAAAGAGAGAAACATTTTGAACATCAGAGGTAATCCGCGAGGCTGAGTTGCGACATACGGGCAGTCAGGGTGTACATGAGTTGAAGCTGCGTTTCCGTTTGCGTGAGCATCGACGCCGCTTCATAGGCATCGGCCGAAATGATTTCGGATTTGGCCGTTTCATAGGAATAGGTCATAGCGGTGTTCGCGAGACTGGCCTCCTCGATCCGGGCCTCGACGCTCCCGACACGCGCCTGTAGATCCGCAAGCCCCGATTGCGCCCCCATCAGCGCCTCACCGGAACTTCGGAGCAAGGATGCTTGGGCACTCACATCGTTTTCGAAAACACCTTCATCGACGAGGGAGGCCAGCGCCAGACCTTTCAATGTCTCACGCACCGACTCGTCCAGCGCCGTGATGTCCATCCGCACAGTTTCGTCTTCTCCCAGAGAGAAAGGGGACAACGTGTTGGCAGAGCCCTGATAGGCCACGGTTTCATAGCCACCGCCAACAGACAGGAACCAATCCTCGACGATGATTTCGACGTCTTCGACTGTGGTCGCGCCGGAAACCGCCGTCAACAACTCAGCCATCATGTCATCCGCCGACATCAGAGAGGTTTTTCCGGTGGCCGTTCCACTGAGCATGGACCGATCCCCGATCCGGGTGTTCAGGGTCGACACCACGGCGTCAAAGCGGGTCCTGGCATCGGTTGCGGCGACGGAGACACTTGTGGCATCTGCATTGGTGGAGGCTGTCAGAAGAGTGGAAGACAGCTCCTCGACATGGGTCGATACCGATTCGAAACTTGTCTGCATCGCCGTGGCGAACAAACTCGCCTCCTGTATCGCCGTATCATAGGAACTCAGTATCCGCAGGGCCCGTTCGATCGACGCCAAAGGCGTGAAATCCCCCGAGACGGCCTCGGCGAGATCGTATTTTTCACCGCTTGCCACCTCGTAATTGTATCGATCGAGGTCCTGTTTCACCTGTGCCATCATGCGCATATTGCGCAGAGAGGCCGCCATATCACCGAAAGAAATCGCGCTCATCGTCAAATCCCCATCAGCTGATCCATCAGCGTCTGAATCGTCTCGATCACCTTTGCGTTCGCCGCATAGGTTTGCTCGATCACCAAAAGCCGCTGCATCTCGTAATCCGTGTCGACACCGTTCGCCAATTCGATCTCCTCGAGCGACTCCTGTCGCGCCGAGGCGTAACTCAGATCCGCTTCGGCATTGAGTTGTCTGGTTTGCGCCAAAGAATAAATGTCGGAGGCAAGGCCCAGAGCGGATCGCTCGATCCCCGTCAGACCGCCAGACGAGGCGACGCGTGAATTCTGTAGCGCTTCGGTCAGGGAGTTCAGAATGGTTGCGTCGCCCTGATCGCCCTCGGCCAAAGCCCCCAAACCGTCGCGCAGTTTCCAAAGGTCACCACCCGCATCGGGATCAACCAAAGCGTTGACCGAAATGCGCCCCGCCAGCCCCTCTTCATCTGCGGTGTCGAAAACCGAGCCACCGTCGGTGAACAGACCAGCCGCGCCAGTCGTCAGTGTGGCATCTGCATCGGTGGTCTGAAACCGTTCTATGAGATCGCGCGCAAGGGCATCGAGTTCCAGTTGGGCCTGCGGGGCAAGCTCGTCTCGTACCTCAAAGAGCCCAGCCAGTTTCCCCCCTGCAATCGCCCCCTTTTCCGCGTCGGTCGACACGGCGACACCGTTGATGGTCAGTCCGGACAGCGCGCCATTGTCGAGCGTCATATCGGCGGAGATTGTCGGGGTCGCGGTGAATTCCAGAGTAGCCGCTTTCGAGTCGACCAGAAAGGCGCCACCATTGGTGTAGAGCGCGATCATCCCGTTGTCTTTTTGGATTTCGTTGACTGGAATGATCTCGGAGATCTGGTCCACAAGGGTTTGCCTCTGATCCATCAGAGCATTGGCGTCATAACCTTGCGTGATCTGCTTCTGAATGGCGACGTTGAGATCGACGACCTGCTGCAATGCGGAATTGAGAAAATCGACGGTCTGGCCGATCTCCTTATCCGCCGCCATACGGGTGTCCGTGATCACGTCCGCAGCATCGTTGATCCGTTTGGCGAGATCCTGTGCGGCATCCAGAACCGTAGTCAGCCGCGCTTCCGAATCCGGGCGGCTGGCCGCTTCGATGAGAGCCGTTTCAAGACCGGTGATCCGACCTGCAATCGAATCCTCCTCGTCCACCTGCCCCATCGCTTCTGCATACGTGTCGTAAAACTCGGCACGCGTGCCTTCGAGCGCGACCTCCGCATCCGCATAACGCCGCTCGCCCGTCGTCACCGGATCATAGTAGCGGTTGACGCCGACCACGGACACGCCCGAACCGGACTTTCCGACCTGTTGCGACGTCAACTCGATCTCACGTTTGCCATAGCCTTCGGTCATGGCATTGGCGACATTCGACGACACGACATCGGCCGCACGCGACACGGCATTCAGCCCCGTCAACGCATTCGCCAGAGCATTCGAAATACTCATCGTCTATCCTCCTGCCCCCATAGGCGTTTCAAGCGTTACCGTTTGATGTTCGTCGTCTCCTGCAGCATCTCATCGACCGTCTGGATGACCTTCGCATTCGACGAATAGGCCCGTTGGGTCTGGATGAGATCGGTCAGTTCCGCCGCCACATCCGTGGTGGAGCTTTCACGTGCGTAACCTTCGATCGTCCCGGTCGGGCCGTCACCGGCATCCCACAGGAAGAAGGACCCGGAGTCCGGCGAAACCTGATAAGTCTGGTTGCCCAGGGCGGTCAGACCATTCGGGTTCGGCACATCCACAAGCGGGATCTGATAAATCACGCGGGTAAACCCCGTGTCATAGGTCGCGGTGATATAGCCACCATCGTCGATTTCTACCGAGGTGAGGTTACCAACCGGTGAACCGTCCTTGGAAATCGAGGTCGGCGCGAAACTGTCGGACAGCTGGGTCAGGCCGTTGGTGTCGCCCGGCTTGCCGATGGTCATTTCGATCGGACCGCCATCCACGGTCAGGGCCAGAGTGCCATCTGTCGCGTTGTAATCGGCCCCCACCGGATTGTTCGCCGTCGGCGTCACCGAAGACAGGGTGCCGCCCGCGCCTCGAGAATCGTCGAATACAAGCGTGTATTCCCCGATGATCGCCCCGCCCGACGCGGAATCGGTGATCGTCATGGTCCAGGTGTTTGCGGTCACCATGTCCGGCGTGAAGGTGATATCGAGCGATTCCGATGTGCCGAGGTTGCCGAAATATTCCACGGAAAGCGGCAAGGCAGAGTCGGCATCCTCAGCCGGCAAGTTGACGCCCAGATTGATTTCCGTGGTCGGGTCGCCGGCCGTCTGGTTCGAATTGATGACCACGGGTTCGAGACCCGTCATCGTGTCACGGGCATAAGTCGCAATCGAACCGTCCGCTTCGGCAGGCCAGCCCAGAAGCACGAGACCCGAGTCGGTTTTAAGAATGCCGTCGGCATCAGTGTAGAAGGACCCTGTGGTGGTCATCATCAGAGGCTGGTCCCCCATGGTGCCGTCCAGAGACACCTCGGTCGTGACCGGGATGAAACCATTGCCGGACACGGCGATGTCCGTGGCATTCGAGGTGGACACCAGCGCGCCCTGCTCCCCGATCAGGCGCGAACTGCTTGCCCGCACACCGCCAGCGGAATAGGTGCCGGAATTCGTCGAATTGCTGATCACGAAGGATTCGAATTCGGTTTCCGCCCGTTTGTAGCCATAGGTCCCGGAGTTCGCGATATTGTCGGAAATGGTCGCAAGGCGAGTGGCGTTGGCGCTGAGCCCGGCCACACCGGCGTTGAGCGAGGATGAAATAGACATAGGGGGAGCGCCTTTCTGCTGCTGAGACCCGAAGAATTGGCCTCAGCATGCACGCCGAGCCTTAACACGCCCCTAACGTCTAAAATGCGAGCTATTTAACGACCTGATTGCGCAACAAAACGATCTCGACCCTGTTATTGCGCAAGGCCATGGGATTGCCGACAGCCGGTTTCCGATCCGCCGAGCCCGTCACCCGCTGAATGCGTTTCGACGGCGTGCCATTCGCCTCGAGCAAGAGGCGAATCTGATCCGCCCTCCTGCTCGACAGATCCCAGACCGGATTGTCCGCAACGACCAGAGGTTCGGAACGCACATATCCCGTAATCGCGATGTCATTTCGCACAACTTTGAACACTTCAGAAAGCATGCCAACCAAAAGAACGAGCACCTCTTCGGGCTCTCCCGATCTTGGGGCAAAAAGCGGCTCTCCCTCGAGATCGTACAGCTCGATGATCAAACCCTCGTCGGTGACCCGCGTCACGATATGCCGCAGCGCCTTGTCGGCCGCCATGCTTTCGCCGCTGAAGGCGGTCAGAAGCTCCTGAGCATCCGCAAAGGACTTGGCATCCATGGCCTTCACGGCATCTTGCTCGGCTGATGTGTCATTCTTGGCGGCACCGCTGTCACTGGCCGCATGGGCGCTCGACGCCCCCGTGCCGTTTTGCGACAGGGTTTCCTCGGTAAACACCGAGTCACCGCCGAAGGAGCCATCACCTCCGCCGGAAATCCGATTCACCGGAATGGTCGGATTGAAGTAGTCCGCCAGGCCTTTGCGCTGTTTCTCCGTTGTCGCATTGAGCAACCACATCAAAAGGAAAAAGGCCATCATCGCCGTCACGAAATCGGCATAGGCGACTTTCCAGGCACCACCATGGTGGCCGCCGCCCTGAATGACCTTCTTCTTCTTGATGATAATCGGAGCGTTACCCTTTCCGCTCATACCACCACCTCATGTTCACCCGCCATGGGGAGTAACAGAGAGGAATGAACACGGGCTTAACCCCTAAAATTAAGGGGATTCTCCGTCGGTTTGCTAAATTTTGAGACATACCGCGCCAAGACCTGCCTGCGCAGGGCGCTTTGGAAAGTGGTGCCGGTGAAGGGACTCGAACCCCCGACCCCATCATTACGAATGACGTGCTCTACCAGCTGAGCTACACCGGCACTTTCCTGTGCCGGAAGACGGCGCTTCCGGCGTGAACGGGTCTTTACCACCCTCTTGCAAAGGTGTGTAGCCCTAATTTTCAACCTTGGCTTTTTCCTCGGACTCGGGCGGGGTCACATCGACCATGGAGGGTCTGTCGATCACCTCCTCC
Organism: Celeribacter sp. SCSIO 80788; assembly: GCF_051054295.1. Classification (GTDB taxonomy): domain Bacteria; phylum Pseudomonadota; class Alphaproteobacteria; order Rhodobacterales; family Rhodobacteraceae; genus Celeribacter. The sequence goes on along the minus strand of NZ_CP150482.1, from coordinate 2,935,196 downwards.
TCGACGGTTTCCACCTCTTCGATCTCCGGCACGGCCCCCACGATCATTGGCAGCATCTCGGTGCCCGCAGGCATCGCCACCTCGGAATGTGTCGGTTTGCGCCAGCTCAGCGTGTCGAACCCGCCGCAATTCTCGCAGACCGGTGCCCATTGCGCATGGATCGTCTGGCATTTGTCACAAACCCATTGCGGCCCACGCGGTGCGGTCAGCGCCCGGGTCAGCCAGCCGCGCACCACAACATCGTCGGAGCCTTCGCCACGCTCGATCGCGGCCAGAATCGTCAGGCTACGCGCGGTCGGATTGATCTCCGCCAGATCGCCCAGCGCTCGCCGCGCCGCCGGAAAATCCTCTGCCGCAATGTAAAGCTCAGCCAGAAGCATCTTGGTTTCCGGGTCCTCGGGATGCACCTTGGTCAGGGCACTGAAGCGTTTGAGGCGTTGCTCCGGGGTTTCCTTCGGTTCGATACGGGCAAAAGCCGCTGCGAGATCGGGGTGCGGTTGGGCCTCCCATGCCTTTTTGAGCACCCGCGCGGCCTGCCGCCCCTTGCCCTCCGCGACATATTCGTCGGAGGCCATGACCGCCGCCGGGATCAGGTCCGGCGATTTCTTGTTGGCCTCGATCGCGGCTTCCCGCGCCTCGATGCTCGCACCTTTCTCGAACACGCCCTTCGCCTGCGACAGCGCCAGAACCGCATCGCGACGCTTGTGAACATCGCGCGGGATCGCACCGTGTTTCAGCTTGGCCGACAGCGTGCCACGCGCGGCGGACCAATCGCCTTTTTCGGCCTGAAGGCGCAAAAGAATGTCCTGCGTTTCCTCATGCTTGGGTTTCAGGGCGAAAGCTTTCTCGGCCAGTTTCAGCGCCGTATCCGTATCACCCTCTTCGAGCTTTTGCTTCATGATGCCCTGAACGCCGACAAACCGGGTGCGCTCATCGGCCACGAGCTGTTTGAAGGCCCGTTCGGCGGTCAGCTTATCGCCATTCATCATCGCCGCCTGCGCTTTCAAAAGATTGGTCAGCTCAGGTTTCTGAAGGTATTTCTCCGCCTTCGCCGCCTTGGCCAAGGCCTGCCGACCATCGCCGGACGCCAGCGCCATCAAACCGTCGGTCACCGCCTCAATACCCTTTTTCTCGCGGTTGCGGTCGAAATAGCGCGAGATCGCGGTTTCATCGCCGAGCAGGAATTTCAGCACCGCCACAAGAAGTCCAAGCAATTTCAAGGCCACATAAATCGCGACCACCAAAGCGATCAGTGCCAGAACGGCCTTCAGAGGCGTCAGGCTGATCTCGACCGAGCCGAACGCGATTTGCGCACCGCCGTCCATATCCATGAGAACCATGCCGCCATAGGCAAGCCCGGCGACAATCAGGACAAAAAGAACGATTTTGACGAGGGACCAGAGCATGTTGAACCTCCCTTACTGACCAAGAATTTCATCGAGGGCAGTCATTGCATCCACCCGTTTTTGCGCCTCGGCGATCCAGGGCTGCATCTCCGCCTTGCCTGCCTCCGGCAAGGCCTCAAGCGTCGCAATCGCCTTTGCAAACAGCCCGTCACGCACCGATTGTTCGGCCCGCGACAGGATCGCATCCGCGTCGTCGCCCTCTTTCGGCTTGGTCGACCGCAATCCGATCTGCGTGCGCAGAACAGTCTGGAACCAACTTTCCTCCCCGGCCTCATAGGCCGCACGCGACGCCGCAACCAGCGCCTTGCGCGCCGCTTCGGCATAGCCTTCCTGCAATTGCGTCACGCTCGGAATGCCGGTCTGCGCCGCGTCTTTCAACGCCAGCGGCAGATTGCCGCCAACATCCGTCAGAGCCTCCCCAAAAGGTTCTCCGGCATCGACCAGCGTTTGCAGACGCGCCTTGGCCGTCGCCGCACGCGCCGCAGTTTCTTCGGCGACGGCCTTGTCCTTGGCGTCTTCGAGACGGGCGATTTCGCTGTTGAGCAGATCCTGCATCTGCGCCAACTGGCGCTCATAAGCCGCCGTCGCTTCCGGAGAGACAATGGCCTCCGCCACCGGGCGCGCCTCGATCTCCGTCACCCGATCCTCGAACCCTTTGATCCGATCCGACAGCGCCGCAATCTCGGCGCTCTTGTCCATTTCGGAGAGTTTCTGATCCAGCCTCGTGCGCAACGCCTCCTGCGCCGCAGTCTGCGTTTTCCCCTGCGCCACGCTGGTGCTTTGCATCTCGGCGAGTTGCGCTTTCAGCGCGGTGATCTCCTGCGCGAGTTCCTCGGTGTTGGTGCCGGGGAAGGGCCAGCCGTCGGGCTTCACGAAATTCGCAGCGCCATAGCCCAGAGCGACACAGATCACCCCGCCCAGCAGCATCGGCACAAATCCACCGCGTTTGACCGCTGTCGGGGCAGGGGCCGGTGCGACCTTTTCCTCTTCCGTGACCGGTTCGGGCACAACAGGCTCCGCTTCAAGCGACTCGGAGCGATCCTCCGTCTCGGCCTCTTCGTCCTTCACCTCCGGCGCCTCTTCCCCCGTCGTGGCGTCGATTGCGTCCTCCCCGACGGCAACCTCTTGATCCTGAACCTCGTTTTCGTCGTTTTTCACGGCGTCCAGCGGGGTTTGTTTATCACCTGGCATGAGACTAACCTTTCGATTCCAGAACCAATTTTACGATCGCACTGGAAACTTAGACCCTGAGGCCTGCGCTCTCAAGTCGCGATCAGGAAAGCTTTGAGGCAATCGCACGTTTCATGGTTTCGCCATCGGGGTGTTCCGCAACACAAATGGTCTTTGCCACCGGACCGGACCATGCCTCCCGACAGGCTTCGGAAATCGCAACAAGCCTCAATTCTCCGGCATAGCCGACAAGATTTTCCGACAAAATCTGCGCCGAGCGCGGCGAATAGAGCGGCACGACAAGCTGCGGTTCCGCGAAAATCCGGCGCTGCTCACCCGCCGTCCAACGCCGGGCGATCTGATCGTACACCATGCGTTCTTGCGTCTCTAATCCAGCCAATGTGAGCCTTTCGGCCACGTGACCGCGGGTGTGACGACCATGGAGGTGCAGCGCTTTGAGGCCTTTTCGACCCGTCAGACCATGCACCAGATCATCGGCGGTCGGGTAGGTGGCCAAAACCGTCAAACCCGCATCCGCGGCTTTGCGGGCCGTGGCAGCCCCGACGCAGACCACCGGCAGATTCTCACAACTCAGCGCCGCCGTGATCGCATGTTGCGAGCTGATCAGCACAAGATCGACAGGTTCAGAGGGTGGTTCAAAGGGCAGGGGACGGATTTCCAGCACTGGCGCTAGGATCACGGACAGTTCCGGCACAAGCCCCCGCAACTCTTCTGCCAATCGTTCGGCGTCGTCCAGCGGGCGTGTGATCAGGAGCGGTACGGGCAAAATCGGTCTCGGGATTGTCTGGTGTCTCTCCCGGTGATACCTCCCAAAGGGCGGTTAAACAATCTTGCAGAGCCGCGCAGACAGGGGAGAGACAGGTCGTGAGTGAGATTTCCGTCCTCGGCGCAGGCGCGTTCGGAACCGCACTGGCCATTTCACTGGCGCGCTCCGGTCGCGACATCCTGCTTTGGGCACGGTCTGACGAGGCGGTATCCGCCATGCAAACCGCGCGCGAGAATCTTCTGCGCCTGCCCGGCAAAGCCTTTCCCGCAAAGCTCGCCGCGACGTCCCATCTCGCCGATGCCTGCACCGCACCGATCCTGTTGCTCGCCGTTCCGATGCAGCAACTCGCCGGGTTTTGTGAAGCAAACAAGATCCTGATCCAGCACAAAACGCTCGTGTGCTGTTGCAAGGGAGTCGATCTCAGATCCGAACGCGGACCTCTCGCGGTGCTCGAAGACACGCTGCCGGAGGCCGAAATCGCCATTCTCTCCGGCCCGTCTTTTGCCGTCGACATTGCCGATGGCTTGCCCACGGCACTGACCCTGGCCGGGCGCCGGCAGGACACTGTGGACCGGCTGCAATCCCTGCTCACAACACAGAATATTCGTCTCTATTCCAGCCTCGATCCCCTCGGTGTCGAATTCGGCGGCGCGCTCAAGAATGTCATTGCTATCGCCTGTGGCCTCGCCATCGGGGCGGGGCTCGGAGAAAGTGCGCGCGCCGCCCTGATGACCCGCGGCTTTGCCGAGATGCAGCGGCTCGCGCTCCGCCTTGGTGCCGATCCTGCGACACTTTCCGGCCTGTCGGGCTTTGGCGATCTGGTCCTGACCTGCACCTCCGAAAAATCGCGGAACTATTCGCACGGGCTGAAACTCGGGGCCGGTACCGCCATCGACCCGACTGTGACGGTCGAAGGTGTCGCAACGGCGCAGGCGGTTGCGCGTTTGTCTCAGGGTCTCGGGATTGATATGCCAATCACGACGGCCGTCACCCAAATCCTGAACGGCCAGATATCCATATCCGAGGCGGCAGAGGTCCTGCTCGCCCGCCCATTGAAAAGGGAGTAATCCATGAAATACGCGGTCATTTCCACCGACAAGCCCGGCGGGCTGCAAATCCGGCTCGACACTCGCCCGGATCATGTCGAATACCTGAAAACCTGTGGCGTGGTCGAGCGCGCCGGGCCGTTTCTCGATGCCGAAGGCAACATGTGCGGCTCCCTCGTGATCATCGAAGTCGAAGACCTCGCGGCAGCAAAAGACTGGGCCGCGAACGATCCCTATGCCAAGGCAGGGCTGTTCGCGGATGTGCGCATCGAAGCCTGGAAACAGGTGATCGGCTGATGGCACACTGGCTTTTCAAATCCGAAGCGGAGGTCTGGTCCTGGGATCAGCAGGTTGCCAAAGGCGAGGTTGGCGAGGAATGGGACGGCGTGCGCAACTATCAGGCGCGCAACAACATGCGGGCGATGAAACTTGGCGAGCGCGGCTTCTTTTACCATTCGCGCAAGGAAACCGAGATCGTCGGCATCGTCGAGGTCTGTGCAGAGGCACACCCGGACAGCAAGGCAGGTGATCCGCGCTGGGAATGCGTAGACATCAAGGCCGTGCGCCCGTTCACAAAACCGGTGACGCTGGCCATGTGCAAGGAAGACCCCCGGCTCAAGGATATGGTGTTGGTGAACAACAGCCGTCTGTCGGTTCAGCCGGTCACGGATGAAGAGTGGAACATCGTGTGCGAACTCGGTGAAACCGATCCGTCCTGAACGCATATTCGCCATCTGATGATGTCATGAAAAAAGGAGGGTTCCGACCCCCCGGAACCCTCCACCACCCCACGTGCTCCCAAGCACCACACGTGTTCGAATTTCAAGGGTCCGGGCCGTCCTGGTCCGTGCATTCAACCTAGGGTTTTTCGCGATTCCACGCAAATCCGAAGTAATTCAGGTTGGAGATGAATTCGAAACCTCTGCTTAACGCGTCGCCCCGGATACAACAAAGCCGCCCCATCGGAGCGGCCCTGTCGCGCTATCCGGCCGATCAGGCGTAAACGGCTTCTTTGCCGAAATGCTTGACCAGAAGGTAGTAGAACACCGCGCGGTATTTGTTGCGTTCGGACTGACCGTAGGTTTCGATCGCCGCGTTGATGCCGTCCATCAGGTCCGGACCATCGGCAAGGCCGAGTTTCTTGATGAGGAAATTGTTCTTGACGGTCTCGAGTTCACTGTCCTGAGACGCCGCCACGGTGGAGGCGTCGTCATTATAGATCGCCGGACCGCAGCCGATGGTCACTTTCGTCAAAAGACCCATGTCCGGCTCCATGCCGCATTTGGATTTCAGATCTTCGGCATATTTCGCGATCAGGTCGTCACGTTTTCCCATTGTCTTTCTCCCACCATCAAAGAGTTTCAAGCGTATAACAAAAGCCGTTTCCGGCTCGGGGTGAGCCTAGTGGCAAGCCCGTCCGATACAAAGGGAAAACTTTCATGAAAAAGGCCCCCTCGTGACGTCACGAGAGGGCCCAGTCAAATGTCATCGCCTCAGTAGCGGTAATGTTCCGGTTTGAACGGACCGTCCTGGGTCACACCGATGTAATCCGCCTGTTCCTTTGACAGTTGCGTCAGTTTGACGCCGATCCGGTCGAGGTGCAGACGCGCCACTTTCTCATCGAGGTGTTTCGGCAGAATGTAGACGTCATTCTCGTATTTGTCGTTGTTGGTCCAGAGCTCGATCTGGGCCAGCACCTGGTTGGTGAAGGAGGCGGACATCACGAAGGACGGGTGACCGGTGGCGTTTCCAAGGTTCAGAAGGCGACCTTCGGAGAGAAGGATGATCTTGTTGCCCGAGGGCATTTCGATCATGTCCACCTGATCCTTGATGTTGGTCCATTTGTGGTTCTTGAGCGCCGCGACCTGAATTTCATTGTCGAAATGGCCGATGTTGCCGACGATGGCCATATTCTTCATCTCGCGCATATGCTCGATGCGGATGATGTCCTTGTTGCCGGTGGTGGTGATGAAGATGTCGGCGTCTTTCACCACATCTTCGAGCAGCACCACCTCGAACCCGTCCATCGCCGCCTGAAGCGCACAGATCGGATCGACTTCGGTCACTTTCACACGGGCACCGGCGCCACGAAGCGAAGCCGCGGAGCCTTTGCCCACATCGCCATAGCCACAAACGACGGCCACTTTCCCGGCCATCATCACATCGGTAGCACGACGGATGCCGTCGACGAGCGATTCCTTGCAGCCGTATTTGTTGTCGAATTTCGATTTGGTGACCGAGTCGTTCACGTTGATCGCGGGGAAGGGCAGGAGGCCTTTTTTCACCAGCTCGTAAAGACGGTGCACGCCGGTGGTGGTCTCTTCGGACACGCCTTTGATCGCATCCCGCTGTTTGGTGAACCAGCCCGGGCTGTCTTTGAGACGCTTCTTGATCTGGTTGAACAGCGCCACTTCCTCCTCAGAGGTCGGCACTTCGATCAGGTCGGTTTCACCGGCTTCGACACGCGCGCCAAGAAGGATGTAAAGCGTCGCGTCCCCGCCATCGTCGAGGATCATGTTGCAGGTGCCTTCCCCGAACATGAAAATCTTGTCGGCATAATCCCAATATTCGACAAGGGTTTCGCCCTTGGTTGCGAAAACCGGAATGCCCGCCGCCGCAATCGCCGCCGCCGCGTGATCCTGCGTCGAGAAGATGTTGCACGAGGCCCAGCGCACATCCGCACCCAGCGCCACCAGCGTTTCGATCAGAACCGCCGTCTGGATCGTCATATGCAGGGAACCGGCGATCCGCGCACCTTTGAGCGGTTTGCTCGCGCCATATTCCGCGCGCAGAGCCATCAGCCCCGGCATTTCGGTTTCGGCGATATCGAGCTCCTTGCGCCCGAACTCCGCGAGAGAGATGTCTTTGACAATATAATCGGTGCCCATCGGTGGCTCCTGCTTGAACATGAACGTTTGAAGGCTGGTTAGCAGCTTGACCCCCTCCTTACAACGCAGAGCCATTGATTTAAGGTTAAGGCGCGAAAAATCGTGGAAACCCGGCGGGTGCAGAGATACCTAAAGCGTGATACGAAAGAGGATCACATGGCACAGACGCGCGCATGGCAAAGGATGCTGTCGGGACGCAGGCTCGACCTGCTCGACCCGACGCCGATGGATATCGAGATCGAGGACATTGCCCATGGGCTGGCCTTCGTCGCGCGTTGGAACGGTCAGACGCGGGGCGATTTCGCCTATTCCGTCGCCGAACATTCCATTCTGGTCGAAGAGATTTTCCGCCGTCTCTACCCGAAAGAGCCGATCAAATGGCAGCTCGCAGCGCTTTTGCACGATGCGCCGGAATATGTGATCGGCGATATGATTTCGCCGGTGAAGGCCGCCATCGGCCCCGATTACGGCGCGTTGGACGAACGGCTGACCGCGGCGATTCATATCCGGTTTGGGTTGCCCGCGAAGATTCCGCTGGCGATCAAGAAGAAGATCAAAAAGGCGGACAATGTCTCCGCCTGGTTGGAAGCCACTCAAATCGCCGGGTTTTCAGAGGATGAGAGCAACAAGTTCTTTGGCCGGATGAAACCCGATCTGGTCCATGACCTGCGCATCCGTCTCCGCCCGCCGGTCGAGACGCGTCATGCGTTCACGCAGAGACATGCGGAGCTGATGGCTGCGCTTTAACCTCACGATCCGTTGAAAAAAGGCCGAGCTTTCCGGGAAACGCCAGAAATTTCTGAACCCATGCGGCGCGGGCGGCTTTGCCTGTCATACGCTTACGCGCCAGAATCTCGCGGCGATGTTGCACCTCCGGGGAGGTCATATCCGGCCCGCGCATCATCTCATTGGCGATTATCTGTAACATGGATTTACTCCCGAAAAGCTCGACATTGGCTTCATCTATTACCTATGATGAAAGTGATCCACTCAGGGATTTTTCGAAACTGTAAATAGAAATTACATATGCCCGACATCGACTGGCGCCATATGCCTTCGCTCTCCACCCTGCGCGCGTTTGAGGCGACCGCGCGCCTCGGCTCGTTTACCGCCGCGGGCCGGGCGCTGAACGTCACCCATGCCGCGATCACGCAGCAGGTGCGCGCGCTTGAAAAGGATCTTGGGCTGACACTGTTGCAACGTGAGGGCAGGGGGATGGCGCTCACCGAGGCCGGACGACAATTGGCCGAGGCGCTTTCCGATGGGTTTGCCACGATTTCCGACGGGATCGCTCAGGCGCGTAACGGGCCGAGGTCGCGTGGCCTTCGGGTGACCTGCACCCCCGCGCTGTCCTATGCTTTCATCATCCCGCGTCTTGGGCAATTCTGGGACGATCACCCTGACATTCCCGTGTCGCTCACGCCGTCGGGTTCGGTCGACGATCTGAAACGGCGGCAATTCGATCTCGGCATCCGCACCGGAAGCGGCAATTGGCCGGGTGTCGATGTCGAACCTCTTTGGAGCACGCGGATCATTCTGGTCGCCAGTCCGATCCTGATTGGCAAACACGGGGGCGATATCGCGAAATTGCCGCTGCAAAACATGCCTTGGATCAGGTCGCGGTCACAGTCGGAAGACATTGATTTGATGCAGAAATGCGGCGTGGATGGCGGCAAAGCCTCGGCGATTTACATCGAAGGCCAATCGGAAAGCGTGCAGGCCGTGGTGCGGGGCGTTGGGATGACGTTTGTGTCGGAAATCGCCGTCAGCGACGATCTGAAAAGCGGGGGGCTGGTCCGCTTGCCCTACGATCTCGGACAGGACTTCACCTATTTCGCCGCCACGCCAAAAGGGGTGGAGCGCGCCTCCACCCGGCTGTTCATCGACTGGCTAAAGACCCTCGCGCCCGAAGCGGTTTAGCGCGGGGAGCGTTTCGCCAGAATACGTTGAAGCGTGCGACGGTGCATGTTGAGGCGGCGCGCGGTTTCCGAGACGTTGCGGTCGCAAAGCTCATAGACCCGCTGGATATGCTCCCAACGCACACGGTCGGCGGACATCGGATTTTCCGGCGGCGGCGGAAGCTCGTCGCTCGTCGACAAAAGCGCATGCACGATGTCATTGGCATCGGCGGGTTTCGACAGATAATCTGTCGCGCCAATCTTCACGGCGGCCACGGCGGTGGCAATGGCGCCATACCCGGTCAGAACGACGATGCGGCTGTCCGGGCGTTTTTCGCGCAGAACCTCGACCACATCGAGACCGTTGCCGTCTTCAAGTCGAAGATCGACCACCGCATAAGCCGGCGGGCGCGCCGTGGCAATCGCCCGACCCGCAGCGACGGAACCGGCCATCTCGACATCGAAACCGCGTTTTTCCATCGCACGCGCAAGGCGGCGCAGGAACGGTTCGTCGTCATCGACCAAGAGAAGCGACTTGTCTTCGCCCAGTTCCACAATCTCGTCCGCGTCCATCTCGGACCCTCCCGCCATCGGCATAAATCTGATAAATTCAGATAGGTTTTAGAACGAGTCTAAGGGAGGGTCAATTTTTACCCTGCGGCGTCTATGAAACAAGCCACCCGATCCGCCATCTGCTCGGCCGTATCCTCGCGTTTGAAGAAATCGACAAAACCGATCTCCGGGAACACCAGATAGGCGAAGGTCGAATGATCGACGAGGTAATATTCCGGATCGCCGTCTTCCTGTTTCTTGTAATAGGTTTTGTAGGCCATGGACGCGGCCTTGACCTGTTCCGGCGTGCCGGTGAGGCCGATCATGTTGTCATGGAAGAGCGAGGTGAATTCCTTGACCACCTCCGGCGTGTCGCGCTCCGGGTCGATGGAGATGAAGGCGGCCTGTGCGTCATAACCGCGCTCGTCGAGGATTCGCAAAGCATCGGCGTTGCGCATATTGTCGAGCGGGCAGACATCCGGACAGAAGGTATAGCCGAAATAGAGGATCGTCGGCTTGGTGAAGACATCCTTGTCGGTCACGGTTACGCCGTCTTCATTCACCAATTCGAAAGGTCCACCGATCGCGGCGGCTCCACCGCCCACAGATGACACGCGGCACTGGACAAAGGGATCGTCAGCAGCAGGACGTGTGGCGTACCAGACGGTTGCGCCAATACCGACAGCCACAAGGGCAACGGCTGCGAGGGCAATGGATTTCGTGGACATCTTTCTCTCCTGTTCGTTGCTGCGCATTGATCGGGAGAAACACTCGCACTAACAAGGGTTTTAATGACGCAGCGGGATAAAAATCACGTCAATGACTGAAAACGGAAACGGTCTCTTTACCGGCGAGCGGCGCTCCGACTGGGTACGCTTGCGCACTCTGGTCGCCGTGCGCTGGATCGCCATCGCCGGTCAGATCGGCACGATTCTCATCGCCATGCTCGCGCTTGGCCTGCGCTTCGATCACGGGGCTTTCGCGCTGGTCATCGGCGCGTCGATCATCCTCAACATCGTGTCGAGCTTCATTTACCCGGAAAACACCCGGTTGAGCGAGCGCGGCGCGACGCTGATGCTGCTGTTCGACATCCTGCAACTGTCGGCGCTTTTGTATTTCTCCGGCGGGCTGAACAATCCGTTCTCCATGCTCATCCTCGCGCCGGTGACGATTTCCGCCTCTGCTCTGCGTCCGAAATCCTCGATCCTCACCGGCGCGGTTGCCATCGCTTCGGTCAGTGTGCTCGCGCTCTATTATGTGCCCCTGCAAACCGGCGAGGGCGACATTCTGACCATGCCGGGTCTGTTTTTGTTCGGCTCCTGGGCGGGGATTGTCATCGGCGTGGTGTTTCTCGGCGTGTTTTCCTGGAAAGTCGCCTCGGAGATCCACACCATGTCGGAGGCGCTTCTGGCCACCCAGATGGCGCTCACCCGTGAACAGAAACTGACCGACATCGGCGGCGTCGTGGCCGCCGCCGCGCATGAGCTGGGCACACCTCTGGCGACCATCAAACTTGTGTCGAGCGAGCTGGTCGACGATCTCGAAGGTCAGGAAGCGCTGCGCGACGACGCCCGTCTGATCAACGAACAGGCCGACCGGTGTCGCGACATTCTGCATTCGATGGGGCAGGCCGGAAAAGACGACCTGCATATGCGTTTCGCCCCGCTGCAAGCTGTGGTCGAAGAAGCCGCCCAGCCCCATATGGCACGCGGCAAATCGGTTCATCTCGACGTGCTCGGCGCCGAGGACGAAAGCACACAGCCCTATGTCTTCCGGCGTCCCGAGATCATCCACGGGCTGCGCAATCTGGTGCAGAACGCGGTGGATTTTTGCGAAACCACTGTCTGGGTCGACATCAGCTGGAGCGCCAACGACATCCGGCTTCGGATCATTGACGACGGCGCGGGGTTTCCCGCCTCCCTGATCGGTCGCATCGGCGATCCGTTCATGCACGGGCGGCGCACCGAGCGGTCCGACAAGGATGCCGAGAAACGCCCGGCGTATCAGGGCATGGGGCTCGGCCTCTTCATCGCCAAGACCCTGCTGGAGCGCACCGGGGCGGAGATTGCCTTTTCGAACGGCTCCGATCCGCACGATCTGCATCTGCACGCCGGTCGCCGGTCGGGCGCAATCGTAGAACTCGCTTGGCAAAGGACAATGATCAGCGTCCCTGAAGGGGAACAAAACAAGGCCTTGGGCGAAAATACGCTTCTGAACTCGTGAAACAGGCGCGTTTTAACCACGCGTTAACCATCATTACCGACACTGTCCCCATCGCTTATGCGCTGTGTCTGATGGGAATCACATGTCACCGAATGCCCTGTTCACCTTTGTTTCTCTGATTGTCGGCAGTTTCGGCATTGCATTTCTTGTGCTTTACGGGCTGGCCCGGCTCGCCGCGCATAAAGAACGAGTAGATGCCATCACACTGGCCTCGCAGGACAACGATATCGTCTTTCTCTTCGACGACGAGAAACTGGTGAACGCCACGCCCTCCGCGCAAAGCGTCCTTGCCGCTGCGGCGGATGTCGGCTCCGACTGGTCACGGCTTTTGTCCGTGATGATCTCGAAATTTCCAGCCCTGCAACACGAAATCGCCGAACTGGCCGATCGTGGCAATATGGCACTCGAATCCCGGGATGGCAGTGCGGTTCTCAAATGCGAATGGCGCAACGGCCTGGCCCGGCTCACCCTGTTCGACCGGGAAACCGAACAGGCGCATATCGACATGGATCGCCATTCCCTCATGGCCATGGAACAAGAACTGGAAACGCTCCGTGCCACGACGGAGAATGTGCCGTTTCCGGTCTGGCGCGAGGTCGAAGATGGCACGATCAGTTGGGCCAACAGCGCCTATATCGCCCTCGCAGACAGCCTCTCGGACACTGGCGAAACGACAAGTTGGCCACCCGCAGCCCTGTTCGACACCAACCTTTTGGCGCAAGCGGGTCCGAATGAATCCCGCCGTCTGAGTTTCAAGGACAGGAAGGGCGAGCCGCATTGGTTCGACATCCATCGGTTCGCCATCGGCAGCGACTCGCTTTACGCAGCGAGCTCCGCCGATCGCACGGTCAAGGCCGAAGAAACCCTGCGCGAATTCACCCAGACCCTGACCAAGACGTTTTCGCATCTCACCATCGGTCTGGCCGTGTTCGACCGCAACCGGCGTCTGGCCCTGTTCAACCCGGCCTTGACCGATCTCACCGCTCTGCCCGCAGAGTTCCTGATCACGCGCCCGGCACTCACCTCTTTCCTCGACCGGCTGCGCGACAATCAGATGATGCCAGAACCCAAGGATTACAAATCCTGGCGTCAGGAAATGACCGCGCTCGAAAATGCCGCAGAAGATGGAACTTATGAAGAGGTCTGGACACTCCCGAGCGGCATGACCTACCGGATTTCCGGTCGTCCGCATCCCGACGGCGCCATCGCCTTTTTGTTCGAGGATATTTCCGCCGAAATGTCGCTCACCCGCCGCTTCCGGGCCGAGATCGAAACCGGTCAGGCCGTGCTCGACAGTCTGTCCGAAGCCATTGCGGTATTTTCCGGCGAAGGCATGCTGGTCATGGCGAACAGTGCCTACACGTCTCTCTGGGGTCTCGACCCACTCGAAGGCATCGTCGAAACCAGCATCACCGATGCTACGCGTGTCTGGCACGCCAAATGTGCGCCATCTACGCTTTGGGGCGACATTCGTGACTTCGTCGGCCAGACCGGGGAACGCAGCGAGTGGATCGGCCAGACGCGGCTCTGGGATGGGCGTCGGCTGAATTGCCGTTTTGTCCCTTTGCCGTCCGGGCAAACACTTGTAGGTTTCACCCCCGAGGCGCGCGCCAGCACCCTGCGCCCGGCGTTGCGACCACAGGCCAGCGGTACGCATTTCGTCGAGATGTAAGCCACCTCTTGTATCCCCCGCACCGGGGCCTAAAGTCGGGCGACACACGTCCGACACAAAGGCCCCAACGTGACCCAATCCACCGATCGCGCCGAAAATCTCGCGGCATTCCTGCATTCCAGCGACTGGGCTTCAGCGCGCTCGGTTGCTTTGGCGGGTGACGCCTCCCGCCGCCGCTATCATCGCATGTTCGATGACACCTCCGGGCGTCAGGCCATCGTCATGGATGCCCCACCGGAGGCTGGCGAAGATGTCCGGCCTTTCCTGAAAGTCGCTTCTTATTTGCGCGATCTCGGACTTTCAGCCCCTGAAATCTACGCCGCAGATGAGGATAAGGGTTTCCTGATCCTCGAAGATTTCGGCGAAGATCTATACGATCGGGTCTGCCTGCGCAGCCCCGCCTCGGAACCCGAGATTTACGACGCAGCCGTGGACGTTCTGGTCCGGTTGAGCAGCGCCGACCCGATGCAAGGGCTCGAAGATTACGGTCCGAAAATGACCGATCTCGCCCTGTCCTGCTTTCGCTGGTATGCAGAACCGATCCTTGAGCGCGACCTCTCAGAAGAACGTGAAGCCGCACGCGTCGCTCTCACGCCGCTGATCGACGAGCTCGGCCCCGGCCGCGTGACCATTCTTCGCGATTATCACGCCCAGAACCTGCTCTGGCTTCCGGAACGCTCCGGGACGGCACGTGTCGGCCTGCTCGACTTTCAGGATGCCATGCTGGGCCACCCCGCTTATGATCTGATTTCCCTGACCACAGACGCGCGCCGCGATGTTTCCAGCGCCATTCAAACCCGTTGCATCGACCGGTTTTGCGACGGTTTGGGCCAGAATCGGGTCGATTTTTCTCGTCAGGCTGCGATTTGTTCCGTCCAGCGCAACCTCCGCATCCTGATGGTTTTCGGGCGCATGTCCCTGCATTTCGGGCGCCCGCATTACGTCGACCTGATCCCCCGCGTCTGGTGCTATCTGCAACAGGATTTGCAGCACCCCGATCTGGCCGATCTGGCAAGACTGCTCCGCAACACGCTCCCCGAACCCGATGACAAAGCACTCGAAACCCTGAAGGCAAAATGCGGCACCATCCCGACTCTGCAATGATCTTTTGCGCGGGGCGCGGCACCCGCATGAAAGAGTTGACCATCGACCGGCCCAAACCGCTCATCGAGGTGGCCGGGCGGCCTTTGGTGGATCATGCGCTCGCGCAACTGGCCGGGGTGTCCCGTCGCGTCGCCAACCTGCATTACCTTCCCGAACGCCTTGAACAACACCTCAAGAACGCCGGTGTTCAGACGATTTACGAGGAAGATCTCCTCGAAACCGGCGGTGGTTTGAAAAATGCCCTGCCGATGTTTCACGAAGAGACCCTCTTCACGATGAACACCGATGCGGTCTGGAAAGGTCCGCAAGCCTCCGGGGTCCTTGCCGCACATTGGCAGCCGGACAAGATGGACGCCCTGCTTCTCGTCGTCCCGAAATCCCGCGCCCACGGGCATCTGGGGCAGGGGGATTTCGATCTGTTACAAGACGGCCAACTGCGCCGCGGCACTCAGACCGTTTACACAGGGATGCAGATTTTGAAAACTGACCCGGTCGCAGACATCGAAGACCGGCATTTCTCGCTCAACCGCGTGTGGGAAACTCTGTTCCATGCCGGACGGATTTATGGGGTGGAATATGAGGGGCATTGGTGCGATGTCGGCCATCCCGATGGCATTGCCATTGCTGAAGAGGTTTTAAAGGAGGCGTGATGTTCGCCGAGGTGGGGAAACCGGGTTTGTTTGGCGTGCCCTGCGGCGCGGATTATCCGCATGCGATCAAGGCCGGTCTTCTAAGCCACCTGAAAGACACGCCGCCCGAGCTTCTGGCGCGCACCGAGATTTTCGTCAACACCTCACGGATGCGCAAAGATATTCAGCGTACCTTCGACGATGGATCGACCCGATTCCTGCCCAAAATTCGCCTTTTGACCGAATTGGGAACGGATCATCGCTTCCTCGATCTGCCGGTTCCGGTGAACAGTCTGCGCCGACGCCTTGAGCTCTCGCAACTCGTGGCGCATTTCCTGCGACAGGAACCGCAATTCGCCACCCGCGCCTCGATTTTCGATCTGTCCGACAGCCTCGCGCAAGTACTCAGCGAAATGCAGGACGAAGGCGTCACCCCCGAAGACATCCGCAGCCTCAAGGTTCAGGACTCCTCCGGTCACTGGCAAAAGTCTCTGCAATTTCTCTCGATCATCTTCGACTTCTTCGGTCCCGAAAGCGCCGCCGATCCGGGATCGGAGGCCCGCATGAAGCTGGTCATCGACCGGCTGGAGCGGCAATGGCGCGACACCCCGCCGGATCATCCGATCCTTGTGGCGGGATCGACCGGCTCGCGCGGCATGACCGCCCGCTTCATGTCCCTCGTCGCCAAGCTGCCGATGGGCGCCGTCATCCTGCCAGGCGTCGATTTCGACATGCCGGACAGGGTTTGGACGCAAATCCGAAACCCCGAACGTGCTTCGGTCGAGCATCCACAGGAACGCACCGCCCGCATGGCCGAACGTCTTGATATTCGCCCGCAAGATATCCGGCCCTGGCATACGAGCGGATGTGCCAATTCGACCCGAAACCGGCTTGTTTCTCTTGCTTTGCGGCCTGCCCCCGTGACGGATCAGTGGATGGAGGAAGGCCCCGCCTTCAAAGACGTCGCGCAGGCCACACAAAACATGACCCTGATCGAAGCGCCGGACATGCGCATCGAATCGAATGCCATCGCGCTCGTGCTACGTCAGACTGCGGAGCTCGGCAAAACGGCCGCTCTGATCACGCCCGACCGCGATCTCGCCCGGCGCGTCACCGCCTTGCTGGATCGCTGGGGAATTGTTCCTGACGACAGCGCCGGGATTCCACTCAATCAAACGCCTCCCGGCCGCCTGTTGCGCCACCTCGTCGGTTTCATCGGCCGCACCATGTCTGCCGAAGATTTGCTCGTGCTGCTGAAACATCCGCTCTGTGCGCGCGGTGCGCAAGGCGACGAAGGCCGCGGCTACCATCTGCTGTGGACACGCGAACTCGAAGTTCATTTGCGTCGCAAGGGTCCGGCTTTTCCCTCACGCGAAGACATTCTGAAATGGGCCATCGAGTCCGGTCAGGACAAGGCCGACAAGGAGGGGCGCACACACTGGGCGGGCTGGATTTCCGATCTTGTCGAACATATCCAGATTGCGCCAGAGGGCCCGCTGTCGGATCATCTGAATCGTCTTGTTGCGCTGGGTTCGGCTCTTGTCAAAGGTCCGACAGGCGATGATGACAGTGAGCTTTGGGCGCAGAATGCCGGTCGCGAAACCCGGCGTCTCGTCGAAGATCTGCACCGAAATTCCGACTACGGCGGCACGTTTAATATCCATGAATTCGCCGACCTGTTCCGCGCCATTCTCGCGCGCGGCCAGGTGCGCGACCCCTCACCCAAACATCCGAAAGTGATGATCTGGGGGACGCTGGAGGCACGATCCCTGCAAGCCGATCTGGTGATCCTTGCCGGTCTGAACGAAGGCATTTGGCCACAGGCCGCAGGTCAGGACCCTTGGTTCAGCCGCGATATGCGGCGCCAGGCCGGGCTGATTTCACCCGAACAAATGATCGGCCTTTCCGCCCATGATTTCCAACAGGCCATCGCAGCGCCAGAGGTCATCCTAACCCGCGCCAAACGCGATGCAGAGGCGGAAACCGTCGCTTCGCGCTGGCTCATCCGGCTGACCAACCTGATGGCGGGGATGTCGGACGAGGGACGTAAGGCCCTCGAGAACATGCGCAAGCGGGGCACCGCGTGGATGGGGCTTGCAGACGCGCTCGACGAACCCGACACAGCCATCCCGCCCGCAAAACGGCCAAGCCCGCGCCCGCCCAAAGACGCCCGCCCCCGGCAACTCTCCGTCACCCGGATCGAGACCCTGATCCGCGATCCCTATGACATTTACGCCAGCCGCATCCTGCGCCTGAGCAAGCTCGATCCGCTGTCCCGCGACCCCGACATTCGCGAACGGGGCACGGCGCTGCATGCGATCATGGAGCGTTATCTCAAACAGATCGGCGACGACAGTCATGAGGCTGCCCTCGCACGGTTTATGAGCGTCGCCGAAGAGGTGCTCGAACAAGAGGTGGCCTGGCCCTCGGCACGGCGTGTCTGGCTGGCCCGGGTCCACCGGATTGCCGATCAACTGGTGCGGGATGAGCGCGACAGGCTGACAAAGGGCACCCCTTGCGGGATCGAAGCCAAGGCCGCCATGCATCTGCCCGAGGTGGATTTTTCCCTGACCTGCAAGGCCGACCGAATCGACCGCAAGGAAGACGACACGTTCATCATCTACGATTACAAAACCGGCACACCGCCCAGCGAAAAACAGACCCGAAAGTTCAGCATTCAGCTTCTGCTCGAGGCCATGATGATGGAAGCGGGCAAGTTCGAAAGCGTACCCATGGGACGCGTGTCCGAAGTCGCCTATCTCGGGCTCAATGCCGCGTTGAAACAGGTCGTTCTGCCGCTTGAGCCCCACGATATCGCGGAAATTCGCGGTCGGCTCGCCACACTGATTGCCGCCTATGACGATCCCGATCTCGGCTACACCTCCCGCCGGATGATGGAGACCGTGCAATACAAGACCGATTTCGAACATCTCGCACGTTTCGGCGAATGGTCGATTTCCGATACCCCCGTGCCGGAGGACCTCGATGACTGAGATGAACGAGGCCACCCGGCGGCAGATCATGGCCGCGCGCCCGGACATGTCCACATGGCTCTCGGCCAATGCCGGTTCGGGCAAGACAAAAGTGCTCACGGATCGCGTGGCGCGGCTCTTACTCGATGGCACGCCACCGCAGCATATCCTTTGCCTGACCTACACCAAGGCGGCCGCAGCCGAGATGCAGAACCGGCTGTTCAAACGCTTGGGCGATTGGGCCATGTTGCCGAATGCGGAGTTGACGACCGAGCTGCAAGCACTGGCCCCGGACAAGGATCTGGACAGTGACGTGCTCCGCCATGCCCGCACGCTTTTTGCCCGTGCAATCGAAACGCCCGGCGGGTTGAAGATCCAGACCATCCACTCCTTCTGTAGCGCGCTTTTGAGACGATTCCCGCTCGAAGCGGGGGTGTCACCGCAATTCAAGGAAATGGACGACCGGCAATCCCGCCGCATGATCGCCGATATTCTCGAAGATCTGGCCCTTGGCCCCTCGCGCGATATGCTCGATGCCGTCGCACTTCATGTCAGCGATCTCGACCTGACGGAACTTGCGCTCAAGATCGTGGCGAAACGCGACGGTTTTCTGCCCGCGAAAACCGAAAAGGACATCTGGTCCTGGTTCGGTCTGCCCGACGGCTACGATGAAGCCGCGCTTCTTGCCGATGTCTTCCTCGGCGGTGAACGGGAGATGTTTGCCTCCTGTGCTGCCCTGATGGAAGGATCGAGCGCCGCCGACCAGAAAATGGCTCCGTTTTTCCGTCTTTGGGCTGGATTGGAGCCGGGTTTGGCTCTTGTAGAGCAGCTATGCGACAAGCTTCTTACCGGTGAAACCGCCAAAACCCCGCTGCAATCGAAATTCTATGCCCAGCATTCAAGCCTGCCGACGCGCAAGCTCATTGACGCCCATCCCGGCGCCTTTGACCGTCTCGAAGAACTGATGAAACGGGTGGAAACCATCCGCCCCCGTCTGTTCGCGCTTTACGACGCCAAACGCACGCTCGCGCTGCACCGCTTCGCCCAAGCGCTCCTGCCACCCTATCTGGAGCGCAAGGCGCAACTCGGGCTTTTGGACTTCGACGACATGATCCGCCGCGCCCGCGATCTTTTGTCGATCTCGAACGTGTCGCAATGGGTGCTTTACCGGCTCGATGGCGGCATCGACCACATCCTTGTCGACGAGGCACAGGACACCAGCCCCGATCAATGGCGCGTTGTGCAATTGCTGGCGGGCGAGTTCACCTCGGGCGAGGGCGCGCGTGCCGATGTGACCCGCACGATCTTTGTCGTCGGCGATCACAAACAGTCGATCTATTCCTTTCAGGGCGCAGCCCCCGAAGCCTTCGACCAGATGAAGGCGCATTTCGGCGCACGGCTCAACGCCGTCGGACAACCGTTGCAGGATCTCGCGCTGCAATATTCGTTCCGCTCCTCACCCGCGATTTTGGCGGCGACCGATGCGGTCTTTGCGGCCAATGGCGGCGAGGGGGTCGGCGGCATCCCGGAGCATATCGCCTTCTTTGACGACATTCCCGGACGCGTTGACCTTTGGTCGCTTGAGGAACGCCACGACACCGACGAGGAAGATGAAAACTGGGAAGATCCGGTCGACATCATTCGCCCCGAGCATCACAACGCCCGCCTGGCCAAACGTGTGGCGGATTTTGTGGCAGAGCTTCTCGAATCCGGCTCAATTCCCGAAAAAGGCGGCAAAGGCCGCCCGGTTCAGCCCGGAGATATCCTGATCCTCGTACGCAGCCGCTCCGAGCTTTTCGGCCGGATGTTGCGCACGCTGAAATCCCATCCCTCGGGCATTCCCGTGGCCGGAGCCGACCGGATGACCTTGGGCGAGGAAATGGCGGTCAAGGACATGCGCTCCCTGCTCGCCTTCCTGTCCTTGCAAGATGACGATCTGGCATTGGCTGAGACCCTGAAATCGCCTCTGTTCAACTGGTCGGAGCGCGACCTTTATCGCCTCGCCCACGGGCGCACGACCATCACACTTTGGCGGCAACTCTATGAACGCCGGGCGGACTGGCCCGAAACCTACGCGATCCTCGAAGATTTGCGGCAGGTCTCCGACTTCCTGCGGCCCTATGACCTGATCGAACGGGTGCTGATCCGTCACGATGGGCGGCGCAAATTCATTGCCCGACTCGGTAAGGAAGCCGAGGACGGGCTGGATGCGCTTTTGCATCAGGCACGGAGCTATGAAACCGCCGAGACGCCCAGTCTCACCGGTTTCATCGCCTGGCTCGAATCTCAGGATATTCAGCTCAAACGCGTGCTGGATGAAAACTCCAACCTCGTGCGGGTGATGACGGCACATGGCTCGAAAGGGCTTGAGGCCCCGATCGTCATCCTGCCCGATACGTTGAAACAAATGCGGGAAACCCGCGAGGAATTCATCGAACCCGAGTCCGGGCATCTCGTCTGGAAAGGCGCTGCCGGGCAACGCTCCGATCAGGTAAAACAGAGACTAAACCAGCTCAAAATTGCCGATCTCGAAGAAGACAGGCGGCTTTTGTACGTGGCGATGACCCGGGCGGAAAAATGGCTGATCGTCTGCGGTGCCGGGGAAGAAAAACCCGACACATGGTATGAGTTGGTGAAACGGGGGCTTGCCGGCCTTGCCACCGAAACCTGCGAATTGGCGGGCCGTCTCGGAACCCGGTTCAGCCATGGGATCTGGCCCGACATCTCCAACACATCGGCAGTGTCACGGAAAACATCCCACAATTTGCCGGATTGGGCTCTGACTTCCGCCAAACCGCCCGAACCGGGCATGGACATCATCTCCCCCTCCGATCTCGGCGGGGCCAAAGCCCTGCCCGGCGAGGAGGGTGTTTTCGATAAAGAAACCGCCATGCGGCGTGGCAGCCAGTTGCACCGGCTGATCGAGGTCCTGCCCGGCGTCGCCCCACAAGATCGCGACACCGTCGCTCGCTTTGTCCTTTCCACTGGCGAAGAATCTGCGCTCGACGAAGAAATTCCGGAACTGATGTCCGAAGCGCTCAATGTCATTCACGGGCGCTACGACTGGGACATTTTCGGGCCCAACTCCCTCGCCGAAGTGCCTTACACCGACAAGATGGGGGACCGGATCATTCACGGCGTCATCGACCGGCTGATCGTGACCCCCGACCGCATCCAGATCGTGGATTACAAATCCAACACCGTCGTCCCGGAGCGCACTCAGGACATTCCCGAAGGCCTGCTGCGACAGTTAGGCGCCTATGCGCAGGCCGTCGGCGACATCTATCCGGGTCGAGAGATCGAAGTGGCGCTTTTGTGGACGAAAACCGCGACACTGCACCCCGTGTCTCTCGAGATCGTGATGGAGGCACTGGGTCGCACCGCCACATCTTGACCCATCAGGGGCAGAGGCATAGGTTTTTGCTCAAGTACAAATTCAGGAGAAGCCCATGGCGACCGTAAAAGTCAGCGACGACACTTTCGCATCCGAAGTCCTTGAATCCGACATCCCCGTGGTTGTCGATTTTTGGGCCGAATGGTGCGGCCCCTGCAAACAAATCGGCCCGTCCCTCGAAGAGCTGTCCGAGGAACTCGACGGCAAAGTCAAAATCGTCAAAGTGAACGTGGACGAAAACCCGAGCTCGCCGGCACAATTCGGCGTCCGCTCGATCCCGGCTCTGTTCATGTTCAAAGGCGGCGAAGTGGCCTCCGCGAAAATCGGCGCAGCGCCGAAAGCGGCTCTCGCCAACTGGATCGCCGAAGAGTCCTGATTTTCAGGCAGATGATACGAATTCGGGCGCCCCTTGTGGCGCCCTTTTTCATGTCCGGTTTGAAGGTACGGTTGCACCACGCGGATCACGGTCACATATAGAGGGCCAAGCGAAAGGAACTCCGAATGTCGAAAGAAGAATTTCCCGGTTGGCACGGCACGACGATCATCGGCGTGCGGCGCGGTGGCGAGGTGGTTGTGGCCGGTGACGGGCAGGTGAGCCTTGGTCAGACCGTGATCAAAGGCACGGCGCGCAAGGTACGGCGGTTGAAACCCGGCGGGCATGACGTGGTTTGCGGCTTTGCCGGATCGACAGCGGATGCGTTTACGCTTTTGGAGCGTCTGGAAAGCAAACTTGAGGCAACCCCCGGCCAGTTGGCCCGCGCCTGCGTCGAGCTGGCCAAGGATTGGCGCACCGACAAATACCTTTCGAAACTCGAAGCCATGCTGATCGTCACCGATGGTGAGACGCTTTTGGTCGTGACCGGGGCGGGCGATGTGCTTGAGCCCGAACATGACATCGCAGCGATCGGATCGGGCGGCAACTTTGCCCTTGCCGCCGCACGCGGGCTCATGGAAACCGAGCATGACGCCGAAACCATCGCGCGCAAGGCGATGAAAATCGCCTCCGACATCTGCGTCTATACCAATGGCAACCTGACCGTTGAGAAGATTACCAAATGACTGACCTGACCCCCCGTGAAATCGTGTCCGAACTGGACCGCTACATCATCGGCCAGAACGACGCCAAGCGCGCCGTCGCCGTGGCGCTGCGCAACCGGTGGCGGCGTAAACAGCTTTCCGATGATCTGCGTGAAGAGGTTTATCCCAAGAATATCCTGATGATCGGCCCGACCGGCGTCGGCAAGACGGAGATTTCCCGTCGTCTGGCGAAGCTCGCCAGAGCGCCCTTCGTCAAGGTCGAGGCCACGAAATTCACCGAGGTCGGTTATGTCGGGCGCGATGTGGAGCAGATCGTGCGCGATCTGGTCGATGCCGCAATTTCCCAGACCCGCGACCAGATGCGCGAAGACGTCAAGGCCAAGGCGCAAGGCGCCGCCGAAGATCGGGTGATCGAAGCCATCGCGGGCAAGGACGCCCGCGAGCAGACCCGCGACATGTTCCGCAAGAAACTGCGCTCTGGCGAGTTGGATGATACGGTCATCGAGCTTGAGCTTCAGGACGCCGGCACGCCGATGGGCATGTTCGAAGTGCCCGGCCAGCCACAGATGGGCGGTATGATGAACCTCGGCGATCTGCTCAAAGGCTTCGGTGGCCGCACCGTCAAAAAACGCCTGACCGTGGCCGAAAGCTATGACGTTCTGATCGGTGAAGAGGCCGACAAGCTGCTCGATGACGAGACCGTCACGCGCGTGGCGCTTGAGGCCGTTCAGCAAAACGGCATCGTCTTTATCGACGAAATCGACAAGGTCTGTGCCCGATCCGATGCCCGCGGTGGCGACGTGTCCCGCGAGGGTGTGCAACGCGATCTTCTGCCGCTGATCGAGGGCACCACCGTGTCCACGAAACATGGGCCCGTGAAAACCGACCATATCCTGTTCATCGCCTCGGGTGCCTTCCACATCGCCAAGCCTTCGGATTTGTTGCCGGAATTGCAGGGGCGTCTGCCGATCCGCGTCGAACTTCGCGCGTTGGAGGAGGGCGATTTCGTCCGCATCCTGACCGAAACCGACAACGCTCTGACGCTGCAATACAAGGCATTGATGGAGACTGAAGAGGTCGACGTCAGCTTCACCGAGGACGGCATTGCCGCCATCGCGAAACTTGCCGCCGATGTGAACACGACGGTGGAAAACATCGGCGCGCGGCGGCTTTACACGATCATGGAACGGGTGTTCGAGGAGCTGTCTTTCATGGCCCCCGACAAGCCCGGCGAAAAGGTCACCGTCGATGCCACCTATGTCCATGCTCATGTGGACGAGTTGGCGAAGGTCGCGGATGTGAGCCGTTACATGCTCTGAGGTTTCACGTGAAACCCATCATTTCGGGCGGCGCAGGTAGACGTAATAGGCCCCTGTGCCGCCGTGTTTCAGATGCGCCTCAGACACCTGCAACACCGCCTCGCGCAGGGGCGAGCTGTGCAGCCAATGCGGCACCTGATGTTTCAATACACCTCTGCGCACCGGGATCGGCCCATCCTCGTCGCGCGGCTTGCCCTTGCCGGTGATCACCAGCACCAGCCGTCGCTCCATCGCCCAGGAATTCAGGATGAACCGCATGAGCGCCGGGTGCGCCTGCGCCAGTGTCATGCCGTGCAGGTCGATGCGGGCCTCGGGCAGCACTTTGCCCTTGCGCATCTTGCCGAATGTCTTGCGATCCATGCGCAGCGGCGCTTGCGACAGATGTTCCGAAATCGTGGGCGCAAGGTCGTGCCCCAGCGCAGTTTTGCCCGCGTGCCTGCCGATCTCGATCTCAAACGCCTCGATCTCGCGCGGGGCTTTCGGCGCGGGGGTCTTTGCCGGTTCCGGCCGGGGCAGGGGATCGGGCATCCGCTCCACATGCATCGGTATCGCGGTCTTGCGCACCGCGTTCCAGAGCGTCTTGTCCTCTTCCGTCAGCGATTTCTTGCGACGGCTCACCCTTCCACCCTCTCTTCGAGCGCATAGGCAAGCTGGATCGGCATCAAAACGATCATCCGTCCGGGATCGCGAATTTTTCCGGCCTCTTCGCCCGCCAGATCGCCTGTGCCAAAGAAAATATCGGCGCGCTGCGCGCCTTTGATCGCCGATCCGGTGTCCTGCGCGATCATCAGACGATGAAGCGGGGTTTCCCCCTCTTTCTCAACCCACACCGGCGCGCCCAGAGTGACGAATTTCGGATCGACCGCTATGGAGCGCATCGTGGTGATAGATCGGTTCATCGCACCGATCGGCCCCTTGTCTGCCGAAAGGCGTGGCAGCTCGCGAAAAAACACATAGGACGGGTTGAAATTCAAAAGCTCCGAGCCTTCGACCGGATTGCGCCGCACCCAATTCTGGATCACCCTGGCGGAGACCTGATGCGCATCGTAGACACCGCGCCGGATCAATTCCTGCCCGATGGAGCGATAATCCCGCCCGTTATGTCCGGCATAGCCGATGCGGATCGTCGACCCGTTGTCGAGACGGATACGCCCCGATCCCTGTACCTGAAGGAAAAACAGCTCCACCGGATCGTCGACCCAGGCGATCTCGAGACCCCGCCCGACAAGCGCCCCCTCCGTGATGTCCTGTCGCGTCAGATAGGGCGCGCCGGAAACGACATCCGGAGGCAGGCGATAGACCGGGTAGCGGTAGCGCCCCGTCTGATACCGCGAACCGCGCAGTTCGGGTTCGAAATAACCGGTAAAAAGCGGCTCTTGCCCGTCCTCGATCAGGACCGGACGAAAGAACAATTCGAAAAACGTCCGCGCGTCGGGCACACGAGCGGCAAGCTCGCAAAGCTGCGGCCACTCGGGATCGTCGATCAAATCACAGGTGTTGCGAAAAACCGTAAGAGCCGCAGCGTGATCGTCGGCATCCCATTGGGACAGGTCATCAAAGGAGAGAACGCGCGCCATGAGCCCCTCCGCAAGGGACGCTGGCGCGCTCAGGGCGAGCCCTGCCGCAAAGGCGGCCTTGGCCACCTTCGCCCACATCAGGCACCAGTGGCCACAAGCTGCCAGTTCGGATCGGCGCTGCCCAGATGGCGCGCAAAAGTCCAGATGTCCTTCTGGCGTTTGACCGCCTGCGGATCGCCCTCGACCACCTCGCCCTCGGCATTGCGCACCACGGAGGTGGTTTCACCCACGAAGCGGATCTTGATCTCCGCCTCATCCGTCGCCCGGTCGAGATCGGCGTCGATGATCTGAATCTCGCGCAGGCCGATAAACTGACTGTCGATGGTCAGCCCCTTGGCCTGACGGTCCGCCACGACGGAGGCAAAGGCCTCGTATACATCCTCGGAAAGAAAGGCTTTGATACTGTCGAGATCGTCATGCTCGAACGCCATCAGGATCATCTCATAGGCACCACGCGCGCCCGAGAGGAATTCCGCCACGTTGAACGACGGTTCTACCCGCTTGATCGCCGCCAGATTGTCCGCCGCCCGCGTCCCCGCCTCGACATTGTCGACAATGTCATGGTCCACGCCACCGTCGATCACCTCGAAATTGCGTTTGACGCGTGTGGTCTCTTCGGCGCCCGGATATTCGGCACGGGGCTTTTCAAATCCTTCCCGCGTGCCGAGAACGCTGCGCAGGCGCAGGATCAGGAAAATGGCAATGCCCGCGAGGACAAGAATGGAAAGAAGGGAATTCCCCATCGGCGTTCGATCTCCGTTCAAACGTGGAAATAACTGTGTTCCGATCTTATGTAGGTGACGCACCCCGCCAAGTCTACCTGTGGGGAAGAGATAAGAGAGGACTTTCCATGTGGCTTTTCGCGCTTTTTGTCGCTGTTCCGATCATTGAGATCGCCCTGTTCATTCAGGTCGGCGGTCTGATCGGGCTTTGGCCCACGCTTTTGATCGTTGTGGTGACGGCCGTTTTGGGCACCGCTTTGGTGCGGCAACAGGGCGCTTTGGCCATGTCACAACTGCGTCAGTCCTTTGCCGAGCTGAACGATCCGGCGGAACCGCTCGCCAATGGCGCGATGATCCTCCTCTCGGGCGCGCTTCTTCTGACCCCCGGCTTTTTCACCGATACCATGGGTTTCCTGCTGCTCATTCCGGCATTTCGCACCTTTGTCCTCAAGGAGCTGCGCAAACGTGTGAAGGTTCAGAGTTTTGTCATGGGACAACAGGCGGGGTTTTCGCAAAACACCACCTATCGCCAAAACCCACAGGAACCGGGTGTGATCGACGGCGAGTGGGAGGAGTTGGATGGTGACAAACCGAAAAATCAGGGCCCCTCGGGCTGGACTCGCCATTGAGGCAGTGCCGTCGACCTGATACAAATCCGCGAATTTCATTTTTTGAGGACAGAGAAGATGGCCGAAAACGGCACCACCGCTCCGCAACCCGAGACCGCCGCTCAGCCAGCGCCCGTCAAAATGCAAATCCTGGGTCAGTTCATCCGCGACATGTCGTTCGAGAACATTCTGGCCCAGAAAGGTCTGAAAATCGAAGGTCGCCCGGCGATCTCCGTTCAGGTCGCGCTCGATGCGAAAAAACGCGATGAAGCGAACCAGTTCGAGGTTGCCACCAAAGTGAAGGTCGAATCCAAGACCGAAAGTGGCGATCAGACGCTCTTCATCCTCGAACTGGACTATGCCGGGATTTTCCTCATCGAAAACGTGCCGGACGAACAGATGCACCCGTTCCTGATGATCGAATGCCCGCGCATGCTCTTCCCGTTCCTGCGCCGCGTGACCCATGACATCACCCGCGACGGTGGCTTCCCGCCGCTGAACCTCGACAATATCGATTTCGTTCAGCTCTACCGTCAGGACATGCAACGCCGCGCCGCAGCCCAACAGGCCGCCGCACCGGTCAACTGAGTTTCCTCAGTCGAATTTCTTCCAAAGCGCGCCGTCGCCCAACTGCTCGACAAAGGCAGCATGGGCGGCGGCTTCTTCATCTGTGATACGTGGAGGCAGGGGCGCCGGACGCCGGGTCGGTCGCCACGCTTCCTGCGGCCCGGTGGTCGCGCTGGCGGATTTCTTGCCCACTGGCGCCAGCACCAGATCGGGCTGACGCCCCCCGATCAGCTCAAGATAGACTTCCGCCAGAATTTCCGAGTCGAGCAACGCCCCGTGCAGCGTCCGCGACGAGTTGTCGATCCCGAACCGACGGCACAAAGCATCGAGCGTGGCCGGCGCGCCCGGAAATTTCTTGCGCGCCATGGGCAGCGTGTCGATCGCGCGCTCATAGGCGATTTCGGGAAGACCGATCCATTTCAGCTCGGCATTCAGGAATTTCATATCGAAGGCGGCGTTGTGGATGATCAGCCTCGAATCCGTCCCAATGAAATCGAGAAACGCGCGCGCCACTTCGCGAAAGAACGGCTTGTCCTTGAGGATCACTTCCCCGTCTTTCGGAGGCCTCGGATTGCGCAGCAAATCCGGCCCGATCCCGTGCACCCCAAAGGCCTCGTCCGGCATGTCGCGATCCGGGTGAATATATTGGTGATAGGTCCGCCCCGACGGCATGTGGTTCTCAAGCTCAATGGCCCCGATTTCCACAAGACGATCCCCGCTGAACGGGTCGAACCCGGTTGTTTCGGTATCGAGTACGATCTCACGCATGGGATAAACGGCTCCTGATTTGCGAGAGCACATCCTGCACCTGCGCGCGGGCGGCTTCAAGGCTTGCAGTCTCGATCACGAAATCCGCGCGGGCACGTTTTTCCGCGTCGGGCAGTTGTTTCGCAAGGATGGTTTTAAAATGCGCCTCCGTCATGCCGGGGCGGGCGAGGACGCGTTCGGCCTGTGTTTTCGCATCGACGGAGACGACAATCACGGCATCCATGGTCTTGTCCGCCCCGGTTTCAAAGAGAAGCGGAATGTCGATCAAAACGATTGGCGCGTCAGACCCGGCGATAAACGCCTCCCGATCTGCGGCAACAAGCGGATGAACCTTGCTTTCAATGGTTTTCAGAGCTGTGGGATCATTGGCGATGATTTCTTTCAAACGCTCTTTCGAGACCGCGCCTTCGACAATCGCCTCTGGAAAAACCTCTGACAGGGCAGGGACCGCCTTACCGCCCTCGCCATAAAGCCGCGCGACGGCTGCATCCGCATCCCAAACTGGCACACCCAGCTCGACAAACATTTTTGCCGTGGTGCTTTTGCCCATGCCGATCGAGCCGGTCAGGCCAATGAGAAAAGGCTTCGTCATGAGGCAAGGATGAAATTACGCGTGTCTTCATCCACTTCCGGGCGTTGCCCGAACCAGCGCTCGAACCCCGGCGCAGCCTGATAGAGCAACATGCCAAGCCCGTCGACCGTTTGACAGCCTCTCTCTGCCGCCTTTTCGAGAAAAGCCGTCCGCAAAGGCGTGTAAACGATGTCGGTCACGACCGCATCGGAGCTCAGAAGATCGAGCGGCACCTTGAGTTCAGGCTGACCCTGCATCCCGAGAGAGGTGGTGTTCACAACCGTCTTGGCCCCTTCCATCATATCCCCCGCGTTCACCCATTCGACCACGGAAATCTTTGCCCCGAATTCATGCCGCAAGGCTTCGGAACGGGTCCGCGTGCGGTTCGACAGTCGAATTTCCGGCACACCGACCTCAAGAAGCGAGGCAATCACCGCCCGCGCCGCTCCACCAGCACCCAGCACCACCGCTGGCCCCGCCTTCGGGTCCCAATCCGCATTCATCCGCAGGTTTTCTACGAAACCATAGCCATCGGTGTTGTCGGCATGCAGCTTGCCATCGGCGCGAAAGATCAAGGTATTCGCGGCCCCGATCAACGCCGCCCGATCCGTGACGATATCTGCAATCGCCAGAACATGTTCTTTATGCGGAATGGTCACATTCGCGCCCACGAACCCCATTTTCGGCATGGCGCGCAGCACCTCTTCGAGATCCGCCTGTTCCACATGCAGATGCACGTAATGCCCTGCGATCCCGTAGCGTTTAAGCCAATAACCATGCAGCGCCGGAGATTTGCTATGCGCCACCGGTGCACCGATCACGCCTGCCAAAGGAATATGTCCACTCATGATGCAATCACCCTTCTTTCCGACAGGTATGCCAGAAGCGGCAACAGGGGCAAACCCAAGACCGTGAAGTAATCGCCGTCGATCTTAGAAAACAGCCGCACACCTTCTGCTTCAAGCATATAGGAGCCGACACAATGGCGGATCTGATCCCAGTTCCGCTCCAGATAGGCGTCGAGATAAGCGTCGGAAAAATTTTTCATCTCAAGCCGGACTTCACCGACATGCCGCCATTTCGGTTCGCCATTCTCATAGATCACCGCAGCCGACAAAAGCTTGTGCCGCTCGCCCCGCATTGCCTGCAACTGCGCGCGTGCCTCCTCCTTGTCGCGTGCTTTCGACAGGATCTGCCCCTTGAACGACAGGGTCTGATCGCATCCGATCACCATCGCCTCCGGGTGCTTCATCGACACTTTGCGCGCTTTCCCCTCGGCCAGTGCATCCGCGATGTCCCGCGGCGTGGCGCCCTCGGCCATCAGCGCGTCCTTTACCGTTTCTTCATCAATTCGCCCGACAATGACCTCAAAGGCCACACCCGCATTGCGCAGGAGCGTTTGGCGAATTTCGGACCCTGAGGCGAGGATGAGTTGTCCCGGGATGTTCATAATTCTGTTGAAAACTCCTGTGTCACTTTGGTGATCGTTCTGCCGAAAACTCAGCGCCTCATTTTCGCGGGGATAACTGCGCCGTCCAACCCCAAATTCTGCGCGTCTTATCATCGTGGGTAAGACAAATCGTCCCCCTTGGAATAACCTCGTTGCCCCCGGCAAGCGAGCGTTTATTCCACGGAACCTCCCAGTTGGGATAATGACAAGTCTCTGAAAAAAAATGATTTATAAAATTCTATCCGCAAATGTGGATAAGAAAACGAAAGGTTTTGAACCTCTGGACCACACTGGGGATAAGACAATAATCCAGACTATCCACAGGCCCTACTAAATCATCATCTTTCTTTTTTCTTTTAATATTTTATTTAGAAGGAAACTTCGAAAGGACGGTCATGGGCGATTTTCTGGCAAGCGTTTACCCCTGGACGAAATCGCTTCATGTGATCTCAATCATCGCCTGGATGGCCGGGATTTTTTACCTGCCACGTCTTTACGTCCGTCACACCGAAAGCGTGGAGCAGGGCACGGAGACCGATCTTCTGTTTCAGGACATGGAGCTAAAGCTTCTGAAGATGATCATGAACCCGGCGATGATTTCGAGCTGGTTCTTCGGTCTTTGCCTCGTCATGACACCCGGCATCATCGTCTGGTCCGATGGTTGGCCTTGGGTGAAAGCGATTTGCATTCTTGCGATGACATGGTTTCACATGTGGCTTGCTGTGCGTCGCAAAGACTTTGTGGCCGGGACCAACACCCGCACAGGCCGCCATTACCGCATGATGAACGAGTTTCCGACGCTCCTGATGATCGTCATCGTCATCATGATCATTGCGAAGCCATTCTGAGAAAGATTGACTCGCATCCCCTTTGCTCTTAACTAGGCGCAAATCCCGGCCGTCCGGCCAAGGGGATTCTCCTGTGACATTTGAGAGAAAAGACCGACGCTCCGCGCGGGTCGCGATGGATTTCCATGACTGAAGAAAAACTCAATCTGGCCGATCTGAAAGCCAAGAGCCCCAAGACCCTTCTGGCGATGGCCGAAGAGCTTGAGATCGAGAACGCCTCCACGATGCGCAAAGGCGAGATCATGTTCCAGATCCTGCGCGAGCGCGCGGATGAGGGCTGGGAGATCTCCGGTGACGGCGTGCTCGAAGTGCTGCAAGACGGGTTCGGTTTCCTGCGCTCTCCCGAGGCCAACTATCTGCCGGGTCCCGATGACATTTACGTCTCCCCGGAGGTGATCCGCCAATACGGTCTGCGTACCGGCGACACGGTCGATGGCGTGATGCAGGCGCCGAACGAGACCGAGCGCTATTTCGCGATCACCAAGGTGACGCTGATCAACTTCGAAGAGCCCGAAAAGGCCCGTCACAAGATCGCCTTCGACAACCTGACGCCGCTTTACCCCGATGAACGTCTGAAAATGGAGATCGAGGATCCGACGATCAAGGATCGCTCCGCGCGGATCATCGACCTCGTTGCACCCATCGGCAAAGGCCAGCGTGCGCTGATCGTCGCCCCGCCGCGCACCGGTAAGACCGTTTTGCTGCAAAACATCGCCCATTCGATCGAGACCAACCACCCTGAGTGCTATCTCATTGTGCTTCTGATCGATGAACGTCCCGAAGAGGTGACGGACATGCAGCGCTCGGTGAAGGGTGAGGTTGTGTCCTCCACCTTCGACGAACCGGCCACCCGTCACGTCGCCGTCTCCGAAATGGTGATCGAGAAAGCCAAGCGCCTCGTTGAGCACAAGCGTGACGTCGTCATCTTGCTCGACTCGATCACCCGTCTGGGCCGCGCCTTCAACACCGTTGTGCCGTCGTCCGGCAAGGTTCTGACCGGTGGTGTCGACGCCAACGCGCTCCAGCGCCCGAAACGCTTCTTCGGTGCCGCGCGGAATATCGAAGAGGGTGGGTCTCTGACCATCATCGCCACCGCGCTGATCGACACCGGGTCTCGGATGGACGAGGTCATCTTCGAAGAATTCAAAGGTACGGGCAACTCCGAGATCGTTCTGGATCGTAAAGTCGCTGACAAGCGCGTCTTCCCGGCCATGGACATCCTCAAATCCGGCACCCGGAAAGAGGATCTTCTCGTGGATGCGAAAGATCTCCAGAAAACCTATGTCCTGCGTCGCATCCTGAACCCGATGGGAACCACGGATGCCATCGAGTTCTTGAT
The DNA here is from genome assembly GCF_051054295.1 of Celeribacter sp. SCSIO 80788. Lineage (GTDB taxonomy): Bacteria > Pseudomonadota > Alphaproteobacteria > Rhodobacterales > Rhodobacteraceae > Celeribacter. Next base: position 2,902,648 of record NZ_CP150482.1, on the reverse strand, counting down.
TTCCAAGCTGAAACAGACCAAAACCAATGGCGAGTTCTTCGACTCGATGAACGCTTAAATAAAAGGATATCAATAGGTTACGCCTATGGATACGATTTACGCCCTGGCAACCGCCCGCGGCAAAGCGGGTGTCGCAGTGGTCCGGATTTCCGGGCCGCTTGCGTTTTTAGCTGTCGAGATGCTGGCCGGTGACGTGCCTGTGCCGCGTCGGACCGCGCTGCGTCAGCTCAGGGATCGCGACGGCATGGTGCTGGACGAAGCTTTGGTGATCTGCTTCGAGGAAGGCGCGTCCTTCACCGGCGAGCAAAGCGCGGAATTGCAGCTTCACGGCTCTGTCGCCATCGTCAATGCGGTGCTGAAATGCCTGTCGGAGATCGATGGCTTGCGTCTTGCTGAGGCCGGAGAATTCACCCGCCGCGCACTTGAAAACGAACGTCTCGATCTGGCGCAGGTCGAAGGTCTCGCCGATCTGATCGAAGCCGAAACGGAGGCGCAGCGCCGTCAGGCTTTGAAGGTCTTCTCTGGCGCATTGGGTGAGAAAACCGAACGCTGGCGTCGCGCGCTTTTGCGCTCTGCCGCTCTCCTGGAGGCGACGATTGATTTCGCCGACGAAGAGGTTCCGACGGATGTCTCCCCCGAAGTTCTGGTTCTCATCGCCGAAGTGATGATCGAACTTGAGGCCGAGGTTGAAGGCGCCAAAATGGCGGAACGTATCCGTGACGGGTTTGAGGTTGCCATTGTCGGTCCGCCCAATGCGGGCAAGTCGACCTTGCTCAACATGCTTGCGGGGCGCGAAGCGGCGATCACCTCCGAGGTCGCGGGCACGACGCGCGATGTGATCGAGGTTCGGATGGAACTCAAAGGCCTGCCGGTCACGTTGCTCGACACCGCCGGTCTGCGCGAAACCGAAGATGTCGTCGAAGCCATTGGAATCGAACGGGCACGCGAACGGGCGAAACATGCCGACCTTCGCGTCATCCTGATCCCGTCCACCGATGCCAAACCGGAAATTGAACCGGTAGAGGGCGATCTCGTGGTGATCGGCAAAGACGATGCCGGGGAGTTTACCGGGCAGGGGCTTTCCATTTCCGGGAAAACCGGGCAGGGCGTCGATGTTATGGTGGCCGGAATTGCCGAAACCCTGAGCGCGCGCGCGAGCTCTGCATCTTCCGCAATCCGGGAACGTCACCGTGTGGCGATGAAAGCTGCGCTGACCTCTATGGAATCGGCGCGAAATGAGGTATTGAACGGACCTGACCGGACCGAGCTTGCCGCCGAAGAGCTGCGGCGCGCGATCTATGCGTTGGATTGTTTGGTCGGCCGTATTGATGTGGAAGCTGTGCTTGGAGAAATTTTCTCCAGTTTCTGCATCGGGAAATGAGCAAGGAGTGTTTCACGTGAAACATACCGACTTCGATGTCGTCGTCGTGGGTGGCGGCCATGCAGGATGTGATGCGGCGGCTGCCGCGGCGCGGACAGGTGCGCGCACAGCCCTTGTGACGCTCAAGCGTGAAAACATCGGGGTGATGTCCTGTAACCCGGCCATCGGCGGGCTTGGTAAAGGCCATCTCGTGCGCGAAGTCGATGCGCTTGACGGTGTGATGGGCCGGATTGCCGACAAGGCCGGGATTCAATTCCGCCTTTTGAACCGGCGCAAAGGCCCTGCGGTCCAAGGTCCGCGTGCTCAGGCAGATCGCAAAATCTACCGTACCGAGATGCTCGCGGAACTCGAAACCACACCCAACCTGACCATCGTTGAATCGGAAGTCACCGATCTTCTGATGTCCGGCGAAACCGTTGTGGGCGTTGTTCTGGGTGACGGTTCGCAGATCAAATCCGGTGCTGTTGTCCTCACGACAGGTACTTTTTTAAACGGCTTGATTCATATCGGTGACGTCAAACACCCCGGTGGTCGGATCGGCGACAAGCCGTCTATCGCCCTTGCGGAACGTCTCTACGGTTTCGATCTTCCCATCGGGCGTCTGAAAACCGGCACGCCGCCGCGACTCAATGGCAAGACGATCAATTGGGAGATTCTCGAAGAACAGCCGGGCGATGACGATCCGGTGGTGTTTTCCTTCCTGAATCGCAAACCTTTCGCGCGTCAGGTGTCCTGCGGCATCACCCATACCAATGAGCGGACCCATGACATCATTCGCGAGAACCTTTCCCGGTCCGCGATGTATGGCGGCCATATCGAGGGGGTCGGGCCACGCTATTGTCCGTCGATCGAAGACAAGATCGTCCGATTTGCCGATAAAACTTCGCATCAGATCTTCCTCGAACCGGAAGGTTTGGAGGATGACACGGTTTATCCGAACGGCATTTCCTCTTCTCTGCCCGTCGATGTGCAGGAGGCTTATGTCCGTTCGATCCGCGGTCTGGAAGAGGTCGAAATCCTTCAGCCCGCTTATGCCATCGAATACGATTACGTCGATCCGCGCGCGCTGCGTCTGACGCTCGAACTGCGCGATGTGCCGGGGCTTTTCCTTGCCGGTCAGATCAATGGGACGACGGGCTATGAAGAGGCGGCGGCACAAGGTTTGGTAGCCGGTCTCAATGCGGCGCGTAAATCTATGGGGCAGGAGGGTGTCACCTTCACGCGCTCCGAGAGTTACATCGGGGTGATGATTGACGATCTCGTCACCCGTGGTGTCAGCGAACCCTACCGCATGTTCACCTCTCGCGCGGAGTTCCGCCTGTCTCTGCGCGCGGACAATGCCGATCAACGTCTCACCCCGCAGGGTATCGAGCTTGGTCTTGTCGGTGAGAACCGGAAGGCTGCGTTTTCTGACAAGATCGAGGCTCTGCAAAAAGGCCGCGAACAGCTTGAGCGCTCAAGCTATACGCCACGTGAACTGGGAGAGGCCGGCGTGTCCGTCAGTTCCGACGGTGCGCGGCGCAATGCTTACCAGGTCCTCGCATTTCCCGACGTGACCTTTGAGAACGTGATTGCACTGGACCCGACTTTTGCCGAGATTTCCCCGGAAATACAGGAACAGATTGCACGGGACGCGCTCTATGCCAATTACATTGAGCGGCAGAAACGCGATGTCGAAGCCTTGAAACGCGACGAACAGCAGAACATCCCGGATGATTTCGATTATGCGGCGCTCAGCGGTCTTTCGAACGAATTGCGCATGAAACTTACCAAGGTTCGGCCTCAAACCATCGCTCAGGCCGGGCGTGTCGAGGGGATGACACCCGCGGCCGTCACGCTCATTCTTGCACGTTTGCGCCAGACCCAGCGGCAGAAAGCCTCCTGATGAATACCCAGACTATAGCGGGGCTCGATGTTTCACGTGAAACATTGGAGCGTCTTGAAACCTATCTGGCGCTTTTGAAAAAATGGAACCCGGCAATCAATCTGGTCGCAAAATCGACGCTGGATCAGGCTTGGCAACGGCATTTTGTCGATTCGGCGCAGGTATTTTCCCTTGCGCCGAAACATATCCGCCATTGGGCCGATTTCGGCAGCGGCGGCGGCTTTCCCGGGTTGGTGTGTGCGACACTGGCCAAGGAGCTTTCACCAGAACTTCGTTTCACCCTTGTCGAATCGGATCAACGCAAGGCGACGTTTCTAAGAACAGTTGCCCGTGAGTTGAATCTTGAGGTTGAAGTGCTGTCGCAACGCATCGAACAGATCACGCCGCTTGGGGCCGATCTCATTTCTGCCCGCGCCTTGGCGAGTCTGCCGAAACTTCTGGAGTTTACCGAACGACATCTCGCGCCGGGGGGCCACGCTATTTTCATGAAAGGGATGTCTTTCCGCGAGGAGATCGCCGAATCCCTTGAAAGCTGGCGCTTCACCTACGAAGAATACCCGAGCGTCACGGATCGCGAATCCGTCATCCTTCTCATTGGAGATATTGAGCGTGTCTGATTTTTCCTCGTCCAGCAGCCCTAAAATCATTGCGATTGCGAACCAGAAGGGTGGGGTTGGGAAAACGACAACCTCGATCAACCTTGCCGCGGCGTTGGTCAAAAACGGTTGCCGGGTATTGGTCGTGGATCTCGATCCTCAGGGTAACGCGTCGACTGGATTGGGTATTGATCCGGAAAAACGCAACTACACAACCTATGACCTCGTTCTTGGTGACGTCGATCTTCATGACGTCATTCAGACCACCGATTTCGAAGGGCTGTGGATTTCCCCGGCGACGGTGGATCTCAGCTCCGCCGACATCGAGATGGTGTCCAATGAAAAGCGCAGCTACCTTTTGCACGATGCTTTGCGCCAGCCAGCGATTGACGATTTTCACTTCGATTTCATTCTGATCGACTGTCCGCCGTCGCTTAGCCTCCTGACGGTCAATGCCATGGTTGCCGCCGATTCCGTTCTGGTTCCGTTGCAGAGCGAATTCTTTGCGCTGGAAGGTCTGTCGCAGTTGATGCTGACGGTTCGCGAGGTTCGGCAAACCGCCAATTCCAAGCTGCGCATCGAAGGTGTTGTGTTGACCATGTATGACCAACGCAACAACTTGTCTCGGCAAGTGGAACAGGATGCGCGTGACAATCTCGGGGAATTGGTCTTTCAGACGGTGATTCCACGCAATGTTCGGATCAGTGAGGCGCCGTCTTTCGCGCTTCCGGTTCTGGATTACGATCCGACTTCGAAAGGCAGCCAAGCCTATCAGGCGCTCGCTCTCGAAGTTCTGGCAAAAAAAGGACGATAAAACATGTCGCAATCGGGCAAACCCAAAAACAGAGGTCTTGGTCGCGGGTTGTCCGCCTTGATGGCGGATGTCACGCAGGAAAATGTGTCCTCGGAAACCACATCCGAACCGCGTCGTGCCGATATGATGGTGCCGATCGAAAAAATCGCACCGAATCCGGATCAGCCGCGCCGAACCTTCGAGCAGTCAGCTTTGGAAGAATTGGCCGAGTCGATTCGCGAAAAAGGGGTGATTCAGCCTCTGATCGTACGTGAAAACCCGCGTAAGGCTGGCGAATACGAAATCGTTGCCGGTGAACGCCGCTGGCGCGCGTCTCAGCTCGCGCGTTTGCATGAGCTTCCGGTTTTGGTGCGCGACTATTCCGACACGGAAGTGTTGGAAGTCGCGATCATTGAAAACATTCAGCGCTCCGATCTCAACGCGATTGAGGAGGCCGCAGGCTACAAGCAGCTCATGGAGCGCTTCGGACACACTCAGGAAAAGCTTTCCGAAGCTTTGGGCAAAAGTCGGAGCCATATCGCGAATCTGATGCGTCTTTTGCAGCTTCCATCCGAGGTTCAGACCTATGTGATCGAGGGCCAGCTTTCTGCCGGACACGCGCGGGCATTGGTCACCGTTGACAACCCGTCCGAATTGGCGCGCGAAATCATTCACAAAGGGCTTTCCGTCCGCGAAACCGAAAAGCTTGTGAAGGGAGAAAAGACCCCAACCCAGCCCAAAGCACCGAAAATGCAGAACTTCGTCGAAAAAGACGCGGATACGCGCGCGCTTGAGGGCGATCTTTCTGCGGCCATCCGTATGAAAGTGACCATCGCGCATAAGGAGGGGACGGAGCAGGGCTCTGTGACGATTTCTTACGATAATTTGGACGAGCTGGACACGCTTTGCGCGATCCTTTCCCGGGGCGCTTAAGTCTCGGGGATCAAATCCCGAATGATTGCATTCAGCAGGGGCTTGCCTTTTTCCGACACGAAAAGGCGGCCTTTTTCCTTTTTCACAAAGCCATCTTCGATCAAGTAATTGTTTTCAATTGAAAATTCTTGACCCAAAAGGGTGGAGATCCGCTCAATCTCGACGCCTTCGGTAATTCTTAGTCCCATCATGAGGTACTCAACGGCCTGATCGTAACCGCTGAGCGCTTCGCGAGGATTTTCCCCATGGCCTTTTTGCTCGACCGAGGCGAGCCAGAGTTGCGGCGACAGCGGGGTATCTATGGCGTATTTTTGTCCGGCAAGCGTCAGCCGCGCATGCGCCCCGGGGCCGATCCCGGCATAATCGCCATAGCGCCAGTAAATCAGGTTATGACGGCTCTCAGAGCCCTTTTGGGCGTGATTAGACACTTCATATGCGGGTATTCCCGCCTTTTCACACTCTTCCTGAGTGATGAAATACATGTCTGCTGCGGCATCGTCCGACGGCAGGTTGCGAAGCTGCCCGCGATTGTAACGATCACCGAAGGCCGTGCCTTGTTCGATGGTCAGTTGGTAAAGCGACAAATGATCGACCGCCATGGACAGGGCTTCGCGCAATTCCTTGCGCCAGGCCTCCTGCGTCTGGCCCTGACGGGCGTAAATCAGGTCGAAACTCACGCGATCAAAGGTGTGTCGCGCAATATCAAACGCTTTCTGCGCTTCGGAAACCGAATGCAAACGCCCCAGCCGCTTCAGATCCTCGTCATGCAGAGATTGAATCCCCATCGACACGCGATTGACGCCCGCGTCGCGATAGCCCTGAAACCGTCCGGCTTCGACCGATGTCGGATTGGCTTCGAGTGTGATTTCCACATCGTTGGCAAGCGTCCAACAGTCTCGAACCTTGCTCAAAATGGCATTTACAAGCTCTGGGTCCATCAGGGATGGTGTCCCGCCGCCGAAAAACACGGTGTTCAGGACACGACCGGATGTTTCCCGTGAAACACGTTCGATTTCGGAGAGGTAGGCGCGTTCCCATGCCGCCTGATCGATTGTCGCCGCGACATGGGAATTGAAATCGCAATAGGGGCATTTCGACTGGCAAAACGGCCAATGAATGTAGAGGCCGAAGCCCCCGTTTTGCCAGTCTTCCACGATCAGCCCTTGAACGCCGTGATTTCGATTTCGATCTTCATCTCGGGTTTGATGAGATCGGCGACGACCATGGTGGCCGCGGGGCGAATATCGGCAAGAAACTCGCCAAGCGCGGGGACAACTTCGTCCACCAGCGCGGCATCGGTGATGGTGTATTGCACACGCACCGCATCCTTGAGCGAAAAGCCTTCGCCTTCCAGAACGCCGGAAATGGTTTTGAAACAGTTGCGCGCCTGATCGGCGATGCTTTCCGGCATGGTCATCGTGGCGTAATCGTAGCCGGTGGTGCCGGAGACGAAACACCAGTCGCCTTGCACGACGGCGCGGGAATAGCCCATGACTTTCTCGAAATCAGAGCCGGAGGAGATCAGTTTGCGGGTGCTCATGTGTTGAGATCCTTGAAGGGTCCGGAGACCAGTTTGTGAAACGCGTCGGCGCGGTGGCTCATCGCCTGTTTCCGCGCATGATCCATTTCCCCGAAAGTTTCCGTTTCCCCATCGGGCAGGAACATCGGGTCGTAGCCAAAGCCATGCGGTCCGCGGGCGGGCCAGACAATCCTGCCTTCGACGGTGCCCTCGAAAATCTCGTCATGGCCATCGGGCCAGGCGAGACAGAGAGTGCAACAAAACCTCGCGGTGCGGGGTTCGGCTGCATTCGTCTCTTCGAGACGGTCCCAGACCTTTTGCATCGCCATGGCGAAATCGCGGCCATTGGGGGTTTCGGCCCAGTCCGCAGAATACACGCCGGGCGCGCCATCGAGACCGTCGACCGCAAGGCCGCTGTCATCGGACAGGGCAGGGAGACCGCTGGATTTGGCGGCAAAATGCGCCTTGATCCGGGCGTTCCCGGCAAATGTGTCCTCGGTCTCTTCCGGCTCTTCAAAGCCCAACTCACCGGCGGAAATCACCTCGATCCCGAACGGCTCCATAAGCTCCGCGATCTCGCGAAGCTTGCCTTTGTTGTGCGAAGCGAGGACGAGCTTGTCGCCATCGAACGCGCGCATTACGCCACCGCCGCGTTTTGCGCCGCAACCAGTTCCGCCACGCCTTTTTCGGCGAGATCCAGCAATTCGTTCATCTGCGCGCGGGAATAGGTGGCCCCTTCGGCGCTCATCTGGGTTTCGATCAGCTGACCGTTGGCCATCATGATGAAATTGCCATCGACGCCGGCTTCGGAATCCTCGGGATAATCGAGGTCCAGCACCGGCTGTCCGGCGTAGATGCCGCAGGACACGGCGGCCACATTGGAAATCAGCGGATCGGTGACGATGTCGCCCGCTTTGATCAGCTTGTTGATGGCAAGACGCAGCGCAACCCAACCGCCGGTGATCGAGGCACAACGCGTGCCGCCATCGGCCTGAATGACGTCGCAGTCGATGGTGATCTGACGCTCACCCAGAGCCACGCGATCCACACCCGCACGAAGGGCGCGTCCGATCAGGCGTTGGATTTCAACGGTCCGCCCGCCTTGTTTGCCCTGAGTGGCCTCGCGACGCATCCGCGACGAGGTCGAGCGCGGCAACATGCCGTATTCTGCGGTGACCCAACCCTGACCGGAATTGCGCATGAACGGCGGCACGCGCTCCTCGATCGTCGCGGTACAAAGCACATGGGTGTCGCCGCAGCGGATCAGGCACGATCCTTCGGCATGTTTTGTCACACCGGTCTCGATTGAAATCGGCCGCATCTCGTCTAAATTTCTACCCGAGGGTCGCATGATCGTTCCTTCCGCATCTGTTGTGGCAGACATAGCGAAGAGGGGCTCGGAGGCGCAAGCCTCATTGACCCTCCGCCCGGATGTCTTTTAATTGCAGAAGGCCTCGCAAGACGCAGGAAAAATGACCGAACGTGCCAATCTGATTGCCGAAATGAACAACCGCTCGCGGGAGGTGTTTCGGCGTGTGGTCGAGGGCTATCTCGACAGCGGCGGCCCTGTCGGCTCACGCACGCTCACGCGGAGCATGAGCGAAAAGGTTTCCGCCGCGACGATCCGCAACGTGATGCAGGATCTCGAATATCTCGGCCTTTTGGACAGTCCGCATGTCTCCGCCGGTCGGGTTCCGACCCAGCTCGGGCTGCGGCTTTTCGTCGATGGGCTTTTGGAAGTCGGCACGGTCACCGACGATGTGCGCGCCAAGATGGAGCACACCGTGCGCAATGAGGCCAGCGATGTGGGCGGAATGCTCGACCGCGTCGGCTCCGCGCTTTCGGGGCTGACGCAGGGGGCAAGCCTCGTTCTGGCACCGAAACACGAAGCCCCCGTGAAACATGTGGAATTCGTGAGTCTCGCGCCGGATCGAGCGTTGGTCATCCTGGTTTTCGCCGACGGGCAGGTGGAGAACCGTGTTTTCACGCCGCCCGTGGGGCAAACACCCTCGTCGCTCCGAGAGGCTGCGAATTTCCTCAATGCGCTGGCGGAGGGCAAGACCCTGTCCGAATTGCGCACCGTCGTCGAACGCGAAATCAAACTGCGCCGTCAGGAACTCGACAGCCTTGCCGCCGAACTGATCGAAAGCGGAACGGCGTTCTGGGAAGGCGAGGGCTCGTCTTACGAACGTCTGATCGTGCGTGGCCGCGCGAATCTTTTGGGCGACAGTGCGGAGGCGGAGGAGCTCGACCGGATCAGAACCCTGTTCGACGATCTGGAGAAAAAGCGCGACATCGCCGAATTCCTCGAATTGACCGAGGACGGCGAGGGCGTACGTATTTTCATTGGCTCTGAAAACAAACTTTTCTCTCTTTCGGGTTCCTCTTTGGTGGTTTCTCCATATATGAACGCTGAACGAAAAATTATCGGTGCCGTGGGTGTCATCGGACCGACTCGCCTGAACTATGGGCGGATCGTCCCGATCGTCGATTACACGGCCCAGCTTGTGGGGCGGATTTTGTCCGGCAAGGCGTGAAAAGGTGGAACATGACGGATCCGAAAAAAGACATGTCTGAAGAGATCGAAACCGAGATCGACGAAATCATCGACATTACGTCCGAGGAGGCCCTCGAAGGCCCGAATGACGATGATTTTATGGCGGAGCTTGATGCGCTGCGTGCCGAGCGCGACGAGTTCAAGGACCGCTTCATGCGGGCGGTGGCCGATGCGGAAAACTCCCGCAAGCGCGCGGATCGCGATCGTCGCGAGGCGGAAAACTACGGCGGATCGAAACTGGCGCGCGATATGCTGCCGGTGTTCGACAACATGAAACGTGCCGTCGACACGATCACCGAGGAACAGCGCGCGGAACAGGCTGCGCTGATCGAAGGCATCGAGCTGACCATGCGCGAGCTGCTGAACGTCTTCGGCAAGCACGGCATTCAGATCATTTCTCCGGAAGTTGGCGAAAAATTCGACCCGAACCAGCACGAAGCCATGTTCGAGGCGCCGGTTCCGGGCACCAAGGCGGGCGACATCATTCAGGTGATGAACGTCGGCTTCATGATCCACGACCGTCTGCTGCGCCCGGCGCAGGTTGGCGTGTCCTCGACGCCCGCGTAAAGATTAAGGTCTGAGAACTCAGAGACCAGCAATAGAAAAGCCCCCGAAATCCGGGGGCTTTTTTGTCCTCAGCCCAGTTTCGATTTCAGATCGTAAAGCACCTGCAAGGCCTCTCGGGGACTCAACTCATCCGGCAAAATCTCTGCCAGAGCCTTTTCAACGGCGCTTTCCTTGACCGTGGCCGGAGGTGGTGCGGCGGGTATGGCGGCGAAAAGCGGTAGATCGTCGATGATCGCCTTCGGATTGGCGGCATTCTCCGCCTGACCCTTTTCCAGAGCCTCCAAAACAGATTTGGCCCGTTCCACGACAGCATCGGGCAGGCCCGCAAGCCGCGCCACCTGAACCCCATAGGACCGGTCCGCTTTGCCCTTGATCACCTCATGGAGGAAAATCACCTCTCCCTCCCATTCCTTCACCGCCACGGTGGCATTGTCCGCCCCCGGCAACTTGTCGGAAAGCGACGTCATCTCATGATAATGCGTCGCAAACAGCGCCCGGCATTTGTTCACATCGTGCAGATGTTCCAGTGTCGCCCAGGCAATCGACAGCCCGTCATAGGTCGCCGTGCCGCGCCCGATCTCATCTAGGATCACCAAGGCCCGGTCATCCGCCTGATTGAGGATTGCGGCGGTTTCGACCATCTCGACCATGAAGGTCGAGCGCCCGCGCGCCAGATCGTCGGAGGCGCCCACGCGAGAGAAAAGCTGTGACACGATGCCAATATGCGCTCGCTCCGCCGGAACATAGGACCCGGCCTGCGCGATGAGCGCGATCAGCGCGTTTTGGCGCAGAAAGGTCGATTTACCCGCCATGTTCGGCCCGGTCAAAAGCCAGATCGCCGCCCCGTCACGCCCGTCCGACAGGGCGCAGTCATTGGCGACGAATTTCTCGCCGCCGTGTTTTCGAAGCGCGCGTTCCACCACCGGGTGACGCCCGCCTTTAATCTCGAATTCTCGACCCAAATCCACCGCAGGACGGGTCCAACCCTCGCTTTGCGCCAGATCGGCCAGCGATGTGATCAGGTCCAGTTCCGCAAGCGCCCCGGAGGCATCGTTGATCGCCGGCGCACGTTCCAGAATGGCCATGCGCAGCACTTCGAACAGCCGCTTTTCGATCTCGAGCGCGCGTCCGCCCGCATTGTGGATCTTGGTCTCAAGCTCGGACAGTTCGAGCGTCGTGAACCGAACCTGATTGGCCGTGGTTTGGCGGTGGATAAAGGTCTCCGACAGCGGTGCCGACAACATTTTTTCCGCATGGGTCGAGGTGGTCTCGATGAAATAGCCCAGCACATTGTTGTGCTTGACCTTGAGCGACTGCACGCCGGTCATCTCGGCATATTTCCTCTGCAAGGAGGCAATCACGCCGCGCCCTTCATCGCGCAGCGTGCGACATTCGTCGAGCTCCTCGTCGTAACCCGGCGCGATGAACCCGCCATCGCGGGCCAAAAGCGGCGGCTCGGCGACAAGAGACACGTCCAGCAGGTCGATCAGCTCGGCATGGTCGGTCAAAAATGCCATTTTCTGCTGGATTAGGGTCGAAATCGGCGCATCGACAAGAATGTCGCGAATGCTTTCGGCCTGAGCAAGACCGTTGCGAATGGCCGCCAGATCGCGGGGGCCTCCCCGGTCGAGCCCAAGCCGGGACAAGGACCGTTCCATATCCGGCACTTTGCGCAGCGCTTCACGCAGCGCCTGAGCTGTCCGGTTGTTTTCAATCGCAAAGGTAATCGCATCGAGACGGTCGGCGATCACCGCGACATCCCGCGAGGGGCTGGCAAGGCGGCGTTCCAAAAGGCGGCCACCCGCCGCGGTCACGGTGCGGTCCATGGTGGCAATCAGCGAGCCTTCGCGCGACCCGGACAGGGAGTGCGAAATCTCAAGGTTGCGCCGTGTCGAAGCGTCGATCTGCATCGCACCGCGCAGGCTCTCCCGCACCGGTCGCCGCACCAGCGGCAGTTTGCCTTTCTGAGTGATGTCGAGATAGTCGACGATTGCCCCCATGGCGGAAATTTCGGGCAGGGAGAACTGCCCGAACGCGTCCATCGAAGACACTTTGAAAAGCTCCGTCAGGCGCGTCTGGGCCGAAGTGCTGTCAAAAGACGCGCGCGACAGATCGGTCATCCGATCGTGAAAATCAGGCACGAATTCGGCCCAATTTGCCTCATGCGCCTCGGAAACCACGATCTCCGACGGGTTCAGCCGCGCCAGTTCCGGGCCAAGACCGACCAGCGGGCAGGGCATGACATGAAAGGCACCCGTCGAAATATCGACCCAAGCGAGCGCACCCTCTTCGCGGATTTCCGCATAGGCCGCGAGATAGTTGTGCCGCCGCGCATCCAAAAGGCTGTCCTCGGTCAGGGTGCCCGGCGTCACCAATCGCACCACATCGCGTTTAACCACAGATTTGGAGCCGCGCTTTTTCGCCTCCGCCGGGTCTTCGAGCTGTTCGCAGACCGCGACTTTGAATCCTTTGCGAATGAGGTTCAGCAAATAGGTTTCCGCCGCATGCACCGGCACGCCGCACATCGGGATGTCGTCACCGGCATGTTTGCCGCGTTTCGTCAGCGCAATGTCGAGCGCCTCGGAGGCCGCAATCGCATCGTCAAAGAACATCTCGTAGAAATCGCCCATGCGATAAAACAGCAGCGCGTCACGATGCCGCGATTTGATTTCGAGATATTGCGCCATCATGGGCGTGGCGGGAGGTTCTGAGGACACTGTCGGCTTCCGATTTTGATTTCGGACCAACTTATCGCCCCGATGGGGGAGGTAAAGGCCCTGATCGCGTTCTTTTTGTTGAGCATCCCACGGGGTCTCGGTAAGTAGGACCGACTGACGACGAGGAGGCACGCGCGCATGTCCAAGACCAAACAGACCCGAGAAGAGGCGCTGGCGTTCCATATGGAACCGCGCCCCGGCAAATTCGACATCACGCCCAGCGTGCCCATGTCGACTCAGCGCGATCTGTCGCTGGCCTATTCTCCGGGTGTGGCCGTGCCTTGCGAGGAAATCGCGCAATCGCCGGAAACCGCCTACGACTATACGAACAAGGGCAACCTCGTCGCGGTGATCTCCAACGGCACCGCCGTTCTGGGGCTTGGAAATCTCGGCGCGCTGGCGTCCAAACCGGTGATGGAAGGCAAGGCGGTTCTGTTCAAACGTTTTGCCGATGTGAACTCCATCGACATCGAGCTGGACACCACCGATCCGGAGGAAATCATCCGCGCCGTGCGTCTCATGGGGCCGACCTTCGGCGGTATCAACCTTGAGGACATCAAGGCGCCGGAGTGTTTCATCATCGAGCAGACGCTGAAGGAACAGATGGACATTCCGGTGTTCCACGACGACCAGCACGGCACCGCCGTGATCTGTGCCGCCGGTCTGATCAACGCGCTCTACATCTCCGGTAAAAAGATCGAAGACTGCAAAATCGTTCTGAACGGCGCCGGGGCCGCCGGGATCGCCTGTCTCGAACTCATCAAGGCGATGGGCGCACAGCATGACAACTGCATCATGTGCGACACCAAGGGTGTGATTTACCAAGGCCGCACCGAGGGCATGAACCAGTGGAAATCGGCCCATGCCGCCGTCACCGATGCCCGGACTTTGGCCGAGGCGATGGAGGGGGCGGATGTCTTCCTTGGGGTCTCCGCAAAAGGGGCCGTGACGCAGGATATGGTCAAATCCATGGCCCCGAATGCCGTGATCTTCGCCATGGCCAACCCCGATCCGGAGATCACCCCCGAAGACGCCCATGCCGTGCGCGATGACGTGATTGTCGCCACCGGGCGCTCGGATTACCCGAACCAGGTCAACAACGTTCTGGGCTTCCCCTACCTGTTCCGGGGCGCGCTCGACATCCATGCCCGCGCCATCAACGACGACATGAAAATCGCCTGTGCTCAGGCGCTTGCGGCGCTGGCCCGCGAAGATGTGCCGGACGAGGTGGCCCTGGCCTACGGTCAGAAACTGTCCTTCGGTCGCGATTACATCATCCCGACCCCCTTCGATCCGCGTCTGATCTACACCATTCCGCCCGCCGTCGCGCAGGCCGGGATGGACACCGGCGTGGCCCGCCGTCCGATCATCGACATGGAAGGCTATGCGCAGGACCTTCAGGCCCGCATGGACCCGACCGCGCATCTTCTGCAACGCCTCTACGCCCGCGCGCGTCAGGAACAGGCGACGATGATCTTCGCCGAGGGCGACGATCCCCGCGTGTTGCGCGCCGCCGTGGCCTATCACCGGGGCGGGTTCGGGCGCGCACTTGTCGTGGGCCGGACCGACGAAGTCCGCAAGAAACTTCAGGAAGAAGGTCTTGGCGAGGCGATGTCCGAGATCGAAATCGTCAACGCCGCCAACACGCGCCATCTACAGGAATACAAGGATTTCCTCTACAAACGCCTGCAACGCCGCGGTTTTGACCAGAAGGACATCCACCGTCTTGCCGGTCGCGACCGCCATGCTTTCTCCGCGCTGATGCTGGCCCATGGTCATGCCGACGGTCTTGTGACCGGCGCGACCCGCAAATCCGCCCATGTGCTCGACCGGATCAATTCCGTGTTCGACGCCACCGCCAAGGATGGCGCAGTCGGTGTGACCGCGATCCTGCACAAGGGCCGGATCATCTTCATCGCCGATACGCTCGTCCATGAATGGCCGGTCGAAGAGGATCTCGCAGACATCGCCATCGCTGCCGCCCGTGTGGCGCGCTCCATGGGGATCGAGCCGCGTGTGGCCTTCGCCTCCTTCTCGACCTTCGGTTATCCGGTGTCGGAACGCGCGCATAAAATGCATGTTGCTTCCGAAGTGCTCGACGCCCGCGGGGCCGATTTCGAATACGATGGCGAGATGACCGTCGATGTGGCGCTGAACCCGGAGGCCATGGCGGCCTATCCGTTCTGCCGTCTCTCCGGCCCGGCGAACATCCTCGTCGTGCCCGCGCGTCACTCCGCTTCCATCTCCGTCAAGCTGATGCAGGAAATGGCCGGCGCGACGGTGATCGGCCCGATCTTGACCGGCGTCGACAAACCCATTCAGATTTGTTCAACCGTTTCGACGGTAAACGACATTCTGAACATGGCTGTCCTGGCCGCCTGCAAGGTGGGTCAGACGAAGTAAGAAGGACACAGTTGGGGAGGTGTATAAATGGCGATTTTCAATCTCGGTTCGGTCAATATCGACCGCTTTTATACCCTGCCTCGCTTTCCCGGCCCCGGCGAAACGCTAAGCGCCACCGGGCACAAGATCGGATTGGGCGGCAAAGGGGCCAACCAATCCGTCGCCGCCGCGAAAGCCGGGGCGGAGGTCTATCACATCGGAGCCATCGGCAAGACCGACCCCTGGGTGCGTCAGCGGATCGAGACCTACGGTGCCAATTGCAAATTCCTGCGTGAGGTCGACGAACCCACCGGTCATGCGGTGATCTATGTCGGGCCCGATGGCGAAAACATGATCGTCATCGATCCGGGCGCAAACGTAAAACAGGACAGCGAATTCGTCATTCAGGCCATCGATCAGGCCAAGGCGGGCGATACGCTTTTGCTGCAAAACGAAACCAATCTTCAGGCCCCGGCTGCGACCTTCGCGCTCGTGAAGGGCATGCGGGTGATCTATTCCGCCGCTCCGTTCTCCGTCGAGGCGGTGCGTGGTGTGATCCCCGATGTCTCCATGGTGGTGATGAACGCGGTGGAGGCCTCGCAACTTTGTTCCGAAATGGGCATGTCCCTCGATCAGATCCCGGTGCCGCAGGTTCTTGTGACCCTCGGCGCCAAGGGGGCGATGTGGCGTTCCAACGAGACCGGTGAAATCATCGAGGTCAATTCCCCGAAAGTCACCGCCGTCGACAGCACCGGAGCCGGGGACACCTTCGTCGGTTATGTGGCGGCGGGGCTCGATTTCGGCATGCCGATCCGCACGGCCATGGAATGGGCGGTGCAGGCCGCGGCGCTCAAGGTGACACGTCCCGGAACGGCGGACGCCATCCCTTCGGCGGCCGATGTGAAGGCGGCTTTCGGGATGTAAGGGCGCAAGAGCCGTGATGTCTGACTGAGAAGGGTGCCGTTCAGGCACCCTTTTTTCATTCCTGTGAACTTAATATTAAGAACAAGTTGGAGAAAGTCATGCCATAAAGCCGCTATATCGAGGATAGTTTTTCAGACGTAGAGTGATCTCAATCGAAACGGGCGACGCCCACGACACTGGAGACACTGACATGAAATCTTATCTGACCCTCGCCGCCGCTGCCGCAACCGCCTTTGCTGGCGCCGCTTATGCCGACGACAATGCCGCGATGACCGCTGCCCTTTCCGAGCTGGCGCAATACCAGTCACAGGAAGCCACCATCGAGAAAAACCTCGACACGTTCGACACGCTCGATTTCGATGTGTTCACCAACCAGAAATGGGATCGTCTGCACGAAAGCCATTCCGATGACATCAAGGTTCACCTGCCCGACGGCACCGTGACCGAAGGCATCGACGTCCACATCGACTATCTGAAATACTTCTTCTCCTTCGCGCCGGACACGCGGATCGAAACCCACCCGATCCGTATCGGTCAGGGCGAATGGACCGGTGTTGTCGGTGTGATCGAAGGCACCTTCACCGAGCCCATGCAGCTTGCCGACGGTTCGGCGATCGAGCCGACCGGCAAAGCCTACAAACTGACGATGGCCACCGTCGGCCACTGGACCGATGCGGGTGTCATGGACGAAGAATATCTCTTCTGGGACAATGACGCGTTCTACAAACAGATTGGTTTGCGCTGATCGCCCGCATTGCGGTTTTGAAAATGAGAAAGGGCGTCCTGCGGGACGCCCTTTTGTTGTGTGCTGTGTGGTCCGTCGCATGCCCGACGGAAGTCCGACAAAAGTCCGACGTTTTGCCGACACTTATTTTAGGCGGCGATTCCGGGCCGCCAGAAGTTTCAGGCGCAGAGCGTTGAGCTGAATAAAGCCCGCTGCGTCTTTCTGGTCGTAGGCACCGGCGTCGTCTTCGAAGGTCACGTGTTTCTCGGAATAAAGCGACGCTTCCGACCAGCGACCCACGGTGTGCGCGGACCCTTTGTAGAGTTTCAGGCGCACGGTCCCGGACACATGTTCTTGCGATTTGTCGATAGCGGCCTGCAACATCTCGCGTTCAGGGGAGAACCAGAAGCCGTTGTAGATCAGTTCCGCATAGCGCGGCATCAGCATATCTTTCAGGTGGCCCGAGCCGCTGTCGAGCGTGATCTGTTCGATGCCGCGGTGCGCTTGCAGAAGAATGGTGCCGCCCGGGGTCTCGTAAATGCCGCGGGATTTCATGCCGACGAAGCGGTTTTCCACCAGATCGAGCACGCCAATGCCATGCTTGCCGCCCAATTCATTGAGCTTTGTCAACAAGGTAGCCGGAGACATCGCCTCGCCGTTGACTGCAACCGCATCGCCTTTTTCAAAGGTGATTTCGACATATTCCGGCTCGTTCGGTGCCTGTTCCACCGGCACGGTCCGTTGGAGAACGTAGTCGGGCGCTTCCTCGGCCGGGTTCTCGAGAACGCGACCCTCAGACGAGGTGTGCAGCAGGTTGGCATCGACCGAGAACGGCGCTTCGCCACGTTTGTTCTTGGCGATCGGGATCTGGTTTTTCTCAGCGAAATCAATAAGTTTCGTGCGGGACGACAGGTCCCAGATGCGCCAGGGCGCGATCACTTTGATGTCGGGGTTGAGCGCGTAGGCAGAAAGCTCGAAACGCACCTGATCGTTGCCCTTGCCGGTCGCGCCATGCGCCACGGCATCGGCCCCGGTCGCTTCGGCGATCTCGACAAGGCGTTTGGAGATCAGCGGACGCGCAATCGAGGTTCCGAGCAGGTATTCGCCTTCATAAAGCGCGTTGGCGCGGAACATCGGGAAGACGAAATCACGCACGAACTCTTCGCGCACGTCTTCGATGTAGATGTTTTCCGGTTTGATACCAAGGAGTTCCGCCTTCTTGCGCGCCGGGTCCAACTCTTCGCCCTGACCGAGATCGGCGGTGAAGGTCACGACCTCACAACCGTATTCGGTCTGAAGCCATTTCAGGATGATCGAAGTATCGAGGCCGCCGGAATAGGCGAGAACCACTTTTTTAGGCGCAGACATGGGACATTCCTTTTTCGGAGTTCGCAGGCGCGATTATCGGTTTTTTGGGGCAAGAGCAAGGATTACGCCCAAGATTGCTTTAGCTCCCCCGGTAAAAGCACTAAACCTGCGGTCATAAGTTCTGAGAAAGGTTGTCATGACGGGTTTCATTCTATTCCAAAACGCGGTTTTGCGGGTCATTCGCCATCTGGACGAAGCGCTGGCGGTGTCAGGATTGATCTGGATCGGCATCCTGATCGTCCAGATTCTCGCCTTTGGCTCCGTCGATATGGAGGGGTTGACCTCAGGCGATCCGGAAGCGGTGTCCGGCAGCGGTCTTTGGCTTATTCTTCTGTCGAATGTCGTGATGGCGGTGGGATCCTGTTGGATCGCGGTGGAGTGGCATCTTTATGCGTTGGAAGGCAAACGCCCGACTTCGGCCTTTCCCTCCTGGAGCGGATCCCGCATCTGGGGCTATCTGATCCTTTCGATCGTCATCGGCTTGCTGATCGGTCTGTCGGTTGGTGTTCTGGGCGGCGTGCTGGTTGGGCTCTTCGGGAACGTTTTGGTGCAGGCCTTGGGCGGGCTGTTTGTCGTGGTGCTGATCGCATTGCCTGCCGTGTTTGTGTTTTTTCGGGTTTCTCCGACCCTGCCCGCAGTTGCGCTGGGGCAGAAAATCTCGTTTGTGCAGGCTTGGCAGGCCACGAAACAGCATTCCGCCGTGATCTTTCAGGCTGTGATCCTGTCTATCGCGCTGTTCATTGTGATTCAGCTCATGGGATCGCTGTTCGGAGGCGGTTTGTTGGGCTTGCTTTACGAATTGCTGGCCGGGTGGTTTTTGCTGATGGTCAACGTGAGCTTGTTGTCGTCGATTTATGAACTGGCCATGCGGGGAGAACTTCATGACTGAGCCGGGTCCTTTCACCAAACGCGCGCGCGCTGCGGAAACGTTGGTCCGGCGTCTGTTCGCGCCCACGCCATGCCTGCGCAACGACCATCTTTCGAAAATCTACGATTGCGATGTCTGGCTCAAGCGCGAGGATCTGACTCCGGTGCGCTCCTACAAGCTGCGCGGGGCATGGAATGCGATGATGAAAGCGCGGGACAAAGACCCCAACATTGGGCTTTTCGTCTGCGCCTCTGCGGGGAACCATGCGCAGGGCGTGGCTTTTGCCTGTCGGCAATTCGGGGTCAGAGGGGTGATCTTCATGCCGGTCACGACGCCGCAGCAGAAGATCGACAAGACCAAGGTTTTCGGCGGTGAGAATATCGAGATCCGTCTGATCGGCGACTATTTCGACAACACGCTTGAAGCAGCGCAGAGCTATTGCGCCGAGCAGGGTGGGTATTTTCTTGCACCTTTCGACGACATGGATGTGATCGAGGGGCAGGCGACCGTGGCTGTCGAATTCATATCCCAGATGGTGCCGGATGTGGTGGTTCTGCCTGTGGGCGGCGGCGGGCTTTCGGCCGGAGTGCTGTCCTACCTGCGGGAGGTGGCACCTTCCGCCGAGGTTTATTTTGTCGAGCCGATGGGCGGGCGCTCGCTTGATGCTGCGGTTGCGGCTGGTGAACCGGTGACCCTGAGCGATGTCGACAGTTTCGTCGATGGCGCTGCCGTGGCGCGGATTGGAATGCTGCCGTTTGAAATTTTGAAGGACATTCCTCGCGATCACATTCTCGCCTGCCCAGAGGATCGTATCTGTTCGACCATGCTCGACATGCTGAATGTCGAGGGAATCGTTTTGGAACCCGCAGGTGCCTTGTCGATCGACGCACTTCAGGACATCCGCGATGCGGTACACGGCAAACGCGTGCTGTGTGTGACATCCGGCGGCAATTTCGATTTTGAACGCCTGCCGGAGGTCAAGGAACGGGCACAGCGGTTCCGGGAACTCAAGAAATACTTCATCCTGCGCATGCCGCAGCGCCCCGGTGCCTTGCGCGATTTTCTAGATATGCTGGGGCCGAACGATGACATTGCTCGCTTCGAATATCTGAAAAAATCCGCGCGAAATTTCGGGTCGGTCCTGATCGGGATCGAAACCGACGATCCGGCGAATTTTGCACATTTGTTCGAGAAAATGAACGGAGCGGGGCTGGTCTATCGCGACATCACCAATGACCGGGATCTTGCGGAATTCGTGCTATAGACAGCGACTCAGGCGACGGCCCTGCTGACAAATTCGGAGCGCGATCGAGCGTAACTTTCGAAGATTTCAACCATATTGATGATCTCGGAGCGCCCCTCGCGCGCCGCCCTTTCGCCGTCCCGGCACAGCGCGGAGAAGGCGGCGAATCCGAGGTTGAGCGAACTGCCTTTGAGAAAATGGAGATCTTGCTCAAGGGATGCTGTGTCGGGCATGGATTGCATGCGCGCGATGGCTTCGTCGACCTCTTCGAGAAACAGGTCCACGACCTCACGAAAATCCTCTGCACCTACTTCGTCCCGCAATTCCGCAACCCGGTTCCAGTCAATCATGGCAGCCTCCTGTCTGTGGTCGATAAGAGGGCAATAAGGTTACGCAAATGTAAGCGAGAGCCTGATTTTCCTGAAAATTTTAGATTTAAGGCGACATTAAATCGACTGGGTCAGGATGAGTGGAACACGTCACAGGTCGGGATACTTCGTTTTGCTCATCGCTCAGGAAAATAACACATATTTGCAGGCCGTGCCTGAACGCGGGGTTGTGAACAACGTTCTGGTCGTGGACGATTCGCGGGCGCAACGGCGTATCCTGTCCTCTTATCTCGGGCGCTGGGGGTATGCGGTGTTCGAGGCGGCTTCGGGTGAGGAGGCGATAGCGATCTGTCGGCGTGAGCCGATTGATCTCGTGGTCTCCGATTGGATGATGCCGGGGATGAACGGTCTGGAGTTTTGTCAGGCTTTTCGGCAACTCGACCGCGCGCATTATGGCTATTTCATTCTGTTGACCTCGAAATCCGACAAGGCGGAGGTGGCCCAGGGACTCGATGTTGGCGCGGATGATTTCCTGACCAAACCCGTGGCCGGAGATGAGCTTTTGGCGCGGATTCGTGCCGGAGAGCGCATCTTGCGGATGGAGCGGGAGCTGACGGAAAAGAACCGTCTGGTCAGCTCTACGCTGACGGAAATCTCGGCGCTCTACGACTCGCTCGACCGCGATCTGGTCGAGGCCCGGAAGATGCAACAGTCGCTCGTACGCGAGCGTTTCCACGATTTCCAGACGGCGCAGGTGTCATTGCTGCTGCGCCCCTGCGGGCATGTCGGTGGCGATCTCGTCGGTTTCTTTCCGATCAACGAGCGTCAGTTCGGCATTTTTGCACTCGACGTGTCGGGACATGGCATCGCCTCTGCGTTGATGACCGCGCGGCTTGCGGCCTATCTTACGGGCTCCACGCCGGAACAGAACCTTGCGATCCGCAGCGATCCGCAAGGCGGTTTCTACCCTGCCAACCCATCAGAGGTGGCGGCGACTCTCAACCGGCTGATGCTCGAAGAGATGGAAACAGATCTCTATTTCACGATGATTCTGGGGCATTTCGATCGGATGAGCGGAGAGTTCGTCATGGCGCAATGCGGTCATCCGAACCCGGTATTTCAATCGAAAGACGGGACCGTGAGCTTTTTTGGGGATGGGGGCATGCCGGTCGGCCTGATCCCGAATGCACCATATGAAGATGTGCGTCTGACCCTCGGGCCGGGTGAGCGCATCCTTATTTTCTCCGATGGGGTCACGGAGTGTCCCGATGGCGGGGAGGGAATGCTTGGGGAAGAGGGGCTTGCGGAGATGTGCCGCAAAGTGGCCAAGGAGTCTGGAAACGCCTTTTTCGATACTTTTCTGTGGGATCTCAACGATTACAACAAGGACAAGGATTTCCCGGACGATATCTCGGCCATTTTGCTGGAGTATTCCGCTCAGAATACGCGTTGAAGAAAGGCTCTGTCGCCGGGATTGCCAAGGCCGATCATCCCCTGTTCCGGACTTACCCAATGCACCGAATGGTCTTCTTCGGGCGGCTCGGCGAGTTTTCGAACCGGATGTGCCCGATAAATGTGACAAATTTTTTCGGCCCAGAGATCGTATTCTGGCATGAAGACAAACCGTCGGAAGGCGCCGAGAAAGCGAGGTTTTGCAATCCGCCAACCGGTTTCTTCGAAGACTTCGCGGTGCAGAGCGGTCACCGGGCTTTCGCCCGGGTCGATGCCACCGCCGGGCAGTTGAAATTCATTGTGGATGCCCGCCTGATAGGTCAAAAGCAGCCGTCCGCCTCTAGGCAAGATGGCATAGGCCCCGGGGCGTGCACGGTAAGATTGCCCCTCAAGTTTGGGTTTCCCGTATCGCCGCATATCTGCCTTGCCTTTCTTCGGTGGTTGTTCCGCCTATATGAACAGGATATTCCAGCGCCGAACCTGAGGGGAAGCACAAATGCTCGGATCGAAAATTGCCTGGGACGACACGGTCCTGCCTTTCCAATTGGATGCCTCGGACGTCCGCGGGCGCGTGGCGCGTCTCGATGGCGTGTTGAATCGCATTCTCGCGCAGCATGCCTACCCGCCGGAAATCGAGGCTTTGGTCGCTGAAATGGCACTTCTGACTGCGATGATCGGTCAGACCATGAAACTGCGTTGGAAGCTGTCTCTTCAGGTGCGTGGCGATGGTCCGGCGCGTCTGATCGCGACCGATTACTATGCGCCCACTGCCGAGGGCGAACCAGCGCGCATCCGGGCTTATGCCTCTTTCGACGCCAACCGGCTCCTCCCGCGTGTCGATCCGTTTTCCCAGATCGGCAAGGGGTATTTTGCGATTCTGATCGACCAAGGGAAGGGTATGGTGCCCTATCAGGGGATCACGCCAATCTCGGGCGGTTCTCTGTCGAGCTGTGCTGAGACCTATTTCGCGCAATCGGAGCAATTGCCGACGCGGTTCTCGACGACTTTTGGGACCTCCCAGCTCCCCGGCGGTGAGGAACATTGGCGTGCCGGGGGTATCATGCTCCAAAAAATGCCAAAAGCTTCGCCTTTTGCGGCGCAAAGTAACGAGGATGGCGACGGTCTTTTGCAGGCGGTCGATATCCTGAACGATGACGATTTCGAGGACTGGAACCGCGCCAATATCCTGCTTGATACGGTCGAGGATATGGAGTTGATCGGCCCGCATGTGCAGCCGACGGAATTGCTCGTGCGCCTGTTCCACGAGGAACACCCCCGCGTGTTCGATCCGCAGCCGGTGCATTTCGGCTGTAATTGTTCGGAGGAGAAGGTGCGCCAGAGCCTGTCGATCTATTCGGCCAAGGATATTGCGCGCATGACCACCGATGAGGGGGTGGTTACCGCAGATTGTCAGTTCTGCGGTGCGCATTATGTGCTTGATCCGAAAACTGTCGGGTTCGAGGCGGAGGAAAGCCCCGATGGTGATGCCGATTGATCGGGACGCTCTTAAGGCGCTGTTGCGCGATCCAGGTACGTCCTCTTCGGATTTTGACCTGAACCGAAATCTGCGACCGCGCGTAACGACAGAGCTACGTCCGGCTGGTGTGTTGGTGCCAATTAGGGAAACATCGGAAGGCTTACGTTTGATCCTGACCAAGCGGTCTTCTGCGTTGAAACACCATCCTGGTCAGATTGCTTTTCCGGGTGGGCGAGTCGATCCTGCGGATCGTGATCCGACAGATGCCGCTTTGCGTGAAGCGACTGAAGAGATCGGTCTGCCGCGCTCTCTGGTGGAGGTTCTGGGCGGACTTCCGACCCATGAAACCGTGACGCAATTCGAAATGTTTCCGGTTTTGGGCTGGATCAGAGAAGATTTCACGCCGGTTGCCGAGGAAGGCGAGGTGTCTGAGGTCTTCGATGTTCCGCTGAGCCATGTACTCAATCCGCAGAATTTTTCCATCCAGTCCCGACGCTGGCGGGGCCAGATGCGTTCCTTCTATACCGTGCCATATGGACCCTATTACATTTGGGGGGCCACGGCGCGGATCTTGCGGGTTCTTGCGGACCGGGTGAGCGGATCATGAAACTCACGGCAGACTGGATCGAAAGCGGCCCGGCGCAACGCGTCATGTCGATGTTTTCCAAGACGGGCGAAGAAGCCTATTTCGTGGGGGGCTGTGTGCGTAACAGCCTGTTGGGTGTGCCGGTTAGCGATCTCGATATTGCCACGTCCGTGCGACCGGAACGCACTGTTGAGCTGGCCGAAACCTTTGGGTTCAAGGCCATTCCGACCGGCATAGATCACGGCACGATCACCGTTGTGGTTGAGGGCGAGCCTTTCGAGATTACGACCTTCCGTAAGGATGTTGAGACCGACGGGCGACGTGCGGTCATCGCCTTTGCCGAGACGATCGAGGAGGATGCGCGTCGGCGCGATTTCACGATGAATGCGCTTTATGCCAAGGCGGATGGCAGCATCGTCGATCCGCTTGGCGGGCTTTCGGATCTTCGGGCGCGGCGGGTACGGTTCATAGACGATCCGGTGCAGCGGATTCGTGAGGATTACTTGCGAATCCTGCGTTTTTTCAGATTTCATGCCTGGTATGGTGACGACGAGGCGGGGCTCGACCCGGAAGGTCTTGCCGCTTGTGCCACACATATCGACGGTCTTGCACGCCTGTCCCGTGAAAGGATTGGGCATGAGATGATCAAGCTTCTATCTGCCACGGCCCCCGAGCGGGCGCTGGGCGCGATGGATCAGACAGGTGTGTTGAATGCCCTCTTGCCGGGGGCTTCGACGAAAGCGTTTTTTATCCTGACCTCTCTGGAGCAGACGCCCGATCCAATTCTGCGTCTTGCAGCCTTGGGTGAATTCGATGTGGCGGCGCTTTTGCGTCTGTCAAAGGCTCAGATGGGGTATTACCAGACGCTGCGTGATGCGGCCCTTGGGATGCGACCTGCCGCTGAGATTGCCTATCGTGAGGGCGAGACGATTGCGCGAGGGGCGATGACCCTGCGGGCCGCATTTCTGGAGCAACCTGTGCCAGAGCGGCTTTCAGACGACATTCGCAAAGGTGCTGAGGCGAAATTGCCGATTTCTGCCAGAGATCTGATGGCTGTTCTGTCGGGAAGAGAGTTGGGCGGGGCTTTGAAGCGGCTTGAGCAGGATTGGATCGACAGCGGTTTTCAGCTCTCGAAAGAAGAGCTGCTGCGACGTGTGGGGAGGGGCTGATGGAGTACGAAATTCAGCGGTTGGGCCATAAAGGCGATGGTATCACGGCAGACGGCATCTTCGTTCCGAACGCATTGCCGGGGGAAGTGGTCGAGGGGGAGCCTGTCGATGGACGCATTGCAGCTGCCAGAATCGTTACGCCGTCGCCTGACCGAGTGAAACCCGCGTGTCGGCATGCCAAGGCCTGTGGTGGCTGTGCCCTGCAACATGCGTCTGATGATTTCGTGGCGCAGTGGAAAAGTGATTTTGTCGCCTCCGCTCTGCGACATCAGGGAATTTCCGCAGGGTTAGAGCCGATTTTGACCTCACCGCCACAAAGCCGACGACGTGCGGTGTTTCATGGACGACGGACGAAAAAGGGGGTGATGCTCGGACTTCACGCCCGTGCCTCCGACAGTCTGGTTTCGGTGCCGGATTGCATCCTGATGGTGCCTGAGATCATGGCGCATTACAGCGATCTGGAACGGTTGGTCGAGCTGGGTGCCTCGCGGCGGGCTGAGATGGACATGACCGTGATCGCTTCTGAGAGCGGGCTGGATGTTTCGGTTCAAAACGGAAAACCGCTCGATCTCGATATGAGGGTCGAATTGGGGCAATTTGTGCGGGATGTGAGCCTGTCTCGCTTGTCGTGGAATGGCGAAGATCTTGCCGGGGAGGTGCTGCCGTTTCTGAGGTTTGGCAAAGCTCATGTCGTGCCGACACCGGGCGCCTTTTTGCAGGCGACCGCTGAAGGGCAGGCTGCTCTGGTGGCACTGATGCGACGGGCGGTTGGCGATGCGGAACGTGTTATCGATCTTTTTGCCGGTTGCGGTACCTTTTCCCTGCCTTTGGCGGAACTCGCCGAGGTGCATGCGGTCGAAGGTGTGTCCGATATGCTCGAAGCTTTGATGAAAGGTTGGCGCCAGGCGCAGGGGCTCAAACGCGTGTCCGCCGAGACGCGGGACCTGTTTCGTCAACCTGTGCGCAGCGATGAGTTGAACCGATTCGATGCGGCGGTGATCGACCCGCCGCGGGCAGGAGCGCAGGCGCAATGCGCGGAGATTGCCAAAAGCAATCTGACGCGCGTGGGATTCGTGTCCTGCAATGCGATTACCTTTGCGCGTGACGCCAAACACCTCATCGAAGCTGGGTTTGAATTAGAATGGATCGTACCCGTGGATCAGTTCCGCTGGTCGACCCATGTTGAAATTGCCGCCAGTTTTCGGCGTGCTTGACCCGCGAAAATGATTTGGCGGGATTTGCCGTTCCGGTGTATGGAGAGGAAAAACAAAGATCGGGTAGTGATCATGAAACGGCGGGTTTTCCTTGCGTCAGCGATTTCCGTGCTGACCTTTTCCAAAGCGGCGTTTGCGCGCGATTTGAAGCCTTATGCGGGACCGGAAATCACCCGCGTGGTGGTCTACAAAGAGCGTCGTAAGCTCTATCTTCTGCATGGCGACGAGGTGGTGCAGGAATATAAAATTGGGTTGGGTGGCAATCCTATTGGTCCGAAACAATTCGAAGGCGACGGTAAGACGCCGGAAGGCAGTTACATTATCAACCGCCGCAATCCGAATTCGGCCTATCACTTGTCTCTTGGGATTTCCTACCCGAATGCTGACGATGCCGCTTACGCTCAGGCGATGGGGCGGCGTCCGGGGGGCGATATCTTCATCCACGGCCGCGCCGGTGAGAATCGTGGTAAGGGCAAGGACTGGACGGCGGGATGCATCGCCGTCAAGGATCGCCATATCGAGAAAATCTACATGATGGTGCAGAATGGCACCCAGGTAGATATTTTTCCATAAATACCTGGGGGTTAGGCCTTAGTTGGCGGCGTAGGTCTGTCCGGCCTGCGCGCCAATCAGCAGGGTCCACCAGAGCTTGCCACTGTCCTCTTGATACCAGGCAAAACCGATATCGGTCGCGCGGCTGTCGAGGATGACGTCGCGCGTGTCCGGCTGTTCCATCCAGGCGGAGAGGGTTTCAAGTTCTGTCTCGTAGGTCTCGGAAATATTCTCGCCAAGCATCAAACCAGTGTAGCCAGAACGTGTCACGCGATCGAGCGGCGAGGAGCCGTCGGACCCGAAGTGCCAGGGGCGGTTCTGGACGTGCATGTCGCGCGAATGAGTCGCGGCGGCGGCGTTCAGGTTGGCGTTGAGTTGCACAGGTCGTTGGCCGGCGGCGGAACGCAGGGCGTTGATCGAGTCGAGCATACGATACTGAATCGTTGCCTCGTCCTTGGCGTTGACGCGATAAACGCGGGGCAGGGGCTTGCCATCAGGGCCAAGACGTTCGGTCGGTGTTTCACAAGCGGTCAGGCCGACCAGGGCCAACATGAGGATGGCGACGATGCGCGACATTCCGGATACTCCATGAACTTTACCGGCCGGGATTTTGGCCAAGATGATTGGCATGAGTTAATCGCTTTGCTCGCCGGGATCAAATCCTGTTCGCGGCTTTCCGCCATGAACGATTGTTTGATTTGCGACTGCGACAAACGCGCCATATAACGCATGTCGATCAAGATCACATCACGAAATGGCGAAGTCCCATGAGTAAAGCCCCCGTTTTCAAGTTTTCCCGGCGCAGTTTCGTGGCCGGGAGTGTCGCCCTGTTGAGCACCCCCGCCCTTGCGCAATCGGAAGGGACGACGGAGATGGAGAACGATCTCTCCACCGTGGTGCGTCGCAACATTTCGAGCTTTCGTTCGCTGGATTGGCACCCCTATTTCAGCAATCTGCACAATGGGGCGATCCTCGTGGATACGACCTCTCGGGCGCTGCATTTCTGGAGCGAGGATCAGAGTGTCTATAAACTCTATCCGACTTCAGTGCCGCTGAGCGAGGATCTGACGCGGCGCGGACGGACTGAGGTGATCCGTAAGGTCGAGGGACCGAGCTGGGCGCCGACGCCGTCGATGAAGATCCGCAACCCCGAATGGCCGGATTTTGTCGGACCCGGTCCGAACAACCCGCTGGGCACCCATGCGCTTTATCTGAGTTGGCAATTTTACCGTATTCACGGCACTCATGACACGCGCAAGATCGGGCGTCGGTCTTCGAACGGGTGCATCGGTTTGTACAACGAACACATCGCGGAGCTGTTTCAACTCGCCAAGGTCGGCACGCAAGTGTTGCTAATTTGACGACAAGAAGCCGGAAAATATGGCAGGATCAAAGGAGCGATTGATTTTGCTCACGATTGGTTCATATAGCTGATTGTGTGAAACAAACCTGCCCTCTGTCGTGGGGTTCAAGGAGGATTGACTATGAAAAAACTCGCTGTTGCTGCCGTTTTCGCTCTGGCTGGCACCGCTTCTTTCGCTGGCGGCTACTCTGAGCCGGTCATCGAAGCTCCGGTTGTTGTCGAAGAAACCTCTTCTTCGTCCGCTGGTGGCTACGTTGTGCCGCTTCTGATCCTGGCTCTCGTGGCTGCTGCTGTTGCTGCCGACTAATCGTCGCCAGACAACACAGAATTGAAAGGGCGGTTCTTTTGAACCGCCCTTTTCATTTGCCTGGAGCATGCGCCGGAGGGATTACACCCAGCCGGCAAGGTTCTTTCGGATCTGACCGACCAGCGCGCTGATGTGCAGCGGGTCCGCGTTGAGGCAGGGGATATAGAGAAACTCTTCTCCGCCCGCGTGTTCAAAGCTCTCCCTGATCTCTTCGTTGATCTCTTCGAGCGTCTCGATGCAATCGGCGGAAAACGCAGGGGCGCAGACAGCAATGCTTTTGTTGCCCTTCTCCGCCTGTCGCGCAACTTCTTCAACCGTATAGGGTTGAAGCCAGTCTTCAGGGCCGAATTTCGACTGAAACGTTGTCATGATCTGCGTGTTGTCCCATCCGAGACGCTCTTTCAGCAGGCGAGTCGTTTTCTGGCATTGGCAATGATAGGGGTCGCCGCCTTCTTTGAGATAGCGCTCCGGAAGCCCGTGATAGGAGCAAATCAGGATGTCGGGTTTGCGCTCCGCCGCCGCATAAGCACGCTCGACGGATTGCGCGAGGGCGTCGATATAGGCCGGATCGTCAAAATAGGGCGCAACCGTGCGGGACGCGGGCTGCCAGTTCTCTTCCATCAAGGCGCGGAAAAACTGATCGTTCGCGGTCGCCGTCGTCGCCCCGGCATATTGCGGATAGAGCGGGAAGAACAGAATTTTGGTGCACCCCTCGGCCACCATCTTTTCGACTTTCGACTGAGTCGAAGGGTTGCCATAGCGCATGCAGAAATCGACCATCACCCGGTCGCCATATTCCGCAGAAAGCGCGGATTTGATTGCGGCGGTCTGCTCTTTGGTGATCGTCATCAGCGGGCTTTCATCCGCTTCGTTGTTCCAGATCGATCTATAAGCGGCCCCGGATTTCGAGGGGCGGAAGGTCAAAACGATCCCTTGCAGAATCGGCTGCCATTTCCACCAAGGATAGTCGATCACCCGCTTGTCCGACAGGAACTCACCCAAATAGCGCCGCATCGACCAATAGTCCGTGGCGTCCGGGGTTCCGAGATTGGCGAGCAGCACGCCGATCTTTTCCTTTGGCACTTTCGGATGGTCTTTCGGTGCATGCATCGGGCAGGTGGCATCCGGCGCATTGGTGTTGAGCCGCGAAGGCTTCATGAGTCCCATGTGATCTTCCTGATTTTTGTTCGTTCTAGGCTTAGGTCGGTTCGGGGGCGGGTCAAGCGGAGCCTTCGGGCAACTTGAATTCTTCGGTGTGAAGCGCATCGGCCAGCCGCATCCTCGCGGAGCCGGGCATGAGCGGTTTCGGTTGACTCTCATCCGGTGCCCAACCCGTGAGAAACACCATGTCGAACGTGGCGATCAGTCGCCCGTCTTCGGAAAAGTGATCTTTGTAGAGTTGTTCGGCGGTCGCAAAAAGCCGTGCCGGGCTCGGCGTTCTGAGACGGCCGTTGAGAGCATTGCCCTCACCCATCGCACGCAGGTCTTCGACCATGCGCGACAGGGACGGGTAGCTCACCTTGCGCACCGTCTTGTCTGCCACGGGAAGCGCAAAGGAGGCACGTTGCAGCAGGGCGCCGAGATCGCGCAGTTCCCCCATCGGGAGGACACGTGGGGACAATCCTCCGCACACCATGGTTTCCGCCTGACCGAGACAGGCGCGCAACTCGTTGAGGGTCTGGTCGCCGAAAAATGCGGTGATCATGAGGCCGTCTGGTTGAAGCGCGCGGTTGCACTGAATGAGTTGCCCGACCGGATCATTCGCCCAATGCAGGCTCATGGCGTGGATCAGCAGGTCATGCGCACCTTCTTCAAGGGAGAGGATATCGTCATCGGGGACAACCTTGGCCTCGGGAAAATATTCGGCCCACAATTCGGGAAAACCGGTGATCACGGCGGGAGATGTAAACGATTTGTTAACCATATCCAGCCGATCTTGGATTTCGAAACGGGCCTCTTCATGCAGGAAAAAATCGCCTCCCATGTGCATCGCGCGTTGCCGGTTCCGGGCAAGTTGATCCCGATCGACGAGAAGAGGGGGCTGAGACATGGGTTTCGTCCTGATGATTGGTCTGCGGGCGACAATTTAGGTAGTCGGATAGGAAATGCAAAGACTGGCCAAACTGATCTATCCAGCACAATGCCTGACCTGCGACGAAATGATCGAAGCGGAACGTGGCCTTTGCCCGAAATGCTGGTCGGATACACCGTTCATCGTGGATCACCCCTGTGATTGTTGCGGTCGGCCTTTGGTGGGCGACGCGGAAGAGGGTGATCTCTGTGACGATTGCCGGAGTCATCCCAAGGCCTGGGATCGCGGGCGGGCGGTGATGCTCTATGGCGGAAATGCGCGGTCCATGGTGTTGCGGTTTAAACATGGCGACCGCACCGATTTGGCGCATCCGATGGGGAGCTGGCTGGCAGATGCGGCTGAGCCGCTGATCAAATCGGATACGGTCGTGGCGCCCGTGCCGCTGCATTGGTTTCGTCTGTTTCGACGGCGCTACAATCAGTCGGCGCTTTTGGGGCACAGAGTCGCGAAACTCCATCGGTTGGACTATATTCCGGGCCTGTTGAAACGGCCGTCGGCCACGCGCAAGCTTGATGGCATGACGGCAGAACAGCGGCGCGATACAGTGGCGGGGACCATTCGAATCAACAGTGTACATGTGGAGCGGATCAAGGGGCGGCCTGTTCTGTTGATCGACGATGTTCTGACGACCGGGGCAACCTTGGGCGAATGTGCACAGGCCTGTCGCAAGGCGGGTGCGGCTTCGGTCAACGTTGCCGTACTGGCACGCGTGGACAGAGAGACGTAAATCCTTATAGTCGCCGCAAGACAAAAGGATTTCCTCCCATGCAACCCGTGACCCTCTATACGACCCCGATCTGTCCCTATTGCATTGCGGCTAAGCGGCTGCTTGACAGCAAAGGCGTCGAATATACCGATATCGACGTTATGGCGAATCCCGCTCTGCGTCAGGAAATGATGCAACGCGCGCCGGGCAGCTACACCGTGCCGCAGATTTTCATCGGCGAAACCCATGTCGGAGGTTGTGACGATCTCCATGCCTTGGAGCGCGCGGGCAAACTCGATCCGCTTCTGGCCGACTGATCCATGCTCCGCGTCGGTCTCGTCACCCTGAATTCGAGCGACGATCCGCTCGCCAACCTGCCGATCACGCAGGGTTTTGTGAACGCTGCCGCGGAGGCGGGGGCGGAGATCGTCATGACGCCGGAGGTGACGAATTGTGTCTCCTCCTCGCGCGCGCATCAGAAAGACGTGCTCTATCACGAGGCAGACGATCCGACGTTGGCCGTTCTGCGTGAAACGGCGCATTTGCGCCGGATTTGGCTCTTGATCGGCTCTCTGGGCCTGAAAACCGATGACCCGGACGGACGTTTTGCCAACCGGTCTTTCCTGATTTCTCCCGATGGGGAAATTGCCGCGCGCTACGACAAAATTCATATGTTTGACGTGGATGTCAGCGCCACCGAACGCTATCGCGAATCCGATGGCTATCGCCCCGGCGAAAGGGCTGTTGTTGCGACGACGCCCTTTGCCAAGATCGGCATGACCATCTGTTACGACCTGCGATTTCCGCATCTGCACCGTGCGCTTGCGAAAGCCGGAGCCGACATCATCACGCAGCCCGCAGCCTTTACGGCGGTCACGGGCGAGGCGCATTGGCATAGCCTGTTGCGCGCGCGCGCGATCGAGACCGGATGTTTCGTTCTGGCCCCTGCCCAGACCGGGCATCACAAAGAAAAAGTCGATGTAAAGCGTCGCACCTACGGGCATTCTCTGGCAGTCTCGCCTTGGGGTGAGGTGCTGTTTGATGGCGGAGTTGAGCCGGGTTGGGGTCTTGTTGACATCGATCTTGCCGAGGTTGCTAAGGCGCGCAAACGCATTCCGGCGTTGCTGCATGATCGGGAGTTCAAAGTCGAGCTATGAGCGGGACTTCCAACAATGACGCCCTCTCGGTCGCGCTGTTTTCCGAGATTTTCATGGCCGATCAGTTGGCGCGAAACCGGCTGACCAAAGCTTTGCCGAAGGGCATGGAGATCAGCCATTTCTCCCTGCTCAATCATCTGGCGCGTCTGGGGGATGAACGTTCCCCGGCGCAGTTGGCTCGTGCGTTTCATGTCACCCGAGGTGCGATGACCAACACGATCAACAAACTCGAATGGGCGGGATATATCCACGTTCGTCCCGATTGGGACGATGCGCGGCGCAAATTCGTTTCGATTTCGCCTGCCGGGAAGGCCGCGCGCGATGCGGCACTGGCGGCCATTGCGCCGATCTTGTCGGATATCGTTGAGGCGATTGGCACGGAGCGAGTCAAGGCCGCTTTGCCTGTCCTGCGGGAAATGAGGATACGGCTAGAAGATGACGGGTCCTAAGGCGCTCGAATTGTCGACGGATTTGCTTGTCATGGGCGCGCAATCCGAGTGGACGGACTATGCGGACCGGTTCGTGCAACGGACCCCTGCGCAGCCGGATTTCTGGTTTGGCAACCGGACGATTTTCAAGGCTCTTCCGACGGACGACACCGAAGCCGAGGCGCAAATCGCCCTCGCTCAAAAGGACAATCCGGACGCACCGTTTTCCGTGCTGTTCTGGGATGTCCCCGACGTCGATCTGGCGCCGTTTTCCTCTGTCTTCGAGGCCCATGGCTATGAGCTTGAGACCGGCGTGACGCTCGTCGGAGGTGAAGCGGTGCGCCCGGGTTTGCCCGCCGGGATTTCCTTTCGTGAGATTGTCAGAGATGCAGATTGGCAGGCCGTTATCGCGCTGCAACTTGCAGGTATGATTGGCGACGGAATAGACCCGAACGCAGCTCAAAGTTATATCGCAAAGAGCTTTGCGCGCAGGCGGACCCTAAGCGAGGTCGGACGAGGGGGATGGTTCGGGCTTTTCGAAGGGGACATGCTTGTGGCCGATATGGGCCTTGTCTGGTCGCCCGATTTGGTGCGTTACCAATCCGTTGAAACCCGCGAGAGCCACCGGCGCCGGGGGCTTTGTGCGGTGTTGCTCGGCGAAGTCAGTGCCTTTGCCGCGAAACGGTTCCCGAATGCGCGTCAGGTGATCGTGGCGGAGGAGGGCACCACCGCCGCGCGCCTCTATGAGCGCGCGGGATTTGTGCCGGTCGAACGTGTGGTTTCTGCGTCTAAAACGCCGAAATAGGGACTATTTCTTGATCGAAGCCGTCACATAATTGACCGAAAGATCGCGCGCGGAGATCGACCATTTCCACAGGATCGGATTGAAGACGAAGCCCTTGCGATCGACGGGGTCCAGCCCCGCTTTCGAAATCAGATCGACCAGCTCATCGGGCGTGATGAATTTTTTCCATTCATGCGTGCCCTTGGGCAGCCAACGCATCACAACCTCTGCCCCGAAAATCGCCATCGCGTAGCTTTTCGGATTGCGATTGAGTGTCGAACACAGCATCAAACCACCCGGTTTCAGCAGCGTCTGGCAGGCGGTGAGATAGGCGAGCGGGTCTGCAACATGCTCGACCACTTCCATGTTCAGCACAACGTCGAACTGCTCTCCGGCTTCGGCAAGTGCTTCGGCGGTGGTGTGACGATAGTCGATGTCGAGCCCGGACTGTTCGGCATGGACCTGCGCCACGGGAATATTGCGTTCGGCGGCATCGGCGCCGACCACTGTGGCCCCAAGACGCGCCATCGGTTCCGACAAAAGCCCACCGCCACAGCCGATGTCGAGAAGGCGCAGCCCCTCAAACGGTTTGTCGGCGGACAAATCACGCCCGAACTCTGCGGCAATTTGTGTGGTGATATAATCGAGCCGAACCGGGTTCATCATGTGCAAAGGCTTGAACTTGCCGGTCGGGTCCCACCATTCGGCGGCCATGGCCTCGAATTTCGCGACCTCATCCGGGTCAATGGTGGTTTGCATGATCGCCTCCTTCATGTTCAACTCGCTTCGTCGGGACATCCGCTTGGACCCGCTCTATATAGGACACCCATGGACAAGGTCTCAGGCCAAAACAGCGCATATAGCTATCTCTACCCGCAAATCGCGGTCTATGACCACCGCATGCTGGATGTCGGCGACGGGCACAAGCTTTATGTCGAGCAAAGCGGCAATCCCATGGGGATTCCGGTGGTGGTTTTGCATGGCGGTCCCGGTGGCGGGTGTAGCCCCTATATGCGGCGCTATTTCGATCCGGCGCTCTATCGCATCATTCTGTTCGATCAGCGCGGCTGCGGGAAATCCCGGCCTTTTGCCTCGGTCGAGGCCAACACGACCTGGCATCTTGTCGGCGATATCGAGCGCATTCGCGAGGCGCTGGGTATCGAGCGCTGGATGGTGTTCGGCGGAAGCTGGGGTGCGACTTTGGGTGTCGCCTATGCGGAGACTCACCCGGAGCGCGTGATCCATCTGGTGCTGCGCGGGGTCTTCCTTGCACGCAAAAGTGAACTCGACTGGTTCTATGCCGGGGGCGCTGGGCGATTCTGGCCCGATCACTGGGCGGAATTTCGTGACGCCATCCCGGAAGAGGAGCGGGGCGATCTCATAACCGCCTATCACCGGCGCCTCTTTAGCGGCGATCATCGGCAAGAGATCACCTATGGCCGGATCTGGTCGCGTTGGGAAAATGCTCTGGCGTCTCTGGGGTCCGATGGTGTCGTGGGCGATCCGGGGCCGGAATATGCGCGAACGTTTGCCCGGATCGAGAACCATTACTTTATCAACAAGGCCTTTCTCGATCACGACGGCCAGCTTTTGCGCAATGTCGACCGGATTGCGGAGGTGCCGGGCACCATCGTGCAAGGGCGGTTCGATATGATCTGCCCGCCGGAGACGGCCTATGAGCTGCACAAAGCCTGGCCGAAATCGCGGCTCATCATGGTCGGGCAGGCGGGGCATGCCCTGTCCGAGCCGGGGATCACCGAGGCGCTCGTGATGACCATGGATCGGCTGGCTCGCTGATCAGGGCTTGCAGATTCGTCTCGGGGCGCGTATAGACCCCTCCAACAGCGGCGCTGTCGGGAGTTCCCGAAGCTCCACCGGGAAAGATCGACGGGCCGCGCGCCCGTTTTTTTGTGCTCTCATGTCGAGAGCCCCGGATATGAAAGGCAAGACATGTCCGAACTGATTGCCAAGACCGCGATCGACCGCCGGATGGCGGAAATCGTCGGCCCCGTCATCGAAGGGATGGGGTTCGAGCTTGTGCGCGTGCGTCTTATGTCTTCGACGAAATCGAAGACGCTGCAAATCATGGCCGAGCGTCCCGAAGGCGGCATCGAAGTTGACGAATGTGCGGAGATTTCCACAGCGGTTTCTGCTATTCTCGACGTCGAAGACCCGATCGAAGATGAATATACGCTCGAAGTGTCGAGCCCCGGGATCGACCGCCCGCTGACCCGTCTGAAGGATTTTGCGACCTTCGAGGGCTATGAGGCCAAGATCGAAACGACCGAGATGATCGACGGCCGCCGCCGCTTCAAAGGGATGCTGGCCGGCGTCGAAGGCGATGAGGTTCTGCTCACCCTCGACGAGACTGGTGAGGAGCTCACCATCGGTCTGAATTTCGACTGGCTGTCGGATGCGAAACTCGTGCTGACCGATGAGCTGATCCGCGAAATGCTGCGCCAACGCAAAGCGTCCGGCGCAATCGACGAAACCCAATTTGACGACATCGAGACCGACGACGGGTCTTCAGAGGATTGAGAGAGGACTGAATATGGCAATCACCTCTGCAAACCAGCTTGAGCTGTTGCAAACCGCCGAGGCCGTGGCCCGCGAGAAGATGATCGACCCGAACCTCGTGGTCGAAGCGATGGAAGAGTCCCTCGCCCGTGCCGCGAAGTCGCGCTACGGCTCCGAGATGGACATCCGCGTCCACATCGACCGCAAGACCGGCCGCGCCACGTTCACCCGTGTGCGCACGGTCGTGGAAGATGAAGAGCTTGAGAACTACCAAGCTGAGTTGACCGTTGAGCAGGCCAAGCAGTACATGGCCGACCCGCAGATCGGCGACGAGATCAAGGACGAGGTTCCGCCGGTGGAGCTTGGCCGGATCGCCGCGCAATCCGCGAAGCAGGTCATTTTGCAGAAAGTGCGCGAAGCCGAGCGTGACCGTCAGTACGACGAGTTCAAAGACCGCGTGGGCACCATCATCAACGGTGTGGTGAAACGCGAAGAATACGGCAACGTGATCGTCGATATCGGTCGCGGCGAAGGCATTCTGCGCCGCAATGAAAAGATCGGCCGCGAGACCTATCGCCCGAACGACCGTGTGCGCTGCTACATCAAAGATGTGCGCCGCGAAGTGCGTGGGCCGCAGGTGTTCCTGTCCCGCACCGCGCCGGAATTCATGGCCGAACTGTTCAAAATGGAAGTGCCGGAGATCTACGACGGCATCATCGAGATCAAAGCCGTGGCCCGCGACCCGGGGTCGCGCGCGAAAATCGCCGTGATTTCCTATGACAACTCCATCGACCCGGTCGGGGCCTGCGTCGGTATGCGCGGTTCGCGTGTGCAGGCCGTGGTCAACGAGCTTCA
Organism: Celeribacter sp. SCSIO 80788; assembly: GCF_051054295.1. GTDB lineage: Bacteria > Pseudomonadota > Alphaproteobacteria > Rhodobacterales > Rhodobacteraceae > Celeribacter. The sequence goes on along the minus strand of NZ_CP150482.1, from coordinate 2,865,203 downwards.
GGGCGAGAAAATCGACATCATTCCGTGGAATGACGATGCGCCGACCTTCCTCGTCAACGCGCTGCAACCGGCCGAGGTCACGAAAGTGGTGCTCGACGAGGATGCTGGCAAGATCGAAGTCGTGGTGCCGGACGAGCAGCTTTCGCTCGCCATCGGTCGTCGCGGTCAGAACGTGCGTCTGGCGTCTCAGCTGACGGGTCTGGACATCGACATCCTGACCGAAGCCGAAGAATCCGAGCGTCGCCAGAAAGAATTCGCGGCCCGCACGCAGCTCTTCATGGACAGCCTCGATCTGGACGAATTCTTCGCTCAGCTTCTGGTCTCCGAAGGCTTCACCAACCTCGAAGAGGTCGCCTATGTCGACGTTGACGAGCTTCTGGTGATCGACGGCGTGGACGAAGATACCGCGAACGAGCTTCAGGCCCGCGCCCGTGACGTGCTCGAAGAAGCCAATCGTAAGGCGATGGAACATGCCCGCGAGCTGGGGGTGGAAGACAGCCTGGTTGATTTCGACGGTCTGACACCCCAGATGATTGAGGCATTGGCCGAGGATGGCGTGAAGTCGCTTGAAGATTTCGCGACCTGCGCCGACTGGGAGCTGGCCGGTGGCTGGACCACGGTGAACGGCGAACGCGTCAAGGACGATGGTGTCCTCGAAAAGTTCGACGTGTCTCTCGAAGAAGCCCAAAACCTCGTGATGACCGCGCGCATTCAGCTTGGCTGGGTGGACCCGGCCGATCTCGAATCCGAGGAAGAGGTTGAGGAAACCGAAGAGGAGAGCGAGGCCTGATCGGGCCTCGTTTATGAAAAGGTGAGCGATGAGCAGAGGCGGACACACGACAGTTAAAGATGAGGCGGAGCGGCGTTGCATCGTCACGCGCGAGGCAGAGCCGCGGCGTGGTCTCATCCGGTTCGTTGTGGCGCCTGACGGGCTCATCGTTCCCGATCTGGCCGAGAAACTGCCGGGCCGGGGCTTTTGGGTGAGCGCGGATCGTGCCGCCCTTGAAGAGGCTGTGAAGAAAAACCTCTTTGCAAAAGCCGCGCGTCAGCCGGTCACTGTGCCGGACGGGTTTGTCGACCTGCTGGAAGCGGGCTTGGCGGATCGGGTGGTGCATCTGATCTCACTCGCCCGAAAGGCGGGTCAGGCGGTCTGTGGATTTGAAAAGGTTAAAAGCTGGCTGGCGGACGGGCATGCGAAAGTGCTGCTTCAGGCGTCGGATGGCTCGGAACGCGGAAAAGGCAAACTTTGGACGCCCGAAGGCGGGCGTTGGTTCGGGCATTTGACCAGTTCCGAATTGGGTTTGGCTTTTGGCCGCGAAAGTGTGATACATGGCGCGCTCTCAGGTGGCGGACTCGCAAAACGTGTTGTAGAGGATGCCAACCGCCTTATGGGCGTGCGCGAGACAATCGGTGGAGAGGGCTCCACCGGGAAGGGTAAGACGACGAAATGAGCGATACAGACGGCAAGAAAACCCTCGGCCTTCGTGGCGGTTCCGGTTCGGTGAAGCAGAGCTTCTCGCACGGGCGCACGAAGAATGTCGTGGTGGAAACCAAACGCAAACGTGTCGTGGTGCCGAAGCCGGGTGCGTCCAAGTCGTCGGGCTCGGGCAACCCTGCGTTGGGCGATCCGTCGAAACGTCCGGCTGGCATTTCCGATGTGGAAATGGAGCGCCGGATGAAGGCACTTGCCGCTGCGAAAGCGGCAGAGGCCGAAGAGGCGAAAAAGCGCGAAGAAGAAGAGAAAGCCCGCGAAGAAGAGCGCGAGCGTCGTCGTCGTGAAATCGAGGAAAAGGCCCGCGAAGAGGCGGAGCGTGAAGCCGCGCTGAAAGCCAAGGAAGAAGAGGACGCCCGTGTGGCGCGTGAGGCCGAAGAGGCCAAGAAACGCGAAGCAGCGGCGAAATCCGCGGCTAAGAAACCGGCACCGGCTGCTCCTGCCGAGAAGACGGATGATCCGGCTGCCGCGCAGGCTGCGATACAGAAACAGGAACGTGGCGGACGCGTTGCGACCCCGGTGCGTGGGCGTGAAACCCGTGAGCCCGATGATCGGGGCGGGCGCAGCAAAGGCGACGACAATCGTCGTTCCGGTAAGTTGACCATCAAACAGGCGCTCGACGGTGGCGAAGGCGGGCGTCAGCGCTCGATGGCCGCGATGAAGCGCAAACAGGAACGTATGCGCCAGAAGGCGATGGGTGGGGCGGATTCGCGCGAGAAAATCGTGCGTGACGTGCAGGTTCCGGAAACCATCGTGGTCTCCGAACTGGCGAACCGCATGGCCGAACGCGTGGCTGATGTTGTGAAATCGCTCATGAAAATGGGCATGATGGTTACGCAGAACCAGTCGATCGACGCCGACACGGCCGAGTTGATCGTCGAGGAATTCGGCCACCGCATCCAGCGTGTGTCCGATGCTGACGTCGAGGATGTGATCCAGTCGGTTGACGACAAGGCGGAAGATCTGAAACCGCGTCCGCCGGTGATCACCATCATGGGCCACGTCGACCACGGGAAGACCTCCCTGCTCGATGCGATCCGTCATGCCAACGTGACCTCCGGCGAAGCGGGCGGGATTACCCAGCACATCGGCGCCTATCAGGTGACGACGGAGTCGGGTTCTGTGCTGACCTTCCTCGATACGCCGGGCCACGCCGCCTTTACCTCCATGCGCTCCCGCGGGGCGCAGGTGACGGACATCGTGGTTCTGGTTGTGGCGGCCGATGACTCGGTCATGCCGCAAACGGTCGAGGCGATTGCCCACGCCAAAGCGGCGAATGTGCCGATGATCGTGGCGATCAACAAATGCGACAAGCCGGGAGCGGACCCGTTGAAAGTGCGCACCGAACTTCTCCAACACGAGGTGATCGTGGAGGAAATGTCTGGTGAGGTGCAGGACGTTGAAGTCTCTGCCAAAACGGGCATGGGGCTCGACAATCTGCTCGAAGCCATCGCGCTTCAGGCCGAAATTCTTGAGCTCAAAGCCAACCCGGATCGTGCCGCAGAAGGTGCCGTGATCGAAGCTCAGCTCGACGTGGGGCGTGGTCCGGTTGCGACCGTTCTGATCCAGAAAGGTACGCTCAAACGTGGCGATATCTTCGTTGTGGGTGAGCAATGGGGTAAAGTCCGTGCGCTGGTCAACGACAAGGGCGACCGTGTCGATGAGGCCGGTCCGTCTGTGCCGGTCGAGGTGCTGGGTCTCAACGGGACGCCGGAAGCCGGTGACGTGCTCAACGTTGTCGAGACCGAGGCACAGGCCCGCGAGATCGCCGAATACCGCGAACAGGCCGCGAAAGACAAACGTGCTGCCGCCGGCGCCGCGACGACCCTCGATCAGCTTTTGGCGAAAGCCAAAGCGGACGAGAACGTCAAGGAACTGCCGATTCTGGTCAAAGCCGACGTGCAAGGCTCTGCCGAAGCCATCGTTCAGGCGATGGAAAAAATCGGCAACGACGAGGTGCGTGTGCGCGTGCTCCACTATGGTGTGGGCGCGATCACCGAAACCGACATCGGCTTGGCCGAAGCCTCCGGCGCGCCGGTCATCGGCTTCAACGTTCGTGCCAATGCGCCCGCGCGCAATGCCGCGAACCAGAAGGGCGTGGAAATCCGCTATTACTCCGTGATCTACGATCTTGTGGATGACGTGAAAGCGGCGGCTTCCGGTCTTCTGTCCGCCGAGATCCGCGAAAACTTTATCGGTTATGCGCAGATCAAAGAGGTCTTCAAGGTCTCCGGTGTGGGCAAGGTGGCCGGTTGTCTCGTCACCGAAGGTGTGGCACGTCGTTCCGCTGGCGTTCGTCTGCTGCGCGACGATGTTGTGATCCACGAAGGTACTCTGAAGACGCTCAAGCGCTTCAAGGATGAGGTCAAAGAGGTTATTTCCGGTCAGGAATGCGGGATGGCCTTTGAGAATTACGATGATGTCCGTCCGAACGATGTCATCGAGATTTTCGAACGCGAAGAAGTGGAACGTCAGCTCGACTGAGTTGACGATCCCGCTCCGTGGGGCCAAAGCAAAAGGCGCGCTCGTTGAGCGCGCCTTTTTTGTGAAACTGTACCTGAATAAGGTGGGATCAGGCGGCCTTGGTGTAGGACACGGGCTTGCCGACGAAAGTCTTGTCGCCGACGCGCACCTGAATTTTTCCGTTGTCGGTTTCGCCAACATAGCGACCCTGAACGGAAATGTACTTTCCAAGAGTGATCGAACGCATCATTGCTTTATCCCCAAGTTGAATGACGTTACCTGAGTTTTACATGATATGTGGTTCAAAATCATTTACAAATTTAAGACAATGGCCGCTATTAAGCATAAATGTTGTGCAAATTCGCGGACTTTTGAAAGAAAACAGCTTTTCTGCTTTGCAGCAATTCAAAGTAGGTCGCGAAGAATTGGAATCAGGGGAATATCAGCCGGCGGCATGGGGTAATCGCGCAGTTCCGAAGCTTTCGCCCATTTCAACACCTGCCCTTCGCGGGGAGTCGGAATTCCATTCCATTTGCGACAAGCAAACAGCGGCATCATCAGGTGAAAATCGTCGTAGCTGTGAGAGGCGAAAGTCAGCGGGGCGAGGCAGGAATTCCAGGTCTCAATCCCGAGCTCCTCGTGCAATTCACGCACCAAGGCCGCTTCCGGCGTTTCACCCGGCTCAACCTTGCCGCCCGGAAATTCCCACAACCCGGCCAGGGATTTACCTTCGGGGCGTTGCGCCAAAAGCACGCGGCCCTCAACATCAATGAGGGCCACGGCAGAGACAAGAACCAGCTTCACGAGCGATAATCCGCGTTGATCGTGATGTAGCCATGGGTGAGATCGCAGGTCCAGACCGTCGCAACCCCATTGTCGAGACCGAGATCGACGCGAATGACGATCTCGTCATTCTTCATATAGGCGGCCCCGGCCTCTTCAGAATAGGTGGGGGAGACCCAGCCGTTTTCGGCGACCAGAATATCGCCGAACCAGATGGTCAGACGATCGCGTTCAGCGCGTTCGCCGGATTTGCCGACCGCCATGACGATACGGCCCCAGTTCGGGTCTTCGCCAGCAACGGCGGTTTTCACCAGCGGTGAATTGGCAATCGCCATGGCGACGCGATGCGCCGGACCGCTGGCATTGGCGCCGGTGACCTGCACTTCGATCAGTTTGGTGGCGCCCTCGCCGTCGCGGGCGATCTGGATTGCGAGATCCTTCATCACCGCATGCAGAGCTTCGCGGAAGTCATGGACGCGCGGATCGGCGAAATCGGTGATCGGGTCCATGCCGGATTTGCCCGTCGCAGCCACCAGAACCGTGTCGGAGGTCGAGGTGTCGCCATCGACCGTCACGCAGTTGAAGGTCTTGGCATTGTCGAGCCAGAGGCATTGTTGCAGCACGTCGCGGGTGATCGCCGCATCGGTGAAGATATAGCACAGCATGGTTGCCATATCGGGCGCGATCATGCCGGAGCCTTTGGCAAAGCCCGCGATTTTGACATCGACACCGTTGAGCGAAACGGTTTGCGTTGCGCCTTTGGGGAAGGTGTCGGTGGTCATGATCGCACGGGCGGCCATTTCCATCGCGTTTTCATCGAGGGTGGCGTTCAAATCGCTGATCTTCGCCGTGATCCGCTCCCATTTGATCGGCTCGCCGATCACCCCGGTCGAGGAGGTAAAGACGCGGTTCTGTTCGATCCCCATCTCTTCGGCAACGGCGGCGGTGATTTTCGCCACTGAGTCAAAGCCGCTCTTGCCGGTGAAGGCATTGGAGTTGCCGGAGTTTACGAGGATCGCCGCCTTGCCCGGAAGATCGAGACCGATCTTGTCCTGACAGTCGATCACCGCCGCGGAGCGGGTGGTCGAGCGGGTAAAGACACCGGCCACGGCCGTGCCCTCGCACAGTTCGGCCAGCATGACATCGGTCCGACCGGCGTAACGCACCCCGGCCTCGAGGGCGGCAAAACGCACCCCCTCGATCACGGGCAGGTCAGGAAAGCCCGCTTTCGGGGCAAGAGGAGAAACGTGATCAATCTTGGCCATGGTCGGCGATCCTCAAAGGTGACGTCAGTTTGCGAGCAGATCGTCCATCCGCAGGGCGGAGGGCTCGATGCCTTCGACCATCTCCACATCGCCCTCGGTTTCGAGCGAGTCGAGTTTCGCGCGGATGGCCTGTTCCTGAATATCGGCAGTCAGTTCGTCCTGAACGTCCTCGAGCGGCGGTACTTCGGCCAGTCGGGTTTCCATCAATTTGATAACGTGCCAGCCGAACTGGGTCTGAACCGGTTCGGAAATCGCGCCTTCCTCCATGTTCACCACGGCGTCCTCGAAGGGCGCGACCATCATGCCCTTGCCGAACCAACCGAGATCGCCACCGTTCGGACCCGACGGGCCGGTGGATTTCTCGCGGGCGAGATCGGCGAAATCGGCGCCGTTGTTCAGTTCTTCGATGATCGCTTTCGCCTCGTCCTCGGTTTCGACGAGAATATGCGCCGCATGATATTCGCGGCCCGGTTCGAATTCGGCGAATTTCGCGTCATAGGCGGCCTTGAGCGCTTCGTCGGTCACAGCGGCATCGGCGATGGTTTCAAGGGCGTGACCTGCGATCAGAACGCGTTCCTCGTTGGCGAGCTGGTATTTCAGCGCGTCGGTGATGTCGCCGGCGGACTGTTTCAGCAGTTCCTGCTGCACGATTTGGTTCACGATACCATCAAAAAGCTGTGCATCGGGCAGGCTTTGGTACTGATCCGGCAGGGATTGACGCGCTGCAATGATGTTGCCGAGGGTGATTTCGACTCCGTTGACACGCGCAACCACGGTGTTTGCGGTCATATCTTCGGCAAATGAGGGTGCTGCCACACCGATTGCCACCGAAAACAGGGCTGCGGTGGCGGAAATGCGGTATTTCATCGAGAAAATCCTTCCTGTCGGCGCCATTCCGGGGCGCGACGTTGACACTCATGATATGGCCCCTTACATCGCGATAGGTCACTGAAGAGGAGCCTTTGCGCCTGTTTCTATGGGTTGTGAGGCAACGGGGCAATCCCTCCTCTCACACGATCCTGTCAGGACGCATCGAGCGGAGAAAATATGCTGGGCATCGGTACACTCGCGAAAAAGGTTTTCGGAACCCCCAATGATCGCAAGATCAAGGCGACCCGACCTCTCGTGGCCAAGATCAACGCGCTGGAGCCGGAGTTCGAGAAACTCGACGACGCGGGCCTGATCGCGAAAACGGAAGAATTCAAGAAACGGGTGGCCGAGGGCGAGAGCCTCGATGCGCTTTTGCCGGAGGCGTTTGCCAACTGTCGCGAGGCTGCGCGCCGTGCACTTGGCCTGCGCGCCTTCGACACCCAGCTTATGGGCGGCATCTTCCTGCATCAGGGCAATATCGCCGAGATGAAGACCGGTGAGGGCAAGACGCTCGTCGCGACCTTCCCGTCCTATCTGAACGCCCTGACCGGCAAGGGCGTTCACGTGGTGACGGTCAACGAATACCTTGCCAAGCGCGACGCCGAATGGATGACGAATGTCTTCGAAGCGCTCGGCATGAGCTGTTCCTCGATCTATTCGAACCAGCCCGAAGCCGAGAAGCGCGCGGCCTATGCCTGCGACGTGACCTATGCGACGAACAACGAGCTGGGCTTCGATTACCTGCGCGACAACATGAAATCCGAGCTGAAGGACATGGTTCAGCGCGGGCATCATTTTGCCATCGTTGACGAGGTCGACTCGATCCTGATCGACGAGGCGAGGACGCCGCTGATCATTTCGGGTCCCTCGGACGACCGGTCCGAGCTTTACAAAGCTATCGACGCGCTGATCCCGGAACTGACCGAAGAGCATTACGAGATCGACGAGAAAACCCGTCAGGTGACCTTCACCGAAGAGGGCAACGAATATCTCGAAAAACGTCTGCATGAGGCCGGTTTCCTTCCGGAGGGTCAGACCCTGTACGATCCGGAAAGCACCACCATCGTGCACCACGTCAACCAGGGCCTGCGCGCGCACAAGCTGTTCCAGAACGGCGTGCATTACATCGTGCGCAACGGCGAGGCGATGTTGATCGACGAGTTCACCGGGCGCATGATGTCCGGGCGTCGTCTCTCCGAAGGTCTGCATCAGGCGATCGAGGCCAAGGAAGGGCTGGAAATCAAGCCCGAGAACATCACCATGGCTTCGGTGACCTTCCAGAACTATTTCCGTCTCTATGACAAACTCTCCGGTATGACCGGGACGGCCGCGACCGAGGCCGAAGAGTTTATGGAGATCTACAAGCTGGGTGTGGTCGAAGTGCCGACCAACCGTCCGATTCAGCGGATCGACGAACACGACCGGGTGTATCGCACCGAGGCCGAAAAACTTGCGGCCGTGGTCGAGTCGATCAAGGAGGCGCACGAAAAGGGTCAGCCGGTTCTGGTCGGCACCACCTCCATCGAGAAATCAGAACAGCTGTCACAGCTCCTCACTCGTGAGGGTGTTACGCATAACGTGCTCAACGCCCGTCACCACGAACAGGAAGCGCAGATCGTTGCCGACGCCGGTAAATTCGGTGCGGTGACCATCGCCACCAACATGGCCGGGCGCGGCACCGACATCAAACTCGGCGGCAATGTCGAGATGTCCGTGATGGACGCCATCGCCGCCAACCCCGAGGCCGAACCTGATGAAATCCGTGCGCGGATCGAGGCGGAACATGCCGAAGAAGAAAAACGCGTTCTCGACGCGGGTGGGCTTTACGTTCTGGCTACCGAACGCCACGAATCCCGTCGTATCGACAACCAGTTGCGCGGTCGGTCCGGGCGTCAGGGCGACCCGGGGCGTTCCTTGTTCTTCCTGTCGCTCGATGATGATCTGATGCGGATTTTCGGTTCCGAGCGTCTCGACAAGATGTTGTCGTCGCTTGGGATGAAAGAGGGGGAGGCTATCGTCCACCCCTGGGTCAACAAATCGCTCGAAAAGGCGCAGGCGAAGGTCGAAGGACGCAACTTCGACATCCGCAAACAGCTTCTGAAATTCGACGACGTGATGAACGACCAACGCAAGGTGGTGTTCTCCCAACGTCGCGACATCATGGAATCGGAGAACGTCAACGAGATCGTCGAGGACATGCGTCATGAGGTGATCGAGGATCTGGTGGAGGAGGCGATCCCGCCGAAATCCTACCCGGATCAGTGGGACATCGAGCGGCTGCACAAAAGCATTGCAGAGATGCTCAACATGGATCTGCCGGTCAAGGACTGGGCTGAGGAAGAGGGCGTCGATGACGAGGTGATCAGCGAGCGGATTTCCGAACTCTCCGACACCATGATGGCGGAGAAGGAAGCGGCTTTTGGCGCCGACCAGATGCGCCAGATCGAGAAACAGTTCCTGTTGAACACGATCGACAGCAAATGGCGTGAACATCTGCTGACGCTCGAGCATCTGCGCTCCGTGGTCGGCTTCCGTGGCTATGCCCAGCGTGATCCGCTTAACGAGTACAAGAACGAAAGCTTCCAGTTGTTCGAGAGCATGCTCGACAGCCTGCGCAGCGAAGTGACGCAAAAGCTCTCCCGTGTGCGTCCGATGACCGAGGAAGAGCGCAACGCCATGTTGCAACAGCTCATGGAGCAACAGGCGGCTCTCGCTGCCGGGGCAACGCCGCAGCCGGTGGACGAACCGGAAGAGGGGCACCCGAACGCCGTTCCGGGGTTCGACGAAAACGATCCCTCGACCTGGGGCAATCCGGGGCGCAACGATCTCTGCCCCTGTGGCTCGGGCAAGAAATTCAAACATTGCCACGGCGCCGTGTGATCCGGCGTCAGATCGAAAACGGGCCCGTGCGAAAGCGCGGGCCTTTTTCATTGCTTGTTGATTTCCCGGCGGCACGGTAGTTTTCGCCAATGGTTTCAAAGCGCAGAGGCTCGCCCATGTTGAAATTTTCCGTGCTCGGCCTCCTCGCCTGTCTGGTCATGTCACAGCCCGCCGCAGCGCAAGATGTCGATCTTCTGTCTCGTGACGGTTCGATTGCGATTAGCGGCACGTTTCTCAGTTTCGATGGTGAATTCTATCGGGTGGACACCGATCTCGGGGTGCTCACCGTCGACGGCTCCGGTGTGCGCTGTGAAGGGCCGGGGTGCCCCGATCTCGATGGCTATTATGCGCAGGTCCGGATGTCGGGTGATGCTCAGGGCACGCGCACGCTCCTGCCGGCGCTCGTAACCGCCTTCGCCATGCGCAATGGCTATGCGGTGGCTACGAGCACGCCCGAGTTGGGCCTGACCTCCATGATTCTGACCGATGCAGACAACGATCTGACGGTGGGAGAATTTCTCCTGTCCGATACGTCGAGTTCCGAAGGTTTCGCCGATCTGGTGGCGGAGAACACCGATATCGTCCTGTCTCTGCGCAAGGTCGCGCCGAGCGAGATGGTTTTGGCCTTTGATGCAGGTGTAGGGGATCTCTCCGACCCGCTGAGGGCACGGGTCGTTGCTCTGGATGCGCTGATCCCGGTGGTGTCGCGTTCCAACCGGATCGAGCGGCTGTCGCTTGCCGATCTGGCGGGAATTTTCACGGGCAAGATCACCAATTGGCTGGAGATTGGCGGCGGCGATGCGCCGGTGGTGCCGCATCTGATGCGCGACGATCTGCGGGAGGGCAGTGAGTTTCGCCGGATGATTCTCGGGCGGGGTGTCGAGGTGCCGGAAGGGGTGGTGCAGTTGCATGACCGCTACGATGGACTTGTTGCGGCGGTGGAGCAGGACCCTTATGCCATCGGGCTTGGGCGCATGTCCGAGGGCGGTGCGGTCAAGGCTGTGGGTCTGAGCGGTGCTTGCGGCTTCGAGGCGGAGGCGATGCCCTCCGACATCAAGACCGAAGACTACCCGCTCACGCGTCCGGTTTTCCTCTATACTCCGGCGCGACGTTTGCCTGTTTTAGCGCGCGAATTTCTTGCTTTCGTGCGCTCGCCGGCGGCACAGATCGTTGTGGCGCGGACCGATTTCGTCGATCAGGGCGTCGATGAATTGTCGTTCCGCGATCAGGGGCGGCGCTTTGCCAATGCGATCACCAATGCAGGCGAAGAGGTGTCTCTCAAGGATTTGCAGGACGTCACCGATACCTTGCAGGGCGCGAAACGCCTGACGTTGGGCTTTCGCTTCGAAGGAGGCTCAACCACGCTGGATGCCCAGTCTCGCTCCAACGTGCATCTTTTGGCCGAACTTCTGGAGGCCGGTGTTTTCGAGGGGCAATCCCTGACATTCGCAGGATTTTCCGACGGGCAGGGTGCGGCGGCTGTCAACAAAACGCTTTCGAAACGTCGTGCGGAAACGGTTCTGCGCGCCGTGCGTCAGGCGCTGGGTGAGGCTTATGAGCCGGAGCACATGCAGATGGCGGCAGAGGGCTATGGCGAAGCCATGCCGCTGGCCTGTGACGATATCGGTTGGGGGCGGTCGCTCAACCGCCGGGTCGAGGTCTGGGTCCGGGATCAGAGATAACCGGAGCCGCGAAAGCTCAGTTCGATAGATTTGCCGATGATCAGATGATCGTGGAGCTGGATGTCCAGCGCCTCCGCCGCATCGCGGATCTGGTTCGTCATGCTGATGTCTGCATCCGAAGGCGTCGGATCGCCCGAGGGGTGATTGTGGACAAGGATCAGGGCGGAGGCATTCAGTTCCAGCGCCCGTTTGACAACCTCACGCGGATAGACCGGGACGTGATCGACCGTACCGCGCGCCTGTTCCTCATCGGCGATGAGGATGTTTTTCCGGTCGAGATAGAGTACGCGAAACTGTTCGGTTTCGCGATGCGCCATCGTTGTGTGGCAATAGTCGATGACCGCATCCCAGCTTGAAATGACCGGTCTCTGCATGACGCGGGCGCGGGCCAGACGGTGGGCGGCGGCTTCGACGATCTTGAGTTCCTGCGCGACGGTCAGATCGATGCCTTCGACCTCAAGAAGACGCTGAATCGGGGCCGAGATGACGCGGTTGTAATCGCCGAAATGCTCGATCAGCGCGCTGGCGATCGGTTTGACATCGGCGCGGGGCAGGGCGCGGTACAGGATGAGCTCAAGAAGCTCGTAATCCGGCATCGCCTGCGCGCCACCTTCAAAGAACCGCTCCTGCAAATGCTTGCGGTGGTTGCGCAAATAGCTGGGCGGGCGCGAGGGAAGGGCAACCGGCCGGGCCTCTTCGAGATCGAAGAGCCAGTCGGGCATTTCCCGAAATGCAGAAGGGGTCACAGGCGTTGTCATGACAGAAACCGTGCCCCGATTCGCTAAAAAAGGAGTTAACGGGCATTAAGAAAGGGCGCCGAAGCGCCCCGTCTCATGATCTTAGCTGGTCATATCGTCCCAGAAATTCTTGACCTTCTTGAAGAAGGACGAGCTTTCGGGATTGTTGTCCTCGGCGAGTTTTTCAAACTCCTGAAGCAGTTCTTTCTGCTTCGAGGTGAGATTCACAGGCGTCTCGACCGCAAGTTCGATGAACATGTCACCCTGCCCGCCACCGCGCAGCGCGGGCATCCCTTTGCCACGCAGGCGCATCTGGCGACCAGATTGGCTGCCGGCCGGGATTTTCACTCGTGAGCGCCCGCCGTCGATGGTCGGAACCTCGATGTCGCCGCCAAGCGCCGCCGTGGCCATCGAGACCGGAACGGTGCAATGGAGGTTGACGCCTTCGCGCTCGAAAATCGGATGCGGACGCACCTCGATGAAGATGTAAAGATCGCCCGTCGGACCGCCCCGCAGCCCCGCTTCGCCTTCGCCAGCGAGACGGATGCGCGTGCCGGTTTCGACACCCGCCGGGATGTTCACCGACAGAGAGCGCTCTTTCTCCACACGGCCCGCGCCGTGACAATCGGGGCAGGGATCCTTGATGATCTGACCCAGACCGCCACAGGCCGGACAGGTGCGTTCGACCGTGAAGAAGCCCTGTTGCGCGCGGACCTTGCCCATGCCCGAACAGGACGGACAGGTTTGCGGTTCCGCACCATTCGCGGCACCCGTACCGTGACAGCTGTTACAAGCCACGGAGGTGGGAACGTTGATGGTCTTTTGCGCACCCTTATAGGCCTCTTCGAGCGTGACGCGCATGTCGTAACGCAGGTCCGAGCCGCGCTGAGCCCGCGACCGGGCCCCGCCACCGCGCGGACCACCCATGAAGTCGCCGAACAGGTCGTCGAACACATCGGAGAAGGCCGAGGCGAAATCGCCCTGACCGCCGCTGAACCCGCCACCGGGACGCCCGCCGCCCATGCCACCCTGTTCGAAGGCGGCATGACCAAAGCGGTCATAGGCGGCTTTCTTATCCGGGTCCTTGAGCGTGTCGTAAGCCTCGTTCACTTCCTTGAACTTGGCTTCCGCATCGGGATTGTCCTTGTTGCGGTCGGGGTGAAATTCCATCGCTTTTTTGCGATAGGCTTTCTTCAGCTCCGCGGCATCGGCGCCCTTGTTGACACCAAGCACCTCATAATAATCGCGTTTTGCCATGGATTTTACTCCTTCTGGAACGCGATGACCGGCCCGGATTTCCGGACCGGTCGATCGTGTCCGCGATTACGGTTTACGAACGTTTGTCGCTGTCGAGGTCTTCGAAGTCGGCGTCGACGATGTCGTCATCGACCGAAGACGGACCCATATCGACATCGTCCATGTCAGGCCCGGCGCCTCCGGATTTCTCCTGCTCGGCCTTATAGATGGCCTCGCCGAGTTTCATGGCCGCGTCGGTCACGTTCTGGATGCCGGAACGGATTTTGTCCGGGTTCTCGGTTTCCAGCTGGTCCTTGAGCGCAGCGATGGCCAGTTCGATGGCTTCGATGGTGGTCGGATCCACCTTGTCGCCATGCTCCTCGATCGACTTTTCGGTCGAGTGGATGAGGCTTTCGGCCTGGTTTTTCGCTTCGACCAGTTCCTTGCGGGCCTTGTCGGCTTCGGCATTCGCCTCGGCGTCCTTGACCATCTTTTCGATGTCCTCGTCGGAGAGACCGCCGGAAGCCTGAATCGTGATCTTTTGCTCTTTGCCGGTGCCTTTGTCCTTCGCACCCACTTCGACGATGCCGTCGGCGTTGATGTCGAAAGTCACTTCGATCTGCGGCATGCCGCGCGGTGCCGGCGGGATGCCTTCGAGGTTGAACTGACCGAGCATCTTGTTGTCGGCAGCCATTTCGCGCTCACCCTGGAAGACGCGGAGCGTCACGGCGGACTGGTTGTCTTCGGCCGTGGAGAAGATCTGCGACTTCTTGGTCGGGATCGTCGTGTTGCGGTCGATCAGGCGGGTGAACACGCCGCCCAGCGTTTCGATGCCGAGAGACAGCGGGGTCACGTCCAGCAGCAGAACGTCTTTCACGTCGCCTTGCAGAACACCGGCCTGAATGGCGGCGCCCATGGCCACGACTTCATCCGGGTTCACACCTTTGTGCGGCTCTTTGCCGAAGAACTTGGTCACCTCTTCGATGACTTTCGGCATACGGGTCATGCCCCCGACAAGCACGACTTCGTCGATGTCGGAGGTGGTGAGGCCCGCGTCTTTCAGAGCCGCTTTACACGGATCCATGGAGCGTTTGATCAGGTCGGACACAAGGCTTTCCAGTTTCGCCCGGGTCAGTTTGACCACGAGGTGAAGCGGGGTGCCAGAAGACGGGTCCATCGAGATAAACGGCTGGTTGATCTCGGTCTGGGACGAAGACGACAGCTCGATTTTGGCTTTTTCGGCAGCTTCTTTCAGACGCTGAAGCGCCATCTTGTCTTTGGTCAGATCGACGCCATGCTCTTTTTTGAACTCCTCGGCGAGGTAGTTCACGATGCGCATGTCGAAGTCTTCGCCACCGAGGAAGGTGTCGCCGTTGGTGGCCTGCACTTCGAACACGCCGTCGCCCAGTTCGAGCACGGTGACGTCGAAGGTGCCGCCGCCGAGGTCATAGACGGCGATGGTTTTGGTGTCGTCTTTGTCGAGGCCATAGGCCAGCGCGGCCGCGGTCGGCTCGTTGATGATGCGGAGCACTTCGAGGCCCGCGATCTTGCCGGCGTCCTTGGTGGCCTGACGCTGGGCGTCGTTGAAATAGGCCGGAACGGTGATGACGGCCTGCGTCACTTCCTCACCGAGGTAGGACTCGGCGGTTTCTTTCATTTTGCCAAGGATGAAGGCGGAGATTTGCGACGGGGAGTATTTGTCGCCGCGCACTTCGACCCATGCATCACCATTGCCACCGTCGACGATGGAATAGGGCACGAGTTTTTTATCTTTTTCGACGGCTTCGTCGCCCATGCGACGGCCGATCAGACGTTTGACCGCGAAAACGGTGTTTTCGGGGTTGGTGACGGCCTGACGTTTGGCCGCTTGACCGACGAGGCGTTCACTGTCGGTGAAACCGACGATGGAGGGCGTGGTACGCGCCCCTTCGGAGTTTTCGATCACTCGCGGCTGCGAACCATCCATGATGGCAACGCAGGAGTTGGTGGTCCCGAGGTCGATACCGATGACTTTGGCCATGCTCAAAATCCTCTCTTAGGCGATGTTGTGACGTTGGGCCCGTTGCGGCACCCGCGGTCGATCCCAGTGATTTTGACCGGGCTGACAATCAGGTCTGATGACCAGTCCGATCAAGGCTTCTGGGCGTATATAAGGACGGGTTTTCGTGCCTGCAAGTTGTGCGAAGGGGTTGAGGTGTGGAAAAATCGAGTCATTTCCAGAGGAAGCGGGGGAGATGTGAGGATGCAGGGGGCTGAGATGTTGAATTTGCGGGGGATGACGCTGTTTCGCGGGTTGATCGGGACCGATGCGCAAGGTCAGCTTGTTGCGGCGCTGCGCGAAATCGTGCGTGAGGCACCCCTGTTTCATCCGGTGACGTCGTCAGGAAAACAGATGTCGGTGCGCATGACTTCGGCCGGGCGGTTCGGGTGGATTTCGGATCGGCAGGGTTACCGTTACAGCGAGAGGCATCCCGATGGCTTGGTCTGGCCTGCGATTCCTCGGATTGCGCTCGATATCTGGCGTGACGTGGCTGGCACGAAGCGAGAGCCGGAGAGTTGCCTGATCAACTTCTACGACGCAGGGGCGAAGATGGGGATGCATCAGGATCGTGACGAAGCGGATTTCGCTCAGCCGGTGGTGTCGATTTCGCTTGGGGATGAGGCGTTGTTTCGGGTTGGCAATCTGACCCGTGGTGGCAAGACCGAAAGTGTCTGGCTCAGTTCGGGCGATGTGCTTGTGATGGCCGGTGAGGCGCGTCTACTCTATCATGGCGTTGATCGTGTCAAAGCAGGAAGCAGTACGCTTTTGCCGCGTGGCGGACGGATCAACCTGACGCTTCGGGTGGTGACCTGAAACGGTTAGCGGCTCCAGCTCAGCGAGACGCGTTTACGGGTGAAAAATTCGGCCAGAAGTCCAATGGTCAGGAACACTAGGGAAAATACGACTGGATAGATGATCGAACTTTTGTGTGGATTGTAATTGACAAAGATAAAGCCCCGCGCTTGGTCGATGGTATGGAAGAGCGGGTTCCAGGAAAAGAACGCCAGCATATAGTTCGGCGTCTGGTTGGCGACGAACATCTTACCTGAGGTGATCATATTGGCGCGTGTATAGATCTGGATCAGGAGGCGGATGAGGCCCGGAGCCCATGGTCTGGCGGCCAGAAACACCATGCCGATCGCCGAACCCGAGGCCCATGCCAATAGCAGCATGCCGAACGCGCCAAGTATGTTTTCGAAAGTCACTGTGCCCCAGCCGAGCGAGTAGGCGCAGAGCACCGCGGTGATGGTCAGTACCTGAATATAGAGAGCGCTCAGAGCGGATGAGATGATGGCGATGGCTGTGTTCATCGGTGCGTGCTGCATCATCGGCGAGGTGGCGGTTTCCGACCCTGCAACGGCTGCGAGCGCCTTGTTGTGGGTTAGGAACAGGAAGATGCCGGACATGAGATAGAGCAGGAAATCCCCGCGAATGGCCGCGCTTCTGACGCCAAAGATGGTATACATGAACGAGAAGACGACAATCATCACCATCGCCTGCGAGATGCTGAGCAACAGGCCGATGATCGGGCTTCCATTGCTCTTACGTAAGTGGCGCACCGTGTTCACGAAGATCAGACGCAGGACCGTCAGAGCGGCGGAAAATCCGCTTTGGCTTCTCGAGTAGTGAAACATCGGTTTGGTCCTGTGTTGGAATCTTGCCTGTTCGACAGGGAATTCTTGCTGTTCCCATAAGCGCATAGCATAAGGTTCTTGCCGTTTTCTTTCAACGAAAACGAATGTGGTGACAGACAGGAGCAGGATATGGATTTCGACAAACTCGTCCCGGTGATGCGTCGGCTGGCCATCGAGGCCGGTGAGAAGATCATGGACATCTACAATGCGGACGATTTCGAGGTCAAAACCAAATCCGACGAGAGCCCTGTCACCGAGGCGGATGAAGCCGCCGATGCGCTGATCTCGGCCGGTCTGCGCGCCGCTTTTCCCGATGTGACGCTGATCACCGAAGAACAGGCGGCGTCGCATGATCTCAAGGCGGACACCTTCCTGATCGTCGATCCGCTCGACGGGACGAAAGAGTTCGTCAAGCGCCGGGGCGATTTTACGGTGAATATCGCCTATGTCGAAAAGGGTGTGCCGCTGCGCGGTGTGGTCTATGCGCCTGCGAAAGACCGGCTGTTCATCACGGATGCCTCCGGTCAGTCCTATGAGGAAATCGGGCCGTTTGTCGCGGACGCGACCGGCGAGATGAAGAAAATCACGGTCTCGACGCCGGACAATGAGGCGCTGATGATCGTGGCGTCGAAATCGCACCGTGATCAGGCAACCGAAGACTACCTCGCCAAATACAAGGCGAAGGACAGCAAATCGGCGGGTTCGTCGCTCAAGTTCTGTCTGGTCGCCACCGGTGAGGCCGATCTTTACCCGCGTGTCGGGCGGACTATGGAATGGGACACCGCTGCGGGCCATGCTGTTTTGTTGGGCGCGGGGGGCGATGTCGTGCGGTTCGACGATCATACGCCTCTGACCTATGGCAAGCCGGATTATGCCAATCCGTTCTTCATCGCCTATGCGCCGGGTGTCGAGCTGAAAGACGCCTGAATGTCTGTCCTGATCGTTATCCCCGCCCGTTTCGCCTCAACCCGCTACCCGGGCAAGCCGCTTGTCGAGTTGACCGGGGCGACCGGAGAGAAAAAGTCGCTGATCCGTCGTAGCTGGGAGGCCGCAGTGGCTGCGAGCGGTGTGGACCGGGTTGTGGTGGCCACCGATGACGACCGTATTCGGGAGGCGTCGGAGGCTTTTGGCGCTGAGGTGGTGATGACCTCCGAATCCTGTGCCAATGGCACGGAACGTTGCGCGGAGGCGTTGGAAAACCTCGGTGGAGGCTATGATATCATCGTCAACCTGCAAGGCGATGCACCACTGACGCCCGCGTGGTTCGTTGAGGATCTTGTGGCAGGTCTGCGAGCGCATCCGACCGCCGAAGTGGCGACTCCTGTCTTGCGCTGCGACGGGCGGGCGCTGAACGGGTTTCTTGAAGATCGTCGGGCGGGTCGGGTCGGTGGCACCACCGCTGTGTTCGGGTCGGATCACAAAGCGCTCTATTTCTCTAAGGAAGTGATTCCCTACACCTCCGAAACCTATGCGGATCTGGACGAGACCCCGGTGTTTCACCATGTGGGGGTTTATGCTTATCGTCCTTCGGCGCTGGGCGCTTATCCGAAATGGCCGATGGGGCCGCTCGAGCGACTCGAGGGTCTTGAACAGCTGCGCTTTCTCGAGCGGGAGCGTCCGGTGCTCTGCGTCGAGGTGGAGGCGCGGGGGAGGCAGTTCTGGGAACTGAACAACCCCGAGGATGTGCCGCGGATCGAGTCCATGCTGGCAGAGATGAACTTCGCCTGACGGTGCCCTGAAATACTTTTACGGGCAATAATTTGCCCAAAAAATACGTCGGCTTATCGGTCGGTGGCGGCTGGGGTTGCAAATCCGTAGCATTCCTGTGTGAATACATATGGATGATACTGACCCGCGGCCTTCGAGAGCGTAAGGTCAGAGCTGGTGAAAGCAATTTGATTGGCTCGTGAGTAAGGGCCGAAGGAGACAAGATGACACGCAAAGTGACCAAAGCGATTTTCCCGGTGGCTGGTCTTGGAACGCGGTTTTTGCCCGCAACCAAATCGATTCCGAAGGAAATCATGACCTTGGTCGATCGTCCCCTGATTCAATATGCGATCGACGAGGCGCGCGCCGCCGGGATTAAGGAATTCATCTTCGTCACCTCGCGCGGCAAGGGCGCGCTTGAGGATTATTTCGACCATTCTCCTATTCTTGAGCAGGAGCTGCGCCGGAAGGGCAAAGACAATCTTCTCGAAGTGCTCAAATCGACCAATATGGACAGCGGAGCCATTGCCTATATTCGTCAACACAAGGCCTTGGGGCTTGGCCATGCCGTGTGGTGCGCACGTCGCCTGCTGGACCCGAAGGAGCCCTTTGCGGTGATCCTGCCGGACGATGTGATCGCGGCGGAAAAACCCTGTCTGCAACAGATGGTCGAAGCTTATGAGGATCTCGGGGGCTCGATGGTGGCCGCGATGGAAGTGCCGACGGACAAGGTTTCCTCTTATGGTGTTCTCGATATCAAAGAGGACATGGGCGATACCGTGTCGGTAAAGGGCATGGTCGAAAAACCTGCGCCGGGGACGGAGCCGTCCAATCTGGCGGTGATCGGGCGTTATATCCTCGATCCTGCGGTGATGAAGAACCTCAACCAGATGAAATCCGGCGCCGGTGGTGAAATTCAGCTCACCGATGCGATCGCGGACGAGATCGCGACCGAGCGCGGTGTCTATGGCTACCGCTTCTCTGGACAGCGTTTCGATTGCGGCTCCAAGGCCGGGTTCCTTCAGGCGACGATTGCCTTTGGCCTGTCACGTGACGATCTGCGCGATGAGCTTCAGGAATACCTTGATGAACTTTCCGCCGTTCGTGCCGCTGCTCAGTAAGAGGCCGTAATGACCAGAAATGTGATCGTGACCGGTGGGGCGGGTTATATAGGCTCGCATGCCTGCAAGGCGCTGCGTGAGGCCGGTTATGTACCTGTAACCTTCGACAATCTGTCGACCGGTTGGGAAGATGCGGTAAAATTCGGTCCCTTCGAGCGGGGAGATCTTTTGGATCGTGCCCGTCTCGATGAGGTTTTCACTGCGTATCGTCCGGTTGCCGTCATGCATTTCGCCGCTTTTTCGCAGGTCGGCGAGAGCATGAAGGACCCGGGCAAGTATTGGCGTAACAATGTCATCGGGTCCTTGACGCTGATCGAGGCGGCTGTCGCGGCGGGCTGTATGAATTTCGTCTTCTCCTCGACCTGTGCGACCTATGGTGACCAGGACAATGTGGTGTTGGACGAAGACTCTGTTCAGCTTCCGATCAATTCCTACGGGGCCTCGAAACGGGCGATCGAGGACATTTTGGAGAATTTCGAACAGGCTTACGGTCTCAAGTCGGTGATTTTCAGGTACTTCAACGTGGCGGGTGGTGATCCCGATGCCGAGGTGGGCGAATTCCACCAGCCCGAGACCCATCTCATCCCGCTGATGCTCGACGCGATTTCCGGTAAGCGTGCGGCGTTGACGATTTTCGGCACGGATTATGACACGCCCGACGGCACCTGTATCCGCGATTACGTCCATGTCTGCGATCTGGTGGACGCGCATGTTCTGGGGCTGAAATGGCTTGAGGATGGCAAGGGCAGCCGGGTGTTCAATCTCGGCACCGGCAAAGGGTTTTCCGTGCGTGAGGTGATCGATCACTCGCGGGCGGTGACCAACAAGGAAGTGCCTTATGTCGAGGGCGACCGGCGCGCCGGCGATTGTACCAAACTTGTGTCCGGGTCCGAGCGTGCGATCACGGAACTGGGTTGGCGACCGGATCGGTCGAACCTGGCGCAGATGATCGGCGATGCTTGGCGATGGCACCAAAACGGACATTATGAAAAATGACACACCACAGGGGCCATTTGGCTCCTTTGGTATATGCGGGTTTCCAGTTTCCCGGCAAAGCGCGTAATCTCGTCCCGATCTCGGGGAAGAGGTGGATTTGAGCCGGGTTTGGCAAAGTTACAAGTTGCGGGTGATGCGGCGATATTTGCTGTGGCGGGCGTTTCGCGCCCGGCACAGATTGCGTGTCGTTCGGAATCGGACATCTGCCATCGGACCTGATACGATCCTCTGTGTCGCGGTCGTGCGCAACGAGTCGCAACGCCTGCCGTATTTTCTCGACCACCACCGCCGACTTGGTGTGAACCACTTTCTTTTTGTCGACAATGACAGCTCTGACGGTACGACACAGCTTTTGTCCGGCCAGCCGGACGTGTCGCTTTGGTCGACATCGGCCAGCTACAAGGCGGCGCGCTTCGGGCTGGATTGGACGACATGGCTTCAGATGAAATACGCGCATGGCAAATGGTGTCTGACCCTAGATGCCGATGAATTGCTGATTTACCCCTACCATGAGACCCGATCCTTGCCGGATTTGACCCGATATCTGGACAGCATCGATGTCCGGGCCATGGGGGCGCTGATGCTCGAACTGTATCCGAAGGAAGGGATCAATGAGGTTGTGTATGCGCCGGATCAGGATCCCCTAGAGGTTCTGCGTTATTTCGATGCAGGCCCGTATCGCAGTGAGAGGCAGAAGCCGAAAAACAATCTCTGGGTCCAGGGCGGTGTTCGCGAGCGCGTTTTCTTTGCCCGGAATCGTCGGCGTGGTCCGACACTTAACAAGCTGCCGCTTGTGAAGTGGCATTGGCGCTATGCCTATGTGAATTCGACTCATGCAATGCTGCCGCAGAAGCTGAATCTGGCCTATGACGGCCCGGGGCAGGTGCATTTGTCAGGCGTTCTTTTGCATACGAAATTCCTGTCGATCGTGGTTGAAAAATCCGCAGAAGAAAAAGAAAGGCGCCAGCATTTCGCCGATCCCGACCAGTTCGGCTCCTATTACGATGAGCTGATCGCGGGACCGACACTCTGGCATGAAGCTTCCGTAGCCTACGAGGATTGGTGGCAGCTGGAAAAACTTGGCTTGATGGCGCGGGGTGATTGGCGGGGCTGATGGAACAGTTTTGCCATTTAATATGAATTGTTTACGTTTTTGGCGTAAACACGTAGATTGAACCGCAAAAGACACGAATATGGCTCAGTCAGATGCGAAAGCCATGCCATATTCGATCCCGGGGAACATTAAGGCTGATCGGTGAGCAGGCTGTTGCAATATAGGATGCGGCTGAGGCGCAAACAGGCGCTCTGGCGGGCCTTTCGGGCGCGCCGGGAGCTTATGCTGATTCAGGACAACACGGCCCGCATTCGGTCGGACGATATTCTTGTGGTTTGCACCCTGCGCAACGAACGCATTCGTCTTCCGTATTTTCTCAAATATTACAGAGATATGGGGGTCAGTCATTTCCTGTTCGTCGACAATGACAGTGACGATGGCTCGCGCGAATTCCTTCTCGGGCAGGAAGATGTCTCGATCTGGCACACCACCGCGAGCTATCGCAAATCGCTGTTCGGTGTGCATTGGATGAATTGGATCGCGCGAAAACATTGTCACGGGCATTGGACGCTCACCGTGGACGTGGACGAGTTTCTGGTCTTTCCGTTCTGCGACACCCGCCCGATCCCGGCGCTTACCGACTGGCTCGACAATTCCGGCCTCCGCAGTTTTTCGGCGATGCTGATCGACATGTATCCGAAAGGGCCGATCGACGCGCAGCCCTATCGTGAGGGGCAGAACCCGTTCGAGATTGCGGAATGGTTCGACAGCGGAAATTACATGATTTCGATGAACCCGGAGTATTACAATCTCTGGATTCAGGGGGGACCTCGTGCGCGGCTGTTCTTCAACGACGATCCGTTCAATGCGCCATCGCTGAACAAGATTCCGCTGGTTAAATGGCATCGCGATTATGCCTACATGCACTCGACCCATATGCTTTTGCCGCGGGGGCTCAATTTCGTCTATGAGACGCAAGGTGGGGAAAAGGCCTCCGGTGCGCTTTTGCATGCGAAGTTTCTCAACACCTTCGTGCAGAAGACCGAAGAAGAATTGCAGCGCCGTCAGCATTACGCCGGCTCGCGCGAATATCTCGCCTATCACAACCGGATCAAGGATGACCCGGAACTGTGGTGCAACTGGTCGGAGAAATACATCAACTGGCGTCAGCTCGAAATTCTGGGCCTTATGTCCAAGGGGAACTGGGCATGACGGTCGGCTTCGTGATGTTGGTGCACACCGCGCTCGACCGGGCCGAGCAGGTGGCACGCCATTGGGCGACCCACGGCTGTCCAGTCGTGATCCATGTCGACCGGCGGGTGAAGAAAGAGATTTATCAACCCTTCGTCGACAGCCTCTCCGATCTGGACAATGTGCTGTTCTCCAAACGTCATGCCTGTGACTGGGGCACATGGTCCCTGGTGGCGGCGTCTCAGGACGCCTCCGAATTGATGCTGTCGCGTTTTCCGGAGGCGCGACATGTCTACCTGTCCTCCGGAGCCTGCCTGCCGCTGCGTCCGGTTGAGGATCTGAAACGCTACCTCGCGGCGCGGCCGATGACGAATTTCATCGAAAGCGTGACGACCGAGGATGTGCCTTGGACCGTGGGGGGGCTCGATTCCGAGCGCTTCACTCTGCGTTTCCCGTTTTCGTGGAAAAAGCAGCGGCGGTTGTTCGACCGCTATGTCGCGCTTCAGCGCAGGATCGGATACAAGCGCAAGATCCCCGACGGGCTGGTGCCGCATCTGGGCTCGCAATGGTGGTGTCTGACGCGTCAGACCCTGTCTGCCATCCTCGAAGACCCGGATCGTAAGCTCTACGATGGCTATTTCAAAAAGGTCTGGATCCCGGACGAAAGCTATTACCAGACCCTCGTGCGGCTCTATTCGAACAATATCGAAAGCCGTTCCCTGACCCTGTCGAAATTCGACTATCAGGGCAAACCGCATATTTTCTACGACGACCACCTACAGCTTTTGCGGCGGTCCGATTGTTTCGTGGCGCGCAAGATCTGGCCCAAGGCGGAACGCCTCTACGCGACCTTCCTCAACCCGGACAGCAATCCGATGAAGGGGAGCGAGCCCAACCCCGGCAAGATCGACCGGATTTTCTCCAAGGCGGTGGAGCGGCGTATCATGGGGCGCGAGGGGCTTTACATGCAAAGCCGGATGCCCGGACATGGCAGGGGGCATGGCAAGACCAGCGCGCCTTATTCGGTGTTCGAAGGCTTCTCGGACCTGTTCGAGAATTTCGACGAATGGCTGTCGCGGGCAGTGAGTGCGCGCGTCCATGGTCATCTTTTTGCACCCGATGCGGTGGAATTCTCCGGCGGGCAAAAGGTCTTTTCCGGTGCGCTCTCCAGCCATGCGACCCTGCGCGATTACAACCCCTGCGGCTTTCTCACGTCACTGATTTGGAATACCCGCGGCGAGCGGCAATGTTTCATGTACGGTCCGCGCGACAATCAGGCGATCAACTGGCTGATCGCCACTGACCCCAATGCGCAGATTTCCGTGATTTCTGGTGCCTGGGCGGTGGCCCTGTTCCGCTCGAACAAGAGCTTTTCGGAAATCCGACGTGAGGCCGCACGCCTGCAGAGGATCGAGGCGGAGCATCTCGAGATTCTGCGCTCCCAGCATATTAAGGCGCGGGTGCGGATCTGGACCATGGCGGATTTCATCGAGAGCCAGATGGAGCCCTTGCAGGCGATCATCGATGAGATCGGCCCGCGCAATGTCCGCCGTCTGACCGAGGCACCGCGAATGCGGGATTTGACGGGCTTCGGGCAATTCCTGCAAAATTTGAAGAACCAGGGGATGAAGCCGCATCTCATGGGCGATTTCCCGACGGGGTCCGAGCCCGACATGCGGGCGCGGGAACACAAGCGGCCCTATCTTGTAAAGTAACGCTGGTAAAACGAACACATGGCCAAGCCTTTCGATTATTTCGTGATTTTCGCCGAGATGCGGACCGGGTCCAATTTTCTCGAGGAAAACGTCAATTCCTATCTGGGGTTGAAATGTTGGGGCGAAGTGTTCAATCCAGCGTTTATCGGCAAGTCGAACCAAAAGGAAATGCTGGGTGTTTCGATGGTCATGCGGGAGGCCGATCCGACCGTGTTGCTGGGGCGGATGCGGGCAGAGACGGAGGGGCTTTCGGGATTCCGGTTCTTTCACGATCACGATCCGCGCATCCTGGCCCATGTGTTGAGCGATCCGCGCTGCGCCAAGATCATCCTGACGCGCAATCCTTTGGAAAGCTATGTGTCGCGCAAGATCGCCGGGGCGACGGGGCAATGGCGGTTGGGCGACCTCAAGGACGCCAAATCCGCCAAGGTGCGATTTGAGAGGCGCGAGTTTCAGGAGATGCTCGACGCGCTGAAAGAGTTTCAGCTCTTCCTGCAACGGAGCTTGCAAACCACCGGTCAGACAGCATTTTACATCAATTACGAAGACATTCAGGACATCGAGGTTCTCAACGGTTTGGCGCATTTTCTTGGCGTCACAGAAGAGCGCGCGAAGACCAATCAAAAGACCAAGGTGCAGAACCCGGCGCGTCTTGAGGACAAGGTTTTGAACTACGCCGAAATGGTCTCAGACCTGTCGAACGTCGACCATTTCAACCTGTCGAACACGCCGAATTTTGAACCGCGTCGCCATCCGGCCGTGCCGACCTATGTGGCGGGTCAGTCCACATCCGTGCTCTATATGCCGGTCCGGAGCGGGCCTGAAGGCGCGGTGCGGGCGTGGATGGCCGCGCTCGACAAGGTGACGCCGGAGGAGCTGACAGAAGGGTTCACGCAGAAATCGCTGCGTCAGTGGAAACGCCAGAACAAGGGGCATCGCAGCTTCACGGTGATTTCTCACCCGGTTCAACGGCTACACCGGACGTTTTGCGAATATATTCTGAACGTTGGGGGACAAACCTATGGTGACATCCGCGAAACGCTGCGGGCGACCTATAAATTGCCTTTGCCCATCAGCGGTCCGGATGCGGGATATAGCCGGGATCAGCATCGCGAAGCCTTCATCAAATTTGCGGATTTCGTGCGTGGGAATCTCAATGGCCAGACCTCGATCCGGGTCGATGGCACATGGGCGTCGCAATCCGAGGTGATCAAGGGATTCGCAGACTTCTCCCTGCCTGACATGGTGCTGCGTGAAGAAAATCTTGCCGAAGATCTCACTCATCTCGCCGGTGCGCTGGGCAAGCTGCCCCCTTTAGTTGAGGAGGAGACGCAGGATACGCCGATCACCCTCGCCGAGATTTACGACGACGAGGTCGAGGAGGCCGTGCGCACGGCCTATCAGCGGGATTACATGATGTTCGGGTTCAAGCCCTGGGGCTGAACTGGGGGAGGCTCAGGCGGCCTTGATCGCCGGTCCTTCGGTCAGAATGGCATGCAGCGTCGCCGGATCGTTGTTGGCGCGCAATTTCGCGCAGATGTCGCTGTCGCGCATGGTACGGGAGACGAGCGCCAGAGCCTTGAGATGATCGACGCCGGATTCCGCCGGGGCGAAGAGGGCAAAGACCAGATCGACCGGCTGGCGATCCACCGCGTCGAAATCCATCGGGCTCTCGAGACGCATGAAGGCGCCGACAACGCGCTCCAGACCTTCGATGCGGGCGTGAGGAAGCGCGATGCCATGGCCCACACCGGTCGGGCCAAGGCTTTCGCGGGCCTGAAGCGCATCGACCGTGCCGTTTTCCGACAGGCCGTATGCGCTTGCGGCGATCTCACCGAGATCCTGAAACAGACGCTTTTTGCTCGTCATTTTACCCACAACCTTGATGGCCTGCGGATCCAAGATCTTTGCGATATTCATTTGAAACTACCCGCCCCGACCCGTCGAGGCGGGCCGGTTTCATTATTTCGCGTTGTCAGGGTCGACCCAACCGATGTTGCCATCGGCACGGCGGTAGACCACGTTTACACCGTTCTTACCTTCTTTGTGGAACACAAGAACAGGGGCCCCGGCAAGCTCCATCTGCATCACCGCTTCGCCCACCGTCAGAGTCGGAATCTTGGTTTCCATCTCTGCGATGATCATCGGCTGCAGGGTTTCCGGTTCCTGATCCTCATCGTGTTCCGATGCGGCGAGGATATACTGAGAAGCGCCGAAAAGTTCAACAGGCTCGGTGCGCTCCTTGTGGTGATCTTTCAGGCGGCGTTTGTAACGACGCAGCTGTTTGTCCATTTTCTCGGCGCATTCGTCGAAGGCGGCATAGATTTCATGAGCCTTTGCGCTGGCTTGTGCGTTCAGGCCGGAGGACAGGTGCACCACGGCCTCGCAAACATATTCCGCCCCAGATTTGGAAAACACGACATTCGCGTCGGTCGGACGTTGTCCGTATTTGTCCAGGACGACGCCCAGCTCGGTTTTCACATGCGTTTGAAGCGATTCACCGATGTCGATTTGTTTTCCGCTGATTTGGTACCGCATAGATACCTCCTTCTTTGTTTGACCTACGCCTGAACGCCTCCTCCGGCGTGGATGCGAGGTCCTGGGTTTTTGTTGAAAGCGGGATTACAATGCATGCGAATGAGGGGGAACCCGGACAATCTGTCGGGGCGTTTTTCCGGCGCTCTGTGGCTCTTTTGTGCCATGGCGCAGACTCTCATCCTTACGTCACGCATTGGACACTTATAAGGCGTCAGAATGCGGGTGAATGTCAATCGAAACCCGCGTTCAGATCCGGAAATTGTCGCCAAGGTAAACGCGTCGCACGGTTTCGTCGGCGACAATGTCTTCCTTGGTTCCTGACATCAGGACGTGACCGTCGTGCAGGATATAGGCGCGGTCGATAATACCCAATGTTTCCTGCACGTTATGGTCTGTGATCAAGACGCCGATGCCACGTGTCTTAAGATCGGAAACCAGTCCGCGAATTTCCGCTACTGCGATCGGATCGACGCCCGCGAAAGGTTCGTCGAGCAGTACATAGGAGGGATCGGACGCGAGACAGCGCGCGATTTCGACTCGCCGCCGTTCACCGCCCGAAAGCGAGAGCGCCGGTGCGCGCCGCAGATGGGAGATGGAGAATTCCGAGAGCAGGTCTTCAAGTTTTTCGCGGCGCAGGAGCGGGTCGCTTTCAGAGACTTCGAGAATGGCGAGGATGTTGTCTTCGACGCAGAGACCGCGGAACACGGAGGCCTCCTGCGGCAGGTAGCCGATGCCGAGCTTGGCGCGGCGATACATCGGCAAAAGTGTAATGTTGCGCCCATCGACTGTGACTTCGCCGCCTTCCGGCATGACGAGCCCCGCGATGGTGTAGAAACAGGTGGTTTTGCCGGAGCCGTTGGGCCCCAGAAGGGCGACAACCTCACCGCGTTCGAGATCGAGCGAGACGTCGCGGATCACGGTCCGTTTGCGGTAGCCTTTGCGCAGATTGCGGACCTTCAGCCCTGTGGCATCGCTCATTGATCGGCCCCGGATTGCAGGATGGTTTTCACCCGCCCGTCCATGCGGCCGGTGCCGGTGTTCAGATCGATCACCATGCGTTCGCCGGACATGACGTTGTTGCCTTGGGTCAAAAGCACGCTGCCGGTCAGGGTCACGGTGCCCGATTCGAGGTCGTATTCGGCATTCTGCGCCTCGGCGGCTTCGCCTTCGTTGGTGATGGTCACGCCACCGGAGGCCAGAAGCCGGGCGATTTGGCTGGTGTCGCTGGCATAGATCACCTCGACGGTTTGGGCCGCGAGTCGCATTGTGCCCTGACCGATCACCACATTGCCGGTGAAGATGGCCTTGCCGGTGTTCTGATCGACACTGAGCTGATCGGAGGTGATCTCGACGGGCAAGGCGCTGTCGTGCCTGATCCCCCCGAAGGCGATCTGCGTGCCCTGTGCCATCGACGGCAGGCCGGGAAGGGTGAGCGCAAGGGCCAGGGCGCAACTGAGCGAAAGGGTCCGGATGGTGGGCACGTGCAAATCCTCGAAAATCAGGGCTGATATATCAGCTTCACGCCGTTCTTGAAAACCAGAAGGTAGGCGTCGGTCTCCGGATCCTGTGAAATTTCCATGGAACCGGCTGTCAGATCGCCTGCGGGACCGGTCGCCTCGACACTTCCGGGGCTTTCGATCTTCGACACGTCGAGAAGTGTTGCGATCCGTTCGGAGGTGATCGTGTAGCCGGTGGAGGTTTCGATCTCCACATGGCCGGACAATTCCGCGATCTGGGCGGGGCCGTCGATCACGCCATCGTCGGCCTTGAGCGTCACGGAGCCATTGTCGGGCATCCTGAGCGCACCGCGCACGATTGTGGAATTGATCACGTCCGGGGTCGACAGGTCCGGGCGCACGACATCGGCGGAAATCTCGAGCTGGGCCCCGTCGCGAGTGACGGTCGCAAAGGACGGTCCCTCGATGCGTTGTTCGCGGGCCAGGGTTTCGAGATCCACATCGGCATAGGGGATCGACATGCCGATTTCCTTGCCGCGGGCAAACAGAAACAGCGTTGCCAAAAGCGCAAGGCTCGCCAACGGCAAGGCGACCTTCGCAAAGGCCACGAATTTGGAATAAGAGTTGTCGAACCGCGCCATAAGGACGTCTTACACGACCCCGGCGCGAAGACAGTCCTGAATTTTCAGAATCCCGCAGGGACGCCCGTCATCGGCAGTTTCCCGCACAAAGAGACAGGTGATCGCACGCTCATCCATCCGCGCCACGGCTTTTTCGGCCAGCGCATCGGCGGTGATGGTCATCGGCCCCTTGGTCATGATCTCGCCCGCAGTTTTTTCCAGAAGCCCGTCGATATGACGGCGCAGGTCACCATCGGTGATGATCCCCGTGAGCTGACCTTCCGGATCGACGACGCCGACGACGCCAAAACCTTTGTCCGAAATCACCGAAAGTGTCTCGCGCATCGGGGTTTCGGCACTCACGAGCGGCATGTCGGTGTGCATCAGCGCCCGGACTTTGGTCAGGCGCGCGCCAAGTTTGCCGCCCGGATGCAGCACTCGGAAATTGTCGGCGGTAAAGGCGCGATGTTCCATGAGCGCAATCGCAATCGCATCGCCAAGCGCCAGTGTCATCGTGGTCGAGGTGGTCGGTACGATGCCATGACCGCAAGCTTCCGGCGCTTTTGGCAGGATCAGAGCCACATCGCAGGCGCGAATGAGCGAGCTGTCGGGGTTCGAAGCCACGCCGATCATCGGGATCTTGAAGCGGCGAGTATAGGCGATGACATCCGCGAGCTCCGGCGTTTCCCCGGAATTCGACAGCACGAGGCACACATCCCCATCGCCAATCATCCCCAGATCGCCGTGGCTCGCCTCTGCCGGATGCACGAAATGCGCGGGCGTGCCGGTGGAGGCCAGCGTCGCCGCGATCTTGCGCGCGATATGGCCCGATTTGCCCATGCCGGTGACGATGGTGCGGCCCTTTGCGGCGAGGATCGTTTCAACCGCTTCGGTGAATTCCGCGCCGAGGCTCTCGGCAAGGAGATCGAGAGCATCGGCCTCCTGTCGGATCACACGGCGGGCAGTGTCGAGAAAAGTGACGGGCTGTGTCATGTCGCGACGCTCCGGTCAGAGAAAATGTCAGTGAGTGAAGATGTCGATTTCGGGCCAGCCTTCGAGGTCGAGCTTGGCGCGTGTCGGAAGGAAATCGAAACAGGACTGCGCGATCTCCATGCGTCCTTCGCGTTCAAGCATGGCATTCAGCTTGTCCCGCAGTTGATGCAGGTAGAGTACATCGGAAGCCGCGTAATCGAGCTGGGCGGAGGTCAGCTCCTCGGCGCCCCAGTCGCTCATCTGCTGGTATTTCGAAATATCGACCTTGAGCAATTGCTCGAGCAGGTTCTTGAGCCCGTGCCGGTCGGTGAAGGTGCGCACGAGTTTCGAAGCGATCTTTGTGCAATAGACCGGCTCCGCGAGTGCGCCGAAGGTATGATACATCGCCGCGATGTCGAAGCGGCCGAAGTGGAAAAGTTTCAGCACATTCGGATCGGCCAGCATCTTGCACAGGTTCGGGGCCTCGGTCTGACCGCGCGCCACCTGAACGAGATGCGCGTTGCCGTCGCCGCCGGACATCTGCACGAGGCAAAGGCGGTCGCGATGCGGGTTCAGCCCCATGGTTTCGCAATCAATCGCCACCACGGGCCCGAGATCGAGATCGTCGGGGAGGTCGTTTTGATATAGAAAATTCGCCATGGCTCTGGCCTTTCGCGCTGAAATCCGACTGACAATTGGGTGTCCGGCTCGTGCATAAGGCTTCTGTGACGCCGGAGCAAGGGAAGCTCAATTTCCGAGATGCGGTCGAGTGTGTCTGGCGCTCAAAGACGTGCGGCATTTTTACTTATGTCAGGGCTTGTGATCGGGCGGAAAACAGAAAACAATAGGGTGGCAAACAGCATGGAAATTTATGAACAGGATGGGAGTTTTCGCCCATTAAGCCCGGTTTTTTTGGGCGTGAGCTTGTGCGGTTTGATGTAATTTTCCCTATGTATGGTGTGATGAGAAAAATATACCACTGTATCTGGTATATTCGGATTGACACCATATGGGACTCACTGGCAAAAAGAATGCGTTCTGGTGCCCAATGAGGAATCAAAGGGCGAACAGGGAAGACGGTGAAAATCCGGCACTGCCCCCGCAACTGTGAGTGGCAAATCGACGTTCAAAATCCACTGGCTTGTGCTGGGAAGGTGAGCGGAGGTGTTCGAGCTGCGAGTCAGGATATCTGCCAGAACTAAAAATGACCACGAACGGAGGGTTCGGGGGCGTGTGAGGTGGTGTGTCGCTGCCCGCGCTCGGGAACTCTGAATGACAACGAGCAGAGGACAAGAGATGAGCGTCACCGTCTATTCCAAACCCGCCTGTGTGCAATGTACCGCAACCACCCGTGCGCTGGACGCAAAAGGTGTGAACTACGATGTGATCGACCTGACCCAAGACGATGAGGCGATGAGCCATGTTACAGGGCTTGGCTATCGTCAGGCGCCGGTCGTGGTTGCAGGTGAGGATCACTGGTCCGGTTTCCGTCCTGACATGATTGCACGTCTGGTTTGACCCGATGCCCGGGGAGCCGCTGCCAATCTGCATCCCGGATATCGTCTATTACTCCTCGACCTCGGGGAATACGATGCGCTTTGTCGAAAGGCTGGGTCTTCCGGCAAAACGCATCCCGATTTCTCCAAAGGATTCGGGGCCGACCATTGACCGCCCTTTCGTTCTGATCTGTCCGACATATGCGGATGGCGAGGGGCGCGGTGCAATCCCGAAACAGGTCATTCGCCTTTTGAATGATGCCGACAAACGCGCCTTTCTCAAGGGTGTGATAGGGACGGGAAATCGAAATTTCGGCAGTCTTTATGCCATGTCGGGCGATGTTATTGCCCGCAAATGCAATGTCCCGTTGCTCTACAAATTTGAGCTGGCGGGGTTCGACAATGATATCGCCCGAGTTCGCGCCGGGTTGGAAAAAATGGGCCGGAAACTGGGGCTCGCACATATGGGGGATGCGCCATGCTCGACGATGGCCTGAACGGAACCACCGATTACCACGCACTCAACGCCATGCTTAATCTCTATGATGAGAAAGGGCACATCCGCTTCGAGGCCGACCGTATGGCGGCACGTCAGTATTTCTTGCAACATGTGAACCAGAACACTGTGTTCTTTCACTCGCTCGACGAGAAGCTCGGCTATCTCGTGGAAGAAGGTTATTACGAGGCGGAGGTTCTGGATCAGTATTCCAAGAACTTCATGCGCAAGATTTGGGACGAGGCCTATGCCAAGAAGTTCCGCTTTCCGACCTTCCTCGGTGCGTTCAAATATTACACCTCCTATACGCTCAAAACCCGCGACGGGCAGCGCTATCTTGAACGTTACGAAGATCGCGTTGTGATGTGCGCGCTGGCTCTGGCGCGGGGCGACGAGGCGCTGGCGATGTCTTTCATGGAAGAGATGCTGTCGGGCCGGTTCCAGCCCGCAACGCCGACCTTTCTGAACGCCGGGAAAAAGTCCCGTGGCGAGCTGATTTCCTGCTTCCTGTTGCGGCTCGAAGACAACATGGAAAGCATCGGGCGTGGCATCAACTCCGCGCTGCAATTGTCGAAACGCGGTGGTGGTGTGGCTTTGCTTCTGACCAACATCCGTGAACATGGCGCGCCGATCAAAGGCATCGAGAACCAGTCTTCGGGTGTGATCCCGGTGATGAAACTGCTGGAAGACAGCTTCTCCTACGCCAACCAGCTTGGTGCACGTCAGGGCGCGGGGGCCGTTTACCTGAACGCCCACCATCCCGACATCCTGCGCTTTCTCGACACCAAACGCGAAAACGCAGACGAGAAAATCCGCATCAAGACGCTGTCTCTGGGCGTGGTGATCCCGGATATCACGTTCGAACTCGCGAAACGCAACGACGAGATGTACCTGTTCTCGCCGCATGATGTTGAAAAGGTCTACGGCGTGCCCTTCTCCGAAATCTCGGTCACCGAGAAATATGAGGAGATGGTGGACGATAAACGCATCCGCAAGAAAAAGATCAACGCGCGCGCGTTCTTCCAGACTTTGGCGGAAATTCAGTTCGAAAGCGGCTATCCCTACATCATGTTCGAAGACACGGTGAACCGGATGAACCCGATTGCGGGCCGGATCAACATGTCGAACCTGTGTTCCGAGATCTTGCAGGTCAACGAAGCCTCCGAGTTCAACGAGGATCTGTCCTACAGTCATCTCGGCACCGATATTTCCTGTAACCTCGGCTCGCTCAACATCGCGAAAACGATGGATGGCAAGGATCTTGGCCAGACGGTCGGGACGGCTGTTCGGGCGTTGACCGCCGTGTCGGAAATGTCGGCGATTGATAGCGTGCCCTCGATCCGTCGCGGCAATGACGAAAGCCACGCGATCGGCCTTGGCCAGATGAACCTGCACGGGTTTCTGGCGCGCGAGCATATTCATTATGGGTCTCCGGAAGGCGTCGAGTTCACCTCGGTCTATTTCGCTGCCGTCGCCTATCACGCGATCCGGGAAAGCAACGCCTTGGCGCGCGATCACGGTGAGAGCTTCAAAGGTTTCGAGGATTCCGATTACGCCAATGGCTCCTTCTTCGACAAATACACCGACCGCGACTGGCTGCCGGAAAGCGATGTGGTGAAGGCGCTGTTCGACGGGATGGAGCTGCCGACCCGCGAGGATTGGATCAAACTCAAAGAGACCGTGATGAAAGACGGGTTGTACAACCGCAACCTGCAAGCCGTTCCGCCGACCGGGTCGATCAGCTACATCAACAACTCGACCTCTTCGATCCATCCGATCGTGTCGAAAATCGAGATCCGCAAAGAGGGCAAAATCGGCCGCGTCTATTACCCGGCGGCCTTCATGAACAACGAGAACCTCGAATACTACCGCGATGCCTATGAGATCGGCCCGGAGCCGCTGATTGACACTTATGCCGCGGCCACTGAGCACGTCGATCAGGGTCTGTCCCTGACGCTGTTTTTCCCCGCCGAGGCCACCACGCGCGACATCAACAAAGCGCAGATCTACGCGTGGAAAAAAGGCATCAAGACCATCTACTACATCCGCCTGCGCCAGGCCGCCCTTGAAGGGACCGAGGTGCAGGGCTGCGTGTCCTGCACGCTCTGAGGAGACCTCTCATGAAAGATATGACCGATATTCGCATTCCGCGTGCGATCAACTGGAACCGGGTTCAGGACGACAAGGATCTCGAGGTCTGGAACCGTCTGACGGTGAACTTTTGGTTGCCGGAAAAGGTGCCGCTCTCGAACGATATTCCGAGTTGGTCGACCCTGACCGAGGAGGAACAGCGCCTCACCATTCGCGTGTTTACCGGGCTGACCCTTTTGGACACGATCCAGAACACCGTTGGCGCGCCCTCTCTGATGCCCGATGCGGTGACGCCGCATGAGGAGGCTGTGCTGACCAACATCGCCTTTATGGAGGCGGTGCATGCGCGGTCCTATTCCTCGATCTTCTCGACGCTCTGTTCGATGAAAGAGGTGGATGAGGCCTTCCGCTGGTCGGAGGAAAATCCGCATCTTCAGGCCAAGGCGCGCGTGATCCTCGAAACCTATGCGCCCGGCAACGACCCGTTGAAACGTAAGATTGCCTCGGTGTTTCTCGAAAGCTTCCTGTTCTATTCGGGGTTCTACCTGCCGATGTACTGGTCGTCGCGCGCGAAACTGACCAACACCGCTGATCTCATCCGGTTGATCATCCGCGACGAGGCGGTGCATGGCTATTACATCGGCTACAAGTTCCAACGCGGGATGGAGCGGTTGCCCGAGGCCGAACGTCAGGCGCTCAAGGACTATGCTTTTGCCATGCTCTTCGATCTCTACGACATTGAGGCGCAATATACCGAGGAGCTTTATGACGGCATCGGTCTGAGCGAGGATGTGAAGGCGTTTTTGCATTACAATGCCAACAAAGCGCTGCAAAACCTCGGCTTCGAGGCGCTGTTCCCAAGCGAAGTGTCCGAAGTGAACCCGGCGATTCTCGCGGCACTGAGCCCCGACAGCGAGAACCACGATTTCTTCTCGGGCTCGGGATCTTCTTACGTGATCGGCAAAGCGGTTGCGACCGAGGATGAAGACTGGGACTTTTGAAAGACCTGCGCGGGAGGGTCCCCTTCCCGCGCGATTTTGCCATGCATTTGGCGTCAGTGCTGCAAATTGGCGATAGTCTCGTTTTGTAGAGCGGGAAAGATTGCGGCTGGCGCAGAAATTATGCACTTTCGACCTGAGTATGTTTCTACAGGAAAAGACAGGTCGTCATGATTTCTCCAACTTCCCTTTCGGGCGTTTATCTCATCACGCCGCCGCGTTTTGGCGACCATCGCGGGTTCTTTTCGGAAAGCTGGAACAAGAAAAAACTGACGGAAGCCGGGCTCGACCTGCCGGAGTTCGTGCAGGACAATCATTCGCTCTCGCGCGAAGTCGGCACGGTGCGGGGCCTGCATTTCCAAAGCCCGCCGCATGCGCAGGGCAAGCTTGTCCGTTGTGGCCGCGGGCGGATTTTCGATGTGGCCGTGGATGCTCGCAAGGGCTCCGAGACCTATGGTCAATGGGTGGGGGAGGAACTGTCGTTCGAGAATGGCAAACAGCTTTGGATTCCGGCGGGCTTCTTGCACGGGTTCATGACCTTGGAGCCGGACAGCGAGATTATTTATAAATGCACCGATCACTAC
This sequence comes from Celeribacter sp. SCSIO 80788, assembly GCF_051054295.1. Classification (GTDB taxonomy): domain Bacteria; phylum Pseudomonadota; class Alphaproteobacteria; order Rhodobacterales; family Rhodobacteraceae; genus Celeribacter. The sequence continues at coordinate 2,829,084 of NZ_CP150482.1, read as the reverse complement.
GCGCCGGAGTGCGACGGGGCGGTGAAATGGGACAGCTGCGGCATCGACTGGCCGCTTGAAGGGATCACGCCGGTGATCTCGGAAAAGGATGAGAAGGCGCAGACATTCGCCGAATTCGAGACGCCTTTCACAAAGGACAACACATGAAGATTCTGGTGACGGGCGGGGCAGGGTTCATTGGCTCTGCTGTGGTGCGGCTTGCGGTGTCGCGGGGTCATGAGGTGGTCAATGTCGATGCGCTGACCTATGCGGCCTGCCTCGACAATGTGGCCTCTGTCTCGGATAGCCCGCTCTATGCGTTCGAGCAGGTGGATATCCGTGATCGGGCCGGATTGGACACTGTTTTTGCCAAACATAAACCCGACGTGGTGATGCATCTGGCCGCCGAGAGCCATGTGGACCGTTCCATCGACGGGCCGGGCGATTTCATCGAGACGAATATCACCGGCACGTTCAACATGCTGGAGGCGGCGCGCAAATATTGGGTCGAGACGGGCAAGCCGGAGAGCTTCCGGTTCCATCATATTTCGACGGATGAGGTGTTTGGCTCGCTGTCCAACGATCCGGCGATCAAGTTTACCGAAGATACGCCCTACGATCCGCGTTCGCCCTATTCGGCCTCGAAAGCCAGCTCGGACCATCTGGTGCGTGCATGGCACGAAACCTATGGGCTACCGGTGGTTTTGACGAACTGCTCGAACAACTACGGCCCTTTCCACTTCCCCGAAAAACTGATCCCGGTGATCATCCTCAACGCTCTGGCGGGCAAGCCTCTGCCGATTTACGGCGACGGGTCCAACATTCGCGACTGGCTCTATGTCGAGGATCATGCCGACGCGCTTTTGCTGGTGGTGGAAAAGGGTGAGATCGGGCGCAGCTACAACATCGGTGGCGAGAACGAGCGAACGAACCTTGAACTGGTGAAAACGCTTTGCAGAATTCTCGACAAGAAGAGACCCAAATCCAGCGGAAGTTACGCCGATCAGATCACCTTTGTGACGGACCGCCCGGGCCATGACGCCCGCTATGCGATCGACCCGTCGCGCATCCGCGAAGAGCTCGGCTGGCGGCCTTCGGTGACAGTCGAAGAAGGGCTGGCGCAGACGGTGGCGTGGTATCTCGACAATGAGGGTTGGTGGCGCGCGCTTCAGGACCGGCATGGGGTTGGGGAACGGTTGGGGGTCAAGGCATGATCCTCGTTTTTGGCAAAACCGGTCAGGTGGCGATGGAGCTTCAGGCGCTTCTGCCTGACGCAACCTTTCTCGCGCGCGATGAGGCCGATCTGACCGATCCGCTGGTCTGTGGCCGGATGATCCGCGATCTCAAACCCGAAGCTGTGATCAATGCTGCGGCTTATACCGCAGTGGACAAAGCGGAAAGCGAGCCGCTTGAGGCTACGCTCATCAATGCCGCGGCACCCACCGAGATGGCCGAAACCTGCGCCGATCTGGGCATTCCTTTCATGCATATCTCGACCGATTACGTGTTCGACGGGGCAGGGGAAGCGCCTTTTGCCCCCGATCATCCGACCGGCCCTCTGGGCGTCTATGGCGAGACCAAGCTTGAGGGCGAGAATGGCATTCGCGAGGCCGGTGGCGCCTTCGCGATCCTGCGCACCTCCTGGGTGTTCTCGGCTCATGGCGGCAACTTTGTGAAGACCATGCTGCGGCTTTCCGAGACCCGCGACACGCTCACGGTCGTGGCCGATCAGATCGGTGGCCCGACGCCCGCGCGCGACATCGCGAGAGCCTGTGTGACCATCGCGGAACGGCTCAAAACAGATCCGAACACAGCCGGAACCTATCATTTCTCCGGCGCGCCGGATGTAAGCTGGGCCGATTTCGCCCGCGAGATTTTCACGCAGGCAGGCAAGGCGATGGCGGTCGAAGACATCCCGACCTCGGCCTATCCGACGCCCGCGAAACGCCCGGGCAACAGCCGCATGGATTGCAGCACGACGGAAACCACATTCGGGATCGAACGCCCGGACTGGAAGGCCGGATTGGCCGAGGTTCTTAAAGAGTTGGAGACGGCATCATGACCGACCGCAAAGGCATCATCCTCGCAGGCGGCTCCGGCACGCGGCTTTATCCGCTGACCATGGCGGTGTCGAAACAGCTCATGCCGATCTACGACAAGCCGATGATCTACTATCCGCTCTCCGTGCTGATGCTGTCGGGCATTCGCGAGATCGCGATGATCACCACGCCGCAGGATCAGGATCAGTTCAAACGCCTTCTGGGCGATGGATCGCAATGGGGGCTGAGCCTGACCTACATCACCCAACCCTCGCCCGACGGTCTGGCGCAGGCCTACCTTCTTGCCGAAGACTTCCTCGATGGTGCGCCCTCCGCGATGGTTCTGGGCGATAATATTTTCTTTGGTCATGGCTTGCCGGAAATGCTTGCTGAGGCCGATGCCAAAGAGGTGGGCGGGACGGTGTTCGGCTATCATGTGGCCGACCCCGAACGTTACGGTGTTGTGAAATTCGATCGCGAGGGTACGGTCGAAGAGATCATCGAGAAGCCCGAAGTGCCGCCGTCGAATTACGCGGTCACCGGGCTTTATTTCCTCGATGGCGATGCGCCGCGCAGGGCAAAAGAAGTCCGGCCTTCGCCGCGTGGCGAGTTGGAAATCGTGACACTGCTTGAAAGCTATCTTGCCGATGGCACGCTGTCGGTGGAGCGGATGGGGCGTGGCTACGCCTGGCTCGACACCGGCACGCATGGCTCGCTTCTGGATGCCGGCAATTTCGTGCGTACGCTCTCGATGAGGCAGGGCATGCAATCGGGTTGTCCCGAAGAAATTGCATATCAAAGGGGTTGGATCGATACCGTTAAAATGCGTGAGCACGCAGAAACGTTCAAGAAAACGGAATATGGCAAATACCTTGCGAGTCTCATTCGGGACTGACGCATATGGCATGCAGGTTTCGTAGGGCGCGGGCAGATGTTGGAGGCGAAGCCGACACGGATGCATTTCACTACAAGACCGGACGCCGTTTTCATTCATGATGCGGGAGGTACGACGCAATCCCGCCTGAATGACATTTTGCGATGTTTTAAAGGGGGGATTTTGGTGCCCAGAAGAGGACTCGAACCTCCACGTCCATACAGACACCAGCACCTGAAGCTGGCGCGTCTACCAATTCCGCCATCTGGGCACAGATGCGTCGTGAGGCGGTGATCTAAAGCGAGATGCGGGGCGTGTCAACGGCCATTTTCAATGTTTTTTGCGAGAGCGAAGATCCCTTGTTCATTTCTCCCTGAAAAGCTAAACCGGACGCGACAATTTGGCATTGGAGATGCAGATGACGAAACTGGTCACCATCTATGGCGGCGCTGGCTTTGTCGGGCGGTACATCGCCCGTCGCATGGCAAAGGAGGGCTGGCGTGTCCGCGTCGCAGTGCGTCGCCCCAACGAATCGCTGCACGTCAAACCCTATGGCGCGGTCGGTCAGGTCGAGCCGGTGTTCTGCAACATTCGTGACGACGCCTCCGTGCGTGCGGCCATGCTTGGCGCGGATGCGGTCGTGAACTGTGTGGGGGTTTTGACCGAGCGCGGCAAGAATTCCTTCGAGGCCGTTCAGGCCGAAGGCGCCGGGCGTATTGCCCGTATCGCGGCAGAAGAGGGTATTGGACAGTGCGTGCATATTTCGGCGCTTGGGGCGAATGCCACGGCGGCGTCCAAATATGCGCGGAGCAAGGCGGAAGGCGAGGCCAAGGTGCTCGCGGCCTTCCCGTCAGCCGTGATTCTGCGCCCGTCGGTGATTTTCGGGACGGAGGACCAATTCTTCAACCGTTTCGGCAAGATGGCGGAAAAGAATCCGGTTCTCACGCTTGTGGGCGCCAATACGAAATTCCAACCGGTCTATGTCGATGATGTGGCGCAGGCCGCCGTCAAGGCCGTTTTGGGTCAGGCGGAGCCGGGGATCTATGAGTTGGGTGGGCCCGATGTCCGCAGCTTCCGCGAGTTGATGGTGGAAATGCTCAAGATCGTTCATCGCAAACGTCTGGTGGTCGGTCTGCCCTTCTGGGTCGGCAGTGTGATGGCCTTCGGTTTTACTGTGTTGCAGAAGCTGTCGCTGGGCCTGTTCCACAACGGGATACTGACGGGTGATCAGATCGCCAATCTGAAGGTCGGCAATGTCGTGTCCGAGGGGGCGAAAACATTTGCCGATCTGGGGATCAAGCCGACCGCAATGCAGGCGGTTCTGCCGGATTACATGTGGGTGTACCGCGACGGTGGCCAGTATGACGCCATTCGCGAAAGTGCGAAGAACCTGCGCGAAATCTGATCGCACCCATCCCTTTAATGACAAACGCGCCCTTTTGGGGCGCGTTTTCTTTTAGCTATAGGAGATCCCGAGCAGGATTACGCCCAAGATCACGCGGTAGATCACATAGGGCGTGAAGCTCACCGATTTCAGAAGTCGCATCATCAGGGTCAGCGCCAGAAGCGCCGCGCCGAAGGCGAACACCGCCCCGATGGCCGCGTCTTTCAGCATCGCCCAATCCGCGTCACCGACCACTTCGGCTCCGAGCAAAATCCCAGAGGCCATGATCGTCGGGATCGACATCAGCATGGAGATTTTCGCGGCATCCGCGCGGGTGTATCCCATGGCGCGGGCACCGGTGATCGTGATGCCGGACCGCGAAGTGCCGGGGATCAGCGCCACCGCCTGCCAGAGCCCGAGTTTGATCGCGTCCTTGAGGTTCCAATCCGCCTCCCCCTTCATTTCGGCACCTTTCTGGTCGAACCAATAGAGCGCGAGGCCGAAGATCAGCATGGTCCAGCCGATCACCGCCGGAGAGCGCATGGCGTCGGCAAGACCGGTGACTTTCAGTATGAGGCCGATCAGGATCACCGGAATGGTGGCAACGATGAGAAGGAAGGCGAGTTTCGATCCCGGCGTATCGGTGCGCCCGGTCATCAATCTGGGCAGTCCGGCGAGGCCGATCTTCACGTCCCGCCAGAAATACAGGATCACGGCACCCAAAGTGCCGACATGGACTGCGACGTCAATGGCCTGTCCCTGATCGTGTGTGCCGAGGAAAAATGGAAGGAGAATCAGGTGACCAGAGGAGGAAACGGGAAGAAACTCCGTGATGCCCTGAACAATTGCGACGATGAGAAGATAAAAGAGGCTCATGGGGTCTCCGATGTGGCCTTGGTTGCGTCTAGGGTAAACTCATTTGAAATCAATAAGAAGGCTAATTTTATATCAATAATACTGACATAATTTTTGACATATTGGTTTGAAATCATACGATGGGCTGTCCGGGAAATGAAAAATAAGACAGCACTTCTGACTTTTCTTTTTCTTCGAGACCTTATAATGAAGCGCTCAACCTAATTACCAACCTTCGGAGATGTGGTGTCATGGCGAAAGAGCCGATGCTCAAATTCGTGACCGTGGGCAGGGATATGCCGACCAAGCGGAGTGCGGAAGATCGTAAGGACGATTTTCTGGAAATCTACGGCGAGTTCGCGCTTGCAAAGGCGGAAGAGCAGGCCTCGCGCTGTTCTCAATGCGGTGTGCCCTATTGCCAGGCCCATTGCCCGCTGCACAACAACATTCCCGACTGGTTGCGTCTCACCGCAACCGGACGTCTGAAGGAAGCCTATGAGATCTCTCAGGCCACCAACAGCTTCCCGGAAATCTGCGGTCGGATTTGTCCGCAGGACCGTCTCTGCGAAGGCAATTGCGTGATCGAACAGTCCGGTCATGGTACCGTGACCATCGGCTCCGTCGAGAAATTCGTCACGGATACCGCTTGGGAAGAAGGCTGGGTTGAGCTGATCAAACCCGTCGCCGAGCGCGAGGAAAGCGTTGGCATCATCGGCTCCGGTCCGGGTGGTCTGGCCGCGGCGGATCGTCTGCGCCGTGCGGGTCTCAAAGTGACCGTCTACGAGCGTTCCGACCGCGCTGGCGGGCTGATGATGTACGGCATTCCGGGCTTCAAGCTCGAGAAAGACATCGTGCTGCGCCGGGTGCAGCAACTGGCCGATTCCGGGGTGGAATTCGTGCTGAACTGCAATGTCGGCGAGGACATTTCCTTCGACGCGATCCGGGGCAAACACGATGCCGTCCTGATCGCAACCGGCGTCTATAAATCCCGCGATCTCAAGGGGCCGGGCTCCGGTGCCGAGGGGATCGTCAAGGCCATCGATTACCTCACCGTGTCGAACAAACTGTCCTTTGGTGACGAGGTCGAAGAATACACCAGCGGCGAGCTGAATGCCGAGGGCAAGAAAGTCGTCGTGATCGGGGGCGGCGATACCGCGATGGACTGTGTCCGCACCGCGATCCGTCAGGGTGCGACCTCGGTCAAATGTCTCTATCGTCGTGACCGAGCCAACATGCCAGGTTCGCAACGCGAGACCCAGAACGCCGAGGAAGAAGGCGTTGAATTCGTCTGGCTTTCCGCACCGAAAGGCTTTGCGGGCGATCCGGTCACCGGTGTGATGGTGCAGAAGATGCGCCTCGGCGCGCCGGATGCCTCCGGGCGTCAGTCCCCCGAAGTGATCGAGGGCGCCGACTATATCGAAGAGGCCGATCTGGTGATCAAGGCGCTTGGCTTCGAGCCGGAAGATCTGCCGAACCTCTGGGGCGTCGAAGAGCTTGAGACCACCCGCTGGGGCACCGTCATGGCCGACTTCAAGACCCATGCAACGAACCTCGAGGGTGTCTATGCCTGTGGCGACATCCAGCGCGGCGCGTCGCTTGTGGTCTGGGCGATCCGGGACGGGCGCGAAGCCGCCGATGCGATGGTCGAGTATCTCGATCAGAGCGCGGCCGTCGCCGCCGAATGAGATCGATCGGAGCGGTCGGCGTTCCGTCGGATTTGTGTCGGACTTTTGTCGGGCACCAAGGCCGCCGCTCTGGAAGGCAAGAGTTCTAAAAGGACAATAGTCCTGACCCACCAGATGAAGGGTTCATACGATGACGAAATATGATGAAAGCTGGGCCGCCCGCGAAGAGGCGAAACGCCAGTGGATGGCGGAACACTCGCTGTTTCGCGAAGACGACGAGCACTCCTCCTGCGGTGTGGGCCTTGTGGTCTCCATCGACGGATCTAAATCCCGCAAGGTCGTGGAAAACGGCATCTCCGCTCTGAAAGCGATCTGGCACCGCGGTGCCGTGGACGCCGACGGCAAGACCGGCGACGGGGCGGGCATTCACGTTCAGATCCCGCACCATTTCTTTGGCGACCAGATCCGCCGCACCGGCCATGAGGCGCGTCACGGCGAGCTTCTGGCCGTGGGTCAGGTGTTCCTGCCGCGCACGGATTTCGGCGCTCAGGAAACCTGCCGCACGATCGTCGAGACCGAAGTGCTTCGGATGGGCTATTACATCTACGGCTGGCGCCACGTTCCGGTGAACACCACCGTTCTGGGCGACAAGGCAAATGCGACGCGCCCGGAGATCGAACAGATCCTGATCTCCAACTCCAAAGGTGTCGACGAAGAGACCTTCGAGCGTGAGCTTTACGTGATCCGTCGCCGTATCGAGAAAGCGGCGCAGGCCGCAGGCATTCGCGATCTCTATCTGTGCTCGCTGTCCTGCCGGTCGATCATCTACAAGGGCATGATGCTGGCCGAACAGGTTGCGGAATTCTATCCGGACCTGAAAGACGAGCGTTTCGAATCCGCTTTCGCGATCTATCACCAGCGCTATTCCACCAACACCTTCCCGCAATGGTGGCTGGCGCAGCCGTTCCGTATGCTGGCGCATAACGGTGAGATCAACACGATCAAAGGCAACACCAACTGGATGAAATCGCACGAGATCCGCATGGCCTCGTCGACCTTTGGCGAGATGGCCGAGGACATCAAACCGATCATCCCGCAGGGCGCCTCCGACTCCGCGGCACTCGATTCGGTGTTCGAAGTTCTGGTGCGCGCCGGGCGTTCCGCGCCGATGGCGAAAACCATGCTGGTGCCCGAAGCCTGGTCGAAAAATGCCGAGGAACTGCCGCAGGCGTGGCGCGACATGTATTCCTATGTGAACTCCGTGATGGAGCCGTGGGACGGTCCGGCCGCTCTGGCGATGACCGACGGTCGTTGGGTCTGTGCCGGTCTCGACCGCAACGGTCTGCGCCCGATGCGCTATGTCGTCACCGGTGACGGTCTTGTCATCGCGGGCTCCGAGGTGGGCATGGTGCCGACCGACGAGGCGACCGTCGTTGAAAAAGGCGCGCTGGGTCCGGGGCAGTTGCTCGCCGTCGATATGGCCGAGGGCAAGCTGTACCACGACGTGGACATCAAGAACCGTCTTGCGAATTCCCAGCCCTTTGGTGACTGGGTCGGCAAGATCGTCGATCTGGACGAAGAGCTTGCGGGTCTGAAAGAGACGGCGATTTTCACCGGTGCCGAGCTTAAGAAGCGTCAGATCGCGGCTGGCTACACCATCGAAGAGCTGGAGCAAATGCTGGCGCCGATGGCCGAAGACGGCAAAGAGGCGCTTGCCTCCATGGGCGATGATACGCCCGCAGCCGTATTGTCGGAGAAATACCGTCCGCTCAGCCACTTCTTCCGCCAGAACTTTTCGCAGGTCACCAACCCGCCGATCGACTCTCTGCGCGAGTATCGCGTGATGTCGCTCAAAACGCGGTTCGGCAACCTCAAGAACGTGCTCGACGAAGACAGCTCCCAGACCGAGATTCTCGTGCTGGAAAGCCCGTTTGTCGGCAACGCCCAGTTCGAGGCGCTGAAAGGCCATTTCAATGCGCCGATGACCGAGATTGATTGTACCTTCCCGGTGAACGGCGGGCCGAACGCGCTGCGTGACGGGCTGGAACGCATCCGTGCGGAGGCCGAAGAGGCCGTGCGCTCCGGTGGCGGTCACATCATTCTGAGCGACAAGAAGCAGAGCGAAGAGAAAATCGCGATGCCGATGATCCTCGCGACCTCGGCGGTTCATAGCTGGCTGACGCGCAAGGGCCTGCGGACCTTCTGTTCGCTGGGGGTGCGTTCCGCCGAATGTATCGACCCGCATTATTTTGCGGTGCTGATCGGTTGCGGTGCGACCATCGTGAACGCCTATCTGGCCGAAGATTCGATTGCGGATCGTATCGAGCGCGGGCTCTTGGATTGCACCCTGACCGAAGCGGTGTCGCGCTATCGTGCGGCGGTGGATGCCGGTCTGTTGAAGATCATGGCGAAGATGGGGATTTCGGTGATTTCCTCCTATCGCGGTGGTCTGAACTTCGAGGCCGTGGGCCTGTCGCGCGCCATGGTGGCGGATTTCTTCCCGGGGATGCACTCGCGGATTTCCGGCATCGGCGTGGGCGGCATTCAGCGCAAACTCGAAGCCGTGCACAAACAGGGCTGGCTTGGCGGCAATACGCTGCCGATCGGCGGGTTCTACAAGGCGCGGAAATCGGGCGAGACCCATGCGTGGGAAGCGCAGTCGATGCATATGCTGCAATCGGCCTGTGATCGTGCGTCTTACGAGATGTGGAAGCAGTATTCGGCCAAGATGCAGTCGATGCCGCCGATCCATTTGCGCGATCTGTTGGACTTCAAAGCGCTCGGCAAACCGGTGCCGATCGAAGAGGTGGAATCGATCACGTCGATCCGCAAACGTTTCGTGACGCCGGGGATGTCTTTGGGCGCGCTGTCGCCTGAGGCGCACCGCACGCTGTCCATCGCGATGAACCGGATCGGGGCGAAATCCGACTCGGGTGAGGGCGGTGAGTCCCCGGACGATTTCACGCCGGAACCCAATGGTGACAACGCGTCCGCGAAGATCAAACAGGTGGCGTCGGGTCGTTTCGGTGTGACCGCCGAATACCTGATCCATTGCGAAGAGCTGGAGATCAAGGTTGCTCAGGGTGCGAAACCGGGCGAGGGCGGTCAGCTTCCGGGGATGAAGGTCACCGACCTGATCGCCAAGCTGCGGCACTCGACCAAGGGCGTGACGCTGATCTCGCCGCCGCCGCACCATGACATCTATTCGATCGAAGATTTGGCGCAGCTGATCTACGACCTGAAACAGATCAACCCGAAAGCCAAGGTGACGGTGAAACTCGTGGCCTCCTCCGGCGTCGGTACGATTGCTGCGGGTGTGGCCAAGGCGAAAGCGGATATCATCCTGATCTCCGGTCACAACGGTGGTACGGGTGCCTCGCCTGCGACCTCGATCAAATTCGCCGGTCTGCCGTGGGAGATGGGTCTCACCGAGGCGCATCAGGTGCTCGCGATGAACAACCTGCGGGATCGTGTGACGCTCAGAACCGATGGCGGTCTGCGCACCGGTCGTGACATTGTCATGGCGGCGATGATGGGGGCCGAGGAATACGGTATCGGCACCGCCGCGCTGATCGCGATGGGCTGTATCATGGTGCGTCAGTGCCAGTCGAACACCTGTCCGGTCGGCGTTTGTACCCAGGACGAGCGCCTGCGTGGCAAATTCGCTGGCAATGCCGACAAGGTCGTGAACCTGATCACCTTCTACGCGCAGGAAGTGCGTGAGCTGCTCGCCTCTCTCGGGGCGCGGTCGCTGGATGAAGTCATCGGTCGTGCCGATCTTCTGACCCAGACCTCGCGTGGCTCGGCGCATCTCGACGATCTCGATCTCAACCCGCTTCTGCTCTCCGTCGATGGCTCGGACCGGATCGTCTACGACCGTTCCAAACCGCGCAATGCGGTGCCGGATACGCTCGATGCGCAGATCGTGTCGGATGCCGCACGCTTCCTCAACGATGGTGAAAAGATGCAGCTGTCCTACGCGGTGCAGAATACGCTTCGCACCATCGGGACGCGCACCTCGTCGCATATCGTGTCGAAATTCGGCATGCGCAACAGCCTCCAGCCGGACCACCTGACCGTGAAACTCACGGGCTCTGCGGGTCAGTCGCTGGGTGCTTTCGCGGCGCCGGGTCTCAAGATCGAAGTGTCGGGCGACGCCAACGACTATGTGGCGAAGGGCCTCTCTGGCGGCACTGTTGTGGTGCGTCCGCCGATGCATTCGCCGCTCATCGCCGATCAGAACACGATCATCGGCAACACCGTGCTTTACGGGGCGACGGACGGCTACCTCTTTGCCGCCGGTCGTGCGGGCGAGCGGTTCGCGGTCCGGAACTCCGGTGCGAAAGTGGTGATCGAAGGCTGTGGCTCCAACGGGTGTGAATACATGACCGGCGGGATTGCCGTGATCCTTGGCTCCATCGGCGCGAACTTCGGGGCGGGGATGACGGGCGGTATGGCCTATCTCTACGACCCGGAGGGCACGGCGCTCGACCTGATGAACCTCGAGACCCTCGTGACCTGCCCGGTCACAGTGGATCACTGGGAGACCCAGCTCAAGGAGCTTATCGAACGTCACGCCAAGGAGACGCATTCGCTCAAGGCGAAGGAAATTCTCGATCACTGGGATGAGGAGAAAGGCAACTTCCTCCAGATCTGCCCGAAAGAGATGCTCATTCACCTGCCGGTGCCGCTCACCCTTGAAAAAGGCGCGATCCCGGCCGAGTGAACTCGACACCGATCCAGCAAAAAGCCCCCGTTTCGGGGGCTTTTTCTTTTGTGGGCGCAGGCTAGGCTTGACCTCCCCGCGCCCCGCATGGTTCCTCGTCCCCATGGCAAAGACGCGCAAATCCAAAACGACATCCGCGAGGTCGGCGGGCATGTTTCGACGGCTGCGCCGCCGTGTCTTGCGCGGCATTCTGCTGGCTTTCGTCCTCGTGTTCGTCTGGATTCTGTCCTATTCGGTGATCCCGGTGCCGGGGACGTTTTACATGCTGGCGGAAAGCGGGCGTCAGGGGCAGATGGTCGATTACCAATGGACGCCGATCGAGCGGATGTCTCCGCATCTCGCCCGCGCCGTGGTCGCCGCCGAGGATGCCAATTTCTGCAAGCACTGGGGGTTCGATCTGGGCGCGATTCGGTCGGCGATTGCCGAGGGAGGCAATCGGGGGGCGTCGACCATCACTCAGCAGACGGTCAAGAACGCCTTTCTCTGGCATGGGCGAAGCTGGCCGCGCAAGGCACTTGAGGCGTTGTTAACGCCTGTGGTCGAGCTGAGCTGGAGCAAGAAACGGATTTTGGAAGTTTACCTCAACATCGCCGAGTTCGATAAAGGCGTGTTCGGGGCCGAAGCCGCCGCCCGGCATTATTTCGGGGTCGGGCCCGAAGAATTGACAGCCACGCAAGCCGCCCGACTGGCCGCGATCCTGCCGGCGCCAAAGTTGCGTGATGCGGGGAATCCCGGTCCTTTCGTCCGGCAAAGAGCTGCGCAGATCGTGGATGGGGCGGCCACAATTGCGCGAGACGGGCGCGCCTCCTGTTTCGAGGATTGAACTGCCGCGGGGCTTGCGGCAATTAGAGAGAAAACTACGAGTAGAGATCATGATCCGCCTATACCACGTCCCCCTGTCTCCGTTCTGCCGCAAGGTGCGCCTTTGCCTGGCGGAAAAGAAGCTCGAGGTGGAACTGGTCGAGGAGCGCTATTGGGAACAGGATGCCGATTTCCTGCGGCGCAACCCGGCGGGCAAGGTGCCGGTCTTGCGGATCGACGACATGCACTTGTCGGAAAGCGCGCCGATCTGTGAATATCTCGAGGAACGCTATCCCAACCCGCCTTTGATGCCGAAGGATATCGAAGGGCGTTATGAGGTACGCCGTCTGGTGTCCTGGTTCGATGACAAGTTTCACAACGAGGTGACGTCGAAGCTTTTGTATGAACGGGTGAATCGCAAGTTGATGAAGACCGGTTACCCGGTGGCTGCCAATGTCAAAGCCGGATCGAAGGCGATCAAATATCACCTCGATTACATGGCATGGCTGCTGGACCGTCGGCGCTGGCTTGCGGGGGATGCGATGACGCTCGCGGATTTCGCGGCGGCCGCGCATCTTTCGTCGCTCGATTACATTTCGGATGTGGACTGGAACCGGCACGATGTGGTGAAGGACTGGTACGCCAAGATCAAATCGCGCCCGGCCTTCCGGTCTTTGCTGGCCGATCAGGTGTCGAGTTTTCCGCCGCCGGCACATTACACGGATCTCGATTTCTGAAGAAAAAGTGGGGGCCGTCTGCCCCCCTTGCCCTTCGGGCAATTCCCCCCGAGGATATTTCCGGACAAAAGAAAGGGCTTCGTTTGGCCGGATTCGATAAGGAAATCGTGCGTGCGCGGGCGTTGGAGGAAGGGTTCTCCAAGGCCTCTTTCGGGCGTCCGGAGATCCCCGGGGCCATGGAGCGTTTGGAGCGTTTTGTCGCCGAGGGGCGGCATGGCCAGATGGGCTGGATGGAAGAGCGGATGCAGTGGCGGGGGGACCCCGGTGCGCTTTGGCCGGAGGCGCGTTCGGTGATCATGCTGGCCGAAGCCTATACGCCGGACGACGATCCGATGGAGGCGATAAACAGAGCCGAATCCGGCACAATATCCGTTTATGCCCGCAATCGGGACTATCATGACATCGTCAAGAAGCGGCTCAAACGGCTTGGGCGCTGGCTCATCGAGCAGGCGGGCGAGGGCACGGAGATCAAGGTCTTCGTCGACACGGCGCCGGTGATGGAGAAGCCTCTGGCGGCGCAGGCCGGGCTTGGCTGGCAGGGCAAGCACACCAATCTCCTGTCTCGCGATCTGGGCAATTGGTTTTTCATCGGGGCGATCTTTACGACCTATGATTTCGACCCCGATCCAGCGGAAAGAGAGCATTGCGGGTCGTGTCGGGCCTGTCTCGACGCTTGTCCGACGGGCGCGTTTCCGGCGCCGTATCAGATCGACGCGCGGCGGTGCATTTCATACCTGACGATTGAGCATCACGGGCCGGTGGAGGAAGAGTTGCGCGCGCGAATGGGCAACCGGATTTACGGCTGTGACGATTGTCTGGCGGCCTGTCCGTGGAACAAGTTCGCGGTCAGGGCGAAGGACATGCGGTTTGCGGCGCGGGCGGATTTGATTTCTCCCCCGCTGGCGGAACTGGCGCTGCTGGAGGATGCGGCGTTCCGGGAAAAGTTTTCCGGCTCTCCGATCAAGCGGATCGGACGGGATCGGTTCGTGCGCAATGTGCTCTATGCCATCGGCAATTCCGGAACACCCGAATTGCGTGACGTAGCGGCAGGGTTGTGCGAGGATGCCGACCCCACCGTGCGCGACGCGGCCCGATGGGCCGTTGCGCGATTGGCGGAGGAATGACACACAACCGTATCCCCACCTGACAGGAGATGCACCATGCAGCCGTTCCGCGGCATCGGCCTCAAACTCGCTTCCGTGATCTGTTTCGTGATCATGGCGGCGTTGGTGAAGGCGGCAAGCGATGAGGTGCCTGCGGGCGAGACGGTGTTTTTTCGGTCGTTCTTTGCCTTGCCGATCATTTTCATCTGGCTGGCCGGACGCGGTGAGTTTCGGCAGGGGCTGAAGGTCAAATCGCCGATGGGGCACCTGTGGCGCGGGCTGATCGGGGCGAGCGCGATGTTTCTCAATTTCATGGCGCTGGCACTTTTGCCGCTGCCGGAGGCGACGGTGATCGGCTATGCCTCGCCTTTGCTTCTGGTGATTTTCGCGGCGATGTTCGCGGGGGAGGATGTGCGCCTGTTCCGGTTCACCGCCGTGTTTGCCGGGCTGATCGGGGTGACCATCGTGCTTGCGCCGCGGATGACGGTGCTGCACGGCGCGCCCGATCCGAAGGAGCAGCTTGGCGCGATGATGGCGCTGGGCGGGGCCTGTCTGGCGGCCATCGTGCAATTGCATGTGCGTAACATGGTGCGGACGGAGAGCACGACCTCCATCGTGTTCTGGTTTTCGATGTCCTGTACGTTTGCGGGGCTTTTGACCCTGTTCGTCACGCCATGGGTGATGCCGAGCGGCAAGGTTCTTGTGTTTCTGATCCTCGGTGGGCTGATTGGCGGGGTGGCGCAGGTGTTCCTGACCTCCTGTTATCGCTACGCCGATGCCTCGCTTCTTGCGCCGTTCGATTATGCCTCGATGATTTTCGCTCTGATCATCGGGTATACCGTGTTCGGAGACGTGCCGACGAAGCCGATGCTTTTGGGGTCGTCCATCGTCATTGCCGCTGGCATCGTGATCATCCTGCGGGAGCGTGCGCTCGGGGTCAGTGCCGCGAAACGCAAGAAGGCGGACGCGCTTTAAAGCGTTTCCATTACTCCAGCACATGAGGCCAGAAACCGTCGCGTTTCATCTGGGCGCGGCGTTCCTGTTCCTTTTCGACGGCTTTGCGTTGGGCGACGACCATGCGCTCGGCCTGAGTCGCGGCGGCGACACCGGCGGCGGCGCGGGCGATGGGGAAGGGGCCGATGCGGCTTTCCCCGACGAGATAGGTGACGTTCACCTCACGGCTGCCGGGGATGGCGCGGAATTTGACCTGAATCTCCGCCTCCATGCGGGCAAAGGCGGTTTCCAGCGCGGTCTTGTACTGGTCTCTGGTGGCGGTTGTTTTCGCCTCCTGGCCGATGTCGACCACGGCGATGATCAGGCTTTTGCTTTCGATCTGACCGGCCTCCGTCAACCGTTCGACCGTGATGCCGAGCGGGCGCAGGGACGGGTTTTTCGTTATGAAATACGCGGTCAGCGCCAAGATGGCCGGTGTTACGACGAACACCGTGATGAGGGTGATGACGATGGTGTCTTTTTTCGAGACCACGGGAAGCTCCTGCCAATCATACGGTCGCAGATTGGCAGAAAGCCCTTATTTCCCGGTTAATTTTAGCTGCGCACCAGCTTTTCGTAATCTTCGGAGATCTCGCGGGTGAGTGCGCCGACCTCGAACATGTAGTCACCGATCTGGCCCACGGGCGTGACTTCGGCGGCGGTGCCGGTGAGGAAGCATTGTTCGAAACCTTCAAGCTCCTCGGGCAGGATGCGACGCTCATGCACAGTCACGCCCTTGTCTTTCAGCATGGCGATGACGGTCTGGCGGGTGATGCCGTTGAGGATCGCGTCGGGGATCGGCGTGTGCACTTCGCCGTCCTTGACGAAGAAGATGTTCGCGCCGGTCGCCTCGGCCACATAGCCGCGATAGTCCATGAACAGCGCGTCGGAGCAGCCTTTGGCTTCGGCGGCGTGTTTCGACATGGTGCAGATCATGTAGAGACCGGCGGCTTTCGCGGCGGTCGGGATGGTTTCCGGCGAGGGACGTTTCCATTTCGCGATGTCGAGTTTCGCGCCCTTCATCTTGGCGTCGCCATAATAGGCGCCCCATTCCCAACCGGCGACGGCCATGCGGACGGGGTTGCGCATGGCGGAAACACCCATGTCTTCGCCCGCCCCGCGCCAAGCAACCACACGCACATAAGCGTCGGTCCAGCCATTGGCCTTGAGCATGTCGTATTTCGCCTTTTCGATTTCCTCGACGGAATAGGGGATCGGCATGTCGAGCGCTTTGCCCGAGGCGATCAGCCGTTCGGAATGCGCGACAGATTTGAAGATCTTGCCGTTGTAGCAGCGCTCGCCTTCGAACACGGAGGAGGCATAATGCATGGCATGGGTGAGAATGTGGACCTTGGCGTCGCGCCAGTCGACGAGTGCGCCGTCCATCCAGATGTAGCCGTCGCGATCTTCGTAGCTGCCAGCCATGGGGCTCTCCTTTTTCGACATCCCGCTTTCGTGAAGTTGCGCCGAGTGGCGACAAATGGGATGATTATTGCGTGAAATCCCGGTTTCGCTATCAATTCCGTCTTGGAATGTCAACAACGCTGACTTAAACTGTGCGTAATTTACGCAGTTCGAGAACGAGGCAGGATATGGCGGATGGTAAGGCTGGCGGAACCAAGAGTGGGGAAGCGCTGCTTTTTCTGACGGATGAGCAGCTCCGCAAAGGCATCGAGGCGATGTTTTTCGCCTATCGCGGTTTTACGGCGGACCCCGATCGTATTCTGGAAAAACACGGCTACGGGCGGGCGCATCACCGGGCGCTGCATTTCATTTCTCGCGCGCCGGGCACCAATGTGAACAACCTTCTGGGCATTCTCGGTGTGACGAAACAGTCGCTCAACCGGGTGCTTCGGACGCTGATCGAAGACGGTCTGGTGGAGAGCCGGGTGGGGGTTCAGGACAAGCGCGAACGTCATCTCTATTTGACGGAGACGGGTAAAGTGCTTGAAGGTGAGATTGCGGAGGTGCAACGCGCCCGGATGCGCGCGGCGTATCGGGAGGCGGGCCATGAGGCCGTGTCGGGGTTCCGGCGGGTTCTGGAGGCGATGATGGACCCGGATCAGACGGCGTTTTTCAACGCGCTGTCCGGGAAGGAGGACTAGGTTGAGTGGGGAAATCCACCTTCTGATTGTGGACGATGACGAGCGGATCAGGGGTCTGTTGCAGAAATTCCTGATCCGGCACGGGTTTTGTGTGACCGCAGCGCGGGATGCGGCCCATGCGCGGCGTTTGCTTGCGGGGCTGGAATTCGATCTCATTGTGCTCGATGTGATGATGCCGGGCGAGGACGGGATCAGCCTGACGCGCGATCTGCGCAAAACCATGTCGACGCCGATCATGTTGCTGACCGCCAAGGGCGAGACCGAGGATCGGATCGCCGGGCTTGAGGCGGGGGCGGACGATTACCTGCCGAAGCCGTTCGAGCCGAAAGAGCTTTTGCTGCGGATCAACGCGGTGCTGCGCCGGATGCCGCAGATGGAACAGGCGGAGGCGGGGCCGAAGTACCTGCATCTCGGGCGGTTCCGTTACGATGTCGAGCGCGGCGAGCTTTGGGAGGGCGACCAGATCGTGCGGCTGACCGGGACCGAAGCGCAGTTGATGAAGATTTTCGTGACCTCGGCGGGAGAGCCGGTCACGCGGAGCGAATTGGTCGAACGGCTGGGACGCGATGGCGATCAGGCGCAGGAGCGGGCCGTCGATGTTCAGATCACCCGTCTGCGCCGCAAACTCGAAGACGATCCGCGCCAGCCACGCTATCTTCAGACCGTGCGCGGTGCGGGCTATATGCTGACACCGGAGTGAACCGGGATTCAGCAAAGTCAAACTGGCCTTTCCCGCCGGTTTTCCTATATGCAGTGAGAAAGCATTTTGGAGAGTCAGATGAGCGATACGCCGGTCAGCGAAATGTCCTTTGAAACCGCCATGGCGGAGTTGAACGAGGTTGTGAGCAAGCTCGAACGCGGTGACGTGGCGCTTGAGGACAGCATTGCTTTGTACGAACGCGGCGCGGCGCTCAAGGCGCATTGCGAGGCCAAGCTCAAGGACGCCGAGGAGAAGGTCGAAAAGATCACCATCGGCCCGGACGGGCAGGCCAAGGGCGTGACCAAGGCCGAAGGTGTCTGATGCAAGACGGTCTGGTGCGTTGCAAAGCGGCGGTTTCCACCTGTTTTGACACTGTTTTGTCCCCGCTTGGCGCCATGCCCGTGGAGGAGGGCATGCGCTATGCGCTTGAGGGCGGTAAACGGTTGCGGGCTTTCCTCGTGATGGAAGGTGCGGCATTGCATGGGATTGCACCCGCGCAGTCCGTCTGGGCTGCGGCCGCGATCGAGGCGCTACATGCCTATAGCCTTGTGCATGACGATCTGCCTTGCATGGACGACGACGATTTGCGCCGGGGTCAGCCGACCGTGCACAAGCGCTGGGACGAGGCGACGGCGGTGCTCGTCGGCGATGCGCTTCAGACCCTTGCATTCGAGCTTCTGACCCGTCCCGAATTGGGTGTTTCCAGCCAGGTTCGGGTCGAATTGATCGCCTCTCTTGCAGTCTCCTCCGGCGTGCGGGGCATGGTTCTGGGACAGGCGCAGGATATTGCGGCGGAGACCTCCGCGACGCCTCTGAGCCTCGACGAGATCACTGTGTTACAGGGCAACAAGACCGGGGCGCTGATCGAATGGTCGGCGCGGGCGGGGGCGATTCTGGCCGGGGCCGATCCGGCACCGCTTGGGACCTATGCCAAGGCGCTTGGTCTCGCGTTCCAGATTCAGGACGACATTCTCGACGTCGAAGGCGATGTCGAAAAAACCGGCAAGGCCGTGGGCAAGGATGCCGATGCGGGGAAGGCGACGTTCGTGTCGCTTCTGGGTCTTGAGGGGGCGAAAGCGCGTGCCGCGGCCTTGGTCGATGAAGCCTGTGCGGCCTTAAGCCCCTATGGAACCCGTGCCGAAGCCTTGCGAGACGTCGCCCGCTTCGTTATTTCGCGGGAAACCTGAGAAAGCGAGACGCCATGTCCGATCGTCCAGCCACACCGACACTTGACCGCGTGAATGTCCCCGCCGATCTCAAGGCGCTGTCGGATGTCGAGCTCAAACGTCTTGCGACCGAGCTCCGCCAGGAGGTGATCTCCGCCGTCTCTGAGACGGGTGGGCATCTTGGGGCAGGGCTTGGCGTGGTGGAGCTGACCGTGGCGTTGCATGCGGTGTTCGATACGCCGAAAGATCGGCTGATCTGGGACGTGTCGCATCAATGTTATCCGCACAAGATCCTGACAGGGCGTCGCGACCGGATGCGGACGCTGCGACAGGAAAAGGGCCTCTCCGGTTTCACCAAGCGTTCGGAAAGCCCCTTTGACCCCTTTGGGGCCGGGCACAGTTCCACCTCGATCTCCGCAGCTCTCGGTTTTGCCGTGGCGCGCGATCTCGGTGGCGCGCCGGATTACGGGCTGGGCGACGCGATTGCGGTGATCGGTGATGGATCGATGTCTGCGGGCATGGCGTTTGAGGCGATGAACAATGCGGGTCATCTGGGCAAGCGTCTGATCGTCATCCTGAACGACAACGAAATGTCCATCGCGCCACCGACCGGGGCGCTGTCCTCCTATCTCACCCGTCTCTATGCCGGGGCGCCGTTTCAGGAATTGAAAGCGGCTGCGAAGGGCGCGGTTTCCCTTTTGCCGCATCCGTTTCAGGAAGGGGCAAAACGCGCCAAGGAGATGCTCAAGGGCATGACCGTGGGCGGGACGCTGTTCGAGGAGCTGGGCTTTTCCTATGTCGGTCCGGTTGACGGGCATGACATGGACCAGCTTCTGAGCGTGCTTCGGACCGTGAAGGCGCGGGCCACCGGGCCGATCCTGATCCATGCGATCACGAAAAAGGGCAAGGGTTACGCGCCTGCCGAAAGCCGCCCGGACAAGGGGCATGCGACGGCGAAATTCGACGTGCGCACCGGCGAGCAGAAAAAAGCGAAATCCAATGCGCCGTCCTACACACGGGTTTTCGCGGATGCGCTCATTCAGGAAGCGGAGCGGGACGACAAGATTGTTGCCGTGACCGCCGCCATGCCGGATGGCACGGGGCTCGACCTTTTCGCCGAACGGTTTCCGACCCGGTGTTTCGACGTTGGCATTGCCGAGCAACACGGCGTGACCTTCTCCGCCGGTCTGGCCGCAGGCGGGATGAAACCGTTTTGCGCGATGTATTCGACGTTTTTGCAGCGCGGCTACGATCAGGTTGTGCATGACGTGGCGATTCAGCGCCTGCCGGTGCGCTTCGCCATCGACCGTGCGGGTCTTGTCGGTGCCGATGGGGCGACCCACGCGGGCGCGTTCGATATTGCCTTCATGGCCAACCTGCCGGGCATGGTGGTGATGGCCGCCGCCGATGAGGCGGAGTTGAAACATATGGTGGCGACCGCTGTCGCCCATAACGAGGGGCCGATTGCCTTCCGTTATCCGCGGGGGGAGGGCGTTGGCGTCCAGATGCCCGAACGCGGCGAAGTTCTGGAGATTGGCAAAGGCCGGATCGTGCGCGAAGGCACGCGCGTGGCGCTTTTGTCTTTTGGGACGCGCCTCGAACCCGCGCTGAAAGCCGCAGAGAATCTTGCGGCCAAGGGCATTTCCTGCACCGTGGCCGATGCGCGGTTTGCCAAGCCTCTCGATCACGACCTGATCCGCGATCTGGCGGCCAATCACGAAGCGCTGATCACTCTGGAAGAGGGGTCTGTCGGTGGATTCGGGTCGCATGTGGCGGATTTCCTCGCCAATGAGGGTGTGTTCGACCGAGGTCTGAAATTCCGCTCCATGACTTTGCCGGACACCTTCATCGACCATGCCAGCCCCGAGTCGATGTATGCGACCGCCGGTCTCAACACGCCGGACATCGAGACGAAGGTGCTCTCCGTGCTCGGGGTTGCCGATATTGCCTGCAAACGCGCCTGATCCCGGTTTTCGCAAGGCGGGTATGACGCCAGCGCTTTGGTCGTGCGGTTGATCCTTTGATCTGAATGAACGAAGACTGGCGTTTGCAGTCTGCCTCAAATCAGGATTTCCCATGGCCGTTGCCTCCACAGCCGCGCCCGGCACCCGTCCGGGTATCGTTCTTTTCGCGCTTGCGATGGGCGGGTTCGCCATCGGGACGACGGAATTCGCGACGATGAGCCTCTTGCCCTATATGGCCGGGGGGCTGGGCATAGATGAGGCGAAGGCCAGTCACCTTGTTTCGGCCTATGCGCTGGGGGTTGTCGTCGGTGCGCCGATGATCGCCATTGCGGCGGCGCGAATCGAGCGACGGGTGTTGCTTGTCGGTTTGATGGCGATGTTTTGTCTGACCCATATCCTCTCGGCGATTGCGCCGAATTACACGGCCATGTTCATCGCGCGTTTCCTGAGCGGTATGCCGCATGGTGCCTATTTCGGCGTGGCGGCCTTGCTTGCGGCCTCTCTTGCCGGACCCGGGCAGAGGGGCAAGGCTGTGGCGCGTCTCATGTTGGGGCTGACCATTGCGACGGTGGTCGGTGTGCCGATGGCGAATGTGCTCGGTCAGACGGTGGGGTGGCGCTGGGCCTTTGCGCTGGTCGGCGTGCTGGCGGCGGTGACGGCGGGGCTGATCCTGAGTTTTGCGCCGGTTTCGGCGGCGGGCGGCGGGTCCAATGCGGTGCAGGAGCTTGGTGCGCTGAAGAACCGGCAGGTGCTTTTGACGCTCCTGAGCGGGGCGATCGGGTTTGGCGGGTTCTTTGCCTTCTACACCTATCTCACCTCCACGCTTCTGGAGGTGACGCAGGTCGTGGAGGGGGCCGTGCCGTGGTTTCTGGCGCTGATGGGGCTTGGCATGACGCTCGGCGCGCTGATTGCCGGTTGGGCGGCGGACCGGGCGCTGAACCTGTCGGTGTTTCTGATGCTGTTCGTGAATATAGGTCTGCTTTTGCTTTACCCGCTGATCGCGGGGCAAAGCGGGGCCATGGCGGGGCTGGTGCTGGCGATGGGGCTGGCGAACGGTTTTCCGATCCTGTTGCAGACCCGGCTCATGGATGTGGCACGAGATGCACAGGCGCTGGCGGCGGCCTTGCACCATGCCGCCTTCAATGTGGCCAATGCGCTGGGGCCCTTCATCGCCTCGATTTACCTCGCGAAGGGGTACGGGTTCACCTCGTCGGGCTATGTCGGTGCGGTGCTGACCTTTGCCGGGGTGGTTCTGTACGGCATTACGCTTTGGGATTATCGGCGGAACTGGCGTTACTGATCTTCTTGCAGCAAGGCTTGCAGGCCGGTTTTGTAGTCCGGGTAGATGAGCCGGATGCCCAGATCCCGCTTCATCCGGTCGTTTCGCACCTTCTTGCTTTCTGCATAGAAACTCCGCGCCATGGGCGTCATCTCCGCCGTTTCGAAATCCTCTTCGGGCGGAAGCGGCAGGCCGAGAAGTTCGGCGGCATAGCCGATCACCTCTTGCGGCGGGACCGGAAGGTCGTCGCAGATATTATAGATTCCGCTGGAGTCGGGTCTGTGGATCGAGGCTTCCAGGACCTGAGCAATGTCTTCGACATGGATGCGGGAAAAGATCTGATCCTTTTTCACGATCCTCCGTGCGGTTCCATTTCGGACCTTGGCGAAGGGGCCGCGACCGGGGCCGTAGATGCCCGCAAGGCGAAAGATCGACAGGTTTAGAGCCAAATCCTGCGCAGTCTCCTGCCAGTCGGCTTCGGCCTGAACCCGTGCGATGCCGCGTTTCGTGGCCGGGGTCAGGGGGGTGTCCTCATCCACCCACGCGCCGCCATGATCGCCATAGACGCCGGTGGTCGAGAGGTAGCCGACCCAGCGAAGATTGGGGGCGGCGTCGATCAGGCATTGACGATGGTTGCGCAGAAACGGATCGCCGTCGGCATCCGGTCCGGCAGAGATCAAGAGATGGGTTGCTCCGGCAAATTGCGCTGGAATCGGCTCTTGTCCGAGCAAAACAGGGCGGACACCCGCACTGTCAAATTCCCGTGCCTTTTCGGGGTTACGCGTGGTGCCAATGATCTCCCAGCCCTGCGGCAGGAGACGACGGGCCAAAGCCTGCGCGCTATAGCCGTGACCGAAGGAAAACAGTTTCTGCGGGATCATGGGTCTCTCCTGATTTCGGGGCTCTTGCGTCCGTGCTGCACATGGTCTCAACTGTGCCGATACCGTGCTGATAAAAGGAATATAAGAATGGACAGCCGTTTGACGAGCCTGATGCTTGAAACCCCGCCAGAACGCGATCCCCGGAGTTATTCCGACGCGGAAGCGGCGGTCAGCCAACTCGAAGAGCTCTATACGGAAGCCTGTTCTTTCTTGGCGGAAAAATTCTCGATGATCGCACGGGGCGAAAAGCCCAGGGCGCGCTATCGGGCCTATTATCCGGAGATTCGCGTGGTGACGACCTCGCATGCCACGATGGACAGCCGTCTGTCCTTTGGTCATGTGGCGGGGCCGGGGGAGTATTCGACGACGATCACGCGACCGGACCTGTTCCGCAATTATCTCAAGCAACAGATCACCCAGATCATCCGCAATCACGGGGTGCAGGTTCAGATCGGGTCGTCGCAGACCCCGATGCCGGTGCATTTCGCGGTCGCCAATGACGAAAACATCACCGTGCCGCAGGAAGGGGCGATGGCCTTTCCGCTGCGCGATGTCTTCGATGTGCCGGATCTGAGCACCACCCACGACGATATTGTGAACGGGTTCGGCTATCTCCACGAGGATGGGTCTTCCGCGCTCGCGCCCTTCACGGCACAGCGGATCGATTATTCTCTGGCCCGTCTGTCGCATTACACTGCGACCGATGCGAGCCATTTCCAGAACCATGTGTTGTTCACCAACTATCAGTTCTACGTCTCGGAATTCGAAGCCTATGCGCGCAAGGTTCTGGCCGATCCGGAGAGCGGTTACACCAGCTTCGTTTCGACCGGGAATGTCGAAATCACCGATCCCGATACGGTGATCCCGCCCACGTCGAAGATGCCGCAAATGCCGACCTATCACCTGAAACGTGCCGATGGCGGCGGGATCACTTTGGTGAATATCGGGGTCGGGCCGTCGAATGCGAAAACCGCGACGGATCACATTGCGGTGCTGCGGCCGCATGCCTGGATCATGGTCGGGCATTGTGCGGGGCTGCGCAACTCCCAGCGGCTGGGCGATTTCGTTCTGGCACATGCCTATCTGCGCGAAGATCATGTGCTGGATGACGATCTGCCGGTTTGGGTGCCGATCCCGGCGCTGGCGGAGATTCAGACCTCGCTCGAGGATGCGGTGGAGCAGATCACCGAGCTTGAAGGCTATGAGCTCAAGCGGATCATGCGAACCGGGACGGTGGCGACGATCGACAACCGGAACTGGGAGCTTCGGGACCAATCCGGTCCGGTGCAGCGGTTGAGCCAGTCGCGGGCGATCGGTCTCGACATGGAAAGTGCGACGATTGCCGCCAATGGATTCCGGTTCCGTGTGCCTTATGGGACGCTTTTGTGCGTGTCGGATAAGCCGCTTCATGGCGAATTGAAGTTGCCGGGGATGGCGTCCGAGTTCTACAAATCGCAGGTCTCGCGACATTTGCTCATTGGTATTCGCGCCATGGAGCTTTTGCGGGAGATGCCGATTGAGCGAATCCATAGCCGGAAATTGCGCTCTTTCGAGGAGACGGCCTTCCTGTAAGTGAGTCTTTTTCGTCCAAAATGCGCGAAAAACCCCAGTATATGTACACTAGGCGTTGTATGCCCCCGCAATATTAGCTTAGAAATGCGCGATAACCCCCTAATCCAAGGGGGGCGTACGAGGAGTATACAGACAATGTCGAAACCGATGACCAAGACCCAGCTCGTGGCTGCTCTGGCCGAAGAAATGGGCAGCGACAAGAAATCCGCGGGTGTCGCACTCGAAGCGATCACTGCGATCATCACCAAAGAAGTGTCCGCCGGTGGCGCCGTGACCCTGCCGGGTGTTGGCAAAATCTACTGCCGCGAACGCCCGGAGCGCATGGTTCGCAACCCGCAGACCGGCGACCAGATGAAAAAAGAAGCCGACAAGGTCGTGAAAATGACCATCGCCAAAGCGCTGAAAGACAGCGTGAACGGCTGAACCGGTTTTCAGGTTTGAGGGAAAGGGTCGCGTTTCGCGGCCCTTTTTCTTTGGCTTTGGGGCGGAGAAAACAGACCCTAAATCACCAGAAACAGCACAATGTTGAGCGTGATGAAGGCCCCCAAAGTGTTGATCAGGATCGAGAGGGAGGCCAGCGCGCCGCGTCCGACCTCTTGAGCGAAAAGTGCTGCGATGGCCATGGTCGGCAGCGCGGCGGAGAGATAGCCCGCGATGCGGAAATCCGGGTCCATCCGATGGCCGAACTGTGCCATGGTGAAGATCACCAAGGCGGCAAAGATCGGCATGACGATGAGTTTGCCCACGGCGGCCTGGCTTGCCAGACGCAGATTGCCCTGAAACGACAGGCCGACCAGCGAGCCGCCGATGACGAAGAGTGCCACGGCAGAGGCGGAATTGGCGACGAGCTGGATGAGGTGTCTTACAGGACCGGGGAGGCTGAGTCCCAGTGCGGAGACGATGAAGCCGAGGATGATCGCGATCACAAGCGGGCGTTTCACGAGCCCCTTGAGAACCTGCCCGAGTTGCTGGAGCGCGTTGCCCCGCCGGTCTTCCCGCGGTTTTCCGGCTTCGATGGCCATCAGTGCGAGCGGAATGAAGACGATGTTCTCGACGAGGAAATTCATCGCGAGGATGATCCCGGCGTGATCCGGGACGAGGATGAGGAACATCGGGTAGCCGATGAAGCCCGAGTTCGGGCAATAGGACACCATGGTCACCACGCCGCGCCGACCGGGATCGGCGACGAGGGAGAACCAGAGAAAGGTGAGGCCCGCCGTGAGCACACCGGAAAGCGCATAGACGGCGATATAATCGGGGTGGATGACCTCGGAAATCGGGCGCGAAGAGATGGCGCCAAAGACGAGGGCGGGGAGGGCGAAATTCATCACCCAACCGCCGAGGATGCCCATGTCCGCAGGGCGAAACACGCCCTTTGTGACGGTGCCATAGCCGATGGCGACGATGGCGAAGATCGGGAATGTGATCCCGAAAATGGTGAGAATCTCAGCCAATTTTGCCGCGAAGCCCCTCGCCGATCTGGCCACGATGCAAGAGCAAGTGATCGAGGATCACACAGGCCATCATCGCCTCGCCCACCGGGACGGCGCGAATGCCGACACAGGGGTCATGGCGGCCCTTGGTGATCAAATCGGTGTCTTCGCCGGATTTCGTGACTGTTTTGCGCGGGGTCAGGATCGAGGAGGTCGGTTTCACCGCAAAACGCACCACAACATCCTGCCCGGTGGCGATCCCGCCAAGGATACCGCCCGCATGATTAGACCCGAATTCAGGCCCATTCGGCCCCATCCGCATCTCGTCAGCGTTTTCTTCGCCGGTGAGACAGGCGGCGTTCATGCCTTCGCCGATCTCAACGCCTTTCACGGCGTTGATCGACATCATCGCAGCGGCCAGATCCGTGTCCAACTTGGCATAAATCGGCGCGCCGAGCCCGGCGGGAACGCCCTTCGCGACCACCTCGACGATCGCGCCGACGGACGAGCCGTTTTTGCGAATCTCGCCCAGATAATCGGCCCATTTCTCGGCGGTTGCGGCGGAGGGCACCCAGAACGGGTTGTTCTCGATCTCCGCCATGTCGCGCGGACCTTCGATGCCATGCGGACCGATCTGGGTCATGTAGCCGGTGATCTGCAAATCAGGCACCAATTCAGCCAAAACCGCCCGCGCCACGCCACCGGCGGCCACGCGCGCAGCGGTTTCCCGCGCGGAGGAACGCCCGCCGCCACGATAATCACGGATGCCGTATTTCTGGTAATAGGTGATGTCGGCGTGACCGGGGCGGAACGCCTGCGCGATCTCGCCGTAATCCTTCGAGCGTTGATCCGTGTTGCGGATCATCAACTGAATCGGCGTACCGGTGGTCTTGCCTTCGAACACGCCTGAGAGAATTTTCACCTGATCCGGCTCGCGCCGCTGGGTGGTGAATTTCGATGTGCCGGGTTTGCGTTTGTCGAGCCAGACCTGAAGCATGTCCTCATTGATCTCGATCCCCGGAGGGCAGCCGTCCACCGTGGCGCCCAAGGCGGGGCCATGGCTTTCACCCCAGGTGGTGAAGCGGAAAAGATGTCCGAATGTGTTCATGCTCATGGCGGGCTCCTCGCGTTGTTCTTGCTTTAACCGATGTCACATCTTTGGGCAATCGATGCGCTAAAGGGGAGTTTGCCCCCTTATTTCCCTGCGAAGTTCTTTGGCGAAAACGGATTTCCGTGGAAGGCTGAGGGGGTGCTTACTCGGTAAGGAGATCAAAATGACGTCGACAGGGACAATTCAGGGGCCGGGAGACAAGAAGCTCTCTCTCACGGCTAAAATCATGATCGGGATGGTGGCGGGGGTGATCCTCGGTGTGATTCTGAATATGGTCGATAACACATTCATCAACACACACATCATCGGCGGATTGTTCGCTATGATCGGCAAGATGTTCGTCAACGCGCTCAAGATGCTCGTTGTGCCACTGGTGTTCTTTTCGCTTTTGACCGGGGTGACGGGGATTGGCGACATTCGGCTTTTGGGCCGGGTTGGCGGCAAAAGTTTCGGCCTCTATCTGATGACCACGGCCATGGCCATCGGCATTGCTATCATCCTCGCTCTGATCATCGGGCCGGGCAAAGGCTTTGACATGACCGGGGTTGAGACCGGCGGGATCACGGGCAAGGAAGCACCGACCGTTTGGGACGTGTTTGCCGCCATTGTGCCGACGAACCCGGTTGCGGCCTTTGCCAGCGGTGAGATGCTTCAGATCATCTTCTACACGATCATCCTCGGCGTTGCCGTTCTGATGCTCGGGCATCGGTCCAAAGCCTTTGTCGAGGGCTGCGAATATATGAACGAGGTGATGATGAAGGTCGTGACCATCGTCATGAGTTTTGCCCCGATCGGGGTTTTCGTGCTGATCGCCAAGACCTTTACCGAGCAGGGGATCGAGCTGTTCATTCCGGTTCTGGCCTATGTGTTCACCCTCACGGGGGCGCTTTTGCTCCATCTCTTCGTGACGCTGATGGTCCTTCTTAAGCTGCTTTCGGGTCTAAATCCCTTCACCTTCATGGCGAAAATTCGCCCTGCACAGCTTTTCGCTTTCTCCACCGCGTCGTCCAATGCCACCATCCCCGTGACCCTGCGGTCCGTGACCGAACGCATGGGGGTCGACAATTCGGTGGCCTCCTTCTGTGTGCCGTTCGGGGCGACGATCAACATGGACGGGACCGCAATCATGCAAGGGGTTGCGACCGTGTTTCTTGCCAATGTTTATGGCATTGATCTTGGTGTGATGGGCTATCTGACCGTGATCGCCATGGCCGTGCTTGCCTCAATCGGGACCGCCGGTGTGCCGGGGGTGGGGCTTGTGATGCTCACGATGGTGCTCGGTCAGGTGGGGCTTCCGATTGAAGGCATCGCCCTGATCCTTGGCGTTGACCGTCTCATGGACATGATCCGCACTGCTGTGAACATTACGGGTGATGCGGTTGTGACCGCCATTGTCGCGAAAGGTGAAGGCAAGATCGACATGTCCGTTTTCGAGGACCCGGAAGCGGGGCTGGTCGGCGAGGAAGACATCCATATCGACGCTTCTGTCGAAGCCGAAATGGCCGAGATCGTGCACAAACACTGACGCGCCAGCGCTTATCATCACAGATGGCCCCTTCCGCCGCGCTGCGGGAGGGGCTTGTTTTTCTCTCCTTTGGGCAATAGTTTCGCCGTTACCTCGGGGTGCCCGTGAGCGATCACGGCTGAGATGCGACAGCGAACCCGTTGAACCTGAACCGGCTAACACCGGCGGAGGGAAGGTATCAGCACTCGACCGCTGCCCTTTTTCTTCGCCCATATTATATGGAGCGAGCCATGAAATATGGCCTTATGACTGCGGCGCTCTTTGCCGCATCCGCTGCCTCAGCAGACCCACTCACGATTTATGCACCCGATTATTTCGCCTCCGAATGGGGGCCGGGTCCGGCAATCAAGGAGGCTTTCGAGGCCCAGTGCGGTTGCGAAATCGAATATGTCACCGGCGATCTATTGCCCCGGCTGTTGCTTGAGGGGGATCGAACCAAGGCGGATGTCGCCATCGGGTTCAATTCCGACGTGACCAAGAAGGCACGTGAGACCGGGCTGTTTGCGCCGCATGGGCTGGACCTGTCTCCTCTGACACTGCCGATTGACTGGCAAGATGACATCTTCCTGCCGTTCAACTGGTCCTACACGGCCTTCATTTACGACAACACCAAGATCGCCAATCCACCGACCTCGTTCCACGAACTGGTGAATTCGGATGAGGACTGGAGCATCGCCATACAGGACCCGCGCACGTCGATTTCCGGGCTGGCTCTGGTGCTTTGGGGCAAAGAGGTGTTCGGCGATGAGGCCCCCGAAGCCTGGGCCAAGCTTGCCCCGAAAGTGACCACTGTGACCAAGGGCTGGTCGGAGGCTTATGGCCTCTTTACCGATGGTGAGGTGGACATGGTGCTGTCTTACACGACGTCCCCCGCCTATCACATCATCGCCGAAGAAGATGAGACGAAATCGGCGGCGCTTTTCGATGAGGGGCACTATTTCATGGTCGAACTCGCGGCAAAGCTGGCTGGAACCGATCAGCCGGAGTTGGCGGATCAGTTCATGGCTTTCATTCTGTCGCCGACCTTCCAGAACATCATTCCCACGGCCAACTGGTCCTACCCGGCGGCTTTGCCGAAGGACCAATGGCCGGAAGAGTTCTCACAACTCAATTACCCGGAAAAGGCGATTTTCCTGAGCGAAGACGAGGCAGACGCGCTTCGGGATGAGGCCATCGCCGAATGGCGCGCCGCGTTTTCGCAATAACGCTCTGGCCCGGGCTCATCGCGGCGGCTCTGGTCGTCGCTTTGACCCTGGGCACACTGGGTGCCGTGGCGCTTCGGGCGGAGACATTCTCCGCCCTCTCCCATTTCGACTGGCTCGCGGTGCGGTTCACCGTGGTTCAGGCGTTTTTGTCGGCACTTCTCTCCGTCCTCTTCGCCATTCCTGCTGCCCGGGCCTTGGCGCGGCGAAGCTTCCCCGGACGCGGGCTTCTGATCACGCTTCTGGGGGCGCCGTTCATCCTGCCGACGATTGTGGCGATCCTCGGTCTGACCGCCGTGTTCGGCAAGTCGGGTTTCGTGTCTGTTGTGCTGAGTTGGGCCGGATTAGAGCCGATTTCGATCTACGGATTCCATGGCGTCGTGCTGGCGCATGTGTTTTTCAATTTGCCTCTGGCGACGCGGCTTTTGTTGCAGGGCTGGGGCGCGATCCCGGCGGAGCGGTTCCGTCTGGCAAGCTCCCTGCATTTCGGGCCAAAGGACGTGTTTCGCCACATTGAACTGCCGATGTTGCGCGACATCGTTCCCGGGGCCTTCACGGTCATCTTTTTGATCTGTACCACCTCTTTTGCGGTGGCTTTGACCTTTGGTGGCGGACCGAAGGCCACCACGGTCGAACTCGCGATTTATGAGGCGTTTCGCTATGATTTCAACCTTGGCAAAGCCTCTCTTCTGGCGCTCATTCAGGTGCTGATCTGTGCCTTGGCCGTTGTCCTGTCGCTCAAATTCCGCGTGCCGCAAATGGGCTCGGGTGGCCTCAATCGTGTCGTTCAGCGTTTTGACGCGCGGACAGTACCGACCCGCACCCTTGATCTCTTTTGGATCGTTGTCGTGAGCTTGTTTCTCCTGGCCCCGCTGCTGGCCATCGCCTTGCGCGGGGCTGCGGGGATCACAGAACTTCCTGCCTCTGTTTGGAGTGCCGCTCTGCGCTCCCTGATCACCGCGCTTGGCTCTGCCGCGCTGGCGATCCTGATGTCTCTCGCACTGGCCCTCTCCGCCCTGCGCTGGCGGGGGCTGGAGGTCATCGGCATGTCCTCCATCGCGGCTTCGCCTCTGGTCATGGGCACCGGTCTCTACATCGTACTTTTCGCCATTACCGACCCGGCCGATTGGGCGCTGCCCATCACGGCCTTGGTCAACGCGGTGATGTCGATGCCCTTCATCTTGCGCGCGCTTGGCCCGGCTTTGACGGGGGCAGAACGCGATTACGGGCGTCTCTCTGACAGTCTCGGACTGACCGGTTTGAGCCGGGTTCGGCTCGTGTTTCTGCCACGTCTGCGCGTTCCTATGGGATTTTCCGCCGGTCTCGCTGCGGCTTTGTCGATGGGCGATCTGGGGGTGATCAC
This sequence comes from Celeribacter sp. SCSIO 80788, assembly GCF_051054295.1. Classification (GTDB taxonomy): domain Bacteria; phylum Pseudomonadota; class Alphaproteobacteria; order Rhodobacterales; family Rhodobacteraceae; genus Celeribacter. The sequence continues at coordinate 2,797,667 of NZ_CP150482.1, read as the reverse complement.
GCTCTTTGCCCGTCCTGAGGCGGCCACGCTGCCCTTGCAGATTTACCGCCTCATGGGGTCTTACCGTATGGATCAGGCCATGGGGGCGGCTTTACTGCTTTTGGGGCTGAGTTTGACCCTGTTTTACATCTTCGATCTCTGGGGGAAGCGCCGTGCTTGAGCTTCAATCCATCCGTCTCACTCAAGGGGAGTTTACCCTGTCCGCCGATTGCGTGATCCCGCTCGGGTCTCGTGTTGCTGTCATAGGGCCTTCGGGGGCCGGAAAGTCCACGCTCCTTTCACTGATCGGTGGGTTCGAGGAGCCGGACACGGGGCAACTTCTGTGGAATGGGCAGGATTTGACCGAGACTTTGCCGCATGAGCGTCCGATCTCCCACCTGTTTCAGGACAACAATCTTTTTGCCCATATGACGGCGGCGGAGAATGTCGGACTTGGCATTCGGCCCAACTTGCGCCTGTCGAAAGCGGAGCGGGCGCGTGTGTCGGAGGCCCTGAGCGCGGTGGGCCTTGCGGGCATGGAGGCGCGGCGCCCTGCGGAGCTGTCAGGCGGGCAGCAGAGCCGGGTGGCGCTGGCGCGGGTGCTGGTGCAGGAAAAGCCGCTGATCCTTCTGGACGAGCCGTTTTCGGCGCTGGGACCGGCGATGCGGGGCGAGATGATCGGTTTGGCCAAGGAGGTGAGTGCGAAACTCGGGGCCACCATGTTGATGGTCACTCATGACATTGCTGATGTGGATCGCTTCGCCGATCTGGTGATCTGGGTCGAAGGCGGGCAATGCCAGCCGCCGCGCGATTGGGCGGAGATGAAGGCCGATCCGCCGGAGGGACTCAAGACCTATATCGGAACATGAAAAAAGCGCCCCGGTTTGGGGCGCTTTCTTTTTGGTGTGGCTCTGGATCAGAGCGTGGTCTTTTTGCCCTTATGCGGTGCCCAGAGCTTCTTGTTCGTCAGGAACAGAAGCGAGGTGAGGATCACAAGGAAGGTCACGGCGACGAAACCGGCTTTCTTGCGGGCCATCATCTTGGGTTCCGCAGCCCACATCAGGAAGGCTGCGACGTCTTCGGCCTCGTGGTGTAGTTCGTTGGAATGACCGTCGGCAAACTCGACGTCCTCACCGTAAAGCGGCGGGGCCATGGCGATCCAACCGGTGGAGAACGCGGTGTTCTCGTAATAGGTGGTGCCCGCTTCGACTTTCTCCTCGCCGGTGTAGCCGGTGAGAATGGCGACGATGTATTCCGGTCCGCCGATCCCTTTCAGGAACTGGTTGATACCGGTGCCCGCCGGACCGTGGAAGCCCGCGCGCGCCTTCGCCATCAGCGACAGGTCCGGTGCGTTCTGCGAAGCGTTGGCCGGGAAGTGGTCGTTCTCGGTCAGCGGACGTGCCGCGCCTTCTTCGTAATCGAAGAGATGCATGTTCGCGGCTTCGTCGTTCACCGGATACTGGGCCGCATAGGCGCGGACCTGATCCTCGGGAAGCTCCGGGCCGCCTTCATCCGCAAGGGTGCGGATCGGCACGAATTTCATGCCGTGGCAGGCGGTGCAGACTTCGGTGAAGATCTGTAGGCCGCGCTGAAGCTGCATCTGGTCGTATTTGCCGAAGGGACCCTCGAAAGAGAAGTCCACATCGTGGATATGCCCACCGCTGCCTGCGGCCATGGCGGCCGAGGCGGAAAGACCCAGAGCGGTGAGGGCGGAGAGGGTGAGTTTCTTGATCATGTTCCTCAAGTCCTTTCTCACTCGGCCGGCTCTTTGGCGGCGGACGGGTAGTGAGCGATGAAGTCTTCTTCGATCGTCGCCGGCATCGGCAGGGGTTTCTCGATGATGCCCAGAAGCGGGAGGATCACGAAGAAATAGCCGAACCAGTAGGCGGAGCCGATCAGGGCAAAGCCCGGAGCCGACATGCCGATGGTGTTGTCGAAATCGGCGCCGGAGAGGCTGTGCATGAAGACCGGGTGACCGTCGAGGATGCCGACCATGATCAGGTCCGTGCCCTGCGCACCGGCCCAGGTCAGGCCGAGGAAGAAGAACACGAGAAGCCAATAGGCGACCTTGAACATCGGGCGGTATTTGCCGGAACGCACGGACGACGTGTCGGTCCAGGGCACCAGAGCCATGGCAATGATCGCGCCGAACATGGCGAGCACACCGAAGAATTTCGCGTCAACGATGCCGCCCGTCAGGAAGCTGATGATCTGGACGAGCCAGACATCGGCAGTGAAGGCGCGCAGGATCGCGTAGAACGGCAGGAAGTACCATTCCGGCACGATGTGTGCAGGCGTCGAAAGCGGGTTGGCTTCGATGTAGTTGTCCGGGTGGCCGAGGTAGTTCGGCATGAAACCGACAACCGCGAAGAAGGCGATCAGGACCACGCCAAGGGCGAAGAGGTCTTTGATCACGAAATACGGCCAGAACGGAAGCGTGTCTTTCTCGGCCTCGGCTTTCGAGGTCTTGCGCACGTCGATGCCCGCCGGGTTGTTGTTGCCGGTGTGGTGGAAAGCCCAGATGTGGACGATCACCAGACCTGCGATCACGAAGGGCAGGAGGTAGTGCAGCGAGAAGAAGCGGTTCAGCGTGGCGTTGTCCACGGCCGGTCCGCCCAGAAGCCAGGTCTGGATCGGCTCACCGATGAACGGAATGGCACCGAACAGGCCGGTGATCACGGTCGCACCCCAGAAGGACATCTGACCCCAGGGCAGAACGTAGCCCATGAAGCCGGTTGCCATCATCAGGAGGTAGATGATCATGCCGATGATCCAGGTGATCTCGCGCGGGGCTTTGTAGGAGCCGTAGTAGAGGCCGCGGAAGATGTGGAGATAGACGGCAAAGAAGAACAGCGATGCACCGTTGGCGTGCAGGTAGCGAAGCATATGGCCGCCGTTCACGTCGCGCATGATGTGCTCGACGGATTTGAACGCCAGATCGACATGCGGGGTGTAATGCATCACCAGAACGATGCCGGTGACGATCTGAAGCCCGAGGCAGAATGCAAGGACGATGCCCCAGATCCACATCCAGTTCAGGTTTTTCGGGGTCGGGATCATCAGCGTGTCGTAGATCAGGCCGATGATCGGAAGACGGGAGTTCACCGCTTTGGTGAGGCCGGTCTTCGGTTCATAGTGGTCGTGCGGAATACCAGACATGAATTTCTCCCTTAGCCCAGAATGATCTCGGAATCGCCTTCGAAGGCGGCGATCGGAACCGGAAGGTTTTCGGGAGCCGGGCCTTTGCGGATGCGACCGGCGGTGTCGTAGTGAGAGCCGTGGCAGGGGCAGAACCAGCCGCCGAAATCCCCGGCGCCATCGCCCAGCGGCACACAGCCGAGGTGGGTGCAAACCCCCATCATGACAAGCCATTCGCCCGCGTCATCCAGCGTACGGTTCTCGTCGGAGGCGTCGAGCTCGGCGTCTTTGTTGTTGTTGCGCGCGATCGGGTCCACGAGTTCGTCCATGGTCACGGCGCGACCCATTTCGATCTCTTCCTGGGTGCGGCGGCGAATGAACACCGGCTTGCCGCGCCATTTGACGGTGAGCTGGGTTCCGACCTCGACGCCGCTGATATCAACGCGGATCGAGGAGAGAGCTTGAACATCGGCGGACGGATTCATCTGGTTGACCAGAGGCCAGACGACAGCACCGGCGGCAACTGCACCAGCGCCACCCGTGGCGTAGTACAGGAAATCGCGTCGGGTGCCTTCGTGTTCATCTACGTGGGACACTGCAATTCTCCAATTTCTTCGGCCGGTCCTCCCCGGCGAATGCGCGAGAGGCCGCGGTTTTGCCGCAGCCCTTCGCAGGCGGTTTTAGCGACAGGAGGCCGTTCAGTCTAGCATTCAATGAATTGTGAACGGCGCGATGTGTCGCGGGGGCTGGAAATTGTGTCCGATATAAGATATATCTTAAATTTACCTATATCCACCCAGAGGGTGCATCCTCGGAGTGTGCTTTCGCTGCGGGAAAAGCACTGGCGTATCCGTGACTTGCCATTTCGCATGCTTCTCCATGATCGCTGTAAAGCGTTCCGACGCCAGAAAGCGGTAAAGCCAGCCCTGAATGCCGGACCAGTCCTGAGCCCCGAACCAGTCCCGGTCTACCATGGAGAACTGCCGTACGAAGGTGATCGTTGCGAGATCGGCCAGTGTCGGACGCTCACCGTATAGCCAGATCCTGCGACGCAAGGCCGCATCCGCTTGCCAGAGGATCGCAGCGGCTTTTTCGCGTTCCGCGACTGGATCGGTTCCGGGATAGCGGGTGACGTACTTGTAGCGGTCCAGTGCGGTTTTGAACGGGCCTTCGATTTGCGCGATCCAATCCTCCCCCTCGGCGGGCATGTTGCGCAGACCCTCCGGATCGTTCTGTGCAAGCGCCCAATCCATGACGTCGCGGCTTTCCTCGATCACGCCGGTGTCTGTGATCAGAACCGGCACCGTGCCTTTGGGGGAAGCCTCGAGCATCTCTTGAGGCTTGTCCCGCAACGCTACTTCACGCAGCTCCACCTCGATCCCGGCTGAGACAATCGCCAGTCGCGCACGCATGGCGTAGGGGCAGCGGCGAAAGGAATAGAGGATCGGCGTCATGCGGTGAGTTGCGTGTCCTTCACGCCGGTGATCAGGGCCTTGAGGATCGCGCCCTCGGCCTGAGCCATCTGGAAATGTACCTCGGTGAACTGCTCCGTCCGGCCCATATGCGGGTTTTCCATGAGGATCATGTGTTCGCGTCCGACCTGCGCTTGCAGGTGCTTCTGAACCTGTTCGTCGCCCACTTTGCGCAGCCGTGCCGCACGTTCGCGGATCACTTTGCCATTCACCTGACGCGGAATTTTCGCGGCGGGCGTGCCTTCGCGTTTCGAATAGGGGAAGACGTGCAGCCACGTCAGGTCGCAGTCGGTCACCAGTTTCATAGAATTCTCGAACTGTGCCTCGGTCTCCGTCGGGAAACCTGCGATGATGTCCGCACCGAAGGTCATTTCGGGCCGCAACTTGCGCGCCTCTTCGCAGAAGCGGATGGCATCGTCGCGCAAATGGCGCCGCGCCATGCGTTTCAGGATCAAATCGTCACCATGCTGCAAGGACAGGTGCAAATGCGGCATCAAACGCGATTCGGTTGCAATGGCCTGCATCAGCATCTCGTCGGCCTCAATCGAATCAATCGAGGAAATCCGCAGACGCGGCAGGTCCGGCACAAGTTTGAGAATCCGCATGACGAGATCGCCCAGACGCGGCATCGCGGGCAAATCCGCCCCCCAGCTCGTCAGGTCGACCCCGGTCAGAACAACCTCGTTGAACCCCTTGTCCACCAGTCGTTTGATCTGATCGACCACAACACCCGCGGGCACGGAGCGCGAATTGCCGCGACCGTAAGGAATGATGCAGAAGGTACAGCGGTGATCGCAGCCGTTCTGGACCTGCACATAGGCTCGATGTCGGCCGAATCCGTCGATCAGATGCCCGGCGGTCTCGGTCACCGACATGATGTCATTGACCTGCACGCGTTCGGTGTCGCCGATGAAATTCGGCCCCATGGCTTGCCAGGTCTCGGGCTGCATCTTTTCCGTGTTGCCGATCACAAGATCGACTTCGGACATGGCGTTGAACGTCTCGGGTTCTGTCTGCGCCGCACATCCGGTGACGATGATCTTCGCCTCCGGATTCTCGCGCCTGAGCTTGCGAATCTCTTGCCGGGCTTTGCGCACCGCTTCCGCCGTCACCGCGCAGGTATTCACCACCACGGCGTTCTCGACGCCATTGGCCTCGGCCAGTTCCTTCATCGCCTCGGTCTCATAGGCGTTGAGGCGACAGCCGAGCGTCGCGAAAATCGGTGGTTTGGCGGACATCAGACGCGCTCCAGGAAAGACGTGTCGAATTCCGCCTTGAACACCAGTTGCGTCGGCCCGGTCATCCAGACGCCATCCTCACGCCAGTCGAGCGTCAGCCAGCCGCCGTCGACCTCCATCCGCACGGTCTTGCCGGTCAGCCCGCGCACAGCGGCCGCTACGGCGGTCGCACAGGCCCCTGAGCCGCAGGCCAAGGTGATTCCCGTGCCGCGCTCCCAAACCCGCATCCTGATCTCATCGCGAGACCGCACCTCGGCAAATTCGACATTGGTGCGTTGCGGGAACAACGGATCGTATTCGACCCGTTTGCCCCAACCTGCGACGTCCACATCCTTGATGTCCGGCACAAAGAACACCGCATGGGGGTTGCCCATGCCAACCGCCACCGGCTCGCCTTCGAGCGGCAGAAAATCGGTGTCCACCGGATGCGACAACGGCACCTCGTCCCACATGCGCTGGGGGTGGCCCATGTTGACGGAGACCTCGTCCCCCGCGCGCCGGGCAATCAAAATCCCGCGTTCCGTGCGAATCGTGACCTCATCTTTGCCGGTTTCATCCAGCATCAGCCGCCCGACACAGCGCGTGGCATTGCCACAGGCCCCCGCGCGCGATCCGTCCGAGTTCCAGAAATCGAGATCGATGTCGGCTACGTCCGAGCTGCGAATCTCCGCGAGCTGATCGAAGCCGACCCCGCGATGTCGATCCCCGACCGCGAGCGCGAGTTCAGGCGTAACAATAGCCTCCCGTCCCCGTGAATCGATGATCACGAAGTCATTGCCCAGCCCATGCATTTTCAGAAAGGGCAGGCGGGGGGAGCTGTCAAAATCCTGTTGCATGGCGGGGCATATAAACCTTGTCGAAACCTTTTCCAAGAAAATCTCAGTTTTACGCTTGACGCTCCTGACCCACGACAGTAAACCCCGCCGCACAGCCGATGAGGCTGAGAGAGTGGGCCGTTAGCTCAGTTGGTAGAGCAACTGACTTTTAATCAGTGGGTCGCAGGTTCGAATCCTGCACGGCTCACCACTTTCCTCCTAAATATGACACTGAACAGCTTCGCCATGGCGAACCGTTTGTTCGCGTCTTATGATGTGCCTCTAGCTACATTGGAGTGTGTGTCATGTTGATCAGAGAATCGGTTTTCCTTCTTGCCGTGTTGTCGGGCTCTTCCGCGTTTTCCGGAGATATTCCCTTCGGATTTTCGACACAGGTCGCATGCGAAACCGTCACAGGGCGTGTCGGGTTTGCCGAAGGGGCGGCGATTCTCGATCTGGGCGGAGACATTTCGCTTTTGCATCAGTCAATCTCGGCCTCTGGGGCGAAATATGAAACCGAGGCGGGCGATCTGGTGTTTTGGATCAAGGGCGATGAGGCCTCTCTGGTCGCTGATGGGGCGCAACAAACGTGTCAGTTGAGCCAGGAGGCTTTCGACTGGACGGCCGGTGGCAATGAGCCGGGCTGGCGGATCGGAGTTGCGGAGGGGCGGCTAGAGGCGCTTCTCGATTATGGTGAAACCAGTTTGGACGTGGACGTGCCTGAGGCCCGGCTTTTCGACGGTGCTTTGTGGTACGAGGGGCTGGAGCTGTCTCTGTTTCTGCGCCCGACCCTGTGCCATGACGACATGACGGGCATGCCCTATCCCGAAAGCGTGACGTTGAAACGCGGCGAGCAGGTGCTGCACGGATGTGGCGGCGCACCTCTCGCGCTTTTGAGCGGATCGGACTGGCGTATCGAGGAGATTGCCGGACAGGGCGTGATTGACGCGAGCGATGTGACGTTGACTGTCTCTCCCGAAGGGCAGGTGTCGGGGCAGGCCGGTTGCAATCGCTATACCGGCGGGGTGGAGTTGACCGGGGAGGGGCTGACATTCGGGCCGCTGGCATCGACCCGAATGATGTGTCCGGAGACGCTTATGGTGCAGGAAGCCCGCTATTTCGAGGTGCTGTTCACCGTGGATCGGTTCGATATCGACGAGACCGGGGCGCTGGTGCTCTACAGCCTCGACGAGGTGGTGATCACCGCTCGCCGCTAAAAGGTTTGGCCAAAAGCTGTGTTTCCGGTTTTCGATCGAGCGCATGAATGCAAAACGCCGCTCTCTATGGAGCGGCGTTTCGTGTCTTTTGGGCTGGATTAGAGCCTTATTTTGCCTCGTCGGGCAGGATGCGCACCCCGCCTTTGTCTGCCGAAGACGCGAACATGGCATAGGCCTTGAGCGCGGTCGAAACGGCGCGCGGGCGCGGTGCGGCGGGTTTCCACGGCAGCGGGCCTTTCGCTTCGCGACGAGCCGCCAGAGTGGCGTCATCCACCTTGAGGTTGATCGAGCGGTTCGGGATGTCGATCTCGACAATGTCGCCGGTTTCCACCAGCCCGATCAGACCGCCCTCGGCCGCCTCCGGAGAGACGTGGCCGATCGACAGGCCAGAGGTGCCGCCGGAGAACCGCCCATCGGTCAGAAGCGCGCATTTCTTGCCCAGACCTTTGGATTTCAGGTACGAGGTCGGGTAGAGCATTTCCTGCATCCCCGGACCGCCCTGTGGGCCTTCGTAGCGGATGATCACAACCTCGCCGGCTTCGACCTTGCGCGTCAGAATGCCTTCAACGGCGTCGTCCTGAGACTCGAACACATGCGCCGGGCCGGAGAATTTAAGGATGCTGTCGTCCACACCGGCGGTTTTCACGATGCAACCGCGCTCCGCGATATTGCCGAACAGAACCGCCAGACCGCCGTCTTTCGAAAACGCATGCTCGACGGAGCGGATCACGCCGTTTTCACGGTCGGTGTCGAGTTCCTTATAGCGGTTCTCGGTCGAAAACGCCTGCGTCGTGCGGACGCCACCGGGGGCCGCGCGGAAGAAGGTTTCGACTTCGGGGTCATTGGCGACTTTGACATCCCATTTGGAGATCGCCTGCGCCATCGTATCGGAATGCACCGTGCGGACATCGCCATGCAGCAAGCCGCCACGATAGAGCTCGCCGAGAATGCCGAAGATGCCGCCTGCGCGGTGGACGTCTTCCATATGGACGTTGTGGATGTTCGGAGCGACCTTGCAGATGCCCGGCACTTTGCGCGACAGACGGTCGATGTCCGTCATCGTGAAATTCACCTCGCCCTCATGCGCGATGGCCAAAAGGTGCAGAACCGTGTTCGTGGACCCGCCCATGGCAATGTCGAGGGACATGGCGTTCTCAAACGCTTCGAACGTCGCGATCTCGCGCGGCAGAAGGCCCTTTTCCTCGCCGTCATAGTGACGCTTGGTGATCTCCACGATCTTGCGCCCGGCCTCAAGGAACAGGTTCTTGCGATCCGCATGCGTTGCCAAAGTCGATCCGTTGCCCGGCAGAGCCAGCCCCAGCGCTTCGGCCAGACAGTTCATCGAGTTTGCGGTGAACATTCCGGAACAGGAGCCACAGGTCGGGCAAGCATTCTGTTCGAACGCATCCACCTGTTCGTCGGTATATTGATCGTCGGCGGCCGCAACCATCGCATCCACGAGGTCGACCGCACGTTCCAGATCGCCGATCTGCACCTTGCCCGCTTCCATCGGGCCGCCCGAGACAAAGATCACCGGAATGTTCAGGCGCATCGCAGCCATCATCATGCCGGGGGTGATCTTGTCGCAGTTGGAGATACAGACCATGGCATCGGCACAGTGGGCGTTGACCATATACTCGACCGAATCCGCAATCACTTCGCGCGAGGGCAGGGAATAGAGCATCCCGTCATGGCCCATAGCGATGCCGTCATCCACCGCGATGGTGTTGAACTCTTTCGCCACACCGCCGGCTTTCTCGATCTCGCGCGCCACCATCTGGCCAAGGTCCTTGAGGTGGACGTGGCCGGGGACGAATTGCGTAAACGAGTTCACCACGGCGATGATCGGCTTGCCGAAATCGCCATCGGTCATGCCGGTTGCGCGCCAAAGGCCGCGGGCGCCGGCCATGTTGCGACCATGGGTGGAGCGACGGGATCTGTAATGTGGCATCTTCTGTTCTTTCCGCTACAACTGATCGCCCGCAAAACGGGCGTTGACGCTCCTTAAATCTTTCGGAGCGTCATTTCCAGTCACCATGGGGTGTGCGATCTTGAATAAAGTTGCTGAAAACTCTCTTCGGAGAGGTCAGAGCGGCTTCTTCTTGCGCTTGAGCGTGTCGCCATAGGCAAGGGAGGGTTCGAGCGTGACCACCTCGCCACCGGGTGCGTCAGGGGTTTCCACCCGTTTGGCGATGATTTCCGCAGCGGCGCGCCCGATCTCCAGACGGCAGGCGTCCATCGTGGCAAGTTTGCGCGGCAAGCCGTCGAGGAACTCGATGCCGTTGAACCCGGCAAGTCCGATCTGCCCCGGCACGTCGATGCCGTTGTCTAGGCAATACATCAGCCCGCCCGCACCGATCATGTCGTTGGAATAATAGAGGAAATCCAGAGGGTTCTCCTCGTTGCGCTTGAGGATCGCCTCGGTCATCTCGCGCCCTTTCTTGAGAGCGGAACCGCCGGAATAGAATTCGCTGTCGGCGATCTCGAGCTTGGCCTTGGCCAGCACTTCGGTGAAGCCTTCGAAGCGTTTCCGGGCGCGATGGTCGAGCGGCATCTTGGTGCCCAGAAACCCGATGCGCTTGTACCCGGCGTCGATGATCGCCTGCGCCATTTTGCGGCCCGCGCGCCGATGCGAAATCCCCACGGCCGAGTCGATCGGCTCGCCGTCTGTGTCCATGATCTCGACAATCGGAATGCCCGCGGCACCGAGCATCGCCTTGGCGGCTTCGGTATGTTCGAGCCCCGCGATGATCACACCGGAGGGGCGCCAGGAGAGCATCTGGTAAAGCACCGCCTCTTCGCGTTCCGGCTTGTAATTGGTGATGCCGACCACGGGTTGAAGCTCGGTGCTTTCCAGCACTTGGTTGATCCCGGTCATGACCTCCGGGAACACCATGTTGGACATGGAGGGAATGATCACAGCAACGAGGTTGACCCGCGACGAGGCCAGCGCCCCCGCGATCTTGTTCGGCACATAGCCAAGCTCGCGCGCGGCTTCGAGCACCTTGGCGCGGGTCGTTTCCGAGACATCGCCGCGATTGCGCAGCACCCGGCTGACCGTCATTTCGGAGACGCCAGAGGCTTCGGAAACGTCGCGCAGCGTCAATGGGCGTTTCGGGGGGGTGTTTCCAGAACCCTGCGACATGACGTGACCCTCCTGAATGTTTTGAATTATTGCCTTAAGTTTACATCATAAAACGGCCTTGTCCACGTGTTGCGCACGGAATATGTTATCGCTAACAATTTGCTGTGCGGATTGTGGTAGAGATGTGGTCCGATCCAGTTCAGTCGTGCAAAATATCTGCATGGCGGTACCGCGTGAGCGGGACGAGGAACTGGCAGATCGCAAAAGGGGGAGCGGTGGGCCAACTTGCTCCCCCTTCATGTTCCGTTCTTCGTCTCTTGTCTTGAAGTGTCACACCGGGCTAAGAGAGACCGTGTGGTCCCGTGGCTCAACTGGATAGAGCAGCCCCCTCCTAAGGGGCAGGTTGCAGGTTCGAATCCCGCCGGGGTCACCAAATTATTATTTAAAATCAGGTGACTACCGGGTGAGGCTTGGAGATTCATGCAGCAATTTGCATGATTTTCCGATCCATTTCGCACGGAATTCGGGCTTCGTCTGTACAAAACCTGTACAGATGGCCGCTCAACGCGTCGCTACGACCGTGGGCAGCACAAATGAAGACCCCGGCTCGGCGGCAACCGAAACCGGGGTCAAAGTTCATGTGAAAGCATCCAACTTTCCCCACGCTTGTAGCATTCTCGAAGAGATGCCGTCCAGAAAAGAGGTGCTATCATGACACATCACCTCACACATGGCGGTTTGCCGGATGACATGACGCGCTGGCAGTTCTTCGGTCTGATCAAAAAGGCACGACGTCAGCTGGGTTTCAGCAACGGGGCCGTCTCCTATCTGGAAGTCGCTATCTCCAACACAATGGATGAAGATTACGTTGCTGGCCGGATTTGCGGTTTCTGGACCTCGGTAACGAAAACCGCATCGCAGGCCGGGCTTGATCGGCGGCAGGTCGCGCGGATCGAGGGTAGTTTAATCGAGCGGGGCTTTCTGGCGAAATCAGCCTCTGACCATAGCCGCCGGGGCGGTTCCCGAAGAGATGGCAGGATCGGTCACGAATTCGGGATCAACCTCGCGCCCCTGATTGCGCGCGCCGCCGAGATTCAGGCAGCTGCTCGAAAGGCGGCGTTTGAAGAGGAGGAGGCCGAACGGCTGCGCGCCCGGATCAGGACGCTGTTCGGCGACATTCGCAGGCTGTGCCTCGATGTTGCGACAGAGGCCGCAGAGGATATTCTACCCAATCGCCGTCCTTCGACCATCCAAAGCTTCGAACGCCTGAAGCAGGTGGCCGAAGCTCTGGAAGCGGTCTGGGAAGATTTTTCTGCGAAAGTCGGTAGGGGTGAAAAGTCCCACCAGTGCGACATTTCACCCCCACCCAATACAGGTAAAGAAAATATCAACAAAACTTGTAGGGCCGAGAAGCAGCGCGAAGCGCGGCCAGTGCGCGTCAGCCCGGCGCTTGCTTTACGACTGGCTGGCCCGGAGTTTCGTGAACTGGTTGAGTTTTACGCCATGGGTGAGCCAGGGGGATCACCAACTTGGCGAAGCCTTGAGTTGGCGGCGCGGGAGCGCGCCGGTCAGATCGGTATCGCTCAGGGCGTCTGGCAGCGCCAGTGCGAGGTTCTGGGTGGTTCGAGGACGGCTCTGTGCCTTTTGGTGGCCGATCACAATGCCGGGCGCTCTGACAAATATCGGGTGAGGGATACCGCAGCGGCGTTCATCAGCATGGTGCGGAGCGAAGCACGCCAAAGCGCCGTTCTTGACCGGCTACTTGGTGAACTGATTGCTTTCGCCAAGGGTGGGCGCCATGACTGACGCGCCGCCAGTGATAAGAAAATCCATCTTCGCCCATAAGCAAACCTACAGCCAGAAAGGTAATTCCAAGAGCAGGTCTGTCCGCTCGATCATCGAAGAGCTTGAGCGGCAGGAGGGTGCTTGTCCGCATGTTCCACGCCCTCAGCCTCCCGGCATCCTGGAAGGGATGCAGCCGCGCGACCTGATTAGCATGATCGAGGCGCGCGTGGCCGAGCAGAACCGGGTCTTAAGAAAATTGCGCAACGAATGCCCCGACCGGAAGGCTGAACTGCGCGGGATCCGTGTCGATACGCACGTTTTGGTGGCGTCGGTGTTCAGCTACCCCGATACCGTCGAAGACGCGGATGAAGAAGAATATCAGGCGTGGCGCGAGGCCGTGATTGCCTTCGCCAAGAGTGATGCAGAGGCGAATGGCCTTGAAGTCATGACGATCGTCGAACACCGCGATGAATCGCATCCGCATCTGCATATTCTTGCCTTACCGGTGATCTCGGATGCCAACCCGCGCATGAATGCAAAGCTGTGCCATGAAGGGCATGTTGCCCAGGACGAGCACATACGGAATGGCTGGTCAGGGTCGCCGTCGCGATCTTATCGGAGGGTGATGAGCGCCTGGCAGGATCGCTATCACAGCGAGGTCGGCTCAAAACACGGGCAGGCACGCACTGGGCCAAAACGTCGCCGTCTCGACAGGGCAACCTGGAAGACTGAGCAAAACCGTATCGCACTCCTGAAAGACGCCGAAAAAGCAGCGCGCCGTGCGACATCGGCCAACGATCGGGCCGAACAGTCCGAGGCACGCGAGTTGGCCGCTGCGAAGCGCTCGGCTGCGCATCGGCTGCAACAGGCTGAACTTGGGCAGAGGTTGGCAGCGGAAGGTTTGATCCGCGCACTTGCCACCGCAGAAGCAGATGAACGCCTGCTGGTGCGTCTGGATCGCCGGACAGACCCGCGTGGTTATCCGGCCCGAAACGCTTCTGAAAACGCAGAATTGCACGCTCGCGTCGATCCGATCATACGCGAAGGGCTCGATGCGTTGAGCGCAGGCTCACCGGGCGTCAGCCTTTCGGAGAGGTTCCGCGACATGCTGGAAATGGTGACGGACTGGACCAGCCGGCTGGCCGCCACGATACCCCGCTGGTTCCGGTGGGAAGAACTGGCAGACCGGATCGCCCGCACGGCGCAACGGCTGTTCGGCTGGTCCGCACGGCCTGACACTCTGGCGGGCACAATTGAAGCAACCCCAGCGTGGTGCGACATCGAAGCCTCAGCGCGGCGAGATCTCGACCGTACGCTTGGTGTTGCCGCGCTGGTCGCCCAGAATGCGGTGCCGGAGCCGCCGCAATCTAGGGCAGTGTTTCGTTTCACGTCAGACTGATGTTGGGGTCGGGAAAATGACCTAAGTTGATCCATCATGATCCAACTTCGTGGTTCTCGCTAACTATTAGTGACCGACTATTATTTTGCGGGGCCCGGCTGCTGACGCATCCACCCGCAAAATGTCGATCAGGGCGCTGCGCCCCTGAACCCAGCCTGTTGGGGACGCCTTAGATTGAGGTGCCCCAACCCTCACACGGCCTAGCCGAAAGCCCTCGCAAGATGGGCATCCCGGTAATTTCGTTTGGAGCGGGATGTGAGCCCGCATCCATCAAAGACCCAGAATTTTGCGCACAAAGTCTAGCAACTGACGCCACCAAGATACTTTTGGCCTACGCGCTTCATAGTAGGCAGAGCGCCTCTCATGTTCCCTCTCTCGCCCCGCACGGATCTGCTTTTCGGTCCACTGATTGGACCAGTGTACTCTTCCATTCGTGATCAAGTAATGGGACTTGCAGGGCAGTTGCCAGTTTCCGACAGAAGGGCGAAGAGTCGGCCCACGCGAGGCTGATCTGACGGTCCACTCAGTGGGGCCAAGGGGTGTTCGGACCTTCTGCCCACACCCACAGGCGCAAAGATGGGCAGCAGTATGGAACTCCTCGGACACATATAGAATGCCTGGTTCCAGTAGTATTGGCATGTACCGGACAGATTGCAGCGTGAAGTGTTCAGTCTTCAAGTGTCGATACTCCTACGCTCTTCAAATCAGTCGTGTCGAACAGAAGATTCTCCCAATCGGATGCGTCCTTATAGAACCCGCGCAGCTGTTTGTAGCGCGTCACGGCAAGAGCGGCATTCAAGGCGTTCAATTCGCCAATCTGAACTTTCGCACGATACAGGTCTTCCGGATCATCTTGTAGTGGCGCGTGGGACTTTCGCATCACTTCTTCGCTGTGTTCGGATGGGAAATAGGTGACGCGGACCATGCCGCCCAAACCTTGATCTTTCCTCTTCAGGCCCATTCCTACGTCAATGAACGGAATTTTCCGTTCCACCAGTGCTTGGAAAATCTCCACGCGTGATGCACCTTGGTCGACGCAAACGAATGCGAATGTGACACCGCTTAGTTCGTCATCGGACGAACCGTCTATGTAGGTCGCTTTGGCCGAGAACCCATCGCGGAAGTTGCTGTATCGGGCGAGGCAGACTTCGGCCTTCGTCTTGTCGAACTCCGAAGGGTCGACATGTCCTGGCGACCGAAAGGCATTGTGAACGTGGAATCGATCTGCATCGAACGCACGAACTTCAGCAACGGGTGTCTTCACCATGAAGTCCAGGACGTAGCTGCCTGTTCCACCCAGGCCGATCACAGCAACAACTTCACCGTGGAAGCAGGCGGTCAGGTCGGTAAGCTCTCCCCGGCTTGTCAAGGTATCGCGAAACTTGAAAATCGGATCCTTGGCAACTTCGTCCGGAACTCGAAAAGTGTAGGGCGATGCGCCGTAGCGCTCCATCGCGGGCCCCGCGATGATATTGGTGTAACTCTCAATCTTTTCGAAGAAATCGGCAAACCGTTGGGCTACCAATGGCTTGTTGGAAAATCGGCGCTCCACGACGACATCGGACGCCGCGGGGCTGAGATGGAGAGAGCAGGGACCACCCCCGAGGTTTGGGATCGGTTTGGCGTCAAGCCCGTGAGGAACCCCACCCGCAAACCAGACCTGGTGGTCATCCTGCCGAACCCTGTGCTCGTCAATGGCAACCAGCGTTGTAACGAATGCACCGGTTGCCAGCTCAAGATTTGCGTCAAGGTAAGGGATATCGCGAACGACGAGGTAGTTACTGTCCTCGCTGACCGCGAATCCCTTCTCGATCAGGCGTCGGATATCGTCATTATGACTGGCCAGTTGACGAGACATTGAAGATCATCCCTTCTTTGACTTTCACCGAGCCGCCAGCGACCAAGACGCCTTCCGGCTTGTTACCTTGCCCCTTGGTATACTTGATCGAATAGGTCGTTTCGGGGTGTTGCTCGAAATCCGGAAACTCCAGCGCGACGAGCTGGATGTAAGTGATTTCGCTGTTCTTCGGCCACTCATGAGGAGTGCCTTCAACAACGATGGTGACGGTCTTGTTGTCTTTCATGATATTCATTTTCTGCTCCTAGCCTTTGGGGGGATACGGATCATTCCCGTAGGAGTTGGCATCCCGGATTTGCCCGTTGGGGCGATGAATGACGACCTCGCCTCGCTCACGTATCGCCGTTGTACGTGCGGCAGCGGTCGCCTCTGCCTGAGTTGCGTGCGTAGACCCGACTCGGGTGGCGCCCTCACGGCGTGCAGCCCAACCATCGCCGTGGGGAACGACATGAATACGCTTTGACATCGAATTCTCCTTATTTTCCTAGCTCGCCTCGATTCGAAACTGTTGACCCCGGCCTTTCAGCATGATTCAAGTGTTTCACCGACTGGTATAGGCCAGAAGTCTTTCCGTGTAAACAGTCTTCGCACCACTAATACCAGTCTATGAAACACTAAGGAGGGCATATGAATATCAACGAACTCGCCCCACTGGTCTTAAGGCGCCGGGGCAACATGGGGGTTAGGGCTGCCGCAAAAGAGATCGGAATCAGCCCGACCACACTCACTAGAATCGAGAAAGGGCATGTTCCCGATGTCGGCACGCTCAACAAACTCAGCGAGTGGTTGGGGGAGGAACCTTCTAAGTTCACTGGCGTCGGAGACCTTCAAATCGCATTCAAGAACAAGAAAGCGGTCCCACAAGCGACTGCTCTCGCGCTGGCAGAACTCATCACCCAGGCCTCGCGACAGTTCGAAGAAGAAGTTGAAGCACGAGGACACTAAGTGGCATTTAGACGAGGGTTCAAATCTCAATGTGAGCGGCGGTCGGTTGAGTTTCGAAAACAGTTCGGCCTGTCGGATCACGACGCGCTGTCTGCGGACCGTTTGGCGGAAGAGCTTCGAGTGACTGTATGGTCAACTGATGACGTTGAAGGTATATCGGAAAGCGCCAGGTCGGTTCTGAGCGACGAGACTGATCAATCGTGGTCCGCCCTCACGATGAGATTGGGTGCGGCCCATCTCGTCGTTCACAAACCGGTTTCCTCAAAAGGTCGTCGCAACAACGTTGTGATGCACGAACTGGCGCATATCATTTTGGGACACGAACTTGCAAAAGCGTGCATCCTAGAGGATGGCTCGCTTGTTCCGGGCAACTTCGATCAAGATCAAGAAGACGAAGCCGACTGGTTGGCCGGAGCATTGCTGCTGCCCCGGCCAGCTCTTCTGTCTATTCGCCGCCGCCGCCTCTCAGACAGCGACGCTTGCGAGGAACATCTCGTCAGTTCGGAGATGCTGAAATGGCGGTTTCGGATGACTGGGGTTGACTATCAGCTTTCGAGGCGACGCGCTTAGGCTCCAGATTAGTCAACTTTCGCAACCAAAATATGGCTGTTGCGGTGGTGGCGATGGTAGAGGAAGGTCTCTAGACATTGATCGTATCAGGTTACAGCGGATGCTCGAATGTCCGCGATTTCGACATCCACCTAACAAATTCGTGGGCGCAGCAAATTCACTCTTCCCGCCCTGCATGCCTAAACAACCGGCCATCGCACTACCCCCAAACCGCCAAATTCGGCTCCACCACTTCATCGCAGAACCGCCGGAAGGTCAGGACGTTCGCGTGCCCGGCATATTCGGTTTCTTTGGCGTCCATCAGGCTCTCGGGGATTACGAGCTGGACGCCGATACCTGCCATATCCTGAATGGCATTGCCCGCGATGTTTTCATCGACCGTGGTGAGATAGAGCCTGCGTTCGCCTTTTTCGCGCTCGACCTGTTTCCAGCGTTCGCGCAGGGTGGTTTTGGCGCTCAGGATCAGGCCGGTTGTGGCGACGGCTTCGCCGCTGCTGATGAAGGCCAGCGAGGGAAGAATGAAGTCGGGCCGCTTTTTCGCCTCGATGACCACCTGCTTTTCGAAGGGGATCTTCCCACCGCTCAGCATCGCCTCGATATGGTGTTCGTAGGAATAGCCCGCCCGTGATTTCCGCTGCTGGCTGGCCGACAGCATCAGCGCGTCGATCCGGGGCAGTTCGCTGATCAGCTGCCGGATGATCTCCGCAACGGTCATGTCGCGCGGTGCGTCACCCAGGACGATGCGCACCAGCTCGACCGCCCGCTCTCGGCGCTGGAAGTCGCGGAACATATCCCATTCGATACTGCGGCTGATGTCACGGAGCGCATCACCGGGGCGCTCGATAGCGAAGGGATTGAGGCAGTCCAGACCGTGGATTTCCAGATAACGGGCGCGGGCAAGTCCGGCCAGTTCCTCGGTTTTCGGCATGGCAGCGCGAGAGCGGCCGAACTCGATGATCGTGCCTGCCTTCCATGCCGCGATCAGCTCTTCCGCA
Source organism: Celeribacter sp. SCSIO 80788 (assembly GCF_051054295.1). Taxonomy (GTDB): domain Bacteria; phylum Pseudomonadota; class Alphaproteobacteria; order Rhodobacterales; family Rhodobacteraceae; genus Celeribacter. The sequence goes on along the minus strand of NZ_CP150482.1, from coordinate 2,779,171 downwards.
AAATCCAGAACACGGTCCTGTTCCCGTGCCCGGACCTCAGCGGGCTCAAATTCACCGATCAGGAAATCCGGCGTGATGTCGAGTTGCAGGAGAAGCAGGTCGGCTTCATCGCTGGCGGAATCGATGGTCAGGCATTCATAGATGGTGTTTTCACCCTGCCGGCACCGCCCCATCACGAGGAAAGAGGCCGGTGAAAGCAGCTCGAAACACTCTTTCGGCAGGCGCGTCATATGCGTCTCGGGGCCCTTGCTCGTGTAATGCACAATCCGGGTATGTTTGGCCTGCTCATCGCCCGAAGCCTGCGGCCAGAACGTATCGAACCAGGCCTCCCGGATCGGGGCCGCGTCTGGGTCTTTGCGCGCCTTGAGCTCAAGCGGCGGAAAGAACCCTCCCTCGCGCTGTTCCGCCGGGATATAGACCCCGGCCTGGTGCTTGTTGGTATATCGCGCCCAGTCCCGATCATTGTTCGAAAGCTTCTTGACCAGAACCCGCTCAGCCCGGCCCAGCAGATCCGTCAAAAGCCCGGCCTGTCCGCCGCCTTCACCCTCAAAATTGAAAATACCTTGCCCGCTCAACTCAAATCGCCTGTTTCTGTGTGCAGACCCTCGAGAGTCAGCCTTTGGTCCTCAGAACATATCCATCGGGCCAGGGAGTCAATTACTGCTTCCGGCGGCAGCCTGCCACGCCCTTTCAAAGCGCACTCCCAGACTGCCGCGACACGCCAGCCCGAGGCGATCAGCATGTCGATATTCCGGGCGTCCCGCTCCATGTTGCCGGTGATTTTCATGCGCCAGAATTCCTGCCGCGTTGCGGGCCATCGAAAGAGCGGGCAGTCGTGGCCATGCCAGAAGCAGCCGTTCACAAAGATCACAGCACGGTGCTTTGGCAGCACGATGTCCGGCTTTCCCGGCAGCTTCCGGTCGTGGAGCTGATAGCGAAAACCACGGGCATGAAGCCCGCGTCGAATGAGCATTTCCGGTCTGGTGTCAGCGCTCCGGATCGCCGCCATGTTGCGGCTTCGGGTTTTGCTGTCGTGGACGTCAGCCAACTTTTTTGAGCGGTTCAGCTCTCGTCAACGCGAGGATGTGCGGAGTCATCACCTTTGCCACCTCGGCAAAGACAGGCACCGCGACCGAGTTGCCGAACTGCTTGTAGGCCTGAGTATCCGAGACCGGGATCCGGAAATCATCCGGATAGCCCATCAGGCGCGCACATTCGCGTGGCGTGAGCCTACGCGGGTTGTTGCCTTCGCCCCGGCAGACCAGAATTTCAGAGCCGTCCTTGTAATAGCGGGCCGAAAGTGTGCGCGAGATACTGTCCCCGTCCACCATACCGAAGCCGAACCCATTCCCCTTGGCCTTATGCTTCGCGGCATAGCCTTGCAGATAGGCCCAGAGCTTGTCGGTCAGGGTGTATTTGTCGCTGACTACGGCGTCCGGCCCCACTGTGAAATGGCCCTCGGGCTGTTCCGTGCCATTTTCGGGGTGCAGAATATGGCGCAGTCGTCTGGTGCCGTAAGCCGGGAGATGCACATCATCGAAGCTGAACCCGGTCGCTTCGCGGAAGCCGACCATCACAATCCGTTCGCGATGTTGCGGCACGAAATGCCCGGCGTCGATGATCCGGGTTTCCAGCGTGTAACCCAGCTCCTCTGTCAGCTTGCGGCGGATCACTTCGAAGGTCCGGCCCTTGTCATGGCTTTTCAGGTTCTTGACGTTCTCCAGCATGAAACCCGCAGGGCGGTGATGCATCAGAATGCGCAGCACATCGAAGAACAGCGTTCCCTGGGTTTCATCCTCAAAGCCATGCGCACGGCCGAGCGCGTTTTTCTTGGACACCCCGGCGATCGAAAAGGGCTGGCAGGGAAAGCCTGCGACCAGCACGTCATGCGCGGGGATGTCTTCGGCCTCAACCTCCCGGATATCGCCGACCGGAAGCCGGTTGTCGGGAAAGTTCGCCATATAGGTCTGCTGGGCATACTTGTCCCATTCAGAGGTGAATATGCAGCGCCCGCCCGCACTCTCCATCGCCCGCCGCAGCCCGCCGATCCCGGCGAAGAGGTCGATGAAGGTAAAAGTCTTTTCCCCATCACCAGCATCGCGGCGGCGCTCGATCTCCATGTTCAGCAGGCGGATCACGCTTTCACGGGGGATTTCCTCACCGCGCTTCCAGCGATAGATATGGCCTTCCGAATAGCCAAGCACGCGCGCAGCTTCTGGCACAGTGTAGCCGGCCTGCGCCAGGAGTGTCGAAAAGTCAGCCTGCATGTGTCAGCGCCTCTCTGGGTATTTTTCTGACACAATGTCTATATGAGTCACCATAATCAAGAACAAACGACGAAGTCAGGTGGCTTTGTTTGCGGCTCGGCGAACTGGAGCGCTCCGCTTGAGCCCATACCCCTACGGGGCAGGTTTGCGCTGCCAATGACGGGGATTCTACATCCCTCAATCTGGGTTATCCGCTGCCGCCCCCGCCTTCCCCTGCCATGTGAGGGGCGATGTCTGGCGGGGTCGGTGTGTGCAACGGTAGCCGGAAAATCCACATGAGCGAGACGCCAAGGATCGAGCGATTGTGGGGTTTCTGGCGGGCGTCAGAGCATGGCCCCAAAAATCATCGTGGCAATTTAGTTAGCGGACGTGCGGCTTCAAAGATCAGCCCTGCCAAAAGTGCTGGACGGCAGCAATGCGGACGTTGCAGACTTTCACGATCAAGGGTGCATTGGCTGTTAGATCGCCGATCGGTCAGTGCTGAAGAGCATTAAGGCTTCACTGCTTGGGCTAATGAGGCGTATCTCTGCCTTGTTGCCCTTCTTCGGCGCGAATGGTTGCGTTCGAACTGATAATCGGTAGCGCTCAGTTGGTGCTGCAACCGGAGAAAAATGCTAAAGAACTTAGTTCCAGATTAGGCAAATTCGCTCAGAAATCTCTGTAAGATTTGCTAAGGCAAGACGTTGCTCACCAATTGCAAACTTGAACACGCCGTTAGGCCGCGCTGGTAGTCAAAGCGCTAAAAACTTCTTTCGAGACATGGTCTTCATCTGTCGCTTCAATAATCGCAATCTCACGTGTAAGTCTTTCAAGCGCAGCCTCATAGAGCCGGCGCTCAGAGTAGCTCTGCTCGCGCTGGTCGTCGTTGCGGTGCAGGTCGCGCACCACTTCCGCGATCGCGACTAGGTCACCCGAGTTGATCTTTTGTTCGTATTCCTGCGCCCGGCGGGACCACATGGCGCGTTTAACTTTGGATTTGCTTTTCAGGGTCTTCATCGCGGCGTCGATCACGCCGGGGCTAGACAGCGAACGCATTCCCACTTCGCTTGCCTTATTGGTGGGCACCCGGAGGGTCATCTTGTCTTTCTCGAAGGTAATGGCATAAAGCTCAATTCTGAAGCCAGCCACTTGCTGTTCCTCAATTGAATTGATTTGCCCCACACCATGTGCCGGATAAACAACGAAATCCCCAACCTTAAAACGGGCGTCCTTGGAAAATTGAGACGCGGATACCCCGGAGCGTAAAACTTTGAAAGGTTCTGTTTGATGGGGAGTTTCATTGCCAACGTTTACATCATTGACACCGATCCGCTCATTGTCCCCGTTTTTCTGTTTTGCCAGATGGTTTAGAAGGTGGGCAGGCTCTTCACCAGGCGAGACAACTGAAGCAGACATGAACGCTATTACTTCAGCTGCCTCGTTTAGCCTTGCGGCCATTTTTTCAGGGCCAGAAAGCTCTGAGTAGTTGGCATCTTCTTGGCTAGCGTTCATTCTTCTTTTTTCTCCCTTGCAAAAGGGTTTTTACTGGAGGCGGTAGGGCTTCAGCAGCAGACCGTCTTAAGTAGTCCAAATGCTTCTCCATTTCGCCTTCACGATCATAACCAATCACCAACACAATAAACTTACCATCCTGAACGAGGAGCATGAACGCAACCTCGAAACCATCGTGCACCGATCTAAACCTCAGGTCGCCTTCGGTGCGATCATCAACCGCCGACCTCGGTACTTCCTTCAGTTGGCGCGCCAAAACGTTTTGCCTTTCCGTAGAAACGCGCCAGTCCGCGAAATCTCTATTGGCCTTCTCAGTTCTCATCGCCACAACTTTTAGCGGAGGTCCTTCAAATTCTGACAACTTTACCTCGGCCTATGAGAGAACAATGAACAAACGAGAGCTCGGAAGTTTATGCAGATGACTGTTCTAGTCAATGCACCTTAGCCTATCTTTGGCGTCGCAAGCAATCTTCAGACAGTTTATCGTCGTTGCTGACGCCTGTAAGACCTCCAGCATTGGTCAAGTTGGGTTCAGAGTCGACTTGCGGCAGCAAGATAGCACTATCGCCCTATCCACCGTGCTCAGACCTCCAGCACAAAGGCCGGATCGAATTCGACCTCCTCGCCCGGATATCCCCGCTGGTTCGTGGCGAAGCGAATCGGGCCTTGGGCGCCTTCAATCGTCCGGCTCTCACCCTCGTGGCTGTGACCCCAGAGCCATGTGTCGATGTCGAGGCCCCGGATTTCGTCCCAGAGATCGCAGGCAAACCCGTTATTCATCGCGCGCTTCTCGTGACCGCCGATGGTGCGCCAAGGAGCGATCAACTCGCGCAGGGGAAGATGGTGGGTCATGACCATGGTCGGGCCGTTATACGGGGTGCGCAGGGCGGCGAGGATCGCAGCCTTGTCCTGCATGTGGCGGTCTAGCATGTCCTCAATGGTAAAGCAGGTATCGGGCGCGGTGCGAATGGCGCGGTAGTCCTGCATGTAGGCCGAGACCATGAGCCGTGCGAGCTCACCGAACTCGGGATAGAGTTGCAGGTCCGTCCAGAGCGTTGCGCCGATGATACGGACGCCCGCAATCTCGGCGGTCGCGCCATGCAGAACGCGGATGTCGAGGCCTGCGGCGCGCAGCTCTGCAAGCTGACGCTCCTCCTCAGTCAACAATTCCGACCAGACCGAGCCGTATGGCTCATGGTTTCCCCAGATGACCGCGACCGGGCAGCCATACTTCCGCGCGGCCCGTGCCGGAATCTTCAGATGCCGCCCCCGCGTTTGCGTATCGCCCGCGATCAGAACCCCGTCCACCGGCGCGGACAGGTCGGGCAGATCGAAGCCGCCCCAAAACTCGTCATGCAGGTCGCTCCAGACCAGAAACCGCGCCATGCGATGCCCTCGTTGATCGTGTGATAGTGCTATCGCCCTATATCACCATCGCGCACCTAGCGTAGATACGCCCTGATCGCATCCAGTGCCTTGGCCGATCCAGCAAGGCTGAACCTGTGCGCCCGCCCGCCGAAGCCGACCTCGACCCATTCCGCCGCGCGGATGTTCTCGACGAACAGCGCGGTCGCGCCCATGCCTGCGGTGGAATGATTGTCGAACAGAACCTCGCCGCCCCTCGCCTCGAAGTCCAGCGCCTCGCCGTTCGAGAAGGTGATCTGCACCCGTTCCCGCGCGACTGGAAACCGCCCGCCCAGCATCACTTTCACGGCGCAGTTTTCAAAGGTGCAGGCCCCGTCCGGCCCCAGCCCGTTCACCTCGTCCGAGCGGATGATCCAGATTTCATCACCCATCAGGCGGCGGGGGCTGACATCGCCCGTGGCGTTGGTGAAGGTCCAGAATTCGGCCCCGCCTTCCAGAGAGGCCTCGAAATACCAGCCCTCGGCCATAGCGGGGGAGGCCAGCGCGATCAGTGCGGCGGTGAACAATGCTTTCATTTCTTCAAATCCTCTGCCGGAATATCGACGCCTGCATCGGCCAGTGCACGGGCGATGAGCTGGCTCATCGACAGGCCGCGTTTGATCGCCTCCAGCCGCAGGGCCTTGTGGCCCTCGGCGCTGATGTAGAAAGAGGTGTGTTTTTGCTCACTCATGCAGCGGCCTCGCGGCGCAGGGCAGCAAAACTGCGCAGTGCCATGGTCAGGGCCTCAAAGCTCATCGCGTGGTCGGTGAACACCGTGTTGCCTGCCGTGACGCGAAGATCATAGCCGCCGCGCGCACCCACGCGGATGTCGAACTGCGCACCCGTTTCCGGCGCGCGCAGACGGCGCGGGCTGTGCCAGAACTGCTCTTCATCGGCGGGAACCAGATCGGCCACCAGCCCAAGCTGCGCATCGAGCAGGATGTCCAGAACAATGTCCAGCACCTCGGCCGCGCGTTCCTGATCCTCAATTGTGGCGTTGGTTTGGTTCTGCGTGACCCATTGCGGCGCGGTGAACTGGACGAGAAAGACCTGCAAACGGCGCTGCACGCCGTCAGGATCGTGAAGGCTCAGCGATACCATTTTTCGCGCCCCTCCGATGCGACAAATATCCCGGCGGCGATGGCGAAGGGGATTGCGGCAAGGCCAGCCAGCAGCATGAAGCCAACGACGTCGCCTGTGACAAGAAAACCAAGCCCGACGAGAAGCGGCAGCAGACCAATCGCCGCCACGATACCCGCCCGCGCCTTCAGATCGCGCCCTGTAAACCCTGCGCCCAGAACGCCCTTCTTTGCGCCGCAGGACGGACAAACCCGCGCCTCCTCGTGGATCTCGGTCATGCAGTGGGGGCATTGAGGCATGGGTACTCTCCAACTCGTCGAATGTATGTTAAAACAGGTAGAGTTAAAAGCGTCAAAGCACAATAGCATTGTGCATGAAGACGACGCCCAAAAGCCCCCTGCGAGATACTGTTGCGCGTAACATGCGCAAGCTGCGCGCCGAGCGCGGCTGGTCGCAGGAGTATCTGGCGAACGAGGCCGGTCTGAACCGGACCTATCTCAGTGCGGTCGAGCGCTCGGAACAGAACATCTCGATCGACAATCTGTATCGGGTGGCCGAGGGGTTTGGCGTTGAGGCGTGGACTCTGCTAAGGCCTTAGGTGTCGCCTCCAAGATCTTCATCAACAATGGCCTGCCAGGCAGCCATGTCCCGTTCATAACCGTGCGGTCGATCATCATCGCCGTAGTCGTCAGGATTAGGTGGTTGTGGGAGATTTTCCGGATGAAATTTGTACCTGGTAAGGACTTTAACTGATCCACGGATCATCTCGGGGTCCACGCGGGGCCAGTCACCTGTATCAGCCATGACGGCATGTCGAGCAACTTTCATCCGGGTCTTCCAATCCATGGTTGGATACTCGCGATCCAGAAACTCAAGGATTTTCATGAGGTCGTCGATTGCACTCTCAATGATCTGTGATGTCGGCTTGAGAGAGCGTCCCATTAGGAGCATGTCCAGATCGACGTCGATCAAGGTTGCGAGCCTAGCCAGTGAGTCTGAAGGAACAGGCCGCGCGCCACTTTCATAGGTATAATATGTGCGCGGCGTGATCCCCATCAGATCGGCCATATCCTGTTTTTTTAGCTGTCGGTTGATTCGAAGGGTTCGCAAGTTTTCGTGCAGAGGCGACACAGGGGAATGATAAGCCCGCCTGTAATCGAGCAAATCTTGCTTCATTTGCTTGCGTTTGGCCTGCTCTTCTTCTTCAGGTGTAAGCGGTTTCTGCGGAACAAACGGCATGGCACCCCCTAAATTCGGAACATATGTTCCGAATATGTAGAATATTTGTACTGGCTCGTGACTTCTTACCTATGGCCTGCAACTTCTTGCAAGAGTTAACGCAAAGTGCAGGTAGGGAAATGTCAGAGATATTAACGCAGAGTCAGACACCTGAAGCGTGGAGCGTGAGCTTGCGCGAACACGGCGTGCATGTTTCGCCCCGGCTTATCCGGGAAAAGGCGCACAGGACCGGGAACTTCTACAAGATCGGTCGTTTGATGTTGCTGACACCTGAGCACCTCGAAGCACTGATCAAGTCGTCACAGAAAGCGACGGGCCAGTAACGATGAATGGTGCGCCCGGCCCCTCTTTCGGTTCGGAAATTCTGGCAACCGGCAAGACACCGGACCAGTGGGTCGAGGTGTTAGTCAGTCGTGGGATCCAGATTACCGAACGAACGCTGCGAGAGAAGGCAAACCGGCTGGGCGCACGATTCAAGATTGGAAATGCGATGATTATCATCCCATCGCAACTCGACAGAATTTTGATGGAGAGTCAAGGATGCCGCTCGAACCCTACCAACGCGGATCGATCTACTGGGTCAAGGGCTGGATCGAATACAACGGTCGACCGATCGCCGGTCCATATCGCAAAAGCACGCGAGCGACTACTGAGGCTGGCGCAAGGGACTGGATAAGGGATGAAACGGAACTTCAGATCCGCAAGCATGTCATCGGCGAAGAACACACCTTGCGATTTGCTGACGCCGTTGAGATTTATCTCCCGTCGCCCCAAACGGCGAAGCAGCTCCTGCCGATACTGGAAGAAATCGGGGACTTGCCGCTCGGTGCGATCACGGGGGCGCTACTCAAGAGCCTTGGTCCCAAACTGAAACCGAAGGCCTGCACAGATACTTGGTGGCGCGAGATCGTGACTCCGGCGCGCGCGGTCATCAACAACGCGCACGAATTCAAGGGGACGCCACTCCTGCGGGTCAAGCGGTATGACAAGTTCGAGCGGATTGCCCAGGATCAGCGAAGGCAGAAAACCAGTCGGGTAGAGCGCATTCCGGCAACGCGCGAATGGATCGAGGCGTTTTGCGCGACGGCCGATCCTTACAACGCCGCGATGGTGCGCTTCATGTTTGAGACGGCAGCGCGAATTGACCAAGCAATTTCCATTGAACCGGACGATCTGAGGCCCGAAACCTGTGAAGTTCGCATCAAGGCCCAGAAAGGCCACGAGGAAAGCTGGATCGCAGTTTCACCTGAAATGATGGCTGAGCTTGAGGCCTTGCAGCCGAAGCGGCCTAAGAACCTAAAAACCGGACAACTCCTATCGCCCCGTGTTTTCGGTTACGGCAGCCCGACCGGCTATAACAATCGCTGGAAGACGATCTGCAAGTGTGCGGGCATTCCATATCTTTCGGCGCACCCCGCCGGGAGGCATGGGTTCTTCACAGAACTGGTAGTCCGGCAGGGTGTTGACCCGGTGACCGCAGCCAAGGCGGGGCGGTGGTCGGACCCCAATCTGCCGATGCGCATCTATGCCCATGCAGAGACCGACGAAGCCGCCATCAGGGCGCGTTTTCGTACGAAACCTGTACAGGCAGAAAAGCCGAAATCATCTAAGAAACGGAAAACAAAGAAGGAAACCGACGATGAATAACTCCCTCCTAAGGGGCAGGTTGCAGGTTCGAATCCCGCCGGGATCACCATCACTTCCTGTTTCTTGCGCGTTTTCATTTGCGATATATGCGCCCGCCGATAGCCTGCCTTGCTCAGAAGTTTTGGTGAACCTTTCGTCTGTTGCTAGGTGGGGCGCAGCTGCCCTCACTCACATTTTTGGACACCGAGTCTGATGAGTTCGGCGCCGGAGATGTGTGCTGGGCTGTAGGTTTTGTACCTTGCCTTTGTCATGTACCAGTGGCGGATTTCTGGGGGGTAATGAGAGGCGATGAATTTGGACCATTGGTCGAACTCCTCGGGAGTGAGTTTTTGTCCGAACCTGTAGGGGCCGTGGAAGCCGAAGCTGGCTTGCGGTGAGACGCAGACATTGTCGGCGCCGAGGAACATTGTGCAGCTCGACAGGCAGGCGCCGCGGCGGATTTCGACGCGTTGGCTGAGTCTGTTGATTTCTTCGATTTCGTTGTAGCGGGCGCGGACGCTGCCGCCCGGGTCGCCGTTGATGACGATCGTTGCGCCGGGCTGTTGCGATTTTGGCCGGGCGGCCTGTGCGCTGGTGCTCCAGAGGGAGAGGCACAGGGTCAAGGCGAGAAGGGGCGCGACAAGGGCGCACAGGTTTCTGGCGCGCGCCGAGGGCGCACGGACGGTCGGTTCGGAAAACATGAAATCACCCCACGTGACAAGTCGGGGGTGTTCTCACCCCGGAACACCGATCCCCATCGGTTCAGGTGGGATTAGAGCAGAGAAAGCCTAAGGAAGTGTTGATCCGGTGCGCGGCGGACAACGGAAAAGGCACCCGGGGAGGGTGCCTTTTCTATCTTCTCCGAACGCGTCTCGAGCGGCTTAGTTGGTCGAGGTTGTGCTGGTTGTGCTGGTCGAGGAGCTGCCGCCTCCGTTCGCCAGCGCCACCCCCAGAAGACCGATGGTCGGTGCCAGCAGGGGCAGCAAGTTCTGCACATCGCCCGGGGGCGGCAGACGGATCTCATCGCCATTCGGCTCGCCCGTGTCCTGAGCGAAGGCCGCGGGGGCGGAGAGGGCGAGAGCGGACATCAGCAAAACGGCATATTTGGACATGGTGTACTCACTATATTGATGGAAACTGCCCCGGAAACTTCAGGGGCAGTGTTTCAACCTTAACGATAGCATACGCGATTCAGGCTCCGATGGCATCGAAAAACGTGTCGTTCCTGTTTTTTCGCACCGGTTTGCCGGTCTTGCGCAAAAAATAGCGCAGACTGGCTCAGAATTATGCGCGCGCCTTTCCTATTCGAGCGCGGTCAGGCCTCTGTTGATGAGCGCAGGCGTGATCTGGCTGATGGTGCGGTTCCATTTCGTGACGGGTTGTTCGGCGACAAAGATGATGTCGTTGGGACGCAATTCGAACCGTGCGGCCAGGGTGAGAGAGGCGGCGTTCTTCGTGTTCAGCTGCCAGGCGGTGAGGGCATCGAAGGCCATCGGGTCTTCCGAGCCGCGCAGCACGTAGATATGTCTGGGATCTGCGGTTTGAATGGCGAGCCCTCTGCCGCCCTCATAGAGCGCGTCGGCCAGGCTGGCTTGCCGTCCGAGCGGGAGGGTGAAGCGGCCCTGCTGTCTGACTTCGCCGGTCAGATAGACATAGTCCCGTTGGGTGGCATCCAGCGCGACTTGCGCCTGATAATTGGAGCGGGCTTCTTCGAGTTGCCCGCGACGCAGCGAGACTTCGGTCTGCAATTGCGACAGGGCGGAGCTTCGCGCGCCCTGACGATATTCGGCGAGTTGAATCTGTTGCGCGAAATACGCGGAGGCCTGATCCAGCTGATAGGTGTCATCGACAAAGACGCTGTCGCCGGCCAGAAGGGGGATCTTCTGAATGCGGCTGTTGGCGTAGAGCGCTTCGAGCGGCACCTGGTAGATCGTGCCATCGCGGTAAATCCGCACGGAGGTGTAACCGAGGCTTGCGGCGGTTGTGCCGCCGACCTGTGCCAGGGCTTCGTCGAGATAGAGCGGCGTCAGAGTGACGGGGATCACGCCGGGGGCGGAGACCGCGCCGCCGATGGAGACTTTCTTGGAGTTGAACTGGGAGATCTCAAGGCTGAAGGTCGGTTCGATCTGCGCGGCGACGAGACTTTGGAACAGGGTCGCTTCGGCCTCTTCGAGGGTCAGCCCGGCAATGGCCACACGGCCGACATCGGGGATGGCGATGCTGCCGTCATCCTGGACGGTATAGCCCTGGCGGCTGTTCTGGGCGGCCAGCAGGCCGGAGAGTTCCTCGATCGAGGTGCCGGTGGGCGTTGCGAGCAAGACCACGTCTCCGATGCCGATTTTATAGGGTTGCGCGGCGGTTGCGGGGGGCAGGCGTGTTTCCAGCGCGCCGGGTCGGGTTTGCGCGGTATACGCCGGTTCGGGCACGTCTCCGGTGCCGCGCAGCCCGCTGCCGGTCCCGGCGGTGGTTTTGAACGCCGCAGGCAGGTCGTGTGGTGTATAGGCGGAGCGATTGGCGATCATCACGGATTGGGGGGTGACATCGACGACACGGACTTTGGCCTCGTTCGTTGTGCCGGAAACCACCCGCTGACTGTGATAGGCGGCGCCGCAGGACGAGAGCGCGAGGGTCGTGATAAAAGCAACTGCAATACGCAACGGGTCAGTCCTTGTTCAAAGTCACGGCGTGAGAGTGTCATAGCGAAAAACGACGGGTGCAGCCATTCGGTTTTCTTTTTTGCGAAGGATGCGCGCGCGAGGCGTCGCACATCCGGGGCGTGTCATGAGGCTTGTCGCAGGGCGTGTCATGAGGCGTGTCATGGGGGGCACATGTCCTGAGAACTGGTCAGTTTGTGTAATACTTGGCGCCATAAGCCCCGTAGGCCCCATAGGAATCCCCGTAGCCATAGTTTTTCATGCCTTTCGGGTCGATCTGGTTGAGCACCAGCCCGCTGACGCTGACCCCGACGGTCTCGAACATGCGCAGCGCGTTCTGGAGCTGGGTCTTCGTGGTCTTGTCCCAATGGACGGTGAAGAGCAGGGCATCGGCATGTTGCGCGAGAACCCGCGCATCGGGGACCACGAGCACCGGCGGCGTGTCGACGATGATCATGTCATAGGCGTTCCGCGCGGTTTCCAGAAAGGCGGCGAATCGCTCGGAGGACAGGATATCCGCGGCGTTGACCGTGCTGGGTTCGCTGATGAGGATGTCGGCCTTCATCACCGGGTCATGAATGACCGCGTCCTCGAGCGAGATCTCATTGGCGAGCACCGCCATCAGCCCCTTGGCGTTCTTGACGTCGAGGTACTGGCTGAACACCCTGCGCCGGATATCGCCTTCGAGCAGGAGAACCTTTTTGCCGAGCCCGACGAAGTTCTGGGCCAGGGCAAAGGAGATCGTGGTTTTCCCTTCGCCGGGCAGGGAGGAGGTCAGCATGATGACCTGCGGTGTCTTGTCCAAACCGGACAACATCACGGATGTGCGCAGGTTGCGGATCGCCTCCGCCTGGGCGGAGGCCGGTTTCTCGGCGAGATATTCCAGCCCTTCGCGGCGGTTGTCCGATGGCAAAAGCGGGATTTGTCCCATCACGGGCAGGCCGGTTTCCGATTCGAGTTCGGAGGCCTGACGGAACCCGTTCTGCCGCATTTCCCACAGCAGGACAAAGGCACTTCCGGCCATGGCGCCGAGGATCATGGAGATGGCCAGAATAAGCGATTTGCGGGGTTCGGCGGGACCGCCCGGCAGGACGGCATTGGACAGGATGCGGCTGTCCGCCTGTTGAATGCCTTCCTGAGCGGAGGTTTCCTTGAGGCGGCTGAGGAAATATTCGTAAAGCAGGCGGCTGGCCTCGGCTTCGCGGGTGAGTTGCTGAAGCTGGATCAGCTCGTCGCTTTGTCGCGCAATATCGGCCTCCCGCAGGGCAATGCTGGCTTCGAGGGAGCGAACCTGCGCCTCTGTGCGTTGCATCTGGGTGGTGGCTTGCATGAGAATTTGACCGAAGCGGGCGTCGAAGGCGGCGCCTTCGCCGGCTTCATGATAAATCGTCGTCAGGCGCGGGTCGCCCGCCACGTCGACTTTCTGTCCGGCGGGGGCGTTTTCCGCCTCGGTCAGCGCGTCGAGCCGTGCGGTTTCGCTTTGCAGCGCGCTGCGCATGGTCTGAAGCCGCTCGCGCAGCTCCTTGAGCTGACGTTCGAGCGCCTGGACGGTTTCGATGCTGACCACTTCCGAATTGGTCGAGAACTCGGAGACGCGTGCTTCGGCCTGTTCCAGATCCACTTTCAGATCTGCGACCCGGGTGGTGAGCCATTCGGAGGCATCGCGTGTCGCTTCGAATTTCACGTCCATCTGGTACAGGATGTATTGTTCGGCGATCGTATCTGCGAGGCGGGTGGATTTTGGCGCGGCCCCGGTCTCGACCGTGACCTGCAGGACATAGGTCTTGGGCAGGTTGCGTACGGAGATGCGATCCAGCAAGGCGTTGATCGCCAGGGTCATTTGTTGCTCTTCGCTCGCAGATGCGGGCTGTGACCGCGTCAGCGCGGTCTTGATCTTTGTCTTCAGACCGGGCGGGCGCAGGGTCGAATTGAACTCGGGATCTTCGGTCAGGTTCGCGGCGGTGACGACGCGCTCCAGCAAACGGCGGCTTTTGAGGACTTCGACTTCGGTGTTGATGGCTTCCGAATTCGTTCCCAGATTCGGCAGGACCGCGCCGAGATCCACAAGCTGTTCGCCGGAGGCATCCAGCAGGATCACAGAGGTTGCACGGTACTTCGGAGTTGCAAGAGCAAACACATATAAGGCGCCCAGCAGCGCGAAGGCCACGACACTTGCGATGATCCACAGTTTCTTGCGCCACAGGGCGCCGACCATCGCGCCAAGATCGATGACGTCGTCATCGGAGATGTTTGGGGAGGAGGACAACGCTAACTGGTTCCTTTTACATGATACTTTGTAAAATCAATCCGAAAACCGAAGAGAGGGCAACCGTGTTCTCGGCTTTCTGCGCCGGTGTCACGGAATTGTCGCCTGTGGGGCCAGGCGCCTGAGCGCCAATTCGCCGGTCTCCTCGCTGATCCACTGACGCGACTGCACGATGCTCCGGGAGCCCCGTTCCACCCAGAACAGGTTGCGGAACGCCATCTGGCCGTTCCGGCAGGTTTCATAGAACAGGTCTGTGTCAGCTGTGTAACTGTCGCTCAGCTGAACCGGTTCCTGCTTTTGGCGGGTGACCTGACAGCGGAAGGCAAGGGTCTCGGCGGTGCTTCCGGCGGCGAGCAGGGTGACGAAACGTTCGGTGACGGCATTCTGCCCGGAGGTGAGCGCCGACAAGGTTTCGCGCGCATCCGCCGCAAGCTGGTCGTGGCCGAAGCCGCGTGTGGCGATCATCATCCCGTCTTTCATCCCCAGAGACAGACGATCCGGAGAGATCCAGGTTTCCTCGCCCCGGGCGTTGACGGTCTGACGCAGGAAGACCGTGTAGGCGTTGTCGCCGTTCTGAAGCCCGGCCACATAGCCCGGGGCGCCTGAGTTTTGAGCTGCGAGAAAGTCGGCGCCGGGGTCGTAGCCTTTGGAGCGGTTGAGGAATTGCTGGGCGAGCGCGGATTGGTTCGGGTCCGACGAACAGCCGCTCAGAGCCGCGAACAGGCCGAGGACGAGCGCGATGCGGGTCTTCACGGTCATCTCCAGAACCTCCCCCAACGGTCTTCCAGCTCGTTCGTCTGGCTGCCCCTGACCACCTCGTAAAGCCGGTTGCGGACATCGAGCCGCGCGCCGCCGTCGCGCAGGACCGGGCGGATGGTCGTGCCATAGCCGCCCTGCACGGGCGCGCCGCTCAGCCAGTCGATCGGGACGGTAAAGCGGATGCCCTTGTCGAAGGAGCCTTCGCCGAAATCGTCGAAGGAGACATCCGTGAGGGTAAAGAAGGCGCCGACGCGAAAGCCGTTGTCGAACTCGCGGTCGAGAGAAAACGTCGCGCCATAATCCCCGGCGAGATAGCGCCCGACATCGAGCTGACCCAGATAGCCGCGGCCGAGATCGTAATAGACCGAGGCATGGCCGGTCACGATGTCGTAGTCCTGAAAGCCGAAGAGCTGATCATAATCGCGTTTTTTGGCATAGTTCACTTCGGCACCCAGAGCGAGCGGACTGTTGAGCGGTTTCCAGAGCAGTTCCGTCGACAGGCCGCCATACATGGTTTCCAGATAACCCGCGGTCACCCGGCCAAAGAGGTTCCTGCCGGGGCGGAAGAAATATTCCGCCGTGAGATGTTTGATCTCCAGATCGGAGTCTTTGGCATAGTCGACGACATCGGTGCGCACATGGGGCAGGACCGAGCTGGAGGAGCGCGTGCTCTCGTCGAGATTGCCGACGATCGGCTGGCGGATCGCCCCGGAGAAGATCAGCCCGCGCACCGGCGTGAAGGCGGCTTCGGCCTGAAGCCCCAGATCGGCCCGCAGGGGGTTGTCCGGATCGAACAGCGCCGGATCGAAATAGGGGCTCAGGCGCCAGTCGAATTTGGGATAGGTCCCGGCGATCGCCGTCGCCTCGGTGCGGGGCGCGTCCTCGAACCCGGCGCGGACATAGCTGCGCCAGCTGCCGTCGAGATCGTATTCCAGCGCCTCGAGATCGGAGCGGCGCAGCGTGGTGCGCGAGGTGGTCATCCCGTTCGCGGTGCTTTCCACCCGAAAGGTCGTCACCGTCTCGGGCAGATGATTGGCCAGAACCCGGGCCGTGCGGCCCAGAGCCTGAGCCTCCGCCGGATAGCGCCCGTTGGCCATGCGCACCGTGGCGGTCGACCCTTCGACCGTGAGGCCTTCGAGCGCGATGCCCTGATCCCGGAGTGCGGCGGACAGCGGGCTGTTCTTGCTTTCAACGCTGCCGTCGGTCCAGGACAGCGCCGCGGCGGTCTGGCGCGGCACGAGGGCAGGCGGGGCTTCTTCGATGCCGCTGGCATAGGCCGGGTTCTGCGGGTCGATCGGCAGGTTGGCCATGAAACCGATCTCGGAGCCGTGCAGCGCATAGACCGTCAGATCCGCGCCGTTGCCGAAGCCGTAGGACAGCGCGGCATTGAAGGGCGTCCTGTGCTCGAAGCCGGTGCGCGCGACCTCGCGCCCATAGTCGTCGGAGGAATATTCCAGCCGGAAAGACAGCCGGTCGCTGATCTGATAGGCCAGCCCGCCGAACAGCGCCGCATCGCCGCGGAACCATTGGTCCGTTTCCAGACGCCCGACTTCCGTGATGCTCGACGGACCGGCGCCGCGGGTGTCGAAAGTGTCCGAAAGCGCGCCGAGCGGGTTGTCGAAGCTGCCATAGCTGCCCAGACGCCCCCAGCCGATCCCGCCGGTGAGCGACAGGCGCTCGTCCATGAAATGCTTGGTGGCCGCGACATATTCCGAGCTGTAAATACCGGTCCCGCCGAAATCCCGCAGGGCCACGACGACGGAGGGGCGCAGGTCGGTCTCCCCGGCGATCAGATACCCCAGATCGAAACTGCGGTCGTAGCGGGTGCCGATCACCGCATCGTAGTCGTCGATGATCGAATAGCGGAACGATCCGAAGATGCGCGGTGTGATCTGAAAGCTCAGATTGTATCTTTGCGTGCCGTCGCGAAAGGCGGTGTTCAGGTGGAGCGTGCCGTCGGGAAACACCTCTCCGGTCGGCATGTCAATGAGGCCGGGCGTGCCGAAGGTGGAGACCGGAAACCTGAGGTCCACATTTTGCGCCAGTGCGGGGGCGGCGGACAGGGCTGCTGACACCCAAAGCCCATGAAAATATTTGTGAAACGTCACACCGTACCTCAAGCTTTGGCACCCGTATAGCTTGCCTGACCCGACATTGAAACTCTTCTCTATATTGGGCGGCGTCGGCAGTGCCGTCAAACGGGACATCGTGAAACATTTGCCGCGATCGGCGCTTTTTTGCTCTTAATTTGAGCCGTAAAATGCCATCGTCACCCGAAGCCACGGCTTGCCCCCTGCGGTCGAACAGGGCGGCAGCCTGTCCGGAGCGGCCAGACCTCTGACCGGCGCAAGACGATAAGACGATAAGACGATGAGACGGCGCGCGGGATTTGTCCGCTCAAAGCCGAATTGAAAAGGACCAAGCTGTGTTCAGACACGTGTTCCGCCGCAGGCCCCAGAAGACGGACCTGCCTCTCCCGCAGCGCTTCGAAGGGGGGCCGCCAGCCCCCGAAACGGCGCTGGCCATTGTCGGGGATCTGCACGGTGAACTGGTCTGTCTGGACAAGATGATCGACCGGCTCTGCGCGCGTGCGCCGCGTGCGCGCTGGGTCTTCGTCGGCGATTTTATCGACCGGGGAGATCACAGCGCCGGGGTGCTCGACCGTCTCAGGGCGCTCGAAGCGGATCGTCCCGACACCGTGTTCCTCCTCGGCAACCACGAAGAGATGATGCTGGCCTTCCTGCGGGAGCCGGAACAGGCCGGAAATCGCTGGATGCGCCATGGCGGGTTGCAGACCATGGCGAGCTTCGGGGCTTTCCAGCTCGGGGTGCAGAATGCGCCCGAGGCGCTGCGCCGCGCGCGGGACCGGCTGCTGGAGGTCATGCCCGAGGGCCTGCACGACTGGCTCGCCGCGCGCCCGCGGTGGTTCGGGAGCGGCAATGTCGCCGTGGTCCATGCCGGGGCCGATCCCGCGACGCCGATCGTGGCGCAAACCGAACAGGCGCTGACCTGGGGGCACAAGGCCTTCGGCCAACACGCCCGCGACGACGGTCTGTGGGTCGTGCACGGCCATACCATCGTCGATCTGCCGCAGGAAAAAAACGGCGTCATCTCGATCGACACCGGCGCCTATGCCACCGGACGCCTCACCGCGGCGATCATCGAAAACGGGCAGCTGGAGTTCATCCAGGCCAGAACCCGGTAACTCCCACGAGGCGGTCGTGCCTCATCGGCGCATCGCCGCGCCGACCTGAAAACCCTCGCTGAACGCCATGGCGAGCCGTGCGAAGACATCTGGTTGCGTCGGGCCGGAGGGAGGCGCGAGCACTGGCGCGGGAACCTGACGTTTCGTGCCGAGAGCCAGAGAGATGAGGCCAGAGCCGACATAGAACAGCCCGATCACGAGGGCGGCGAATTGCGCACCGTGCAGGGTGGACAGCACGAGCCAGGCCGAGGTGGTCAGAAAGCCGGCCCCGACCAGAAGCAGGAGCATCCCGGCAGAGACCCAGGCCACACGACGTGCGCCCCGGGCCACTTTTGTTTGAACGGCGTTCAGCATGAGAGGCCTCAGCGACGCGCGGTCAGAAGGCCGACGAGAAAGCCGACGCCTGCGGCAATGCCGACGGAGGCCGCCGGATTGTCGCGCACCGCCTTTTCCGCTCCGGCATAGGCGTCACGCGCCTGTTGACGGGCTTGGTGGGCGGTCTCCGCGCCTTTCTGTTTCGCAGCCTCATATGTGTCTTCTGCGGTGGCGCCGAGGTGTTCCTTTTGGGCGCGGGCATAGTCCGCAAACGTGCTGGTCAGCGCGGCCACATCGGCTTTCAGCGTTTCGATCTGGGCCGAAAGATCGGCGGATGTCTGTTCGACGGCACCATTGGTTTGAGCGCGAGTCATGATCGGTCTCCTTTTCGTTTCCATGTTGCCGGCCCAACGCGCAGGCCGGTCAGAATGTTCCGGAAAACCTGTTTGGAACCAATCCGCGAAAGCCTGCGTTGACTCCCCAGACCGCGTCAGAGGACGCACCAAACAATCGCAACTTAGGAGGCTCCCATGCTTGGCTGGGCACTTACTTTTCTGATCGTCGCGATTGTCGCCGGGGTTTTTGGCTTCGGTGGCATCGCCAGCGCATCCGCCGGGATCGCGCAAATCCTGTTCTTCATCTTCATCGTCCTGTTCCTTCTGGCGATGGTCGCACGGGCGGTGCGGGGCAAGCCGCCGGTTTGATCCGGCGACCCCTGCCTCCCCTCGCCGAACATCACATTTGAAAGGAACGCATCATGGCAGATATTCTCGAAACCACCCCCGAAGCGACCACTGTCAAAACCGGCGTCAAATCGCCCAAGGTCGTTGCGGAGGGTCTCGCGCAGGTTTTGACAGACACTTACACGCTGCTTCTCAAGACCCACATCTATCACTGGAACGTCGAAGGCCCGTTGTTCTACAGCATTCATACGCTAACCGAAGAGCAATACGGCGCGCTGTTCGAGGCGACCGATGAGTTGGCCGAACGCATCCGTGCGCTTGGGCAATTGGCGCCGATGTCGGTGAGCGATGTGCTTGGTGGCGCGAAACTCAAGGATGCTCCGAAGTCGCCGAGCGCGCATGATATGGTGGCCGATCTGGCGTCTGATCACGAACATCTCGCCTCGCAGATGCACAAGCTGATCAAGCTTTCCGGGGAGCACGATGACGATGTGACCGCCGATCTGGCGACCGCGCGCGCGGCGTTCCATGAGAAAGCGGCCTGGATGCTTCGGGCGATTGCGAAATCGTGACTCTCTGAGCCTCGAACATAAAACGCCCCGCCGGATTTCGGCGGGGCGTTTTCCTATGCCGAACGGATCGGTGTCGCTCAGGACACCAGGGTTTCCGTGCTCGAAAAGAACATCGCCTGGGATACGGCAGAGCGGACTTGGTCCTCGCTGTAGGGCTTTGTGATGACGAAAGCAGGTTCCGGGCGTTCGCCGGTCAAAAGCCGCTCGGGGAAGGCGGTGATGAAGATCACCGGAATGTCGGCGGCGCTCTTGAGAATGTCGTTCACCGCGTCGATGCCCGAGGAGCCGTCGGCGAGTTGAATGTCCGAGAGGATCAGATCGGGCCGGGTCTCGGCGGCGAGTTTCACCGCTTCGCTGGCGATACTGGCCACGCCGGTGATCTGGTGGCCCATGTCGGCGACGATGCCCTGAAGATCGAGTGCGATGATGGCCTCATCTTCGATCACCATGACACGCCCCTGAATGCTTTCGGACATTTCGGTTTCGGCGACACTCAACAGGTGTTCGACCTCATCGACATCGGTGCCCATGATCTCGGCCACCTCATCGAGGGTGAATTCCTCGATCGTGTGAAGCAACAGCGCCTCGCGGGTGTTGGGCGTCAGGCGGCGCAAGTGGGCCTGAGCGCGTTTGGCGAGCCCGGTTTCGTCCTCGCCCGTCGGCGCACCGGCACTCGACCAGATCAGGTGAAATGCATGGAACAAAGCCACTTTCGGGCTTTCGATCTGATCGAACACCGAACGATCGCTCAGCAGCGCCTCGAGCGTGGTCGCGGCATATTTGTCCCCGGTCTGTTGGTCTCCGGTCAGCGCGCGTGCGTAGCGGCGCAGATAGGGCAGAAGGCTGGCCACAATGAGGGACAGTTTCTTCTCTGTCGGAGCTGTCGACATAAATTTCGTCCTTTTTCGATTTTCTCGGAACCGAACGCAGGCGAAACGCGTTTGGTTCCACAAAGGGTGTTAAAATTTTTCGGGATACCATGTTCAAGGGATCTCGAGACGGGAATGACAATGGCGCAACACAAATCAAAACACGAGCTCGACGAGCAAATCGAGGCCAATCTGAAACGGGTCTATCAAAAGACTCTGGAGGAAGAGATACCGGACCGGTTTCTGGATCTGCTTGAGAAACTCAAGGAACAGGATGCCCAGAATGACCAGTGAGGACAGTCCGACCCAGAGCGGCCGTGAAAACGGCCTCGCACTCGATCCTCGCGAAGAGATCGTCACCCATCTGCCCGCAATGCGCGCCTTTGCCCTCAGCCTCACCCGGAACCCGTCGCAGGCGGACGATCTGGTACAGGATGCGGTGATCAAAGCGTGGAAGAACATCGACTCTTTTCAGGTTGGCACCAATATGCGCGCCTGGCTCTTCACCATCCTGCGCAACACGTTTTATTCCGACCGTCGCAAGAGTAAACGCGAGGTGCAGGACACGGATGGCGTCTTCGCGGCCACACTTGCGAAGAAACCGGACCATGACGGGCGCCTCGCCATGGCCGATTTCGAAGCCGCCTTCGTGCAGCTCAAAGCCGAGCAACGCGAGGCTCTCATGCTGGTCGGCGCGATGGGGTTTTCCTATGAGGAGGCCGCCGAGACCTGTGACGTGGCGGTCGGTACGATCAAGAGCCGCGTTAATCGCGCACGTCAAAGGCTTACGGAATTGATGGAGCTGGAAGAGGGCGATACGCTTGAGTTGACCGATCAGGAGACCCTGGCCGTGATGAGTTCCGCTGTGCCGAGCCGGGGGACTGCTGCGTGAAGCTGAAAGACTGGCGTCGCTCTGTCGACGGGTTGGGATTGCGCATTGCGACGCTGTTGTCGATTGCGCTTTTCCCGATCGGTCTGATCGCAGTCTCGATCACGCATCAGTTTTCCGAGGCGGCGGACGAACGCGCCCAGAGCAATTTGCTTGCGCTCACGGCACAGGCCGCAGCGGGCGAAGAGGCGCTGATCCGTGCCGGGTTTGGCGCAACGGATGCGCTCGCGGCGGTGATACCGTCGATCAAAGCGGACACGTCGGCCTGTAACCGGATTTTCGTGGATTTCATAACCGATAACGAGGCGTTTTCCTTTGCCGGCTATGTTGGGGTAGATGGCATCCTGAAATGCGGTTCAAGTGCGGTTGGCTATAATTTCAAAGGCCGCGAAGTCTATCAGGGCATGACGCAGCATCCCGGTCCGCGCAGTGATCTGATTTTCAATGCGCCGATCAGCAAGACGTCGGTCATCGTCCTGTCCGCACCGGTCTATCACAATGAGGCCTACGACGGCTATGTGACCGTCTCTCTGCCACATAACGAAACCCGCATGAAGGTCGAGAACCAGCCGCTCGACCGACCGGTGGATCTCATCACTTTCAACAATGAGGGCGAAATTCTGAGCGCGGCCGGGGGGTTGCAGGGTGTGGTCGGGGAATTGCCTGCCGGGCGCCCACTGGTCGGACTGGTCGGGCAGTATCGCTTTTCCTTCACCGGGCAGACCAACGACGGCGAGGAACGTGTCTTCGCCGTGGTGCCGATCCTGCGCGATCAGGTCTATGCCATCGGCAGTTGGCCACGGGAGCGGCTTTCGGTTGCGCCGGGCCTGTCGATTGCCTCGCCGATGTTCTTTCCGATTGCCATGTGGCTGACCAGTCTCGGTGTGGCCTATTTCGCGGTGCACCGGCTGGTGATCAAGCCGATCCGTCGGCTGAGCCGTGACATGCGCGATTTCGCTGTGTCGCGACGCCACGATCAGCGCTCGCGCGATCCGGGGTTGCCACGTGAGTTGCGCGAGATTGATCGCGCCTGGCACGATCTGGCGGAAACCGTGATCCGCGACGAGGCGGAGCTCGAAGATACGATCCATGACAAATCCGTCCTGCTCAAGGAGGTGCATCACCGGGTCAAGAACAACCTGCAACTGATCGCCTCCATCGTGAACATGAAGGTGCGCAAGGCGAAAACCCCTGAGGCGCGGTTTGCTCTCAAGGAGGTGCAGGGCCGTGTGATGAGCATCGCGACTGTGCACCGTAGCCTCTACGAGACTACGACAGAAGGCCGGGTGCGGGCCGACGAGTTGCTGCGCAGCACGATCGGCAAGCTGGTCAGCGCGAGCGTTGCCAATGAGGCGCATCTGAAAAGCACGGAGGAGTATGATCCGGTTGTGCTCTATCCCGATCAGGCGGTGCCTTTGTCTCTTCTGGCCACCGAGGCCACGACCAATGCGCTGAAATACATCGGTCGCCCGGAGGGGGAGATGCCCAGGATCGAGGTACGCCTGAAGACCTTTGAGCCCGGCACGGCGCGTTTGACTGTGACCAACACCAAGGGCACGCCGCTTTTGCCGCCCGAACAGGTGAACGGCACGGGGCTTGGCACCAATCTGATCAAGGCCTTTGCCCAACAATTGGGGGGCAAGCTGGAGGTTGAGGAGGGCGATGTTCTGTTCAGCGTTGCGGTGGACTTCCCGATCGCCTCCTTTGACGAGGCGCAGACGGACAGCGAGATCGACGAGATCGACTAAGGATTGGCTCCTGAGCCCTGAACGGGGTGCATCAGGACGTGTGCCGTGTTTCGGGCCCCAATCCCCGGAACACGGCCAACCCCCAGACCAGAAGCGGGATGGCCACAAAACCGCCAACCGGCCCCCAAAGCCAGAGCCAGAAGCACAGCGACAGGAACACCAGGAGCGGGTTGACCTGCATATGTCGTCCGACCAGTGTCGGCGTGACGAACTGGCCTTCGAGGGTGTTCAGCGCGATGAATGTCAGCGGCGGAAGGAAGGATGCCGCGCCGTCAAAGGCCATGATGCCCGCGATGAGCAGGGATACGGCAACCATCGCCGGGCCGATGTAGAGGATGAAATTCATCAGGGCCGCCACGACGCCCCAGAGCAGAGCGCCGGGCAGTCCCATGGCCGCAAGCCCCCCGGCAACAATCGCGCCGAAGCCGGTGTTGATCAGCGTGATGGTCAGGAAATAGCGCGACACCCGCGCGTCCGCATCGCGCAGGCAGGTGACGGATGGTCCTGCGGGATGGAGTTTCGAGAGGCCCTCGTAAACCTCGTCCCGCGACAGAAGGATGAAGAACAATGCCCCGGCAAAGAGCAGGATCTGGGCGAGCAGAGAGGGGGCGGCAAAGAGCGCGTCCCCGAGCGAGGGCAGGGCCACGGATTGCGATCCGTCCGAGCCGGAGGTGTCGGGAGAGATCGTGTCCTGCACCTCCTTGGTCACGTCGCTGATGCCGCGAAACACTTGGCGCAGGTGGCTGAGACCTTCTCTCAGCTCGTATTTGATGCTCGGGATTTGCGCATAGGCCTGTTCGATCACGGGTTCGGCCAGAAAGATCAGCGCCGCCAGAAGCGCCAGCACAGAGGCGAAGCTCATCAGTGCGCCCATTGCAGGTGGCACACCGAGGCGCTTCCAGAAGGCGGAGACCGGAGATAGCACCACGGCACAGACGAAGGCCAGTACGAAAGGCGCAACCAGCGCCTGCGCCAGATCGAGCGCCGCGATTACGGCAATGAGCGTCAAGATGATCAAGGCCCAATGCCCTTGCGCGTTTCGCGTCATATTTTTGTCTCCATTTTGCAGAACAACGCAAAGGGCGGGGGGCGGGTTCCGGAGAACAGTCGATCACAGCTTGATTGCGGCCTGCCGAGATCATAGCCTTACCGTAGATTGTATGGCCCAGACTGCGCGGGCCGACGCTAGAATGGTGTTGTTTCATATGTCTTTTCTCAGTCCCGAGATTTTTCCCTTTCTGATCGCTGCGGGGCTTGTCCTGTTTCTTCTGGCCCTCGAACTTCTGTTGCTGGCGACCGGCCTGTCGAGCGGGGGGCCCGAGGCGGAGCTGGGCGAGATGCCGGATCTTGATGTGGACCTCGTCGGGATGAGTGCGCCGGAGCTTGCGGTTGAACTGGAGGTGCCGGTCGATCTGGCCGCCGAGATCGAAATCGGGTTGGCTGCGGCAGAGCTTCCCGAAGTGCCCGGTGAGGTCGCCTCTGCCCCGTCTTCCGGTGGGCTTCCCGATTTCCTCGGACTGCGCAAGCAACCCCTGACCATCTGGCTGGCGATTTTCCTCGCGCTCTTCGCGGGGGCGGGGCTTGCGCTGCAATCCGGGGTGATGGCCGTGTTCGGCCAGATGTTGCCGCGCCTCGTCGCCGTGCCGCTGGCGCTCATCCCCGCGCTTGGGCTCACCCGGACCCTTTCCGGCGCTCTGGCACGTTTGATCCCGCGCGATGAAACCGCCGCGATTTCCGAGCGCAGCCTCGGGCGCCGACGCGGCACCGTCACCGTCGGAACCGCCCGGCGCGGCAGTCCGGCGCAGGTGCGGATCACCGACGGTTACGGCAACACTCATTACGCCATGCTGGAGCCGCTCTCCGACAAGGACGAAATCCCGCAAGGGGCGGAAGTGCTCGTACTGCGACCGCGCGGTGGAGAGTTGCGCCTCGTTCAGCTCGGGTGACACATCCTCAGACTTATGACCCACCACACTCTTGAAACAGGATATTCCAGATGAATCTCATTCTTGGCGTTGCCATGCCATTTCTGCTCATCATCGTCGCGTTCCTCGTCGTGGCGCTGGCCTTCGCGCGCATGTACAAACGCTCCACCCGCGAGGTCAGCCTCGTCAAAACCGGCACCGGCGGGCGCAAGGTGATCATCGACGGCGGCACTCTGGTGGTGCCGGTACTGCATGAGGTCACCCGCATCAACATGCGGACCACCCGGCTCGAGGTGCGCCGCGACGGCAATTCCGCGCTGATCACCAAGGACCGGATGCGGGTCGATGTCGGCGTGGAATTCTACGTCACGGTGCAGGCGACCGAAGAGGGCATCGCGCGCGCCGCCCAGACGCTGGGCGACCGGACCTTCGACGAACGTGCGCTGCGCGAGATGGTCGAGGGCAAGCTGGTCGACGGTCTGCGTGCCGTTGCCGCCAAGATGGATCTCGACGATCTGCATGAAAACCGGGCGAATTTTGTCCAGCAGGTGCAGCAGACGGTCACTGAAGACCTGCGCAAGAACGGTCTCGAACTCGAATCCGTGTCGCTGACCGCGCTCGACCAGACGCCGCTTGGCGGGCTCGACGAGAACAACGTGTTCAACGCCGAAGGTCTCAAGAATCAGGCTGAGCGTATCGCCGACAGCCGCAAACAGCGTGCGGCCATCGAGGCGGAGGCGGAGGTTGCCGTGGCACGCTCGCGTCAGGAAGCGGAAGTGAAACGCTACGAGGTGGAGCGCGAGCAGGAAGAAGCGCGCGTGGCTCAGCGTGTGAAGATGGAAGAACTCTCGGCGCGCGAAGCCTCCGAGAAAGCGCGCAAACACGAAGAGGCCGCGACAGCCGCCGAACAGGCGCGGATTGCGCGCGAGAAATCCATCGAGATCGCAGAGCAGGAACGTCGCAAGGCGATCGAGATTGCCGAACAGGAGCGTCAGATCGCGGTGGCTGAGAAATCGGAGGCCGAAAGCCAGGCGCGTGCGCGTGCCGATCTGGCGAAGGCCGAGGCGATCAAGGCGACCGAATCCATCGAGACGGAGCGCCGTGTGGCGGAAGGGGAGCGTCAGAAACGCCTGACCATCCTTGCCGCGGAAGAAGAGGCGGAGAGAAACGCGACTTCGATCCGGGTGGCGGCCAAAGCCGAGCGCGAAGCGGCAGACGACCGGGCGGCGGCAATGCGCGAACTGGCGCAGGCGGAAGCCGACAAGGTGACGATCCGCGCCGAGGCCGAAAAGGCCGAACAGCTCGCCCAGGCCGACGGGATGCGCGCCCAGAAACTCGCCGAAGCCGAAGGGACGCGGGCGCTGGCCGAGGCGGAAAACGGCTTGTCGGCGGCGATCATCGACTTCCGTCTCGCCAAGGCGCGGCTTGAAGCCATGCCGCAGATCGTCGCCGAAATGGTGAAACCGGCCGAGAAAATCGGCGGGATCACCATTCACAAGGTCGATGGTTTGAATGGCGGTGGCGGCTCAGGCGTTGAGGCTCCGAAATCCGGCGGTGACGGTTTGGTCAATCAGGCCTTTGATGAGATGCGCAAAATGGCGTTTCAGCTTCCGGCGCTCGATGCAATTGGCAAGCAGATCGGCCTGAACATGGAGAAGGGCATGAGCCAGATGGTGGCGGATGTTCTGGATGTTGAAGAGGCCGTGACACCCGCACCGAAAGTTCCCGCGACACCGGCCGAGTCTGAGGCATAAGCCGGGACAGGGCAAAATCGTGGACGGTCGCGAGGGGAGCCCCGTCGCGACCGTTTCCATTGTGCCAAGGCGATGGACAGTGCGCCATGTGCCGCGTTAAGCACATCGCATGGCATTCACACTCAAACAGCTTCGCTATTTCATTGCCGTGGCCGAAACCGGCACTGTGTCTGGCGCGGCTCAGGCATTGGCGATTTCGCAATCCGCCGTCACCGAAGCGATCCGAGAACTTGAGACGGACCTCGGTGTTCCGCTCTTTACGCGCCATCCTCGTGGGCTCGATATCACCCATAAGGGACATCAGTTTCTGCGGCATGCGACGGGCATTCTGGCGGGTGTCTCGGATGCGCGTCACGCCTTGACGCAGGAAAGCGAGGCGTTGACCGGGACGCTGCATGTCGGGGTGACCTCGCTTGTGGCGGGCTATGTGCTGTCCGATATTCTCGCGCGGTTTCGCCGTGCCAATCCGCAGGTCGAAGTGACGGCGCTCGAAGATACTGGCGACTATCTCGAACACCTTCTGGTGGGGGGCGAGCTGGATGTGGCGGTGATGGTGACCACCAATATGCGCGACCGCATGGCACTTCAGACCGAGATCATCGACACCTCGCCCTATCAGCTTTGGCTGCCGAACGGGCATGAACTGACCACACGGCCGTCGGTGTCGATCGAGGATCTGACGGACGAACCGATGATCATGCTCCGGATCGATGAGATCGAGGAGGCGACGCGCAAGCTTCTGTCGGCTTTCGGGGCACGCCCGCGCGTGGCGTTTCGCACCCGGTCGGTGGAGGCGGTGCGATCGCTTGTGGCGACGGGGGCGGGAATCGCGCTTTTGCCG
Organism: Celeribacter sp. SCSIO 80788; assembly: GCF_051054295.1. Classification (GTDB taxonomy): domain Bacteria; phylum Pseudomonadota; class Alphaproteobacteria; order Rhodobacterales; family Rhodobacteraceae; genus Celeribacter. Next base: position 2,751,584 of record NZ_CP150482.1, on the reverse strand, counting down.
GAGATGGTCTATCGCCGCTGGTCGCTCGAAGGCGACCGGATCGTGTCCCGCGATGTCTCCGGAAGCTTACCTGTTGTGCAGGTTGGAATCGTCTGGCGCAAAGGCGCGCCGCTGACGCGCGTGACGCGTGAATTTATTCTGGCGGCACAAGCCCATAAAAACACAAAGTAAAATCTCGGTATCAATATTTCCGATACCCAAAACCTGAGAATTGAATTTGTGAAACCGAAAAGAGTTTCACAGGCTTGTGCGCAAGGGAGAGCAACCTCCCATCGCAACAGGGAAAGCCATGATGAAACAGATTTTCAAGGCCTGCGTTTCGGGCCTCGCGCTCACCGCGGCCACTGCCGTTCCGCTCCACGCCGCCGATATGCTGACCGAGCTCGGGGCCGGTGAAGGCACCGTCTCCATCGTCGCATGGCCGGGCTATATCGAGCGCGGCGAAACCGATCCGGCCTTTGATTGGGTGACCAAATTCGAAGAGGCCACCAGCTGTAAGGTCGAGATCAAGACCGCGAACACCTCCGACGAGATGGTCGCCCTGATGAACGAAGGCGGGTTCGACCTTGTGACCGCCTCCGGCGACGCCTCGCTGCGCCTCATCGCGGGCGGGCGTGTGCAGCCGGTCAACACCGATTTGATCCCGAGCTGGTCGCGGGTCGACGACCGCCTGAAAGATGCGCCCTGGCACACCGTCAAAGGCACGCATTACGGCACGCCCTTCATGTGGGGGCCGAACGTGTTGATGTACAACACAGAAGCCTTCCCCGAAGCGCCGACCAGCTGGAATGTTGTGTTCGAAGAGATGACCCTCGCCGATGGCGCAAGCAACAAGGGCCGGGTGCAGGCCTATGACGGGCCGATCTATGTCGCCGACGCCGCGATGTACCTGATGGCGCATCAGCCGGAGCTGGGCATCACCAGCCCCTATGAACTCAATGAGGATCAATACGCCGCAGCGCTCGATCTTCTGCGCACCCAACGCACGCTCGTGTCGCGCTACTGGCATGACGCGTTCATCCAGATCGACGACTTCAAAAACGAGGGCATGGTTGCTTCGTCGTCTTGGCCCTTCATGGTCAATCTCTTGAAGGCTGACGGCGTGCCGGTCGCCTCCGTGATCCCGGAAGAGGGCGCGACGGGCTGGGCTGATACGCTCATGCTGCATGCCGATGCAGCGCATCCGAACTGTGCCTATCAGTTCATGGAGCATTCGCTGAACTCCAACCTGCAATCCGACCTTTCCGTCTGGTTCGGCGCCGTGCCGTCTGTGCCGGAGGCCTGTGCCGATGGGTCGGGGATGCAGACCGCCGAGGGCTGTTCCGAGAACGGCCTCGACGATTTCGACAAGATCCGCTTCTGGCAAACTCCTGTGTCGAGCTGTGAAAGCCAGGGCAGCTGTGTGCCTTATTACCGCTGGGTCTCCGACTACATCGGTGTGATTGGCGGCCGCTGATTTCGCCAAAACCGCCCGGATCGTCAAAGGTCCGGGCGCCCTCCCTGAAAGACCAAAGATGACTGATGCAGTAACCTTCCGGGGCGTGTCGCGCCATTTCGGAATTGTGAAAGCCGTGGATGAGGTGGATCTCTCGATCCGGGACGGCGAGTTTTTTGCCATGCTCGGGCCGTCGGGTTCCGGCAAGACCACCTGCCTGCGCCTGATCGCCGGTTTCGAACAACCGACCTCCGGCCATATCGAGATTTTCGGTGAGCGCGCCGAAGGTGTGCCGCCCTATCTGCGCAATGTGAACACCGTGTTCCAGAACTACGCGCTCTTCCCGCATATGAATGTGCGCGACAACGTGGCCTTCGGGCTTCGGGTCAAGGGCGTCGGCAAGGCCGAACGTCACCGTGCCGCGGAAGAGGCGCTGGAGCTTGTCGAGCTGGGCGGGTACGGCAATCGTCGTGCGGGCGAGCTTTCGGGCGGGCAGCGTCAACGCGTGGCTCTGGCCCGTGCTTTGGTCAACAAACCGCGCGTCGTTTTGCTCGACGAGCCGCTGGGCGCGCTCGATCTCAAGCTGCGCGAACAGATGCAGGAAGAACTTCGGAAATTGCAGCGCGCTTTGGGGCTGACTTTCGTTTTCGTCACCCACGATCAGGACGAGGCCCTGTCGATGGCGGACCGTGTTGCAGTCTTTGCCGAGGGCAAAATCCAACAGGTCGGCACGTCTGAGGAGATTTATCGCCGCCCCAACACCCGCTTCGTGGCGGATTTCGTCGGCTCGTCGAACGTCCTTCCCGCCGATCTGGTGGGCGCGGGCGCGTCGGGACAATGGGCCTCTTTGCGCCCCGAAGATGTTGTGCTCGACGCTGCGGGCCGAGAGGCCACGGTGACGGGGCGCTATTTCCATGGGCGGGTGACGAAGCTCTCGCTCGATCTCGCGGGGCAAAGCCTCACCGCGCTGATCCCGGCGCGCGAGGATGCGCCCGAAATCGGTGAGACAACCAAGATTTCCTGGGACCCGGCCCGCGTGCATGTGATGGGGCAGGGGGCATGAGCGATCTCTCCTCAAATGCGGCCATTTTTGCCCCGCGTTCCGGCCCGCTGGCGCGCACGGTGGACTGGATCATCCGTCACCCGCGGATGTTCACCTTCCTCATGGTGCTGCCGATCACGCTGTGGCTGGGCATCGTCTACATCGGGGCTCTGATCGCGCTTCTGATCCAGAGTTTCTTTTCCATCGACGAGTTCTCCGGCGTCATCGTGCATGAGGTCACGCTCAAGACCTATGGCGAGCTTTTGCGGCCCTATAACCTCGACATCATCCTTCGCACGGTCGGTATGGCCGCCGCTGTGACCGTGGCCGCCGCCGTCGTCGCCTTTCCCATCGCCTATTTCGCCGCGCGCTATGCCAAGGGGAAATGGAAGGCGCTGTTCTATATCGGAGTGATGCTGCCCCTGTGGTCGAGCTATCTCGTCAAGGTCTACGCCTGGAAACTGGTGCTCGCGAAAGAGGGCATTCTGAACTGGGTCTTTGCCAAGCTGCATCTGACGTGGCTTTTGGACGGGCTCCTGTCGATCCCGGTGATTGGCGGCAATTCCCTGTCGGTGAGCTACATCGGCACCTTCCTCGTGTTTCTCTATATCTGGCTGCCGTATATGATCATCCCGGTGCAGGCCTCGCTGGAACGCGTGTCCAAAGACCTGACCGAAGCCGCCGCCGATCTCGGTGCGACGCCCAAGCAAAGCTTTCGCATGGTGCTGTTTCCGCTCGCACTTCCGGGTGTTGTGGCGGGTTCCATCTTCACCTTTTCCCTGACGCTCGGCGATTACATCGTGCCGCAGATCGTCGGCAACTCGCGCCTTTTCATCGGGCAGGCGGTCTATACCCAACAGGGCACCGCCGGGAACATCCCGCTCGCCGCGGCCTTCACCGTGGTGCCGATCGTGATCATGGGGATTTATCTCTGGGGCGCGCGCAAAATGGGGGCTTTCGATGCACTCTGACACCCGTTCCCCTCTGGGCCTGAAAATTGCCGCCTTCGGAGGCTTGTTCTTCCTCCTCGCACCCATCGCGCTCATCTTCCTCTATGCGTTCTCGACCGAGGAAAAGAGCTTTCAATGGCCGCCGCCCGGTTTCACCACCAAATGGATCGGCGTCACCTTGGGGCGCGCGGATGTGTGGCAGGCCATGGGGCTTTCCGTCAAAGTGGCCGCGATCTCGACGCTGCTCGCGCTGATCCTCGGCACGCTGACCGCCGCCGCCGTGGCCCGGTCCAAATTCTTCGGACGCGAGACCATTTCGCTTCTGGTGATCCTGCCCATCGCTTTGCCGGGGATCATCACCGGGATTTCACTGCGGTCCGCGTTCTCGCTTCTGGACATTCCGTTCAGCACCTGGACCATCGTTTTGGGGCACGCGACCTTTTGTATCGTGATCGTCTACAACAACGCAGTGGCCCGGTTTCGGCGCACGTCCGGCGCGCTGATCGACGCCTCTATGGATCTCGGTGCGGATGGGCTTCAGACCTTCCGCCTCGTGATCCTGCCCAATATCGCAACCGCCTTGCTGGCGGGGGGGATGCTGGCCTTTGCCCTCAGCTTCGATGAGGTCATCGTCACCACATTCACCGCCGGCAACCAGACCACCTTGCCGATCTGGATGCTCGAAGAGCTCGTCCGCCCGCGTCAACGCCCCGTGACCAATGTGGTTGCCATGGCTGTCGTGATCGTGACGGTCCTTCCGATCCTCGCGGCCTATTATCTGACCAAAGACGGCGAACACACCGCCGGTTCCGAGAAATAAGAACAGGGAGACACCCCCATGACGACCCTCATGAGCACGCAAATGCTGATCGGCGCGAAACTCGTTTCCGGCACCGAGACCGAGGAAAACATCCTCAACCCGCGCACGGGCGAGATCATCACCACCTTGCCCGAGGCCTCTCTGGCGCAGGTCGAGGAGGCGGTTTCAGCCGCCGAGAAAGCCTTTGAAAGCTGGTCCCGCACCACGCCCGCCGAGCGCTCCGGCTATCTTCTCAAGATCGCCGACAAGATCGAGGCGGAGGCGGAAAACCTCGCCGCCCTCGAAGCACTCAACTGCGGCAAGCCCGGCCCTCTGGCGCTGGGCGACGAGCTGCCCGCGATCATCGACTGTTTCCGGTTTTTCGCAGGTGCCGTGCGCTGCATGACCGGGCCTGTGGCAGGTGAATATCTTGCGGGGCATACCTCGATGATCCGCCGCGATCCCATCGGGATCGTCGCCTCCATCGCGCCGTGGAACTATCCGCTGATGATGATGGCATGGAAAATCGCGCCCGCCATCGGCGCGGGCAACACGGTTGTGTTTAAGCCTTCTGAGCAGACTCCGCTGACCGCCCTCGCCATGGCGAAAATCTTTGCCGAGGTCCTGCCGGAAGGTGTGGTGAACATCATCCTCGGGCGTGGTGAGACGGTCGGTTCCGCTCTGATCAACCATCCGAAAGTGGCGATGATCTCGCTCACCGGCGACATCGCGACAGGGCGCAAAATTCTCGAGGCCGCGAACAAGACGATCAAGCGCACCCATCTCGAACTGGGCGGCAAAGCACCGGTCATCGTGTTCAACGATGCCGATCTGGAGGCCACGGTGGCGGGGCTTCGGGCGTTCAGCTTCTACAACGCCGGTCAGGACTGTACCGCCGCGTGCCGCGTTTATGTTCAAGGCGAGGTTTACGACAAATTCGTCGCCGATCTGACGGCGACGGTCGCCGACATTCCCTTTGGCAATGAGGACGACAGCCTCAACGAGATCGGTCCGCTGATTTCTCTGCGGCAACGGGATCGTGTGGCGAGTTTCGTGACGCGGGCGCGTGAGGCCAATCATATCGAGATCACCACCGGCGGCGAGATCCCCGAGGGTCCGGGGTATTATTACAAACCGACCGTCGTTGCTGGTGCGCTTCAGACCGACGAAATCGTTCGGCGCGAGGTGTTTGGTCCGGTGGTGTCCGTCACCCGGTTCGACGAGCCGGAAGAGGCGATCAAATGGGCGAATGACAGCGATTACGGCCTCGCCTCCTCGGTCTGGACCAAGGATGTTTCGAAAGGCATGCAGGTCGCGTCGAAGCTGCAATATGGCTGCACATGGGTGAACACGCATTTCATGCTCACCAATGAAATGCCGCATGGGGGCATGAAGCAATCGGGCTATGGCAAGGACATGTCCTCTTATGCGCTCGAAGACTATTCCGTCGTGCGCCATGTGATGATCGCGCATTAACGGCATTTGCACAGCAGAAACACGGACGGGCGGTGTCAGGCATCGCCCGTTTTTTTCTGTTTGTGTGACACCCGGCGATGGCGCGCTAAATTTTTGAGACAGAATGACGCGATCTCTGCGTATAAAGGCGATGTCGTCTCACGTTACGTCAACCAAAAAGGACTTTCCTATGTCTCTTCCCCTGCGGGCGCTTCGCATTTCCGCCGCCATGTTCTGTTTCGCCGCGCCGCTTGCGGCCTATGCGCAGGGCGCACCCGAGGGGGCGGGGCAGGTGACGGAAGTGGGTGTCATGGCGCTGACGGAGACCGATGTGCCGTTTACGACGACCTTGCCGGGGCGTGCTGTGGCGAAGGAGCAGACAGAGATCCGTCCGCGCGTTGAGGGCGTGATCGAAGAGATCGTGTATACCGCCGGGCGGCGCGTGAATGAGGGGGATGTGCTGTTCCGGCTCGATGCGGAAACCTATGAGGCGGCGTTTGCCTCCGCCGAGGCCGCGCGCGACAGTGCCGAGGCCACATTGACCACCGCGCAGGCGGCCTATGATCGCTATGCGAAGCTCGAAGGCGTCGGTGCCTCCACCTCCGATCTGGAAAGCGCGCGCGCGACTTTGGCGCAGGCGAAGGCCAGCGTGAAAAGCGCCGAAGCGGATTTGCAACAGGCCCAGCTCGATCTCGATCGGGTCGAGATCAAAAGCCCGATTGCCGGTATCCCGGATGTGCCGGAATTCTCCGTCGGCTCGCTTGTCACGGCCAATCAAAGCGATGCTCTGACCACCGTGACGCGGCTTGATCCGATTTATGTCGACGTCACCGAAAGCTCGGCACGGCGGATGCGCATCCGAGAACAATTCGAGGAGGGCACATTGTCTCCCGGCAAGGAACTGGATGTGACGCTGACGCTTGAGAATGGCGAGGTTTACGACGGAAAAGGTACGATGGTCAGCCCGGGTGTGACGGTTTCGACCACAACAGGTTCCATCGACATGCGGTTCGAATTCGACAACCCGGATCGCATGATCCTGCCCGGCCAGTTCCTCCGTGTAGATGTCACGCTGGGCACCTCGAAGGCCATTCTGGTGCCGCAGCGCGCGACGACGCGGCAATCGGATGGAACCCTGACGGCTTTCGTGGCCCAAGACGGCACGGCACATCGGGTGACGCTGAGTTACAGCGGGACCTCCGACAACGCCTGGATTGTCACCGACGGGGTGTCGGTCGGCGATGAGATCATCCTCGACGGCCTCACCAACCTCGCCGATGGCGCGTCGATCACCACCGTTCCGGTGACGATCAACGCAGCCGGTGTGGTCGAGGATGCCACCACGACGTCCGAGGCCGACTAAGCCATGGTTCGTTTCTTCATCCACCGCCCCGTCTTCGCCTGGGTTCTGGCCATTGTGACCATGCTTGCGGGCCTGTTCGCCTATACCCAGCTTTCCGTGTCGCAATATCCCGACATCGCGCCCACAACCGTTCGTATCTCCGCGAGCTATTCCGGGGCCACCGCCGATGCGGTTGAGAACTCCGTGACCTCCGTGCTGGAAGATGCCCTGACCGGCATCGACGGCGTGCTCTACATGCAGAGTTCGTCGAGCGAGGGTTCCTCCTCGATCTCGCTCACATTCGATGAGAGCGTCGATCCGATTGATGCGCAAAACGAGGTCCAATCGAAAATCTCGCAGGTCGAAAGTCAGCTTCCCGACGCGGTTCAGGACTCTGGCGTGACCGTTTCGCGGTCGTCGTCGTCGATCCTGATGGTCGGTGCGATTGTCTCCACCGATGGCAGCTATTCCACAATTGAGTTGGGCGACATTCTCGACAATCAGGTCTCGGGTCCTGTGCAGCGCACCGATGGTGTGGGCGGGATCAACAGCTTCGGTTCCGGCTATGCGATGCGCATCTGGCTCGATCCGCTCAAGCTTGCGCAATATAACCTGACGCCTGCCGATGTGACGGATGCTGTGACGGCACAGAACACCACGGTGTCCGTTGGTTCGTTGGGCGAATTGCCCGTGGTCGAGGGCCAGCAGTTCACCGCGACCATCACCGCGCAGAGCCAGCTTACCTCCGTCGAGGAGTTTGAAAACATCCTTTTGACCACCGAAGAAGACGGGAGCACCGTCGTTTTGGGCGATGTCGCGGACATCGAGATCGGTCAGGAGGATTACGGCTCAGATGCGCGGTTCAACGGCGCGAATGCCGCGGGGTTCGGGGTCAACCTCGCCACGGGGGCGAACGCGGTCGATACGGCCAATGCCGTGCGCGAAACGCTCTCCGATCTGGAGGCCTCTTTGCCCGCAGGTGTGGAAATCCAATACGCTTATGACACCTCGCCCTTTGTCGAGCTGTCGATCGAAAAGGTCTATCATACGCTGATCGAGGCCATCGTGTTGGTGTTTCTCGTGATCCTCGTGTTCTTGCAAAAATGGCGGGCGACGATCATTCCGATCATCGCTGTGCCTGTGGTTCTGGCCGGGACATTCGCCGTGCTCGCCGCACTTGGATATTCGATCAACACGCTCACCATGTTCGCCATGGTGCTGGCCATCGGGCTTTTGGTCGATGACGCCATCGTCGTTGTGGAAAACGTCGAGCGCACCATTGAGGACGAGGGCCTTGCGCCGATGCCTGCAACCGAGAAAAGCATGGGTCAGATCACCGGCGCGCTCGTCGGTATCGCGCTTGTGCTCTCTGCCGTGTTCCTGCCTATGGCGTTTTTCGGTGGCTCTACGGGCGTGATTTACCGGCAGTTCTCGGTGACGATCATCACCGCCATGGTGCTGTCGGCGGCGGTCGCTCTGATCCTGACGCCTGCGCTTTGCGCCACCATCCTCAAGCCCGCGAAACATGGAGAAGGCATCGCCCCCGCGCGGTGGTTCAACCGCAATTTCGACCGGGCGAACGGCGGCTATACCTCTGCCGTGGCGCGCATTCTCAAACGGCCTTTCCTCATGATCCTTGTCCTCGCGGGCTTCCTCGCGGGCGCATGGGGCGTCTACACCCGTCTGCCGTCGTCGTTTTTACCACAGGAAGATCAGGGCGTGTTGATGGTCATGGTCAACCTTTCCGAAGGCTCGACCACGCCGCAGACAGAACAGGTTGTGACGCAGGTCGAGGACTATCTTTTGAACGACGAAAGCGCGGCCGTGGACAGTACCTTTGCGACGCTGGGCTTCGGCTTTAGCGGTACGGGGCAGAACACCGCGATGCTGTTCGTGAAGCTCAAGGATTTCGACGAGCGCGAAGGCGACGACCTTTCGGCCTCTGCCGTGGCGCAGCGGGCGACGATGCATTTCGCGGGGCTGCGCGCCGGGCAGGTGATGTTCATGCAGCCGCCCGCCATTCCGGGCCTCGGCAATACCTCCGGCTTCTCCATGGAGCTGGTGGATTACGGCAACACCGGGCGCGATGCATTGATCGCTGCGGCCGAAGAGCTTGAGACGCTCGCCAATCAGGACAGTCGCCTGCAAAACATCGACGTCTCCGGTGTCGACAGCGAAGCGGTTCTCAAACTGATCATCGACCAGCAAAAGGCCGAAAGTTTCGGCGTGTCGGTGAGCGAGGTGAACTCCATCCTCTCGACCATCTTCGCGGGTTCGTCGGTCAACGATTTCGATCTGAACGGCTCGCTCCGCCCGGTGATCGTTATGGCCGATGCCAAATACCGGATGCAGCCCGAAGACATCGAGGACTGGTATGCCCGCAACACCGATGGCGACATGGTCTCGTTTGCGTCCTTCGTGACGACCGAATGGGTCTCCGTGTCGCCGACGCTGTCGCGGATGGACGCGATCGATTCCATCGAGATCTCCGGCTCCCCCGCCGATGGCACCAGCTCCGGCGAGGCGATGGATGCGATCCAGGCCCTCGCCGAAGGGTTGGACGGCGGTTATGGCGTGGCGTGGACGGGGCTGTCCTACCAAGAGCAGCAATCCGGCAACCAAGCGCCCTACCTCTACGCGCTCTCCGTGCTGGTTGTGTTCCTCTGTCTCGCGGCGCTTTATGAAAGCTGGTCGATCCCGTTCTCGGTGATGCTCTCCGTGCCGGTCGGCGTGTTTGGGGCGCTTCTGTTTGCATGGCTGTTCGATCAGTCGAACGACGTGTATTTCAAGGTCGGTATCCTCACCACCATCGGTCTTGCGGCGAAAAACGCGATCCTGATCGTCGAATTCGCGCGTGGGCTGGAGCAGAAGGGTATGAAAGCGGTCGAGGCCGCCGTTGAGGCCGCCAAGCTGCGCCTGCGTCCGATTCTGATGACCTCCCTGGCCTTCATGCTCGGGGTGCTGCCGCTGGCCAAGGCTTCGGGGGCCGGGGCTTCGGCACAGAATGCCATCGGTTTCGGTGTTCTGGGCGGGATGTCGGCGGCGACGTTCATCGGGATTTTCATGGTGCCGTCTTTCTACGTCATCGTGCGCAAACTGACGGACCGCAACGCCTGATCAAGGCCTTCCCAAACAATAAAGGGCACCGGTTTCCCGGTGCCCTTTATTGTCGTCAAAGCTGTGCTCAGCCTTTGGTGCTTTCCGCCGCTTTCACATTGGCTTTCACCGACAGGAAGCTGTCTGGTGTGACGGAAATCGTGTCGATCCCCGCCTCGACCAAAAGCCGCGCAAAGCCCGGATCGTTGCTCGGCGCCTGACCGCAGAGACCGACCTTGCGCCCTTTGGCATGGGCTTTTTCGATCACCGAGCGGATCATCCAGAGCACCGCAGGATCACGTTCGTCGAACTGATCGGCCAGCGCCTCCGAGTCGCGGTCGATGCCAAGCGTGAGCTGCGTCAGATCGTTCGAACCGATGGAGAAGCCGTCGAACCGGTCGGCAAAGGCATCGGCGCTGATGACGTTCGAGGGGATCTCGCACATTACATAGACCTGAAGCCCGTTTTCGCCGCGTTTCAGCCCGTTTTCCTCCATCACGGCAAGCACCTTGTCGGCCTCGTCGAGGGTGCGGCAGAACGGGATCATCACGATCACATTATCGAACCCCATGTCTTCGCGAAGTTTTTTGATCGCTTTGCATTCAAGCGCGAAACCGTCCTTGTAGGCGTCCGAATAATACCGCGATGCGCCCCGGAACCCGATCATCGGGTTGCTTTCCTTGGGCTCGAACGTCGCGCCGCCCAGAAGGTCGGCATATTCGTTGGTCTTGAAATCGCTCATGCGGATGATGGTCGGCGTCGGATAATAGACGGCGGCAATGCGCGAGAGGCCCATGGCGAGCTTGTCGACGAAATATTCCGTCCGGTCGGCATAGCCGCGGGTCAGCGCGTCGATCTGCGCCTTGACCTCTTTGGTCGGGAGCTGGTCGTAGCGCGTGAGCGCGAGCGGGTGGACCTTCACCTCGTTGTTGATCACGAATTCCATCCGCGCAAGCCCGACACCTTCCGCTGGCAAACGCCACCACCGCATTGCGGCAGCCGGGTTGGCGAGGTTGAGCATGACGCGGGTTTTCGTGTCGGGTACGTCGTCGAGATGGATTTCACTGACGGAAACCTCGGCTTTGCCCTCATAAATCACCCCGTCCTCGCCCTCGGCACAGGAGACGGTGATGCTCTGACCGTCATGCAGCACGCGGGTTGCATCGCCCGTGCCAACGATGGCCGGAACGCCCAGCTCACGGCTGATGATTGCGGCATGCGAGGTCCGTCCGCCGTGGTCCGTCACAATGGCGGAGGCGCGTTTCATGATCGGCACCCAGTCGGGGTCGGTCGTGGAGGTCACAAGCACCGATCCGTCGACGAAACGGTCGATATGTTCGGCACTCTTGATGATGCAGACCTCGCCGGTGGCGACGGCTTCGCCAACGCTGAGACCTTTGGCAAGCACCTTGCCATGATCGCCGATCTTGTAGGATTTCATCGCGCCCGCCTTGGCGTGGGACTGGACCGTTTCAGGTCGCGCCTGCACGATGTAGAGCGTGCCGTCCTCGCCGTCACGCGCCCATTCCATGTCCATCGGGCAGCCGTAATGCGCTTCGATGGTCGTTGCCATGCGAGCCAGTTCGAGGATTTCAGCGTCGCTCAGGACAAAGCTCTCCCGTTCCGCAAGCGAGGTCGGCACGTTGCGCGTGGCGGCGTTCTTGCCCGCTCTTTGCCCGGTGCCGTAGATCATCTTGATCTCTTTCGCCCCAAGCGCCTTGTGGATGATGGGGGTGGTCCCTGCCTTAGCGAGGAAAGGTTTGTAGACCTGATATTCGTCAGGGCTGACTGCGCCCTGAACAACGTTTTCACCAAGCCCCCAAGCGGCGGTGATCAAAGCCACCTTGTCGAACCCGCTTTCTGTGTCGAGGGAGAACATCACGCCCGAGCCGCCGAGATCGGAGCGCACCATGAGCTGCACGCCGACGGAGAGCGCGACATCGAGATGGTCGAAGCCCTTGAGTTCGCGATAGGTGATCGCGCGGTCGGTGAACAGCGAGGCGTAACACCGCCGACAGGCCGACAGAAGCGCCTCTTCACCGACAACGTTCAGGAAGGTTTCCTGTTGCCCGGCGAAACTCGCGTCCGGCAGGTCTTCGGCGGTTGCAGAGGACCGCACCGCGACCGACGGGTTTTCACGCCCGACCCGACGACCCAACTCGCGATAGGCCTCGCGAATGTCAGTCTCGATCTGTTTCGGCCAGGATCCGGAGCGGATGATCGCCCGGATCGCACTCCCGGCTTCGGCCAGGGTCGACCGCCCATCGGCCAGTTTGCCAAGCTCTTGCTCAAGCTTGTCACCGAAATTATTGGCCCCGAGGAACATGCGATAGGCATCTGCGGTGGTGGCAAACCCCGGCGGCACACGAATGTCCGCGGCGCTCAGGGATTGCAGCATTTCGCCCAAAGATGAGTTCTTGCCACCCACCTTGGCGACATCGCCACGTTTGAGATGTTCGAGCCATATGAGCGTGTCGCTGGTCGATTTCACGTCAGAATAGGTCATGATTTTCCTCCCGTCTTTTCAGGCGGGACCATAGCAGACTCCCGGTTTTTGAGGTATGACGTGCATCAATTCACGAGTATTTTACCTCAGCTGCTCTATTTTCGCTCAAGTCAGGCGCAGAGGAAACAGTGTGAAATTCTGAAACCTCCCCATATAGTTATCAAAGACTCGGGCTTTGGAGGTCGCGTAATGACCGATGATCAGGGCGGAACAGGCCAGACTGTGACAGGGACTGTGGTGGCCGTCCGCGGGGCGGTTGTGGATGTCGCTTTCCCGAAGGCGGGGCTGCCCGCCATCAACGAGGCTCTGCGCATCGACAGCCCGGAGCTTGTCCTTGAGGTTCAATCGCAACTCGACGGTGAAACCGTGCGCTGTATCGCGCTGCAATCGACCAACGGTTTGCGGCGGGGGGCGGTCGCTCTGGCGCTCGGAGGGCCGATCGAGGTGCCGGTGGGCGAGGCGGTTCTCGGGCGGCTTCTGGATGTCACGGGCAAGGTTGGGGACAAGAAAGAGCCGCTGCCCGACAATGCGCCTCGCAAACCCATTCACCGCAGCCCGCCGCCGTTTCGCGCCGAATCCGGTGCGGCGGAGATCTTCCGGACGGGCATCAAGGTCATCGACCTTCTGACCCCTTTGGCGCAGGGCGGCAAGGCCGCGATGTTCGGGGGAGCGGGTGTCGGCAAGACCGTTCTGGTCATGGAACTGATCCGCGCCATGGTCGCGGGGTACAACGGCATCTCGGTGTTCTCAGGCATCGGCGAGCGGTCGCGCGAAGGTCATGAGATGCTTTTGGAAATGACCCAGACCGGCGTGCTCGACCGCACGGTTCTGGTCTATGGACAGATGAACGAACCGCCCGGCGCGCGCTGGCGGGTGCCTTTGACGGCGCTGACCATTGCCGAGCATTTCCGCGACGAGGAGCAAAAGAACGTGCTCCTGTTGATGGACAATGTGTTCCGCTTTGTGCAGGCGGGTTCCGAGGTCTCGGGGCTTTTGGGGCGTCTGCCGTCGCGTGTGGGCTATCAACCGACGCTCGCGACCGAAGTGGCGCAGTTGCAGGAGCGGATCGCCTCCGTGGGGAGTGCCGCCGTGACCGCCGTCGAGGCCGTCTATGTCCCAGCCGACGATTTCACCGACCCGGCGGTGACAACCATCGCGGGGCATGTGGATTCCATGGTGGTGCTGTCGCGCGCCATGGCTGCCGACGGGATGTATCCGGCGGTCGATCCAATTGCCTCTTCGTCCGTGTTGCTCGATCCGCTTTTGCTGGGCGAGGACCATGTTGCCGTTGCCACTGACGTGCGTCGCGCCATCGAGCATTACCGGGAATTGCAGGACGTGATCTCGCTTTTGGGGATGGAGGAGTTGGGCCGCGAAGATCGCCGCATCGTCGAACGCGCCCGCCGGTTGCAGCGCTTTCTGACCCAGCCGTTTTCCGTCACCGAAGCTTTCACTGGCATGAAGGGGCGTTCTGTCGATCTCAAGGACACCATCGCCGGGTGTCGTGCCATTCTCGACGGCGAGGCGGACGGGTGGGACGAAGGCTCACTTTACATGATCGGTACGCTCGATGAAGCGCGCGAAAAAGAGGAGGCTGCCCGGAAAGGGCAGAGCGCGGCATGAGCGGGGCACTTCAGCTCACGATCACCACGCCGATGGAGGTGCTGGTCGACCACATCCCGGTGCTTTCGGTGCGGGCCGAGGATGAAAGCGGTAGTTTCGGCATCCTGCCCGGACACGCCGATGTTCTGACCGTTCTGACCGTCTCTGTTCTGCGCTGGAAAACCGTCGAAGGACAGGCGGGGTTCTGTGCGGTCGGTCCCGGTCTTTTGACTGTTTCGGGCGGGATTAGGGTCGATGTCGCCTGTCGCAAGGCGATCCCCGGCGACGCTTTGGAGGCGCTCGAACAGGAGGTGCGGAGTTTCAAACAGGGGGAAACAGAGGCGGATCGTCAGGCGCGTGTCGAACAGATGCGGCTTCATGCCAATGCCGTGCGTCAGATGATGCGCTTCCTGCGCCCCGACCGTCCCGGCGTGATGGATCATCCGCCTTCCGTAACTCCGACAGGGGGCGAGGCATGACCGCCCCCCGCCCCCCGCATGACGATGTCGAACAGGCCGCCCGCCGCGCTGTCAGCCGTGAGAAAATGGGCCGCGATGTGCCGGAACCCTCGCTTGGCGCCCGTCTGGGGCAGATCGGTATTCTCGGCTGGGCCATCGTGACACCGATCCTGATCGGTATCGTTTTGGGACGCCTTGCAGACCGGCATTTCGAGACGGGGATATTCTTTACCGCGCCCGCGATTTTTATCGGTGCAGGCATCGGGTTTTACAGCGCCTGGAAATGGATGCACAGCCAATGACCGAGCAAACCTATATCCTTCTCGGCCTGCTCCTCGGCTTTGGTGTTGGGCTTTTGCATTTCGCCTCGCTCAGACGCGTGACGGCGATGTATCTGTCGGGCAGTTCCACTGCGCGCGCGATCATTCTGCAACTGGGGCGCCTCGTTCTGGTTGCCGCTCTGCTCGTGTTCCTCGCGCTGAAAGGTGCGCTGCCCTTGCTGGCCGGGGCGGGGGGGCTGCTCCTTGCCCGCATCGTCATCCTGCGCCGCAGCCGGAAGGAGGGATGATGGACAACCCGCTTTCCATTGAGCCGCTCTTTCACATCGGTCCGGTGCCGATCACCCAGCCCGTCGTGGTCACCTGGGCGATCATGCTGGCCCTTGGGGTGTTTTCCTTTGTCGTCACGCGGCATCTCCGGATCATCCCCACGAAAACCCAGACCGTTCTGGAGCTTTTCGTCACCACCATCGAGGGGCAGGTGCGCGATGTGATGAATGGCGATCCGAAACCCTACCGGTCACTAATCGGGACGATTTTCCTGTTCATTCTTGTGGCCAACTGGTCCTCGCTCATTCCGGGGATCGAGCCGCCCACGGCGCATATCGAAACCGACGCCGCACTGGCGTTCATCGTCTTCGTTGCTATTCTCAGGTTCGGCATCGGGTCGCGCGGAATAAGGGGCTATCTCGCCACTTTCGCAGAGCCTACCTGGGTCATGATCCCGCTCAATATCGTCGAACAGATCACTCGCACCTTCTCCCTCATCGTCCGCCTTTTCGGCAATGTCATGAGCGGAGTGTTCGTGATCAGCATCGTGCTCTCGCTTGCCGGTCTCTTCGTGCCGATCCCGCTCATGGCGCTCGATCTGCTCACCGGCGCGGTACAGGCCTATATCTTTGCCATTCTCGCCACGGTTTTCATCGGTGCCGCCGTCGCCGAGACCCCATCCCCCCAGTCAAAGGAGGACATATCCCAATGACCGAAAATCTCATCGAAGTTGCCTCGGTTCTGGCCGCGGCCATTGCCGTCGGTCTCGGCTCCATCGGTCCCGCTTTGGGCGAAGGCCGTGCGGTCGCCGCCGCGATGGATGCCATCGCCCGCCAACCCGAAGCCGCAGGGACGCTGAGCCGAACACTGTTCGTCGGTCTCGCGATGATCGAGACCATGGCCATCTACGCGCTGGTGATCGCGCTTCTGGTGCTGTTCGCCAACCCCTTCGTCTGAGGGGCGGTTCATGACCATCGACTGGTGGACCCTGGGTCTTCAGACCGTCAACGTCCTGATCCTTTTGTGGATTTTGGCGCGCTTCCTGTTCCGCCCGGTGGCCCGGATCATCGCGGAACGTCAGGCCGCCACCCATGCCGCATTGGACGGGGCCGAGGCCGCGAAAACCGCTGCCGAAACGGCCCGGGCCGAGGCTGAGGCCGCAAAACAGGCGGTTCTGAGCGAGCGTGCGGAGAAAATTGCCGAGGTGCGAAAGGACGCAGAGGCCGAGAAACAGCGCCTCATGACGGAGGTTCAGGCCGAGTTGGACAAGGCGCGCGCGCAGGCGAAAGAGGACCTGTCCCGTCAGGCTAAGGCACAGCAAGAGGCGCTGTCGGAACAGGCCGGGGTGCTGGCCGGGGACATTGCCGAACGGCTTTTGGCGCGCCTGCCGAAAGAGGCCCGCGTGACCGGGTTCATCGACGGGCTTGTGGAGGCCGTGGCGCAATTGCCGGAAAGCACGCGCGCAGGGATCGGGTTGCACGGTCCGGTGCCGCTTCGGGCGGCGCAGATGCCGACGGAGGCGGAGATCGCCCAACTGCGCGACGGGCTTGGCAAGATCCTCGGGCGCGCGGTCGAGATCGAGGTGACGGAAGCGCCCGAACTGATTGCGGGGCTGGAACTCGACACGGCAACGGCCATCGTGCGCAATCATTTCCGCGCCGATCTGGATCGTATCACGGCGGAGGTGCGTAAGCATGACTGAGACCTCGGAGAACTGGCTCGACGACAAACGTGCAAAGCTGGCGCAGACCGCTCTGGCACCGGAGGCCGAGCCGGTCGGCTGGGTCGCCCGTGTCGCCGATGGCATCGCACAGGTCACCGGCCTGCCGGATGTCGCGTTGGGTGCTCTCCTGCGGTTCGAAAGCGGCGGCTATGCTTTCGCCCATAGTCTCGACCGGAACGAAATCGCCGCCGTTCTGCTGGACGATACCGCCGCGGTGGCGGTGGGTGAGCGGGTGTCCGACACGGGCGACGTGCTGCGTGTGCCGGTGGGGGAAGCGCTTTTGGGGCGCGTCATCGACCCATTGGGGCGTCCGATGGACGGTCGCTCCGCGCCGCAAACGAAAGAGACGCTCCCTGTCGAACGGCCTGCGCCGGAGATCATCGAGCGCGATCTGGTGTCGGAACCGCTGGAAACCGGCGTTCTGGTGGTCGACAGCCTGTTTGCGCTGGGCCGGGGGCAGCGCGAGTTGATCGTCGGGGATCACGCAACGGGCAAGACCGCGCTGGCCGTCGATGCCATCGTCAACCAGAAGAACACCGATGTGATCTGCATCTACGTCGCCGTCGGCCAGCGCGCCACAGCGGTCGAGCGGGTCGTCACCGCCGTGCGCGAACACGGTGCGCCGGAGCGGTGTATTTTCGTGGTCGGGACTTCGTCCGCGCCCGCGGGCCTGCAATGGATGGCGCCCTTTGCGGGCATGACCATGGCGGAATATTTTCGCGACAAGGGGCAGGATGTTCTGATCGTGATCGACGATCTGACGCTGCATGCCGCGACACACCGCGAACTGGCATTGCTCACCCGCGAACCGCCGGGGCGGGAGGCCTATCCCGGCGACATCTTCTACCTCCACGCCCGGCTTCTGGAACGGGCGGCGAAACTGTCCCCCGAGCTGGGTGGCGGGTCGATCACCGCCCTGCCGATCGCCCAGACCGATGCGGGCAACCTGTCGGCCTATATCCCGACCAACCTGATCTCGATCACCGACGGTCAGATCGTTCTGAACACCCATCTGTTTTCCGCCAACCAACGCCCCGCAGTCGATGTCGGGCTGTCGGTCAGCCGGGTCGGCGGAAAGGCGCAGAAACCCGCGCTTCGGGCAGTGTCGGGCCGGGTTCGGCTCGATTATGCGCAGTTTCTCGAACTGGAAATGTTCACCCGGTTCGGCGGGATTTCCAATGCCAGGGTCAAGGCGCAGATCGCGCGTGGCGAACGTATCCGGGCGCTCCTGACCCAGCCGCGTTACAGCGGCTTGCGGTTGGTCGATCAGGTGGCTTTGCTGGCCGCTTTGGCCGATGGTGCGCTGGACGACGTGGCCCTAGAGGTGATCCCGAAGCTGAAAGCACAGCTTCCCGGCTGGCTCGACCGGACAGCGCCGGAACAGGTCACGGCGGTGATGCAGAGCGGGCAGCTTGACGATGATCTGCGCCCGGGGCTTGTGGCGGCGGTCAAGACTCTGGCGCAAACGCTTGGGGTCGCGTCATGAGTGAACGTTTTGCCGAGATTTCCGCGCGGATCGAGACGGTCCACAAGCTGTCGTCGGTGATCACGGCGATGCGCGGGATCGCGGCCTCGCGGGTGCAGGATGCGCACCGGCATCTCGACAGTATCCGAACCTATGCCGATACCATCGGTACGGCGATCGGACAGGCGCTGGCGCTTCTGCCGCCGCCTGATGCCGCTCCCCGCCCTCAGAGAGAAGGCCGTCACGCGGTTCTGGTGTTTGCCGCGGAGCAGGGGTTTGCCGGGACCTATTCCGAGCGGGTGTTCGACGTGGCGAAAGGGGCGCTTTCGGAGGAGGCGGAGTTGTTCCTGATCGGGGATCGTGGCCTGTCCGTGGCGGAGGACCGGGGGCTGAGCGTCGCTTGGTCCGCGCCGATGATCCTGCATGCGGCCCAGACCGCGACGCTGGCCACGAAGATCACGGAGGCGATCTTTGCCGAACAGGGGCTCACGCGCGTCAGTCTGATTCATGCCTGTCCCGGGGGCACGGAAGAGATGAAGATTGCGGTGAAAACGCTGGTACCCTTTGACTATGGCCGCTTTCCGGCACCGAAGGTCCGGGTAGCGCCGGAGATCACCCTGCCGCCGGGGCAGCTCTTGCAAAGCCTTGTGGAAGAATACATTTTTGCTGAACTGAGCGAGGCGGTGATGCTCTCCTTCGCGGCGGAGAACGAGGCCCGGATGCGGGCGATGATCGCGGCGCAGGAGAACACCGAGGAGACGCTGGACGAGATGATCAAGACCTCGCGGCGGCTTCGGCAGGAAGAGATTACAGGTGAGATCGTGGAGCTTGCGACTGCAAGCCTCATGCAGGCCTGAGGAGGAGGGCCGATGGCCAAGACAGAGGACACCAGTGCGCGCAAACCCTTGCCCGTGCGGGAGGACATGCGGGAGATCGAACTGCCGGAGTGTCTGCCGAAATCGGAGCAGGAGGACGTGCAGGCGCCGGAGCTGATCCGCCGCATCATGGCCAGTCCGAACTATCGCCTGGCGGACGAGGACGTGGATTTCCTCAACGAAGACGAGATGCGCGGCGCGCGGCTGATGCTCGACTACCAGAAGGCGGAAATGCTGTTGCAGGAGCAGGGCATTGCCCATTCCATCGTGGTCTTTGGCGGGACGCGCATTCCGGAACCGTCGGTGGCACGGGCACGGGTCGATGAACTGCGACGCGAATGTGCGGCCTGTCCCGGGGATGCGGGGCTGAAACAGAAACTTGCGATTGCCGAGCGGGTGGCGGCGAAAAGCCGGTATTACGACGTGGCGCGCGACTTCGGGCGTCTCGTCGGTGCGGAGGAAGGTCCGCATGGCAACCGTCTTGTCGTGGTGACGGGTGGCGGGCCGGGGATGATGGAGGCGGCGAACCGGGGGGCTTCTGAGGCCGGGTCGCGCACCGTGGGGCTCAATATCAACCTGCCGCGCGAACAATTCCCGAACCCCTACATCACGCCGGACCTGTGTTTCCGGTTTCGCTACTTCGCCCTGCGCAAGCTGCATTTCCTGCTGCGCGCGCGGGCGCTTGTGGTGTTTCCCGGCGGATACGGCACGCTCGATGAGCTGTTCGAGACCCTGACGCTGATTCAGACACGGAAAATCCGTCCGGTGCCGGTGATCCTCGTCGGGCGGAGCTATTGGACCCGGGTGTTCGACGTCGATTTCCTCATGGAGGAAGGCGTGATCGACCCGGAGGACCGCGATCTGTTCTGGTTCGCTGAAGAGGCGCAGGAGATCTGGGACGACATCCTGCGCTGGTATGCGCGCACCGGGCGCGATCTCGTCGCCCCGCCTGAAAGGAGACCGGAATGAAAATTTCCTTCCACGGAGCCGCCCGCGAGGTGACGGGCTCGTGCCATCTGATCGAATGCGGGGGCAAGAAGATCCTTGTCGATTGCGGCATGTTTCAGGGCGGGCATGAGCTTCATGACGACAATGCCGCCGAGTTCGGGTTCAACCCGAAGGACATTGACGTGGTGTTGTTGACCCATGCCCATCTCGATCACTGCGGGCGACTGCCCTTGCTCGTGAAGCGCGGCTTTGAAGGCGAGATCATCGCCACCTCCGCGACCCGCGATCTGGCGCGGCTTGTGATGATGGATTCCGCGCATCTCCACGAAGAGGAGGCGCGGCGGCATCATCGTCATGGTGAGCAGGGCGGTCATAACGAACCGCTTTACGACACGATGGATGCGCTCGATGCGGTCGATCTGTTCGGGCGCAATGCCGTCTATCGCCAGCCGATCCATCTGTTTCCCGGCATTACCGCGACCTATTTCGACGCGGGCCATATCCTTGGTTCCGCTTCGATCCGGCTTGAGCTTTCGGAAGACGGGCGGCGCAAGGTTGTGCTGTTCTCGGGCGATCTCGGGCCGCAAGAGCGTCCGCTTCTGAACAACCCGGTGCCGCCGGGGGATGTCAATGTGGTGATCATGGAGACCACTTACGGCGACCGCGATCACCGCAGTCTGGAGGCGTCTGTCGAAGAATTCTACGATGCGGTCAATGCCGCCGATGCCCGCGGCGGCAATGTCATCATCCCGACTTTTGCGCTGGAACGGGCGCAGGAATTGCTCTGGTTTCTGCGCGACGGCATGACCAAGGGGCGCATCCGGCGGTCGATGGCGGTGTTCCTCGACTCGCCCATGGCGATCTCGGCGACGCGGATTTTCAAACGCCATCAGGACGTCATGCGCCCGGAGCTGCGCGATCAGTTTCGCGCGGGCAAGGACCCGTTCGATCTGCCGGAGTTGCATTTCACCCGAGAGGCGCAAGATTCGATGGCACTCAACCGCATCCGGTCCGGTGCGGTGATCATGGCCGGCTCGGGCATGTGCACCGGCGGACGGGTGCGCCATCACCTGCGTCACAACCTGTCGCAGGCGGATTGTTCCGTGATTTTCGTGGGCTACGCCGCCGAGGGCACTTTGGCACGGATCATCATCGACGGAGCGAAAGAGGTGAAACTTTTCGGCGAGATGATCCCTGTGCGCGCGCAGATTCACACGATCAACGGATTTTCCGCCCATGCTGATGCCGACGATCTGCGGCACTGGCTGGGGCAGACCGGCACGCCGGAACGCGTGTTCCTCGTCCACGGCGAGGCCCGCGCGATGAAGGCCTTTGCCGAGACGCTGGATGTGCCGGAGATCGAGATGCCCACAGTGGGGCAGAGTTTCGATCTCTGAGGTAAGACCGTCGACGAAAGTGACGATGAAAAATTAGGCGCCCTGCCCGAATCTCCCGCGATTCCGGCAGGGCGTTGCGTTTTCGCCGTGAAGCCATCGGGGCCGCCTTCTAATCTGGCTGCAAACGAGACTGCGAAAGGGCGAAGTCAGGACTATGGCGATCTACGCATCCATTCACCACGTCACCCATTATAAATACGATCGCAACGTCGAGCTTGGCCCCCAGATCATCCGCCTGCGCCCCGCGCCGCATTCGCGCACCCGGGTGATTTCCCATTCGCTCAAGGTGACGCCCACCGGGCATTTCGTAAACCATCAGCAAGACCCTTACGGCAACTGGCAGTCCCGTTTCGTCTTTCCGGAACCGGTGCGCGAGTTCAAGATCGAGGTCGATCTGGTCGCCGATATGACCGTCTATAACCCGTTCGATTTCTTCGTCGAGGAAAGCGCGGAACATTGGCCCTTTGAATATCCCGCCGATCTCAAGGACGACCTGGTGATCTACCGCACGCCGGAGCCCGAAGGTCCGCTTTTGGCGCAATTCATGGGGGCGCTCGATTTCAAGAAAGGCGAGGACAAGGAACGCACGGTCGATTTCCTCGTCGGGCTGAACGCCAAGATTTCCGATTTCGTCGATTACACCATTCGGATGGAACCGGGGGTGCAGACGCCGGATGAGACGCTGTCGTGCAAATCCGGCTCCTGTCGCGACAGCTCTTGGTTGCTGGTGCAGGTGCTGCGCCATCTGGGCTTTGCCGCGCGCTTTGTCTCCGGCTATCTCATTCAGCTCAAACCCGATCTCGAAGCGCTCGACGGTCCGTCCGGCACGGATCACGATTTCACCGATCTGCACGCCTGGTGCGAGGTGTTCCTTCCCGGTGCGGGCTGGATCGGCCTCGATCCGACTTCGGGGCTTTTGACCGGAGAAAGCCATATCCCTCTGGCCGCGACCCCGCATTACCGCAACGCAGCACCCATCGCCGGGGGCTTTTCCTCGGTGGGTACGCCGGAAGTCACCTTCGATTTCGACATGCAGGTCAAACGCGTGGCCGAACATCCCCGGATCACCAAACCCTTCTCGGAGGAAAGCTGGGACAAACTTAACGCGCTGGGTCACAAGGTCGACGAGGCGCTCAAAGAGGGCGATGTGCGCCTGACCATGGGCGGCGAGCCGACTTTCGTGTCGATCGACGATTTCGAGAGCGATGAATGGAACACTGCCGCCGTCGGGCCGCAGAAACGCGGGCTGGCGGACAAACTCATTCGCCGTCTGCGGGATCGCTTTGCGCCCGGTGGTTTCCTGCATTACGGGCAGGGCAAATGGTATCCGGGCGAAAGCCTGCCGCGCTGGACCTTTTCGCTTTACTGGCGCCATGACGGCAAACCGGTCTGGAAGAACCCCGATCTGATTGCCAAGGAAGACACGCCGGTGCCTGCGGGAGCGAAAGAAGCGGGCGATTTCATGAAAAGCTTTGCGGCAAATCTTGGCGTCGATCCGGAGAATGCCCAGCCTGCTTATGAGGACCCCGGCGAGTGGATTTTGAAGGAATCTTTGCTGCCGGAAAACGTCACGCCGGAGAATAGCAAGCTCAAAAACCCCGAAGATCGCGCCCGCTATGCCCGCGTGTTCGGACGCGGCCTGACTGAGCCGTCGGGCTATGTTCTGCCGATCCAGCGTTGGCAATCGAAAGCCGGGTCGAGCTGGCTCTCCGAGCTTTGGAAAACCCGGCGCGGGCATCTGTTCCTGATCCCCGGTGACAGCCCGGTGGGCTTCCGTCTGCCGCTCAACGCTTTGCCCTATATCCCGCCCGCGGCCTATCCCTATTCCTACCCCGCCGATCCGATGATGGATCACGCGCCCCTGCCGGATTTCCATGCCGCGCTGGATGCGCGCCGCAAGAAGCTGCGCGAAGAGATCGCCCAGATGGAACAGGAAGAGGCCGCGCGCATCGCACTTGAGGCCAAGGAGCGCGCGGAGCTTTTGCCCGAAACCACGGGCGAGCGCAGCCAGCCGGTGTCCGAGGCGCAGAGCGACGGTGTGGAACGGCAAAAAATCATGGCGCAGGGTGTCGATCCGAAAGGTGGTCAGGTGCGCACCGCGATCACCATCGAGCCGCGCGATGGGCGGCTGTGCCTGTTCATGCCGCCCTGTGAGACGCTGGAGGATTATCTCGAATTGCTCGCCACGGCGGAAACCACCGCCGAGGAGCTTGGCCTGCCGATCCATATCGAAGGCTATTCCCCGCCGCATGATCCGCGTCTCAACGTGATCCGCGTCGCCCCCGATCCGGGCGTGATCGAGGTCAACATCCATCCGGCCCATAGCTGGGACGATTGTGTGGCGACGACCGAGGCGATCTATGAGGAGGCCCGCCAGTCGCGTCTCGGCGCGGACAAGTTCATGATCGACGGGCGCCACACCGGCACGGGCGGCGGCAACCACGTTGTCGTCGGCGGCGCGACGCCTTCGGACTCGCCTTTCCTGCGCCGTCCGGATTTGCTCAAGTCGCTGATCCTGATTTGGCAGCGGCACCCGTCGCTGTCCTACCTGTTCTCGGGTCTGTTCATCGGGCCGACCTCTCAGGCCCCGCGCATCGACGAGGCGCGGCACGACACGCTTTACGAGCTGGAGATCGCGCTGTCGCAGATCAAACCGCCCTCAGAGGCCGCCGTGCCTCCCGCGTGGTTGGTCGACCGGCTCTTGCGCAACATGCTCACCGATGTGACTGGCAATACCCACCGCGCGGAAATTTGTATCGACAAGCTGTTCTCCCCCGATGGGCCGACCGGGCGTCTGGGCCTTGTCGAATTCCGCGGTTTCGAGATGCCGCCGGACCCGCGAATGTCGCTGGCACAGCAGCTTCTCCTGCGGGCCATCATCGCGCGCTGTTGGAATGCGCCCGTCGAGGGCAAGCCGGTGCGCTGGGGCACGGTGCTGCACGACCGGTTCATGTTGCCGCATTATTTGTGGGATGACCTGCTGTCGCTTCTGGCCGATCTCAAACATCACGGGTTCGACATGGACCCGGAATGGTACAAAGCGCAGGCCGAGTTCCGCTTTCCATTCTGCGGGCAGATCGAGGCGGAAGGCGTGCATCTTGAGGTCCGCCAAGCGCTTGAGCCCTGGCATGTGCTGGGCGAAACCGGTGCCATCGGCGGCACGGTGCGGTACACGGACAGCTCCGTCGAGCGGCTTCAGGTCAAGATGACGACGCTGCATCAGGACCGCTATCGGATCATGTGCAACCGCCGCCCCGTGCCTTTGGCGAAAACCCAAACCTCCGGTGTTTCGGTTGCTGGCGTTCGGTTCAAAGCATGGCAACCGCCCGAGGCGCTGCACCCGGTTTTGCCGGTCAACGCGCCGCTGCATTTCGACATTTATGACGATTGGACAGGACGGCCGATTGCGGGCTGTACCTATCACGTCGCGCACCCCGGAGGGCGGAACTATGACACCTTCCCGGTCAATGGCAACGAGGCGGAGGCGCGGCGTCTGGCGCGGTTCGAGCCCTATGGTCACACCCCCGGAAGCTATACGCCCGGAACCGAAGTGCCGCACCCGGAGTTCCCCTTGACGCTTGACCTCAGACGGCCCATTGGGCTCATCTGAGATACCTGACGACGAGACTGGAACCCTGCGATGACGCAAAACCCGACACGGGTCTCCGCCCAGCCGGACCTGTTTGCCTCTTACGGGCAAACCCCCGGCGTGGCCGATGAGCTGTTCGATGCCACGGGCCAGATGCGGCCCGTCTGGCGTCGTTTTGTCGATCGGTTTTCCCGGCTGTCGCCCGAAGACATCCGCGCCCGCTTTGAACGTGGCGATCAATACCTGCGCGATGCGGGCGTGTTTTACCGGCAATATTCCAACGATCCCCTCGCCGAACGCGCTTGGCCGCTCAGCCATATTCCGGTCATCCTGCATGAGTTGGAATGGGAGCATATCTGCGCGGGACTGACCCAGCGCGCCGATCTTCTGGAACAGGTGATGGCCGATCTTTACGGCCCCGGCAGCCTTGTCAGCGGCGGTCATTTGCCCGCCGAACTGGTGGCGCGGTCAAAACAATGGTTGCGCCCGATGGTGGGGGTCCAGCCGCGTGGCGGGCATTATCTGCACTTCATCGCCTTCGAGATCGGGCGCTCGCCGGATGGCTCGTGGTTCGTTCTGGGCGACCGCACGCAGGCGCCTTCGGGGGCAGGCTTTGCTCTTGAAAACCGGATGGCGACGGGGCGGATCTTTCCCGAACGCTTCCCGCGCGCGCATATTCACAAGCTTGCCGGGTTCTTCAGCGCCTTCCGCGAGGCGACCGAGGAGCTGGCCTCGCCGTCTTACAAACACCCGCGCATGAGTGGTATCCTGACGCCCGGCCCGTCGAACGACACCTATTACGAGCATACCTATATTGCGCGCTACCTCGGCATGATGCTGCTCGAAGGCGAGGACATCGTGGTCGAGAATGGCGAGGCCATGGTGCGGACCATCGAGGGATTGCAGCCGCTTGGCATGCTCTGGCGCCGGATCGACGCCCTGTTCGCCGATCCGCTGGAGTTCAACCCGACCTCGCAGATCGGCACGCCGGGTCTGATGGAAGCCGTGCGTACCGGGCATCTGGCGATGGCCAATGCCTTTGGTTCAGGCGTCTTGGAAATGCGGGCGATGATGGCGTTTCTGCCCCGGATCAGCGAGGTGCTTCTGGGCGAGGCTCTGAAACTTCCGAACATCGCGACGTGGTGGTGCGGTGGCGTGAACGAGCGCAAATATGTGTGCGACAATGCTCAGAACATGCTGATCAGCCCGGCAGATGCGGTCGATCTTCCGTTCGATCTTGGGGCGACGACGGCGCTGGGCGGGGAGTTCCGCGGCACGGCCATGGGCTCGATCGCCGATTGGCTCGATCGGGAAGGCGACCGGTTGGTGGGACAGGAGGCGGTGACGCTGTCGACCACGCCCGCATGGGAGGACGATGGCGAGGCCGGAAGCCTCGTGCCGCGTCCGATGACCGTCCGGGTGTTTGCGGCGCGCACCGCGCAGGGCGGCTGGCATTTCATGAAGGGCGGTTACGCAAGGATCGGTAGTTCCGGCGACGCGACGGCGCTTGCGATGCAGCGCGGCGGGTCCGTGGCCGACGTTTGGGTGGTCTCCGACCGGCCTCTGCCGAAGGAAGGTCCGAAGCGTCAGGTGGAAGGCAATTATCGCCGCGTCAGCCCCGGCGTGCTTCCGGCGCGCGCCGCCGATAACCTGTACTGGCTCGGGCGCTATATGGAACGGACCGAGGATGCCGCGCGTCTGGTGCGGGCCTATCATTTGCGGCTGGCGGCCACCGACAACCGCAACGATCCGCGTCTGAAGATGTTGCGCGACTATCTCGAAGGTTTCGGGATCGACCTTGCCCAGCCGATGCCGGAGGCGCTGATCACCCGGATTGCGGCGGCGCGCAGTTGTGCCATGCGGGTGCGGGACCGGTTCTCGACCGATGGCATGTCGGCGCTCGGCGATCTGTTGAAAACCGCAACGCGGATGCTTGAGACGGTTCAGCCCGGCGATGACAGTGCGCGGGCCATGTCGGTTTTGGTGCGCAAAATCGCCGGGATCACCGGACTCGTGCATGAAAACATGTATCGCTTTGCGGGCTGGCGGTTCCTGAGTTTCGGGCGCGCCCTTGAGCGTGCCGATGCAATGGCGGCTCTTTTGGCGGCGTTTTCCGATCCGAAAGCGCCCGAAGGCTCGCTCGATCTTGCGGTCGAGGTGGGGGATTCGATCATCACCCACCAACGCCGCTACCGGGTTGAGAGCAATCGCGACACGGTGGTCGATCTTCTGGCGCTCGATGCCGACAACCCGCGCGGGCTATTGTTCCTCGTGCGCGAGCTGCGCAAACATGCCGAGGCTTTTCCCAACGCCCAGCTGCATGGCCGTCCGTCGGAATTGCTCCGCGTGATCCTGCCGCTTGAGACCGGGATCGCCTGCGCCCGGACCGAGGAAATGACGGTGGCGCGGTTCAATGCGATCCGGGGCGAGTTGGCGCGCATCTCCGATCTGCTGTCTTCGACCTATTTGAGGTAAGCCATGCTTTATGATGTCAGCCTGACGATTGACTATAGCTATGATGCTGCCTCCGACCGGACGCGCAACATCCTGCGGCTTTTGCCGTCGGATATCCCCGGCGTGCAGACCGTGCGGCAAAGACTTCTAACGGTCCATCCGCGCCCGCAGGAGCGCCGCGACGGGTATGATTTTTTCCTCAATGAAACCAGCATGGTGGCGTGGCACCGGCCGATTGACGCACTGAAACTGCAACTCACCGCGCGGATCGAACGGTTTGAACCGGCGCAGATTTTCGATTTCTCGCCGCCGCTCGACGAATTGCACCATGAGCTTTTGATGGTGCCGTCCCTTGCCCCGGAGGCGCCGCATCATTTCATCGCCGCCTCGCCGCGCGTCGCACTTTCGGGGGCGATTACGGAGTATGCCTGGGAGTGCCTCAGCGAAGGCGTGACGGCCCTAGGGGCGGTCGAGGCCGTTGGGCGGGCGCTCAATCGGGATATGGCTTTCGATCCGGAGGCAACGGATGTCGATACGCCGCCCGAGGAGGCGTTTGAGAAACGCCATGGCGTCTGTCAGGATTTCGCCCATGTGATGATTGCGGCCCTGCGCGGCATTGGCATTCCGGCGGGGTACGTGTCGGGCTTTCTGCGCACCTTCCCGCCGCCGGGTCAGCCCCGGCTCGAAGGCGCGGATGCGATGCATGCCTGGGTGCGCGCCTGGGTTGGCAACCAATTGGGTTGGATTGAATTCGACCCGACGAACAATCAGTTCGCCGGGACGGATTATATCACCATCGGCTATGGCCGCGATTACGAGGACGTGGCCCCCGTCCGGGGCGCGATGCGCACCTCCGGCGGGCATGAAACCTCACAGGCGGTCGATGTGCTGCCGATCGAAGAGGGCGCGGCTTAGACCGACGCCAGAAGGGCCTCGATATGCGCCGGCCCGGTGGGGCGAATGCCCGTGGGATTGAGCGCCTTGATCGAATAATAGCCGCGCGTGATGTGATCCATATTCACCGTGGACCGGATGCCCGGAAGGCGCAAAATGCGCTCCATATAGGCCGAGAGGTGCGGGTAATCCGCGATCTGTTTGCGGTTGCATTTGAAGATGCCGTGATAGGCGGCGTCAAAGCGGATCAGGGTCACGAAGGTGCGAATATCCGTTTCTGTCAGATGTTCGCCGAACAGGAACGTGCCGGTCAGCCGGTCTTCCAGATCGTCGAGCATCTCGAACACGCCTTCGACCGCCTCATCGTAAGCCTCCTGCGAAGAGGCAAACCCTGCCTTGTAGACCCCGTTGTTGAGCTTGTCGTAAATCTGCGGGTTCAGCGCGTCGATCTCGCCCGCAAGCTCCTCCGGGTAAAGCCGGATGTTCGAGGGTACGAGATGTTCGAAGGCCGTATCGAACATGCGAATGATATCGGCGCTCTCGTTGTTGACGATGGTTTCCGTCTTGGTGTCCCACAGAACCGGCACCGTGGCCCGCCCCGAAACATGCGGATCGGCGCGGGTGTAAAGTTCGTGAATATAGGTGGAGCCGTATAGCGGATCGGCCGCGTCGGCGCCCGGATAGCCGCCGAATTGCCACCCCTGATCGGTCACCGTCGGGTTCATCACCGTCACGGGGATCATCTCTTCGAGCCCTTTGAGCGCTTGCGCCATCAGAGTGCGCGAAGCCCAGGGGCAGATATAGGCGACGAAAAGCCGGTAACGCCCGGCTTCCGCCTTGAACCCGCCCACCCCGGTCGGCCCCGCAGAGCCGTCCGGCGTGATCCAGTTGCGAAAGCTCGACACCTGCCGCACGAAGCGGCCTTTCTTGTCGGCCTTCTGAACCGGGGTCCAGTTTTTGGTCCAAACGCCTTCAACAAGCATGATCGGCCCTCTCAGTAATAGACGAAGCTGCGCATCGAGACGGAGCCGATGTCGATCGAGTCGTTCATGAACAGCAGATGGTCGTCCTTGTCCGAAGCCCCCGCGATGGTGAGCGCAGGCAGGTAGTGATCGAGCGACGGGTGCGCCATTTTCAACAGATTGCCGAGCCCCTGCCGGTCGCTCAGCGTGGCGTGGTCGCGCATTTGCAGACGGTCGGCAAAGAGATCGTCGAACTCTTCGGCCCAGTCATAGGGCTTGCCGCCCCAACGCATGGTGCGCAGGTTGTGAACCACGTTGCCGGACCCCAGAATCAGCACGCCGCGATTGCGCAGCTCCTTGAGCGCCTGTCCGATCTCAAGATGATGCGGCAGGTCCTTGGTCATATCGATCGACAGCTGGAACACCGGCACATCGGCGCCCGGATAGAGGAATTTCAACACCGACCACGCGCCGTGATCGAGCCCCCAGGTGTCGTCGCCTTCGGCATGGTGGCTGGCCAGCAGGCTCACCACTTCTTTCGCCACATCGGGCGCACCGGGGGCGGGGTATTGCTGGGCGAAAAGCTCGTCCGGGAAGCCATAGAAGTCATGGATGGTTTTCGGCATGCGCGAAATATCCACCAGCGTCGACCCGCGGGTCATCCAATGCGCGGAGACCACGAGGATCGCCTGCGGATGCGGCAAAGCGGAGCCGAGCGCAGACCAGCTGCGGGAATATTCGTTGTCTTCGATGGCGTTCATCGGGCTGCCATGGCCGAGGAACACGACCGGCATGCGGTCGGAGGATTTCAGGCTGTCTTTCAGCTGACGAAGCTGTTGCACGATGCTCATGGTCGTCTCCTTTCATCGCTCTTCCGATTTTGGATCGGGGCGCGAGCGGTCTGATGTGTTGCATAGAAGATGGCACTTGCACGGATCGAATAGAATGGCGAAGGTGTGGAATAACTTTCTCCATATTGTTCTTAATGAGGGTGCGATGGATCTGATCGACGGATTGCGAGCCTTTGTCGCCACGGCGGAGACGGGATCTTTCACCGGGGCGGCGGACCGGCTTGGGATATCCAACCGGCTGACCTCGAAATATGTGGCCGAGTTGGAAGAGCGCCTCGGTGTGCGCCTGTTGCAACGCACGACGCGGCGGGTCGGGTTGACGTCGTCGGGCGAAGAGCTTTTGTCCCGCGCGCCCGCGCTTCTCGACGATCTCGACGCCATGCTGGGCGAGGTCACCGAAGACACGCGCGGCTTTTCCGGCACGATCCGCATTTCTGCGCCCGTCACCTTTGGCGAGGTCTATGTCAAAGACCTTTTGGCGCGCTTTGCAGCGCCGCATCCGGAGCTGATCATCGACCTGCGTCTGAGCGACGCCTATGTCGATCTCGCGTCCGGCGGCATTGATCTGGCTTTTCGGATCGGGGCCTCGGACGTGTCCTCGCTCAAACGCCGTAAGCTCGGCATGCTGCGTTCCGTGCTCGTGGCGTCCCCGGCCTATCTCGAAGCCCATGGCAGTCCCGAAAAGCCCGACGACCTGATGGATCACCAATGCATTCTCGACACCAACCGGCGCAATCCGATGCGTTGGCCCTTTGGCGTCGAAGGGCAGGAGGTGTTCGTGCAGGTGCCGGGGCGTTTCATGGTCAACAGTGCCCGTGCCGCCCGCGATCTGGCCGTCGCCGGGCAGGGGATCGCCTTTTGCCCGACCTTCGTTTTGGGCGACGATCTGGAGGCGGGGCGGCTCGTTGCCTTGATGCCGGAGATTGCCAAGCCGGATCATCCCGTCAGCGTTGTCTATCTCGAAGGCCGCGCCCTGCCGCGCAAGGTGCGGGCGCTGATCGACTTTGCGCTTCAGGATTTTCGCCGTACGGGCGGAATGGCGCCCGGAATGACAGAAAACGGGTAAAGTTTGACCTGAGCCAAGGTCAGGGTGCATCCTGATCCTGTAGCGTGACCCCGACATGAACCTTTTGGACCCATTCGGGGTCCGCGAGACAGCTCGGGAGACATAGCCATGAAAACCGTCACCATCCTAGGACCGTCACAATCCGGCAAATCAGCATTGGCCGCGGCGCTGGCCGGGCTCGATACGGGCAAGCCCCGTTCTCTGAGCCTGTTCGGCGAGACCGCGGTGACCCTGTTTCGCTATCTCGATGAGGATTGGGCGCTTTTGGATTGCCCCGGCGGGGCCGAAGGGCTGGCGCAGGCCGGTGCGGCGCTCGCGGTCAGCGATGCCGCCGTGCTCTGTGTCCCGGCGGAGGCCGAGGCGGCTGTGCTCGCCGCGCCTTACCTGCGGCTTCTGGAGGCTTCGGGGCTTCCGACACTGATTTTCATCAACAAGGTGGACGCCGCCACCGACCGCACCGCCGAGATCGCGGCGGCGCTTCAGACCTATTCCGCCCATGGCATCGTGCTGCGCGAAGTGCCGATCCGCGAAAATGGCGAGATCACCGGCATGGTCGATCTGATTTCCGAACGCGCCTGGGCCTTCAAGGAGGGTGAACGTTCGGCTCTGGTCGAAATGCCGGACAGCGCGCGTGCCCGCGAACAGGAAGCCCGTGCCGAGCTTTTGGAACATCTTGCCGATTTCGATGACCGGCTGCTCGAAGAGCTGATCGAAGATCAGAAACCGATGTCCGACGAGCTTTACGACGTGGCGACGAAAGTGTTGCAACACCACGATCTGATCCCCGCCTTCCTCGGCTCCGCCACGGGGGCCAACGGGCTGACGCGGCTGATGAAAAGCCTGCGTCATGAAGTCCCTGAGGTGACCACGCTCACCGAACGCTTCGGTGCAACGCCTGTGGCCGTCGGGATTTTTGCCGATCAGATCAAGCATCTTGGCAAGACCGTTCTGATCCGCGCCGTGGGCGAAACGTTGAAACCGGGCTCTGTCGTGATGGGGGGCACCATCGGCTCGCTGGTCGATGTCGACACCAAAACCGCGCTTTCCGAACTGGCGCCGGGGGCGATGGGGCTGACCGTCAAAACCGATCACCTTGCGCTGCGCGCGCCGATCTATGGGACGTCCGAGGCGATTGATACGCCGGATTGGGCGGTGCCGCACAAGCCGAAGAACCGCGTGCTTTTGGTGCCGCAAAACGAACGCGACGAGGCGCGGCTTTCGGCGGCGCTTGGCAAGCTGGCGGACATCGACCCCGGTCTGGCCGTTGAACAGGATGCGCAAAGCGGCAAGGCTGTTTTGGCCACGCAAGGCGCGCTGCATCAACGCCGTGTGCTCGAAAAACTCACGGATGTGTTCGGTGTTCCGGTCGAGACCCAGCCGATTCCGCCCGCGTTGCGCGAAACCATCTCAAAACCCGGCGGCACCCATTATCGTCACCGCAAACAATCCGGCGGGGCCGGGCAATTTGCCGATGTGGTGATCGAGGTCGCGCCGCTGGCCCGTGGCGAAGGCTTTGTCTTCGAGGAGGTCGTCAAAGGTGGGGCGGTGCCGCGCAATTACATGTCCGCCGTCGAAGCGGGCGTGCGCGATGCCTTGGCCGAGGGGCCGAACGGCCTGCCTGTGGTGGATGTGAAGGTGACGCTTACGGATGGCAAACACCATGCGGTGGACAGCTCGGATTTCGCCTTCCGGACGGCGGCGAAAGCAGCGGTGCGTGAGGCCTTGGCCGCGTGCAAGCCTGTGGTGCTGCAACCGATCGACAAGATCGCGATCCATGTGCCGAGTGTCTATTCCGGTGGGCTGATGCCGATGGTCACCGGGCTCAAGGGGCAGGTGCTCGGTTTTGATGCCCATCCCGATGCCGCTGGCTGGGATGTGTTCAACGCGCTTTTGCCCGCGATGGCGGAAGGCGAGCTGTTCCAGTCCTTGGGTGGCGCGACCCGTGGCACCGCTTGGTTCGAGGCCGAACTCGATCATTACGAAGAAACTTTTGAGCCTCTCGCCCAACTTATGCCAGCGGAGTGAGACGAGAAAAGGCAAGCCATGGCGCCGTCGGGATGTCGTATCCCGGCGGTGTTTTTTGGATTGTTCGGATGATTTCCCCGTGGACGCGACGGAGAAAGCACCTATCTGCGTATCATGTTTTAACATCGGGCTTTTCGGCCCGTTTCCGTTTCGCTTGAAAGGTTTGTCATGAAAACCCCGTTGCGCCTCTTGACCGTCGCCCTTGTGGTTGTGGCCGGATATTTCGGTTGGACCTGGTACAAGGGCGATACCGAAACCACCCCGCCGCAGACGGCGACGGTGACGCGAGGTTCGGTGCAGGAAACCGTTCTGGCCTCCGGTGTGATCGAGGCGAGTCAACTTGTCAGCGTCGGTGCGCGTACCTCCGGTCAGATCGAAGAGCTGGCCGTGGCGTTGGGCGATACGGTGGCAGCGGGCGATCTGATTGCGCAGATCGACAGTGAGGATCAGAAAAACGATCTTTTGCAGGCACAGGCGGATCTCGCCAATATCGAGGCGCAGATCGCGGCGAAGAAAGCCAATATCAAACAGGCTGAACTGACGCTGACGCGGGTCACGAGCCTGCATGCGCAGAATTATGCCTCGCAAGAAGATGTCGAAGCGGCCGAGGCCGATATGGAGGTGTATCAGGCCGAGCTTGATGCGCTGAATGCGCAGAGATCCAGTGCCGAGGTGACGGTTTCGACCGCCCAGATCGCCTTGGATCGCACCAAAGTCACCGCGCCGATGGCCGGGACGGTTGTGGCCGTTGTGGTGGACGAAGGTCAGACAGTGAACGCCAGCACCGATGCGCCGACCATCGTGAAGCTCGCCAATCTCGACAAAATGATCGTCAAGGCGGAGATTTCGGAGGCCGATGTCGTGCATGTCGCGGCGGGGCAGAAAGTCAGTTTTACCATTCTTGGCGAGCCTGACAATGCGTTCGAGGCCGTGGTGCGGGATGTGGAACCGGCACCGTCGGAAATCGAGGACAGCGATACGATCGATACCGACGAGGCGATCTATTACAACGGTCGGCTTGAGGTCGATAACCCGGATCACATGCTGCGCATCGGGATGACCACCGAAGTGTCCATCGTGCTCGACGAGGCGATTGACGTGCTGACGGTTCCGTCTTCGGCGCTCAATAGCGGCCCGGATGGCAAATATATGGTCGAGATTTATGACGCAGCCACCGGGACCAGCCATCCGCAGCCCATCGAGGTCGGGTTGAACAACAAGGTAACGGCGGAGATCACCTCTGGTCTGAACGAAGGCGATTTGATCGTGACCGGCGGTGCTGTGAGTGCGCCGACTGCGTCGAGCAGCAATCGCATGGGCCCTCCGGGAATGTTCTGAGGGGGAGGTCATCATGAGTGAACCGCTTATTTCCGCGCGTGGCATCAGCCGCTCGTTTCAGGCCGGGGACGAAACCATCACCGTGCTGCGCGATGTCGATATCGACATATATCCCGGTGAAATGGTGGCGATTATCGGCGCCTCGGGCTCCGGCAAATCGACGCTGATGAACATTCTCGGCTGTCTCGATCGCGCGAGTTCAGGGACCTATGTCTTTGATGGCAAGGATGTGAGCGATCTCGAGCCGGATGAGCTTGCACAGCTCAGGCGCGAGCATTTCGGCTTTATTTTTCAACGCTATCAATTGCTTCCCGATCTCGACGCGGTGGGGAATGTCGAAGTGCCTGCGATTTACGCGGGGGCGAGCCGAGCGGCGCGGCGAGACCATGCAAAACATCTGCTGACCCAGCTTGGCCTCGATACCCGGCTCGATCACCGGCCCTCCGAACTGTCGGGGGGGCAGCAACAAAGGGTCTCCGTGGCGCGTGCCTTGATGAACGGCGGCGAGGTGATCCTGGCCGACGAACCCACCGGTGCGCTCGACAGCAAAAGCGGCGAGGATCTCATTGCCCTGCTCCGGGAATTGAACGCGAAGGGGCATACCATTGTCATGGTGACCCACGACCCGAAAGTGGCCGAACATGCCCACCGGATTGTCGAGATCAGCGACGGGCGGATCATTTCCGACACCCGCAAGGACGTTGGCGAGCCGTCACAAGCCACCATCGAACGCCCGATGAAACAGGTTTCCGGGCTGGGCGCGTCTTTCCGCCGCCTGACTGAGGCCTTCAACATTTCGCTCAAAGCCATGCTGGCGCATCGCACGCGGTCTTTCCTGACCATGCTCGGGATCATCATCGGCATCGCCTCCGTGGTGCTGGTGGTGGCGCTTGGCAACGGGTCGCAGGAGAAGGTCTTGGAGAACATCTCTTCTCTCGGGACGAATACGATCACCGTGCGGGCAGGCTCCGGCTTCGGGGCCCGCGGGGCCGGAAGGATTGAAACGCTTGTGCCTTCGGATGCCGATGCGCTGGCGCTGATGGATCTGGCAGACAGTGTCTCGCCCGCCGTCTCTTCTTCGGCAACCGTGCGCTATCGCAGCACGGAGGCATCGGCGACGATCAATGGCGTGTCGGGGGATTACTTTCAGGTCCATGCCTATGAAACCGTGACAGGATCGGTGTTCAGTACGGATGACGTCGACAGTTACGCGCAGGCTGCGGTGATCGACGAAGACACGCAGGATACGTTTTTTGACGACGGCACCGATCCTTTGGGCCAAGTGATTTTCCTCGGCAGTGTGCCGGTGCGTGTGATCGGCGTCGTGCGGTCTTCGGGGGCAACCTTTGGGCCGTCCTCTCTGAACGTCTGGGTGCCTTACACCACGTCCATGGCGCGGATTTCCGGGCAGGACTATCTCGACAGCATCGGGGTGCGTGTGGCGGACGATTACGATATGGATCAGGCCGAGGCAGAGATCACCGCGCTGTTGAAAACCCGTCACGGGACAGAGGATTTCTTTCTGTCGAACTCCGATACGATCCGTGAAACCATCACCTCCACGACCCAGACGCTGACTTATCTCGTGGCAATGATCGCGGTGATTTCGTTGGTTGTGGGCGGTATCGGCGTGATGAACATCATGCTGGTCTCCGTGACCGAGCGGACCAAGGAAATCGGTGTGCGCATTGCTATCGGCGCAAGGCGTTCGGATATCGTCAGCCAGTTCCTGATCGAAGCGGTCATGGTCTGTCTGGTCGGCGGTGTACTCGGCATTCTCGGCGCGCTGACCGGCGGCTATCTGATTGAGGAATTCGCCTCCAGCGTGCGGTTGAGTTTCTCGACCACCGCGATTGCCGTGGCCTTCCTGTCCTCGACGCTGATCGGGATCACTTTCGGCTTTTTGCCGGCTCGTAATGCGGCACGGCTCGATCCCGTGGTGGCACTGAGCCGAGAGTGACGTACATATCTTGACTAAAAAACTAGGATAATCTATCCGGGGGCAAACGCCAGCTGAATGGATCAGCCAGCTACACGCATAGTATGGTGACTGACATGAATGACTCGGCTCTCTTTGCCTCTCTGCTCGACTTTCTCGCCAAGGGCGGCCCCTCGATCTGGGCGATCGCGGCGCTTTCGGTGATCACGCTGGCTCTGATCTTCTGGAAACTCTGGGATCTGGCCTATCTTGGTGCCTGGCGCAACACGTCCGCAGGAGAAGAAGCGCTCGCGCTCTGGGCCAATGGCGACACCGAAGGTGCCAAGGCGCGTTTGGCTGGCCGCAAGGGGCTGCGCTCGCGGTTCATTCGTGCGGCTTTCGCGGCCCATGGCAATCCCGCGTATGACGAGACCGGCGCTGAGGCCGAGACCACACGGGTTGCCAAGGGCTTTCTCGCTCGGGCGCGCTCCGGTCTGCGCCCGCTCGAACTGATCGCAACGATTGCCCCGCTGCTGGGTCTCTTGGGGACCGTGCTTGGCATGATCACTGCGTTTCAGACGCTTCAGGAAGCGGGTGCCAAGGCCGATCCGGCGCTGCTTGCGGGCGGCATCTGGGAGGCGCTTCTGACCACCGCCGCCGGTATGGCCGTAGCGATCCCGGCCTCCATCGCGTTTACCGGGTTCGAGGCCGTTGCCGACCGCCTGCGCCACGAGTTCGAAGACATGGCGACACGCATCTATCTGCGTCCCCGTGATGTGACGCAGCAACCCGTCCCGATGGCACAAGCGGCGGAGTGAACCATGGAGTTCAGCGAACCCCGGCGCAAACACCGGATGTCGCTCACCCCGATGATCGACGTGGTGTTCCTGCTTTTGGTGTTTTTCATGCTTGCCTCGCGCTTCGGCTCTCCGGCGCAACTGTCTCTGACGCTCGGTGGTGGCGCCTCGCAGGGCTATTCCGGTCCGCCGCGTCTGGTGCGTGTCGGGGCGGAAGAGCTGAAACTCAACGGTACTGTGCAGGGCGAAGAGGCACTGATCGAACAGTTGAAAGGGCTGGTGCAAAGCCCCGATGACATTGTGGTGCTTCGGCCTGACGATGAGGATGTGGCGCTGCAACGTCTGGTGGGGGTGATGGAATGGCTGGGCGAGTCCGGGTTTACCAATCTGGTTCTGGTGGAGTAAACGATGAATTTTTCTGATGCCCCCCGTCCTCAGCCCTCCGAGAGCGTCGTTCCGATGATCAACGTCGTCTTCCTGCTGCTGATCTTTTTTCTGATGACGGCTGAGATCGCGCCACCCGACCCGCTTGAACTCGAATTGCCCGAAGCCGGAACAGAGGCTGAAATTACCGCCCCCCTGCCGCTTTATCTGGCCAAGGACGGCACGCTCGCTTTTCGCGATGTGCAGGGCGAAGAGGCGGTGTTGCGGGCTTTGGAACTGGAGCGCATCGCGCTTTGCGCCGATGGGGGCTGTGAAGGTGCGAGCGGGCCGTCGATTGCCATGAGTGCGGATCGCGAGGTCTCGGCCGCGACACTGGCCGCGTTGCTGCCGAAATTGGCGGCACTCGGGTTTCCCAAGGTGGAACTCGTGACCCGGGCAGGAGGTGGAGCATGAATCGCGTTCTGACGGGCACCCTCTTTGTGTCGCT
Organism: Celeribacter sp. SCSIO 80788; assembly: GCF_051054295.1. Lineage (GTDB taxonomy): Bacteria > Pseudomonadota > Alphaproteobacteria > Rhodobacterales > Rhodobacteraceae > Celeribacter. Next base: position 2,713,178 of record NZ_CP150482.1, on the reverse strand, counting down.
CGCGCTCGGTGCGCATCTTGCGGTGGCCGCAGTGGCGCTGATGGATCATTCCGCAGGCACGGCTGCCTCTGGTGAAGGCGGCGAGGATTTGTTGTCGCTTCAGGCGTCGAATGTGGCGCTGGCAGCCATGGTCGAGCGTTGGGAAGAGGTGCCGGAAGTGGCACCCGATCTGCCCAAGGTCCCGGAGCCGCCCAAGCCCGTCATGGAACCTTTGGAGGAAATCCCCGAGCTGGAACTGGCTCCGAGTGACATGGCTTTGCCCGTGCCGATGCAGCCGGTGGAACAAGCGGAGGTGTTCGACGCGCCGGAACCGCCGGAAGCCCCGGAACCGCCCAAACCCGCACCGAAGCCGGAAGCGAAACCTGCTCCGAAAGCGCAACAGTCGCAGCAGGCGCAACAAGCCGTGCAAGGCACTGATCGGTCCAGTCAGGAGACCCGTGCCGCAGGCGCTGGTGGCGGGCAACAGGCGGGCGAGGCGCGCGCGTCGCAAGGCGCGGGGCTGAGTGCGGCGAAGCGCCAGTCGGCTCTGTCGAGCTGGGGCGCAACCATCCGTTCGCGCATCGAACGCCGCAAGCGGGCACCGCGCGGGGTCGGGGACGGGATTGTGACCGTGAGCTTTCGGGTCAGCCGCGAAGGCGCTTTGCTGAGTGTCGGTGTGGCGAAAAGTTCGGGAAATCCGGTCCTCGATGCGGCGGCGGTTGAGGCGGTGAAACGGGTTGGCCGTTTCCCCGCAGCGCCAGCGGAGCTGACTGACGCCAGCTACCCTATGAGCTTGCCGATTAGATTCGCCGGCTGAGCCGAGGGCACTGGTCTGATGGGATGGAAGCGTCTAGCATGATGCGGACGCTTTCCACGGGAGCAGCCATGCCTGACCACTCAGCCGCTTATCTCGGGGCTTCCGGCCGGATCGGGGGCTATCTGCGTGCGGCGGAACGGCAACTCCCGGAAGACGCCCAGCGATTTCTTTGGCAATACCGGGTTTTAGAGAAGTGCGATGAGGGCGCTTTTCTCTGGCCCGATTTTCGTGACGCCACGCCTTTGAGGGCTGCGCAGATTCACCATGGTTTCGATCATATTTTGATTTTTTCTGGTGCAAACGGCGCAAAAGATGATCCCGATGCGATGCAAGCCCATGTCACGAGTGTCGATCATGCGATCACTGCGGCGCTACGAGCGGGGATCAGGCGCCTTCTGGTGGCCTCGTCTTCTGCTGTCTATGGCGCAGGGCGGGGAGAGCCGTTTTGCGAAGACGTCTCGCCCGCGCCGATCAATGCCTATGGTCGCGCCAAGGCCGCGATGGAAGACCTCTGCTCCCGGCGCGCCGCCACGGAAGGGATCGAGATTTGTGCGCTGCGGATCGGCAATGTCGCCGGTGCGGATATGCTTTTGGGCAATGCGATGCGCCGTTCCTCGGGCCCTTTGACACTCGATATTTTCCCGGACGGGCGGGGGCCGGAACGGTCCTATATTGGTCCGCTCACTTTGCTCTCGGTCTTGCGATCCCTGATTGCGACAGAGGCAAGGCTCCCGCCGGTGCTTAATCTGGCTGGTGGGAAGCCCGTGCAGATGTCCGATCTACTCGATGCGGCGGGCGTGCCCTGGACTGCGCAGCCGCGGAGCGATACCGCTCATCAGCGCATCACGCTGGATGTCACGCGGCTGGCAAGGCTTTGTCCGGAGATTGATCTGGACGGTACGGCGCAAGAGATCGTTGCCGAATGGGCTGCTGTGAGGGCCGCGGCATGAGCTTTGGAAAACGCATGTTCGACCTTTTTCTGGTGATGTGTCTCGGGCTATTGTTGCTGCCTGTGACCTGTGTGCTGGCGGGGCTGATCCTGCTCCGGGACGGGCGACCGGTGTTTTTCCTGTCCGAGCGGATGAAAACACCGGAGCAGGGATTTCACCTGATCAAGTTTCGGACCATGACCCTTTCGGCGACCGACAGCGGTGTGTCCGGTGGTGACAAGCAAGATCGGATCACGCGTACAGGCCGGTTTCTGCGCCGCAGCCGTCTCGATGAGCTGCCGCAGCTGTGGAATGTTTTCAGGGGTGATATGTCCTTTGTCGGGCCGCGCCCGCCTTTGCGGCTCTATGTCGAGCGCCACCCGGAGGTTTACCGTGCCGTGTTGCAGAACCGGCCTGGGGTGACGGGCCTTGCAACCCTGACGTTTCATGCCCACGAGGCGCGTCTTTTGGCCGATTGCGATACGCCAGAGGCGACAGATTCGGTTTATTCCCGTCGCTGTGTGCCCCGAAAGGCGCGGTTGGACTTGCTCTATCGGGAAAATGCAAGCCTCTGTTTTGACATTAAAATCCTTTTTAGGACTGTGCTTGGCATTCTGAAATAGCGACCGGCTTGGCAGACCGACGCCGATGTCCTGACTTCGATCACATGTTTTCGGTGATGTTATGGGCTTGTTAACTCCGCTCTGACTAACTTGAGAAAAATGAGGCGGAGACGCAGTTTTAAGGCGAGTTTGTCGTGTACAGAAAAGTACTTATCGTTGGGTTGACGTCCCTTCCGCGCAATGTGATCCGCGCGGTGCTTCTAATGTCCGACTTTCTGGTTCTGACGCTTTCCCTTCTCATGAGCCTGCTTCTTTTGCCCGGAATGGCGACCGTCCGCGACAGCACGACCTTGCTGTGGCTCTGCGGAGCGTTGATGATCGGCGGGCCGTTGCTGAATGTGATGTTCCGACTGGATCGGATCAAGCTGGTCATGCTGAATGCACGGGACCTGATGACCATCGCCAGGTTTAGTGCCGGTATCGCCCTGGTGATCTGGGCGACGAGTGTTGCGCTCGCGCTGCCTCGTTTCGGACCCGCCGTATTGACCTTCGGGGTCTTTGCTTTCACGGGGCTTGCGACTTCGCGCGCCATTGCGGTTTCGATCCTCAGCGGTCTGCGGGAGTATTTGCACAGGCGTAAAAACGTGGCGATTTTTGGGGCTGGCGCGGCGGGTGTGCAACTGGCCTCGGCCATGGGGCAGTCGCCCGATCGGCGTGTGGTGGCTTTTTTCGACGACAATCCCGCGATGCAAGGCATGGACATCGGGGGGATACCGGTCCTGCCCTCCGGAAATCTGGTTTCGGATGTCTATCGAAATGCGATTTCCGAGGTGATGATTGCGTTGCCGGACAGTGCTCGCAAGCGTCGTGACGCGATCGTAGATCTGTGTGAACGCGTCGACATCCCGGTCAAGATCCTGCCGTCTTTCATCGACATGCTGGTCGAGCGCGGCAATACGCGGTTGCGGACGGTGGACCCCGACGAGGTGCTCGGTCGCGGCAAGGTCGATCTGGACACGCCGGAAATGGTCAAGAGCTATGCTGGACGTGTGATCATGGTGACGGGTGCCGGAGGCTCCATCGGGTCGGAGCTTTGTCGCCAGCTTCTCAATTGCCAGCCCCAAAAGATCGTCTTGTTCGAACAGAACGAATACAATCTTTATGCGCTCGATCTCGAATTGCAGTCTCGGGCAAAGGCCCGCAACATCGAGGTTTTGCCGTATCTCGGTTCGGTGACGGATGCCGGTCGCTTGCGCCATGTGATGCGCCAGAACGGGGTGGAAATCGTTCTGCATGCGGCCGCCTACAAACATGTCCCTTTGGTCGAAAACAACGAGATCGAAGGCGCGCGCAACAATGTCATTGGGACGAAAATCCTCGCCGATACGGCGGTGCAGGAGGGGGTCGAGCGCTTCATTCTCGTGTCGACCGACAAGGCCGTGCGCCCGACCAGCATCATGGGCGCAACGAAACGGATTTCCGAACTGATCATTCAGGACATTCAGACCCGCGCGCCACACACCAAATTCTCGATGGTCCGGTTCGGCAATGTACTGGGTTCGTCCGGGTCGGTCTTGCCGCTGTTTCAGGCCCAGATCGAAAGTGGCGGTCCCGTGACGGTCACGGACCCCGAGATACGTCGTTATTTCATGACGATTGCCGAGGCGTCGCGGCTTGTCCTTCTGGCCGGAGCCTATGCCAAAGGCGGCGACGTGTTCGTGCTCGACATGGGGCAGCCGCAGAAGATCATGGATCTGGCGCGTAAGTTGATTCAGCTTTCGGGGCGTCGTGTCAAAGACCCGCTGACCGGAGAGGGCGATATTGAGATCAAGATCATCGGCCTGCGCCCGGGCGAAAAGCTATATGAGGAACTTTTCGTTGATTTGGACAATCTGCGCAAAACACCGAATTCGAAAATCCTGCGGGCGGAAGAACATTGTCTCAGCCAGATCGAGGTCGCCGGTCTGTTGCGGGAAATTCAGGCGGCGATCGAGGCGCCGAATCCCGGCAAGCTTCGCCAGATTTTGATGCGTTGCACCCATGAACACGACGTGTCTCCGCAGGTTCGAACCGGAACCGAGCCCAGGCTGTAACGATGGGGCTTTGCCGCCCAGCGTAAAGCCCTTTGCCTTTCACGGGCTGTAATGTGCGGCGGTCTATGCCTTTGTCTCTCCCGATGTCGTGCGGTGGGCATGGTCAGCATGACCTTGTCGCCTTACCCCGGCTCGCATAGGTAAGAGAGAAGGACAGAGAAAGGCGGGGCACGATGATCACCTATCTCAAAGGCTATTCGAAGAAGAAGGACAGCTTCATGTCCTCCGTGGCTGAGGCCGATGGCGGGAGGCATGTGCTCCGAACGATCCCGATGTCCCTGCGCGATTTCCCGGAGACCCGAACACGGGTAGAGGCTGCCCTTTCTGTGGCGAAGCGGCAGCCGAAAGGCCCTCTGGGCCGTGCGCTCAAGCGCTTGCTGATCCGGTTGCAATACAATGGCTCACGCCGCTATTTCACCCGGCATCGGGATACGATCGCGCTGTGTTGGAACGGGATAACCGGATCGCGCAGGGTGTTCATGGAGGGGGCAAAGGACGCAGGCGTGCCGACGCTTTTCGCGGAACTTGCGCCCTTTCCGGGGCGGATGCAACTCGATCATACCGGTGTCAACGCGCTGGGCTCCCTGCCGCGCGATGCACGGTTTTATACCGCATGGGCCGCAGGGCGTCCGGAGCGGCAGAATGAGGACTGGCGGCACTTGGGCGCCAATCTGACGGCGCGGGCCTCGCGGCGCGCAGATGTCGGTCAGGCGTCGGGTGCGGATCTGGCCGGTGAGAAATTCCTTTTCGTCCCGCTGCAGGTGCCGAACGACAGCCAGATCACCCTGTTCTCCGGCTGGGTCGGGTCTGTGCCCAATATGCTTGCCGCGCTGGCAAAAGCGGCGGCTGCCCTGCCGGACGGCTGGCACATCCGGGTCAAGGAACATCCCTCGGCGAAGACCTCTCTTGCATGGCCCTTGGCCAGTGCCGTTGAGGCGGCGAAGGGGCGGATCGTGATCGACAATCAAACCGATACGTTCGAACAGGTCCGGGCGAGCCGCGGTGTCATCACCATCAATTCCTCTGTCGGGCTTCAGGCGTTTTTCTACGACAAGCCGGTGATCGTTCTGGGCGAGGCTTTTTTCGCCATGCCGGGGCTGGTCACGGTGGCGGATAGCCCGGAGGCCCTGAGCGGCGCGCTTTATCAGGCGGAATCACTCACCTTCGATCCGGCGCTTCGGGCCGCTTTCATGAACTATCTTGATCAGGTCCATTTCCCGCGTATATCGAACGACCCGATTGCGGGTGTCATGATCGACGAAAAGGCCGCAAAGGCGCGAATTGAGGCGGCGCGGGCGGCACAGCGGCGCTAAACCCTCTTTCTTCTCCGCCCCCTTTCCAGTAAGGCTCTGCGCCAGTCACCCAGGACGAATGAGGAGTGCCAAATGGGTTATAAAGTCGTCGTCGCAGGCGCCACGGGCAATGTGGGCCGCGAAATGCTGAACATCCTCGCCGAGCGCGAGTTTCCTGTCGATGAGATCGTGGCGCTGGCGTCGCGCAAATCTCTCGGCACCGAAGTGAGCTTTGGCGACAAGACCCTGACAACAAAGGACCTCGACACGTTCGATTTCTCCGGCTGGGACATTGCTCTGTTCGCCGTGGGTTCGGACGCGACCAAGACCTACGCGCCGAAAGCGGCGGCGGCGGGCTGTGTCGTGATCGACAACTCGTCCCTCTATCGCTACGACCCGGAAATTCCGCTGATCGTGCCGGAAGTGAACCCGGACGCGATCGAGATGTACAAAAACAAGAACATCATCGCGAACCCGAACTGTTCGACGGCGCAGATGGTTGTGGCGCTTAAGCCGCTGCATGACCGTGCGAAAATCAAACGCGTTGTGGTCTCGACCTACCAATCCGTGTCCGGTGCCGGCAAAGAAGGCATCGACGAGCTTTGGGACCAGACCAAGGGCATGTATGTCCCCGGTCAGGAAGTCGCGCCGTCGAAATTCACCAAGCAGATCGCCTTCAACGTGATCCCGCATATCGACGTCTTCATGGACTCGGGCGACACGAAAGAAGAGTGGAAAATGGTCGCCGAGACGAAAAAAATCGTCGATCCGTCGATCAAGGTCACCGCAACCTGCGTGCGCGTGCCGGTGTTCGTCGGTCACTCGGAAGCGGTCAATATCGAGACCGAAGAGTTCCTTGATGAGGACGAAGCCCGTGAAATCCTGCGCACGGCGCCGGGCATTCTCGTGGTCGATAAGCGCGAAAACGGCGGTTACGTGACTCCGGTCGAATGTGTCGGCGACTTCGCGACCTTCATTTCCCGCATTCGTCAGGACGTCACCGTCGAGAATGGTCTGAACCTGTGGTGTGTCTCCGACAACCTGCGCAAAGGCGCGGCTCTGAACGCGGTTCAGATCGCTGAACTGCTCGGTCGTCGGGTGCTCAAGAAGGGCTGAGTTGCCCGGCATGGTCGAAAGACGGTAACTAAACTCTTAACAAAAGGGCGCTTGCGAGCGCCCTTTTTTGTTGGGTTTCGTGGCGCCGATTCGCCACCTCAGAGGCATGATCACGGCTTTTCTGAGAAAGTCTGTGGTGATGGGCTTGTCTTCCGGGCAGGCATTACTGCGAAAAGCAGCAGTTTTTAAACAATCAACACTCTGAAATCTGAGCGAAATTTCGGACAAGCCAGAGTGGATGCGCAGTTAACTTTAAACTTTATTCATACACGCGGCGCATCTGTGGCGCTGTTATGCTTATTTTCGGCCTGACGACAGAGCCATGCAACGAAGGGGTAGGGTGATGTTTCGAGTGAAAATCGATCTTGGCGCGATGCGTCAACATGAGATCAAAAGGAACGACACGGGAGCATCGGACCGTTCAGTCGACCGTCTGGGTGACTGGGCGGAGGAATTGGCCAAGCCTCATCCGCAGCTCACCCGTGAAGATCTGTGCAAGACATTCCACGAGAAGTTTCAGGACGGCTGCCGCCGCGAAACCAAGACCGTCGCCTGACTGCGTGTCGGGGGATCGGCGAGCTTTCGCCATGCGCGGGCTGCGGCTTTGACGAAGGGGGAATTCCCCTTGCGCAAAGCTGAAGCGCATTGGACCTTTCCTCCGACCATTTAGGAGGAAATCATGTTCCCGAAATTTAGCCCGCGTGCCATTCTGACCCTGTCCTGTCTTGCCGGAAGCGCATTGATCGCGTTGCCCGCCTTCGCAGAGCGCTTCGAGGCGCGTAGCTTGGTCACCGAGGCGACACTCTACCCGCAAGGCGCGATGATCACCCGCAATGCGACCGTCTCTCTGCCCGAAGGCGCACATGAGATCGTCTTCGTCGACATTCCGACGCGTTATTCCTACGAGGAGATTGCGCGGAACATGCAGATCCGTGTCGAGGGGGGCGAACTTGGCCCAGTGGCTTACGGCATCGAAGACATCTCCAAAGCGCTGCTCATTCGTTCAGAGGCGGAGAAAGCCGCCTTGGCGCGTGTCGAGACGCTGGAAGGCGAGATCGATGACCGGCGCGCACAGATTGCGCAAATCGGGTTCGAGGCCGAGGCTGCAAAGGACACGCTTGCCTATCTCGCACGGCTGTCTGACGGAAGCGATGCGGAGCAAAGCGCGGCCACAGCGCGGATGATCCGCGAAGAATCCCTTGCTGCCCGCCTTGCGCAGCAGGACGCGGAGCGTCGGGCCAAGGCTGCAGAAGCGGCCATGGAAGACCTTGAGGCAGAACTGGCGGAGGCAACAAAGGTGCTTGAGCTTTTGGTGCCCTCCGAGGAGAACCGCATCTCCATCACCTTGCCGGTGACCATGGAGCAGGCGGGGGATGTCGAGATCGGCTTTACCTACATGTCCAATGAGGCCGCCTGGCAGCCCCGGTATACCGCGCGGCTGAATACGGACGACAACTCCCTGTTGTTTACGCGTTCGGTCGTCGCCATGCAGGACACCGGCGAGCTTTGGACCGATGTTGCGCTCACCTTTGCCACGGACGATCCGACCCGCCGTAGTTTTCCGCAGGACGTCTATTCTCTGATCCGCCGAGTCTATGAACCGCGTCCCGTCGAGCCGCTGATGCGCACCATGGCCAGCGATGCGATGGAGGGGGGCTATGCCGAGCCTGTTATGGAAGCACCAATGATGGTGCAGAAGATGAACACCAACCTTTCCGGCCTCAGTCAGACCTATAGCTACCCGACGCCTGCGACGCTCTATTCGGGCGAGGATGCCGTGGAATTCGCTCTGGCCACCGTCGATCTGTCGCCGGAGATTTTCGTGCGCGCCGTGCCGTTGCATGAGGAGGTGGGCTATCTGATGACGAGCTTCACAAATGAGACGGGAGAGATGCTGGTGCCCGGTCCGGTGCAGTTGATCCGCGACGGTGTGAACCTAGGTGAGGCGATGCTTGATACCCTGGTCGATGGCGGCGAGGCGGAGCTGGCCTTTGGGCCGGTGGATGGCATTTCCGTGAAGCGTGTGCTCCTGACCCGCAACGAAGGCGACCGCGGTATGATTTCCAAATCCAACGAGACGGAAACGGAATGGCGGATCGAAATCGCGAACCTGACCGCGCGCACCTGGCCGATCGAGGTTCTGGATCGCGTCTCCGTGTCTGAACAGGACGAGTTGAAAGTGGACTGGTCCGCCTCTCCCTCGCCGGATGTCGAGGGTGTGGACGACAAACGCGGGGTGCTCGCATGGCATTTCGACCTTGATGCGGGCGACAGCCAGCAAATCAGCCTGAGCGAAAATCTGCGCTGGCCGGAGGGCAAGATGCTGCAATGAGTGCGGCCATTCGTCAGGTGTGACGTATAATTTATACGGGAGTCCGGATCGCATCCGGGCCTCCGTGATTCGGAAATTTTAAGGCTATGTTAAGCCTGTCACAAAGCTGCCGCAGGAGGGTCAGATCACCGTCACGGGTCTCAAGACAAGTTAACCAATATTTAAGCGATGAAGAGAATTTTAACTTTTGAAATCCGACTTTTAACGGGACGTTATCTCTTTGACTCTTAAGACATATTGTTTGTGCATCTGCGGGAAAAATCGCAAATGTCTCAAATTGTTTCCATGCTCCATTTCCGCCAATCGATCGCCCGTGTTCCCATGATCTCAAGGGTTCCGGGGGGTAGGAACGATGCGCGACGAAAGGATGGAAACATGATCAAGCTGATGAAGACCGCAGGCCAGTCCGTCGAGGCCAAAGGTGCGATCCTTTTCAACTGGGACGTGCATGTCCTCGAGGCTGCCGGGCGTCCCGCCAATCACAACCTGACACGGGAGGCGCGGCGGTCGAACGTGATCATCCTCGGGGGATATCGCAACGATCCAGACTATCGCCCGGACCTCGGTGCCCGCCTCGCGCTGGCCGCCTGATCGTCAGACATTCAGAAAGGACAGATCCATGACCGACTATTTCGCCAAAGCCCGCAAAGGCCGCATCATTGCGCTGAACCTGTATCAGAGCGGCGCCGTGATGTTTTTCCCGGAAGAGTTCGGCGAGATCGTCTCGACCGAGCGCTCGACGAGCCGCCATGTGGTGACGCAGATGAGCAAACCGATGTTCGTGCGTTCCGTCTCGGTGCAATCCGGTGCGCTGATCGAGGCACCGCGCCCGGAAAAGGTCGCCAACGCGCCCTTCGTCTTGACCGAAGAGCACGCCGTCGAAAACGTCCTGCGGCTGGTTGCCTGACCTGATGGGGTCAGGGCAGGGATCAGACCTGAACGAAGGTCTTGCTCTCGGGATCGTACTGGAGAAGGTCGCCGTCGCCGATGTCCGTCCAAAGCCCGTGAAGGGTGAGATTGCCTTTTTCGACGGCCTCGCGGACAAAGGGGAAGCTCATCAGGTTCTCGAGCGAGATCAGGATGGATTCCTTTTCCAGAGCATCTTTGCGTTGCTCTTCCGGCACATCGAGAACGCGCTCGTAGCCTGGGCGGAGGATGTCCATCCAGCGCCCGACGAACGAGGACTTTTCTTCAAGCTCCGGTGCATGGCCTGAGCACATGTCATAGCAGCCCTGAACGCCGCCGCAGTTGGAGTGCCCGAGGATCACGATATGGGCCACTTTCAGCGCGGTGACGGCATATTCCACCGCCGCCGAAGTGCCGTGGTGGTCGCCGTCGTCGGTGAAGGGCGGCACGAGGTTCGCGATGTTGCGGTGAATGAAGAATTCGCCCTGATCCGCCCCGAAGATTGAGGTCACATGCACACGGGAATCGCAACACGCGATGATGAAGGCGCGGGGGCGCTGACCCTCTTCCGCGAGCTTCTTGTACCAGGTGCGGTTCTCGTTGAAGGTCGTGGCCTTCCAGCCGTGATAGCGTTGGACCATGTAGTTCGGGAGGGGGCGTGCGTATTTCATCGGGTGAAACGTTCCTTTTCAGACGTCTGCTGCCAAATTGCAGCGAATGTAATGAGAGTTTTCGGGGAATTCGAGTGAGAAACTGCTTTGCATTAAACCTTTTCTTGAGGGTCTTGTTGCAAAGTTTCTGCATAGCGCGTGGGGGCGCATGAGATTTGTGGGGTAGAGACATGGTGGTGTCAAAGTTGCGGCCGGATGGGACGGTCGAAGTGGATCGTGATCGTTTGGATCAATTGTACAATCAGTTGGGAACCTCCGGCGCGGACGGTGTTGTCTCGCGCGCGATGGAGGAACTGGCGGTAAGACTGGCCAAGGTCGAGAGCGGTTATCGCAAAGGTCAGTTCGCGGAGATGCAGCGGGCGGCGCGTTCGATGATCGCGATCTCGGAGCAGATCGGTATGGTCACCTTTGCCCGCGTCGCGGGAGATGTGAGTGCACTGGCCTTGACCGAGGACAGTACGGCGCTGGCCGCCTGTGTCGAGCGTCTGATGCGGATCGGTGAGAATTCCCTTCTGGCGGTCTGGGATTTGCAGGGGGCCTCTCTCTGACGCGGGTCAGGGGCGAGACGGGTGCGTATGTCCCTTGCCGCACTCAAAGACGTCCCCGGACGCTTCGGCTTGCAGGTGGCATCGGATGAGCTAAGTTTGGCGTGACCGTCATGAAAGGCCCACCCGATGCCACTTTCCTTTGCCAAACCCGGCGCATCTTCCCTTCCGCTTTATCTGACCACGCCTGAAGATCTTGAGGCGAGGCTTGCGAGCCTTGAGCCTGCTCAGGTCGTTTGGGCAAGGGCGCAGGGGTTCAGTGCGAGCGCCGGAGCCGTGTGCCTCCTGCCGGGAGCGGATGGTATTGCAGGGGCTTTGGCCGGTTTGGGCAGTGCGAAAGAGCGTGCGCGTCAGAGGTTCAGTCTCGGGGCGGTGCGTCCGAAACTGCCGAAGGGGACGTATCGTCTGGAGACGGAGCTCACGGGTGATACGCTCGATGAACAGCTCCTCGGCTGGCTGTTTTCCGGATATGTCTTTGACGTCTATGCACAAAAAAATGCGCCTGAAGCTGATCTGATCGCGCCCGAAGGCGTCGATGCCGCGCGGCTTGAAGCCATCGCTTTGGGTGAGGCGCTGACACGCGATCTGATCAACACGCCCGCCAATGACATGGGGCCGGCGGAGCTCGAATTCGCCGCGCGAGCGCTGGCCGAAGAGCATGGCGCAGAGATTGCCGTGACCACAGGCACGGCGCTTTTGGACGACAACCTGCCGATGATTCACGCCGTTGGTCGCGCCTCTCCGCGCGAGCCGCGTCTGATCGACATGCGCTGGGGACAGAGCGGTCCGACGCTGACGCTTGTGGGCAAGGGTGTGTGTTTCGACACCGGTGGGCTGAACCTCAAGCCGGGTTCCTCCATGGGCTTGATGAAAAAAGACATGGGTGGTGCGGCCACGGTGCTTGGCCTTGCAAAGATGATCATGGCGCTCGACCTGCCGCTGCAATTGCGGGTGTTGATCCCGGCAGTGGAAAATGCCGTGGACGGTTCCGCCTTCCGGCCGCAGGACATCCTGACCTCGCGCAAGGGGTTGACGGTCGAGATCAACAACACCGATGCGGAGGGGCGTTTGGTTCTGGCCGATGCTCTGGCACTGGCCGATGAAACGCCGCCCGATCTGGTGATCTCCATGGCGACGCTCACGGGGGCGGCACGTGTGGCGCTCGGTCCCGATGTGCCGCCGTTCTTTGCTACGGACACGAGGGATGCGGCGATTCTGTCGCGGGCTTCCGCAAAGGTTGCCGATCCAGTCTGGCAACTGCCCTATTGGGAGCCTTACGAGACGATGATCGAACCGGGCATTGCCGATCTCGACAATGCGCCCTCGGGGGGGATGGCAGGGGCGATCACTGCCGCGCTGTTCCTGCGTCGGTTCGTGACCGAGACCCCGCGCTACATGCATTTCGATATTTACGGCTGGTGCCCGTCGCCGCTTCCGGCCCGCCCGAAAGGCGGGGTGGGGCAGGGCGCGCGGGCGATTCTCGCCGCCCTTCCGGAGCTTCTGGACCTGTGACAGACCGTCGCCTGACCCCCGCCAATGCACGTGTCGCCCTGTCTGGTCATGCCTTGGGTGGGCAGGCCGAGGTCACTCCGACGCGTTACACCATTTCCTTGCCCGTTGCCGATCTGCGAGCGTCTCCCGGCGGGGCGCGAGACCGGCAGCTTCTTTGGGGGGAGGGGTTCGATGTGCTGGAATTGCGCGATGGCTGGGCCTTTGGCATTGCCGCGCGCGATGGTTATGTCGGCTATGTCGATGAGGCCGATCTTGGGCCGGAGCTGAGCGCGACCCATACGATCTCGGCGCGCGCGACTCATCTCTATCCGCGCGACGATTTTAAAACCGAAGCGGTCACCAGCCTGTCGTTCGGCTCGCGGATCAAGGTGGTCGATGAGCGGCGCAAATTCATGGAGATCGAGGGCGGCCTGTTCGTGCCGAAAGCCCATATCCGCCCGCTTGAGCGGCCCTTTTCAGACCCGGTGACCATTGCGCAGATATTTTTCGGAACGCCCTATCTCTGGGGCGGAAATTCCGCCTTTGGCATCGATTGTTCCGGTCTGGTGCAGGCGGGGCTTCTGGCCTGTGGCGTGCTCTGTCCGGGGGACAGCGATATGCAGATGAGCCTCGGGTCCGAGGCCACGGGCGGCTATCAGCGCGGCGATCTTTTGTTTTGGAAGGGCCATGTCGCGATGTGTGTCGACGGGGAGGTTTTGATCCACGCGAATGCGCATCATATGGCGGTGGCCTATGAGCCGATCGAACGGGCCATCGCGCGGATCGAGGCGCAGGGCGACGGGCCGGTGACGGCGCATCGCCGGGTGTGATTTATTCCACCGGACGGATTAGCTTGCGATCGAAGACTCGCAGAACGGTGCGCAGATCGGCACCGCGTTTGAGGATCTGACCATCCATGCCGATCACGGCATACATGCCCTGTCGACCGCGCAGTTTCGGGCGTTTTTCGATGCGATAGATCGGGTGCTCGGCTGTGCGGCGAAACACCGAGAAGACCGCGACATCTTTGAGAAAAGACATGCCGTAATCGCGCCATTCGCCGACCGCGACCATGCGTCCGTAAAGTCCGAGAATGGCCCCAAGCTCATGGCGGTCGAAAGCGACCTTATCCGGTGGGCTGGGCGGCTGAGGGCCCGGGAAGGGCGTCGGCGTTTGTACATTCATGTATTGAGAGTGGGCGCATTTCCTCTGCAAATCAAGAAAACTCGTGAGCGCCCTGTGGATTGCCGCATTTCGGGCATGAAATCGCCCGGAATATTCCTTGCTCGACCCCTCATTTGGCCCGCTTCTGACGTCACAAATGGGGACAGAGCGAGAACGCTTTACCCCGGTGTCGCGGTTCAACAGCCCCCACCCAGTTCGCGGCACCGGGGATCTTGCTCAACCAACTTTCAGGGCCGAGGCAGGTGATCTGTCTCGGCTTTTCCTTTGTTGGCACCCGGCGAGGCTTAACCACACCAGACGCGGCTGATGTGACCGGTGTCATCAATTTCGATATTGGTGCGTTCCGGGCGATGATCCATGGTCACGGCCATGCCAGGCAGGATGATGCGGAAAGGTTGGGGAATTGTGAGCCCGTCGAGCGCGGATTGCGGTTCGCCGATCAGCGGGGTGACGAGAGCGGCGGCACAGGTTTGATGCGCGGTGCCTTCGGGCATGGCCGGAGTATCCTCCTGACAGGCGCTGAGAGTGATCAGAGACAGGACAAGCAAGGCGGCGATGCGGGTCATCGAGAGGCTCCGTAGCGGGCAAGAAACATGGCGACGGCGCTGTCGATGATGTCCTGTTTCTGACTCTCGTCAATTTCAAAGGACATCTGGAATGTGCGCATTGGTACGAGGCGAACTTTGCACAATTCGGCGAATTGTTCCGCCGCAAGTTCGATATCGTCAATTTGCAATTCCCCGCGGGCGGTCGCGGTGGCGAGATATTGCGACAGGCGTTTTTTCACGAGACCCGGTCCGCTGTCGTAAAAACGCTGGCCGACCTCAGGAAACCGCAGGCTTTCGGCGACCGCAATGCGATAGACGGCTGTACCGAAATCCGAGAGCAGGAAATCGAGGATCTTACGCCCTGCGGAGGGCAGCAATTCCTGCGGTGACTGGTTTTCGTCCATACGTTCGGTGAAGGCATCGGCCTGACGCGTGGCTTCAAGCGCTGCGACCTCGAGAAACAGTACGCGCTTGTCAGGCACGTAGCTATAGAGCGTGGCCTTGGACACCTTGGCTTCGCGGGCGATGTCGTCGACGGAAGCGCCTTCGAACCCGTCTCTGAGAAACACGGTCCGGGCGCCTTCGATCACCTGGGCATATTTGCGCCCCTTCTTGATGGTGGAATCTGTCTGGTCCATGGCTCTCTCTCTGATATGTCGAGTTTAATGCGTTCGGATTTGTGCGCCAATGCAAGAAAAAAGGCAGGCCATTGGCCTGCCCCAGTGCTCGACAGGGATGTCGATGGGCCGCACACGACACGCGGCCCTCGCTAAACTAAACTGGATGGTTTACTTTAACAAGTGACAAGCGCAATGACAGCGATGCTGCATGGCATATAATGGGGTTGCAGAATGCCAAATGGACGCTATTTTAGAACCATTCTAAATTGAGGTCCAATATGCTCCCGGTACTCGCCAATCGCAGACGCTTTTCTGATCTGTCGGAACAGGAAATCATCGCGCTCGCCATTTCGTCCGAGGAAGATGACGCTCGAATCTATCGCCAATATGCCGAGAAGCTGCGCAACGATTTTCCGGACAGCGCGAAAATTTTCGATGGTATGGCAATTGAAGAGGACGGACATCGCGAAGCGTTGATTTCTTTGCATAAACGTCGCTTCGGCGATGTGATCCCGTTGATTCGCCGCGAACATGTGTCGGGCTATTATGCCCGCAATCCGGTGTGGCTGATCGAGAATCTGGGTCTCGAACGCATACGCGACGAGGCGCAAGCCATGGAGCAAAGCGCCGAAGCCTTTTACCGCAAGGCCGCCGAACGCACGCAGGATGCCGACACACGTGCACTTCTGGGGAGGCTGGCCGCGGCAGAGGCCGGGCATGAGCGGCGGGCGGAGGAGCTGGAGGATCAGTTTCTCGATGACGATACCCGTTCTGAAGAAGACAAGCATGCGCATCGCCAGTTCGTTTTGACCTGGGTTCAGCCGGGTCTGGCCGGGTTGATGGATGGTTCGGTCTCGACGCTCGCGCCGATCTTCGCCACCGCTTTTGCCACGCAAAACACCCATACCACCTTCCTCGTCGGTCTCGCGGCCTCCGTTGGGGCCGGGATTTCGATGGGATTTACCGAGGCGGCGCATGACGATGGCGTTATCTCCGGGCGTGGCTCGCCGATCAAACGCGGGTTGGCCTCGGGGATCATGACCGCGGTCGGGGGGCTGGGCCATGCGCTGCCCTATCTGATCCCGGATTTCTGGACGGCGACCTTCATCGCCTTTGCCGTGGTCTTTATCGAATTGTGGGCCATCGCCTGGATTCAGAACCGTTTCATGGAAACACCCTTCCTGCGGGCCGTTTTTCAGGTTGTGCTGGGCGGCGCACTGGTGTTCGCTGCGGGGGCGCTCATCGGCGGCGGCTGATCGAGTAATTTTGCCAAGAAGAAGGCGGATGCCGTGACGAAAATCTATGTCGATGCAGATGCCTGCCCGGTGAAAGCCGAGGCGGAAAAGGTCGCGACGCGGCATCGTTTGCCCTGTCTTCTGGTCTGCAACGGCGGGCTGCGGCCGTCGCAGAACCCGTTCATGGAGCTTGTGATCGTCCCCGACGGGCCGGACGAGGCCGACAAATGGATCGCCGAGCGCGCCGGGCGTGGCGATGTCGTTGTGACGGGGGATATTCCTCTGGCGGCCAAGGCCGTCGAGGCCGGGGCGCGGGTTTTGAAACATGATGGCGAGGCGTTTACCCCGGCCAATATCGGCAATGCTCTGGCGATGCGCGATCTGATGTACGATCTGCGCGCCGCAGATCCGTTTCGCCAAGGCGGCGGCAAGGCCTTTACAAAAGCCGATCGGTCGCGCTTTCTGGATGCCTTGGAGCGGGCGGTTCAGGCCGCGAAACGGGAGAGCGCATGACTGTTGACGCGGTGATTTTCGACATCGGCAACGTGTTGATCGAATGGCAACCGGAACGGCATTACGACGCCACGGTCGGGGTAGATCGGCGCAGGACCATGTTTGAGGCGGTCGATCTTCATGCGATGAACGATCTGATCGATCAGGGCTACGATTTCCGCGCGACAATCGAGGTGGCTGCGGCGCAACATCCTGAATTTCAGAGCGAAATCATGATGTGGTATTACGACTGGATCAAGATGGCGCAGCCAGAGATTCCGCATTCGGTGAAGCTGTTGCGGGCGTTGCGCAAGAAAGGCGTGCCGGTTTTTGCGCTGACAAATTTCGGCATCGAGAGTTTCGAATTTGCCGAAACGCAATACCCGTTTCTGACCGAGTTCGACCGGCGCTATGTCTCCGGGCGGATGGGCTGCGTCAAACCGCATGCGATTATTTACGAGATGGTCGAGGCCGATTGTAAAATTCCGCCGCAGAACCTTTTGTTTACCGATGACCGACAGGACAATATCGACACGGCCAAAGCGCGCGGCTGGCAGACGCATGTGTTCGAAGGGCCGCTGGGCTGGGCGGAGCGTTTGGTTGCGGAGGGGCTTTTGACCCCGCACGAGGCCTCAGCCTAGCGCGCGTTGGCCCAGAGGCACTTCCTTTACCGGAAGATGGACGATGGCCGAAAACGCACCGATGCCAACGCCGACCCACCAGACGGCAGTATAATCGCCGTAAAGATCGTAAAGCCGCCCACCCAGCCAGACGCCCAGGAATGCGCCGAGCTGATGGGAAAAGAACACGATGCCATAGAGCGTGCCCATGTAGCGCAGCCCGTAGATATGCGCGACAAGGCCGGAGGTCAGCGGCACGGTGGCCAGCCACAGCGCGCCCATGACGACGGAAAAGATTAGCACCGAGGTCGGCGTGATCGGTAGCGCGATGAACAGGGCCGCGGCCAGTGTGCGCCCGAGGTAAATTCCGGCGAGCAGGTATTTCTTGGAAAACCGGTTGCCGAGCCAACCCGCCAGAAGCGTTCCGCCGATATTCGCGAGTCCGATGAGGGAGATCGAAATGGCACCAAGCGCGGAGGTCGTAGAGACGCCCAGAGAGGCCAAGGTGCCCGAGGGATCAATCGCGCCGCACATCTCCGTCACCATCGCCGGGAAATGTGCGGTGATGAAAGCGAGCTGATAGCCGCAGGAGAAGAAGCCGAGGAAAATGAGCGTATAGGTCGGATCGCGGAAGGCTTTGCCGAGGATCGCGCCGAGGCTCTCTTCCAACTCCGCCTTGGAGGCCAGAGCAGGGCTGCGCATCATCGGCAGCGCCAGAAGGGTTGTGAGCACGGCGACGGCGAAGAGCAGGAAGACGTTTTGCCAGGACATGAAGCTCAGGAGCCATTCCGCCAGAGGGGCGCCAAACACCTGCCCGGCCGATCCCGCAGCCGTTGCGATGGCGAGCGACATGGAGCGATTCTCGGCCGATGACGCCCGACCGACGACCGCGAGAATGACGCCGAAACCCGTGCCTGCGATGCCAAACCCCACCAGCGTTTCATAGAATTGCAGGCCGATGGGCGAGACGGCATAGGACGACAGAACCAGCCCGAGCGCATAGGTCACAGCGCCGAGGATGATCGCCTTGCGATCCCCGATCCGCTCCGCCAGAGCGCCGAAAATCGGCTGACCAATGCCCCAGAACAGGTTCTGAACCGCAATCGCCAGAGAAAACTCCGCCCGCGGCCAGTTGAACTCCGCAGCAATCGGGATCTGGAATACGCCAAACGAGGCGCGCACCGCAAAGCTCACGATGATGACGATGCACCCGGCGATCAGAACCGGGGTGAACAGGGGCGCGCGCGTGTCGGACATCTTGGTCTCCTTTACGCCATCCTCCCGGATCATACCCCCTTCGGTCAATCGAATGATCGCAATGGTTCGCATCATCTTTCCTTATGCGTTGCGGCGCAGTAAGGGAGAAGCATGGATACGCTGATGGACATTTACGCGGCCCGGGTGGCCGCTGGCACCTTGCGCGAAGACCCGGCGCAGATTGCGGTTTTGCCGCTTCTGGAACGGGTGCGCGCCGATCTTGCGCGGCTTCCGGCGAAGAAGGGGCTTTTGTCCCTGATCGGCGGGCGGAAAAAGCCTGAGCCTGTGCATGGGCTTTATCTTTGGGGCGGGGTCGGGCGTGGCAAATCCATGCTGATGGACCTGTTCTATGAACACGCCCCCGTGCCCGCGCGTCGGGTGCATTTCCATGCTTTCATGCAAGAGGTTCAGGCGGGGATCGAGGCGGCGCGGCGTGCCGGAACCGCCGATGCCATCGCGCCCGTGGTGGAGAAGATCGCCGAGGACATCCGGCTTTTGTGCTTCGACGAGATGCAGATCACGGACATTGCCGATGCGATGATCGTCGGGCGTCTGTTCGAAGGGCTGTTTGCCAAGGGCGTGACCGTTGTCACAACCTCGAACCGCGTGCCGGATGACCTTTACAAGGACGGGCTGAACCGTCAGCTTTTCCTGCCCTTCATCGAGATCATCAAACAGCGGCTCGACGTGCATCACCTGCACTCGCCGGTCGATTATCGTCAGGGCCGCCTGACCGGCACGCCGGTCTATTTCCATCCGGTCACGCCCGATGTGCGCGCCACGATGGACGACATCTGGACCGATCTGACGGATGGCGCGACGGAGAGCCTGACGCTGAAGGTCAAAGGCCGCGACGTGGTTTTGCCGAAGTTTCACAACGGCATCGCGCGGGCGACGTTCTGGGATCTCTGCGGTCAGATGTTCGGGCCGGGCGATTACCTTGTGATCGCGGATGCGGTGAAGCTTTTGATCCTCGAAGACATTCCGCGCCTGACGCGCAACAATTTCAACGAGGCCAAACGCTTCGTGACGCTGATCGACGCGCTTTACGAGGCCAAGGTGCGCACGGTCTGTTCCGCCGTCGATGAGCCGGAGCGGCTCTATATCGAAGGCGCAGGCGCGTTCGAATTTGAGCGCACGGCATCGCGACTGCGCGAAATGCAGGACAAGGATTGGGGCGGAGAGGCGAAAGACTGATCAGCCTTTCGCCAAAATCTCCCGAACGCGTGGCGCGACTTCTTCGCCATAAAGCCGGATCGTATCCATCAGCGCCTCGTGAGACACAGGCCCGGACGAGATTTTCAAATCGAACCGGTCGAGCCCCAAAATGGTAACAGTCGCCGCGATTTTTTGCGCGACGGTCTCGGGCGAGCCGACCACCAAAGCCCCATGATCGACCTCGCGCTCGAACGCCTCGCGCGTCAGGGCTGGCCAGCCGCGGCTGTGGCCAACGCGGTGGTGCATGATCCGGTAACCTTCGAAATACCGATCCCGCGCTTCGGCGTCGGTGGCGGCGATATGGCCCGGCGAATGACAGCCCAGCGGCAATTGCGGCGCCCCCATTTTGTCGCGGATGTCGCGATAGAGATCGGTGAAGGGTTTGAACCGCGCCGGGCTGCCGCCGATGATGGCAAGGGTCATGGAAATGTCGTTGGTGGCGGCGCGCACAACCGAATCCGGGCTTCCGCCGACACCGACCCAAACGGGGATCGGGCGTTCCGGGCGGGGATAGACCACTTGCGATTTGAGCGGCGGACGGTGACGCCCGGACCAGCTGACTTTCTCTTCGGTTGCCAGCAGTTTGAACAGTTCGAATTTCTCTTCGAACAGCATCTCGTAATCCGACAGATCATAGCCAAAGAGCGGAAAGCTTTCGGTAAAGGACCCGCGTCCCAGAGTAATCTCGGCACGCCCGTTCGAGATCGCTTGGAGCGTCGAGAACCGTTGAAACACCCGGATCGGATCGTCGGAGGACAGGACCGTCACCGCAGAGGTCAGTTTGATCTTGGAGGTCTGCGCCGCGATGGCGGCCAGCACCGGCTCGATCGCGGAGACAGCGAAATCCGGGCGATGATGTTCGCCGACGCCGTACACGTCGATCCCGACCTGATCGGCCAGAATGCCTTCCTTGATCACGTTGCGGATAACCTGCCCCTGCGGCAGCTCATGGCCTGCCGCGTCCCAAGTGACGTCGCCAAACGTGTCGATACCGAATTCCAAAGCCATGTTATAGGTCTCCTGTGTTGAGACCTGGATACCCGCACAAAACCGCCGCGCAAATACGTCTGCGCGCACAGACTCTGTTCGCCTCAGCCGTTGGTCTGAAGGATGTGCCCGGCCAGATAGAGCGAACCGCAGATCAGAATGCGCGCCTCAGGATTGTCGGCCACGATGGTGCGCACGGCGGTCAGGACGCTATCCGCTTCGATGGCTGCAAACCCTTCTGCGCGCGCCGTTGCGGCCGTCTCTGAGGCGGGCAGGGTGGCCTGCGCGTCAGGGATCGAGACGGCGATGAGGCGTTGGGCGTGGCGTTGTAAGGGGCGCAGGTAACCTGCGATGTCCTTGGTGTTGAGCATGCCGCAAATCATATAGGTCGGGCGTTTCTGCAGACGGTCGAGCGCCTCGGCCAGCGCTTCGCCTGCCGCCGGATTGTGCCCGCCATCGAGCCAAAGCTCGGTCTCCGGCGCGGCGTCGATCAGCGGGCCATATTTGAGTCGCTGCATCCGGGCAGGCCAATAGGCCTTGGTCATCGCGGCCTCAAGCGCGTCGTCATCATCGCCGAGATGACGCAGGGCGGCGATGGCGGCCCCGGCATTGTGGACCTGATGGCGCCCGATCAGATGCGGCATCGGCAGATCGCGCAAACCGTTTTCGTCTTGGAAAATCAGGCGTCCACGCTCTTCCCAGACATGCCATTCCTGTCCGTAGCGCAACAGGGGCGCGCCGAGACGGGCGGCGGTGGCTTCGATCACGTCCAAAGCCTCGTCGGGCTGCGGGCCGACGACACAGGGCACGCCGCGTTTGATGATTCCGGCCTTTTCGCCCGCGATTGCGGTCAGCGTTTCGCCTAGGAATTGCGTATGGTCGATGGAAATCGGCGTGATGATCGTGAGCTCCGGTTTCTCGACCACATTGGTGGCGTCCAGTCGCCCGCCAAGCCCCACTTCGAGCAAGGTATAATCGGCAGGCACGCGCGACATGGCGAGAATGCCTGCCACAGTGGTGATCTCGAAATAGGTTATCGCCTCGCCGCCATTCGCGGCTTCGCATTCTTCGAGAACGGCCATGAGATCGTCTTCGGCAATCAGCTCGCCTGCCAGACGAATGCGCTCATGAAACCGCGCCAGATGCGGCGAGGTATAGGCGTGAACCGTCTTGCCTGCCGCTTCGAGGCCGGCGCGGATCATCGCCTGGGTCGAGCCCTTGCCATTGGTCCCCGCCACGTGGATGACGGGCGGCAACTTGCGCTCCGGGTGATCCAACGCGTCCAAAAGACGCCAGACACGGTCGAGAACAAGGTCGATGACCTTGGGATGCAGGGACATCAACCTCTCAAGGATGACGTCGGACGTCTTGGGGATCACTTTTTCGCGTCCTTTGCGGGAGCTTTGGCCTTCACGGCGGCCTCGGGGGCGATTTTCGGCGCGGCACCTTTGTCCTCCGGCGCAGGGGCCGGGAGATCGCCCATGACAGCGGGAGGCAAATTGCCCAGCATCCGCAGGATGGTCACAAGCTCATCCTTCAACTTCATGCGATGTGTCACGCGGTCGAGCATACCGTGATCGAGAAGATATTCAGCGCGCTGGAAGCCTTCGGGCAGTTTCTCGCGGATCGTCTGCTCGATCACGCGGGGACCGGCAAAACAAATGAGCGCATTGGGTTCGGCGATCTGGACATCGCCCAGCATCGCGTAAGAGGCCGTCACACCGCCCGTCGTCGGGTGGGTCAGGACGACGATATAGGGCAGCCCCGCCTCTTTCAGCATTTCGATCGCCACAGTGGTGCGCGGCATCTGCATCAAGGAGAGAATCCCCTCCTGCATCCGGGCACCACCGGCGGCGGAGAACATGATGAACGGGCGTTTCAGCTCAATCGCGCGCTCGACGCCCTTGATGAAGGCATTGCCGACATACATGCCCATGGAGCCGCCCATGAAGGAGAAATCCTGCGCCGCAGCCACAACCGGCGTGCGCCCGATCTCGCCCTCGGCCACCAGCATGGCTTCTTTCTCGCCAGTCGACTTCTGGGCCGCGCGCATGCGGTCGGGGTATTTCTTTTGATCGCGGAATTTCAGAGGGTCTTCAATCGGTTCGGGAACCTTGACCTCGGAGAAAATCCCGCCGTCGAACATCGCCTTGAACCGCGCACGCGGCGTGATGTGCATGTGATGGTCGCAATTGGTGCAGACGTTCTGGTTCTCGGCCAGCTCGCGGTGAAACAGCATGGTGCCGCATTCCGGGCATTTCGTCCAAAGATTGTCCGGCGTGTCGTGTTTCGAGAAGAGCGAATTGATCTTCGGGCGGACGTAGTTCGAGATCCAGTTCATGGGTGCGCCTTTGGACGTTACGTTATCAGGGCCTCAGATAAGCCCCTCTGCCGTGAATTGCAATCAACGCCTGATCGCGAGCCGCGCGACAAGCCAACTGACGACCAGCAAGAGGCTCTGAAAGATGAGTGCTTTCGGGTCGGAGTAGAGCGTTTCGGGGCTGTCGGTCTGCATGAAAAGCCCGAAACCCGACATCATGTCCTGTTGCGGGGCAAACAGCATGGCGGTGAAGTTGTTCATGAAATGCAGGGCGATGGCGGGGCCGAGCGTGCCGGAGCGCATGGTCAGATCGCCCGCGAGCACGCCAAAGCCGATGGCCCAGAGTACGGGAAACAGGGCGGCGATGCCTTCGTTCGTTCCGCTCAGATGCAACAGTCCGAAGAGCACGGCGGAGGCGGTGAGCCCCAGCGGGTAGGACTTCGTGGCCCCGGCGATCTGGCTTTGCAGGTATCCACGGAAAAACACTTCTTCGGCTGTGACCTGCACCATCAGCCCAAGTGCCGCGAAGGGCAACCAGAACAGCCACATCCCGCCCGGCAGGTTTGCAACCGGTTCGGCCGGGCCGTCCCAGGGCAGAAACAGGGTGAGACAGGTGAAACCCGCGATCCATTTGAGTGTCACGAAGAACTGTGTCCGCAAGGCCAGAACAGGGCCGGTCAGGTCGCGCAGGCGCCGATCATGCAGCCGCTCGGCCAGTTTGATCGCGGCCATGAGCAAAAGGGCAAACCCCGCAAGGATGATGAACAAACCGCCGGGGGTGGTGCCGACCATTGGGCCGCGCGGGCCGAACTGGAAGGGCATGAGGGCGGGCGCAAGCCGCCCGACGAGGAGATAAAACAGGGGGGTGATGACCACGCCGATCACCAGCCCTGCCAAAAGCGCCAGCCCCACGCGCCAAAGCTCGGGGCGGCGCATTGCTGAGGCGATGATCGGGGCGTAGGGGTGTGTCGGTCGTGGCATGCTCTCTCTCATGACAGGCGTGTTGGGGGCAGAGGTAGCATGAGAGGTCCCGGCGTGAAAGCGGCGGAAACGCGCAGGAACTCGCCGATCCGTGATCCTGCCCGACTTGGAAGCGGCGGATGCGCAGGGTATAGGCGGCGCCAGACTGCGAGGAGAGTGACATGGTCTCGGTGATGCGCCCGGTGGGAACGGTTGCGAAAATGGTGATGGGCGCGGGGCTGATGCTCGGCCTTGCGGGCTGCGAGATGGACATGGCCGCGACGGGCACTTCCGTAGACCCGGCCCACCGCCCGGTGCGCGCCGTCACCCTTCCGATTAGCGGGGTGAGCGTTGCGGGGCCCTCGGGCTATTGTGTCGATCCGGTCTCGGTGCGCGATAACGCCAAGGGCAGCTTTGCACTTCTGGGCAATTGTAACGGACTGAGCGGGCGCAACAACCCGGCGCTCAAGGGCAAGACGGCGCTCCTGACTCTTTCTGTCGCCCCGTCGATGGAGGATACGGAGCAATTCGATCCGCCGAGTTACGAGGCCTATTTCGCTTCCGAAACCGGACGCCGCGCTTTGTCGCGCAGCGGCTCGGCCAAGACCGTAGGGTTGATCGAAAGTGAGGCGCGGGGGGACATGGTGCTTCTGCATGTGCGTGACAGCGCGCCGATGACCCTGCGCGGGCAGGGGCGGGAATATTGGCGCGCGCTTTTCCTCCTGGACGGGCGCCTCGTCACCGCAACCGCCACGCCTTTTGCCGAAGCGCCGATGTCCGCCGTGCAGCTGCGTGCCCTGTTGGACCGGTTCGTCACGGAATTGAAACGTCGCAATCCGGCTTGAGCTCTGAAACTGTTGCGGAAATGGAACCAAAGCGCGGAATTTTTCCTCATTTGTTGAGTGGAAACCATTGTCGGTCATAGTAAGACTCTGGAAGTGAAAGAAAAGGTTGCGCGATGCGGCGTCGACTCAGGCAGATGATCGAAAAGCGGATCAACGCGCTGGCCACACGGCGCTGGGCGCGACGTGCGACGATGGCCGATGACCTGTCGCTCCCGACGCTGCGTCGGTTGCGCGGACAGGCGCGCGGGCTCAGATGGGAGATCGACCGTTTTCTTTTCGTCGCAGACGGGCGGCTTGCCCTGCCGCTCATTGGCTCGAACGCGATGCAATTGCCACTCTACACCGACTGGTCGCATCGGCCGGAGCTTTGGCGTGGACCGATTCCGCTCAAGGGGGCCTCTGCCGTGCCGACGAAGGCGCTCATTGGCTCCGAGGCGACGCTTTATCACGACTGTCAGATCTCTGAGCTGACCTATCGTCAGGTGCGCAACACCTCCGAGGAGGACCTCGCGCCCTTCGGTCTGCGCCTCGATGTGTTCCGGTTCGACGGTTCCTTCCTGTCGCTTTCGGTCGAATTGCCGGACGAGGCCTGTCATGGCCTCAGCAAACGCCATCTCGTGCGTATGGATTATTCCATCGATCTTGAAAAAGGCATCGAGATTTTCGCAAGGCTCAATGTGAAACACGGGCCCAATATGGAGCAGGTTGTGCGCGAACTGCCGCTGCATACCGACGAGGGCTATGTCGAATTCGATCTGGCCTATACGAAGCTCAATGAAAAGCGGGTGGAAAAGCTCTGGATCGACCTGATTTTCGAAGGCCCGGAGATGAATCAGATCGTCCTGCGGGACCTGACCTGTTCGCGCCGTCCGCGCGCGGACCTTTGACGCCGATTTTGACGGAGAACGGACATGGATGAGGTGACACTGGTCAAAACCCGGCTTCAGGCGGGGATCTGGGAAGGCGAATTGCATGTGCCGGAGGCGGTAAACACGCTGCCGGAGATCGAGGTGACCTATCTCGATCAGCCGGTGCAGGGCCATACGCTGAGCGAAGATCCCGAACGCGAGGGCGTTTGGTTCTTCCGCTTCGCCGTGCCCTCCGAGCTTTTGAACGACGGGATGCAGACCTTTGTCTTTTCCGACCGCGACACCGGGCAGGTGCTCAATTCTCTGACCCTGATGGCGGGCGATGTTCTGGCCGAAGACATCCGCTCCGAAATGGACCTGCTGCGGCAAGAACTCGACATGCTCAAACGCGCGTTTCGCCGCCATTGCATCGAGACCGGGTCCAACTGATCTGACGCGGCGTCTTGCGTGACATGTGGTTGCCCCTTGCGCATTTTGGCGCGCAAAGGGAGGCACATCACATGACCCACTATCCGCATCTTCTGGCGCCGCTCGATCTCGGCTTTACCACTCTGCGCAACCGGACCCTGATGGGGTCGATGCACACCGGGCTCGAAGAACGCGGCGACTGGGACGCGGTGGCCGAATTCTACGCCGCGCGCGCCCGTGGTGGGGCTGGGATCATCGTCACCGGAGGCATGGCCCCCAGTGTCGAAGGCGGCGTGTTCCCCGGTGCGGCGGGGCTGTTTACGGATCGGGACATCGCAAACCACCGGAAGGTGACGGACCGCGTTCATGCCGAGGGCGGCAAGATCGCGATGCAGATTCTCAACGCCGGGCGCTATGCCTATGGCCCCAACTGTGTCGCCCCCTCCGCGATCAAATCGCCGATTTCGCCGTTCAAACCCACGGAACTCGACGAGGCGGGGATCGAGAAACAGATTGCCGATTACGCGACCGCTGCCGCCCGCGCCAAAGAGGCGGGGTATGATGGCGTCGAGGTGATGGGGTCAGAAGGCTATCTGATCAACCAGTTCCTCGTCACCCATACCAACCGGCGCGAAGATCGCTGGGGCGGGGCCTATGAGAACCGGATGCGCTTTCCCATCGAGGTGGTGAAGCGTGTGCGCGCCGCCGTTGGGCCGGAGTTCATCGTGATCTACCGAATCTCGATGATCGATCTGGTGCCCAATGGCTCGACCTGGGAAGAGGTCGTAGAGCTTGCGAAAGAGATCGAGAAAGCGGGAGCCACGATCCTCAACACGGGCATTGGCTGGCACGAAGCCCGCGTGCCGACCATCGCCACCTCCGTTCCTCGCGCCGCCTTCGCCGAGGTTACAAAACGTATGATGGGGGAGGTTACGATTCCCGTCATCACCTCGAACCGCATCAACCATCCGCAGGTTGCCGAAGATGTGTTGGCCGAGGGCTGTGCCGACATGGTTTCCATGGCGCGGCCGTTCCTTGCCGATCCCGACTTTGTCGTCAAAGCCGCGGCGGGAAAGGCGCATGAGATCGCGCCCTGCATCGCCTGCAATCAGGCCTGTCTGGACCACACTTTCTCCGGCAAGCTGACCTCCTGTCTTGTCAATCCGCGCGCCTGCCATGAGACGGAACTGCGTTACGATCCGGCGGCAGGGGTGAAAACCGTTGCCGTGGTCGGGGCCGGTCCCGCTGGCCTCATGACGGCGCTCGTGGCAAGCCAACGCGGCCACAAAGTCACGCTGTTCGACAAGGCAAATGAACTCGGCGGTCAGCTCAACATGGCCAAGCAAGTGCCGGGCAAAGAAGAATTCTTCGGTCTCGTCGATTGGTTCAAAACCATGGTCAAAACCTCCGCCATCGACCTGCGGCTCGAAACGGAGGCGACGACCGATCTGCTTGCGCCGTTCGACGAGGTGGTGATTGCCACCGGCGTTTCCCCCCGCGATCCGGCGATCCCCGGCCAGGCCGATCATGGCAATACGGTCAGCTATATCGACATCCTCAAAGGCCGGGTCACCGCCGGTCCGCGCGCTGTGGTGATCGGCGCGGGGGGCATCGGTTTCGACGTCGCCGAATACCTGACAACCTCGGAAAGCCCGACGCTGAACCTGACGGATTGGAAAGCCGAATGGGGCATCACCAATCCTGTGCAAGATCGTGGCGGCCTCTCGCCCGACGGTCCCAAACCTGATGCGCCCCTGCGCGAGGTGACGCTGCTTCAGCGTAAGGCGGAGAAACCGGGCAAGCGGCTTGGTAAGACCACCGGTTGGATTCACCGTGCCACGCTTCAGATGAAAGGCGTGAAAATGATGGGCGGCGTCTCTTATGACAGAATCGTGCCTGAGGGGCTCTGGATCACCAGAGACGGTGCGCCGCAGCTGATCGAAGTCGACACGATCGTCCTCTGCGCCGGGCAAGTCTCGGAACGCAGCCTCGCCGAAGTGCTCGAAGCCCAAGGCAAACCCTGTCACGTCATCGGTGGCGCGGATGTGGCCGCGGAGCTGGACGCCAAACGCGCCATAGATCAGGGCGCGCGCCTCGCAGCCTCGCTTTAACCCGTTTCCTTTGTTGCAAAAATACTCCCGCCGGAGGCCTTCTTCGGCGGGGAAAGCGCACCGTCTCCCGATTGTTTCCGCGTTTCCGGACCCAAAACGATCACCGAGAGACCACGCTATTGTCCCCCATCTTCCCCATTCTTGCCCGATTTCGGAGGGATAACCTTTTCCCTAGGGGCCAAGATTTGTAGGTAAGATTAAATGGACCGACTGACGGAAATGGAAGCCTTTGCCACGGTTGTGGATCAGGGCGGTTTCACGGATGCAGCCAAGAAGATGGGGATTTCCAAGTCCGCCGTTTCCAAACATGTCTCTGCGCTTGAAGCCCGGTTGGGCGCTCGTTTGCTAAACCGCACCACCCGCCGTGTGTCCCCGACCGAGATCGGTCTGGCCTATTACGATCGCGCGCGCCGGGTGCTGAACGATGCCGGAGAGGCCGACGCGCTGGTGACCTCGATGCAATCTGCGCCCTCGGGCCTGTTGCGCATCTCTGTGGCCACAGATTTCGGTGTCAATCATCTCTCTCCCGTGCTGGGCGATTTCCTGTCCGAATTCCCGGACATTCAGGTCAACATGGTGCTGAACAACCGTTACGTCGAACTGATCTCCGAAGGCTTCGATATGGCCGTGCGCATCGGCGAGCTGGAAGACAGCACGCTGCGCGCCCGCAAGCTGACCGAGACCACCAAGCGCATGGTCGGCGCGCCTGCCTATTTCGAAAAATACGGACGCCCGCAGAAGATCGACGATCTGAACGAGCACAAGCTCCTGCATTATTCCAATCAGGCCAATGGCGCCGTCTGGAAACTCACCGCCCCCTCGGGCGAAAAACGTCAGATTCGCACGGCGGGCTGGCTCACCGTCAATGACGGCCAGTCCCTGCTTAACGCCTGTATCTCCGGTCTCGGCATCGCTTATCTACCGTCGTTCCTCTATGCGGACGCGATGGAGAAAGGCCTGATCGAGGAGGCGATCCCCGAATTGCCGCCGGAAACCCAAGGGATTTACGCCGTCTATCCGCCGGGCCGGTTCACCCAGCCGAAGGTGCGCGCCTTCATCGATTTCCTTGTTCATGCCTTTGCCGATAAAGGCCCGGACAAGTGGTAAACTGACTTCTCGTGGAAGAGAGGAGCGGAAGCTCTTACTGGGTCGAGGCGATCACCGCTTCGACCCTTCTGTTTTTCTCGCGCCCCTCTTCTGTCGCATTGGAGGTGCGCGGCGCAAGATAGCCGATGCCCTCCGCCGCGATCTGGCCGGGGGCGATGTCATAGAGCTGGATCAGCCGTTGCCGCACCGCTTCAGCGCGTTTGCGCGAAAGGGCGGTGTTGCCCTCCAGCCCGCCGACAGTGTCGGTATGCCCGACGAGGGCGATACGCACTTCGGGGTGCGTTTTGAGATAGTCCGCGAGCCGCCGAAGTGAGGCGAAGGGGCCTTCGCCGAGATTGGACGCGCCAGTTTCAAAGGTCAGGTCTTCCAAAACCACCCGGCCACGCGTCTTTAAGCGTTCGATCAGATCTTCGCTTTGAGGCGGTGCAGTGGTCCCTGATGTTGAAGGGGGGCGGAGCTCTACCTCGGGCGCATCGGATGGCGAGACCGTGCTGATCTGGAGATAGCCCGCATCCCGCGCTTTGCTGCTCAGGGCGGAGACAAACCGCCCGTCCGGGTGTGCGGCCAGAAGATACTGAAAATCGCCGAGGTTCACGTGCATCGCGGGTTCCGGCAGAAGGTCGAGAAGATAGCGGAAATCGAACCCGCCACAGACCGTGTCGGCGCAGGCATAGAGCGTCGTAAACCCGTCCTGCTCAAGCTGCGTGCGCAGCGGTTCGATCATCTGGTAACTGGTCAGCGAGGTGCCGTTGAGCTTGTAGGCCACCTGTTCGATATCGCCCTCGGCCATGATCCGGGGCGTGCTCTCGCCCTGAAACGCGCCGCTCGGGAAGGGTTGGGCGGAGGCCAATTCCTCGCGCCGATCCGTCTCATTCGCCGCACCGGGCAAGTCGAGCGCCCATGCGCCGCTGGCAAGGGTGAGGAGAAAGGCGAAGGAAATCGGACGGATCATTGGACCTCGGACAGGGGTTTCGTGCGGTAGTGGTACTGTCCCGCTTCCTGCATTCCAAGCGAAGAATAAAGCGCCAGAGCGCCCGTATTCGCACGGGTGACCTGAAGCGCGAGGCTGTTTGCACCCTGTGCACGCGCCCAATCGGCCGCGAGCGCCATCATCGCCCGGGCCAGGCCCTGACGGCGGTGTGCAGCAGAGGTTTCAAGCGCATGAAGGGCTGCGATCCCCTCATGGATTGCAACGAATCCGCTGCCCGCAGGCGTGTCGCCCAACCGTCCGAGCAGGGCGCATTTGGGGCCGGGGGCGCGTCCCATGACGGCAAGGCGTTCTGGGCCGATACCGCCCTCGGCCCAGATTTCCCGTTGGATTGCCACGGGGGGCCAGCAGGCATAGCCGTTTTTCGGGTCCGACGCGGGAAAGGTTTCCAGCGGGGCGATCAGGCAGGCGACCGGGTCGAACATGCGATAACCGCGTGTTGCCAGTTCCGCATCAAATGCTTCTTCGCCACTGCGAATCTGAAACAGCGCGTCCCGCCCATCCGCTGCGAAACGCGCCTCAAGGGCGGCGAGCGTTTCGGGCGTATACGCGCCCTCCAAAGTCGCCGCCGACACCCGACTGCCGCCTCCCGCGCCATCGCGATAGGTGAACGGACCAAAGGCCTCGCGCGTCAAAGGCGGCCATGTGGCCTCGAAAGCGGCAAAGAGGGCAGCGGGATCGGCCATCAGGCGTCGACGGGGAACAGCGCGGCAAGCTCAAGAAGCGCAGCTTCGATCTCCGCCCCATCCTGTCCGCGGATCACGATATTGGTGCCAAAGGCGCCGTTGCGGTTGAACGGGTAGGAGCCCATAGAAAGATCGGGATATTTCTTCGCCAGCATGCCAAGCGGTTCGGCCACGGCGCTTTCCGGGCGGTCGATGCGATAGCTTTGCGACAGAAGCGGTTTACCGCCGGTGAGCGTCGGCAAAAGCCCTGCCACCATCGCCTCGAAAATATTCGGCACCCCGGCCATGACATGTACGTTTTCGACCGAAAAACCGGGCGCAATCGACACCGGGTTCTCAATCAGCGTCGCACCGTCGGGAATGCGGGCCATGCGCATGCGGGCATCGTTGAACTCGACGCCACGCCCCTCGTAATGCGCGGTCAAAAGCGCGCGGGCATCGTCGCGGATGTCGATATGGAGGCCAAAGGCCTCGGCAATGCAATCGGCGGTGATGTCGTCATGGGTCGGTCCGATGCCGCCGGAGGTGAACACATGGGTGTATTTGCCCGCAAGCTCGCGTACCGTCGCGACGATTGCCGGGGCGTCGTCCGGCACCACCCGCGCCTCCTTGAGATCAATCCCCACGCGCGTCAACTCGCCCGCGAGGTGATACATGTTGGCATCCCGGGTGCGACCGGAAAGGATCTCGTCCCCGATGATCAAAATTGCGGCGGTGGGGTTGTCGGTGCGGGTCATCTCGGTCTCCTTGAGACTGTTTCCCAAACGGTATAGGCCTCTGACCATGCGCTTTCAATCGGACCTGATCCCCGCCACGCTTTTGCGTCGGTACAAACGCTTCCTCGCGGACATCCGTCTGCCGGACGGGCGCGAGGTCACGGCGCATTGCCCGAACCCCGGCTCGATGCTGGGGCTGGCGGAGGAAGGCACGCGCGTTTGGGTCGAGCCGAATGACGATCCGAAGAAAAAGCTCAAATACGGGCTGCGTCTGGTGGAGTTGCCGGATGCGATGGTGGTGGTCGATACAGGCATCGCCAACCGGGTGGTGAAAGAGGCTTTGACGGCAGGGCAGGTGCCCGGGCTCGAAGGCGAGGTGCGGGCCGAGGTGAAATACGGCGAAAACTCGCGTGCCGATTTCCTTGTGACTCAGGGAGGGCGCAACATCTGGGTCGAGGTGAAATCCGTGACCCTGTCGCGTGAACCGGGCCTTGCCGAATTTCCCGATGCCAAAACTGCGCGCGGGGCGAAACATCTCGGCGAGCTTGCCGCGCGGGTGACCGAAGGCGACCGTGCCGTGATGTTCTATCTGGTGTCTCGCGACGATTGCACATGTTTCGCTCCCGCCGCCGACATCGACCCGGCCTATGCCGAGGCGGAGCGCATGGCAAAGGCGGTGGGGGTCGAGGTCATGATCTTTCCGATCCGGGCGACGCCCGAGGCGGTGACTTTCGACGCAACCCCTGTGCGCGCGCTTTAGCCCTCCGGTACTGGCCCTTTCGCCTCGAAGGGCTTATATGAGCCGAATTAGACAAAGGAGTTGGACCCTTGGACGAGACGCATCGCGGCCGCATCACCAAAGACGGAATTCGCATCTACGAGGACGCCGATTATGCCGGTATGCTCGCGGCCGGGCAGGTCGCAGCGCAGATTCTCGACGAGGTGGCCCCGCTCGTGGTGCCGGGTGTGTCGACCGAAGAACTCGACGCTTTCATCGAGCGCCGTGTGGTGGAACTGGGCACGACCTCGGCCACCATCGGTTACAAGGGGTACAAACACGCCTCCTGCATCTCCGTGAACCATGTCGTCTGTCACGGGATTCCGGGTCACAAGACGCTCAAGGATGGCGACATCCTCAACATTGACGTGACGGTGATCAAGGACGGTTGGTTCGGCGACACCTCGCGCATGTATGTCGCGGGCAAGCTGTCGCGCAAGGCGGAGCGGTTGTTGCAGGTGACCTATGACAGCCTGATGATCGGCATCGAAGCGGTGAAGCCGGGCAACACCTTTGGCGACATCGGCCACGCGATCCAGACCTATGTCGAAGGCCACCGCATGTCGGTGGTGCGCGATTTCTGCGGTCACGGGTTGGGGCGTGTGTTCCACGCGCCGCCGAACGTGCTGCATTACGGTCGTCCGGGCTCCGGGCCGGTGCTCGAAGAGGGCATGTTCTTTACCATCGAGCCGATGGTGAACCTTGGCCGCCCCGAGACCAAGGTACTGTCGGACGACTGGACCGCCGTGACGCGGGACAAATCGCTCTCCGCGCAATACGAACATTCCATCGGCGTGACGGCCACAGGATGCGAGATTTTCACCCTCTCTCCGGGCAACCTGTTCCACCCGACCTACAAGGTCTGAGGCGCGAAACACCGGGTTTGGGTCACTTTATGAAAGGGCGGGGATTTTCTCGCCCTTTCCTTTTTTATTGGAATTACAATCGACTGACCGGATGGTCAGATAAAAGAACCGTGCTGGCTGTTGCGCATGGCGGGGCGCTGACATAGCAAATCTCCACGTCATCAAGGCCGCGGCCCGACCGGGCCGCACTCACAGCCCGAAGGAGGCTTGCCCATGAACCCCCTTTTGAAATCCGCCGCACTCGCGGCTCTTGTGTCGGTCACCGGAACGCTCTCGGCGGCCGCACAGGAGGTTACGCTCCGGTTCCAGCATTTCGTTTCCCCGAAAGCCGGTTCCGCGACCTATTTCATGGAGCCATGGGCGCGCAAGGTCGAGAAAGACAGCGGCGGCCGCATCAAGGTCGAGATCTACCCGTTGATGCAACTCGGTGGCAAAGCTGCGGACCAGTACGACTTGATCCGTGACGGTGCGGTGGATGGCGGTTGGATCATCCCGGGCTATCAGCCGGGCCGTTTCCCGGAGACCGAGGCGATCGAACTGCCGTTCCTCTCGTTGAAGTCGGCGGAACTTTCCTCGATGGCGGCCTGGGAATTCACCCAGGAGCACCTTTTGGACGATTTCGCGGACATTCACATCATCGCGGCGCATGCCCATGGTGAGGGGCTGGTTCACAAGAAAGGCGACCCGATCCGCAAGGCCGAGGATTTCAAAGGGCTGAAACTCCGTGCGCCGACCCGGACCTCGACTCTTCTTCTGGAAAAACTGGGCGCGACGCCCGTGGGCCTGCCTTCTCCGGCCTTCCCGGAAGCGCTCTCCAAAGGCGTGATCGACGGTGGGATCATCACTTTCGCCATGTCGCCCTCGCTCAAACTCGACGAGCTGGCCGATGCGGAAACCGACGTCGCCGGGGATCGGTCGTTCTACAACCTCTATTTCCTCTGGGCGATGAACAAGGCGAAATACGACAGCCTGCCGGACGATCTGAAAGAGGTGATCGACCGCAACTCGGGCCTCATGGCGTCGCGCTGGTCCGGTGTGGCCTATGACATGGGCGACGAAGACGGGGTGAAGGTCATCGCCGCGAGCGGCAACGCCGTGAACGTGATGAGCGAAGAAGAAACCGCCAAAATCACCGCTTTGGGCGATGAGGTCGTCGCCGATTGGGTCGCCGAGATGGATGAAAAAGGTTACGACGGCGAAAAGCTCGTGGCCGATGTCGAGGCGGCGATGGAGCACGCTTATGACGCTGCGCCCTGGGTCGATGCCCATGGTGCGGCTTACAAGATCGCGACCGAGTGATTTCTGTGATCATTTGAGAAAAGGCCGCTCTGGGGCGGCCTTTTTTGTGAGTATTTGTCCGCAAAGGAGACTTAGAGCCCGAGCCTTGCAGGCAGGTCTGACATATCGGAGAGGTGTTCTGCCCCCTCTGCGATCAGGCGCGCGCCATCGCCGTGGCGGTCGAAGCCAAAGCACCGCATTCCGGCCCGGCGCGCCGCGATACAGCCCGAAGGGCTGTCGTCGATCACCACACAGTCTTCCGGCACGACCCCGAGCTGTTCGGCTGCGATCAGAAACAGACCCGGTTCGGGTTTGGCCGTGCCATGGGTATGGGCGGAATGGATGCGGCCCTTGAGGCGCGCGAAGACATCCGGGTGCGCGCCGAGCGTCACATCCATCTTCTCCATCGGCCCGTTGGAGCCGACCGCATAGGGAATGCCCGCCGCGTCGAGCGCATCGAAAGCGGCTTCGATGCCGGGGATCAAAGGCACGCCCGCGCGCAGCATGTCGAAGACGCGGGGATAGACATCCTCCACCCAATTCTCGGGCAGATCGGCCCCGGCGGCCCGCGCCCTTTCGCCGACACGCGCCATGGTGCCGCCGACATATTGGGTTTCGAGATCGTGGAGCGAGACGTTGAGGCCGAAGCCCGCGAATTCCTGTTGCAGGAAGTCGAGCAAAGGCGGCTCGCTGTCGACGATCACCCCGTCACAATCGAAGATTACGGCTTTGGGTGTCATGCGGGCTCCAGAAAGTTGATTTTCGTATCGCCATATTTGCGCGTGTCGAGAAGGATCAAGCCTTCGGGCGGGGTGATGGCGGCGCTGTCTTCCCAGACGACAAGCGCGCGTTTCGTTAGCCAGTTGCCCGCGAGTGCGGCGGCAATCGCCACTTCGCCCAGCCCCTTGGTATAGGGCGGATCGAGGAAGATCAGATCATAGGGCTCGGACGGGTTCGCGGGCAGACGGGTCGCATCCATGCGCATGAACGTACAGTGCTCCTCCGCCCGGCATTTCTTGATGTTCTCCGAAATCAGCCCCTGCGCCTTGCGCCCATCATCGACGAAGGTAACGCATTCGGCGCCGCGCGACAGGGCCTCAAGCCCCAGCGCGCCGGTGCCTGCGAACAGATCGAGTACGCGGGCGTCTTCGACCGCATCGCCGTATTTCCCGGCCGTCAGAACGGAAAACAGGCTTTCGCGCACCCGGTCCGTGGTCGGGCGCAAATGCGCGGCCTCGTCGCCCTTTCCGACGGAGGCCAGTGCCAGCCCGCGAAACTGTCCGGCGATGATCCGCATCAGCCGCGCATCAGTTCTTTGAGATCGGTGGCGGGATCGGCCACCTTGTCGGGGTCGGCGTTTTTACCGCCCTCGATCAGGCGTTTCGCCACCATATAGCCGCGCGGATCGTTCATCGCGTCGATGGCGATGAGCTGCCCGTCCTTGTAATACCAATGCGAATGCGTGCCCGCGCCTTCGCGGATCACAACCCGGTCGTGGCCTGTGGACAGCCCCGCGATCTGAAGCTTGACGTCATATTGATCCGACCAGAACCAGGGTTTCGGCAGATAGGTCACATCCTGACCCAGCATGTTTTTCGCGACCACCTCGCCCTGATCAATCGCATTGCCAACGGATTCGAGCCGGATTTGTGCGCCCTCATGCGGGAAAGAGGCGCAATCGCCCGCGGCGAAAATACCCGGGTCGGAGGTCGCGCCATGCAGATCGGTCTTGATGCCGTTCTCGATCCCCAGCCCGGCCATTTCGGCAAGGTCCGTGCCGGGGATGATGCCAACACCGACGATAACGAAATCTACATCGAGCGTGGTGCCATCGGTTAGCTCGGCGGCTTTCACTCGGCGATCCCCCGTGAGTTTCACAAGCCCCACGCCTTCGCGCAGATCGACGCCATGCGAGCGGTGCAAAGCGCGGAAATAGTCGGAGGTCTCTTTCGAGGCCACACGTTGCAAAATCCGCTCGGCCATTTCCACAAGCGTAACCTTCAGCCCCTTCTTCGCGGCGACGGCTGCGGCCTCAAGCCCGATATAGCCGCCGCCGACGATCAGAACAGACGCACCTTCGCGGAACTCGGGCTCTATCGCATCGGCATCGGCCAGCGTGCGCATCGCATAGACGCCACCCAAATTGCCGCCAATCGAGGCAGGCAAAAGGCGCGGCGCGGAGCCGGTGGTCAGCGCGAGCTTGTCATAGGACAGGGTCTCGTCGCCCATGGTGACGGTTTTCGCAACTGGGTCGATGCCGGTGACCTTGGTGCCGGTGCGCAGCGTAATATTTTCGTCGGCGTAATAGCTTTCGGGCCGCAAAAACAGTCGATCCAGTTCCATTTCGCCAAGGAGATAGGCCTTGGACAATGGCGGGCGCTGATAGGGTGGCACGGGTTCCTCGCCGATCAGAGTGATCTCACCCTCGAAACCCTGCCCGCGCAGCGTGGTGACGATGCTTTGTCCGGCCTGTCCGGCACCGATAACGATGAAGTGGCTCATGATCTTTCCTCTGGTCGCGAAACGCCCCGACCCTATATCGTTGCAAGACAGAATGACAACGCACAGAGGATCATTACCATGACGATTTCGGTTGGAGACAGCCTGCCCGGTGGCAACGTGCTCGAAATGACGGCGGAGGGACCCGCAGCGGTTGAGCTGGCGGACAAGTTCAAGGGGCGCAAGGTTGTGCTTTTTGGTCTGCCGGGGGCCTATACGGGCGTCTGCACCACGGCCCATGTGCCGAGCTTCATCCGCACCATGCCGAAGTTCAAGGATAAGGGCGTGGACGAGGTGATCTGCGTCTCCGTCAACGATCCGTTCGTGATGGGCGCCTGGGCCAAGGACACGGGCGCAGATGCGGCGGGGATCACCATGCTGGGCGATGCGGAGGCCGGGTTTATCAAGGCGCTTGGCCTCGATTTTACCGCCCCGCCGGCTGGTCTGATCAACCGCTCGAAACGCTTCGCGCTTTATGCCGAAGACGGGGTTGTGAAGGTTCTCGAAGTTGAAACCAGCCCCGGTGAATGCACGATTTCTGCGGGTGAATCCCTCGTTGAGAAAATCTGAAAAAGAACGCCCGGGAGATCATCCCGGGCGTTTTCTCATTCGGCGGCGTTGATCACGGTCCGCGTCGGGAAGGGGATATCGACCCCGGCCTCGTCCATGGCTTCCTTGACCGCGCGTTTCATGTCGGTCGTGAAGGCGAAATAATCCGGCGATTTCACCCAGACGCGCACAAGGAAATCGACCGAGAAATCGCCGAGATTGTTGACCTGAATAAACGGCTCAGGTTGGGTCATCGCCCGCGGATCGGCCATGATCGTCTTGCGGATCACCTCTTCGGCGGTTTTCAGATTGGCACCATAGCCGACGCCAAAGGTCCATTCGGCGCGCCGCGTTTGGTTTGTGGAATAGTTGGTGATGATATTGCCCCAAACCTGCGAGTTCGGCACGATCACCTGCACGTTCGACAGATCGGCAAGCTCGGTAAAATTGAGCGAAATATCCTTCACAGTGCCGGATTTGCCCGCAACCTCAACAAAATCACCGTTTTTGAAGGGGCGAAACAGGATGATCATCACACCGGCTGCAATATTCGACAATGTACCCTGCAAAGCCAGACCGATGGCCAGACCCGCGGCACCGATGACGGCGACGATAGATGTGGTCTGAATGCCGAAGGTGTTGAGAATGATCAGAACGGTAAAGGCCAAAACGGCGTAGCGCGCGATATTGGCGAGGAAGTTGAACAGCGTGTCGTCGAGGCTTTTGTAGCGCGCACCGATGGCGCGTATGCGGCGCCCGACCCAGCCCGAAATCATCATGCCCGCGATCAACAGGAGCAAAGCCCCGAGGATCGAACCGGCGATCCCGGCAAGGAATTCAAGCGACAGGTAATCGCCCACCGTATGGCCGTTGTAGATTTCGTAATTCAGAAGTTTTTCAAACATGTGCCGCTGCCTCGTCCATTTTTTCTGCCAGTGCGATGTCTTTCGCGGTCAATCCGCCCGCATCGTGGGTCGAAAGCGTGACTTCGACCGTACGGTACACATTGCGCCAATCGGGGTGGTGATCGCGTTTCTCGGCGATAAGCGCAACCCGTGTCATAAACCCGAAAGCCTCGATAAAGTTCCGAAATACATAACGTTTCTCAATCGCGGTTCCGTCGGAATTTTCCGTCCAGCCCTGTGTCAAAAGCGGTGCAAGCGCCTCTTCGCGGGCTGTGCCGTTTAAAAGCTCAGTCATGATCTTCCTCCTCGGGGGTGGATTTGAACGGGCCATAGGAGGTCAAAACCTCGACCTCCTCGGCCACGGCGGCGCGTTCGGCCACAAGATACTCTTCCACAGCGCGGGCAAATCCCGGATCGGCGATCCAATGCAGCGAATGCGTCGTGTTGGGCAGATAGCCGCGCGCCAGTTTGTGTTCGCCCTGTGCGCCCGCTTCGACACGGCGCAAACCCTGGACGATGGCATAGTCGATGGCCTGATAGTAGCAAATCTCGAAATGCAGGCTCGGGTGATATTCGGTGCAGCCCCAATAGCGCCCGAAAAGCCGGTCGCGCCCGATGAAATTCAACGCCCCGGCGATGGCGCGCCCGTCGCGGATCGCCAGAACCAGCAGAACATCGTCGCGCATCGTGTCATGCAACTTATCGAAAAACGCCCGCGTCAGGTAGGGCGTGCCCCATTTGCGCCCGCCGGTGTCTTGATAAAACGTCCAGAACGCATCCCAATGGTCGGGTTTGATGTCATCGCCCGTGAGCTGGACGATCTCGCCGCCAAATCCCTGCGCCTGCGCGCGTTCCTTGCGGATGTTCTTGCGCTTGCGCGATGAGAGGGCGGCGAGAAAATCGTCAAACGTCGCGTAGCCTGCGTTGTCCCAATGAAACTGCTGCCCGGTGCGATGCATCAGCCCCATGGTCCTCCCGGCCGCAACCTCGTCGTCGGTGCAAAACGTCAGGTGCAGGGAACTGAGCCGGTTTTGCTCCGCCACTTCGACCGCGCCTTGCACAAGTGCCGCCTGACCGACGCTCTCGAACCCCGGTCGGGTCAACAATCGCCGCCCTGTCACCGGAGTAAACGGCACGGCGATCTGGAGTTTCGGATAATACCGCCCGCCCGCGCGCTCATAGGCATGGGCCCAGTTGTGATCGAACACATATTCGCCCTGGCTGTGGCTTTTGGCATACATCGGTGCGACGGCGATCACCTGATCCTCCGCCCGCGCCACGAGATAGCTCGGCTGCCAGCCGGTTCCGGGGCCGACCGAGCCGGA
This sequence comes from Celeribacter sp. SCSIO 80788, assembly GCF_051054295.1. GTDB lineage: Bacteria > Pseudomonadota > Alphaproteobacteria > Rhodobacterales > Rhodobacteraceae > Celeribacter. Next base: position 2,673,072 of record NZ_CP150482.1, on the reverse strand, counting down.
GCGTTCGAGTGCCATCAGGAACCGGTACGTGACAAACGGGTCCTCGGGCCGCCCCTCTCCCGGTGCGGCGCAGGTATCCCAGTTCTCGGGGGGCATTGCCCCGAGGCTGTTGATCAGGCTGATCTCGATCTGGTCCGTCATGAAAATCCTGCGCGCCACGTTCGGTTAGAAACTGGCACGCAGGTTCCGGGCGTCAAGTCGGCAGGTAGCCCTCGAAGGTGATATTCTCCGCGATCTCGCGGGCCTGAGCCTCGGCCTCCGGGCTTTTGATCGTCCAGCACAGAATATGCGCACCCGCCGATTTCAACTCGGTCACACGCGGCGAGGACAGGTCATCCCATTGGTGCGAAATGAAACAGGCACCCACCCGGTCATAATCCGGAATGTCCCGAAGCTCGGCCCGTCGTGCAGCCGGGACGATCCCGTCCTCCCGATTTGCCCAGGCGCTTGTCGTCAGACCGCGTGGAATATCGGGGCAGAGCTCGGCGAGTTTTGCGACCGAATGGGGGTTGAAGGACATGAGCGCCACCGGTCCCTTATAGTGCGCAAGCGCCCTCGCCGCAGCCTCTTCCAAGAGGCCGATCTTGGGGCCCATGGCGCCGTCCTGATCCTTTACCTCGATCAAAAGCGGCACTTGCCCGGCGACGGCATCGAGCACCTGTCCGAGTGTCGGCACCCCGACCTCACCGGTCTTGAAGCGCAGCTCCGCAAGTTCGGTGACATTGCGTTGGGCGAAAGGCCCGGAGCCCTCGGTCAGGCGGTGCAGGCTGTAATCGTGAAACACCATCGCCTCGCCGTCGGCAGACAGCTGGAGGTCGATCTCGATCCCGAACCCGCTGGCAATGGCGGTTTCGATGGCTTTCATATTGTTTTCGGCGCGGGTGTGATTGCCATCGTGCAAAGCGCGATGGGCAATCGGGGCCTTGAAAAAGGCGGGATCGAGCGTGGGCATCAGACCAGCTCGAAAATCGCTTCGATCTCGACCGCGACACCTCGCGGCAGGCTGGCGGCGGAGACGGCGGAGCGGGCATGGCGTCCGGCCTCGCCAAGAACGGCGACCATGAGATTGGAAGCGCCGTTGACCACCTGCGGCTGTTCGGTGAACTCGGCCGTGGAGTTGACGAACCCCACCAATTTTACCAGCCGCTTCACCTTGGAGAAATCCCCGCCCACGGCGGCGTTGGCCTGCGCCAGAAGCGCCAGCGCACACCGCTCGGCGGCTTTTGCCCCGGCCTCGGTGTCGAGATCGGCCCCGAGCTTGCCGCAGATCAGCCCTTCAGGATCGGCGGAGATCTGGCCGGAGATGAAAAGCTGCTGGCCGCTCTGTACGAAAGGTACGTAATTGGCGGCGGGGGCAGGAGCGTCGGGCAGGGTGTGGCCGAGATCGGCGAGTTTGGCGGAAAGGTCCATGGTCAGTCCTTGGGTTCGAGTCGTCTTGATGCGCCGTCAGTCTTCGCGGAAGGCGCGCGTGAAGTAATCTGTGAGCGGTTTCGTCAGGTAGGCAATGGGCGAGCGCTCCCCCGTTGCCATATAGGCCTCAACCGGCATGCCGGGAATAAGCACCGAGCCATCGGGCAGGCGCGCGCGTTGATCCTCAGAGATATGAATGTCGGCACGATAGTAACTTGCACCTGTGGCTTCATCCGTGAAAGCGTCCGGCGAAATACGGGTCACCTGACCTTCAAGTTCCGGTGTAGAGCGTCGGTTGAAAGAGGTAAAGCGCAGCCGCACCGGTTGGCCGGGATAGATCTGATCGACATGAGCCGGGCTGAGGGTGGCGGTGATGATCAGCGGTCGATCTTGCGGCACGATGTACAGCACGGGTTGCGCGGGCTGAATCACGGCTCCGGGGCCGAAGACGGTCAGGTCAAAGACCACACCCGCAACAGGTGCGCGGATGTCGAGCCGGTCGAGCCGTGCCCGAAGCGCGCTGCGCTGCTCGCGCAGGTTGCCGATCTGGGCCTGAATGTCGCGCAACTCCGTGATGGCGCTCTCGCGCCGGTCGCTGCCCGCCTTGAGGATTTGTAACTCGATCTCGGTGATCTGCACCCGTGCCTGCGCCTGCGACGTATCGATGCGGCCGATTTCGGCGGCAAGGCTCACCGCATCCCGGCGCAAGCCGATCACCCGGCTTTGCTGAGTGAGGCCGCGGTCGAGCAGGGCGTTTTGCGCGGCGAGGTCTTCTTCAAGCAATTCAAGCTGTGCGGTCAGGGCGGCTTTCTGACGGCCAAGTCCGTCGATCTGGACCTCGATCTGGCTGCGCTGCTTGTCGAGCTGGCCGATCTCCGCCCGCGCCGTTTCGCGCCGGGCGGTGAACAGGTCGCGCTGTCCTGTGACCGAATGGGCCACTTGCGGGTCCTCCGCCATCCGTTCCCTGAGGTCTGCGGGCAGGGTGATCGCATCTGCACCATCTCGTTCGGCCTCAAGACCCGCGGCGCGAGCGATATATTCGAAAAGCTGGGTCTCGATCAGGGCAAGCTCGCTCAGATATTCGTCCGGCGACAGAGAAATCAGGAGCGCCCCTTTGCGCACCCGATCGCCCTCGGAGACATGCACGGCAGCCACCTCGCCACCGTCGCGATGCGCCACGGCCTGACGATTTTGTTCCACCTGAACCTGTCCGGTCGCGACGACGGCCCCGTCGATCCGGGCGAAAACCGCCCAGCCGCCAAAACCGCCGATCAAGAGCGTGACGCACAGCAGGCCGAAGAGCACGATGCGGCGGGCGGGCCATGTCGCGGAGTGGGACTTGGCGGGCGGGCTCATTGCACACCCCCCATGTTTGAGGTCGGGCCGTTTCGGGAGCCGGTCTCAGTCCGGGCGTTCTGAAGCTCGGTGGAATTCTTCACCATGTCGGACAGCACCTGATCGCGCGGCCCGAAGGCACGGCGCATGCCGTTATCCAACACCAAAAGCTTTTCGCATTCCTGAATGGCCGATGGGCGGTGCGCCATGATCAGTACGGCGCCGCCGTCCTTCTTGTGACGGCGGATGGCGGCGTTCAGCGCCAGAGACCCTATGTTGTCGAGGTTGGCGTTCGGCTCATCGAGAATGACGATCACCGGATCGCCGTAAAAGGCGCGGGCCAGTCCGATGCGCTGCATCTGCCCGCCGGACAAAAGCCCGCCCGACGCAGCCACCGGCGTGTCGTAGCCTTCGGGCAGCGACAGGATCAGCTCATGCGCATCGGCCTTTTTCGCGGCGGAGACGACGGCCTCGGCATCGGGCGCGAGCGACAGTTTGGCGATGTTTTCGGCAATCGTGCCGTCGAAAAGCTGCACCTGTTGCGGCAGGTAACCGATGTAATCGCCGAGCGCTTCGGGGGCATATTGCGACAGTTTCGCGCCATCGAGTCGGATCGTGCCGCTGGCCGGTTGCCAGACCCCGGTCAGGGCGCGCGCTAATGTCGATTTCCCGGCCCCCGAAGGTCCGATCACGCCCAAGGCCTCGCCAGGGGTCAGATCGAAACCGATCATCCGGAGCGCGGCCTGCGGTTGCCCCGGCGGGATGATGGAGAGCTGATGCACCGTCAGCAGTGCGCGTGGGCGCGGCAGTTCGGTGCGGGGCTCCGGTTTGGGCGTTTTGCCCAAAAGGTCGGCCAGATCGGACCAGCCCTGCTGTGCCTGTTGCACGATGGTCCATTGCCCGATCAGCAGATCGACGGGTTGCAGTGCCCGGCCCAGAAGGATGGAGCTCGCGATCATCGCGCCCGGCGTGATCTGACGTTCGAGCACGAGCCAGGCCCCCATGGCCAGCATGGCGGATTGCAGGAACAGACGCAGGGTGCGGGACGCGGCGGCGAAACCGTGGGTCGTGTCCTCGCTCGTGATCGTCTTTTCAAGGGCGATGTCACGCATCCTGAGCCAGCGCCGATAAGCGGTCTCGCGCATGCCAAGTGCGGTGAGGGCTTCGGCGGAGGCGCCTATGCGGCTGGCGGTCTGGCTGGCCTCGGCTTCGGCCCGGATCATCGCGTCCTGCGCGGGTCTGGCGAGGGTGCGGTGCCAGAGCGCGACGGCGACCAGAATCGTGCCTCCACCTGTGGCCAGAAGTCCGAGAGAGGGATGAAACAGCGAGATCCCCAGAAGAAAGATCGGGGTGAACGGCAGATCGTAAAACGCGGCAAAAGCCGTGGAGCCGAAAAACCGGCGCAGAGCAGAGAGCTGGTCCATGGCGCGGCCCTTGCCGGCCTCGCGCGGGGTCATCGCGGCATGGCTAAGGGCGGCGTGGAACACCCGATCTTCAAGTGCGCTCTGAAACCGCGCCCCGATCCGTGACAGAAGCCGCGCGCGGGTGCCGTCGAGCAGGCCCATCATCAGGTAGAGAAAGCCGACGATCGCGAACAGCGCAAGCAAGGTGGCCTCGGACCCGGAGCCGAGCACCCGATCGTAGACCTGCAACATGAACAGCGGTCCGGTGAGCATCAAAAGGTTGATGCAGATGGAAAACAGCCCGACAGCCCAGAACAGGTTACGCGATTCTCTGCGAGCGTTGCGCAGCTCCCCTTGTCCGATGCGGCTGTGTTCACTCATGTGGCTGTCTTGTCCGGTTTTCGCGATATATGCGGGGTTGGACAGGCTTTGCCGCGCAACCGTGCACACTCTGTTGAAACTATGTCACAAGCTCATAACACCTGGAGGGTTAATATTGGGCTTTCATCCGTGTCATACTATCTGGGCATATATCTTATGACGGGAATGGCCTGTCACGTCCCGAACCGAAAGTCTGTTCATGATGCGAGTTCTCCAAACCCGGTTCACGCCGTCGATCGCCGCCCTCTCCCTCGGTGTGCTGGCGGGATGCGCCGCCGCGCCACAAACGGGCGGAATCAACGATCCCTATGAGGATGTGAACCGCAGCTGGCATGAGACCAACGTGGCGCTCGACCGTGCGGTGATCAAACCCGTCTCGACCGCCTATGGCACGGTGGTGCCCGACCCGCTGCGCAAGGGGCTGTCGAATGTCTCCGACACGCTGGGCATTCCGGGCACTGTCGTGAATGACGTGCTGCAATTGCGATTCGGCGATGCCCTGCACAACACGGCGCGTTTCGCGGTCAACGCCACGGTCGGCATCGCCGGGTTGTTTGATCCGGCCACCGGCATGGGGCTCGAGGAGCGCGATTCCGATTTCGGCGAGACGCTTTACACCTGGGGTGTGGGTGAGGGGGCCTATGTCGTGCTGCCGGTTTACGGACCGTCGACGGAGCGCGATGCGTTCGGCCTGATCGTCGATATGGCGCTGGATCCGGTGGGCAACCTTTTGGGCAACCCGGAGAAAAGCTATAAGACGGGGCTGAAAGTCGCCGATCTGGCCGATACACGCTATCGTTACTCGGACCTCTACGAATCCGTGCTGTATGACAGCGCCGACAGCTATTCCCAGATGCGCCTGACCTATCTCGACAATCGCCGCTATGAGCTCGGCACGCCGATCGTTGCGGGCGCAGAGGGGGCGGAGCAGGCCACGACCTATGACATTTACGAGGACTTCTATGAGTGACTTCGGGTTCACACGCCGCATGACTCTCGCTGCGCTCGGCGCGGCTCTGGTGCTGCCCCGTGCGGCGCTGGCCTTTTCCGCATCGCAGGCGGAGGCGCTGATCGGCAAGGCGGTGGCGGATATCAACACCATCATCAATTCGGGCAAGTCCGAAGCGGCCATGTATGTCGAATTCGAGAAGGTGCTGGTGCGTTATGCCGACATGTCCAACATCGCGCGCTCGGTGCTCGGCCCGCCTGCCCGTTCCGCCTCGGGCGCGCAGTTGAACGCGTTCACCAAGGCGTTCCAGACCTATGTCGCCCGCAAATACGGCTCGCGCTTCCGGGAATTCATCGGTGGCAAGATTCAGGTCAACAGCACCCAGCAGATCAACTCGATCTATGATGTGCGTTGCACTGCGATCCTGAAGGGCGAAGCGCCCTTCGACATTTCGTTCATCGTGCATGACAAGGCGGGCAAGTTCATCGATTTGCAGATCGAAGGGATTTCGTTGTTGAAATCCGAACGGGCCGAAATCGGGGCGATGCTCGACAAGGCCGGTGGGTCGATCGACAAGCTGACGGCGACTCTGGCCTGATCGAAACGGAAAAGATGGAATGAAAAACGCGCCCCGGGAGGCGCGTTTTTTGTTCAGTTGCCGTTGCCGAAAATCGCGCCCAGCAGATCGAGCAGCACATTGTCGGCCTTGTTGTTGCCGCGCTGGCCGTTGCCCGAAGGTTGCTCCCGTTGCACGGTTGGCGGCGCGGCAGGGCGGATCATCGGCAGGGGCTTGGGTTCGAGGCCGTTTTGCACCTCTGCCATGGTGCGTTGCCAGATTTCGGCAGGAAGCCCGCCGCCGGTGACGCCGGAGAGCGGCGAGTTGTCATCATAACCCATCCAGACACCCGCAACGTAATCGGCGGTAAAGCCCATGAACCAGGCATCGCGCGCGGCCTGGGTTGTGCCGGTCTTGCCAGCCACCTCATAGCCCGGAATTTGCGCCCGCGCGCCGGTGCCCGACTGGACGGCGTTGTACATCATGTAAATGAGCTGCTGGGCGCTGTCGGGGGTGATGACCCGTTCGCCAAGCCCGCCTTCCTGTCCCATCAGTGGCGTGCTGTCGCCTTTGAGGCGCAGGGATTTGAGCCCGTAGGGCGACACGGAAGAACCGCCGTTAAGGATCCCGGCATAGGCTCCGGTCATCTCCAGAAGCGTGGATTCCGAGACACCGAGCGCCAGAGCCGGGCCTTGCGCCAGATCGCTTTCGATCCCGAAGCTCGACGCCACGGTACGCACATTCTCAAGCCCCGCATCCATCGCAAGCTCGACCGCCGGGATGTTGTAGCTGTGTTTGAGTGCGTCGGTCAGGGTCACGGCACCATGGAACTTGCGGTCGTAGTTCTGTGGCGTCCACGGGCCGGAGCCGGGGATGTTCAGCGTGATCGGTTCGTCCACCACCACATCGTCATAGGACCACCCCATGTCCAACGCCGTGGCATAGACGAAGGGTTTGAAACTCGACCCGGGCTGGCGTTTCGCCTGTGTCGCCCGGTTGAAGGCGCCCGAGACCTTGAGCTTGCGCCCGCCCACCATGGCGCGCACAGCCCCGTCGGCGGACATCACCACGATGGCGGCCTGCGCTTCGGAACCTTCCTTGATCTTGTTCTCGAAAATCCAGGTGAGCGCCTCTTCGGCCGCGCTCTGGATGCGTTGGTCAAACGTGGTTTCGATGACAACGTCTTCGGTCGTGTCGCGGGTGAGAAAATCCGGCCCCGCACCCATGACCCAATCGGCAAAATACCCGCCCGCGCGTTTCTCGGCCGTTTCCGACAGTTCGGCGGGATGCGCCTTGGCATAGGTGCGTTCCTCGTCGGTGATATAGCCCTGCTCGTTCATCAGCAGGAGAACGATCCCCGCGCGTTCCTGCGAGCGTTGCAGGTTGTTCGTTGGCGCATAGCGGGTCGGGGCTTGCAACAGGCCCGCGAGCATGGCGGCCTCTGAGATGTTCACCTCGGCGGCGGATTTGCCGAAATAACGCTGGGCGGCGGCCTCGAATCCGTTCGCACCGGCCCCAAGATAGGCGCGGTTCATGTAGATCGAGAGGATCTCGTTCTTGGAATAGCGCGCCTCCATCGCCATGGCGAAGACCATTTCCTTGATCTTGCGCGCAATCGTGGTTTCGCGGCAGTCGTCCTCGTATTCGGTCTGGGTCTTCCACGTTTTCGGATCGTAGGGCACGCCGAGACAGAGAAGTTTCGCGGTCTGCTGCGTCAGGGTCGAGCCGCCGTGGCCGGACAGCGGGCTGCGCCCCTCCGACATGTTGATACGAATGGCGGAGGCGATGCCGCGCGGGCTGACGCCGAAGTGACGATAAAAGCGTTTGTCCTCCGTGGCGACGATCGCCTCTTTCAGATAGGGCGACACGGTGTCGGCGGTGATTTGCCCGCCGAACTGTTCGCCACGCCAGGCAAACACCGATCCGTCACGATCCAGCAGTGTGACCGAGCCACGCGCCCGTCCGTCGAGAAGCGAGTCATAGGGCGGCAGGCTCGAGTAGAGGTAGAACACCGCGATGCCCACGATCACCGCAAGCGCGATCCCGGCCCGTGTCAGGGTGATCCAGATCAGTCGCCAAAGCCCGGCAATCAGGCGCACAAAGATGTTCGACGACCGCTTGCGCCCGCGCGTCGCACGCGGCTTTTTCGGCGCTTTCGGTTTTTGCGGCGCCTTGGGCTTTGTCTGGTGTTTTTGAGCCCTCTGGGTCGCGGGATAGCGTTTATCCGCCACCAGCCTGGGCTTTCCCCGGTTTGGTCCGGTCATGTCTTTTGCTCGATCTCGATCCGTTCTTAATTGCCGTGAGTGTAAAGACTTGGGCCGCAGATGTTGAGGGGAAAGTTGAGACGAAACGAGTCGCCTTTGCCCATTTATTTTGCGCTTATTTTTTAACCTTGATGCACAAAATGTATAATTCTTGAGCAGGAGCGCCTACAAATGACACACCCCTCCTGCGCGGATTCCTTGTGAAGCAACTCTTAACATCGTTTTGCTGACCCCGTGGCTGTCTTTCGGACGCCGCCCGCTCAAACGGAAGGGGAAAAACGTGAAACTCATTATTGCTGCAATCAAGCCGTTCAAGCTTGAAGAAGTCCGCGAAGCACTCACCGGTATCGGTGTGCGCGGCATGATGGTGACGGAGATCAAGGGTTTTGGCTCGCAATCCGGTCACACCGAAATCTACCGCGGTGCAGAATATGCCGTGAACTTCGTGCCGAAGGTGAAGCTCGAGATCGTTGTCGCCGATGCGATGGCCGATCAGGTCGTTGAAACCATCGCCAGCACCGCCAAGACCGACAAGATCGGCGACGGCAAGATTTTTGTCCTCGACGTGGAAGGCGCGACGCGCGTCCGTACCGGCGAGACCAACGACGACGCGATCTGATCGCGCTACCCGAAACGAAAGGGACTTGAGACAAATGAAACTCACCAAACTCATTCCGGCGACGGCGCTCGCCGCTGCGATGCCGCTGATGGCATTCGCGCAGGACGCTGCCGAGGTGGTTGAAGAGGTCGTGCCGGCCGCCGTGCCCACCGACACCGTCTTCATCCTGAACACCCTGCTGTTCCTCATCGGCGGCTTCCTCGTGTTCTTCATGGCCGCTGGTTTTGCCATGCTCGAAGCGGGCCTCGTGCGCTCCAAGAACGTGGCGATGCAGCTGACCAAAAACGTGGCGCTCTTCGGCCTTGCCTCGATCTTCTACTACCTGATCGGCTACAACCTGATGTACCCGCTCGGCACCTGGTCGGTTGACGGTATCCTCTCCGGCGTCTTCGGCCCGGGCGTGCTCGAAGCCGTTGGTGTGACCGCCGATGCCGTGGACGATTACTCCTACGCCTCCACCGCATCCGACTTCTTCTTCCAGCTGATGTTCTGTGGCGCCACCGCCTCCATCGTGTCCGGTACCCTTGCCGAACGCATCAAACTGTGGCCGTTCCTGATCTTCACGGTCATCCTGACCTCCCTGATCTACCCGATCTCTGCCTCCTGGAAATGGGGCGGCGGTTTCCTCGACGAAGCTGGTTTCCTCGACTTCGCCGGTTCCACCGTTGTGCACTCCGTGGGTGGCTGGGCCGCTCTGGCCGGTGCTCTCATCCTCGGCCCGCGTATCGGCAAATACAAAGACGGCAAAGTCACGGCTTTCCCGGGCTCCAACCTGACCCTCGCCACGCTCGGTACGTTCATCCTGTGGCTCGGCTGGTTCGGCTTCAACGGTGCCTCCCAGCTCGCTATGGGCTCTGTGGGTGACGTGGCCGATGTGTCCCGTATCTTCGCGAACACCAACACCGCTGCTGCCGGTGGTGCGATCGCCGCTCTGATCGTGACCCAGCTGGTTTACGGCAAAGTCGATCTCACCATGGTGCTCAACGGCGCTCTGGCCGGTCTCGTGTCCATCACCGCTGAACCGCTCACCCCGACGCTGGGTGTCGCGACCCTCATCGGTATGGTCGGCGGTGTGCTCGTGGTCTTCGCTGTGCCGTTCCTCGACAAGCTGAAAATCGACGACGTCGTGGGCGCCATCCCGGTCCACCTGATCTGCGGCATCTGGGGCACCATCGCGGTTGTGTTCACCAATTCGGACGCCACCATCGGTTCCCAGCTCTACGGTATCGTCGTGGTCGGTGTCTTCACCTTCGTGGTCTCCGCCATCGTCTGGTTCATCCTGAAAATGGTCATGGGCATCCGCGTCTCCGAAGAAGAAGAGATCATGGGTCTCGACAAAGCGGAGCTCGGCATGGAAGCCTATCCGGAATTCTACAAAGGCTGATCCCTTCCTCAGTCTGAAAACCGACCCGGGCGTCACAAGCGCCCGGGTTTTTTGTTTCTTTCGGGACGACAGCCTCGTCCTAACCTTTTCTCAACCATGCTGGCCTAGATCTGTCTTCGCCCCTCTCAAACGTCGAGGCCCCGATGCTGCGCAAGACCTGCGTTTTGTTGATGATCCTGCTCTGGCCGCTCTCGCTTCTGGCCGAACCTGTGTCGCTTTTGCGGCCCAGCGGGCAGGCTTGGGATCTCGAACGCCAGCCTTTGGTGGTCAATCTGCCACAACCGCTGTCCACGCCCTTGAGCGGTGCAGAAAGTTTCGGTCCGAGCCTGTTTGCCGGACGGGCCGAGGGCAGTTTCTTCGAGCCGCTGCCACCGCGTCCGGAGGCACGTGCGAGGATCAGGGGGCTGGCCCATGCGTCTGCCGATATTCTGCGCATCCGGGCGCTGATCGGTCGGGCGGAAAGCCCGCGGGATGGCTACGATGCGGTGCAGCACGGGGCGACGCGCAGGCCTGCGAAGAAACCGACGCAGATGACGCTGGGCGAGATTTTCGCATGGATCGACGCCACACCCGGCCAACCCCATGCCATCGGGTATTATCAATTCATCCCCTCGACGCTGGGCGATCTGGTCACCGAACTCGACCTCGGGCCGGAGGTGATCTTTACCCCCGCGGTTCAGGACCGGTTGGCGGACATCCTGCTGGCCGATGCCGGGGTCTATGAGCTGCGTGCGGGGCAAATCACGCGGCACAGTTTCATGAACAATCTGGCGAAAATCTGGGCCGGTCTGCCGACCGCCTCGGGCAGGTCGCATTACCATGGCTACGCCGGCAACAAAGCGACGATTTCCTGGGCCGAGTTCGACCGCGCCATGGCGGAGGTCTTCCCCGGATAAACGAAAACGAGCGCCCCGAAGAGCGCTCGTCTGAATGACAGAGGAGGAGGCGCTTACTGGGCCGGAACCTTTTTCGGCGCACCGGTTGCCATGTCGGTGCCGGTGTAGCCTTTGCCCGCCGCTTTCCATGCGCCAAAACCGCCTTCCATATGGCCGACCGGGCTGATGCCTGCGGCAGCACAGGCCATGGCGACCTTGCCGGACCGGACGCCGGAGCCGCAATGGAAGATGATGCGCTTGCCTTCCTGAGACGGCAGTTTTTCGGCAGAAAAGAAGGACAGCGGCAAAAGCAGCGCGCCCGGGATGTGCTCGAATGCGTATTCCTGCGGAGTGCGCACGTCGATCAGGGCAATTTCATTCGCCTCAAAGGCTTCGGCGACCTCGTCAACGGTCCAGGTTTCGAAATTCAGTCCGTCTACGGTTTCAGTTTTCATGGCGTTTCCTTTTGTATTCGTCCGATGCGGATATATGCGTGTTTCTGCATGTAAGAGTCATCTTATCGTGACGCGATGCGACATTTTAAATCTAGCATGGAAACCACGAAAAAAGCGCGCCGAAGCGCGCTTTCAATCTCGAAATTTTGCATATGTTCACTTGCAGGTCTTGGCAATCGCCTCGGCCAGAAGCGGCACGGTCTCGGCATTGAGACCGGCGATGTTCATCCGCGAATCGCCGACCATGTAAATGCCGAATTCTTCGCGCATCGTGAGCACTTCCTCAGGGGAGGCGCCGATGCGCGAGAACATGCCGCGGTGACGGGCGATGAAATCGAACCGGTCGCTGTTGGTCAGGCGTTTCAGCTCATCGGCGAGCTGTTGGCGCAGGCCCAGCATGCCGAGACGCACCTCTTCAAGTTCCGCCATCCAGTCGGCCTTGAGCGCCTCGTCATTCAGGATCATCGTCACCAGACGCGCGCCGTGATCCGGCGGGAAGGAATAGTTCTGGCGGTTGAGGAAGTTGAGCGTGCCTTGGGTCACGGCGGTCTGCTCGGCCTTCTCGGAGATCGCCATCAGGCAGCCGGTGCGCTCGCGGTAGATGCCGAAGTTTTTCGAGCACGAGGACGCCACCAGAAGTTCCGGCAGTTTGGAGGCCAGAAGACGGGTCGCCGCTGCGTCCTCTTCAATCCCGTCGCCAAAGCCCTGATAGGCGATGTCGACAAGCGCGGTCGCGCCTTTCTCGGCGATCAGATCGGCCACGAGACCGTATTGCTCCAGCGTCAGGTTCGCGCCCGTCGGGTTGTGACAGCAGCCATGCAGCAACACCACATCGCCCGCTTTCAACGCCTTGAGGCTCTCCATCATCGCATCGAAATCGACGGTGCAGGAAGCCTCGTCGAAATAGGCGTATTCGGCGTGGTTCAGATGCATGAACTTGATGATCGAGACGTGGTTCGGCCAGGTCGGATTGGAGGTCCAGACGGTGGTCTCCGGATCGACGAGCTTGGCAAGTTCAAGCGCCTGACGCACAGCGCCGGTGCCGCCCGGGGTCGCAATCGCACCCACGCGGGCATGGTCGACCGAGTCGCCCAGAACCATGGTCTTCATCGCCGCGCCAAAGGCCGGATCGCCGGAGAGCGCGGTGTAGCTCTTGGTGGTTTCCTCGTCCCAAAGCTTTTTCTCAGCCGCCTTGATTGCGCGCATGATCGGCGTATGGCCGGTCGCGTCCTTGTAGACGCCGACGCCAAGGTCGATCTTGGTCTCGCGCGGATCTTCGCGGTAGAACTGCATCAGTTGAAGGATTTTATCCGCCGGTTGCGGTTTCAGAGTGCTCAGCATTACGCCTCTCCAGTTGCGACTTTCAGGTCGCCATACATGCCCCATTCCGCCCAGGATCCGTCGTAAAGCGAAAAAGGTACGCCAAGACGGGTGAGCGCGAGGCCCAAAATCGCGGCGCTCGCCCCCGACCCGCAGGTGGTGATCGCCGGTTTGCTCAGATCGACGCCCGCGTTTTCGAAAATACGGCGCAGCGCTTCAATGGGTTTCAATGTGCCGTCCGGGTTCAAGACCTCGGGAAACGGCACGTTGCGAGAATTCGGGATATGGCCGGAGGCAAGCCCGGGGCGCGGTTCCGGCTCTTCGCCTTTGAACCGACCGGCAGAGCGCGCGTCGATAATGACGTAATCGCCGAGTTTGGAAGAGGCGGCCACCTGCGTCACATCGCGGACCAGCTCGGGCCGGGTTTCGACCACCATGTGCCGGTCGCGGATCACTGGCGGGATGTCGGTCACAGGGCGGCCTTCGGATTTCCATTTCGGCAGGCCGCCATCCAGAACGGCGACATTGTCCTGTCCGAAATATTTGAACATCCACCAGACGCGCGGCGCTGAGAAAATCCCGGAGGTGTCATAGACCACAACCTGATGCCCGTCGCCGATGCCAAGCGCGCGCATGCGGGACATGAATTTTTCCACCGGCGGCAACATATGCGGCAGATCGGAGCGCAGATCGGCCACCTCGTCAATATCGACAAACCGCGCACCGGGAATGTGTTCGCGCTCGTATTCGGCGCGACAATCGCGCTTGTCGGCGGGCATGTACCAGCTGGCATCGATCAGCCTGAGCTCTGGCGCCTTGAGGTTGTCGGCAAGCCAGGCGGTGGACACCAGTGTTTTCGGATCGCTCTCGGGCATGTGACCTCTTTCGGTCCTGAAGACAGTCGTTCCTGCCTTAACGTTACCGGCTTGCGGGTGCAAGCGATGCGAGGGGCACAGGTGGCTTGCCGGGACACAAAATGTCGTGCGGAGGTGAAAAGCGCTCAGTCGCCGTGGCGCAAGAGCCGTTGCTTTTGACGGCCCCAGTCGCGTTTCGCCTCGGTTTCGCGCTTGTCGACGTTCTTTTTGCCCTTGGCGATGCCGAGTTTGATCTTCACCTTGCCGCGATGGTTGAAATACATCACCAGCGGCACAAGCGTCATGCCCTGACGCCCGGTGGCCTGCCAAAGCCGGGCCAACTCGCGCCGCGACACCAAAAGCTTGCGCTTGCGGCGCTCTTCATGCGGGAACATCGCCTGCTCATAGGGGGCGATATAGGCGTTGGTCAGCCAGAGCTCGCCATTGTCGACCGAGGCATAGCTTTCGGCGATATTGGATTGCCCGGTGCGCAGAGATTTGACCTCGGAGCCGGTGAGTATGATGCCGCATTCTATGTCATCCTCGATGGCATAGTCGTAGCGCGCGCGCCGGTTCTCGGCGATCACCTTGTAGTTCTTTTCTTCCGGGGTCTGTTTTTTCTTGGCCATAGTGGAACGTCAGATAAGTCTTCCCCCGGCCCGTGTCCACAGGGGGCAGGGCATTGGGCATAGAAAAAGGGGCGTCATGCCCCTTTCCCGAGTGATCTGACAGGCTGATGCGATGGCCGGGTTACAGAAGCCCGGCGTGTTCCATCGCCGCCTTGATCGCGGCTTTGGTCTCGTCCGACAGCGACGTGAGCGGCAGGCGCACCTCGTCGGAGCAGAGCCCCAAAAGCGACATGGCATATTTCGCCCCGCAGACCCCCGGCTCAAGGAAGATCGCGATATGCAGCGGCATCAGCTTGTCGGTGATCTCGAGCGCTTTCGCGTAATCGCCCGCCTGCGTGGCGGCCTGCATCTCGGCACAAAGCTTCGGCGCGACGTTGGCGGTCACGGAGATACAGCCGACACCGCCATGGGCGTTGAACCCAAGCGCCGTGGCATCCTCGCCGGAAAGCTGACAGAACTCCGGCCCGCAGGCGATGCGGGTTTTCGGCACGCGGGACAGATCGCCGGTGGCATCCTTGACGCCGACGATGCGCGGCAGTTTCGCAAGCTCGGCCATGGTCGCGGTGGTCATGTCGATCACCGAACGGCCCGGAATGTTGTAGATCACGATCGGCAGGTCGGCGGCGTCGTGCATTGCGGTGAAATGCGCGATCAGGCCTTTTTGCGTCGGTTTGTTGTAATAGGGCGTCACCACGAGGGCGGCGTCGGCGCCGACTTTCGCGGCATGCCGGATCAGGTTCAGCCCCTCGGCCGTGTTGTTCGATCCGGCGCCCGCAATGACCGGCACGCGGCCCGCGGCGGTCTCGACCACGATCTCGATCACCTGCTGGTGCTCGGCATGGCTGAGCGTCGGCGACTCGCCGGTGGTGCCAACGGGCACGATGCCCGATGAGCCTTCGGCGATATGCCATTCGACCAAGCGTTTGAGCGTCGCGACATCCAGCTGGCCGTTCTTGAACGGCGTCACCAGTGCAGGAATGGATCCTTTGAACATCGTACGCTCCTTTTTCGCAGTGAGGGTCTCAGGTCATTCGCGCCCTGAGTCGCCCGTGAAAGTTCCGGCGGAAACTAGCCGCCTTCGCGCCGGTTCACAAGAATCTGTGTTGCTGTCCTGCGCGCGCGCGTACATCCTTGGGAAAAACCGAGCAGTCCCCACAAGATACCCCGAAGGCCCAGATCCGATCATGATCAAGAAGACCGCCATGAAGACGGCTTATGCATTTGTATTCGCAGCATTTTCTGCAATGTCCGCCACCGCCTCTCCCGAATCGGATGCGCTGACGCGGGCCAATGCGGCATGGGCGGAGGGCGATTGGCGACTGGCGCGTGAGGAAGCCCGCGGGATCGGGCGCGACATCATCGACTGGCAATACCTGCGTATGGGGCGTGGCACATTCGCCGAGTATCGCGATTTTCTGAAAAGCCATGCGGATTGGCCGGGTCTGCCGCTTCTGGCGGAAAAGGGCGAGGCGGTGATCCCGATCGATGCCGACCCGCGCAGCGTGATCGACTATCTCACGGCCTATCCGCCGCAAACCGGCGCGGGCGCGCTGCGTCTGATCGCGGCCTATGAGGCGCTTGGCCAGTCCGCGGATGCCCAGGCCGAAGCGGCACTGGTCTGGAACACGCTGGCCTTGAAAGCCGAGGAGGAACAGGTCCTTCTGGCACGCTATGGGGCGATCCTGAAATCGTCCCATGTGGCGCGCGCCGAGATGTTGCTCTGGCGGGATCGGTTCCGGGACGCGGAGCGGCTTGTGCCGAACCTGCCCGCGGGCTGGGACAAACTCATCGCCGCCACCGCCGTTCTGGTGCGCGACGAGGCGGGCGTGGACGAGGCGATTTCCGCCGTGCCGACGAGCCTCGCCGATCACCCGGTTCTGGCGCACGCGCGGTTCGAATGGCGGGTGCGTCGCGGGCGCAACGAGGATGCGGTGACGCTCTTGCTGCAACAGTCGGCGCCCGAGGGCTTGGGCAAGCCCGAGGTCTGGAGCGACCGCCGCCGCATGCTTGCGCGCCAGATGATGCGCGATGGCAAGTCACAGATCGCCTATACGGTCGCCGCCCGCCATGGGCTGACCCCGGACCAGAGCGACTATGCCGATCTCGAATGGCTCGCGGGCTATGTCGCGCTGCGCTATCTCAAGGAGCCGGGCAAGGCGCTCGATCATTTCAACCGCTTCCGCATGGCGGTGAGCACGCCGATTTCTCTGGGCCGCGCGGGCTATTGGGAGGGTCGGGCGCTCGAAGCCATGGGGGCGAAGGACGATGCCGCCGCCGCCTATGCTTTTGGCGCGCAGTTCCAGACCTCGTTCTACGGTTTGCTCGCGGCGGAGAAAATCGGCCGCTCCCTCGATCCGGCCCTGACCGGCGAGATGCGCTTTGCCGATTACAAACAGGCGTCCTTCATGGGATCCTCTGTGCTCAAGGCCGCATTGTTGCTTGAAGAGGCCGGGGATTTGCCGCAATCCGCGCGTTTCATGCGTCATCTGGGCGAAAGCCTCTCGCCGCAGGAGTTGGGGCAATTGGGCGATCTGGCACTCGACCACGATCCCTACCTTGCGGTTCTGGTGGCGAAATTCGCCGCCGATCAGGGCATTGTGCTCAATCGCGCCTATTACCCGCTTCATGCGCTCGCGAAGGCCGATCTTCCGGTCGAGCCGGAGCTTGCCATGGCCATCGCGCGACGCGAAAGCGAATTCTACCCCATGGCGCAGAGCCATGTCGGTGCGCGCGGTCTGATGCAGCTCATGCCGCGCACCGGGGCCGCGATGGCGGAAAAGCTGGGGATCGCGGGGTACACAGACGGTCAGCTCTTCGATCCGATCGTCAATGCCCGGCTCGGCTCCGCTTATCTGGCGCAGCTCGAAGAGGAGTTTGGCAACAACGTCATGCTCATCGCGGTGGGATATAACGCCGGCCCCTCGCGCGCCCGCGACTGGATCACCCGCTACGGCGATCCGCGCACGGGCAAGGTCGATCCGGTCGACTGGATCGAACACCTGCCGTTCCGCGAGACCCGCAATTACGTGATGCGGGTGGCCGAGAGCCTTCCGGTCTACCGCGCGCGTCTGCACGGAGAAACCGGGCCGATCCACCTGTCGAAAGAGCTTGCGGCGCGTTAAGCGCCCCGCACCTTGCGGGCGCGCAGGAAGGTGAACACGCCTGCGGCGACCACGATCGCCGCGCCGATCACCACATTGCTTCGGATCACGTCGCCAAAGACGAACAGCCCGAGCACGGCGGAAAACGGCAGTTGCAGATAGGCAAAGGGCTGGATCGCGGAGGCTTCCGATAGCTCATAGGCCTTGATCAGCAGGTAATGCGACGAGATCGAGGTCACACACAAAAGTCCCATCCAGAGCCAGTCCGTCGGAAGCATCGCTTCCCAGTACCAGACGCCGATCAGCGTGGTGACCACCGCGCCCGCGATCCCGGTATAGACAAAGGTCACATCTGCGCTGTCGAATCGCGCGACATAGCGGTTGAGCAATCCGTAAAGCGCGAAACAAAAGGCGGCGGCGATGGGGAAAATCGCGTTGAGGGAAAACACGCCGCTGCCCGGCTGGATGATGATCATCACGCCGATGAACCCGACCGCGACCGAGGCCCACCGCCGCCAGCCGATATGTTCACCCAGCACCGGTCCGGACAGCGCGGTGATCAAAAGCGGGTAGGCGGCAAAGATCGCGGGCGCATCCACCAGCCCCATGCGCACGAAGGCGGTGATCATGATCAGCACTTCAAAGGCCAGAAGCGCACCGCGAAAGAATTGCAGGCGCGGACGTGCCGAGCGCAGCACCGAGGCGAGCCGACCCTTGCGGGCCGCGAGCAACAGGACAAACCCCGCGAAGACCCAATAGCGGATCATCACGATCATAAAGACGTTATACGTCCCTGCGAGATGGCGGGAGATGCCGTCCTGCATCGCAAAGATGAAAGTCGCGGCGATCATCAGCCAGATGCCGAGCGCCGGGTTCTGTTTCGTCATGGTTTTGCCCCCTGGCTCATGTGACGTTTGCGGCCAAAACCAGGCGTGCGTTCGACGGCGAACCCCGCGTCGGTGAGTTTCTGGCGGACATGGCCGGCTGCCGTATAGGTCGCGAACGTGCCGCCCTTTGCCGTGTGACGTCCGACCTCACGCATCAGCTCTTCACCCCAAAGCTCCGGGTTCTTCGCGGGGGAAAACCCGTCGAGGAACCACGCATCTGCCTGACCGTCCCAATCGGCGAGGGTCTCGCGCGCATCGCCGATTTTCACCTCGACCTCGATTTGTCCCAACCGGAACCGGCGCTCACCTGTCTCCCATGCCGTTAAAAACGGTTTCGCAATCGCGGCGGCCTCGGGAAAAGCCTCAAGCGCCGTGGCAATGTCGGCGGCGGTCATCGGAAACGCCTCGAACGAGGTAAATCGCACCACGCCCGGCCCCTGCCAGATCAGCGCCAGTGCCAACATGTTGAGCCCGGTGCCGAACCCCAGCTCGGCCACCTGAAACCCGTCGCAAAGCCGTGCGGGCAGGGCATTTCCGGCAAGGAAAACATG
This sequence comes from Celeribacter sp. SCSIO 80788, assembly GCF_051054295.1. Lineage (GTDB taxonomy): Bacteria > Pseudomonadota > Alphaproteobacteria > Rhodobacterales > Rhodobacteraceae > Celeribacter. The sequence goes on along the minus strand of NZ_CP150482.1, from coordinate 2,654,099 downwards.
TCGCGTTTCCTCAAGCCCGTTGCCGAGCGAGAAATAGGGATCGTCGAACTGTGTGGAGACAGGGATTTTCCCGTCACGCCATGCGATGCTGGCTGTCTGGTCGTTGGTCATGGGATGGCTTATGAGGGGATCGGTTTTGGCAGACCATGCTTTGGGTCGTGGTCACTTGCAACGGGTAAAAACGCAGATGGGCAGAGCGGAAATCACGATTTATGGCGCGGGCGCCTTCGGTCTGTCCTGCGGTTACGAGGCCGCGAAACGCGGTGCGAAGGTGCGTGTGATCGACCCTTACGGGGTCGGCCATGGCTCGTCCGGCGGCATCGTCGGGGCGCTCGCCCCGCATACGCCGGAGCGCTGGAATGCCAAGAAAGAGTTTCAGTTCCAAAGCCTGATCATGGCGCGCACCCACTGGCCGGAGGTCGAGGCGATGGGGGGCGTGTCTTCGGGTTACGGCAATCTGGGCCGGGTGCAGGCCATCAAGGACGAGCGCCAATTGCAGCTCGCCCGCGAGCGCGAAGATCAGGCAAAAGAGCTGTGGCAGGGCAAGGCCGAATGGCGTGTCGTGACGCAGGGCGAGACCGGCTATTGGGCGCCGATCAGCCCGACCGGGTATCTCATTCACGACACGCTGTCGGCGCGGCTCAACCCGTGGCGGGCCTGTGCCGCACTGGCCGCCGCGATCACGGCATTGGGGGGCGAGGTGGTGACCGAAGGCCCGGAAGAGGGCGCGGTGATCCATGCCTCCGGCTGGTGGGGGCTCCGCGCGCTCAATGAGGCGTTCGGCAAAGAGGTCGGTAATGGCGTCAAGGGTCAGGCTATCCTTTTGGATCTCTCCCTTCCCGAAGCGCCGCAGCTTTACGGCGAAAGCCTGCATGTCATCCCGCACGCGGACGGCACCACGGCGATCGGGTCCACATCGGAGCGCGACTTCGACAGTCCCGACACCACCGATGACCAAGCCGACGCGCTTCTGGCGCGTGCCCGCGACGCCGTTCCTGCGCTCCGGGATGCGCCGGAAATTCGCCGCTGGGCCGGGGTGCGCCCGCGCGCCAAATCCCGCGCGCCGATGCTGGGCGCCTGGCCCGACCGGGCCGGGCATTTCATTGCCAATGGCGGGTTCAAGATCGGCTATGGCATGGCGCCGCTCGCCGCACAGGTTTTGATTGACCTCGTGCTGGAGGGGCGCGACGCTGTCCCGGAAGAGTTCCGCGTGGAGGCGAGTCTATGAAAGTGACCTCTCTCGATCACCTCGTGCTGACCGTGGCCGACATCCCGGCGACCGTGGCGTTTTACACCGAGGCGCTGGGCATGGAGCCGGAAAAATTCCACCCGTCCGACGGCACAACGCGCCATGCGCTGCGCTTTGGGGCGCAAAAGATCAACTTGCATCAGGCCGGGCAGGAATTCGAACCGAAAGCCGCCCATGTGCAGGCGGGCTCGGGCGATCTGTGTTTCCTGACAGACATGCCGGTGGCCGACTGGATGCGGCATCTGTCGGACAAAGGCATCGGCGTTGTCGAAGGGCCGGTCAGCCGCACCGGCGCGACCGGACCGCTTTTGTCGATCTATCTGCGCGACCCGGACGGCAATCTGATCGAGGTCTCAAACCGGCTTTGAGGCAGCGTCCCTGAGCTTGGTCATCAGCTTTTCAAGCCCCGCTTCGGTGCGCTCATTGATCAACCGCCCCTGAGCGTCGAAGGCATGCGAACTGTCGGCCACCAGCACTTCCGGGGCTTGCAGAATCTGCGCGTTGAACGGGGTCATCGCCCAACGCAGACTATATTGCGACCGCTCCCCGCCCGCGCGCCCGGCGGCGGCGGACATGATGGCCAGAGGCTTGCCGTCCCACGGGCTCAGACCGGTGCGGCTGATCCAGTCGAGGGCGTTCTTGAGGAGGCCGGGGATCATCTTGTTGTACTCGGGCGTCGATATTATCACCGCATCGGCATCGCGGATTTGCGCGGCGAGCGTCATGACTTCGGGCGGCATGCCTTCCGCCTCAAGATCGGCGTCATAGAGCGGCAGCCGCAGGTTGGCCGCGGTGAACTCGCAGGGCCCAAAGAGCCGCACCGCCTCGTGCATCAGTTTCGTATTGGTCGAGGCGGCCCGCAGCGCACCCGATATGCCAAGAAGTTTGAGCATCAGAATTCCTTATTTTGGTCACGCCATCAGAAAGTTTTGCTTGAGCGATTGCCCCTAAAACATCAGCCTAGGAGCATGAGTTCAAATTCTTTGGAGCGGATGATGCAGAAAAGATATCAGGTTTTTATTAGCTCGACATTTTCCGATCTGCAAAATGCCCGCCAACATGTTTCCCAAGCACTTCTCAAAACGGATTGCTTTCCTGCTGGTATGGAGCTTTTTCCCGCGGCGGACGAAGAGCAGTTTGAATATATTAAAACGATAATTGACCAGAGCGATTACTATATTCTGATCTCTGCAGGCAAATATGGTTCCATCCATCCGGTAACGGGCCTCAGTTACACGGAAATGGAATACGATTATGCAGAGAAAACCAAAAAGCCGATCGTGCGCTTGCTCCATAAAGCTCCCTTTGAAACCTTGAAGGGCGCACATATTGAAGCCTCGGATGCCGGGAAGAAAAAGCTCAAAGCTTTCAGGGATAGGCTTACGCAAGCGAAACTTGTGAATTTCTGGGAAGATGAAAAGGAACTTGGTTTGTTGGTCGTCAGCGGATTGCTGGATGCGATGAAGCGTTATCCGGCTGTGGGTTGGGTGCGCGCGGATGGCCGGGCGAGTGAAGACGCGGAGTTGGAGATATATAAACTTAGAGAAGAGTTGGAGAGGACACAGAAAGCTATTCCAACAGCTTCGTTGGCAGAGGGTTTAGCTTTTCAACTTCCATTTACAGAAGCAACGATAGAAAATCTGGATGGCGGATTAGATTATGTGTATCTGTTTGATTTGTTGAGCCGAGTTGAAAGGGAATTAGACGATCCCTATTATGCCCGTGAGCGAATAAGGCCTAATCTAACTCGCTCCTTGACCGATGTTTCAGGATGTCGGCGAAGTTATGAAGATGCAGAGCTGCTTATAGACGCACTACTTTTGGACAAAGTTCTTACTATGAGTGCAAGTTCTAAGATGAGTCTAACGGTCACTGGCCGACAAATACTCGCAAAGGCTCGACTGGCGGGTGTGTTGCTACACTAAAACTCGACCCCCTGTTGCGCCTTCACCCCTGATCGGAACGGGTGTTTCACCAATTCCATCTCGGTTACCAGATCGGCGATTTCGATAATTTCTTCTTTCGCGTTCCGCCCGGTCAGGACGACATGGGTCAGGGGCGGTTTCTCCGTGGTGAGAAACGCCACAACCTCCGCGACGTCGAGATAATCATAGCGCAGCGCGATGTTGATCTCGTCGAGCAACACCATGCGGTTCTCCGGATTGCGGATCAGCTCTTTGGCCTTTTCCCATGCCGCCTTCGCCATTTCGATGTCGCGGGCCTTGTCCTGTGTCTCCCAGGTAAAGCCCTCGCCCATCGTATAAAACTGGCAGATGTCGGAGAAATGTTCGGTGATCAGATCGCGTTCGCCACAGTCCATGCCGCCCTTGATGAATTGCACCACGGCAGAGGGCATCCGATGCGCGATACAGCGGAAAATCATCCCGAAGGCGGCGGAGCTTTTGCCCTTGCCCTTGCCGGTATGGACGATGATCAGACCTTTCTGATCGGTCTTGGTTGCCATGATCTTGTCGCGGGCGGCCTTTTTCTTGGCCATCTTGGCGGCGTGGCGGTCAAGGTCGTTTTGGTCTGACATGCGTCCTCCCGGTCAGAAAAACAGTTGTACGAAGATCGGTGCGATCAACGAGGTGAAAATCGCGTTGAGCACCATGCCGATCCCGGCGAAAGCGCCCGCCGTGCCATCGACCTGAAACGCGCGCGCCGTGCCGATGCCGTGCGCGGCCACACCTGTGGCAAAGCCGCGTGCCCGATAGTCGCGCACTCCGATGAGGTTGAGAAGGGGTGTCGTGACGACAGCGCCGATCACACCGGTGATCAGAACGAGCGCTACGGTCAGGGTCGACAACCCGCCGATGGTCTCGGACACGCCGATGGCGACCGGCGACGTCACGGCCTTTGGCACGAGCGACAGCAACACTTCGCCGCGCAGGCCGCAGGCATAGCCAATCAAAGTGGCCGATACCATCGCGACCAGCCCACCCGCGACGAGAGCGGCAAGCATCGGTACGGCGCTTTTCTTGATCCGTTCCCAGTTCTTCCAAAGCGGCACGGCGAGTGCCACGGTGGCCGGGCCGAGCAGGAAGTGAACGAATTGCGCGCCTTCGAAATAGGTCGTGTAGCTGGTCTTGGTGATCACCAAAAGCGTCGACAGCAGGATCATCGAGATCAGCACCGGGTTCACGAACGGCCGGTTGCCGGACAGGTTAAACGCGCCGAGACCGATCAGATAGGCCAGAAGCGTGAGCGTCAGCCACAAAAGCGGGCTGGTGGAGAGATAGCTCCAGATGTCGAGAATCTCAGTCATTTTGCCGCTCGTCCTTATATCCGCGCGCCTGATTGACGAATTTGAACGTCAGTGCCCCCGCCGCGATGGACAGCACCGTCGATCCCACGAGAGCAGCGGCCAGAGGCAGGCCGATGGTCGACATCTGATCGAGATATTGCACGATGCCGACGCCCGCAGGCACGAACAGAAGCGAGAGATGCGACAGCAGCCCGCTCGCGGTTTTCTCGATGGCGGGGCCGACACGGGGCCGCGTCAAAAGCAGGATCGCCAGAAGGATCATACCAATGACAGGGCCGGGCAGGGGCAGGGAAAAGGAGCGGGCCAGGATTTCGCCAATCAGCTGAAATCCGAGGAGAATGCCGAAATGCAGGATCATATGCGTGCCTCATTGCTGCGCCGGATGACGCGGCGGCAGTTTTACGCGCTTGCGCGAGGGCTGCAAGCACACAAGCCTGTGCAAGGAGAGGCACATAGCGGACATGAAAAAGGCGCACCCCTCACGGATGCGCCCTTCCCGTCAGATCGAGAGGCTTTATTTTGCCGGAACCGCCGTCGCCTGCGTGCGGCTGAAATGCTGGGCATTCAGGCGGAACACCAGCGCGATCATGGCGAACTGGAAGCCAAAGGCGATGGCGGTGATCACCCAATAGATCACGCTGAATTTTTCGATCACCCCGGCCTGCACCAGACCGGCGTTGACGAAAAACTGGATCAGCACCGAAAGCGCCACCCCCGGACAGACCAAAGCATAGGAGCCGGGCGAGGTTTTCGAGCCAAAGACGAAATCCTTGAAATAGCCCTGACGTTTCAAAACGACGAGGCCGAGCCCGAGGAAGACGACTTGCAGCGACAGCATGCGCGCAAGGAACATCATCGTGCTGGCCGGGTCGGAATGACCGGCAAAGGTATGAAGCCCGTGCGCCTGACGCATGAAGAGGATCGACAGGATCGTCACGATCGGGATCACGATCAAAAGCGTCGGCCCGGATTCCTCATGGGTGCCGTAGTGCAGCATCGAGTTGAACGCCGTGGTCAGTGCGACCAGCGCATAGATCAGGGCGGCAACGGCAAAGAAGGTCGACAGTACAAGCGCGATGGCAACGATCCACGGCACGGTGGACATGGCGGCAGGGGCGGCAAAGCCCACGCCCACCATCGACAGTGCGAAGGCCGGAAGCATCTGAGCGAAAGAGTTGTGCGAGGTCACATCGAACACGCCCCCCTTGGCAAGCACCCGCCCCAAGAAATCGCCGATGATCGACAGCGCGATCCAGCCGATGACCCCAAAGGCGATCATTGCGAAGGGGAAAAGATATTCCACCACGGTCCAGAGCCCCGGCACATAGACCATGCCCGCCACGAACAGCGCATTCACCGACATGGCAAGCGCCAGAGGCATCGCGAGCAGGGTCGATTCGGCGTTCGAGCTGCGCAGCGCCTGAAACCGCTCGGTCTTCTTGAGCGCCGCATATTGGCCGAGATTCCAGATCAGGTGTTTGAGGTTGAGAAAGACGAAGACGGCAATGCCGAGCCAGGCCACCAGAATGGCGATTTTCATCGGCAGGGCACCGATGGAAAAGGCCGCGAGGATGTCTTCGAACACCGGCACGGGGCGGCCCGGATGGGGCACCCAGAACATGAGATACATGAAGAAGGTGACAGAGAGGCCACCGGCGCCGAGCGAGGCGAGGAAGTACGTCGGGACGTAATGGTCCGCTGCACGTGTCGGTTTCATGGAAGGTCTCCTGAGATATATTCCTTTTGTCGAATGTATTTTGGGGAAAAGATATATCTATGACACATGTCAAAACGCCGCGCCACCAAGGCGCCGGCGACAAAACGCCGAATGCAATGCCGATCTTGCGGAAATTTGGCCTGTCTTTTGAGCCAACTGGTTCTTGGTGCAACAAAGCGCTAGGTGTTTGGCGCATCGTAACATGTTGTTCGGGGGGACAATGAAACTGGCGCGCATCACCACCTATCCGGTCAAAAGTCTGACCGGATCGGATCACGCAGCCGTCAAGGTTCAACCGATCGGCATCGAGGGCGATCGGCGCTGGGCAGTTGTCTATCCGAACGGGACCGTGGCGACGCGCCGGGAATTGCCGCGCATGGCGCATCTGAGCGCGGTCTGTACGCCCTATGGCCTCTCGATTTCCTTTGAAGGCGCGCGTCTCGATGTGCCCTATCCCTCTGGTGCCCCGACCTCGGCCAAAGTCTTTTCCAGCGTGATCGAAGGCGTCGAGGATGCGGGCAATTATGCCTCGCATTTCCTGTCCTCCGCGCTCGAACGCGAGGTGCGCCTCGTCTGGTTCCCCGATACGGCCCGTCGCCCGGTGTCCCGCGCCTATGCGGGGGAGGGGTATTTCACCGCTTTCTCAGATGGTTATCCGCTGCTTTTGACGACTCAAGCGTCTCTGGCCGAGTTGAATGCCGAACTGGCCGCCCCGGTCGAGATGCAGCGGTTTCGCCCCAATATCGTGATTGCCGGGGATATCGAGCCCTGGTCCGAGGACACATGGCGGGTGATCCGCATCGGCTCCACGATCTTTCGCGTGGTCAAGCCCTGTGAGCGCTGTGTCATGGTCACTCAGGACCCGCAGACCGGAGAACAGACCCATCCGCGCGAACCGCTCGCGACTCTCGGGCGCATTCACCGCGCCGTCACCGGCAAGATCATCTTCGGTCAGAATCTGGTGGTCGAGGAAGAGGGTAACATCGTTCTGGGCGATGAGGTCGAGGTGCTGGAGCAAGGTCCGTCCAACATGCTCGATCCGAAGCGCGGCGGTGAGCAGTCGTTTTAGCTGACCCCATGGCATAAGCTGCGGGTTGCGTGAGCGTCCGGTTTTCAAGGTCCCCGAACCGGGGTTAACCCTTTGTTAACCATGTCCGACGACACTCGCGACATGAAACCGATCTTTGCCCTTCTTGTCCCTCTCCTCCTGTCCGGCTGCGTCGCCGACAGTCCCGCGCTCGGCTATTCCCGCGCGGGGTTTTATCCGGTGGAGATCGGCGGCAACAGCTATCGCGTCTACACCGAAGAAACCCGGAACTGCGTCGAGGTGCATCGCGTCAACATGGTCTTTCCTCCGCCTTCGCGCAGGCTGATCCTGACACAGATGGAAACCGCAGCCATGCAGGCCACGGGGTGCAAGATCAAGAAGGGCACGTTCATCGGCGATCAGGCGATGTCGAAAGGCCAGCTCGATTGTTCCGAAGGCCCCGGCGCCAAGGATTGGGTGCCCGGCACCTGCAACACGCGCCCTTGGGGATGAGCTTTACACCGGCTTCTGAAAGGTGATCGACGTCGGTCGGTCATAGCCCGCATGCGCCTTGCGCCCGGTCTCGACAAATCCGAGCCGGGTGAACACCGCATGGTTCTCCGTCAACTCCACCCGCGTCTCCAATTCCAAAAGATTCAGCCCCAATTCGCGCGCGCGCTCCTCCGCCACGCCGATCAAGGCTCGCGCCAATCCTTTGCCCTGCATCGCCTCCGCCACGGCGAGCTTGCCGATGTAGAGCCGTCCGGGCTTTTCCGTCAGGATCACGCAGGCAATGAGTGGTGTTCCGATACCCCAAAGCTCCTTCGTTCGGGCGTCGTCCGTCAGGCTCTCAAGTGTCATCCGATGCATCGAAGACGGCGGATCGATCCGCCCCTCCATCCCGGCAAAAGCGCCTCTGATCAACTCCAGCGCTTCGGCCACACGCGCATCTTCCGGCGCTATCCGTTCGGGTGTCATCGAAGCCTCTCCAAAAGCCCCCGCGCCGAATTCGATCGGGGCCGCCACAGCCCGCGCTCCATCGCCTCGATCAACCGCTCCGCAATCTCGCAGAGCGCGGGCGCATTGTGCTCGGCGATGAAGTCGCGCGTGTCATCGTCCTCGATAAACGCCGCATGCACCAGATCGAAATGATGGTCCTTCACCGCATGGGTCGTGGCGGCGAAGGCGAACATATAGTCCACCGTCGCGGCAATCTCGAACGCGCCTTTGTAACCATGCCGTTTGACGCCCTCGATCCATTTCGGATTGACCACGCGGGACCGGACCACCCGACCGATCTCCTCGTCGAGCGTGCGGATCACAGGCCGTTCCGGTCGCGAATGGTCGTTGTGGTAGATCGGGCGATCACGGCCCTGAAGCGTCGCCACCGCCGCCGCCGCCCCGCCTTCGAACTGGTAATAATCGTCACTGTCCAACAGGTCGTGTTCGCGGTTGTCCTGATTCTGCACGATGGCCTCGACCTCTGAAAGCCGCGCTTCGAACCCAGCGCGATCCTTCACACCTTCCTGGGCCGCACCGTAAGCATAGCCGCCCCATTCGAGATACGCCGCCGCCAGATCGGCCTTGTCCGTCCAGATCCGCTCGTCGATCATCGCCTGAAGCCCGGCACCGTAAGCCCCCGGTTTCGAGCCGAACACACGGGATTTGCCCTCTCCACGCCGCGCCCGTGCTGCCGCCGGGTTGTCCGCCTCGGGCTCATCAAGGGCCTGAACGGCCCGCGCCGCACTGTCGACAAGGGCGATCAATTGCGGGAAGGCATCGCGGAAAAAACCCGATACCCGAAGGGTCACATCCACACGAGGGCGCCCCAAAACAGAGGCGGGCAAGATTTCAAATCCGGTGACACGGCGCGACATCGTATCCCATGTCGGCTTGACCCCCATCAGCGCCAGAGCCTGCGCAATATCATCGCCGCCGGTCCGCATGTTCGCCGTGCCCCACGCGGTGATCAGCAGGCTGCGCGGCCAGTCGCCATGCTCCTGCAAATGCCGCTCAATCAGCAGGTTGGCGGATTTCCATCCCAATTGCCACGCGGTCTGCGTCGGGACGGCACGGGCGTCGACGGAATAGAAATTCTTCCCCGTCGGCAAAACATCGAGCCGCCCGCGCGTCGGCGCACCGGAGGGGCCGGACGGGACAAACCGGCCCGCAAGCCCGGTCAGAAGCGCCTCCATCTCGGCGGGGCCACAGGCGGCGACCATGGGCAGAACGTCCGCCCGCAAGTTCTCGAGCACGGCCTGTGACGCGGGGCCGGGGGCGTCCAATCCCTCGTCCAGAAGCTGTGCGGAATAAAGCTCGATCCGCTCGACCGTATCGCCATGCGTCCGCCAGATGTCGGCGCTGGTTTCGATCAGGCATTCAGGCCGTTCATCCCCGAAGGCTTGCGCCAGATCGCAGTCGAGCGGATCGAAATTCAGACCCAAATCCAGCGCAATCGCCCGAATGAGAGATGCATTGCGCCCCTTGCCGTCGCCGCGCGGCACCCGCATCAGTGCAAGCGCCAGATCGCGCGCCAGACGTCCTTCCGGGGCGGTGCCAAAGATGTGCAGCCCGTCGCGGATCTGTGCCTCCTTGAGTTCGCACAGATAGGCGTCGAGCTTGGCCAGATCGCCGTCCTCATCCGTGCCCGTCATGCCGACGTCGCGGTCCAGACCGGTCACGGAACTCAGGCTCAAAATCTCCCGGCGCAGGGTTGAGATGCGGCGCGGATCGACGCCTGCGGCTTCGAAATATTCGTCCACCAAAGCCTCCAGATCGCGCAGCGGGCCGTAGGTTTCCGCGCGGGTGAGAGGTGGCGTCAGGTGGTCGATGATCACGGCCTGCGCCCGGCGTTTGGCCTGTGTCCCTTCGCCGGGATCGTTGACGATGAACGGGTAAAGATGCGGCGTCGGGCCGAACACCGCCTCGGGCAGGCAGGCGTCCGAGAGCGCCACAGCCTTGCCCGGCAGCCATTCCATATTGCCATGCTTGCCCATGTGAATCACAGCCTGCGCGCCGAAGCTTTGGCGCAGGTAGAGGTAGAAGGCGAGGTAATTGTGCGGCGGCACGAGGTCCGGGGAATGGTAGGTCTCGGTCGGGTCGATGTTATAGCCCCGCGCGGGTTGCACGCCCACCACGACATTACCGAAGGTCAGGATCGAGAGGGCAAAACCCTCCTCGGTCGCGAAAGGATCGTCTTCCGGCTGGCCCCATCTCTCCTCGATCTGTTGCCGCACCGGCTCGGGCAGGGTCTCATAGCGTGCGCGATAGTCGGCAAGCGCCATCCGCACGCCGCCCTGCCGTGCCGCGCGATCCGTCAGCCAGTTGGTCGGGCCGCGCATAATCTGTTGCATCAGATCGTCGCTGTCGGGGGGCGGGGCGTCGACGACATAGCCCTCCGCCGCCAGCCGATGCAGTGTGTTCACCGTCGCGGCGGGAGTGTCGAGGCCGACACCATTCGCCAGCCGCCCGTCCTTGTTCGGATAGTTCGCCAAAACCAGCGCGACTTTGCGTTCGGCGCGCGGCATGCGGCGCAGGCGCGCCCAGTTGGCGGCAAGCTCTGCAACAAAGCCAATCCGGCTCTCCTCCGCGCGATAGGTGGCGATGGTGCATTCGGTGGCGTCGTCGCGATAGGCCTCGCCCTTGAACGACACCGCGCGGGTCATCACCCGCCCGTCCACCTCCGGCAAAGCCACGTTCATCGCGATGTCCCGCGCCGACAGCCCGCTGGTCCCGGTTTCCCATGCCTCATGCGACGATCCGGCCAGCACGACCTGAAACACCGGCGCGCGATTGGTCGCGGGGTTGCTCAGGGGCGTGTCCGTGCCGCCGCTTTCTAGCGTGCCGACGGCAAAGGCGGTGCAATTGAGAATGACCTCCGGCGGGGCCTCCCGAAACAGGCTCTCCAATGTGGCGGCGGAGACCGGGTCTTTCAGGGAGGCGACAAAGACGGGCAGAGGGTTGAGGCCTCGTGCCATCAGCGCTTCGATCAGACCATTGATCGGGCCAAGCCCCGCGCCCTGCACCAGTGCGCGGTAGAACACCAGCGGTACGACGGGCGCGCCCTCGGTCCACAGCTTCTCAAGCTGACCGAGATCGGCAACACCCTTGCCCGGCCAATAGAGACCCGCCCGCAACAGCGGCTTGGCCGGGGCGGGTTTCTCGCCACCGTCGAGCATGGCGCGGGCATAGGACAGGAACGCGACCGCATTCTCCGCTCCGCCCTCGGTCAGATAGGACCAAAGCCGGTGATAATCCTCTGTCGAAACGGTCGAAAGCGCGGCCAGCTCTGCATCGGGTTTGTCATCGCCCGGAAGCGCGACGAAGGCCACGCCCGCCTCATGCAACCGTGCGGCATATTGTTCGAGGCCGTATTTCCAATAGCCCGCGCCTCCCAGCACGCGCGCGATCACCATCCGGGATTTGGTGGCGCATGTGTCGAGATGCAGATCGACCGACATCGGGTGACGCAGATGCAGGAGCGAGGCAAGCCGCAGCGTTGGCGCCTCCGTCATCGCGGCACGGGCCTCCGACAAAAGCGCCAGTTCCGTGTCCGCCGCCGAGATCACCACCAGATCGGCGGGGCTTTGTCCAAGGTCCACGGCCTCGCTGCCGTCGTCGATCGAACCGGGGGTGGCGGCGAGCAGATGCATCGCTTCTCCTTGTCACGCCCCGCGTTTCGGGGCATTGCTCGGAAAACTCCAAAGAGGTCTCCGATGGATTATTCGAAAATGGGCGGGCCGAAAAAGCTCTCCGGCGCGCCGAAACATGGCGAGCACAAACGCCAGCAGCCGAAAGGCAAGCAAACGCCGAAAGCCGAACTTCTGGCGCGGATGAAAGCGGCTGCGGATAAGAAGAAGGCCGACTGACGGCCTTCCCTTTACGCCTTCAACGCGGCTTCGATCGCGGCGCGGTCGAGCCCCGCCTCGCCGATGACGACAAGCTGCGACAGCCGTGGCGCGGTGCCGAAGGGCTGATCGAAATAGCTGTCGACGCGCGGCCCCACGGCCTGAAGCGTCAGGCGCATCGGCTTGTCCCGGACTGCGACAAACCCCTTGAGCCGCAGGATGTCGTGGTCCCGGATCACCTTGGCGACCTGTTCGGCAAAGGCTTTCGGGTCCTCGATCTCGGGCCGGATCACCACGAAGCTCTCGAACTCGTCATGGCCGTGCTCATGGGGATGATCGTCGTGGTGGTCGTGATCATCATGATCGTCGTCATGATGGTGGTGATGTACCTCGTGGCGGGCCGCAAGATCGCTCTCGGCGCCGATCCCCTGTCCCAAAAGCACATCCACCGGCAAAGCCCCCATGCTCGAACGCAAGACATGTACGCCCGGCCGCGCCTCTCCCTTGAGCTTGCGCACCAGTGCTTCCGCCTGATCCTCACCCAGAAGATCCGCCTTGTTCACCACGATCATGTCGGCGCAGGCGATCTGATCCTCGAACAATTCGGACAGTGGTGTCTCATGATCGAGGTTCTCGTCCAGCTTGCGCTGCGCATCCACGGCGGCGACGTTATGGGCGAATTGCCCTTCGTCCACCGCCTTGCCATCGACCACGGTCACAACGCCATCGACGGTGACCTGTGTCGAAATCTCCGGCCAGTTGAACGCCCGTACCAAAGGTTGCGGCAAGGCAGGCCCTGAGGTTTCGATCACGATGTGATCCGGCTTGTCTTCGCGCGCCAAAAGCTTTTGCATCGTCGGAATGAACTCATCGGCCACGGTGCAACAGATGCAGCCATTCGACAGCTCCATCACATCCTCGTCCCGACAGGTCGCATCGCCGCAGCCCTTGAGAATGTCGCCATCAATGCCAAGATCGCCGAATTCGTTGATGATCAGGGCAATGCGTTTGCCGTCGGCATTCGCCAACATGTGCCGGATCAGGGTCGTTTTGCCCGCACCGAGAAAGCCCGTCACGACGGTCGCAGGAATTTTCGCTGCCATATCAGTATCCTTTGAAAAACGCCGGGGCCAAAGCCCCGGCTCCGGCTCACGCCGACAGCGTGCGCGAGGACACGAGACCGGTCTTGCCCAGCCCCTTGATCGCTTTCGCACCCGCCAGAACGGCGAGATCCACCAGCGGCTCAAGGATGATGACGGTCATATAGGCACCGCCGAACATGCCGACTGCGGCAAGGCTTTCAGCCGAGAAACCCTGACCGTAAAACGCCCAGAACCCGACCCAGATCACGATCCCCGCCTGATAGGTGGTCGAAAGCGCCAGCGCCTGTTTGTAGGATACATCGGCATAGGCGGTCTCTGGCGCGATGATGCGCTGCGCTACGGCTTTGATGCCGAACAAAGGCACCAGAAGCGTGGTGACGTTCATGCCGTATTGCGGCAGGTCGAAGGGGGCGAAAAACACGCCCTGCGCCAGAAGCCCGAGCGCCAGACCGAGTGCCGCGGGGGCCGCTCCGAACAGCAGGAACAAGGTGGAGCCGAGGATCAGGTGGACTTCGGAAACCCCCACCGGATAATGCGGCAGGACCTGAAAGAACACGAAAACGGCGGCGGTCGAAATCACGGTCCGGGCCAGAAACGACCCCACGCCCTGATCGCGCAGCGCGCCGATGCTTTCCTTGAGTGTGTAGAGACCAGCGCCAGCCGCGGTGGCATAAGACAGTGCGATCTTCGCACCGGTGACAATACCGGGTTCGATATGCATCGAATGATCCTCCATAGCCGTCATCCCCGACGGCGGGTTGAGTTATGTGGTCAGGGCAGGTCTCCTGGCTCACGGGTCAAAGCGCTCTCGTCACCTTCCCAAGGTTTCCCTCAGTGGTATGCCGACGGGCACTCTCCGCTTACAGTCGCGGGGGCGGCTGTGGCCTTGTGCTCCGGTATGGATCACACGCACCACATTCCCATTTCTCCCCGAACGCTTTTGCGTCTGTGCCGGGGAACCATGACGCGCCTATTTGGTGCGTGCAGCATGGCAGGGTCAAGCGTTTTGCGGCGTCCTGCCGTCGCTTCCCCCTCCACCGACCCCATATATGCAATATTTTGTGGATAACTCCGCCCTTTTCCCCATATCTCGCGTTGCCCCCGTTGACTCAGGCGCTCCCCTCCCGAACAGTTTTCTTTCACAAGGAATCAGGAACAGGTCGCTTTGCGTTTCACCCGTCTGCGTCTCAATGGCTTCAAAAGCTTTGTGGACCCCACCGATCTCGTGATCGCGGATGGGCTGACCGGGGTTGTCGGGCCGAACGGTTGCGGCAAATCCAATCTTCTCGAGGCGCTGCGCTGGGTGATGGGGGAAAACCGGCCCAAGGCGATGCGCGGTGCGGGCATGGAAGACGTGATCTTCGCAGGTGCCTCGACCCGTCCGGCGCGCAACTTCGCCGAAGTTTGCCTGATGATCGACAATTCGGAACGTCTCGCGCCCGCAGGCTTCAACGACAGCGATTCTGTCGAGATCATTCGCCGGATCACCCGGGACGCGGGCTCCGCCTACAAGGTGAATTCCAAGGATGTGCGCGCTCGCGACGTCTCCATGCTCTTCGCCGACGCCTCCACCGGCGCGCATTCGCCCGCGCTGGTGCGGCAGGGGCAAATCTCCGAACTGATCAACGCAAAACCCACGGCCCGCCGCCGCATCTTGGAGGAAGCCGCCGGGATTTCCGGCCTGTATCAGCGCCGCCACGAAGCGGAGTTGAAACTCAAGGGGGCGGAAACCAACCTCGCCCGGGTCGATGACGTGATCGAACAGCTCGCCAGTCAACTGGCTTCGCTTGCGCGTCAGGCGCGTCAGGCCGCGCGTTATCGCGAAATCGGGGTCGAGCTGCGCCATGCCGAGGGGCTTTTGCATTACCGGCGCTGGCGCGATGCGGATCATGCGCGCGCCGAGGCGGAAGACATCCTGCGCACCCGGTTGCGGCAAGCTTCCGAGGCCGAACGCCTCGCCCGAGAGGCCGCCAAACAGCGGGAAACTCTTGAAGAGGCTCTGCCGCCGCTCCGCGAGGAGGAGGCCATCGCCGCCGCCGTGTTGCAGCGTCTCACCGTGTCACGCGATCAGCTTTCCGACGAGGAGCGCCGGGCGCGTGAGATGATCGAAACCCTGTCGCGCCGGATCGACCAGTTGGTCGCCGACATGGCCCGCGAGGAGCAGCTCAACAAAGACGCGGGCGAAACCATCGCGCGGCTCGAATGGGAACAACGCGAGTTGATCAAGGCCGCCGATGGTCATGAACCGCGCTTGTTGGCCGCGGCGGCGGAGGCCTCCGAGGCCAGCCAGATTCTGGCGGATCGCGAAACCGCGCTCACCCAGATGACCGAAGACGTCGCCCGTCTTGCGGCGCGGCACCAATCGGCGAACCGCTTGGTCGAGGACAATCGCAAAACGCTGGACCGTGCGCGCGGCGAGGCGGATCGCGCCCGCGGGGCCGTTGACGAGGCGCGGACCACGCTCGCCCGCTCCGCCGAAGTGCTCGAAGAAGCCGAGGTCCGACAGGAAGAGGCGGTCGCCCGCGCCGAAGAGGCCGAGGCGATGCTGATCGAGGCCGACGAAGCCCGGACAGAAGCACAATCGCGCGAGGCCGTGGCGCGTGCCGCGCGCTCGGAAGCGGAGGGCGAGGTGGGGGCGCTCAAGGCCGAAGTGGCGGCTTTGGCGAAAATGCTCGACCGTGATCAGATCGGCGGCAAGCAATTGCTCGATCTGGTCAAGGTCAAATCAGGATATGAAAAAGCGCTCGGTGCCGCGCTTTCCGATGATTTGCGACAGCCTGCGATTGAGGCCTATCAGGCCTCCGGTTGGGTCACCCTGCCGGATTACCCGGACGATCAGGACTTGCCCAACGGTGTCGAGCCGCTGGAAGACTATGTCACCGCCCCGCCGGTTCTCGGGCGTCGCCTGTCGCAAATCGGACTGGTGCGTGCGGAAGACGGCGCGCGGTTGCAGGCCGATCTCGAACCCGGTCAGCGGCTGGTGTCCATGGAAGGCGACCTGTGGCGTTGGGACGGCTATCGTGCGGGCGCAGAGGATGCGCCCTCCGCCGCCGCGCTGCGTTTGCAGCAACTCAACCGGCTCGAGGACCTGAAACAGGAGCTCGTCGCCGCCGAGGCCAAGGCCGGCGGTGCCGCTCAGGCGCATGAGCATCTCAAGGCCGAACTGACCCGACTGACCGAAGCCGACCGCATGGCCCGCGAGGCCCGCCGCGATGCGGATCGCGCCCTGTCGGAGGCCGCGCGGACACTGTCGAAGGTCGAGAATGAAAAGACCTTGGCCGAGGGCAAGGTCGAAAACCTCGGTCTTGCCGTGGCGCGTCATGAGGAAGAGGCGCGCGGCGCCGATCAACGGCTGCGGGAGGCGGAAAAGGCAGTCAAGGACCTGCCCGATCTCGACGCCGCGCGCTCCGACATTGAGCAGGTGAAACTGGCCGTCGAGGCCGCGCGGATCACCATGATGACCAAGCGGTCGTCCCATGACGAGATCCGCCGCGAAGGCGAGGCCCGCACCCGGCGAAGCCAGGAAGTGACCAAAGAGCTGTCCGGCTGGCGGCACCGTCTCGATACGGCGGGCAAACGGATTGCCGAGCTTCAGGATCGCAAGGAAGCGACTGAGGAAGAGCTGTACGAGGCCGCCGCCCAGCCCGAGGAAATCGCCGAAAAACGCGAAGCCCTGCTGGCGCAGATCGAAGAGGCGGAGCACCGTCGCAAACGGGCCTCCGATGCGCTCTTTGTCGCAGAGGAAAGCCTGCGCGAGACGGTTCATGCGGAGCGCGAGGCGGAGCGGCTGGCCTCCGAGGCGCGTGAAACCCGCGCCGCCGCAGAGGCCCGTCGGGACGCGGCGAAAGAGACGGTGGAGGCCGCGATCGAGCGCATCCGCGAGGAGTTGGAAACCACGCCCGCCAAGCTGTTGGAAGAGCTCGACGTCGACCCGGAGAAAATCCCGCCGCATGGTGAGATCGAGGTGGATGTGAACCGCCTCAAACGCCTGCGCGACAGTCTCGGCGCGGTGAACCTGCGGGCCGAGGAAGACGCGAAAGAGGTGCGTGAAGAACACGATACCCTCTTGAAAGAAAAGCAGGATCTCGAAGAGGCGATCAAGACACTGCGCTCGGGGATTGCGTCCCTGAACCGGGAAGGCCGTGAACGCCTGCTCACCGCTTTCGAGCAGGTCAACAGCAACTTCTCCATGCTGTTCACCCACCTGTTCGGCGGTGGCGAAGCACGTCTCATGATGGTTGAAAGCGACGATCCTCTGGAGGCCGGGCTTGAGATCATGTGTCAGCCGCCGGGCAAGAAATTGTCGACCCTCTCGCTCCTCTCTGGTGGTGAACAGACGCTCACCGCACTCGCCCTGATTTTCGCCGTGTTCATGGCCAACCCGGCGCCGATCTGTGTGCTCGACGAGGTGGACGCGCCGCTGGACGACGCCAACGTGACGCGGTTCTGCGACATGCTCGACGAGATGACCCAGCGCACCGACACACGGTTTCTGGTGATCACCCACCACGCCGTCACCATGGCCCGCATGGACCGCCTGTTCGGCGTGACCATGCAGGAACAGGGCGTCTCACAACTGGTTTCCGTGGACCTGAAAAAGGCCGAAGCGCTTGTTGCGTAACTTCGGTGTTGCGCGGTCTTTGGGGGGGTGGACTCTTAAGACTTTTCCAACAATTCGTCTCTAATCCTAACGATGCCGTAATCTATTACGGTGACAGGAGGTGATGACACTGGAAGAACACTCGTTTCGCAAATGGATGGTGATCATTGCTGCGGCAACGCTGGCCGTGACAATCGTCCGCCTCTGGATCGGGCTGTAACCCGAAAAAGAGAGACCCGGCGGAGCTGCAACTCTGCCGGGCCATTTGGATGATGACACAGAATGTCTCATTTCGCTGTTTCAGACTCTAACAGATTCCTTACCAAACCGTAAAGCGCGCTCGGGAATATGCAATAAACATGGTTAACCGCGGCCCATGCCTTTGCCCATGCCGCCGCCTTGCCCCTCCGCTGGCGCATCCAGATCCTTGATCGACGCTTCCGCCTCGCCATTGATCCAATAGCCCGCTGCCTTCAGCCAGGGCAAAGGATGTCCCATCGCCAAAACCGCCTCGCGCAATTGCTTGGCAATTCCGGCCTCCGTCGCGATCCAGACAAACGTGCCGGGCGTCAACTCAATCCGGGGCAGGGCATCGAGGAACGGTTTGGCCTCCGTGGCCTGATCCAGAGGGCGATGCAGCCAATGGATCGTCGCATCCGCCGCACTCTCGATCTCCTGCTCATCTTCGGCCCCCGGCACGGCGGCGAGCATCGTCACCTGCACGCCTGCGGGCAGCTCCTCGAGCTTGCGTCCCATCGCCGGAAGCGCGGTTTCATCGCCGATCAGGACCCAATGGGCAATCTCACCTTCGATCACCCGCGAGCCACGCGGGCCGCCGATTTGAACAGCGCTGCCTTCTTTCGCAGTCCGCGCCCAGCTCGCCGCCGGGCCTTCGCCATGATCGGCAAAGTCGATCACCAGTTCCTGCGCTTCGGTATCGAACCGGCGCGGCGTGTAATCGCGTTTCGCCATGCCGTCCGCACCGGGGACGAAAACCTTGAGGTGGTCGTCGAACGATCCGCTGGCGAAATCCGCAAGATCCGCACCGCTGAGCGTGACACGGATCATATGCGGCGTCAGCCGTTCGGATTTGGCCACGGTCAATTCGCGGAATTTCAACTCATGCCGCATGCGGCGGATCAACGGGGCATCCATCGAGTGGTCCTTTGTTTTGGGCGTTTCTACGCGTTGCCCAAAACAAAGTGTTTTACTCGGAAAAAGGCAAGTGCCCCGTTGTCACAGCACCTGTGCACTCACAAACGCGACAAAAGCGCCGCTGTCGGCCAGGCGTCGGCGGGCAGGCCGAGTTTCTCCTGAACGCTCTGCACCGCCTCGCGGGTTTTCTCGCCCAGAATGCCGTCGATCCCGCCAACATCGTAACCCATTTTGGTCAGCTTTTGTTGCAGTTGCTGCATCTGCGCGCCCGAAAGCCCCACATCTGGATTGCCCGCGCTATAGACCGGCGCGCCTTCGAGGCGGGTGGCGAAATAGGCCGCCGTGGTCACATAGACAAAGCTCTTGTTCCACTCGAAATAGACCTCGAAATTCGGATAGGCGAGGAAGGCCGGACCATTGCGCCCCATCGGCAGCAACACCGAGGCCTGCAAATTCCCGTTGCCGAGCGAGCCGGAGCGCGGCTGGACGCCCAGTTTGGCCCATTGGCTGACGGTCATTTTATGATTGAGCCCGGTTTTCGACCAATCGAGATTGGCGGGCAGCACGATCTCCTGAAGCCAAGGCTCATTCGCCCGCCAGCCGAGATGGCGCAGCATTTTCGCCCCGGACATCAGCGCATCGGGCGCGGAGGTTTTAAGCCGCACATGGCCGTCGCCGTCGCCATCGACACCGTTTTCCAAAATGTCTTTCGGCAGCATCTGCACCATGCCGATTTCCCCGGCCCATGCGCCTTGCGTGGTCGCCGGATCGAAATCACCATGTTCGAACAGGGTCAGCGCGGCAAAGACCTGCGGCTGGAACAGCTCGGGACGGCGGCAGTCGTGCGACAGCGTCATCAACGCGTTCAGCGTGTTGAAATTGCCCTGCACCTGGCCGAAATCCGTCTCCAGCGCCCAGAAGGCCAAAAGCACCCCGCGCGAGACGCCGTAATCGCGCTCGATCCGATCGAAGACGGTTTTGTATTTCGTCGCATTGGCCGCGCCGTTCTGCATCCGGTTCTGGCTGATCAGCGCGCGGGAGAAGTCGATGAAATTCTTCTGGAACACGCCCTGTGCGCGGTCGGCTTTGATCACGGCCGGGTCTTGACGCGCGGCGGCAAAGAACTGATCGACGGCGGATTTGGAATGGCCTTGCTGTAGGGCCGACTGCTTCATCTGGTTGACAAAGCTTGAGAAATTTCCGCCGCAGGGGACATCCGCAAAGGCGGGAGAGGCAAGGGAGAGGGCGAGCACGAGGCCGAGAGAACGCATGGATTTACCTTTTAAAGTCATATTGAGGGCACGATAGCGGGGCGCGCCGCGTCACGCAAATGACAGAACAGCGACGCAGATCAGGACAAAGGCCCAAGCGGCCCAGAGCCGCGCACAGGCGGCGTCGATATCGCGGGGCGTGGCCTCGCGACCGTTCGGATTGACCCATGGATAGCCGCGCATTTCGCCGTGATAGGCGCGGGGACCGGAGAGCGCGACGCCAAGACTGCGCGACAAAGCGGCCTCGGGCCAGCCGGCATTGGGCGACCGGTGCCGACGCGCCTCGGTGACGATCTCGCGCCAGAGCGACAGGGGCTTGCCCCATGGAAACAGCAGCACTGCCGTGAGCCGTGCCGGGATCAGGTTCAACACATCGTCGAGCCTTGCCGCAGCCCAGCCGAACTCCCGATGCCGTTCGGTGCGATAGCCGATCATGCTGTCGCCGGTGTTCACCACCTTGTAGATCAGAATCCCCGGCAGGCCCGCGACGAGGAACCAAAACGCAGGGGCGATCACCCCGTCGGAAAAATTCTCCGCCGCCGACTCGATGGCCCCACGCGCCACGGCGGCTTCGTCCAGCTCTGAGGTGTCCCGACCGACGATCATCGACACCGCATAACGCCCCTCCGACAATGAGCGTTCCAAGCCGCGCGTCACGGCCTTCACATGCTCGACCAGCGATTTCTGCGCCAAAAGCACCGCACCCAGAAAGACTTCGACCAAGGGAATTTGCCGAAGCACAAGCCCCAGCGCCGCCGCCCCGATCACCAGTCCGATCACCAAAAGAATGCCCTTGGTCTTACGCGCCGCGCCGCGATTAAACCGCCGATCCGCCCGGCCGATCAACCGCCCCATCAGCACCGCCGGATGCGGCACCCGGTCCCAAAGCCATTTCGGCTCCCCGAACACAGCGTCCAGCACCATGGCCAGACAAAGCGCCAGCGCGGTGCTCACAGCGCGTGCTCCAAAGCGGCTTCCAATTGCCCCCAACGCTCGGAGGGCGGCAGGCCAAGCCGCAGCCAGCGTCGGGAATAGGGAAAAAGCCGCGACCAGACATGATGCTCGGCCAGACGGGTCTGCACCGTATGGGCGTCGCCCACATCGTAAAGCCGGAACAATGTGGTGCCACCCACGAGTTTCGCGCCTTTGGCCTCCATCATCTCGTCGAGATGCGCCGCCTCCTGCGCCAGTCTGATCCGCGTGCGGATCGCCCACACCGGATCGTTCAACGCCGCCGTGCCGATGGCAAGCGCCGGTCCCGACACCGCCCATGGCCCGATCAGAGAGGCCAGACGGTCGATCAGATCCGGTGCGCCGATGGCAAAGCCGAGCCGCACCCCCGCCAGCCCCCAGAACTTGCCAAAGCTCTTGAGCACGATGGTGCGCCCGTCCCGCACCCGCGCGATATGGCTCTCCTCCGGCATCACATCACAGAAACTCTCGTCGATGATCGTCACGGGGGCGGTGAATTCCTCGTCCCGCCAGAGACGCCCGTCCGGGTTGTTCGGATGCACCGCGACCGCGACACTGGCCTTGCGCGTCGGGTCCGAGGTCAGCACCTCCCAGCCCTGCGCCCCAAACGCCCCGGCATGTTCGTTATAGGTCGGCGGCTGGATCTCCACTCTGCCTTTCGGCCAGAGCGCAGGCAGGCGCGCAATCAGGCTCGATGCGCCCGGCGCGGCCAGCACGGCGGCGCCATGATGCACCTGCCAGAACCCGCGCGCCGCCTGCACCAGCGCATCCTGCGCCGCAGCATCCGGAAGCGCCGTCCAGGCGTTTAGCGGAATGTCGCCGACGGGATAAGGCGTCGGATTGATCCCGGTCGAGAGGTCGATCCAGTCGGCTTTCTCCCCGCCCCATCGGGCCACCGCGGCGTCCAGCCCGCCGCCATGATCGCGCCGGTGACTCATGTCTCGTCATCCTTTTCGGTCGGCAAAGGCAGTTGCCGCGAGACGAAATGTCCCTTCACCCCCTGCGGCCAGTCGCGGAATGGCACCTGACCTGTGGCGGAGCCCGCATGCATCCGCGCATAGGCCACGATGGCCTCCGCGTCCGCCTCGGTTCCGTCAAATGTTCCAAGGGAATAGCCGATTTTTCCCGCGCCTTGCACGATCACGTTGCAGGCCCGTTCGCAGCCCATGGTGCAGCTCACCCGCCGGGTTTTGAGCCCCGCCGGATCGGCCCGGCGTTCGATGGCGTCGGCCAGCCGCGCGCCATCGGTCTGCGACTCACCGCGCTCCGCCCAGTCGGCGCGCTTGCAGCCTTCGCAAATCGTGATCCATGTCGGTGTGGAAATGGGTGTGCTCTCTGTCATGCATCGTGTTTTGCCGCAGCCTGTACAGAGTGCAAGATAAAATCTTAGCTTTTTATGCTGTGCTGCGGCGACGGGCCTGATTGACCCTGCCGTTCATGCTTCGTTAGGGTATGCTATCGAAGCCGGAAATCGTCAAACAACGTTGAGCGGAGCAGCTTGCGGCAGGGGCCGGAGGCAATAAGAAACATGCAGGTATTGATCGTCGAAAGCAGCCCGGAGGTCGGGCGCGTCTGGCAACGCCATCTGGAACGTCACGGTATGACCGTGGCGCTCGTGACGGGGCAGGAAGAGGCGATTCAGAAGCTGCAAAGCTCCGCCCCCGACCTCATTGTGCTCGATCTGGTCCTGAGCGAAGGCTCTGCCTTTGCTATTGCCGATTATGCCAATTATCGCCACCCGGACACGCGCGTGATCTTCACCACCAATTCGAGCTTCTTCTCCGACGGTTCGATCTTTCAGCATGTGGCCAATGCCTGCGCCTTTCTGCCGAAGGAAGTCGATCCGGAAGATCTGACCGCCATGGTGGAGCATTACGGCAAGACGGCCTCCTGAGCGTTTTGGCGTTTACCGCCGCCCGTGCGGCGCATCGAACTCCAGATCGGGCGTGACCGGCACGATCCGGTTCGGATTGATCGTGTCGTGGCTATAGTAATAGTGCCGCACGATATGATCGAAATGCGTCGTCTCGCGCACGCCGGGCATCTGATAAAGCTCCCGCGTGTAGCCCCAGAGGTTCGGGTAATCCTTCAACATCCGCCGATTGCATTTGAAATGCGTGTGATAGACCTTGTCGAAGCGCACCAGCGTGGTGAACAGCCGCCAGTCGGCTTCGGTCACGCGGTCCCCGGTGAGGTAACGGTTTTCCGCAAGAAGACCTTCGAGCCAGTTGAGACTGTCGAACAGCGGGCCGATGGCCTCGTCATAGGCCGCCTGCGTGGTGGCGAACCCGGCCTTGTAGACACCGTTGTTGACCGTGTCGTAGATGCGGGCGTTCAGAGTCTCGATCTCCGCGCGCAGATCTTCGGGCCAGAAATCGAACGTGTTGCCGGTGATGCCGTCAAAGGCCGAATTGAACATGCGGATGATTTCGGCGGATTCGTTGGAGACGATGGTGTTGCGGTGTTTGTCCCAAAGGATCGGCACCGTCACGCGGCCCGACATCTGCGGCGCTGCCTCGGTATAAATCTCGCGCAGGAAGCGCTTGCCCAAAAGCGTGTCGCCGGTGGCGCCTTCGAAATCCGTGGCAAAGGTCCAGCCGTCCTTGAGCATGTCCGGATGCACGACCGAGACGGAAATATGATCCTCAAGCCCTTTGAGCGCGCGAAAGATCAGCGTCCGGTGCGCCCAGGGGCAGGCATAGGAGACATAGAGGTGATAGCGCCCGCTTTCCGCCGCGAAGCCGCCTGTGCCCGAAGGCCCCGGCGCGCCGTCCGGGGTGATCCAGTTGCGAAACCCGGTGGTGGTCCGCTGAAACCGGCCACCGGAGGATTTGGTGTCGTACCACTGGTCATGCCAGATGCCGTCTTGCAGATAGCCCATCGGGGTCTCCTTTGTGTTCGGGACTGACCTAACCATTTTGGGGTTCTGTGCAAACAGGCCTGCGAGCGCATTGATGGTGCGCAGTTGCACATGTTCCCGCGGCGGCTGCGAAAGCATTTGCGCGCGCCGTGGCCCCTGCCTATACAGATTGCATGACGACGTCCCGACACGGGACCAGAGAGGTTGGCAGTGGCGGATCGACCCAATCCGGGGATCACGCGCAGCATCGTCAGACGTCCCAGCCTCCTTGATTTTTTGGACGGCCCCAAAAGGGCCAAAGACAAGGACTTGCCATGACATATCGTCTCGCCCCGTTCATCCATCTCTTCGGTCCATTTTCCGACGCGAGTCGCCCGTCCGCCGCCGAGAGCCTTCCTTCCGCAGGGCAAAGGGGCTGATCCATGAAAACCGGTGTGATGATTTGTGGCCATGGTTCGCGCAGCCAGGCCGCAGTGGACGAGTTTGCCGTTCTGGCAAAGAAACTCCCCGAATTGCTGCCCTCCGACTGGCTTGTTGATTACGGCTATCTGGAATTCGCCAACCCCGTGCTGCGTGACGGTCTCGACCGTCTGCGCGAGGCCGGATGCGACCGCATCCTCGCCGTGCCGGGCATGCTCTTCGCCGCCATGCATGCGAAAAACGACATCCCGACGGTGCTCAACACCTATGCTGCCAAACACGGGATCGAGGTCTCCTATGGCCGCGAACTGGGCGTCGATCCGAAAATGATTGCCGCCGCCGCAGGTCGTGTGCAAGACGCCGTCGACCGCGCCAATGCCACCCTCGGCGAGATGCCCCTACACGACACCTGTCTCGTGGTCATCGGGCGCGGTGCCTCCGACCCGGACGCCAATGCCAATGTCGCCAAGATCGCGCGCCTTCTTTGGGAAGGCATGGGCTTCGGCTGGTGCGAAATCGGCTATTCCGGCGTCACCTTCCCGCTCGTCGAACCCTGCCTGCAACATGTCGCGAAGCTCGGCTACAAACGCGTCATTGTCTTCCCCTATTTCCTCTTCACCGGCATCCTGATCGACCGCATCTACGGCTTTACCGATCAGGTCGCCGCCGACCATCCCGACATTCAATTCGTCAAGGCGGGCTACCTCAACGACCATCCGAAGGTGCTCGAGACCTTCGCCGAACGGGTGCTCGAACAGGATCATGACACGCCGATCCCGAATTGCGGCATCTGCGCTTATCGTGAACAGGTGCTCGCCTTGGAGCACGGCCACCACCATCACATCCGCCCGGAGGATCGTCAGCATCCGGCCTTCTCCCACACACCGCCGCCGACCTGTGTCCTGTGCAAATACCGCACCGAGGTGATCGGGTTTGAGGCCGAGGTGGGCGCGGTGCAGGAAAGCCATCACCACCATGTCGAGGGGCAGGGCGCCTCTGCGCCCGGCTCCAACGTGGCCGATTGCACGCTCTGCGACACGTTCTGCACGGGCCTGTGTCGGCTTGAGGCGGCGGATCGTCATCATGATCATCATCACCACCATGACCATCACCACGATGATCACCATCACCACCATGGCGATCACGGCCACCACCACCATCATGACCATCCGCATGATCACGATCACCACGACCACGATCACGCCCACGATCACCACCACCCGGTCTATCCGCACGCCAACCATCCGCTCGGCCCCGAATCCGCGCGCAAACCCAAAGGCTGAGCCATGCGCCCTTATGAAAAGGACCCGCAGGCGATCTATGCCCAGAGTTTCGCGACCGTCCGGCGGGAGGCCCGGCTGGACCGGTTCGACCCGGGCATGGAGCGCCTCGCGATCCGCCTGATCCACGCCTGTGGCATGGTCGAGGTGGCGGATCGTCTGGCCTATTCGCCAAACGCTTACGCTGCCGGACACGCGGCGCTGACATCCGGCGCGCCGATCCTCTGCGATTGCGAAATGGCCGGGGCCGGGATCATCCGGCGCTATCTTCCGGCAGAGAATGAAGTGATCGTCACGCTCAACGATCCTACGGTGCCGGAGCACGCCAAAGAAATCGGAACCACCCGGTCTGCCGCCGCCGTCGATCTCTGGGAACCGCATCTCGAAGGGGCTGTCGTTGCCATTGGCAATGCCCCCACCGCGTTGTTTCATCTTCTGGAACGGATCGAACAGGGCTTTCCGAAACCTGCCGTGATCCTTGGCTTCCCCGTCGGTTTCGTCGGTGCCGCCGAATCCAAGGCCGAACTGGCCGCCAACCCGCGCGGTTG
This sequence comes from Celeribacter sp. SCSIO 80788, assembly GCF_051054295.1. Classification (GTDB taxonomy): domain Bacteria; phylum Pseudomonadota; class Alphaproteobacteria; order Rhodobacterales; family Rhodobacteraceae; genus Celeribacter. The sequence goes on along the minus strand of NZ_CP150482.1, from coordinate 2,627,785 downwards.
CGAGTTCATCGCGCTCCGCGGGCGGCGCGGCGGATCGGCCATCGCTTCCGCCGCCGTCAACGCGCTTGCCGTCGGTCTGCCGGAGATCGGCGAATGAGCGCGCCCTGGCTCCATGTCATCGGTATCGGCGACAACGGTCTCGACAGCCTCGCCCCCGCCACCCGCGCCGTACTCGAAGACGCAGAGGTGATCTTCGGCGCGGACCGTCATCACGAGTTGACCGCGCCGCTCACCGCCGAACGCCGCGCCTGGCCCTCGCCCTTCGATGCGCTGATCTCCGATCTGAAATCCCTGCGGGGCCGCCGCGTCGCCGTGCTCGCCACGGGCGATCCGCTTTGGTACTCGGTCGGTGCCCGGATCGGTCGCGAAATCGACCCTTCCGAAATCCTCTATCACCCCCAGCTCTCCGCCTTCCAACTCGCCGCCTGTCGCATGGGCTGGTCGCTTGCCGATTGCGAAACCCTGACCATTCACGGGCGCCCGGCGGAGCAGGTCATCCCCTTCCTTGCCGCATCGCAGCAATTGCTGATTTTGACAAAAGGATCGGAAAGCCCATCAAAAATTGCGCAAATTTTGCGTGACCGTGGTTTTGCGCCCTCTCGCATGACGGTGCTCGCGCATATGGGCGGAGCAGAGGAGGCGCGCTTTGACGGCAACGCCGCCGGCTGGTCGCATGAGGTGCCGGAGTTCCACACCCTCGCCGTCGAGCTGATCGCGGAAGACGGCGCAACGCTCCTGCCGCGCTTCGGCCTCCCGGACCATGCATTTGTCTCAGACGGCAACATGACCAAGCAAGAGGTCCGCGCCGTGACCCTCGCCAAACTCGGCCCGGTGCGCGGCGGTCTGCTCTGGGACATCGGTTGCGGCTCCGGCTCCGTCGCCATCGAATGGATGCGCGCCGCCCGCGATGCCCGTGCCATCGGGATCGAGCACCGTGCCGACCGTCGCGCTTTGGCGGCACAGAACGCCTTGGCGCTTGGTGCTCCCGCGCTCAAACTCATCGACGCCAAAGCACCCGACGGCCTCTCCGATCTGCCCGCTCCCGATGCGGTGTTCATCGGCGGCGGCCTCACGCGTGAGGTGGTCGAGATTGCCCTTGTCGCGCTCAAGCCGCACGGGCGTCTCGTCGCCAATGCGGTGACGCTGGAGGGCGAGGCCATGCTCCTTTCGCTGCGCAGCGAATTTGGCGGAGACCTTTCTCGCCTGTCGGTGTCCCGCGCCAAACCCGTCGGCAGCCTCTCGGGCTGGAAACCCTTCATGCCCGTCACGCAATGGAGCCTCACGAAATGACCGGAACACTCTACGGCGTCGGTCTCGGCCCCGGCGATCCCGAGTTGATGACCCTCAAGGCGGCGCGCCTCATTGGAGGCGCGAAAGTTATCGCCTATCCGACGCTCGCCGGCGGCAGCTCGTTCGCCCGCTCCATCGCGGCGGGTCACATCGCGCAAGACACGCGCGAGATCGTCATGGACATTCCCATGACCGTCGACCGCGGCCCGGCGCAGGCCGCCTACGATTTCGGGGCCGTCGCCATCCGAGCCGAACTGGACGCCGGTCATGACGTGGTCGTGTTGTGTGAAGGCGATCCGTTTTTCTACGGTTCTTTCATGTATCTTTACGCCCGTCTGCGCGCCGATTATCCGGTCGAGGTGGTCCCCGGCGTCAGCTCCGTTATGAGTTGCGCCGCCGTCGCGGGCCTGCCGCTCGCTGCGCGCAACGAGGTCGTGACCATCCTCCCCGCGCCGGAACTTGCCCGACGTTTGTCCGACACAAGTCCGACGCAAATCCTACCGCCCTGTGACACGCTTGTGGTGATGAAACTCGGGCGTCATCTCAAAGCTGTTCGCAGCGTGATTGAGGCGGCCGGGCTGACCGACAAAGCGGTCTATATCGAGCGCGCATCCACCCCGGATGAAACGATTTTGCCGCTCGCGCAAGCACCTGAAAAGGCACCGTATTTTTCCATGATCCTCATCGTGAAAGGGGCCGATCCATGGCTGTGACCCCTGTTGTCGTGGCGCTCAGCGCGTCTGGCGAGACAACCGCCGCAAAAATCGCCGTCGACCTTGGCGCAGAGCTGCATGGCCGGGAAGGTCGCACCAGCGCAAAGATAAGCTTTCCCAATGCCTTAGACCATGTGCGCGACCTCTTCGCGGCGGGTATTCCAGTGATCGGCGTTTGCGCCTCCGGCATCCTGATCCGCGCCGTCGCGTCGCTTCTGAACGACAAGACAACCGAGCCTCCGGTGATCTCCGTCTCCGATGACGGCTCCGTCGTCGTGCCCCTCCTCGGTGGCCATCGCGGTGCCAATCGCCTGGCGCAACAGATCGCGCAACTCCTTGATGCCAAAGCCGCAATCACCACCGCCGGAGACGTAGCGCTTGGCATCGCACTGGACGAACCGCCCTTGGGCTATCGCCTCGCAAACCCGGAAAACGCCAAATCTGCCATGGCGGCGCTGCTGGCCGGGGAGGGCGTTTCCCTTGAGGGGGAGAACATTTTCGAGCTGACAGATCAGGGCGGGGAGGTGGTGTTGTCGGTGACCGAAACGCCTGACGCGCCGGGACCGAAACGCCTCGTCTATCATCCGCAACGCTACGCCCTCGGCGTCGGCTGCGCGCGCAATGCCGACCCGGAAGAGCTTTGGCAAAACGTCTCGGATATGCTTTCGGATCAAGGGGTTGCGCTTGGGGCGGTTGCCTCGGTCAACACCATTGATCTGAAGGCGGACGAACCGGCGATGAATGCTTTGGCGGCGCGGCTTGGCGTGCCTTTGCGGCTTTTCACGGCGGCGGAGCTGGAGGCGCAAGCCGACCGTCTGGCCAATCCGTCGGAGGTCGTTTTCGCCGAGGTCGGCTGTCATGGCGTCGCGGAAGGTGCGGCGCTGGCGGCGGGTGGGACGCTGTTTGAGGAGAAACGCAAGACGGCGAACACGACTTGTGCGCTGACCCGTTCGGAGGCGCCGCTCACGACGCTGAAAGGCCGCACCAGAGGTCGGCTTTCGGTTGTCGGCATCGGGCCGGGGCAGGCAAGCTGGCGCACGCCGGAAGTGTCGAAATTGATCTCGGAAGCCGAAGAACTGGTCGGTTATGGCCTTTATATTGATCTTCTCGGTCCGCTCGCCGCTGGCAAAATCCGCAGCGATTTTCCGCTGGGCGGAGAAGAGGATCGCTGCCGTTACGCATTGGAACAGGCCGCAAAAGGCAAGACTGTCGCGCTGGTCTGCTCCGGCGATGCGGGGATTTACGCCATGGGCGCGCTGGTCTTCGAGTTGCTCGCTCGCATGCCGGAAGACCACGGTGTCTCCGATGCCGCACGGCGGGTCGAGGTCATCTGTTCTCCGGGCGTGTCGGCGCTGCAAGGCGCTGCGGCACGGGCCGGGGCACCCTTGGGCCATGATTTCTGCGCGATCTCTCTGTCGGACTTGCTGACCCCGCGCGACGACATCCTACGCCGTCTCAAAGCCGCCGCCGAGGGCGATTTCGTCATCGCCTTCTACAACCCGGTCTCGAAAAAGCGCCGCACGCTTCTGGCCGAAGCGCGAGAGATCTTGTTGAAACACCGCCCGGCGGACACGCCCGTCATGCTGGCCTCGAACCTCGGGCGCTCGACGGAATATGTACGCTACCGGCGGCTCGATGCGCTTGAGGTCGATGAGGTGGACATGCTGACCGTCGTGCTGGTCGGGTCGTCCAACACACGTTTGGTGCATCTTGGCGAAGGCCCGAGGATGTTCACGCCGCGGGGTTATGCCCGCCGCATCGACGGCGATTTGCAAGGCGTCGGCAACCGCCATCTGGAGGACATGCAATGACGGTCTATTTCATCGGCGCTGGTCCCGGCGATCCGGAGCTTTTGACGAAAAAGGCGGAGCGGATCATCGGTCAATGTCCGGTCTGTCTCTATGCCGGGTCTCTGGTGCCGCCAGAGGTTGTCGGCTGTGCGCCTGAGGGGGCGCGGGTGCTTGATACTGCTCCTATGACGCTGGATGAAACCCACGCTGAAATCAAAATGGCACATGAAAATGGTTTTGATGTCGCGCGTGTGCACAGCGGGGACCCCTCTCTCTATGGTGCCATTGCCGAACAGATCCGTCGTTTGAGGGCCGATGGTATTCCTTATGAGATCATCCCGGGCGTCCCCGCCTATGCCGCGGCGGCGGCGGCGCTGGGGCAGGAGTTGACCATTCCGGAGATCGCGCAGAGCATCGTTTTGACGCGGGTTTCGATGAAATCCACCTCCATGCCCGCGGGTGAAACGCTTGAGAATTTCGCGCGTACCGGCGCGACGCTCGCCATTCATCTCGGCATTCGCAACCTGCGCGAAATCGAGCGACAATTGGCCCCGCATTACGGTGCAGACTGTCCGGTGGCGGTGGCTTATCGGGTCGGCTGGCCGGATCAGACGCTGATCCGGGGCACGCTTTCGGACATTCACGAAAAGGTCCGGGCGGCCAAGATCACGCGTACGGCTCTGATTCTCGTGGGGCCTGCGCTTGGCGAGGTGGCGGAGTTCAAGGACTCTGCGCTTTACGATCCGGCCATGCCACATGTCTTGCGGCCCCGGGTGAAAGGGTAATCTGCGGCAATCGGGTGACGTTTGGCCCTCAGGCGTGAAACTGCCGTTAACGTTAACTTGACGCAAACCAATCCCGTGCCATCCTTATCGTAGAACGACCGTCACGGAGGATGACATGACCGATGTTTTGCCGAAAGAGGTGCTTGAGGGGCTCGAACTGGCGCGCAAACGTGACCTGAAGAAACGGTCGCGGCTCCGGGTGAAGGTCGGCGATGCGACCTATCCGATCCTGCGGACATGGGACAATGGCTTTGCGCTGGATCGTGACAATGCCGATCATCTGCGCGGGCTGGTCGATGTCTTCGACGGGTCGAAACATCTGTATCAGGCGCTGATCGTGGCCTCTATGGAAGAGGATCACGAGATGAGTTTCGAGTTCAAGCGCGCGACCTGTGCTGCCGAGAAGCCGCCTTTGGATTACGACCGGCCCGATGACGCGCCGGTCGCACTTTTGCCGCGCTGATCACTGAAGATCGCTGAACGCCTCCTTGAGGCGGGAACAGGCAGTTTCGACAAGACTGCGCGGTGTGGCAAGGTTGAACCGCAGGTAAAGCTCACCGCCCTTGCCGAAGGTCGGCCCATGGTTCGGCGCGATATGCGCGGTTTTCTCGACCCGCGCGGTGAACTCTTCGCGCGACATGCCGGTGCCGGAGAAATCGACCCAGGCGAGATAGGTGGCTTCCAACGGCATGGACGTCAGGCCCGGGATCTCGGCAATGGCGGCATCGAAAATCTGACGGTTGCCATCGAGGTAATCGACCAGCTCATCGACCCAGACGGCCCCTTCCGGGCTATAGGCTGCGGTGGCCATTTCAAGACCGAAAGAGTTTGCCGAAATGCCAAGCGCCGCCATGCGGGAGGCGAATTTGGCGCGCAGTTTCGCGTCGGCGATGATCACATTGCCGGAATGCGTCCCGGCGATGTTAAAGGTCTTCGTCGTCGCCGACATCATGATCAGCCGGTCTTCGATCCCTTCGATCAGGGCCATCGGCGTGTGGGTATGACCGGGCATCACCAGATCGTGGTGAATTTCGTCGGACACGAGGATAAGGTTGTGGCGTTTGCAGAACGCAGCCACGCCCTCCAGCTCCGCACGGGTCCAGACGCGCCCGCCCGGATTGTGCGGCGAGCAGAGCACAAGCATGGTTTCCTTGCCGGTCATGATCCTGTCCCAAGCGTCGAAATCCATGACATATTTGCCGCCGTCGAGCGCCAGAGGGCATTCGACGATCTCGCGACCGGCGGCTTTGATGACCCGATGAAACGCGTGGTAGACGGGTGTCATAAGGACGATTCCATCGCCGGGTTTGGTAAACGCATCGATGCATAGCGCCGTGCCGTTCACCAAGCCATGCGTCGTGAAAATCCACGCCGGGTCGATCGTCCAGCCATGACGGGTTTTCATCCACCACTGGATCGCGGCGTGATACGCGCTCTCATCGCCGAAATAGCCGTAGACACCATGCGCCGCCATGTTCTCCAGTGCCTGTTGCACGGCGGACGGTGGGCGGAAGTCCATATCCGCGACCCACATTGCGATGCCATCCTCGGCGGGAACGCCATAGATCTTTTCCATCATATCCCATTTGGCGCAATGGGTGCCGAAGCGGTTGATGATCGGGTCGAACAGCGGATTGGTCATGGAAGGCTCCCTGAAATCATTGCCCGCGAGCCTAATCGTCCCCTTGGTCGAAGGAAAACCGAAAATCCTGCCGATGGGGCTGCGCGTTTTCGGTGCTGCACAGTTGCGCGGCATCGGCGCAGGGATTACATGCATCTCATGACACTGAAACCGATCCTCATTCATCCCGACCCGCGCCTCAAAAAGCACTGCGATCCTGTCACCGAGTTCGACAAGGATCTCGCGCGCTTTGCCGACGATATGCTCGAGACCATGTACGATGCGCCGGGTATCGGTCTGGCCGCGCCGCAGGTCGGGCTGATCAAGCGCCTCTTGGTGATGGACTGCGCCAAGGACAGCAAATCCGGGCCGGAACCGATGGTTCTGGTGAATCCCGAGGTGACGTGGAAAAGCGACGAACGCAACGTCTATGAGGAGGGCTGTCTGTCGATTCCCGGCCAATATGCCGATGTGGAGCGCCCGAAGATGGTCCGTGTCAGCTGGCAGGATGTCGAAGGCAAGTCGCACGAACAGGAGTTCGACGAATTGTGGGCCACCTGCGTTCAGCACGAGATCGACCATCTCGACGGGGTTCTGTTCATCGACTATCTCAAGCCGTTGAAGCGTCAGATGATCACCCGCAAGATGCAGAAGCTCAAACGCGAGAAGGCCCGTCTCTGATGGCTTTGCGCGAGATCCTGCTTTGGCCGGATGCGCGGCTGAGCACGTCCTGCGCGCCGGTGGATGACATCACGGACGACATTCGCACGCTCGTTTCCGACATGTTCGACACGATGTATAACGCCCCCGGCCGGGGCCTCGCAGGGCCGCAGGTTGGCGCGATGCTGCGGCTTTTCGTGATGGATGCGACGTGGAAGGAAGGGGAGAAATCTCCTCTCGTCGCAATCAATCCCAAGATCACCGACCTGTCCGAGGACACTTGCGAGATGGACGAAGGCTGTCTTTCGATTCCCGGCATCACCGCGACCGTCACCCGCCCCGCGCGCATCACGCTCTCATGGACCGATCTCGACGGCCTGCGCCACACGCGCGAGATGAAAGGGGCCGAGGCGCGCATCATTCAGCACGAATACGACCATCTCGACGGGTTGGTACATTTCGACCGGCTCGATGCGAAAACCCGCGCCCGTCTCGAGGAGATTTACGCATGACCATTCGTCCCTTCTTGCCCTATCCCGACAAGCGGCTGAAAACCAAGGTGCCGCCGGTCGAGGCGATCACCGACGAGATCCGCGCCATCTGGGCCGATATGGTCGAGACCATGGACGCCATGCCGGGCTATGGCCTCGCCGGGCCGCAGATCGGCGTGATGCAACAATTGGCCGTGGTCGATTGTTCGGAGGAGCGTGGCAAGGCGATCAAGCTTGCCAATCCCGAGGTGCTGCACGCCTCCGTGCAGCCGCGCGAACACGAGGAAGCCTCGCCGAACCTGCCCGGCATGTCCGCCGTAATCTCCCGCCCGCGGGCCGTCACCGTGCGGTTTCTCAACGAGGAGGGCGAGGTGGAAGAGCGCGATTTCGTTGGCCTCTGGGCGACTTCGGTGCAGCACCAGATCGACCACCTGAACGGCAAGATGTATTTCGACAACTTGAAGCCGGTGAAACGTCAGATGTTCCTGAAAAAGGCCAAGAAAGCCGGAGCGATGAAATGAGAGTGATCTTCATGGGCAGCCCCGAGTTTTCGGTTCCGGTGCTCGACGCGCTGGTCGAGGCGGGCCATGAGATCGCCTGCGTCTATTGCCAGCCGCCGCGTCCGGCGGGACGGGGCAAGAAAGATCGCCCGACCCCGGTTCAGGCCCGTGCCGAAGAACTTGGTCTGCCGGTGCGCCATCCAGTGAATTTCAAAGACCCCGCCGATGTCGCCGACTTCGCGGCGCTAAATGCCGAGATTGCCGTGGTCGTGGCCTATGGTCTGCTGTTGCCGCAAAGCATTCTCGATGCGCCGGAACTCGGGTGTATTAACATCCACGCTTCGCTCCTGCCGCGTTGGCGCGGCGCGGCTCCAATCCACCGAGCGATCCTCGAAGGGGACAACAAAACCGGCGTCTGCATCATGCAGATGGAAGCAGGGCTGGACACTGGCCCAGTGCTCATGGTGGATGAGACTGTGATATCCGATGAGGATACCACCTCTACACTTCATGATCGTTTGTCACTGTTGGGAGCATCTCTTGTTGTCGAGGCTCTGGAAGATATAATTGATCTCGTTCCTGCTCCTCAGCCTGAAACCGGCGTCACCTACGCCAAGAAAATCGACAAATCCGAGGCGCATATCGACTGGACCCGCCCTGCCGCCGAGATCGACCGGCAAATCCGCGGCCTCTCGCCCTTTCCGGGCGCATGGGCCACGCTGAACGGGGAACGGATCAAATTCCATATGTCGCGCGTGACCGAATGCGCGGGCGCTCCTGGCGAGGTGATCGGTGATTTCACCATCGCTTGCGGGGAAGGCGCCGTCGAAATTCTCACCGCGCAGCGCGAGGGCAAACGTGCTATGCCGGTGGCGGAGATTTTGAAAGGGCTGGATCTGCCGGAGGGCAGCCGGTTCGAGTGAGGGCAACGCCATGTTTCCAGTGATGATCGGCACTATCGTGATCGCGGGCATCGTCGGCTACGCCAGCGAGCGGACCGGCTTCACTCGCAATGGCATCCTGCCCTCGATCATCATCTGTGTCGGAGGCGCGTTTCTCGCCTATTTCATCCGGTTGATGTTCGGCATTGGGTTTGGGTCTCCGGGGCTGAACGCCATCGCCTCCTCGATCGGCGCGCTGCTCATCGTGCCGACCCATTGGCGGAGGCGCTGATCCGATGCCGGTTCTCTTCCTGATCATCGTCGGCGCGGCGGCGGGCTTTATCGCCACCCGCATCATGGATCTGAAAACCGATCTGATCACCACCGTGGTCATCGGAATGCTGGGCGCCTTGATCGGCGGGCTGGTGCTGCGGTTTCTGTTGATGCTCTCCGGCGTGGCCGCCGGGTTTGTCGGCGCAATCCTTGGCGCGATGGCTCTGATCTGGGCATGGAAAGTCCTGAGAGCTCGGAAATGATCTGGCTTCTGTCCATTCCCGGTATGATCGCGCGCATCCTCTTCGGCCTCGGGCTTTGGCTCATGTTCCGCCCCGGCGGTTGGTTCGTCGCCTGTTGCCTTGCGGTGGCGGCGACATGGTACATCAAGACCTGAGGGCTCAGTTCCTCGGCGGGCGCGATTTATAGACCGGCAAAGACCAGCCCCAGATCATGCTGCCTGCGCGCAGCGTGAATGTCAGAATGCCACAGAGAATAAATTCCAGAACGCGCGGAAACTCCATATAAGACGCAAAAAGCAGCGCCAGCGCCCCGGCCAGAGCGGCGGAGGCGTAAAGCTCGCCTTGCTTGAGCACCAAGGGCACTTCGTTACAGACCACATCCCGCATCAGCCCGCCAAAACAGCCGGTCGCCACCCCCATGAGCGCCACGATCACCGGCGGTTGCCCGAGCTTGAGCGCCACCCCGGCCCCCGCGGCGACCGCCACCGAAAGCGCCACGGCATCGGCCCACATCAGTGCCTTTTGACGGCTCTCGAACAGATGCGCGGTGAAAAACACCGCGGCGGCCACGAGACAGGCGATGATGATATAGGTCGGGTCGGCGATCCAGAACACGGCGTCGCGGTTCAAAAGCACATCGCGCAACGTGCCGCCACCCACGGCGGTGAGGCAGGCGACAAAGGCAAAGCCGACCAGATCGAGCTGGGCGCGGGAGGCGGCGAGCGCGCCGGAGATCGCGAACACGATCACCGAGGCATAATCGAGCGCCGCCAGCGGGGTCATGACCCGCTCGCCTTCGACGGTTTGAATGGCGCCATGCCCGCGCGGGCCAACTCATCGGCGCGCTCGTTTTCCGGATGACCGGCGTGGCCCTTGACCCATTCCCAAGTCACATCGTGGCGCTTTTGCGCCTCGTCGATGCGTTGCCAAAGATCGACATTCTTCACCGGTTTCTTTGCCGCGGTTTTCCAACCGTTGCGCTTCCAGCCGTGAATCCAACCCGTCACCCCGTTTTTCACATAGGCGCTGTCGGTGATCACCGTGATATGCGACGGACGTTCCAGCGTCTCGAGCGCAGTGATCGCCGCCAAAAGCTCCATGCGGTTGTTGGTGGTCTCCGCTTCGCCGCCCTTGAGCTCGCGCTCCTTCAGGACCGTGTCGCCGTCTTTCGCGACAAGCAAAGCGCCCCAGCCACCCGGGCCGGGATTTCCGGAGCAAGCCCCGTCGGTATATGCGTAAAATTCAGCCATGACAAAGCAGGGTGATATAGCGCCCGGCGGTGCCGTCAAGCCCCACGCCGTCAAACAGTCGTCGATCCGTGATCGTAAACCCTGCGGCGTTGAGGAGCCCCTCAAGCTCCGCCTCGCCGTAATATGTGTAATAGCGTCCAAGCTTGTCCGGCCCGGCGCCCTCGCCAAGCTTCATGGCAATGTGAAACAGGCCTTTGGGTTTCAGCGCGCGGTGAATGCGACTGAGCAGATCGGGCAGGGCATCACGTTTGGCATGAAGCAGGCTGAAATTGGCCCAGATACCATCAAAACGGCCTGTCTCGGACAGCTCATTGAACCGTGCCAGACGGGTCGTAACGCCCTTATGCTGCGCAGCAAGGCGCAGCATTTCTGCGGATGCGTCCCAGGCGTCGATGTGAAAGCCCTGGCTCGCGAACCAGCCGGAATATTGCCCGGGTCCGCAGCCGAAATCGAGAATACGCGCGGCTTCGGGGAGCTCGTCTGCGAAGGCCTGCGCCTGCGGCAATTCAAAAAGCTGCGTGTTGCGCGCGGCATAGGCCGCGGCCTGCGTATCGTAGATCGAAATGGTCGGATCGACCCCGTTCATGCAGGCTCCCGCAGCACACGCGGCACTTTGAATTCGACATTTTCCTGCGCCGTTTCCACCAGCTCGACGGTCACGTCATAGCGGTCGCGGAAGGCGTCGATCACCTCGTTGACCAGCACCTCGGGCGCGGAGGCCCCGGCGGTGATGCCGACCGAAGTGATGCCTTCGAGCGCGCGCCAGTCGATGTCCGGCGCCCGCTGCACGAGCTGGGAATAGGCACAGCCATTGGCTTTGCCCACTTCGACCAGACGTTTGCTATTCGAACTATTCGGCGCACCGATGACCAAAAGTGCGTCGATATTTGAGGCAATGGCTTTCACCGCAGCCTGCCGGTTGGTTGTGGCGTAGCAGATGTCTTCCTTGTGCGGGCCGACGATATTCGGGAAACGGGCCCGAAGAGCCGCAATCACATCGACCGTGTCATCGACCGACAATGTCGTCTGGGTGATGAAGGCCATGCGTTCCGGATCGCGCACCTCAAGCCCCGGCACATCGTCGGGCGTTTCGACCAGAAGAACCTCGCCCTCGGGCAGTTGTCCCATCGTCCCGATGGTCTCCGGGTGACCGGCGTGGCCGATCATGATCATCTGAAGCCCGTCGGCATGATGGCGCTCCGCCTCGATATGCACCTTGGACACCAGCGGACAGGTGGCATCGACATAGACCATCTCGCGTTTGGCGGCCTCGGCGGGCACGGCTTTCGGCACGCCATGGGCGGAGAAAATCACCGGCCGGTCGTCGGGGCAATCGGTCAGCTCCTCGACGAAAATCGCGCCCTTGGCCTTGAGCCCGTCGACCACGAATTTGTTGTGGACGATCTCATGGCGGACAAAGACCGGCGGGCCCCATTTCTCGATCGCCATTTCAACGATCTTGATCGCCCGATCCACACCGGCGCAGAACCCGCGCGGCGCGGCAAGATAAAGCGTGAGAGGGGGTTTGGGGGTCGTATCGGTCATGGCGCGCTCCTGATCTTTTTCAGAGGTAGCTTTGAACGTGCCCGAGTGCAACGACGGGGAAAAGAAAAGCCCCCGGGGAGGGGGCTTTCTCGATCAGTTCTCGTAACCTTCGTCGTCGCGCGGTTCGCGCGGCGGGCGACCGATCACATCCTTGAGGTCGTTCAGCTCGATGAAATTGTCGGCCTGACGGCGCAGCTCATCGGCGATCATCGGCGGCTGGGTCTTGATCGTGGAGACCACGGAGACGCGCACGCCCTGGCGTTGCAGGCTTTCGACCAGCGGGCGGAAATCGCCGTCGCCGGAGAAGATCACGATGTGATCGACATGGGGCGCAAGCTCCATCGCATTCACTGCGAGCTCGATGTCCATGTTGCCCTTGATCTTGCGGCGACCCATCGAGTCGGTGAACTCCTTGGCGGGCTTCGTGACCATGGTGAACCCGTTGTAGTTCAGCCAGTCGACCAGCGGACGGATCGGCGAATAGTCGTCGTTTTCCAGAAGGGCGGTGTAGTAAAAAGCGCGCAGAAGTTTGCCGCGACGCATGAATTCCTGTCGGAGAAGTTTGTAATCGATATCGAATCCAAGCGATTTCGCTGCCGCATAAAGATTCGAACCATCGATGAACAAGGCAAGCCGTTCATCTTTGTAAAACATCTAAAGGTCCTTTTATCTTGTCTTTTTTGGACGACCGCTGGACGCGGTGCGTCAGTTGTTCTTGGCTTTCTGCACAGTGAAATAGTATGAAACCGGCCAAATCAACACTTGTCTAAATATATAGGGCGGACGGGTCAGGTGGGTAAACAAACCGACAACTGGGCAAAAAGGCGCGCATGGATTGCGTTTGGGGCGAATCTGCCGTCGACCGCCGGCGCGCCGATCGAGACATTGCGCGCGGCTGTGCGCGATTTGAAGGACGCAGATCTTGCGATCACGGCGGTGAGCGGCATTTACGAGACCCCCTGCTTCCCGAAAGGGGCTGGGCCGGATTACATCAATTTCGCCGCCGAGATCGAGACAAGCCTCGCCCCGGAGGCGCTTCTTGCCCGTCTCCATGAGGTCGAGCATTCCTTCGGCCGGGTGCGCAAGATCCGCTGGGCCGGGCGTCCGATCGATCTCGATCTGATGGCGGTGGAGGGCGAGGTTCTGCCCGACATCGCTTCTGTGAACAGTTGGATCACACTGCCTTTGGCCGAGCAGAGCGTGCGCGCCCCGGACCAACTGATCCTGCCGCATCCGCGCATTCAGGACCGGGCTTTCATGCTGATTCCCTTCGCCGATCTCGCGCCCGACTGGCGGCACCCGATCCTCGGACAAACCGTGGCGGAGATGCTCGCGTCCCGTCCCGAGGCGGAGAAATCCGAGGTGAAACCCCTCGCAGGCCTCGAAATCCTGCCCGAATAGGGGTAGAATGAGTGGAAAGGGCGCTTGTCAAGGGCGGGGGGAGCGCCTAAATAGAGCCTTTGAATTGCACCCCCCGTCTGAACGATTGGAGATCCCATGGCCCGCGTGACCGTTGAAGATTGCGTCGACAAGGTTCCGAACCGCTTCGAGCTCGTGATGCTCGCCGCACACCGTGCCCGCGAAATCGCCGCAGGCTCCTCGCTGACCGTGGATCGCGACAACGACAAGAACCCGGTCGTCGCTCTGCGCGAGATCGCCGAGGAAACTCAATCCGCCGACGCGCTGCGCGAGCGGATGATCGAAAGCCATCAGACCCAGATCGAGGTCGATGAGCCGGAAGACGATCAGATGGCGCTTCTCATGGGCCAAGAGGCCGACAAGCCGGTCGAGGACGACATGTCCGAAGAGAAACTGCTGCGCGCGCTGATGGAAGCGCAGGGTCAAAACTAAGATGCGGGGCCCTATGGCCCCAATCCACGGAGTTCGCGGACCAAAATGATCGACGTCGAAGACCTGATCGCACTGGTCCGCAACTACAACCCCAAGACAAATGCCGATCTGATCCGCGAGGCCTATGCCTACGGGCGCGAGATGCATGAGGGGCAGTTCCGCCGCTCAGGGGAACCCTATTTCACCCATCCCGTCGCTGTTGCCGCTATCCTGACCGAGCAATCGCTCGACGATGCGACGATCATCACGGCACTTCTTCACGACACGATCGAAGACACCCGCGCCTCTTACCAGGAGGTCGCGCGCAAGTTCGGCGAAGAGATCGCAGAACTGGTCGATGGGGTGACGAAGCTTACCAACCTGCAACTCTCCTCGACAGAGACCAAACAGGCGGAAAACTTCCGCAAGCTGTTCATGGCGATGTCGAAGGACCTGCGGGTGATCCTCGTCAAACTCGCCGACCGTCTGCACAACATGCGGACGATCAAGTCGATGCGCCCGGAGAAACAGCTCCAGAAAGCGCGCGAGACCATGGACATCTATGCGCCCTTGGCGGGCCGCATGGGGATGCAATGGATGCGCGAGGAGTTGGAGGATCTGTCTTTCCGGGTCATTAACCCGGAGGCGCGCAATTCGATCATCCGCCGTTTCATCACGCTGCAACGTGAGACCGGCGATGTGATCCACAAGATCACCAACGACATCCGCGCCGAGTTGGAGCGCGAGGACATCGACGCCGACGTGTTCGGACGGGCCAAGAAACCCTATTCGATCTGGCGCAAGATGGAGGAGAAGCAACAAAGCTTCTCCCGTCTCTCCGACATTTACGGCTTCCGCGTCATCACCCGCTCCGAGATGGATTGCTACCGTGTCCTCGGCGTGATCCACCAACGCTGGCGTGCCGTACCGACCCGGTTCAAAGACTATATCTCGCAGCCGAAATCCAACGGCTATCGCTCGATCCACACCACCGTGTCGGGGCGCGACGGCAAGCGGGTGGAGGTGCAGATCCGCACCCGGCAGATGCACGAGGTCGCGGAATCGGGCGTCGCCGCCCACTGGTCCTATCGCGATGGCGTGCGGGCGAAGAACCCCTTTGCCGTCGATCCGACGAAATGGCTGGCGAGCCTCACCGAGCGTTTCGAGAATGCCGAGGATCACTCCGAATTCCTCGAACACGTCAAGCTCGAGATGTATTCCGACAAGGTCTTCACCTTCACGCCCAAGGGCGAGGTGGTGTCCCTGCCGAAAGGCGCAACGCCGCTGGATTACGCCTATTCGATCCACACCCGGATCGGCGACAGTTGCGTGGGCGCCAAGGTGGACGGCATCCGTGTGCCGCTCTGGACCCGGCTGAAAAACGGCCAGTCGGTGGAAATTCTCACCGCCGAGGGCCAGCGTCCCCAAGGCACATGGCTCGACATCGTCGTGACCGGTCGCGCCAAGGCGGCGATTCGCAAATCCCTGCGCGAGGAAGACCGCGAACGTTTCGTCAAGCTGGGCCGGGAACTGGCCCGCGTGGCCTTCGAACATGTCGGCAAGAAGGCGTCTGAAAAGGCGCTGGCGACGGCGGCGAAACAGATGTCTTTGGGCACTGCCGAAGAGCTTCTGGCCCGTCTGGGCTCTGCCGAGCTGGCCGCCTCCGACGTGGTGCGCACGGTCTATCCGGAGCTGGTGCGCGAAAGCTCGGCCATCGACTCGAAACGTGCGGTTCTGGGTCTCTCCGAGGGCGAAAGTTACAATCGCGCGCAATGTTGCCAACCGGTCCCCGGCGAGCGTATCGTCGGCATCACCTATCGTGGCAAGGGCGTGGTGATCCATGCCATCGATTGCCCCTGTCTCGAAGAGCTCGAGGCCGAGACCAACCGCTGGATCGACCTGCAATGGCATTCCGGGCCACATGCGCCGGAGTATACCGTTACGCTCGATATCACGATCTCGAACGACACCGGGGTGCTCGGGCGGATCTGCACGCTGATCGGTGAGCAGAAGGCGAATATCTCGGATCTGCGCTTCGAGGATCGCAAGCCCGATTTCTATCGGCTGATCGTCGATGTGGACCTGCGGGACGTCGAGCATCTTCATGCGGTGATGCTGGCGCTCGAGGCGGAAAGTGACGTGGCACGGGTGCGCCGGTACAGGAATTTGGACAGACGGCCCTGAGCGGCCCACGGGAGACAGGTTGGTTTTCAAACGCCGGGATAAGCTGACGCCGATGCAATGGCTGGCGCAAGCCCTCTGGCCGAAACGCGGCTGGGGGCGGGCCGTGCAATATCTGAAACACCGGCTGCACCGTCTTCCCGACACGCCGCACAAGATCGCCCGGGGCGTTTTTGCTGGCGTCTTCACCGTTTTCACTCCGTTTTTCGGTCTGCATTTCATCATCGCGGCGCTTCTGGCCAAGCTGATGCGCGGCAATGTCATCGCCGCTTTGCTCGCGACCTTTGTCGGCAACCCGCTGACCTATGTGCCGATCGGGGTGATCTCGCTCAAGATGGGGCATTTCCTCTTGGGCACCCGGTTCGATCCGAATCACGAGCGCAGTTTCATCGGCAAGTTCTTCGATGCCGCCGACGATTTCTGGCGCAATTTCCTCGCGCTTTTTACCGACCGGGACACGAACTGGGACGCGCTGATCCGCTTCCTGCACGAGATCTTCTTTCCCTATCTGGTCGGTGGCATCATTCCCGGTCTCATTGCGGGGCTTGCGGCCTATTATATCACCCTGCCGATGATCACCGCCTATCAGGCGCGCCGTCGCGGCAAGCTCAAGGCCAAGCTCGAAGAGCTGCGCCGCAAGAAACAGGCCAAGAAAGCCGCGCACAAGCCTTGATCGGCACCATTAGAAATTGTCGGTTTTCTTTCCCGGCCCGCGCGCTATGGTCCGCTCAAACGCAAACCGTCTGGGAATAGGATCATGAGTGAGAAACTCCGTCTTGGCATGAACATCGACCACGTCGCCACCGTGCGCAATGCGCGTGGTTCGGCCTACCCGGACCCGGTGCGCGCCGCGAAACTGGCCGAAGAGGCGGGGGCCGACGGGATCACCGCGCATTTGCGCGAAGACCGTCGCCACATCACCGACGCGGACATCGAGGCGCTGGTGACGAACCTTTCCGTGCCGTTGAATCTGGAGATGGCCGCGACCGACGAGATGCAGAAAATTGCGCTCCGGCACAAACCGCACGCCATTTGTCTTGTCCCCGAAAAGCGCGAAGAACGGACCACCGAAGGCGGGCTTGAGGTTGCGCGCGAGGAAAACCGTCTCGCGCATTTCATTGCACCTCTGCGCGACGCAGGCTCCCGCGTGTCGATCTTTATTGCCGCCGACAGACCCCAGATCGAGGCGGCGCATCGCATCGGTGCTGCGGTGGTCGAGCTGCATACCGGCGCCTATTGCGATCTCCATGCGGAAGGCAAATTCACCGAGCGCGACGACGAGTTGAAACGTCTCACCGACATGGCCGCTTTCGCCCATTCCTTGGGGCTCGAGGTCCATGCCGGTCACGGTCTGACCTATGACACCGTGCAACCCATCGCCGCCCTGCCGGAGATCGCCGAGCTGAACATCGGCCATTTCCTGATCGGTGAAGCGATTTTCCGCGGTATCATCCCGGCGATTCAGGAAATGCGTCGCCTGATGGACGAGGTGCGCGCAAGCCGGTAAGCTGACAGGATGAAAAACGCCCTGATTGCTGTATGGATCTGCCTTTCGTCTCTGCCTGCTCTCGCGGCCGAGATCACGCCTTGCGACTGGCGCGCCTCAAGCGCGGCTCTGGTCGAGCCTTGGGAAGACAACAGCCGCAGTTTCGCCAATGGCGCGATCCGCGTGGCCTTGCTCGACACGGTCGAACCGGCAGCCGCCGCGTTTCATCTCCTGATCCTGACCCCGCCCTATACGGCGTTGGGCGAACGTCAGTGCCATGTGATCTCTGCGGCGGAGGACATGGGCTATCTCTCGCTCGATTTCGCCGCGCTGAATGCGCGTTACGATCCCGCAACCGGCCTGACACTGGATCTGCCGGGGGAACGCTATGAGGGGGAGGCGGTCCTGCCCGTCACCCTCACCCTGCGGATCGACCAGAGCGCCCCCGACCTTGTCGTTTCCGAAGAGGTTCGCGTCGAATGATCCTCGGCATCGGCTCCGATCTCGCCAATATCGACCGCATCTCCGCAACGCTCGACCGTTTCGGCGAGCGCTTCAAGAACCGTGTCTTCACCGAGGTCGAACAGGCCAAGGCCGAACGCCGCCGCGATGTGGCGGGCACCTACGCCAAACGCTGGGCCGCCAAGGAGGCCTGTTCCAAGGCGCTGGGCACCGGCCTTGCCATGGGGATTTCGTGGAAGGACATGGCGGTCAACAACCTCCGCACCGGGCAACCGGTGATGGAGGTCACGGGCTGGGCCAAAGAGCGGCTTGAAGAGATGACACCGCCGGGACATGAGGCGATCATCCATGTCACGCTGACCGACGATCACCCTTGGGCGCAGGCTTTCGTGGTGATCGAGGCCCGCCCGATCCCGGAATAACCCTATAAAACCCCGCCTTCACGGGCGTTTGCCTTGACTCCCTCTCGCGCGCCTTTCATATCCCGCATGACGTAAAACCGTTTCTCCCAAAGGACGAGAAGATGAGCAGCACCAAGGACAGTCTGGTCGAAACCATCAAAACCGTGGTCTACGCGCTGTTGATCGCGGGTATTTTCCGGACGTTGTTCTTCCAGCCCTTCTACATCCCGTCCTCCTCGATGAAAGACACGCTGCTGATCGGCGATTTTCTTTTCGTCAATAAGATGAGTTACGGCTATTCGAAATGGTCCTGCCCGAAGCTGGTGAATTTCCTCTGCCCGATCTCCGGGCGCATCCTCGGGCATGAGCCGGAGCGCGGCGACATCGTTGTCTTCGAACATCCGACCCAGCACCGCACCTTCGTCAAACGTCTGATTGGCATGCCCGGCGATCAGGTTCAGATCCGCGATGGTGTGATCTTCCTCAATGGCGAAGAAGTGCCGCAGACGCCGGATGGGGCCTTTATCGAAACCTTCGAAAAGCAAGGCGCTGCGGGCCATTACCCGGCCTGTTCCAACACGCCCGGCGAAGGCGGCGATTGCATCAAAGAGAAATATATCGAAACCCTGCCGGGCGGGCGTCAGCATTCGGTCCTCAACATTCGCAACATCTCGCTCGACAACACGCCGGTCTACACCGTTCCGGAAGGCAATTACTTCTTCATGGGCGACAACCGCGACAACTCCGCCGACAGCCGTCTGGCACAATCGGCGGGCGGTGTCGGTTTCGTTCCCGAAGAATACCTTCTGGGCAAAGTGAGCCGCGTGATGTTCTCCTCCGCCGGCTCCCGCCTTGTCTATTTCTGGGAGTGGCGCAAAGACCGCTTCTTCAAGGCTCTCCAGTGAAGATTTCCGCCGATATAAGTGCGTTCCAGACGCGGCTCGGGCATGAGTTTTCTCAGCCCGAACTGCTGCTGCGCGCGCTCACCCACAGTTCGATCTCCTCGCCGACCCGCCCCGACAACCAGCGTCTCGAATTCCTCGGCGACCGGGTGTTGGGCCTGACCATGGCGGAGGCCCTGTTCGAGAAAGACAAATCCGCCTCCGAAGGTCAGCTCGCGCCGCGGTTCAACGCGTTGGTGCGCAAGGAAACCTGCGCCGATGTGGCCCGTCAGATCGATCTTGGTGCGGTGCTGAAACTCGGGCGCTCCGAAATGATGTCGGGCGGGCGCCGCAAGGAGGCGTTGCTGGCCGACGCGATGGAGGCGGTGATCGCCGCCGTTTACCGCGATGCCGGTTTCGAGGTGGCGAAGGCGCTGGTGCGCAGGCTGTGGGGCAAACGCATCGACCGGGTCGAGGACGACGCCCGCGATCCGAAAACCGCGCTTCAGGAATGGGCGCAGGCCCGCGGTCAGAAACCGCCGAGCTATGTCGAGGTGTCGCGCAAAGGCCCGGATCACGCGCCGGTCTTTACCATTGCCGTCACGCTGGAAAGCGGCGAGTCTGAGCGTTCAGAGGCCCCGTCCAAACGTCAGGCCGAACAAGCCGCCGCCAAGGCGCTTTTGCAAAAACTGGAGGCCTCGAATGGCTGAGACCACACGCGCGGGCTTTGTCGCCCTGATCGGCGAACCCAATGCCGGGAAATCGACGCTTCTGAACCGTATGGTGGGCGCGAAAGTCTCCATCGTGACGCATAAGGTGCAAACCACCCGCGCCCGCATTCGCGGTGTCGCGATGGAAGGCGACAGCCAGATCGTTTTCGTCGACACGCCCGGTATTTTCAAACCCAAACGCCGCCTCGACCGCGCCATGGTCTCTGCCGCCTGGGGCGGGGCTGCGGATGCCGACATCGTCGTGCTTTTGATTGAGGCGCATAAGGGTATCACCGAGGGCGTTGAGGCCATTTTGGCCGCTTTGGACGAGCATTCGAACCCGAAGCAGAAAATCGCTTTGGCGATCAACAAGATCGACATGGTCGACGTGGAGAAGCTCCTCGCGCTGGCCAAAGGCATGAACGAACGGCGCAGCTTCGTGGAGACCTTCATGATCTCCGCCGAGAAGGGCAAAGGCGTCGACGATCTGCGCAAATGGCTCGCCCGTGAGCTGCCGGAAAGCCCGTGGCTTTACCCCGAGGACCAGATCGCCGATCTGCCGATGCGCATGATCGCGGCCGAGATCACCCGCGAGAAACTGACCCTCAACCTGCATCAGGAATTGCCCTATCAGCTCACCGTCGAGACCGAGCAATGGGAAGAGCGTAAAGACGGCTCCGCCCGTGTCGATCAGGTGATCTACGTTTCTCGGGACGGGCACAAAGGGATCATTCTCGGCAAGGGCGGCGAGACGATCAAACGCATTTCGCGCAGCGCGCGTGAGGAGCTTTCGGAGTTTCTGGGCCGCAAGGTTCACCTGTTTTTGCAGGTGAAAGTGCGCCCGAACTGGCTTGAAGAGGCGGAGCGCTACGGCGAAATGGGGCTCGATTTCAAAGACGGAAACTGAGCCCCGCAGGAGCCGTTTAATCCCCCTTTTGCGCTTTCTTGAATTTCGCCAGAGCAACCATGTTTGCGATGAAATTCACCAGCAAAAGCGCGAAGCCGACGAAGGTGAGCATCATCGCCGGACCCGGCGGCAGGCCCATGAGCGTCGGCGCCACGACCAAGGCGGCGCCGAGGAGCATGAGGACGAGAAGGATCGGGTTCGGTTTGTATTTCGGTTCAGCCATGAATTGGTCCTTGAAACGGGTTTCGAGTGCGGTTCGATGGTTCCACGAAAAACGGCTCCGCCTGCGAAATCAACGTATTTACCTTAGGTAAGGACAGAAAGTGCGACTGACGGCTGAAATTTGGGTCTCTGCCTATCTGACGCGCTTGCGGCTTGCGGATATTCCGGCCTTCGTTGTGAAAAAGGGCGACGCCACGGCGGGGGCCGTGATGGTCAAGCTCAACACGCTCGACGGGCGGGCCAAGGTCTTTCAGCGGGAATTCAATCTGATGGAAGATCGCCGCGAATGGGTGTTGCTGACCGAGGGCGAGGAACGCGCCGTGGATGCGTCGCTTGCCAAACAACGGTCTTTCGATCCCGATCTCTGGATCATCGAGGTGGAGGACCGTTTGGGCCGCACGCTTTTGGATGAGCCGGGCCTCAGCGATTGACTGCGCGCCCTTCGCAGGTCAGGGTTTTATGAGTATTTTTGCCAACGAAAAGCCGGAAGACGCATGATCGAGTGGCGCGATGAAGGGGTGGTCTTGTCCGTCCGCAAACATGGCGAGACCTCGGTGATCGTCGAGGTCTTCACCCCCGATCACGGGCGTCATGCGGGCGTGGTGCGGGGCGGCATTTCGCGCAAGATGACGCCGCATCTGCAACCGGGCGGGCAGGTCGCCGTGACGTGGAAAGCCCGGATCGAGGATCATCTCGGGATCTTTACCTTCGAGCCGGTGAAAAGCCGCGCGCATGTGCTGGGCGATCCTCTGGCGCTGGCGGGCATGTCGGCGACGGCGGCGATGCTGTCCTTTCTGCTGCCCGAACGTGAGCCCCATGGCTATCTCTATGTCGACAGTCTCGCGTTGTTCGACCGGATCGGCACCGACCCGATGTGGCCCTTGGCCTATCTTCATTGGGAAGTGTCGCTCTTGGAGGAATTGGGCTTCGGTCTCGATCTCTCGTCCTGTGCGGTCACCGGTTCGCCCGACGATCTGATTTACGTTTCGCCCAAGACGGGGCGTGCTGTGTCCCGACAGGGCGCGGGCGACTGGGCGGACCGGCTTTTGCCCCTGCCGCAATGTCTTTTGGGGCAATCGTCCCTCGATTTCACAGAGATCGGTCAGGGGCTTTTGACCACGGGGCATTTCCTGACCAAAATTGCCGCCGAACTGTCGGACCGGCCTTTGCCCGCTGCCCGCGATCGCTTCCTTGACCGGCTCGCAAAAAAGGCGGCGCAGGAGGCACCGCCTTTCTAAGCGTCTTTCTGTCAGGTTCAGCCCAGCAAACGTCGTGCAATCACCTGCGCCTGAATCTCGCCCGCGCCTTCGAAGATGTTCAGAATGCGCGCATCGCAGAGAATGCGGGAAATCTGATACTCCAGTGCAAAGCCGTTGCCGCCATGGATTTGCAGCGCATTGTCCGCCGCAGCCCAAGCGACCCGCGCGCCCAAGAGCTTCGCCATCCCGGCCTCAAGGTCGCACCGGTGCCCGTGATCTTTCTCCCAAGCGGAGAAATAAGTGAGCTGACGTGCCACCATGATCTCGACGGCCATCATCGCCAGCTTGCCGGAGACACGCGGGAATTCGATCAGCGATTTGCCGAATTGCTTGCGGTCCTCGGCATATTGCATGCCCACCTCAAGCGCGTTCTGCGCCACACCGATCGCACGCGCGGCGGTCTGGATACGGGCGCTCTCAAAGGTCTCCATGAGCTGTTTGAAACCCTTGCCCTCTTCGCCGCCCAGAAGGTTCTCGGCCTTCACCTTGAACCCGTCAAAGCCCAGCTCGTATTCCTTCATGCCGCGATAGCCCAGAACCTCGATCTCGCCGCCGGTCATGCCGGGGGTGGGGAAGGGGTTCTCGTCGTCGCCGGGCGTTTTTTCGGCGAGGAACATCGACAGGCCTTTGTAATCCGTGGTGTTCGGATCGGTGCGGGCCAGAAGCGTCATCACATGGGTGCGCGCGGCGTGGGTGATCCAGGTTTTATTGCCGGTGATCGTGTAGGTCTCGCCCTCTTTCACCGCGCGCGTGCGCAGGGACCCGAGATCAGAGCCGGTGTTCGGCTCGGTGAACACGGCGGTCGGCAGGATCTCGGCGGAGGAGAGCTTCGGCAGCCATTGCTGTTTCTGCTCTTCCGTGCCGCCGCCAAGGATCAGCTCCGCCGCGATCTCGGACCGCGTGCCCAGAGAACCGACGCCGATATAGCCGCGCGACAGCTCCTCCGACACCACGACCATCGCCGCTTTCGGGAAGCCGAATCCGCCGTATTCCTCCGGGATCGTGAGGCCAAAAACGCCCAGCTCCGCCAGTTCCTCGATGATCTCCATCGGGATGAACTCGTCCTTGAGGTGCCATTCATGGGCGAAAGGCACGACCTTCTCATCGGCAAATCGGCGGAACTGATCGCGGATCATTTCCAGATCGTCGTCGAGCCCCGAAGCGCCAAAGGTCGCATGGCCCGCATTGTCCCGCATCAGCTCGACAAGACGGCTGCGCGCGGCGATGGAATTGCCGTTGAGCATCAGCTTGACCACCTCGTTATGGCTCGGCTGCACGATGCCAAGGCCAAGATCGGCGGGGCGGCAAATTTCGCCCTGGTTCATCGGGATGCCGCCGTAAATCTGGCTGAGGTATTCCCCGAAGGCGATCTGATGGATCAGTTGCTCCATCTCGCCGAACTTGCCCTCCTCAGACAGGCGCTCGGCCCATTTCTGCATCTGTCGCAGGCTCTCGACATAGGTCGCAAGCCAGGCAAGCCCGTGCGCCGCCGTCTGATTGGCCTCAAGTTTGCGTCCGGAAATCCGCTCGCCGTCGAGAAACTCCGTGCGCAAAGCGGCGCGGGCACGGTCAAGAAGCGCCTCGGCCGGTCCGACGGAAGCCGCCGTCAGGGTCAGAAGATCGGGCAAAATCGGGTTCGACATGGTCAGCTCCTGTTGATCAAGGGCCATGGGAATCTCTCCTCCTCGGGGTCTTGTGTCTGTCTAATCACTTCGCAGTCGCAGCGCAATAATATTTTCTCTTAAGGTTTTATTTTGACGTAATATGTCGCAATGAAATTCAGAGCCTCGCTGGACCAATAAAACCGTATCGCTGGCTGCATCGACATGCCGCCTTGGCCCTGTACAGCGACCGTCCTCCGGCCCTATCAGGGGCCATGATCGACAGCCTTCTCTCCCTCCTCACCTTCCCGCAGGTTCTCGCGGCCCTCGTCATCGCGCTCTTGGCGGGGTTCGTCAAAGGGGCGACGGGCTTTGCCATGCCGATGATCATTCTCTCCGGGCTTGGCTCCTTTCTGTCGCCCGAACTGGCGCTGGCGGGGCTGATCTTTCCGACCGTCGTCTCCAATGTCTGGCAGGCGTTGCGCGGCGGTGTCGGGGAAGCGGTGGAGGCGGCGATCCGTTACAAGCTCTACATCGCCGCTCTGCTGGTGATGATCATGCTCTCGGCGCAGCTCGTCGTGATCCTGCCGCAATCCGTGGTCTTCCTGTCGCTTGGGGTGATCGTCGTCCTGTTGGCGAGCTACCTGTTGATCGGGCGGGCGCTGACCATTCCCGAGCATCACCGCAGTTTCTACGATTTGGGTCTGGGTGCGATTTCCGGTGTGATCGGTGGCATTGCCGGGGTCTGGGGGCCGCTGACCGTCGCCTATCTCACCGCCGTGGACACGCCGAAAAAGCTCCAGATCAAGATCACCGGGGTGATTTTTGGCGCGGGCGCGATCACGCTTCTTCTGGCGCATTTGCGCTCTGGCGTGCTGAACGCCCAGACCATTCCGCTTTCCGCCATGCTGCTGCTGCCTGCGGTTCTGGGGATGGCCGTGGGGCAATGGGTGCAGGATCGGCTGGACCAGAAGAAATTCAAACGCGCCACGCTGTTCGTCCTGTTGATCGCGGGGGCGAACCTGATCCGGCGCGGGCTGTTTTAAAGACGTGGCGGTTTAATTCCGTTTTGCTGCCTCAAGCCGTAACTTGATCTCGGCCACCTTCGGATTCAGCGACATGAGAAAGGCGGCAATCGCCTCCGGCTCGCCGTCTTCCAGCCAGATCTCCGGCATCTGGTCGATGCCCTTTACCGCCATCGTCACGTCCTTCAGGATCGACCCCTGGATGTCCGGCCCGTTCTCTCCGAGCGCCTCTTCGCCATGACAGGCGGAGCAATAGTCGAGAAACGCCTGCTGTCCCGCCGCAATCAGCGCGGGGTCCGTGAGGCCGGTCTCCTCGGCAAAGCCGGGCAGGGCGAAAAGGCATAAGGCGAGCAGGTATTTCATGCCGCCTGTCTGCCAGATCGCGGTGACATCCTTGTGACGGACAAAAGAAAACGCCCCGGCCGAAACCGGGGCGCTGAATGTCGCAGTCTCGCAGAGACTTACTTGATCGCGGCGGCTTTCACGTCGTCGTCGATATAGGGCAGGTACTGCTCGAAGTTCTCTTTGAACATTTTCACGAGCTTCTCGGCCTGCGCATCGTATTCCTCGTTCACGCTCCAGGTCTTGCGCGGGTCGAGAAGGACGTCGGCCACATCCGGCACGGAGACCGGCACTTCGAAGCCGAAGTTCGGGTCGGTGCGGAATTCGACGTCATGCAGCGAACCGTCGAGAGCGGCGTGCAGCAGGTTGCGGGTTGCCTTGATCGGCATCCGCGAGCCGGAGCCGAAGGCCCCGCCGGTCCAGCCGGTGTTCACCAGCCAGCAGGTCGCACCGTGCTTCGCGATTTTTTCGCGCAGCAGGTTGCCGTAGGCTTCCGGGCGACGCGGCATGAACGGTGCGCCGAAGCAGGTGGAGAAGGTCGGGATCGGTTCCACGACGCCCACTTCCGTGCCGGGGGTCTTCGAGGTGAAGCCGGAGAGGAAGTGATACATCGCCTGCGCCGGGGTCAGACGTGCGATCGGGGGCAGAACGCCAAAGGCGTCGCAGGTCAGAAGAATGATGTTCTTCGGATGGCCACCCATCGCGGTGTCGGACGCGTTGGAGATATACTCCAGCGGGTAGGCACAGCGCATGTTCTCGGTCAGCGAGCTGTCCTTGAAGTCGAGCACTTTGGTGTGCTCGTCGTAGACCATGTTCTCGATCACGGTGCCGAATTTGAAGGTCGTGGCGTAGATCTCCGGCTCGGCTTCCGCCGAGAGGTTGATCGTCTTCGCGTAGCAGCCGCCTTCGAAGTTGAACGTGCCCTTGTCGGACCAGCCGTGCTCGTCGTCGCCGATCAGGACGCGGGACGGGTCGGCGGAGAGCGTCGTCTTGCCGGTGCCGGACAGACCGAAGAAGATCGCGGTGTCGACCGGGTTGTTCGGCGCGTGGTTGGCGGAGCAGTGCATCGCCATGATGCCCTTGCCCGGCAGGATGTAGTTGAGAAGCGTGAACACGCCCTTCTTGTTCTCGCCCGCATATTCGGTGTTGCCGATCAGGATCAGCTTTTTCTCGAAGTTCAGCGCGACGACGGTCTCCGACCGGCAGCCGTGACGTTCCGGGTCGGCCTTGAAGGACGGCACGTTGATGACGGTGAAATCGGCGGTGAAATCATCGAGCTCCTTGAGCTCCGGACGGCGCAGCATGGTGCGGCAGAACAGACCGTGCCACGCGAGCTCGGTGATCATGCGGACATCGAGACGATTTTCCGGGTCGGCGCCGCCATACAGATCCTCGACGAAGAACTCGCGGCCCTTCATGTGCTCAAGCATATCGGCGTAGAGCACGTCGAATTTCGCCGGGTCCATCGGCTTGTTGTTTTCCCACCAGATCGTGTCTTCCACGTCCGGAGTGCGCACAACGAATTTGTCTTTCGGAGAGCGCCCGGTGTGCTCGCCGGTGCTCACGAGGAAAGAACCCCCTTGGCCAAGCTCGCCTTCGCCACGTTTGATCGCTTCCTGGATCAGCGCGGGCTCAAGCAGGTTGTAATAGACAGTGCCAAGCCCGGTAATGCCTTGGTCCTCAAGAGTGAAAGCCGGGTTCACGCGTCCGGTCGTCATATGCAAAGCTCCCTCGCCGTGTCCTTGACGGCGTCTGTGGATAACATTTGATGGCGCGAAAGGGCCATTCGCGCCCGGGGCGGCCATGCGCCCGACGGTTGTGCTATATCACGCTTGTCGCTGTCGTAAACAGGACACAGGTCAAGGTTAGCGCAACCATGACCGAGGTAGCGCAAACAGATCAAACCCCTTCTTTTGCGGGCATAAAATCCATGCAGCCGGAATGGCCGGATGAGACATATTAGTCATTCCTTGTCTTTTTTGTCTTTCCATGGCTTTCAGTGCCGCAACTGATTCGCGGTTTCGCTTGATTTGACCTCGGGAAACGCGGAGTATGGCACAAAAAATGAACCAGTTGAGCAGTTGAAGGGAACCGACCATGTCTCGTATCGCCTTGGTTGATGACGACCGGAATATCCTGACCTCCGTGTCCATGACCCTGGAAGCCGAGGGCTTCGAGGTTGAAACCTACAATGACGGGCAGTCGGCCCTCGACGCATTCAACAAACGCCTGCCGGATATGGCCGTCTTCGACATCAAGATGCCGCGTATGGACGGCATGGACCTGTTGCAGCGCGTGCGCCAGAAAACCAACATGCCGGTGATTTTCCTGACCTCGAAAGACGATGAGATCGACGAGGTTCTGGGGCTGCGCATGGGCGCCGACGACTACGTCAAGAAACCGTTTTCCCAGCGTCTTCTGGTCGAACGCATCCGCGCGCTTCTGCGTCGTCAGGAGGCGATCGCAGGCATCGACGTGGTCGAGACCGAAGACACCAAGGTCATGGTGCGCGGCGAGCTGGAAATGGACCCGCTGCGTCACGCGGTGACCTGGAAAGGCAACGATGTGACCCTGACCGTCACCGAATTCCTGTTGCTTCAGGCTCTTGCGCAGCGTCCGGGCTTCGTGAAATCCCGCGATCAGCTGATGGATGTCGCCTATGACGATCAGGTCTATGTCGACGACCGGACCATCGACAGCCACATCAAGCGTCTGCGCAAGAAAATGCGCTCCGCCGATCCCGACTTCTCCGCCATCGAAACGCTTTACGGCATCGGCTACAGGTATAACGAGGAATAATGTCGTTTTCTTCCGGCACGGATCGCGCCGCTAAGCGTAGCACCGAGGACACGGATGTGGTGCTCGGCGACGACTGGGTTGCGCCGCGCACACTCGATGCGGATTTGCGCGCGAAGCGGGAGCGTCGCCGTTTCATCGCCGTGAACCGTTCGCCTCTGGCGCAGAAGATCATCACCTTCAACCTTGTCGCGATCATCCTGATGGTCGCTGGCATCCTCTATCTCAACCCGTTCCGCGACAGCCTCGTGGTGCAGCGCGAAATGGCGATGGTCACCGAGGCGGCGCTGGTGGCCGATATGCTGGAGCTGACGGCGGGCAAGGACGGCGCGCTCACCGCGGATGGCGGGGCAGAGGACATCGCCTCCGTGCTGCAAGTGCTGGAACTGCCGCTGCGCGAACATGTCTTCGTCTACGATACGACGG
Source organism: Celeribacter sp. SCSIO 80788 (assembly GCF_051054295.1). Classification (GTDB taxonomy): domain Bacteria; phylum Pseudomonadota; class Alphaproteobacteria; order Rhodobacterales; family Rhodobacteraceae; genus Celeribacter. Next base: position 2,599,215 of record NZ_CP150482.1, on the reverse strand, counting down.
GTCGCCTGATCGCCTCGACCGAGGGCATGGCGCGTGTCGAAATGGCACAGGTGGCGGGGATCGAGCGCAATGATCGCTCCACCGTGATTTCCGATTTCCTCAATGGCATCTGGTCGGCGGTGACGCTCAGCAAAGGTGCGCAGGGTACACAGATTTCCGACGCCAAGGAACATATCGCGGGTCTTGCCGGTCAGGCGCTCAACAATGAAATTCACGTCAACACCAGCGTCAGTGCCGAGGGCTTCACGGTCTTCACCGTCGCCGCGCCGGTCACCGTCGAGGCGGAGGCGGGCAAACAGACCATCGGGGCGATCGTGCTCACCTCCGGCGAGGGCGAAATCGATGAATTGGTCCGGGTCGAGCGCGAGCAGATTCTTCAGGTCTTCGTCATTGCCATTCTGGTCTCCATCGGTCTGAGTCTCGTTCTGGCCTCGACCATCGCCAACCCGCTCGCGGATCTCGCTGCCGCCGCCGAGATCGGGCGCGACAAGAACAGCCGCAAGGTGGCGCCGGGTCGCGTGCGCATTCCCGACCTGTCGGGCCGTCCCGACGAGATCGGACGCCTGTCCTCGGCGCTCCGGGGCATGGTATCCGCGCTTTACGACCGGATCGACGCCAACGAACAATTCGCCGCCGATGTCGCCCATGAGATCAAGAACCCGCTGGCCTCGCTGCGCTCCGCAGTTGGCTCGCTCAGGATGATCAAGAAAGAGGAACACCGCGCGAAACTGCTCGATGTGATCGAACATGATGTGCGCCGCCTCGACCGTCTGGTCTCCGACATTTCCAACGCCTCACGGCTCGACAGCGAGTTGGTGAAGGAGGAAGAGGAAGAGTTCAACCTGATCCAGATGCTGAGCAACCTGATCGACTACCTGTCGCAGGAGGCGCAGGAGAAGGGTGTCGAGTTCATCTCCGACATGCCCGACAAGCCGATCGTGATTTCCGGTCTGGAGGCGCGTCTGGCGCAGGTCTTCGTCAACCTGATCACCAATGCGGTCTCGTTCTGCGAGGATGGCGATGCGATCCGGGTCTGGGTCCGCAAACGCGATCACCGGGTGCTGATCGTCGTCGAGGACACCGGTCCGGGCATCCCCGAAGAGGCGCTGACCAAGATCTTCAAACGCTTCTATTCGGAGCGTCCCGAAGGTCAGTTCGGCAATAACTCGGGTCTCGGTCTTGCGATCTCGAAACAGATCGTCGAGGCGCATGGTGGCGTGATCTGGGCCGAGAATATCCGCCCGACCGATGCCGACATCACCTCCGATCCGCTTGGGGCGCGTTTCGTCGTCGGTCTGCCGGTCTGAGCGATGGAGAGCGAGGGCGCGCCGCTCAATCTGCATGCCTCCTGTGTTGCGCTGGATGAAAACGCAGCACTCCTGATCACCGGCCCCTCCGGATGCGGCAAGTCCACGCTGGCGCTCACCCTCATGGGGTTCGGCGCGCATCTGGTCGCGGATGATCGCACCGAACTGACGCGCGCAGGCGACACCCTGATTGCCAAGGCACCGGAAACGATCTCCGGCATGATCGAGGCCCGCGGGGTCGGGCTTCTCTCCGCCCCGGCGCTGTCACATGCGCGCATCAGGGCGGTGGTCGATCTGTCTCAAACTGAACCCAACCGCTTGCCTCCGGCGCGGGAAACGGCTCTGATCGGTGTCTCGATTCCCGTGTTTTTCAAGGTCGAGGGCCCCGGTTTCGCCCCCGCCCTGATCCAATGGCTCAAAGGAGGCCGGTGCGCGTGAGCACTCCCGAGGGTGTCCAGATCGCCCAGACCCAGATCACCCAGACCAAGACACCGCAACGCGTGGTGCTGATCACCGGCCCGTCGGGTGCCGGACGCTCCACTGCGATCAACGCGCTGGAGGATCTCGGTTACGAGGTGATCGACAACCTGCCGATGTCGATCCTGCCGCGGCTTCTCGAAGGCGAGGGGCTGAGCCGTCCGCTGGCGCTGGGTCTCGATGTGCGCAACCGCGATTTCTCCGTCAACGGGCTGATCGAGGTGATCGACGATCTGAGCCGCGATCCGGGCTGCGAGGCCGAGGTGCTCTATCTCGATTGCGCGCCCGAGGTGCTGATCCGCCGCTATTCCGAAACCCGCCGTCGTCACCCTCTGGCCCCTGCCGAAACCGTCGCAGACGGCGTGGCGCGGGAGGTCGATCTGCTGGTGCCGATCCGGACGCGGGCCGACATCCTCATCGACACCTCGGAGATGACACCGCATCAGCTGCGCGACGAGATCGAACGTTGGTTCGCCGAGGGGCGGGAGGCGGAAATGGCCGTCTCCGTTCACAGTTTCTCCTACAAACGGGGCATGCCGCGCGGCGTCGATATGGTGTTCGACGTGCGGTTTCTGGCGAATCCCTATTGGGACGCGCCCCTGCGCGGGTTGAACGGCACGGATGCCCGTGTGCAGGACTATGTCCAAAACGACCCGCGTTTTGCGGCGTTTTTCGATAAGGTGCTGGAGCTGACACTGCTTCTGCTGCCGGCCTACAAGGAAGAGGGCAAGAAACACCTCTCCATCGCGTTTGGCTGTACCGGTGGGCAACACAGATCGGTCACGCTGGCCGAAATTCTCTCCAAAGCCCTTGCGGAACATAATTGGCCGGTGTCAATAAGGCACAGGGAACTTGAACGCCGCCAGGGCGGCAACTGATCGGGGTATGGGCGTGATCGGAATCGTCATCGTCGCGCATGGAGGGCTGGCCAGGGAATATCTGGCCGCCGTGGAACATGTCGTGGGCAAACAGACGGGGATCGAGGCGATTTCCATCGAACCCGATCACGACCGCTCCATGAAACAGCGCGAGATTTGCGAAGCGGCCGACGAGGTCGACACCGGCGACGGTGTGGTCGTCGTCACCGATATGTTCGGTGGCAGCCCGTCGAACCTCTCGCTGATGGCCTGTCATCACGATGACAGAAAAATCATTTACGGCGCGAACCTGCCGATGCTGATCAAGCTCGCCAAATCGCGCCACAAATCGGTTGCGGAAGCGGTCGGCAGTGCATTGGATGCAGGCCGTAAATACATCGACAGTTTCGATGTGCAGGGCCGCTAATATAGAGGGCCGCTGAGCCGAAACGTCTTGAGGAGGGCACATGGCGTCTGTGACACGCACACATGAGATCGTGAACGTGAAGGGGCTGCATGCCCGGGCGTCGGCGAAATTCGTGGAAACCGTCGAGGAGTTCGACGCCGAGGCCCATGTCTCGAAAGACGGGCTGAGCACCGGCGGCGACAGCATCATGGGGCTTTTGATGTTGGCAGCCTCGAAGGGAACGACTATTGACGTCACCACGACGGGTGCCGATGCGGCGGCTCTGGCCGATGCGATCGAGGCCCTGATCAAGGACAGATTTGGCGAGGATATGTAAAGTGTCTCACCCCGAAGACCAAGGGACGGAGATCCACGCCCCGAAACCAGGTGACCCGGATTTCGTGCGCTATGACGGGCGCAAGCTGTCCTACGCCGGGACGTTTTCCGATCCGTCCAAGGTTGCGGTGATCCGCACCATCGAATGGGTGACCGGCAAACTGCCGCTGCTGCGCCGCATTCGCCGGTTCGAACGGATGGGCACGCCGATGGGCCAGCCGTTCTTTTCCCAAGCGCTGAAGGTCATGGGGATCGAGGTGAAGACCCCCGCCGAACAGATCGCCAAGATCCCGGCCACCGGCCCGCTCGTGGTGGTGGCCAACCACCCGCACGGTCTGGTCGACGGACTGGTGATGGCCGAGCTGATCGGCCAGGTGCGCACCGATTACAAGATCCTGACCCGCTCGCTTCTGACCGGCATTCAGGAGATCGACCCGTTCATGTTGCCCGTGCCGTTTCCGCACGAGCCCGACAGTCACCGCGAGTCGATCAAGATGCGCAACGAGGCGATGGAGACTTTGAAAGCCGGGGGGGTGATCATCCTTTTCCCCGCTGGCGCCGTGGCCTCGTCGGAGACCTGGTGGGGGCCGGTGAAGGAAAAACCGTGGAACCCGTTCACCGCCAAGATGGTGTTGAAATCCGGCGCGACCGTGTTGCCGATCTATTTCCCGGGACGCAACACGCGGCTCTATCAGATCGCCGACAAGATCGCCGCGAGTTTTCGTCAGGGGCTTTTGCTGCATGAGATCGCTCATGCGCTCGACAAGCCGCAGTCGCCGGTCATCGGCGATCCGCTGACGCCTGTCGATCTCGAACCGTGGCAATCGAAGACCCGCGAGTTCATGGACTGGATGCGGTCGCACACGCTGGCTTTGGGTGGGCGCACGGACTGAGGCGGGGCGGATTTCTGCCCGACAAAAGTCCGACAGAAGTCCGACGCAAATCCGACAGTCAAAAGGGGCCCTTGAGGCCCCTTTGTTTTGCGTCGGTCTTAGCGCGTCGGCACGGGCGTTTCGCCCCGGTAATCGTAGAACCCGCGCTGGGTCTTGCGCCCGAGCCACCCGGCCTCGACATATTTCGTCAAAAGCGGGCAGGGCCGGTATTTCGTATCGGCCAACCCGTCGTGCAGCACGTTCATAATCGCCAGACAGGTGTCGAGCCCGATGAAATCCGCCAACTCCAGCGGTCCCATCGGATGGTTCGCGCCAAGCTTCATCGACTCGTCGATGGATTTGACCGATCCGACCCCTTCGTAAAGCGTATAGACCGCCTCGTTGATCATCGGCATCAGGATGCGATTGACGATGAAAGCCGGGAAATCCTCGGCGGAAGCGGCGGTTTTCCCGAGCGATTCGACCACACCCAAAAGCGTCTTGTAGGTTGCTTCATCGGTGGCGATGCCGCGAATAAGCTCGACGAGTTTCATCACCGGCACCGGGTTCATGAAGTGGAACCCCATGAATTTTTCCGGCCGGTCGGTGCGCGACGCAAGCCGGGTGATCGAGATCGACGAGGTGTTGGAGGTCAGGATCGTCTCGGGTTTCAGATGTGGCAGCAGGCGTTCGAAAATCGCGTTCTTGACGTCCTCGCGTTCGGTCGCCGCTTCGATCACCAGATCGGTCTGCCCGAGGTCTTCGAGTTTGAGCGTCGTGCTGATCCGTGCAAGTGCTGCATCCCGTTCATCCTGCGTGATTTTTTCGCGGGACACCTGCCGGTCGAGGTTGCGTGTGACGGTCACGACGGCCTTGTCCAGAGCGTCCTGAGAGATGTCGTTGAGGAGCACCTCATAGCCTCCGAGCGCGAAGACATGGGCGATGCCGTTGCCCATCTGACCGGCGCCGACGACGCCTACTTTCCTGATGCCCATGACGCTTCTCCTTGGAATGACTTGGCCAGAGTTTACGCGCGCTGCAAGGCCCGGTTCAAGGGGTAAGACAGCGAGGCTGACCTGTAAAATTCACGACGAATTGTCGGTTTAGCGATTTCGCAACCTGTCTCTGCGAATCTGGGCCTTGGGTGAAAATACGAACCAGTGGGTGGACACATGGCTTACCAAAACATGGGCGAAGGCGCCCTCAATTATAATCCGTGCCGCTATGGCAAATCGAAACTTCTATTCCGGGGGCCGCAAAAAGACCTCGATGAGCCCTATGTCGCCTTCCTTGGCGGGACCGAGACCTATGGCAAATATGTCGATGTGCCCTTCACCGATCTGGTCGAGGCGGGTGCGGGCATCGAGACCGTGAACCTCGGCTGTGTGAATGCCGGTGTCGATGTGTTCCTGAGCGACGAAACCGTGCTCGAGATCTGCAAGAAATCAAAAATGACGGTGCTGCAAATTTCCGGCGCACAGAACATGTCGAACCGTTTTTATGCCGTGCATCAGCGTCGCAACGACCGCTTCCTGCGCGCCTCGACTTTGCTTCGAACAATCTATCGTGAGGTCGATTTCACCGATTTCAACTTCACGCGGCACCTGCTTCAGACGCTCGCTCACGCGTCGGAGGAGAAATTCTTCATGGTGCGTCAGGAGCTGCGCGATGCTTGGGTGGCCCGGATGCGCACCATGGCCATGAAACTTCACGGTGAGCTGATGCTGCTCTGGATTTCCGACCATTCTCTGGATGATCAGACGGCCTGCGATGCAATCGGAGCCGATCCGCTGTTCGTCAATCGCGAGATGATCGAGGAGATTCGTCCCTTGGTCAAAGACGTGGTGGAGGTGGTCGCCACGCCCGAGGAGATCAAGCAGGGCTATGATCTCATGGTTTATTCCGATCTGGATGCCCCGGCGGCGCGCGAGATGCTCGGCCCCGTCGTCCATTCCAAGGCCGCAACGGCGCTTCAGGATGCGCTTGCCCCCTATGTGTGAAACACGGGGTGAGCCGGACAGCAAAAAGCCCGCCGTTCTGGCGGGCTTTTTGTCTTCTCTCAAAGCGCGTTTCAGAGCTTCTCGGTCAGTTCCGGCACGGCCTGGAAAAGGTCCGCGACGAGGCCGAAGTCGGCGACCTGGAAGATCGGGGCTTCTTCGTCCTTGTTGATCGCAACGATGACCTTCGAGTCCTTCATCCCCGCAAGGTGCTGGATCGCACCGGAGATGCCGCAGGCGATGTAAAGCTCGGGGGCCACGACCTTGCCGGTCTGACCGACCTGCCAGTCGTTCGGGGCGAACCCCGAGTCGACCGCCGCGCGAGACGCACCGACGGCGGCACCGAGCTTGTCGGCGAGCTTTTCGATGATGGCGAAGTCCTCTTCCGAGCCGACACCGCGCCCGCCGGAGACGACGATCTTGGCGGAGGTCAGTTCCGGGCGGTCGCTTTCGGCCACCTTGTCCTCGACGAAAGCCGACAGGCCTTTGTCGCCCGCGCTGGCAGCCGTTTCGATCGCGGCGGAGCCACCGACCCCAGCCGCCTCGAAGGTCGAGGTGCGGAAGGAAATGACTTTCACCGCATCGCCGGATTTCACCGTCTGGATCGCGTTGCCGGCATAGACCGGGCGTTTGAACGTATCGGCGTCCACAACCTCGATCACGTCGGACAGGACCATCACGTCGAGAAGTGCGGCCACGCGCGGCAACACGTTCTTGCCGGTGGTGGTCGCAGGGGCGGTGATGTGGGAATAGCCGCCCGCCAGCGAGACGATCAGATCGGCGAGGTTTTCCGCCAGCCCGTGGGCATAGGCGGCATCGTCGGCGACCAGAACCTTGGCCACACCGTCGATTTTCGCGGCCTCATCGCCCGGCGCGCCACAGACCAGAAGGGTCACATCGCCGAGTTTCGCGGAGGCGGATACGGCTTTCGCTGTGGCATCGAGCGCAACCGTGCCGCCCGCCACTTCTGCAAGACAGAGAACAGCCATCAGACGAGACCTCCCTCTTTGAGTTTCGCAACAAGCTCATCGACGGAGCCAACCTTGATCCCGGCTTCCCGTGCGGCGGGCTCTTCGGTTTTGACAACCGTCAGGCGCGGGGTGGTATCGACGCCGTAATCGGCGGCGGTTTTCTCGTCGAGCGGCTTTTTCTTCGCCTTCATGATGTTCGGCAGCGAGGCGTAGCGCGGCTCGTTGAGGCGCAGGTCGGTGGTCACGATGGCGGGCAGGTTCACGGAAATGGTCTGAAGACCGCCGTCCACCTCGCGGGTCACAACCGCCTTGCCATCCGCAATCAACACTTCGGAGGCAAAGGTCGCCTGACCCCAGCCCAGCAGGGCCGCAAGCATCTGACCCGTCGCGTTCATATCGTTGTCGATGGCCTGTTTGCCGAGGATCACCAGTTCGGGGGCCTCTTCCGCGACGATCTTGGCGAGGATTTTCGCCACTGCGAGCGGCTCGATATCGACGCCCTGATCCTCGGTCACGAGAATGCCGCGATCCGCGCCCATGGCGAGCGCGTTGCGGATCGTATCCGTGGCTTTTTTTTCGCCGATGGAGACCACCACCACCTCGGTGGCGACTCCCGATTCCTTGAGGCGAATGGCCTCTTCCACAGCAATCTCGTCGAACGGGTTCATCGACATTTTCACGTTTGCAAGATCGACACCCGTGCCATCGGTCTTCACTTTGACCTTCACGTTGTAGTCGATCACGCGTTTGACAGGCACAAGCACCTTCATTGCGTAAACTCCCTATAGTCCCCCGTTTTCGGGGATGCTCAAAAGCTCTCCGGCGTTGTTGTTAGCCGTTTGCTGATGCAGAAAATAGCCCCTAACGGCAAAAAGACGCATCCTGAACGTCACGTTCGGGACATTTTGTGTCGCAGCGTCATTTTTGGAGAACGGCTTAGCGGTTGGCCCCCGGAACCCAGAGAACATCCGCCCGGCCATCGTCATTCGCCATCCGCGCGGCACAGAACAGCCAGTCCGACAGGCGGTTCAGATACTTGATCGCCGCCGGGTTCACGTCGCCGTTTTCCTCAGAGGCGAGTTCGGTTGCGATCCGTTCGGCGCGGCGCGCCACGGTGCGGGCGTGATGAAGATGGGCAGACAGGGGCGTGCCCGCCGGAAGGATAAAGCTCCGGAGCGGTTCGAGCACGGCGGTCATGGCGTCGATCTCGGTTTCCAGTCGCTCGACCTGCGCGTCGATGATGCGCAGGACCGGGTAGCCCGCTTCGGAATCGGCGCCCATGTTGGGCCGTGCCAGATCTGCGCCCAGATCGAACAGATCGTTTTGAATGCGGGACAGGGCCGCGTCGGTTTCGCCTTCGGCATGAAGCCGGGCAAGGCCGAGGATCGAATTGGTTTCGTCGACTGTGCCGTAAGAGGACACGCGGGTTGCATGTTTCGGCGCGCGGGACATATCGCCCAAGGACGTGTCGCCTTTGTCGCCGGTGCGGGTGTAGATCTTGTTCAGAACAACCATGTCAATTTCCAGATTTGCGCAGGGCCACGTAAATTACCACAAGGATCACCGCGCCCAATTGCGCGAGGATGCGGGCCTGCATGAGTTTGTTGGAGCGTTTCGCCCCCTCGACACCGCCACGTCCGAACTGGGCGATGCCAAGGGCGAGAATCAGCACGACGACCAGACAGGCCGCGATGATGACGGTGAGAAATGTGTCGGACATGAGCGGCTCCTCCTCGCTGAGTTCCGTGCCGAAGTCTTGGGTGTCTCATCAGACATAGCGCGTTTGCGCGTCTGAACCTAGCCTTTCGCCATCATCCATTCGCTGAGCCGTGCGGGCAGAAAACGCAGGGCGAGGGCGGTAAACACGGTGACTTTTGTCACCGGGTAGCGGGCCTTCGGATTGCGATCCTCAAGGGCGCGCAGGAGCTTCTCGGTGACCGCTTCGGGGCCAAGTTCAAAGGCATCCGGTTTGGTCGTGTCGGCATGAAGCCTTTGGGTGAGCTTGGTGTAGCGGTCGGATTGCGGGCTGCTTTGCCAGTCGATCCAGCGGTCGAATTGTTTGCGCGAATTGAGCCGGAAATCGGTGCGGATCGGGCCGGGCTGAATGAGTGAGACATGCACACCCGTGCCGCGCATCTCAAGGCGAAGCGCGGTTGTCAGCGCTTCAAGGGCATGTTTCGTGGCCGAATAAGACCCACGGAATTTCGTGGTCATGAAGCCCAGCACGGAGGAACATTGCACGATTCGCCCGTGCCCCTGTTCGCGCATCACGCGCGTGGCGCGTTGGGTCAGATCGTGCCAGCCGAAGAGATTGGCTTCGAAATGCTGGCGCAGGGCCGCAACAGGCAGGTCTTCGATCAGGGCGGGGATCGCATAGGCGCCGTTGTTGAACAGCGCATCGAGCGTCCCGTCGGTGCGCGCCATGACCTCCGTCCATGCGGCTTCGATGGAGGCGGGATCTTCGTAGTCGAGGCGGAGAGACTCAAGCCCTTCGGCGCTCAGGCGTGTCACATCCTCTTCGGACCGGCAGGTTGCGAAGACCCGCCAGCCCAGCGATTTCAGATGATGAGCGGCATGATAGCCGATGCCGCTGGAGCAGCCGGTGATCAGAATGGTGCGCATGAAAAAGCCTTTCCCGGAAGGTCCGGGAAAGGCTTAACTTATGAAAGACATCGAGGGAATGTCTTTCGCCTGATATGAATTTTACTGCGAGATTTCGGTGAGGAATTTCGCGGACATGTAGCCCTCTACCCCGTCCCCTTCGACGGAGATTTTGACCCAACCGTTTTCGACCGGAGAAATCACGCGCACGATATCCGCACGCACCACCTGACCCAGAACCTCATTCATGGTCGAGGGGCCGGAGCGGACGTTGACGCGGCTGGCGGTGACCTGTTTGAGGAGCATCTCAGGTTCGGCTGAGGCGCTGAGAATGGCGGCCATTTTTTCCGGGTCGGTGACTGTGGTCGTCGCGATTTGCGGGGTGTAGGCGGCGGGTTGTGCCGTCAGACCGGCGTTATCCTCCGCTGTCAGGCTGGCCTGATGGACCAGCGGCTGGGCGACATTCGGCTCTGGCGTGGCGGCCTTGAGTTCGGCCAGCGTCGGGACGTAATCGCCCTGACGTGCGGAAGAGCCTCCGAACGCCTCGGTGAATGTGTCGGAGATCTGCGCCATGAGCGGCAGTTTCTCGGCCTGATTTGCCTCGAATTCGGCTTGTTCCTTTGCGGAAAAATCCCGGCCGAACACCATGAAAGCAGTCCAAAGACCGCACAATGTGATCAAAGTCAAACGCAGCATGTTCAAGCCCCCCAGCTTGTTGTCCTAACGTTACCTGATCTCTCAACGCACGGAATGGGGAAAAGTTCCGCTTTCTTCCACCTAACATGGGTGTGGTGGCGAACCGGGGATCAGATGCGCTTGCCCGGTCCGGGGCGGGCGGCTATTCATCGTTCCCATGAGCAGTGATTTGACCCAAGACCCCGAACACGAAGACGCGCCGCAGGGCGAGACCTTCGAACCTTTGCGCCGTGCGATCGGCGAGCGCTATCTGCAATATGCGCTCTCGACGATTATGCACCGGGCGCTGCCCGACGCGCGTGACGGTCTGAAACCCGTGCACCGGCGCATCCTCTACGCGATGCGTGAATTGCGTCTGTCGGCGAGCGGCGGCTTCCGCAAATCGGCGAAAATCTCCGGCGACGTGATGGGCAACTATCACCCGCATGGCGATGCCGCGATTTACGATGCGATGGCCCGTCTGGCGCAGGATTTCAACGTCCGTTACCCGCTGGTCGACGGTCAGGGAAACTTCGGCAACATCGACGGCGACAACCCGGCGGCCTCGCGATACACCGAGGCGCGGATGACCATTGCGGCCGAGGCGCTGCTCGAAGGCTTGAACGAGGACGCGGTCGATTACCGCGACAACTACGACGGCACGCTGCGCGAGCCGGAGGTGCTGCCCGCCGCCTTCCCGAACCTTTTGGCCAACGGCTCGTCGGGCATCGCGGTCGGTATGGCGACGAACATCCCGCCGCACAACATCGGAGAATTGATCGACGCCTCGCTGCATATGATCAAGACGCCGGATGTGCGTGACGAGACCCTGCTCAATTACGTCAAAGGCCCGGATTTTCCGACGGGTGGCATCATTGTTGAGCCGCGCGAGAGCATGGCGAGAACCTATGCCACGGGGCGTGGATCGTTCCGTCTGCGCGCGAAATGGGAGGTCGAGGATCTGGGCCGCGGTGTCTGGCAGATCGTCGTGACCGAAATTCCCTATCAGGTTCAGAAATCGAAACTGATCGAGAAGCTCGCCGAGCTGATCCAGACTAAGAAGGTGCCGATTCTGGCCGATGTGCGCGATGAGAGCGCCGAGGACATTCGCGTGATCCTTGAGCCCAAATCGAAAAACGTCGATCCGGATGTTTTGATGAACACGCTGTTCCGCAACTCCGATCTGGAGACGCGGTTCTCGCTCAACATGAACGTCTTGATCGACGGGCGGACGCCGAAAGTCTGTTCGCTCAAAGAGGTGCTGCGCGCCTGGCTCGATCACCGTCGTGTCGTCTTGCAACGCCGCTCGCAGCACCGTCTGGAGAAAATCGACCACCGTCTTGAGGTGCTCGAAGGTTTCATCATTGCCTTCCTCAATCTGGATCGCGTGATCGACATCATCCGTTATGACGATGACCCGAAAACTGCCCTGATGGCGGAGGTTTGGGGCCGCGACGTGCCGCGCGCGATGACGGAAAAAGATTACGTCAGCCCGCTGCCCGCGCCCGAGGGCCAGGGCGAGCTGACCGAGGTGCAGGCCGAGGCGATCCTCAACATGCGCCTGCGGTCTTTGCGGCGCCTCGAAGAGATCGAGCTGATCCGCGAACGCGATGCGCTTTTGGAAGAGAAGGCCGGGCTTGTGGAACTCTTGGGCTCCGAAGATCTGCAATGGGTGCGCATTTCCGACGAGCTGAAAGAGACCAAGAAGAAATTCGGCAAGGATTACGGCCCGCGCGGCGCGCGTCTGACGCAATTCGCCGAAGCCGCCGAGATCGAGGATGTGCCCTTGGAGGCGATGATCGAGCGCGAGCCGGTCACCGTCGTGCTGTCGCAAATGGGTTGGATCAGGGCCATGTCGGGGCACATCGACCTGACCCGCGAACTGAAATTCAAAGACGGCGACGGGCCGCGGTTCCTCTTCCATGCGGAGACCACGGACAAGCTGATCCTGATGGGCTCGAACGGACGATTCTATACGCTGTCGGCGGCCAACCTTCCCGGCGGGCGCGGCATGGGCGAGCCTGTGCGGCTGATGATCGACCTGCCCAACGAGGTGGAGATCGTCGACATCTTCAAACACGATCCGGAAGGCAAATTGCTGGTCGCCTCCAACGCAGGCAACGGCTTCCAGATCGCCGAAAAAGACGTGGTGGCCCAGACCCGCACCGGCAAACAGGTTTTGAACGTCAAGGATGACGAAAAAGCCGTGATCGTGCACCGGATCAAGGGCGATCACGTTGCCGTCTGTTCGCAGAACCGTCGCTTCCTCGTCTTCCCGCTCGATGAGGTGCCCGAGCTTGGGCGCGGCAAGGGCGTGCGGCTCCAGAAATACAATCAGGCGCGTGGCGCGCAGGGCATGCTGGAACTCGATGGCGGACTGAGCGATCTGACGACCTTCGATTGGGAGCAGGGGCTGAGCTGGACCATGGGCGGGGGAAATACCCGCAGCGAAAAAGACATGACCCAATGGCTCGGCAAACGTGCAGGCGTTGGCAAAGCGCCGCCGCATGGTTTCCCGAGGGACAACAAGTTTAGCTGAAATCTCGGCGGTGATTTCAGACAGGTGATTTAAATGGCGCAGTTGTTGAGCACGGAATTCGAGGGACGTGTGGGGCCGGTTTTAAGGCTATCGCTCTGGACCGCGATCCTCACCGTGCTCACGCTGGGCTTTTACCGTTTCTGGATGAAAACGCGGCTCAGACGGCATTTCTGGGCCGCCGTGCGCCCGGACGGGACGCCTTTGGAATATGTCGGCAAGGGCATTGAGAAATTCACCGGGTTTCTGATCGCGCTTGTCTTTCTCGCGCTCCTGATCGGGGTTTTGGCGCTTCTGCTGGTCTATGCCTCCTATGTGCTCTTCAACGAGGAGATCGAGGCCTATCTGGCGGCGGGTCTGCTGGCTCTGCCGCTGTTCTTTTTCGCGTCCTATCGGGCCAAACGCTATGTCTATGCCCGGACCCGCTGGCGCGGCATCCGCTTTGCGCTCGAACCGGCGGCGGGGAAATATGCGCTCGTGGCCATGGGGCATGTTTTGCTCGCGCTGGTGACTCTGGGGCTGCTGTGGCCGCGCATGACGTTCAAACTGGAAAAATTCCGCACGGACCGCACGTTTTTCGGCGATCAGCGCCTCCATCAGGGCGGCAAATGGACAGGGCTTCTTGGGGCCTTCCTGCCGGTTTTGCTGAGTGTCTGGGGGGCGGCCATCGCAGGCGGGCTCGTCTCATGGTGGTTTTCCGAGGGGGCGGATCCCGAGAACATGGTGATTGCCTTGCTGCCGCTGTTCATCTTCTTCGGTATGCTCGGGGGAACGTTTTTTTATACCCGCTACCGTGTCGTCGCCTTGCGCTATCTCGCCAATCACAAGTCGGCGGGGGGCATCGGCCTGATCTCAAACCTGTCCTTTTCCCGCGTCCTTGGCATCAACCTCGGCGGCTATCTTCTCACCAACCTCGCGACGGCGGCGGCCACTTTTGTCGTGGGGGCGCTGGCCTCGCTCATTCTCGTTGCGCTCTATCCGGGCCTGTCGGATTTCGGCATCTTCGCCTCTGGCGCCGTGTCTGAGGGCACCTCCATCGGTGAGGAGGGCATGCCCTCCGCCGAAATCACCGTCTTTTTCGCGCTGTTTCTCTATATGGTGACCTTCCTGTTCTTTTCCGTCTTCCGTCAATGTTTCGTCGTCTTCCCCACATGGCGCCATTACGCCAGCACCCTGTCGCTCACCGGGGGCGAACACCTTGCGCAGATCCGTCAGCGCGACCGCGACGAGGCGGGGCAGGCGGAAGGCATTGCCGAAGCCTTCGATCTGGGAGCCGCGATATGAGTGCGGCGGGGCCTTGGGCCCCGATCCCGGACGGGGTGCGCTGCGAGCTGGTCGATGGCAAGACGGCGGCGCGTCATGTGGTCTATGCACTGCTGCGCGATGGCGCGCTCGATCTGTCCTACACGGATGAGGCGGGCATAGAGCTGCGCTGGAACTGGCCGTTGTCGCATCTGCGCCATGTCGAGGGGCAGGGCGATCTGACTTGGGGCAAGGCGCCTTTGGGCGTGTACAGCAATGTGATGACCCCGACCGCGCGGCTCTATGTGCGCGACGGGCATCTGCGGGCGGCGCTCGAGGCGGAGGCACCAAATCTCAAACGCAAGACCCCGGTGACGGGCAAGGGGCGGCTCATCGGGCTGATCCTCGGCGCGATGGCCTCCGTCGCCTTCATCGTCTTCGCGCTCATTCCGCTCATTGCCGATCGACTGGCCGCCGGTTTGCCCATCGAGGGCGAGCGTGCGCTGGGCGACAAGACCTATCAGCAGGTACGCGACAGTTTCGGCACGGTTTTTCCGCTGAACGAATGCACTGGGGCAGATGGTGTTCTGGCGCTCAAGGAGATGGAGACCAAGCTGCTCGAGGTTTCCGATCTCGACCGGGAGGCGGTGCAGCTCACTGTGCTCGATCACGACATGATCAACGCTTTCGCCCTGCCCGGGGGGCGGATCGTCGTCATGCGCGGGTTGATCGAGGCGGCGGACACCCCCGAAGAGGTCGCCGCCGTGATCGCGCATGAGATGGGCCATGTCGCGCATCGTGACCCGACCCGCCATGCGTTGCGTTCGGTCGGGACATTCGGCGTGCTGTCTCTGGTGTTCGGCGATTTCGCGGGGGGCACGGTGGTGCTTCTGGGCGTCAATCAGCTTGTGAATGCGCAATATTCCCAAGGCGCGGAAAGCGCCGCCGACGCCTATGCCCATGCGCTTTTGCCCAAGGCCGGGGTGTCGCCGGGTGCGCTTGCGCCGCTGTTCGAACGACTGAAGGCGAAATACGGCGACAGCGAAGGTCTCGCTGCCCATCTCGCCTCCCACCCGAAACTCGGCGACCGGGTGACGCGGGCCGAAGCCGCAGCGGCTGGGTTCGAAGGCGAGGAAACGCCGCTGCTTTCGCCGCGCGTCTGGCGCGATTTGCAGGCGATCTGCGGCGATGATAAGGGCGAGAAAAAGCGTAAAAGCAACAGCGTTGCGCCCTGAGCTCTTTGCCGTTACCAATTCCCCCCGACCATCAGGAGGATCTGTCCCGTGTTTCACATTGCCCGTCGCGTATTTCTCGGCCTCACGCTTCTTGCCCTGACCGCTTGCAGCGATGCCAAGGAGGTGACGGAAGAGACACCCCTGGTGAACCTCGGGGACTTTGCGTTTGGACATAACGTGGTGATCGCCAAGGATGCGACGAAGGCGCCGTTTTCGCGCACGGCCAGTGAAGACGAGATCGAAACCGAATTGAAATCCGCGATGCAGGCCCGTTTCGGCCGGTATGACGGCGACAAGCTCTATCACATCGGCATCAAGGTGGACGCCTATGGTCTCGCCGCTCCCGGTATCCCGGTCTTGTTCACGCCGAAATCCGTGCTCGTGCTGTCCGTCAATATTTGGGACGATTCGAAAGGGGTGAAGCTGACGGAGAAACCCAAGCTTCTGACCGTGTTCGAAGGCGCCTCCGGGGCGACGCTGGTTGGGTCGGGCATCACGCGCACGAAAGAGGAGCAACTCGAGATTCTGAGCCGCAACGCGGCGCTGAAAGTCGAACGCTGGTTGCAGGAAAACGGCCAATGGTTCGGGGTTGAGCCCATCGCCCCTGAGAGCTCGGAGGCGGATGAGGCCAAGGCCGCGCTTGAAGTTCTTGCCCCCGAAGCGGCAACAGAGGCCGCAAATGGCAACTGACGCTTGATTTTCCTGTCCGAAGCCACTACCTAGCCCGCGATGTTAATTTCGGGCCAGATTTCCGGCCCTTCAAACCAAGAGGCGCCTCGATATGGCTAAAGGTAAGTTTGAGCGTAACAAACCGCACGTCAACATCGGCACGATCGGCCACGTTGACCACGGCAAGACCACTCTGACGGCAGCGATCACCAAATACTTCGGTGACTTCAAAGCCTATGACGAAATCGACGGTGCGCCGGAAGAAAAAGCTCGCGGGATCACGATCTCCACGGCTCACGTGGAATACGAGACCCCGAACCGTCACTACGCGCACGTCGACTGCCCCGGCCACGCCGACTACGTGAAAAACATGATCACCGGTGCGGCCCAGATGGACGGCGGTATCCTCGTGGTGAACGCGGCTGACGGCCCGATGCCGCAGACCCGTGAGCACATCCTGCTCGCCCGTCAGGTTGGCGTGCCGGCTCTCGTTGTGTTCCTGAACAAAGTCGACCAGGTTGACGACGAAGAGCTCCTCGAGCTCGTCGAAATGGAAGTGCGCGAACTTCTGTCCGCCTACGACTTCCCGGGCGACGATATTCCGATCATCGCAGGGTCCGCTCTGGCCGCTCTCGAAGGCCGTGACCCGGAGATTGGCGAAGAGAAGATCAAGGAACTGATGGCCGCTGTCGACGAGTACATCCCGACCCCGGCACGCGCTGTCGACCAGCCGTTCCTGATGCCGATCGAAGACGTGTTCTCGATCTCCGGTCGTGGTACGGTTGTGACCGGCCGTGTGGAACGCGGTGTGATCAACGTGGGCGACGAGATCGAAATCGTCGGTATCCGCGACACCAAGAAAACCACCTGTACCGGTGTTGAAATGTTCCGCAAACTGCTCGACCGCGGTGAAGCTGGCGACAACATCGGCGCCCTGCTGCGCGGTGTGGACCGTGAAGGCGTCGAGCGTGGTCAGGTTCTGTGTAAACCGGGCTCCGTGAACCCGCACACCAAATTCGAATCCGAGGTCTACATTCTGACCAAGGAAGAAGGTGGCCGTCACACCCCGTTCTTCGCGAACTACCGTCCGCAGTTCTACTTCCGTACGACGGACGTGACCGGGACCGTTGTTCTGCCGGAAGGCACCGAGATGGTGATGCCGGGCGACAACCTGAAATTCACGGTTGAGCTGATCGCCCCGATCGCGATGGAAGAAGGTCTCCGCTTCGCCATCCGCGAAGGCGGCCGCACCGTGGGTTCGGGCGTTGTGTCCAAAATCCTGGCCTGATCAGCTCTGCTGATTAAGAGATAGAAAGGGCTCCACGAAAGTGGGGCCCTTTTCGTTTCGGTACGATGATCGTGAATGAGAGGATGACGGTCTAGGTGTCGGGTGGTTGCGGTGCAGGTTGACGTCGGCGAGAGAGCTCAGGTAGCCTGACCGCGAAGATTTCGGACGGCAGGTTATTTTGCGCATTCCATTTCGGCCAATCGTCACGCTCCCCAGTGCACTGGGGCTTTGCCTGTTGCTGTCGGCAGGACCGGCTGCGGCCACTCCGCTGATCACCGGTTCTGAAGAGAACCATGCGCGGCTTTGTCTCGATTACAACGACACGCTGGAGCGGATCGCGGCGAATTGTCAAGCCGCGCTCGATATGCCGGGAATCAGTGAGGCAACACAATTCGACGTTCTGCTGACGCTGGCCTGGGCGCAATATGAGATGGACGAGATGAGTGCGGCGCGCGATGCACTGGAACTGGCGCGGAGCATTCGACCCGAAACGGCAGGGGGCTACAATCTCGACGGTTGGTTGCGCGAGGCGGAGGGGGATCTGGCGGGGGCGGAGGACAGTTTCCGCAAGGCCCTTGCCCTGTCGCCCGACGAGGAAGCCTATGCCGGGCTTGCGACCGTGATTTTCACGCAGGATATGGGGCGCGCGGAAGACGCCATGCGCTATCTCGATCTCGCGCTCCTTCTGGCGCCGGACTATGGTTACGCCCTGCGGGAAAAGGGCTGGCAACTGTTTCAGACTGACGATTATGAAGGCGCTCTGCTGGCCTATGACCGGGCGCTGGGGCTCGACCCCGACGACCTCAACGCGCTCTATGTGAAAGCGCGTGTGCTCTTGTCTCTCAATCAGCCCTTCGAGGCGATACAGCTGATTTCCCGTGCGCTCGAACAGGCGCCGGAGAGCGCCTTTCTCTACATGTACCGCGCCATGGCCTTCCGGATGCAGGATTTCAACATGGTGGCTCTGGCCAGTGCGGAAAAGGCAATCTCCTTGAATCCGGAACTGACGGACGCCCATGTGGAGAAGGCGCGCGCGCTCATGGGGCTCTATCGCTACGGCGATGCGGTGGCGGCGCTGCAAGCGTTGATGGGGACGGAGATGGACAACGGCTATAGCCGCTACTGGTATGCGCTCGCCCTGGCCGATGACGAACAATACGAGGCGGCGAGGGAGGCGATCGAGGTGCTGACCGCCTCCGAGGGCGCCGTGGGGGCGGATTTCGAGCTGAAAGCCTTTGTCGCCATGGCGCTCGATCGGGACGACGTGGCGCAGGAGGCGGTGGAACGCGCCCTGAGTCTCAATCCGGAGCTGTCGCATGCCACCTATTACAAGGCGGTGCTTGCGGTGCGGGCTCATGAGGTGCAGGCGGGCATGGCGGCCTATCGCGCGGCCATGGAACTCGAACAGATCGGCTGGGCGAAAAAGGATTTCATCCGCGAGTTGATCGCGGCGGGCTATGAGGCGGAAGCGCTCGCGCTGGGGCAGGGCGAGAGCGCGGCACGGGAAGACGCGGCACAGTGATCTGTGCGCGAAAACCGCCATGGAAGGGTGTGAAACCCTCTTGCAAACCTTTTCGCCTTCGCGTAGGTCGTGGCTCGGCCTTAGGGGTATAGCTCAGCTGGTAGAGCGACGGTCTCCAAAACCGTAGGTCGCGGGTTCGAACCCTGCTGCCCCTGCCATTTCACCGGACATTCTCTTCAATATGAACGTGCGATGGGCATGCGGGCTTGAAATTGCCGTTCCGCTCGCGTATCTGCGCCGGGTAATCAGAGGTTCAGGACGAAAAGATGGCCACGAAAACCAACCCGATTCAGTTCATCCAGCAGGTTCGCTCGGAGGCGGCGAAGATCGTCTGGCCGACGCGTCGTGAGGTGATGCTGACCACGTTGATGGTGTTCATCATGGCCGCGCTGACTGCGACCTTCTTCTTCCTCGTGGATCTGATCATCCGCACCGGGCTTACCGGGTTCCTGAACCTGTTCGGCTGAGCCCGTTTCGGCTATAGAAAACTCCGAGGAGGAGTTTTCCATGGCCAAATTTTTCAAGAGCATCACCGATCCTCTGCGCCGCATTGTCGAGCGTCAGAGGATTTTCTTTGTGGCGACCGCCGCCGAAGGCGCGCGGGTGAACGTCTCGCCGCGCCCAACCGCCGATACGCTCAGGATCACCGGGCCGAACGAGGCGATGTATCTCGACATGACGGGTTCGGGCGCGGAAACCGCGGCGCATCTGCGGGCGGACGGGCGGATGACAATGATGTTCTGTTCCTTCGAGGAACAGCCGATGATCGTCCGGTTCTTCGGCGCCGGGCGTTCGGTTCTGAAGGGCACGGAAGAGTTCGACACGCTTCTTGCGAATTACTTCGACGGCAAGGATTTGCCGGGCAGCCGACAGATCGTGGTGATGGCGGTCGAGGCGACCCAAAGTTCTTGTGGGTACGGTGTGCCGTTCTTCGAGTATTCCGGCGAGCGTTCGACCCTGCGTGACTGGAGCGAGCGCAAGGGCGATGCCGGAATTGCCGACTATCTCACTGAGAAGAACCTTGTGTCGCAGGACGGTTTGCCCACCGGGTTCGAGAGCGTGGTCGACGCCCTAAAGGGTTGAACTTGCGTCCGTGAGCGTATAGAGCGGGCGCACTCTTGCGAGACGGGCGTGCAGCGATTCGAGTTGCGCGCCGCTTTATTGTTTCGGGGAGCTGTGCCGAAAGGTGCGGTGGGAATTAACGAGACCCGGTGCAAACCGGGGAAAACGAAAAGGCAAAGGCACCATGGCGAAGCGTTGGTATTCGGTGAGCGTTCTCTCGAACTTCGAGAAAAAAGTCGCCGAAGCGATCAAAACGGCCGTGGAAGAAAAAGGCCTTCAGGATCAGATCGAAGAAGTTCTGGTGCCGACCGAAGAGGTCATCGAAGTGCGCCGGGGCAAAAAGGTGACGACCGAGCGTCGTTTCATGCCGGGCTATGTGCTTGTCCGCATGGAGATGACCGACCAGGGTTATCACCTGATCAACTCGATCAACCGGGTGACCGGCTTCCTGGGCTCTTTCGGCAAGCCGATGCCGATGCGCGATTCTGAGGTTCAGGCGATCCTGGGCCGTGTCGAGGAAAACGCGGAAGCACCGCGGACCACGATCACCTTCGAGATCGGCGAGCAAGTCTCTGTCGCCGAAGGTGCCTTCGAGGGCTTCGACGGGATGGTCGAGGAGGTGGACGACGCCAACCAGCGTCTGAAAGTCTCCGTGTCGATCTTTGGCCGGGCCACCCCGGTCGAACTGGAATTCACTCAGGTCAACAAACGGGCCTGAATGACGCGCCCCTCGGGGCGCATGAGCCGTGGGAGGCGAGGGCGACGCGTCGTCCGGACCAGACCACACAACGCAAGACCCTGTGAGACGCGTTTCACAGGAGTTGGAAAGGAAAAAGCCAATGGCTAAGAAACTCGCAGGCAAAATGAAGCTGCAAGTGCCCGCCGGTGCAGCGAACCCGTCCCCGCCCGTGGGGCCGGCGCTCGGTCAGCGCGGCATCAACATCATGGAATTCTGTAAGGCGTTCAACGCCAAGACGCAGGACATGGAGCCCGGTGCGCCGTGCCCGACCGTGATCACCTACTACTCCGACAAATCCTTCTCGATGGACATCAAGACGCCGCCGGCTTCTTATTACCTCAAGAAGGCTGCCGGTCTGAAACCCGTCGGCAAACGCAACCGCCCCAAAGGCGCTGTGAACCCGGGCCGCGAGACCATCGCAACCGTGACCATCGCGCAAGTGCGTGAAATTGCCGAAGCGAAGATGAAAGATCTCAACGCCAACGACATCGAAGGCGCAATGCAGATCATCGTCGGCTCCGCGAAATCCATGGGCATCGAGGTGAAGTGATGGCGAAACTTGGCAAACGTACCGTCGCTGCTCGCGCAGCTTTCGCTGGCAAAGAAAACATCTCCGTCGAGGATGCCGTTGCGCTGATCAAAGCCAACGCCTCCGCCAAATTCGACGAGACCGTTGAGATTGCTCTGAACCTCGGCGTCGACCCGCGTCACGCTGACCAGATGGTCCGCGGCGTTGTGACCCTGCCGAACGGCACCGGTAAATCCGTGCGCGTGGCTGTGTTCGCCCGTGGCGCGAAAGCCGACGAAGCGACCGCCGCCGGTGCGGACATCGTGGGCGCCGAAGACCTGATGGAAACCATTCAGGGCGGCACCATCGAGTTCGATCGCTGCATCGCGACCCCGGACATGATGCCGATCGTTGGCCGTCTGGGTAAGATCCTCGGCCCGCGCAACCTGATGCCGAACCCCAAAGTCGGCACCGTGACCATGGACGTCAAAGCGGCTGTCGAAGCTGCCAAAGGCGGCGAAGTGCAGTTCAAGGCTGAAAAAGCCGGTGTTGTGCACTGTGGCGTTGGCAAAGCATCCTTCGATGCTGCCAAACTGGCCGAAAACATCCGCGCTTTCGTGGATGCGGTTCAGAAAGCCAAACCGACCGGCGCGAAAGGCACCTACATGAAGAAAGTGTCCCTTTCTTCGACGATGGGCCCGGGCGTTTCGGTTTCCGTGGACTCCGCGACTGGCAACTGAGCTTTAGGCTTAGGGTGAGATTTGAAAGGCGCTCCGTTTGGGGCGCCTTTCTCTTTTGACGTTTTCATCCCGATGTGGAAAACAAGGCCGGAAAGCGCGAGGCGGCGGCGATGGAACGGCTTGCACTCTCCCTTAATCCCCTCTAAACACCAACCTGCATCCCAGCGTGCGATTCGTCGTGCGCTGTTTTGCATTTCGTCCTAGACGGTGGGTGATCGGGATTTGCCGGTCATAATTCCTGCCAGAGACGGGAAAGACGATAAGTTACTCCGAGGTGATCCTCGGGCGACTTTGGCGCAACCCCGTATACGGACTTCGAGCCGACGCCATATGGCAGAGGTAGAATTGAGCCGGGAGGGGTGACCCTCCCATACTTGGAGTAAAACTGTGGATAGAGCACAAAAAGAAAAGGTGATCGAGGAACTCGGTCAGATCTTTGAAAGCTCTGGCGTGGTCGTCGTTGCACACTACGCAGGTCTTACGGTTGCTGAAATGCAGGATCTGCGCGCGAAAATGCGTGACGCAGGTGGTGCAGTTCGCGTTGCCAAGAACCGGCTCGCCAAAATCGCCCTTGAAGGAACGCCGAACGAACCGATCAGCGATCTTCTCAATGGCATGACCGTTCTCGCCTATTCCGAAGACCCTGTCGCAGCTGCGAAAGTGGTCGTGGATTACGCCAAACAAAACGAGAAACTTGAAATTCTCGGTGGCGCAATGGGCGGTGAAGGTCTTGACGCCAACGGTGTGACCCGTGTGTCCAAAATGCCGTCTCGCGAAGAGCTTCTGGCTCAGATCGCAAGCTGCATTGGCGCACCGGCAGCCAACATCGCAGGCGCAATTGGCGCACCCGCTTCGAACATCGCGGGCATCCTTTCCACCATCGAGGAAAAGGCTGCCTGAGCAACCCTTTGAACCTGCGTGGGCCGCATAAGGCACCATGTTGGAACACACTCAAACGAACGGAAACAGTACAATGGCTGATCTGAAGAAACTTGCAGAAGAGATCGTTGGTCTCACCCTTCTCGAAGCTCAAGAGCTGAAAGAAATCCTCAAAGAAGAATACGGCATCGAGCCCGCTGCTGGCGGCGCTGTCATGATGGCCGGCCCGGCTGCTGACGCTGGTGCGGCTGCTGAAGAGAAGACCGAATTCGACGTCGTTCTCAAAGACGCTGGCGCTTCCAAAATCAACGTCATCAAAGAAGTCCGCGGCATCACCGGCCTGGGCCTCAAAGAAGCCAAAGAGCTCGTTGAAGCTGGCGGCAAAATCAAAGAAGGCGTGTCCAAGGACGAAGCCGAAGACATCAAAGGCAAACTCGAAGCCGCTGGCGCGACCGTCGAGCTGGCCTAAGTGCCTCGGCCTCAGGGCCAATGAAATCATGGGCTGGACCGGGACTTTCCCGGTCCAGCTTAACCTGTCTTAGAAAGGGCCTTTGCGCATCGGGCGCAGGAAAGGGTCTTTTCTCAGGAGAGGTTCAAAGGTCGGGAGCCCCCTTTGGGTCGGGGGCAGGAATAGACCGAACCCCTCTGTTTCGTCAGGGCACAGCCACCGGCACCCAACGGTGATTGTCGCTCGCGAAAATTCGAAAGGTTTAGACGCTTATGGCATCGTCCTTCCTTGGCCAAAAACGGCTCCGCCGCTCTTACGGCAAAATCCGCGAAGTCCTCGAAATGCCGAACCTCATCGAGGTTCAGAAATCTTCCTACGAACTGTTCCTGAAATCCGGTGACGCTCCCGAGCCGCTCGACGGCGAAGGCATCAAAGGCGTGTTCCAGTCGGTTTTCCCGATCAAGGATTTCAACGAGACCGCCGTTCTCGAATTCGTGCGCTACGAACTCGAATCCCCGAAATACGACGTCGAAGAGTGCATGCAGCGCGACATGACCTACAGCGCCCCGCTGAAAGTCACGCTTCGCCTCATCGTGTTCGATGTGGACGAGGACACCGGCGCGAAGTCCGTGAAGGACATCAAGGAGCAGGACGTGTTCATGGGCGACATGCCCCTGATGACGCCGAACGGCACGTTCATCGTGAACGGCACCGAGCGTGTGATCGTGTCCCAGATGCACCGCTCGCCGGGCGTGTTCTTCGACCACGACAAGGGCAAGACCCATTCCTCGGGTAAACTGCTGTTCGCCTGCCGGATCATCCCGTACCGCGGCTCCTGGCTCGATTTCGAATTCGACGCCAAGGACATCGTGTTCGCCCGTATCGACCGTCGCCGCAAACTGCCGGTGACGACCCTGCTCTATGCGCTGGGACTCGATCAGGAGCAAATTTGCGACGCCTATTACAACACGGTCGATTTCAAGCTCGAAAAGAACAAAGGTTGGGTGACCAAGTTCTTCCCCGAGCGTGTGCGCGGCACCCGTCCGACCTATGATCTCGTAGATGCCGCCACCGGCGAAGTGATCTGTAAAGCGGGCGACAAGATGACCCCGCGGGCGGTGAAGAAAATCATCGATGAAGCGCAGATCACCGAGCTTCTCGTGCCCTTCGAGCACATCGTCGGCAAATTCGTTGCGAAAGACATCATCAACGAAGAAAACGGCGCGATCTATGTCGAAGCCGGTGATGAGTTGACGCTTGAGATGGACAAAGACGGCGACGTGATCGGCGGCTCCCTCAAAGAGCTGCTGGACGCGGGCATCACCGATATTCCGGTTCTCGACATCGATAACGTGAACGTCGGCCCGTACATCCGCAACACGATGGAAGCCGACAAGAACATGAACCGCGAAACCGCCCTCATGGACATCTATCGCGTCATGCGTCCGGGTGAACCGCCGACCGTTGAGGCCGCGTCGACCCTGTTCGACAGCCTGTTCTTCGACAGCGAGCGCTACGACCTCTCTGCCGTGGGCCGGGTGAAAATGAACATGCGCCTCGATCTGGATGCGCCGGACACCCAGCGCACCCTGCGTCGCGACGACATCATCGCCTGTATCAAAGGCCTCGTCGAGCTGCGTGACGGCCATGGCGACGTGGACGACATCGACCACCTCGGCAACCGTCGTGTGCGCTCTGTCGGCGAGCTGATGGAAAACCAGTACCGCGTCGGCCTTCTGCGTATGGAACGTGCGATCAAGGAACGGATGTCCTCCGTCGAAATCGACACGGTTATGCCGCAAGACCTGATCAACGCGAAACCGGCCGCCGCTGCCGTGCGCGAATTCTTCGGCTCCTCGCAGCTGTCGCAGTTCATGGACCAAACCAACCCGCTCTCCGAAGTGACGCACAAGCGTCGTCTTTCGGCGCTCGGGCCGGGCGGTCTGACCCGCGAGCGTGCGGGCTTTGAGGTCCGCGACGTGCACGTGACCCACTACGGTCGCATGTGCCCGATTGAGACGCCGGAAGGGCCGAACATCGGTCTGATCAACTCGCTGGCCACTTTCGCCCGCGTGAACAAATACGGCTTCATCGAGACTCCGTATCGCAAGGTCATTGACGGTCACGTGACCGACGATGTGCAATACATGTCCGCGACCGAGGAAATGCGTCACACCGTGGCGCAGGCCAACGCATCGCTCGACGCCGAAGGCAAATTCACCGACGATCTCGTGTCCACCCGTCAGTCGGGCGAACACGCGCTGAACCCGCCGGCCTCCGTCGATTTGATCGACGTGTCGCCGAAACAGCTGGTCTCCGTCGGTGCGGCGCTCATTCCGTTCCTTGAAAACGACGACGCCAACCGTGCTCTCATGGGCGCGAACATGCAGCGTCAGGCCGTGCCGCTTCTGCGCGCGGAGGCGCCGCTCGTCGGCACCGGGATGGAAGCCAAGGTCGCCATCGACTCCGGCGCTGCCATTCAGGCGAAGCGCGCGGGCATCATCGACCAGGTCGACGCGACCCGGATCGTGATCCGCGCCACGTCCGATCTGGAGCTGGGCGATGCGGGCGTGGACATCTACCGTCTGCGCAAGTTCCAGCGCTCGAACCAGAACACCTGTATCAACCAGCGTCCGCTGGTGAACGTGGGTCAACGGGTCGAGAAGGGCGAAGTGATCGCCGACGGTCCGTCCACCGATATGGGGGAACTGGCGCTCGGCAAGAACATCATCGTCGCCTTCATGCCGTGGAACGGCTACAACTACGAAGACTCCATCCTGATCTCCGAACGCATTGCGCGTGACGACGTCTTCACCTCGATCCACATCGAGGAATTCGAAGTCGCCGCCCGCGACACGAAGCTCGGGCCGGAAGAGATCACCCGTGACATTCCGAACGTTGGCGAGGAAGCCCTGCGCAACCTCGACGAGGCCGGGATCGTCTACATCGGCGCTCACGTCGAGCCGGGTGACATCCTTGTCGGTAAGATCACGCCGAAGGGCGAAAGTCCGATGACGCCGGAGGAAAAACTCCTGCGCGCCATCTTCGGTGAGAAAGCCTCCGACGTGCGTGACACTTCGCTGCGCGTGAAACCGGGTGACTACGGCACCGTGGTGGAAGTCCGCGTGTTCAACCGTCATGGCGTCGAGAAAGACGAGCGTTCGCTGCAAATCGAACGTGAGGAAATCGAACGTCTGGCGCGGGACCGCGACGACGAAATGGCCATTCTGGACCGCAACATCTACGCGCGTCTGAAAGACCTGATCATGGGCAAAGTCATCGCCAAAGGTCCGAAAGGCGTCAAAGCCGGTGTGACCGTGGATGACGAGCTGCTCGGTCAGCTGTCCCGTGGTCAGTGGTGGCAGCTCGCCCTCGAAGACGAGGACGATGCCCAGATCGTCGAGGCCCTGAACGCTCAGTACGAGGCCCAGAAACGGGCGCTTGAGCATCGGTTCGAGGACAAGGTCGAGAAAGTCCGTCGTGGCGACGATCTGCCGCCGGGCGTGATGAAAATGGTCAAAGTCTTCATCGCCGTGAAGCGCAAGCTTCAGCCGGGGGACAAGATGGCCGGTCGTCACGGCAACAAAGGTGTGGTGTCGCGCGTCGTTCCGATGGAAGACATGCCGTTCCTCGCCGATGGGACCCCGGTCGACTTCTGTCTCAACCCGCTGGGTGTGCCGTCGCGTATGAACGTCGGTCAGATCCTTGAGATCCACATGGGCTGGGCCGCACGCGGTCTCGGTATCCAAGTGGATGACGCTCTGGCAGAATACCGTCGTTCCGGCGATATGACCCCGGTGCGCGATGCGATGAAATTCGTCTACGGCGAAGAAGTCTTCGAAGAAGGCATCGCAGGCATGGACGACGATCTTCTCATCGAGGCCGCCTCGAACATCGTCAACGGTGTGCCGATTGCGACCCCGGTCTTCGACGGTGCGAAAGAAGCCGACATCAACGACGCTCTGCGCCGTGCCGGGTTCGACACCTCCGGTCAGTCCGTCCTGTTCGACGGTCGTACCGGCGAGCAATTCGCTCGGAAGGTGACGGTTGGTAAGAAGTACATGCTGAAACTTCACCACCTCGTCGACGACAAGATCCACGCCCGTTCGACCGGGCCGTACTCCCTCGTCACCCAGCAGCCGCTCGGTGGTAAGGCGCAGTTCGGTGGTCAGCGGTTCGGGGAGATGGAGGTTTGGGCTCTCGAAGCGTATGGCGCCGCCTACACGCTGCAAGAGATGCTCACCGTCAAGTCGGATGACGTGGCCGGTCGTGCCAAGGTCTACGAGTCGATCGTCAAGGGCGAAGACAACTTTGAAGCCGGCGTGCCGGAATCCTTCAACGTGCTTGTCAAAGAAGTCCGTGGCCTCGGCCTCAACATGGAACTCCTGGACTCGGAGGGTGAGGAGTAAGGGCTTCGGCCTTTACCCTCCCTCCCTTTCCGAGACACTCTGAGGAACTCAATAGATGAACCAGGAACTCACAACCAACCCGTTCAACCCGCTGGCGCAGCCGTCGACGTTTGACGAGATCAAGGTCTCTCTGGCGTCCCCGGAACGCATTCTGTCGTGGTCCTACGGTGAGATCAAAAAGCCCGAGACCATCAACTACCGGACCTTCAAGCCGGAGCGTGACGGTTTGTTCTGTGCGCGTATTTTTGGCCCGATCAAAGACTACGAATGTCTCTGTGGCAAATATAAGCGCATGAAATATCGCGGCGTCGTCTGCGAAAAATGCGGTGTTGAAGTCACCCTCCAGAAAGTGCGTCGCGAGCGCATGGGCCACATCGAACTGGCCGCTCCCGTCGCGCACATCTGGTTCCTGAAATCGCTCCCGAGCCGGATCGGCCTCATGCTCGACATGACGTTGCGCGATCTGGAACGCGTGCTCTATTTCGAAAACTATGTGGTGATCGAGCCGGGTCTGACGGACCTCTCCTATGGTCAGATGATGACCGAAGAAGAGTACATGGACGCGCAGGATCTCTACGGTATGGACGCGTTCGAAGCCGACATCGGCGCCGAAGCGATCCGTAAGATGCTTGCCAACATCGATCTGGAGTCCACCGCAGAACAACTGCGCGAAGACCTCAAAGAGGCGACCGGTGAGCTCAAGCCCAAGAAAATCATCAAGCGTCTGAAAATCGTCGAGTCCTTCCTCGAATCCGGCAACCGCCCGGAGTGGATGATCCTGACCGTGATCCCCGTGATCCCGCCGGAACTTCGCCCGCTGGTGCCGCTCGATGGTGGCCGTTTCGCGACCTCCGATCTCAACGACCTTTACCGTCGTGTGATCAACCGGAACAACCGTCTGAAACGCCTGATCGAGCTGCGTGCGCCGGACATCATCGTCCGCAACGAAAAGCGGATGCTGCAAGAGTCGGTTGACGCTCTGTTCGACAACGGCCGTCGTGGCCGCGTCATCACCGGTGCGAACAAACGCCCGCTGAAGTCGCTCTCCGACATGCTGAAGGGTAAACAGGGTCGTTTCCGTCAGAACCTTTTGGGTAAACGCGTCGACTTCTCCGGTCGTTCGGTCATCGTGACCGGCCCGGAGCTGAAGCTGCACCAATGTGGTCTGCCGAAGAAGATGGCGCTCGAACTGTTCAAGCCGTTCATCTACTCGCGGCTTGAGGCCAAAGGTCTGTCTTCGACCGTGAAACAAGCGAAGAAGCTGGTTGAAAAAGAACGTCCGGAAGTTTGGGACATCCTCGACGAGGTGATCCGCGAACACCCGGTGTTCCTCAACCGTGCGCCGACGCTTCACCGTCTCGGCATCCAAGCGTTCGAACCCACGCTGATCGAAGGTAAAGCGATCCAGCTGCACCCGCTCGTCTGTTCGGCGTTCAACGCCGACTTCGACGGGGACCAGATGGCCGTTCACGTGCCGCTGTCGCTCGAAGCCCAGCTCGAAGCCCGCGTCCTGATGATGTCCACGAACAACGTGCTGTCGCCCGCCAACGGCGCGCCGATCATCGTTCCGTCGCAGGATATGATCTTGGGCCTTTATTACATCACCATGCAGCGTGATGGGATGAAGGGCGAAGGCATGGTTTTCTCCGACATCGAGGAAGTCGAATACGCCCTGACCGCCGGCGAAGTGCACCTGCACGCCAAAATCACCGCGCGGATCAAGCAGATCGACGAGCATGGTCAGGAAGTTTGGGAGCGTCACGAGACGACCCCGGGTCGTCTGCGTCTCGGCACGCTGTTGCCGCTCAACGCAAAAGCACCGTTCTCTCTCGTGAACCAGCTTCTGCGGAAGAAAGACGTGCAGCGCGTCATCGACACCGTCTACCGTTACTGCGGTCAGAAAGAGTCGGTGATCTTCTGTGACCAGATCATGTCCCTCGGGTTCAAAGAGGCGTTCAAGGCCGGGATTTCCTTCGGCAAGGACGACATGGTGATCCCGGATACCAAGTGGACCATCGTCGATGGCACCCGCGATCAGGTGAAAGACTTTGAACAACAGTACATGGACGGTCTGATCACTCAGGGCGAAAAGTACAACAAAGTCGTCGATGCCTGGGCCAAGTGTAACGACAAGGTCACCGAGGCGATGATGAACACCATCTCGGCGCCGAAGTACGACGAGACCGGTGCCGAACAGGAACCGAACTCGGTTTACATGATGGCCCACTCCGGGGCCCGTGGTTCCGTGACCCAGATGAAACAGCTGGGCGGGATGCGCGGCCTGATGGCGAAACCCTCGGGCGAGATTATCGAAACGCCGATTATCTCGAACTTTAAAGAGGGTCTGACCGTGCTCGAGTACTTCAACTCGACCCACGGTGCGCGGAAAGGTCTGTCGGATACGGCGCTTAAAACGGCGAACTCTGGTTACCTGACCCGTCGTCTCGTCGACGTGGCGCAAGACTGTATCGTGCGCGAAGTCGATTGTGGCACGGATCGCGCCGTGACCGCCGAAGCCGCCGTCAACGACGGTGAAGTGGTTGCGACTCTGGCCGAGCGTATCCTCGGTCGTGTGTCCGCTGACGACGTTCTGCGTCCGGGTACCGATGAGGTGCTGGTGTCGAAGAACGAGCTGATCGACGAACGCAAAGCCGACGCCATCGAGGCGGCCGGTGTCGCGTCCATGCGCATCCGCAGCCCGCTGACCTGTGAGGCCGAAGAGGGCGTCTGTGCCATGTGCTATGGCCGTGACCTCGCGCGTGGTACTCTGGTGAACCAGGGCGAAGCCGTGGGCATCATCGCGGCTCAGTCCATCGGGGAACCGGGGACGCAGCTGACGATGCGGACCTTCCACATCGGCGGTGTTGCTCAGGGTGGTCAGCAGTCCTTCCAGGAATCCAACCAGGAAGGCAAGATCGAGTTCCGTGAAGCGAACCTGCTTGAGAACAAGCACGGCGAGCAGATTGTCATGGGCCGCAACATGAAACTTGCGATCATGGACGAGAACGGTGTGGAGCGCGCCTCCTACAAGCTCGGTTACGGCACCAAGGTCTTCGTCACCGAAGGTCAGACCATCGGTCGTGGCGTGAAGCTGTTCGAATGGGACCCGTACACCCTGCCGATCATCGCGGAGAAAACCGGTAAAGCGAAATTCGTCGACCTTATCACTGGCCTCTCGGTTCGTGACGAGACCGACGATGCGACCGGCATGACCCAGAAAATCGTGTCCGACTGGCGCTCCGTGCCGCGTGGCGGCGATCTGAAGCCGGAGATCCTGATCCTCGACGCAGATGGCGAAGTGCTGCGCAACGAAGCCGGGAACCCCGTGACCTATCTGATGTCCGTGGACGCCATCCTCTCCATCGAGGACGGTCAGGACATTCAGGCCGGTGACGTGGTTGCGCGTATCCCGCGTGAAGGTGCGAAGACCAAGGACATCACCGGTGGTCTGCCGCGTGTGGCCGAACTGTTCGAAGCCCGTCGCCCGAAAGATCACGCGATCATCGCCGAAATCGATGGTTACGTGCGCTTCGGCAAGGACTACAAGAACAAGCGTCGCATCACGATCGAACCGTCGGACGACACCAAGGAACCCGTCGAATACATGGTGCCGAAAGGCAAGCACATCCCGGTGGCCGAAGGCGACTTCGTGCACAAGGGTGACTACATCATGGACGGCAACCCGGCGCCGCACGACATCCTTGCCATCATGGGCGTCGAAGCACTGGCGAACTACATGATCGACGAGGTGCAGGACGTCTATCGCCTGCAAGGTGTGAAGATCAACGATAAGCACATCGAAGTCATCGTGCGTCAGATGTTGCAGAAATGGGAGATCTCGGACTCGGGTGACACCACTCTGCTCAAGGGCGAAGCGGTCGATAAGGTCGAGTTCGACGAGGCCAATGCGAAAGCCGAAGCCAAGGGCGGGCGTGCCGCGAAAGGTCAGCCGATCCTCCTCGGGATCACCAAGGCCTCGCTGCAAACGCGCTCCTTCATCTCGGCGGCCTCCTTCCAGGAGACCACCCGTGTTCTCACCGAGGCGTCCGTTCAGGGCAAACGCGACAAGCTTGTCGGCCTCAAAGAGAACATCATCGTGGGTCGCCTGATCCCGGCCGGGACCGGTGGCGCCACCCAGCGCGTCCGCCGCATTGCCGCCGAGCGCGACAACGTGGTGATCGAGGAAGCCCGTGCAGAGGCCGAAGCCGCCGCACAACTCGCGGCCCCGATCATGGATGTGATGGGCGGCGAGGCGGAAGACACGCTCTTCGTCGACACCCCGGAAGGCTCCTTCGACGAGTAAGTCGACCTGTCAGAAAAACGAAAGGCCCTGCGGAAACGCGGGGCCTTTTGCTTTGGGGATGGCGGGAAGCGGCGGGTTGCGTCAGGTGCGATGCGGTCAAGTGAACCGCACCACCTCGCTGTGATGAAACACCCACCGCGGGTCTTTTGTCGCGTCAAACCCATGCACCTTGGCCAGCCGTTCGACGTAATCCATGCAACACAGGTGATGCAGCCGCATCAGCTCCGGCTCACGGGAGAACTCGCCATAGACCGCATCGAAGCGATCCGTGTATTTCAACGCGCTCTCGTCCAGCTCCTCGTTGCGGTTCTTGCCGCGAAAGAACGTTTCCGTGTAGCGATCCTTGCCCGCAACGGTGGATTTCGTCCCCATCTTGAGCGCGAAACTTTCCCATGTGCGCGAGGCGTAATGGTTGAGCTGGGCGTATTCATGGGTGATCCAGCGGGACTGGGTCATCATCACCGGGCTGTCTTTTGGATGATAGCGCCGCATCGTAGCCCCGTCGCAGCGCTTGAGTTGGTTGGGCGGTGCGCCCCAGGCGCCCTTGCCGCGCCAGCCTTTCGGGGAATGCACCCCCAGACGCCAGAAATCTGTCGGCCAGCGCACCAGCGTTTTGAAAAACACATTGCCCTTGTGACGGCGCTCGGAAGTTCTGAGGAAACGGCGGTGGGTCGGCACGTCTTCCCATCGCAGATAGCCATTGTCCCCGAAACACCGCCAGTGCACGGCGATGGCATGGGTCTCCGCCATATCGAATTGCGCCAGAAGATCGTCGAGCAGCCCGTCGCCGACATGCACCACGAGAAACTCATCGACGTCGATGTTGAACACCCAGTCTGCCGCCCGAATGCGCGGATGTTTCGACATCAGCTTCAGCGTGGTCTGTTTCACCGGGCGGTCGGGTTCGGGCACATAGGGCACGGCGGTCAGTACGCCTGCCGCATCGAGCGCCTGCAACAGCTCCGGCGAATGATCGGTGCAGTCGTTGTAAAACACCACCAGATGGTCGAAGCCCAACATGAGATACCAAGCGACCCACTCAAGGATGAACGGCCCCTCGTTGCGCATGGTCGTGACGACGAGACGTTCTCCCATTTCCGATCACCCTTACCCGAACTTGCGGTTCACTATGCATGGCCCGGTTCGCAGGGCAAGCCCGGCACATGGCCTCTTCCCAGAGGCCGCGCGCGATGATAGCGGGGAACGGAAAGGATGCCCCATGACGACCATGCTCTCACGCCTGCCCGACAACACCCGTGGCGCGGTGCTCATGGCGCTGTCCATGGCGGCGTTCACCACCAACGACAGCTTTATGAAAGGCGTGCTGGCCGAGGTGCCGATCTCTCAGGCGCTGTTCGTGCGCTCGCTGATGAGTCTCGTGATGCTCTATGTGGTCCTCACGCCGATCATCGGCCCGGTGCGCTTCAATCTTGCGCGGCGGGACTGGGCGCTTGTCGTCCTGCGCTCGTTTGCCGAAGTGGTTGCCGCGATGTGTTTCCTCACCGCAGTCAAACATGTGCCGCTCGCCAATGCCACGGCGATCATGCAGACCATGCCCCTGTCGATCACCATCGCAGGTTGGTTGCTGTTTCGCGATCCGCTTGGCTGGCGGCGCATGACCGCGATTTTTGTCGGGTTCTTTGGCGTTCTGATGATCGTGCAGCCCGGCACGGAGGGGTTCAGTGCCTATGGGCTCTGGGCCGTGGCCGCGATGCTTTGCGTGACGGTGCGCGACATCATCGTGCGCAAGATGCACGAGAGCGTTCCGAATTCCACCGTGACTTTCGGCGCAATCGTGGCCGTAGGGATCGCAACGGGGCTGCTGTCCTTGGGGGTCGACTGGGCACCGATGACGATGAAAACCTCGGCCCAGCTCTTTGGCTCGGCCAGCTTTGTGCTGGTGGGCTATGTGCTTTCGGTCGCGGTGATGCGGGTGGGCGAGATGTCCTTTGTCTCGCCGTTTCGCTATACCGCGCTGATCTGGGCGCTGGTGATCGGTTTCTTTGCCTTCGGGGAATGGCCGAACCTTCTGGCACTCTGCGGGGCAGGGACCATCGCGGCGACGGGCATCTATACGGTGCTGCGTGAGGCGCGGATGAAACGCAGGCGGACCTGACAGGGCCGCAGCTGTTGACAAGCCTCTCGACTCTACCTATACCGCGCCCCATCCGGCTCAGGGTCTGACTCTGTTTGCCGACTCTCAAATCGTAGTGATCAAGATGCGGGCCACTTTGAGGCCCTCATCCTCTGGGAACTCACCGCGTCGTTCGCCTCGGAATGGGAACGATTGCGGGTTTTCGTGTTATGCGCATGTCGTCTGACACAACCATCGTAATCGCCCCGGCAAAAGCCGAGGTTCACAGAAGTCTAGGAAACGGGAAAGAGCCCTATGCCGACGATTCAGCAGCTGATCCGCAAACCGCGTCAGCCCAAACGTAAGGTTTCCAAGTCGCAGCACTTGGAACAATGCCCCCAGAAGCGTGGCGTCTGCACGCGCGTCTACACCACCACCCCGAAGAAACCGAACTCCGCTATGCGGAAAGTTGCGAAGGTCCGCCTGACCAACGGTTTCGAGGTCATCTCCTACATCCCGGGTGAAAGCCACAACCTTCAGGAACACTCCGTGGTTCTGATCCGCGGCGGCCGGGTAAAAGACCTTCCGGGTGTGCGTTACCACATCCTCCGCGGTGTCCTCGACACCCAAGGCGTCAAAGACCGTAAACAGCGTCGCTCGAAATACGGCGCGAAGCGTCCGAAGTAAGGAGATCTCAGAATGTCTCGTCGTCACGCCGCTGAGAAGCGCGAAGTCCTGCCCGACGCCAAATATGGCGATCGCGTGCTGACCAAATTCATGAACAACCTGATGATCGACGGCAAAAAGTCGGTCGCAGAGAAAATCGTCTACAACGCGCTCGATCGCGTTGAGTCGAAACTCAAAAAAGCTCCGGTGGAAGTCTTCCACGAAGCCCTCGACAACGTGAAACCGTCCGTCGAAGTGCGCTCCCGTCGTGTGGGCGGTGCCACCTATCAGGTGCCCGTCGAAGTGCGTACCGAGCGTCGCGAAGCTCTGGCCATCCGCTGGCTGATCAACGCGTCCCGTGCCCGCAACGAGAACACGATGGAAGAACGTCTTGCCGGTGAGCTGCTCGACGCGGTAAATGGCCGTGGCGCTGCTGTGAAAAAGCGCGAAGACACCCATAAAATGGCCGACGCCAACAAAGCGTTCAGCCATTACCGCTGGTAACAAAACCGAAGGACACGAGCCCAATGGCACGCGATTATCCCCTCGACCGGTACCGCAACTTCGGTATCATGGCGCATATCGACGCTGGTAAAACCACCACGTCGGAACGCATCCTCTACTACACCGGGAAGTCCCACAACATCGGTGAGGTGCACGACGGTGCAGCCACCATGGACTGGATGGAGCAGGAGCAGGAACGCGGCATCACCATCACTTCCGCTGCGACGACCACCTTCTGGGAACGCACCGAAGACGGTGAAAACGCCCAAACCCCGAAACACCGCTTCAACATCATCGACACTCCCGGCCACGTGGACTTCACCATCGAGGTGGAACGTTCGCTCGCCGTGCTTGACGGTGCGGTTGCCGTGCTCGACGCCAACGCTGGCGTTGAGCCGCAAACCGAAACCGTGTGGCGTCAGGCTGACCGCTACAAGGTTCCGCGTATCGTGTTCGTCAACAAGATGGACAAGATCGGCGCTGACTTCTTCAACTGCGTCCACATGATTGAAGACCGCACCGGCGCCCGTCCGGTTCCGGTTGCTATTCCGATCGGCGCAGAGACCGAGCTTGAGGGCCTCCTCGACCTCGTTCTGATGAAAGAGTGGCTCTGGAAGGGCGATGACCTCGGTGCATCCTGGGTTCTCGAAGACATCCGTCCGGAGCTTCAGGATCAGGCCGACGAATGGCGTGGCAAAATGATCGAAGCCGCCGTCGAAATGGACGACGACGCGATGATGGCCTACCTCGAAGGCGAAGAGCCGGACGTTCCGACGCTCCGCGCGCTGATCCGTAAGGGCTGCCTGTCGATGTCCTTCGTGCCGATGCTCGGCGGTTCCGCGTTCAAAAACAAAGGCGTCCAGCCGCTGTTGAACGCCGTGATCGACTACCTGCCGTCTCCGCTCGACGTCCCGGCCTACATGGGCTTCAAACCGGGCGACGAAGAAGAGGTTCGGAACATCGCGCGTCACGCGTCTGACGAAGAGCCGTTCTCCGGTCTTGCATTCAAGATCATGAACGACCCGTTCGTGGGCTCCCTGACCTTCACCCGGATCTACTCCGGTGTGATGAACAAAGGCGACACCATCCTGAACTCCACCAAAGGTAAGAAAGAGCGCATCGGTCGTATGATGATGATGCACTCCAACAACCGTGAGGAGATCGAAGAAGGCTTCGCTGGCGACATCATCGCTCTGGCCGGTCTGAAAGACACCACCACCGGTGACACGCTCTGCGATGTCAAAGACCCGGTTGTGCTCGAAACCATGACCTTCCCGGATCCGGTGATCGAGATTGCTGTCGAGCCCAAAACCAAGGGTGACCAGGAGAAAATGTCCGCAGGTCTGGCACGTCTTGCTGCCGAAGACCCGTCCTTCCGCGTCGAAACCGACATCGAGTCCGGTCAGACCATCATGAAGGGCATGGGCGAACTTCACCTCGACATCCTCGTCGACCGTCTGAAGCGCGAGTTCAAAGTGGAAGCCAACATCGGTGCGCCGCAGGTGGCCTACCGTGAGACCATCTCCCACAAGATCGAGCACTCCTACACCCACAAGAAACAGTCCGGTGGTTCCGGTCAGTTCGCTGAGGTGAAACTGGAGATCGTTCCGACCGAGCCGGGCGAGGGCTACTCCTTCGAATCCAAAATCGTTGGTGGTGCGGTTCCGAAAGAATACATCCCGGGTGTCGAAAAAGGCATCAAATCCGTGATGGACTCCGGTCCGCTCGCGGGCTTCCCGGTGATCGACTTCAAAGTGGCGCTGCTCGACGGTAAGTTCCACGACGTCGACTCCTCGGTTCTGGCGTTCGAAATCGCGTCTCGTATGTGCATGCGTGAAGGTCTCAAAAAGGCCGGCGCGAAACTGCTCGAGCCGATGATGAAAGTCGAAGTTGTGACCCCGGAAGAATACACCGGCGGCATCATCGGCGACCTCACCTCCCGTCGCGGGCAGGTGACCGGCCAGGAACCGCGCGGCAACGCGGTGGCGATCAACGCCTTCGTGCCGCTCGCCAACATGTTCGGCTACATCAACACCCTGCGCTCCATGTCCTCGGGCCGTGCGCAGTTCACGATGCAGTTCGACCATTACGAGCCGGTGCCGAGCAACATCTCGGAAGAAATCCAGGCGAAATACGCGTAAGCGTCGCCTCAGCCCAAAATCGGGGATCGGGTGTTCCGATCCCCACACTGAATTAGACAGGAGGCCTCTATGGCTAAAGGTAAGTTTGAGCGTAACAAACCGCACGTCAACATCGGCACGATCGGCCACGTTGACCACGGCAAGACCACTCTGACGGCAGCGATCACCAAATACTTTGGTGACTTCAAAGCCTATGACGAAATCGACGGTGCGCCGGAAGAAAAAGCTCGCGGGATCACGATCTCCACGGCTCACGTGGAATACGAGACCCCGAACCGTCACTACGCGCACGTCGACTGCCCCGGCCACGCCGACTACGTGAAAAACATGATCACCGGTGCGGCCCAGATGGACGGCGGTATCCTCGTGGTGAACGCGGCTGACGGCCCGATGCCGCAGACCCGTGAGCACATCCTGCTCGCCCGTCAGGTTGGCGTGCCGGCTCTCGTTGTGTTCCTGAATAAAGTTGACCAGGTTGACGACGAAGAGCTCCTCGAGCTCGTCGAAATGGAAGTGCGCGAACTTCTGTCCGCCTACGACTTCCCGGGCGACGATATTCCGATCATCGCAGGGTCCGCTCTGGCCGCTCTCGAAGGCCGTGACCCGGAAATCGGCGAAGAGAAGATCAAGGAACTGATGGCCGCTGTCGACGAGTACATCCCGACCCCGGCGCGTGCTGTTGACCAGCCGTTCCTGATGCCGATCGAAGACGTGTTCTCGATCTCTGGCCGCGGCACCGTTGTGACCGGTCGTGTGGAGCGCGGTGTGATCAACGTGGGCGACGAGATCGAAATCGTCGGTATCCGCGACACCAAGAAAACCACCTGTACCGGTGTTGAAATGTTCCGCAAACTGCTCGACCGCGGTGAAGCTGGCGACAACATCGGCGCTCTGCTGCGCGGTGTGGACCGTGAAGGCGTCGAGCGTGGTCAGGTTCTGTGTAAACCGGGCTCCGTGAACCCGCACACCAAATTCGAATCCGAGGTCTACATTCTGACCAAGGAAGAAGGTGGCCGTCACACCCCGTTCTTCGCGAACTACCGTCCGCAGTTCTACTTCCGTACGACGGACGTGACCGGGACCGTTGTTCTGCCGG
The DNA here is from genome assembly GCF_051054295.1 of Celeribacter sp. SCSIO 80788. Classification (GTDB taxonomy): domain Bacteria; phylum Pseudomonadota; class Alphaproteobacteria; order Rhodobacterales; family Rhodobacteraceae; genus Celeribacter. The sequence goes on along the minus strand of NZ_CP150482.1, from coordinate 2,560,655 downwards.
AAGGCACCGAGATGGTGATGCCGGGCGACAACCTGAAATTCACGGTTGAGCTGATCGCTCCGATCGCGATGGAAGAAGGTCTCCGCTTCGCCATCCGCGAAGGCGGCCGCACCGTGGGTTCGGGCGTTGTGTCCAAAATCCTTGCTTAATTAGCTCTGCTAACTGAGACATAGAAAGGGCCTCCTTCGGGAGGCCCTTTTTGTTTCGGAGGATTAAGGGGGCGTGAGGCGCATGCTTCTATCGGCGACCGCACGACGCTCTTTACTTAGCAGTGGGCACAATCGTTCTTCGATTGCCTCTAAAACGTACCGATCTGGCCCAACCCCGCGTTGGAGTAGCTGCGCTCTCTTTTCTGAGGTTGGAATTGTTCGAAGGACATCACGGCCCACTGTTCTAATTCTTTGTGGAAATCGGTGATGTATCGACCTTCCCTAAGGCCTTTCTCTGTCGGCCCCAAACCATGCGTACAAGAGGTGTGTACGCTTACTGAGACGGTTCTATCTTCTCGCATAAACACACCAACATCTGTGGCGCAGGACGATTTTTTGCGCTCGGGAAAACGGCAGACAATATGAGTTTCTCTTTCAAGGCATGAACCGCCCAATCCGGGCATTTCAACAATGAGAGCCTCCCGAGCATAACTATAGATATCTCGCGCCTCATCTATGTTTTCAAAAACAATTCTTGAAAAAAGATCTGATTGAGAAAGGCAGGCAGATAGCAATAGCAAAGTAGAGCAAAGGGTAACTCGGGTGAGGTGCATAAAGGGGGCCAAAATAGTCATTAAAGAAAAGCTACACGACTGACCCTAATCTATTACCCTAGATGTTGGGATCAAACTGGCGTGCCTCCTCAGCATCTGTTTTAAACATACGAGGCGCGCAGCGCCGCTTCTATAATTAGTTCCGACTCTCGCCGTTAAAAACCTTGCCATAAAGCCCATCCCCCTCTATATCGCGCGAGTTCTCTTTCGGGAGAACGCATGAAGAGGGATTCGCAAATGGTCTGATATGACTCTGAGCCCCCGCTTCATAAGGTTCGACGAGGGTGCCCGATGAGCGGGCATCTTCCTCTCAACCTCAATAAGCCTACGAAAGGCAATGCTATGCAAGGCCAGAACATCCGTATTCGGCTGAAGGCATTTGATTTCCGCGTGCTCGACGCGTCGACCCAGGAAATCGTCAACACGGCGAAGCGCACCGGCGCTCAGGTCCGTGGCCCGATCCCTCTGCCGAACAAGATTGAGAAGTTCACGGTTCTCCGTGGTCCTCACATCGACAAAAAATCCCGCGACCAGTTCGAGATCCGCACGCACAAGCGTCTTCTCGACATCGTTGACCCGACCCCCCAGACCGTGGACGCGCTCATGAAGCTCGACCTCGCCGCTGGCGTGGATGTCGAGATCAAAGTCTGAGGAGGGCAATAGAGATGTTGCGCTCTGGTGTTATCGCGAAAAAGGTCGGCATGACCCGCCTTTTCATGGAAGACGGCAAACAGATCCCTGTGACCGTTCTTCTGCTCGACAATCTGCAAGTGGTTGCTCAGCGCACCACCGAGAAAGACGGCTACACCGCCGTTCAGCTCGGCGCTGGCTCCGCAAAAGCAAAACGGACCTCCCAAGCCATGCGTGGTCACTTCGCTGCGGCGAACGTGGCTCCGAAACGCAAAGTGGCTGAGTTCCGCGTGGACGAAGACAAGCTGATCGAAGTGGGTGCGGAAATCTCCGCCAACCACTACCTCGAAGGTCAGTTCGTTGACGTTTCCGGCACGTCCATCGGTAAAGGTTTTGCCGGTGCCATGAAACGCCACAACTTCGGCGGTCTGCGCGCCTCCCACGGTGTGTCCATCTCCCACCGTTCCCACGGTTCCACCGGTCAGTGTCAAGAACCGGGCCGTGTGTTCAAAGGGAAAAAGATGGCCGGTCACATGGGTGCTGCCCGTGTCACCACCCAAAACCTCCAAGTTGTCCGCACCGACGCCGACCGTGGCCTGATCATGGTCAAAGGCGCTGTTCCGGGCTCCAAAGGCGGCTGGGTCACCATCAAAGACGCCGTGAAGAAAGCAGCTCCGGCTGATCTTCCGCTTCCGGCTGCTCTGAAATCCGCTGCCTCTGAAGCGACCGCCGCTCCGGCTGTCGAAGCTCCGGCAGAAGGGGGTGAAGCATGAAACTTGACGTGATCAAACTCGACGGCGCCAAGGCTGGCACGCTGGATCTGGACGAAGCTCTCTTCGGCCTCGAACCGCGCGCTGACATTCTGCACCGTGTGGTCCGCTGGCAGCGTAACAACGCGCAGCAGGGCACCCACAAGGTGAAGACGAAGTCTGAAGTGTCCTACTCCACCAAGAAGATCTACCGCCAAAAAGGCACCGGTGGCGCTCGCCACGGCTCCCGCAAGGCACCGATCTTCCGCAAAGGTGGTATCTACAAAGGCCCGACCCCGCGGTCTCACGGCCACGATCTTACGAAGAAATTCCGTAAGCTCGGCCTGAAACACGCGCTCTCCGCGAAAGCCGCAACCGGCAATCTCGTGGTTCTGGACGAAGCGAAACTCGCCGAAGCCAAAACCGCTCTGCTGGCCAAAGCTGTCAAGGAACAGGGCTGGAAACGCGTGCTGATCATCGACGGCGCCGACATCGACGCGAACTTCAAAGCTGCGGCTGCGAACATCGCCGGTGTGGACGTGCTGCCGACCATCGGTGCCAACGTCTACGACATCCTGAAACGTGACACGCTCGTGATCACCAAAGCAGGTGTCGAAGCTCTGGAGGCTCGCCTGAAATGACCAACAAAGCTGAACTCTACGACGTGATCCGCAAGCCGATCATCACCGAGAAAGCCACCATGGCTTCTGAAAACGGTGCTGTGGTTTTTGAAGTCGCCATCGACTCCAACAAACCGCAGATCAAAGAAGCTGTGGAAACGCTCTTCGGTGTGAAGGTGAAAGCGGTGAACACCGTTGTCACCAAAGGCAAAACCAAACGCTTCCGCGGCATGCCGGGCAAGCGTAAGGACGTGAAAAAAGCCTACGTCACCCTCGAAGACGGCAACGCGATCGACGTGTCCACCGGTCTCTGAGCACAGCGCTTAGATCTGGAGAAATGAAGAAGCCCCTCGGTGAGAGCCGGGGGGCTTTTTGTTCTGCCGGTCGAGCCTTACCCAACCTGCCGCAACAGCTGCTTTGCACGCCGCCAGCGCAGGAACGCGCGACTCCGGTCGACGAAACGTGCGAGGTCTTCCGCGCCCATATGCTCATGCAGGGCGCGCAGGGTGGGCGTTCCGACCGTCGGACTTTTCCACAGGCGACCGATCAGATGATAATGCGCGATATCGCAGCTTCCCGGTTCCGGATCGCCCCAGCCCATGATGTTGTAATTGTACCGCTGCGGCAGGATCTTGGTCGGGGTGCCGCAACGGGCCCCGAGCGCGGAGAGGGTGATCTGATCGAGATTGTCCCGCTGCGCGGCAAAGGCAACCTGGTGATCGAGATCGAGCGTCATGTCGAGCCATTCCCGTCCGACGTGGATGTTTCCGTCCTGGGTCCGCTCGCGGAACAGGACGACACCGGCGTTGAAATAGGGCGGGTAATCGAGGTTCGGGCGGCGCAATGTGCCTGGCCGCTCCAGCGGCATGGGAACCCCCATCTGCGCATAGAGCGGCTCCCAGTCCTGCGCTGTAGGTACGGCGGAGGTGAGGAAGTCCGAGAGCACCGCCGCCACGGTGGCATCACCGAGCGCCGCTTCGAAATCGACGGGGCCACAAAACACGACATCCGTGTCGAGAAAGACCGCGATCTCGCCCTCGCGCTCATCGGCGGCGGCAAGGAGCTTGTTGCCGATCGGGTAGGGTTTGCGCCAGTCACGCCCTTCGGGCGCGGGGATGGAGCGCAGTGCGATCCCGGCCTTCTCGAACAGCCGCATCAGTGTCTCCGGCAGCTCCGTTCCCGGCCGGACATAGGCATAAAACCGGCACCGCCCCGCCATATGTTGGAGGATGGAGGCGGCGAGGAAATGCGCCTGAGTTTCGAGTTTCGGACCGTCGACGACAAAGAAGACACTGATCAAAAGGATTTCTCCCAATCCCGGGTATGTGCCCGCTGACCATGGCAGAGAAATCCCGGCGGCGACAGTGGGCGCATGGGGTTTCTGTCGGTGAGGGCACGGCTTCAATACGCCACCGCGCGGGATCAAGGCGTGCCGTTGCGCGAGGCCTGCCCGTGTCACGCCGAAAGCGTCATCCCAGCAGGATCGGGCTGGCGCTTTGGCCATCTTCGTGTAACGGCCATTTCATGGAGTAACTTGGCTGGGATAACGTGCGCCGATCTGACGCCGGTGCGCCACCTCACGGGCAGGCGCTCGCGCTCAAATCCAACCCGGAGTGGATTATTTCCACTCCGCACTAGACTCCACCCCGAACACCCACTATACCCCGCCCATCTCACGGCCCCGGATTCGTTCTTGGGGCCCGTGATTTGTGTGGGACGAGGACCGCAAGGACCCCGGCCTTAGACGAAAACGGGTCGTAGCCGCATCGGCTACATGAGATGACCCAAAGCAAACGGAAGACAGAAACTATGGCACTCAAGTCGTATAAACCGACGACGCCTGGCCAGCGTGGGCTGGTTCTGATCGACCGTTCGGAGCTTTGGAAAGGGCGCCCGGTCAAATCTCTCACCGAGGGTTTGACCAAGAACGGCGGCCGGAACAACACCGGACGGATCACGATGCGCCGCAAAGGCGGCGGGGCAAAGCGTCTCTATCGCATCGTCGACTTCAAACGCACCAAGTTTGACGTCGCTGCAACCGTGGAACGGATCGAATATGACCCGAACCGCACCGCGTTCATCGCGCTCATCAAATACGAAGACGGCGAACAGGCTTACATCCTGGCTCCGCAGCGTCTGGCCGTCGGCGACAAAGTCATCGCCTCCGCCAAAGCTGACGTGAAGCCCGGCAACGCCATGCCGTTCTCCGGTCTGCCGATCGGTACGATCGTCCACAACGTCGAGATGAAACCGGGCAAAGGCGGCCAGATCGCCCGTGCTGCCGGCACCTACGCTCAGTTCGTTGGCCGTGACGGTGGTTACGCCCAGATCCGTCTTTCCTCCGGCGAGCTGCGTCTCGTGCGTCAGGAATGCATGGCTACGGTCGGTGCCGTGTCCAACCCCGACAACTCCAACCAGAACATCGGTAAAGCCGGTCGTAACCGCCACAAAGGCATTCGTCCGTCCGTCCGCGGTGTTGTCATGAACCCGATCGACCACCCGCACGGCGGTGGTGAAGGCCGTACCTCTGGTGGCCGTCACCCGGTGACTCCGTGGGGCAAGCCGACGAAAGGCGCGAAAACGCGCAAGAACAAAGCGACGGACAAATTCATCGTTCGCTCGCGTCACGCTCGGAAGAAGGGTCGCTAAGATATGGCACGTTCTGTCTGGAAAGGCCCGTTTGTGGACGCTTACGTCCTCAAGAAAGCCGAAAAAACCCGCGAGAGCGGCCGCAACGAGGTCATCAAGATCTGGTCGCGTCGTTCCACCATCCTGCCTCAGTTCGTTGGTCTCACCTTTGGTGTGTACAACGGTCAGAAGCACATCCCCGTCAACGTCACGGAAGACATGATCGGTCAGAAGTTCGGTGAATACGCGCCGACCCGCACCTATTACGGTCACGCCGCCGACAAAAAAGCGAAACGGAAATAAGTCATGGGTAAGGTTGCAAATCCCCGTCGCGTGGCTGACAACGAAGCCATGGCGAAAGCCAAAATGCTTCGCGTTTCCCCGCAAAAACTGAACCTCGTGGCTCAGATGATCCGCGGCAAGAAAGTCGACAAGGCCCTCACGGACCTGACTTTCTCCAACAAGCGTATCGCTCAGGACGTGAAGAAATGCCTTCAGTCCGCGATCGCCAACGCCGAGAACAACCACAACCTCGACGTCGATGAGCTCATCGTCGCCGAAGCATGGGTTGGCAAAAACCTCACCATGAAACGCGGTCGCCCGCGTGCCCGTGGTCGTTTTGGCAAGATCATGAAGCCGTTCGCGGAAATCACCATCAAGGTGCGTCAAGTTGAGGAGCAAAACTAATGGGTCATAAGGTTAACCCGATTGGCATGCGTCTCCAGGTCAACCGCACCTGGGACAGCCGCTGGTACGCTGACACGAAAGATTACGGCGATCTTCTTCTCGAAGACCTCAAAATCCGTGATTTCATCAAGGAAGAATGCAAGCAGGCCGGTGTGTCGCGCGTCATCATCGAGCGCCCGCACAAAAAATGCCGTGTGACCATTCACACCGCCCGTCCGGGCGTCATCATCGGCAAAAAAGGTGCGGACATCGAGACGCTCCGCAAAAAAGTTGCCGCGATGACCGATTCCGAGCTGCACCTCAACATCGTTGAAGTGCGCAAGCCGGAACTCGACGCCGCTCTGGTGGCCGAGTCCATCGCTCAGCAGCTCGAGCGTCGTGTGTCCTTCCGTCGTGCCATGAAACGTGCCGTGCAGAACGCCATGCGTATGGGTGCCCTCGGCATCCGCGTGAACGTTGCCGGTCGTCTCGGTGGTGCTGAGATTGCGCGTACCGAATGGTACCGCGAAGGTCGCGTTCCGCTTCACACCCTGCGTGCAGACATCGACTACGCGCATGCTGAAGCGTCGACCGCTTACGGCATCATCGGCATCAAAACCTGGATCTTCAAAGGCGAGATCATGGAACACGACCCGCAGGCTCGTGACCGTCGCGCCGAAGAAGCCCAAGCCGGTCCGGCACCTCGCGGTGACCGCGGCGGCCGTCGCTAAGGAGGGTCTGATCAATGCTTCAGCCTAAGCGTACAAAATTCCGCAAAATGCACAAAGGCCGTATCCACGGCGAAGCAAAAGGCGGTTCGGATCTGACCTTCGGCACCTTCGGTCTCAAAGCCGTTGAGCCCGAGCGTATCACTGCACGTCAGATCGAAGCAGCTCGTCGTGCCATGACGCGTCACATGAAGCGTCAGGGTCGTGTTTGGATCCGCATTTTCCCGGACACCCCGGTGACCGCGAAGCCCGTCGAAGTTCGTATGGGTAAAGGTAAAGGCTCCGTGGACCGTTGGGTCTGCAAAGTCAAACCGGGCCGCGTGATGTTCGAACTGGACGGCGTGTCGGAAGACGTCGCTCGTGAGGCTCTGCGCCTCGCTGCGATGAAACTCCCGATTAAAACCCGCACGGTCGCGAAAGAAGACTGGTAAAGGTCGAAAACGCGTAAGCGTTTTCTGACCAGCGTGCGGCAGTTGCTTTTCATGGAAAAGCAATGAGAGCACGCCCCGGTTGAGAATAAAGAAACCCCTGCTGAGTAATCGGCAGGGGTTTTGTTTTTCCGACGGTGAGGGGTTTTCACCCCACCTCAATCTCCAACCCAAACTCCAACTCCGACGACACCCCATCGCCCCAGAACCCGCCTTCGATCGGCATCGTCCCCATCTGATCCGGGGCGGCTGAGAGGGCGACGTGGCCGTCCGCGACCGCCACCCCGTGGGTCGGATCATACCCCTGCCACCCCACTCCCGACAGCCAGACTTCGGGCCAGGCGTGCAGGTGGCGCTTGCCGTCCGGCGTTTCTGCCTTGGCCTGATAGCCCGACACGAAGCGCGCGGGGATGCCAAGGCTGCGGCAGGCGGCGATGAACAGCACGGCGAGATCGCGGCACGCGCCCCTGCCGATGCGAAGCGTCTCTTCCGCCGTCTGGGCATAGCCGGTCGGCCGGATATGCCGATCTGTCCGCCGGTACAGGGTTTCGGTCAGCAGCTCGAGAAACCGCGGTACATCCCCGGCCTCCTGCATGAGATCGCGGGCAAAACCCGCGACGCTGTCCTCGGGGAGGAGATGCAGATAGGTCGCCATGTTCGGCTGATCCGAGACCGGCGTCGGATGGCCCGTCTCACAGGTAAAGCGGCTGACGATGTGCAGCACATCGGTTTCGCCCGCAAAACCCACACGGGTTTCCGGCGTACCAAAAGCCGACGGCCCATCCTCGCGCCAGACGGGCGTGGGCGTGATCTCATAGCGATGATCGAGCGCATGCACCCCGTAGGGTTTGAGGCGCAAAAGCTGATCTCCGAGCCGCACCGGCGCGGAATAGCGATAAAGAGTGTCGTGACGAACGGTGAAGCGCATGCGAGCCTCCTTTCAACAGACGGTCATGCTGCGACTGCGAAATCAAGCGCGAAGCCCCTTGTCTCACGCGGGAGGACCTCCATATCAGAAGGCCAGGCCCTGAATGAGACAAAGATGCGCGCACAGATTTCCGAATTCATCGAACGACCTATCTTCCGCCATACCATCATGGCGGTCATCCTGTTCAACGCCGTGATCCTGGGGCTTGAGACCTCGGAACGGATCATGGCGCGGGCCGGATGGCTGATCGAGACGCTCGACATGATCTGTCTGAGCATCTTCGTGCTGGAATTGGCCCTGAAAATCTACGCGCAGGGGCCGCGGTTCTTTCGCGATGGCTGGAACTGGTTCGATACGGTGATCGTCGGCATGTCGCTCTCTCCGGTCGGGGAGGGGCTGTCGGTGCTTCGCGCCCTGCGGATCCTGCGATTGCTGCGTGTCGTCTCCGTCGTGCCAAGCCTGCGCCGGGTGGTCGAGGCCTTCATCATGGCCTTGCCGGGCATGGCCTCGGTCTTCCTGCTCACCGGCATCATCTTTTACATCGGCTCGGTCATTGCGACGAAACTCTACGGGCCGACATTTCCCGAATGGTTCGGCACGCTGGGCGCCTCGCTCTACACGCTGTTTCAGGTCATGACGCTGGAAAGCTGGTCCATGGGCATCGTGCGCCCTGTGATGGAGGTGCATCCCGAAAGCTGGCTGTTCTTTGTGCCCTTCATTCTGGTCACCGCCTTTGCCGTGCTCAACCTCGTCGTGGGTCTGATCGTCTCCACGATGCAGGATGCCCATGCTGAGGAAAGCAACGCCGCGACAGACAGCTATCGCGACGATGTGTTGGGGCGTCTCGAGCGGATCGAGAGGGCGCTGGAGCGGCGCTGAGTTACTCGTCGGTCCGGGGCTCCCGTTCGCAACACAAACGCTCCCCCGGAGCGTTTGTGTTGCGGAGGCGCGAACCGTTACTCACCCCATTTGTAGTTAAAGCTGACCGACACCCGGTCGAACTCCGACTGGTTCATCATCACCTCATGGCGCAGCCAGCTTTCCCAAAGCATGATGTCGCCCGCTTCCGGCGAGAGGTAGATGAAATTCTGCATCTCCCGGCGGGCGTCTTTCTTGCGGGCGGGGGCGCCCATCATCATCACATGGCGCGGATCTTCGAGCCGCAGCGACGAGGCGCCTTCCGGCATGGCGACATAGGTCGTGCCGGAGATCACCGAATGCGGGTGAATATGGGCGGAGTGATAGCCGCCCTCCGGCAGGATGTTGATCCAGAGGTCTTCGAGCACCAGCTTGCGGTCGCCCAGATCGAATTCGAGGTCTTCGGCGAATTTCGCGACGTGCTGATCGAGGCTCTCGACGATGTCCTTGAAGATCGGGAAGCGCCAGGGCAGGTCGGTGAGAGACGCATAGGAGGTGTAGCCCGGATAGCCCTTGTCATCGCACCATTGCTGCCCGGCCTCGTCATCCTCGGCGATGGCATAGCAACTGTCGAACAGCTCATCCTGATCGACCTCCGGGGAGAACTCGTTCAGTTTCGCTTTGTAAAGACGGGTGACGAAAAGGGATTCGATGTCGGCCATGGGAGAGGCTCCTTTGGGAGGTTTGGCCTGTCATAACGCGCGGGGGAGGGCTTGGCGAGGGGCAGGGCGTCGCGGGTTGTCTGTGGCAGGTCCATATCGCATAGTCCGGGCACCAGCTTATTGAGGTCCAAATGGATTACACTGAATATTGGTTCAACCTTCTGTCGTCGTCCTCTTTCAAACAGGCATTTTACGCTTTGGCGCTGGGGGCGCTGCTTCTCGGATTGGCGCTCGTGGTCGTCGCCTTCGCATTTTACGGGCGCGCGCGGGAGGCGGAAGAGAGCGGCTCTCTCGATCCGAAATGGGCGATGCTGTTTGCAACGTGGCGCGACAGTCTGATCATCACGCTGCTGTTCTCCGCGCAGGCGCTGATCTATCGCTACGCGGATTTCATGGGGATGAGCACACTGGGAATGACCAATGTGTTAACGACCTACACGCTTGTGCAGCCAATGTTAGTCTATATTTTCGACATTCTCATTGTGGTGGTGGCCGTGATGCGGATCATTGCGATCACCCGTTTTCTGAAACGCGCGGGCGTTTAGCTTAGAAATGCGAAAAGAGGGAAAACCCCAACTTTCCCTTGCCACGCCACACCCAACCCCTTATAGAGCGGCATCTCACAGATTCCCTTCAGGGGGAGTCGTGTGCATTGACATAACCCACCGGACCGAATGTCACCCCGAACAAGGGCGCATTCCGGTGCTACCAGGAACCAAGGAGAGGCGCCAAATGAACGCCCAGGAATTGCGTGCGAAAACGCCGGACGAGCTCAAGACCGAGCTCGCCAATCTGAAAAAAGAATCCTTCAACCTGCGTTTCCAGCAGGCCACGGGTCAGCTCGAAAACACCGCTCAGATCCGCAAAGCGCGCCGCACGGCCGCTCTTGTGAAAACCATTCTGAACGAAAAAGCCAAGTCGGCTGAGTAAGGAGAGCGACCTATGCCCAAGCGTATTCTTTCCGGGGTCGTGACCTCGAACCAGAACGAACAGACCGTGACCGTGCTCGTCGAGCGCCGTTTCAAACACCCGGTTCTGAAAAAGACCATCCGTAAGTCCAAAAAATACCGGGCTCACGATGAGAACAACCAATTCAACGTCGGCGACACCGTCCGTATTCAGGAATGTGCACCGAAGTCGAAAACCAAGCGTTGGGAAGTGCTCGCCTGATCTCGATCAGACAAGCCTCCTCCCAGCTTAATCGAAACCCTGGGGGCACCGATCACTGCAGATCGCCCCAAAGGTCGGGAGAAACCAAATGATCCAGATGCAGACCAATCTGGATGTCGCTGATAACTCTGGCGCTCGCCGAGTTCAGTGCATCAAGGTCCTCGGCGGTTCCCACCGTCGTTACGCCTCCGTGGGCGACATCATCGTGGTGTCGGTCAAGGAAGCGATTCCGCGTGGCCGTGTGAAAAAAGGGGACGTCCGTAAGGCCGTCGTCGTTCGCACCGCTAAAGAAGTCCGTCGCGAAGACGGCACCGCGATCCGTTTCGATCGCAACGCCGCCGTCATCCTCAACAACAACAACGAGCCCGTTGGTACCCGTATCTTCGGCCCGGTTGTTCGCGAACTTCGTGCGAAAAACTTCATGAAGATCATCTCGCTCGCTCCGGAGGTGCTCTAATGGCTGCTAAGCTGAAAAAAGGCGACAAGGTCGTCGTCCTCGCCGGCAAGGACAAAGGCAAACAGGGTGAAATCACCTCTGTCATGCCGTCCAAAGGCAAGGCCATCGTGGAAGGCATCAACATTGCCATCCGTCACGCACGCGCCACGCAGGGCGAGCAAGGCGGCCGCAAGCCGATCGCCATGCCGATCGACCTGTCGAACCTCGCGCTGCTCGATGCCAACGGCAAAGCCACCCGCGTCGGTTTCCGCATGGAAGGCGATCAGAAAGTGCGCTTCGCCAAAACCACGGGAGACGTGATCTGATGCTCGACACCACCGATTACACCCCGCGTCTTAAAGCCGCTTACAAAGACAGCATCCGTGCTGCTCTGAAAGAAGAGTTCGGCTACAAGAACGACATGCAGATCCCGCGTCTGGACAAAATCGTCCTGAACATCGGCTGCGGTGCGGAAGCTGTGAAAGACTCCAAAAAAGCGAAATCCGCTCAGGAAGATCTTTCCGCGATCGCCGGTCAGAAAGCGCTCGTCACGAAAGCCAAGAAATCCATCGCTGGTTTCCGCGTTCGTGAAGACATGCCGCTCGGTGCGAAAGTCACCCTGCGCGGCGACCGCATGTATGAATTCCTCGATCGTCTGATCACGATTGCCATGCCCCGCATCCGCGACTTCCGCGGCGTGCCCGGCACCTCTTTCGACGGCCGTGGCAACTACGCCATGGGCCTGAAAGAGCACATCGTGTTCCCCGAGATCAACTTCGACAAAGTCGACGAAGTCTGGGGGATGGACATCGTCATCGCGACCACCGCGAAGACGGACGCAGAAGCCAAGAGCCTGTTGAAAGCTTTCAACATGCCCTTCAACAGCTAATCGCGCGAGGAGTTTGAGAACATGGCAAAGAAATCCATGATCGCACGCGAGCGCAAGCGCGAGAAGCTGGTGGCGAAATACGCCGCCAAGCGCGCTGCTCTCAAAGAGGTCGTCTACGACCAGGACAAGCCGATGGAAGAGCGTTTCCGCGCGTCCCTGAAGCTTGCTGAACTGCCGCGCAACAGCTCGGCTACCCGTCTGCACAACCGTTGTCAGCTGACCGGCCGTCCCCACGCTTACTACCGTAAGCTGAAGGTGTCCCGGATCATGCTGCGGGAACTCGGCTCCTTCGGCCAGATCCCCGGTCTGGTGAAATCGAGCTGGTAAGGGAGAGAGAATATGAACGATCCTATCGGCGATATGCTCACCCGTATCCGTAACGCTCAAATGCGTGGCAAATCCACCGTCTCCACCCCGGCTTCCAAGCTGCGCGGCTGGGTTCTGGATGTGCTGCTCGACGAGGGTTACATCCGCGGCTATGAGAAAGGCACCGACGTCAACGGTCACCCGACCCTTGAAATCAGCCTGAAATACTTCGAAGGCACCCCGGTCATCCGCGAACTGAAACGGGTCTCCAAACCCGGTCGTCGCGTGTACCTCGGTGTCAAGGACATCCCGTCGGTCCGTCAGGGCCTTGGTGTGTCGATTGTCTCCACCCCGAAGGGTGTGATGTCGGACGCAAACGCTCGTGCCAACAATGTTGGTGGCGAAGTGCTTTGCACCGTCTTCTAAGGAGGTCTCTCGATGTCTCGTATTGGTAAGAAACCGGTCGAGCTGCCCAGCGGCGTTTCCGCCTCTGTGTCCGGCCAGACCATCGAAGTGAAAGGCCCGAAGGGCACTCACTCCTTCACCGCCACGGACGATGTGACCCTCGCTGTCGAAGACAACACCGTCACCGTCACCCCCCGTGGTAAATCGAAGCGCGCTCGCCAGCAGTGGGGCATGTCCCGCACCATGGTCGCCAATATGGTGACCGGTGTGACCGACGGCTTCAAGAAAGAGCTCGAAATCAACGGTGTTGGTTATCGTGCTGCGATGCAGGGCAACGTGCTCAAACTCAACCTGGGTTACTCCCACGAAGTGAACTTCGAGGTTCCGGCCGGCGTCACCGTGACGTCTGCGAAACCGACCGAGATCACTGTGGAAGGTTCCGACCCGCAACTCGTCGGTCAAGTCGCGGCCAACATCCGCGAATGGCGTAAGCCTGAGCCCTACAAAGGCAAAGGTATCAAGTACAAAGGCGAGTTCATCTTCCGTAAGGAAGGGAAGAAGAAGTAAGGACGCTCATCATGGCAAACAGCAAACGGACCCTGTTTCTGAAACGCCGCCTGCGCGTTCGGAACAAACTTCGCAAGAACAATGTCGGCAAGCTTCGCCTGTCGATCCATCGTTCGAACAAGAACATCAGCGCTCAGCTGATCGACGACGTTCAGGGCAAAACCCTGGCCGCTGCCTCCTCGCTCGAGAAAGATCTCGGTGTGGTCGGCAAGAACAACGTCGAAGCCGCCGCCAAAGTTGGCGCGGCGATTGCAGAGCGCGCGAAGAAAGCCGGTGTCGAAGAGTGCTACTTCGACCGTGGTGGCTTCCTCTTCCACGGCAAGGTGAAGGCTCTCGCCGACGCTGCCCGTGAAGGTGGTCTGAAGTTCTAAGACTTGAGGGAGGGGGGCAATGCTCCCCTTCCCGATGATCCGGGTCGGGCGCCTTTCGGGCGCCCTTCACTAAGGATCGAGTTCAACGGCGTTTTTCGAAGCGCCACCTCCAAAAGGAAAGTTCTATGGCAGAACGTGAAAACCGCCGGGATCGTCGCGAGCGCGAGGAAGCCCCGGAATTCGCAGATCGTCTTGTCGCGATCAACCGTGTGTCCAAAACCGTCAAAGGTGGTAAGCGCTTCGGCTTCGCCGCTCTCGTGGTTGTGGGCGACCAAAAAGGCCGCGTTGGCTTCGGCAAAGGTAAAGCGAAAGAGGTCCCCGAGGCCATCCGCAAAGCCACCGAGCAAGCCAAGCGCCAAATGATCCGCGTGCCGCTCAAAGAAGGCCGCACCCTGCACCACGACATCGAAGGTCGTCACGGTGCCGGTCGCGTCGTGATGCGCACCGCCCCGCAAGGTACCGGGATCATCGCCGGTGGTCCGATGCGCGCCGTGTTCGAAATGCTCGGCATTCAGGACGTGGTTGCCAAATCCATCGGCTCCCAGAACCCGTACAACATGATCCGCGCCACGCTGGACGGCCTCAAACTCGAAGCCTCCCCGCGCTCCGTGGCTCAGCGTCGCGGCAAGAAAGTCGCCGACATCCTGAAAAAGGATGAACCGGCTGCTGAAGCTGCTGAAGCGTAAGGAGACTGACTCATGGCTAAAACCATCGTTGTGAAACAGATCGGCTCCCCGATCCGTCGCCCCGCGAAACAGCGTCAGACCCTGATCGGTCTCGGCCTGAACAAGATGCACAAAACCCGCGAGCTGGAGGACACCCCCTCCGTGCGTGGTATGGTCAACTCCATCCCGCACCTCGTCGAAATCGTCGAAGAGCGTGGGTAAGCGCTGATCGGGGCGCAAGCCCCGACCGCAAGATTTCAAACGCCCTGCCTTCCCGGTGGGGCGTTTTCTTTTAAAAAATTCATATCGGTCGGGAATAAACCCGCCCTGCGCACTGTATCTCTCATGTCTGCACCCGAGCAGACGATGTTTTTTGGAGATCAGACATGCTCAAGACCCTTCCCCTTGCGGCGGCCCTTGCCGCTTTCGCCACCACCGCCTTCGCCGCCGACGCCCCCGTCGTGACCGGCAAGCTGGGCGAGGCCACCTATCTGATGGACGCAGGCACCCACATGACGCTCTACACTTTCGACAAGGACGAAAAGGGCGTGTCGAACTGCTATGACATGTGCGCTGCCAACTGGCCGCCGGTCGTGGGCGATGCCGACATGGAGCTGCCTTCCGGCTATTCCCTGATCACCCGCAAGGAAGGCTATGAGCAGGTGGCCTACAAGGGCATGCCGCTCTATGGTTGGGTCAAGGACGAGAAACCCGGCGACATGACCGGTGAGGGCGTGAACGGCGTCTGGCACGTCGCCCGCCCGTAACAGCGCATATCAGGCCGGGGAGGGGCGACCCTCCCCATTGATCCTTCCGGGAGGCGTCATGCCGCGGTTCAGACAGGAATTGAAAGAGGCCCTGCCGTCGCTCTGGCGTTACGCCTATGTCTTGACGCGAGATCGCAGCCGGGCCGACGATCTCGTTCAGGACTGTGCCGAGCGCGCCCTGCGCAAACGGCATCTCTGGCAGGCGGATCGTCCGATCCGGCCCTGGCTTGCGAAAATGGCGCTGAACATTCACCGCAACGGGTTGCGGACATCTGCCGCGCGCCACATCCACGTTGCCTATGACGAGGCCGATCTCGCGCCCCATGCGCTGCCCTCGGCGGAGCAGGGGCTTGAGGCGATGGAGATGCTGCGTCGGGTTGACGCTTTGCCCCCCGAACAGCGCGAAGTGCTTTTGCTCGTGGTCATCGACGGCTTGAGCTATGCCGAGGCGGCGGGCGTTCTCGATATCCCGATCGGTACGGTGATGTCGCGGATCTCGCGCGCCCGTGCGAGTTTGAAACAGGAGCCGACACCGGGACCGCCCGTGCGGCTGAGGAGTGTGACATGACGGATGCGCAGGATTTCGACATTCATCGCTATCTCGACGGGGAAATGACCCGTGACGAATCCCTCGCGTTCGAGCGCCGGATGGAACGTGACGAGGCGCTCGCCACACAGGTTGCGGAGATGATGCAAGATATGGACAGGTTGCGCGCCGCCGTTCCGACCCCGTCCGAGGCGCATCTGGACAACCTCCTGTCCCGCGCCGAACCCGTCGCCCGCCCGATCTGGGGGCAACTGGCCGCGGCGGTCGTGCTCTTGGCCGTGGGCTTTGGTGGCGGGCTTCTGACGCGCGGGCCGGGCGTTGCGCCGGACATGGCCAGCGATATGCTCGCCCAGGCTTCCGCCGCCCACGCGCTTTATTCCGTCGAGGTGGTGCATCCGGTCGAAGTGCCCGCCTCCGAACGCGATCACCTCAAGGGCTGGCTCAGCAATCGTCTGGGGGCCGAGGTGCGCATTCCCGACCTGACCGGCGCGGGGCTGTCCCTCGTCGGCGGGCGTCTTCTGCCCTTCGAACAGGGGGCCGCCGCGCAATTCATGTATGAGGATGCGGAGGGCGCCCGCGTGACCCTCTATCTGACGCCTGCGCAGGCCCGTGGCACCTCGGCGCTGCGTTACGGCCAGAAAGATGCGCTGTCTGCCGCCTATTGGCAGGACGGTCTCTGGCATTACGCCCTCGTCGGCCCGATGGCGCGCGACGGTCTCGCCAGAATCGCCCAGTCGGTACAAGGCGCGCTGTTCTGAGCTTTAACAGTTCAGAAACAAGTTGAGCGAAAAGCCGCGTTCCCGCCGCATTGCTTTCGGCGGGCGTTAACACTTCCGGGCGACACTTTCCCTGTACCAACCTGCCACGCCCACAGGGGCAGGCGATCTCGTGACAGTGAAAGGAACCGACCGATGACCGCATTTACCAAAGCCCTGCAAGACTGGATGATCAATTTCATGGCCAGCATCCCGGCCTTTGACCTCTCCGTGTTCGACATGTCGGAACCCGGAGAGCGCTGGGTCAAGTCGCATTACAGGCGTCACGGCTGATATCTGAACGACTTTAGGTCTTTGTGCGCAAAATTTAACCAGTTTTAAAACTGCTTGCATTATGTGCATAGCGGCCTCTCGAAAACTGGGGGATGTCATTCGTCCGGACTCCCCCTACATCGGCGGCACATCGAAAGAGACCCCATTTCCGGGGCATTCCGGCCCCGTTCAATAAAGGACAAGAAAAATGGCTCACTACACTGACACCACCCGCGTTTCCGGTTTCGGCTTCTCTCTGCGCAACACGTTTGCCCGCCTGCGTGAGGCGCACCTCCGCCAGCGCGCCTTTACCGAAACCTACAACCAGCTCAACGCGCTCTCCGACCATGAACTGCACGACATCGGTCTGGGGCGCTCCGACATCATGGACATCGCCCGGCAAACCGCCGCGCGTATCTGATACGCACACGATCATCGCAAAAGACTCTCCGAGAGGATCCGACATGCAACGCGCCGCCTCCTTCCTGAAACCGAACCGCCTGATGGCTGTCCTGCGCGACCGCTGGCATGCCGGTCCGATCCCGTGCTGGAAAGACTACCTGCGCGCCACCGCCGAGTGAGGCACCGGGCAGGCCGCTGTCGAGACATTGCTGGACAAACGAAACACCTCGCAGGAGACTGTGGGGTGTTTTGCTTTCTGTCGGTTTAGGATGTCCATTGTGTGACGAGACAGGATCAGCAAACACTTGATCCACCGTTCCCAACCGTCTATACGCCCCCGGTGGACAACCCTGTCCATCAGAATCAACACATGTAAGCCGTGTTTGCCCACTCCGTCGCTGGAGGGCACATCCGGCAAGGAGAAGCGACATGAAACTGCACGAACTGCGCGACAATCCCGGCGCAACCAAAGCCCGCACCCGCGTTGGCCGTGGCCCCGGCTCCGGCAAAGGTAAAATGGGTGGCCGTGGTATCAAAGGTCAGAAATCCCGTTCCGGCGTGGCCATCAACGGCTACGAAGGCGGCCAGATGCCGCTCTACCAGCGTCTTCCGAAACGCGGCTTCACCAAGCCGAACGCGAAGAAATACGCTGCCGTGAACCTCGGCCTGATCGAGAAATTCATCGAAGCCGGCAAGCTCGACGCTGCCAACGTGACCGAAGAGACCCTCGTGACCTCCGGTCTGGTGCGCCGCAAACTCGACGGCATCCGCGTTCTGGCCAAAGGCGATGTGAAATCCAAACTCACCATCACCGTGACCGGCGCGTCGAAATCCGCTATCGAGGCTGTTGAAAAAGCCGGCGGTTCGCTGACCGTTGCCGTGAAGGCCGACGCGGCAGCCGAATAAGGCTTGTGGCAAGGGCCTTCGCCCCTTACATCAAGACCTGAGTTTTCCAAGCGCCGCCCCCCGGAAAGCCGGACGGGCGGCGCTGACGTGAATAGAGAGACCATATGGCATCCGCAGCAGAACAAATGGCGGCGAACCTCGACTGGGGCACCCTCGGGAAGGCCAAGGAGCTTCGCCAGCGTATCTTTTTCACCATCGGTCTGTTGATCGTCTACCGTCTCGGGACCTTCATCCCGGTGCCGGGCATCGACGGCAACGCGCTCAAAGACTTCATGGATCAGGCGGCCTCGGGCCTCGGCGGTATTCTGTCGATGTTCACCGGCGGCGCGCTCGGCCGGATGGGGATTTTTGCCCTCGGCATCATGCCCTACATCTCCGCCTCCATCATCGTCCAGCTTCTGACCTCGATGGTTCCCTCGCTCGAGAACCTCAAGAAAGAGGGCGAAGCGGGGCGCAAGAAGATCAACCAATACACCCGGTTCGGCACGGTCGCTCTGGCGCTGTTCCAGGCTTACGGTCTCGCCGCCTCGCTTGAGGCCGGAAACCTCGCCCACGATCCGGGTTGGTATTTCCGCGCGGGCGTCGTGATCACCCTCGTCGGCGGCACCATGTTCCTGATGTGGCTCGGTGAGCAAATCACCAATCGCGGCATCGGCAACGGCATCTCGCTGATCATCTTCGTCGGCATCGTCGCCGAGATCCCCAGCGCTCTGGCGCAGTTCTTCGCCTCCGGCCGCTCCGGTGCGATCTCTCCCTTCGTGACGCTGATCGTGATCGCAATGGTCGTGGCCGTGATCGCCTTCGTGGTCTTCATGGAACGCGCGCTGCGCAAGGTGCATATCCAGTACCCGCGTCGTCAGCAGGGCATGAAAATCTATGACGCGCAGTCCTCGCACCTGCCGATCAAGGTGAACCCGGCGGGCGTGATCCCGGCGATCTTCGCCTCCTCGCTGCTGCTCTTGCCGACCACCATCGCGACCTTCTCGGGGCAAAGTGACGTCGGTCCGGTGATGTCCACGATCCTCGCCTATTTCGGGCCGGGTCAGCCGCTTTACCTTCTGTTCTTCACGGTGATGATCGTCTTCTTCGCCTATTTCTACACTGCCAACGTCGCCTTCAAATCGGAAGACGTGGCCAAGAACCTGAAGAACCAGAACGGGTTCATTCCCGGCATCCGTCCGGGGAAGAAGACCGAGGAACACCTCGATTACATCGTGGCCCGTCTCCTCGTGATCGGCTCCGCCTATTTGGCCGCAGTTTGTCTGCTGCCGGAAATTCTGCGCAGCCAGTTCGCCATTCCCTTTTACTTTGGCGGCACTTCTGTGTTGATTGTGGTATCGGTGACGATGGACACGATTCAGCAAATCCAGTCCCACCTGCTGGCACACCAGTATGAGGGGCTGATCGAGAAATCTCAGCTGCGTGGGAGGAAGCGCAGCAAAAGAGGGACAACAAGACGATGAATATTATTCTGCTTGGACCGCCGGGTGCGGGCAAGGGAACTCAGGCACAACGTCTCGTGGAGGAGCGGGGCATGGTGCAGCTTTCGACCGGGGACATGCTGCGCGAAGCACGCACCTCCGGCACCGAAATGGGCAAAAAGGTCGCGGCGATCATGGACGCCGGTCAGCTTGTGACCGACGAAATCGTGATCGGCCTGATCGAAGAGAAAATCCAGCACGGCTCCGCCGGCGGGTTCATCTTCGACGGTTTCCCGCGCACTCTGGGTCAGGCGGACGCGCTCAACGAGCTGCTGTCCCGCAACGGCGCCCAGCTCGAGGCGGTGATCCTGCTCGAAGTCGATGACGAGACGCTGGTCAAGCGCATCGTCAATCGCGCCGTCGAAGCCGCCGCCGCTGGCAAGCCGGTGCGCGCCGACGACAACGAAGAGAGCGTCAAGATCCGGCTGATGGAATATTACAAAAAGACCTCTCCGCTCATTGGCTACTACTACGCCAAGGGCGATCTGAAGACCGTTGACGGTCTTCAGAGCATGGACCAGGTCACTGCCGATATTGCAAAGGCGCTGGCCTGAAGACTTCAATCGCCGGAAGGCCTTGACCCTCCGGCGATTCGCCTCTATGGCAACCCATCCCCTCTGGGGTAAAAGATTCGCAAACGGGTCGTTTCAACGCATGTTCGCCCGGACGCAATCATCACCTGAATTCAGCTGTCGCTCGCGAGGGACCCCCCGCGAGCTTCCGTTGTGAAAAAAGGTTCCGGGGTTACGGAACCGCAACGAAAGGAAAGTCAACGTGGCACGTATCGCCGGCGTCAACATCCCGACCGCCAAGCGCGTTCCGATCGCGCTCACCTATATCACTGGCATTGGTAACACCTCTGCCGTCGCCATCTGCGAAGCCGTCGGCATCGACCTCACCCGTCGTGTCAACGAGCTGTCCGACGCCGAAGTCCTCGCCATCCGCGAGCACATCGACGCCAACTACACCGTCGAAGGCGATCTTCGTCGTGAAACCCAGATGAACATCAAGCGTCTCATGGACCTCGGCTGCTACCGCGGCCTGCGTCACCGCCGGAACCTCCCGGTTCGCGGTCAGCGCACCCACACCAACGCTCGCACCCGCAAAGGCCCGGCAAAGGCCATCGCTGGTAAGAAGAAATAAGGGGAGATCTGAAACATGGCACGCGATACTCGTCGTACTGCGAAGAAAAAAGTTTCCAAGAACATCGCCGCTGGCGTTGCTCACGTGAACTCCACCTTCAACAACACCAAAATCCTGATCTCCGACGTGCAAGGCAACGCGATCTCCTGGTCGTCCGCTGGCACCATGGGCTTCAAAGGCTCCCGGAAATCCACGCCCTACGCTGCTCAGATGGCAGCCGAAGACGCGGGTAAAAAAGCTCAGGATCACGGCGTGAAAACCCTCGAAGTCGAAGTTCAGGGCCCCGGCTCTGGCCGTGAGTCCGCTCTGCGCGCTCTGGCGGCTGTCGGCTTCAACATCACGTCCATCCGCGACGTCACCCCGATTGCACACAACGGTTGCCGCCCGCCGAAACGTCGTCGGGTGTAATCGAAGTTACGATTTTTGGATCGCGGGCCATGTTTGCCCGCGGTCCGTTTTTGCGTTTTGAGACCCCTCGGGCGTTCTTTCGCTTTAGGACATGGGCGTTAGAACAAGAATGGAGGCACCAGCATGATCCACAAGAATTGGGCCGAGCTCATTAAACCGCAACAGCTTGAAGTGAAACCGGGCAACGAACCGGCACGTCAGGCGACCATCGTTGCCGAACCGCTTGAGCGCGGCTTCGGTCTGACACTGGGCAACGCGCTGCGTCGCGTTCTGATGTCGTCGCTGCAAGGCGCGGCCATCACCTCCGTTCAGATCGATAACGTCCTGCACGAGTTCTCCTCGGTCGCGGGCGTGCGTGAAGACGTCACCGACGTCATCCTGAACCTCAAAGGCGTGTCGCTGCGCATGGAAGTCGAAGGGCCGAAGCGTCTCTCGATCTCCGCCAAAGGTCCGATGGTCGTGACCGCCGGTGACATTTCCGAATCGGCTGGCATCGAGGTCCTGAACAAGGATCACGTGATCTGCCACCTTGACGATGGCGCCGATCTGTTCATGGAGCTGACCGTCAACACCGGCAAAGGCTATGTCTCTGCCGACAAGAACAAACCGGAAGATGCGCCGATCGGCCTGATCCCGGTCGATGCGATCTATTCGCCGGTCAAGAAAGTGTCCTACGACGTGCAGCCGACCCGTGAAGGTCAGGTGCTCGACTATGACAAGCTGACGATGAAAATCGAAACCGACGGCTCCGTGACCCCGGAAGACGCCGTGGCCTATGCTGCGCGCATCCTTCAGGATCAACTGGGCATCTTCGTGAACTTCGACGAGCCGGAATCGGCTGGTCGTCAGGAAGAAGACGATGGTCTCGAGTTCAACCCGCTTCTCCTGAAGAAAGTGGACGAGCTGGAACTGTCCGTGCGGTCTGCGAACTGCCTGAAAAACGACAACATCGTTTACATCGGCGACCTGATCCAGAAAACCGAAGCCGAGATGCTCCGCACCCCGAACTTCGGCCGCAAGTCGCTCAACGAGATCAAAGAGGTTCTGTCCGGCATGGGCCTGCACCTCGGTATGGATGTCGAAGAGTGGCCGCCTGAGAACATCGAAGAGCTGGCGAAGAAATTCGAAGACCAGTTCTGAGTGAAATTTTGAGGGTCGGTAAAAGGTCCGACGTTTGTCCGACAAAAGTCCGACGCTTTGCCGACCCTCAAATCCGGGCATTTTGCCCACCGAAGACCCGGGCATTCCGCCCCAAGGAGAACCGGTGACACGCATCGCCGGTCAGACAAAGCAAAACACGCTAAGGAGATAGAAAATGCGTCACGCTAAAGGTTACCGCCGCCTCAACCGGACCCACGAACACCGCAAAGCGATGTTCTCCAACATGGCTGGCTCGCTCATTGAGCACGAACAAATCAAAACCACGCTGCCGAAAGCCAAAGAGCTCAAGCGCATCATGGACAAGCTGATCACCCTCGGCAAACGTGGCGATCTGCACGCCCGTCGTCAGGCGGCCGCTCAGCTGAAACAAGACAAAGACGTCGCGAAACTCTTCGAAGTTCTGGGCCCGCGCTACGCTGAGCGCGCCGGTGGTTACACCCGCGTTCTGAAAGCCGGTTTCCGTTACGGTGACATGGCTCCGATGGCGATCATCGAGCTCGTGGACCGCGATCCGGCGGCCAAAGGTGCCGCTGACAAAGCCCGCCTCGAAGCCGAAGAAGCTGCGATGGCCGACGAAGACTGATTTCAGTTTTCTCAACACTTTCAAAAAGCTCCGCTTCGGCGGGGCTTTTTCTTTGACGGGCAGGGCCTCGAAAATGTGCAGTCTTGCGGAGGCTTCCGGTCTATTCACTATGTGATGTCATTTTGACTTTCAAAATCTGACTCTTTGGTTTACTCATCCTAAGGGTGATCTCCTTATGGTTGTCACTCCTTTCGTAACAAAAATGTTTTTCCCCATGCGTGACACGACAGAACTCAATAGACTGTTTGCCCAGCTTCGCTCTGCATCTCCCGTAGGCTATTCCGCCGGGTTGCACATTCGCTTCGCCTCGCCTCTGGTCGCCGAAGCGAACTACGATCCGAAATGGCTCGAGCATTATGCGGCGAACGCCTATGCGTTGAGGGACCCGATGATCGCCTGGGGGTTGAGTTGCGAAGGGGCTACAAGGTGGAGCGAAATAGAACTCCCCGATCCATTCCAAATCTGGAGGCAGGCTGCCGAATTCGGCCTGAACTACGGTGTTGCCGTGTCCTGTGGGCCGGTTCAGTCACGAAGCATTGTGGGTTGCGCCCGGGCCGATCGCGAGTTCACGGATCAGGAGATCTCGAAAATCGTGACCATCGTGCGCACTCTGCATGAAATCTCTGAGCCGGAAACAGATCTGACACAGGCCCAAATTCAGGCCCTCCGGTGCATCGCGGGCGGTGATCGTCACGCAGCAGCCGCGGCCAAGCTCGGGATATCGGAGAGCGCACTCAAGGCGCGCCTCGTTTCTGCCCGGGAACGTCTCATGGCCCGGACGACCTCGGAAGCCATTCAAAAAGCCAAGGAGATCAAGCTGTTGTGACGGTGCTCGCTCCCGCGTTGCGTTGAAGAAATCAACCAACACCGGAGACGTATCATGCAAACCACCACGCTTTCTTTTGCCAATCTGCACAACCACGGCGATCTTTTCGCTAACATGCTTCGCGCGAGACACGAAACGTTCATCCAGCACGCGAAATGGGATCTGCCCCAAGCGGATGGCATGGAATACGATCAATACGACACGCCCGCGTCCCGTTGGATCGCGGTTCACGAGTTTGGCGACGTGTTGGCCGGTATCCGCTTGACGCCCACGACCACGCGCTGTGGCATTTATTCCTACATGATCCGCGATGCCCAACGCGGACTTCTCGACAGCATCCCGTCGGATCTGCTGTTCGACGAGGCCCCGGTTGCGGAGCATGTCTGGGAGTCGAGCCGCATTTTCGTCTCGCCGCGCGTGCCTGCAAAATCCCGTCTCAAAGTCCAGATGAGCTTGATCGGTGAAATGACCAATTCCGCGCGTGAGCTTGGCGCCACCTCGGTCATCTGTCTGATCCCGGAGAATGGCAATCGTTGGGGGCGTCGTGTCGGGCTCGACATTGACGTGATCGGTCCGGTGATGGACATCGGCGGTGCGCGCAACGCCTGCATGCGCATCAATCTGATCAACAAACTGCACTGACCTATGCGTCTGAGAAAGGGGCCAAAACGCTGCATTTTGGCCCCGATCCCTCTTTCCCGCGCCGCGCAGGCGGCGTAACCTCCGGCCATGGCCGATCTGTTCTCTTCCGATGATACGCCCCCGAAGCACAGCGCCGCGCCGCGGCCGCTGGCCGACCGGTTGCGCCCGAAGCATTTGTCGGAAGTCATCGGCCAGCAACAGGTGCTCGGTCCCGAGGCGCCTCTGGGCGTGATGCTGGCCGCCGGGGCGCTCTCGTCGATCATTTTCTGGGGGCCGCCGGGGGTGGGCAAGACCACCATCGCGCGGCTTCTGGCGGATGAGACGGATTTACATTTCGTGCAGATTTCCGCGATTTTCTCCGGGGTGCCGGAGCTGCGCAAAGTGTTCGAGGCGGCCAAACTCAGACGCGCGAACGGGCAGGGGACGCTTCTGTTCGTCGACGAGATTCACCGGTTCAACAAGGCGCAGCAGGACAGTTTCCTGCCGCATATGGAGGATGGCACAATCCTCCTTGTGGGCGCGACCACGGAGAACCCGTCTTTCGAGTTGAACGCCGCTGTTCTGTCCCGCGCGCAGGTCATGGTGCTGACCCGTCTGACACATGAGGACCTTGCACAGCTGACCGAACGGGCGGAGCGGGAGTTGGACAAGACCCTGCCGCTGACCGACATGGCCCGCTTCGCGCTCTATGAGATGGCCGATGGCGACGGGCGCACGCTTTTGAACCTGATAGAGCAAATCGCCGCGTGGAAGGTCGACACCCCGCTCGATCCGGAGCAGCTCGGCAAACGGCTCATGCGACGCGCGTCGAAATACGACAAGAGTGGCGACGAGCATTACAACCTCATTTCTGCGCTGCATAAATCCGTGCGCGGTTCCGACCCGGATGCTGCGCTTTACTGGCTGTCGCGAATGCTGGAGGGCGGCGAAGACCCACGATACCTCGCGCGACGCATGCTTCGCATGGCGATCGAAGACATCCAGCTCGCGGACCCGCAGGCCCATACCGTGGCACTTCATGCTTGGGAAACCTATGAGCGTCTCGGCTCGCCAGAAGGCGAGTTGGCGCTGGCGCAATGTGTCGTCTACCTCGCCCTCGCGCCGAAATCGAACGCGGTCTACACCGCCTTCAAAGCGGCGCGGGCCGCTGCGCGCAAGACCGGATCGGAACCGCCGCCCAAACATATCCTGAACGCGCCGACGAAGCTTATGTCGGAACAGGGCTATGGCGAGGGCTATGCCTATGATCACGATGTGGAGGATGGGTTTTCCGGGCAGAATTACTTCCCCGACACGCTCCCCCGCACACAGTTTTACAAACCGGTCGAGCGCGGGTTCGAACGCGATCTGGCCAAGCGGGTGGCCTATTTCGACAAGCTGCGCAAACAACGGGGCGGTTGACATTCGGAGCCTTCCCCCACAGGAACACGGGCAACTGAAGAGGATGACATGGCACCATTGATCCAGGTCGCATTGGGCGGCGCAGTCGGCGCATCGGCACGCTATCTGTCCGGTCTCGCGATGACCCATCTCGTGGGCAAGAGCTTTCCGTGGAACACGATGTTCGTGAATTTCCTCGGCTCTTTTCTCATGGGTGTCGTCGTCGTGGCGCTTGCGCATGAAAACGGCAACCGCTTTGCCCCGCTGTTGATGACCGGGATACTGGGCGGGTTTACCACCTATTCGGCCTTCTCGCTCGATACGCTGACCATTTTCGAGCGCGGCGAGACCGGGCTTGCCCTCGCTTATGTGGCGGGGACGCTGGTTTTGGCGCTTGGCGGGATCGCCCTTGGCCTCTTCGCCGCAAGGAGTTTCTACGCATGAGCGCAGTTCAGACGATTACGATTGGCGACGATCAACCGGAGCAGCGGCTCGACCGTTGGTTTCGCAAAATGTTCCCGCAGGTGACGCAGGGCAACATCGAAAAAATGTGCCGCAAAGGCGAGATCCGTGTCGATGGCGCGCGGGTGAAATCGAATACGCGGGTGGGGCCGGGGATGGCGATCCGCGTGCCGCCGCTGCCCGATGAAAATGCGCCGAAGCCACAGCGTGACACGGATAAGGTCTCGAAAGCCGATGCGCAGATGATGCGCGATGCGGTGATCTATCAGGACGAATATCTGATCGTGATCAACAAACCGGCGGGCCTGCCGACGCAGGGCGGATCGAAACAGACCCGCCATGTCGATGGGCTGTCCGTGGCGCTTCAGGGCGATTTTTCCGAAAAGCCGCGGCTCGTGCACCGGCTCGACAAGGACACCTCCGGCGTTCTGGCCTTGGCGCGCACGCCAGCGATTGCCTCAAAGCTCACAGAGGCCTTCCGCCACAAGAACACGCGCAAGATTTACTGGGCGCTCGTCGCGGGTGTGCCGACGCCTTATCTTGGCGAGATCAAATACGGGCTGGTCAAAGCCCCGGGTCGCGGCAAGTCGGGCGAGGGCGAAAAGATGATCGCTGTGCATCCGCGCGATGTCGATGCGACGCCCGGCGCGAAACGGGCGCAGACGCTGTACGCCACGCTCTACCGCGTCGGATCGCGGGCATCTTGGGTGGCGATGGAGCCGATCACCGGTCGCACCCACCAGCTCCGCGCGCATATGGCGGAGATCGGGCATCCGATCATCGGCGATGGCAAGTATGGCGGCTCCGGGCAGGAAAACCTCGGCGATGGCTGGGGCGCACAGCTTGGCGGGATCATCTCGAAGAAACTGCATCTCCATGCCCGGATGTTGCGGTTCGAGCATCCGGTGACGAAAAAGATCATCTCCGTGACGGCCCCGCTGCCGGATCATATGAAACACAGCTGGGACACGTTCGGCTGGACCGAAGACCTCGCCGCCGAAGATCCGTTTGAGGAACTTCGCGGATGAAGCTTGTCATTTTCGATGTGGACGGCACGCTGGTCGACAGTCAGGCGCATATCGTCCTGTCCATGACGGCGGCGTTTGAGGCGGTGGGTCTGCCGGTGCCGGATCGGGATGCGATCCTGTCCATCGTGGGATTGTCCCTGCCGCTGGCGGTGCGTGAGCTGGCCCGCAATACCGATGACGCCACGCTGGGCCACATGGTTGACGCCTACAAAGACGCGTTCCACACCCATCGTCTGGCACAGGGCGCCGCGGCCTCGCCGCTTTATCCCGGCGCCGAAGAGGCGGTGCGCCGACTGGGGACGCGTGACGATCTGTATCTGGCGATTGCGACGGGCAAAAGCCGACGCGGATTGACGGCCTTGCTCGAAAGTTGGGCTTTCGCGGATCTCTTCGTGACGACGCAAAGCGCCGATGATCACCCGTCGAAACCGCATCCGTCCATGGTGATGAGCTGTCTCGTGGACACGGGGGTAGATGCCTCCGAGGCGGTGGTGATAGGCGATACGACTTACGATATGGAGATGGCCCGCGCGGCGCGGTGCAAGAGCATCGGTGTCAGCTGGGGCTATCATGGGCGCGAGGCATTGATCGGGGCAGGGGCCGCGACTGTGCTGGATGATTTCGGACAGCTCGAAGGCGCGCTTGAGACGATTTGGAAGGACTGAACATGGCGGAATGGGCGGCGAAGCGGTTTTGGAAAGACACCACCGTGGCGGAAGCGGAGGGCGGGTTTACCGTGCATCTCGACGGTCGCCCTGTTCGGACGCCCGCGAAGGCCCCGCTTATTCTGCCGACCAGGGCCTTGGCCGAACTGATCGCCGCCGAATGGGATGCGCAGGAGGGTGCGATTGACCCGAACACCATGCCTGCAACCCGTGGTGCCAATGCAGCCATCGACAAAGTGGCGGTGCAGCATGCCGAGGTCGCCGATATGCTGTCGGATTACGGCGACAGCGATCTTCTGTGCTACCGAGCCGAACATCCGCGCGAGTTGGTGGAGCGTCAGGAGGCGGCTTGGGACCCGCTTTTGGACTGGGCGGAAGAGGTGCTTGAAGCGCGGCTTGAGCCACGCGCGGGGGTGATGCATGCCCCGCAGGCGACGGACGCGCTTGAGGCATTGCGTCGCAGGACCCATGCGCTCAACGCCTTTGAACTCGCTGCCTTCCACGATCTGGTGGCGCTTTCCGGCTCGTTGCTTCTCGGCTTTGCGGTGATCGAGGGGCGGCTGGCGCCGGAAGAGGCCTGGGGGCTGTCGCGGATAGATGAAGCGTTCCAGATCGAACAATGGGGCGAGGATGAAGAGGCGACAGAGGCGGCTGAGATCAAGCGTCAGAGCTTTCTTCAGGCGGCGCTGTTTTACCGCGTGGTCAATTAAGCGGCGCTGGGTGGCCAGCAAAGCCCAATCGTCGCGCATATCTGCCATGAATTTGATCAAATACGCAGAGGCCATGCATAATTGTGATCGTGGCCTTGACGTCTTGGAATGAATCCTCCCAAACTAAGCCCATTGAAAGAGCATTTGCTCATTTCGATATCGCCCCCGGTCCACAGGGAGGACCGGTAGAAGCGCCTGTCAAAGGCGCAGTATCAGGAAGAGGTAAATATGAAAAAATCCGTATTTCTTGGCGCGCTGACGCTGGCAGGTCTGGCTGCCGGCACCGCGATGGCCCAGGATTCCTCCACGCTCGCCGCCGTGAAAGAGCGTGGCGTGCTGAAATGTGGCGTGAACCCGGGCACCCCGGGTTTTGCTGCGCCGGATGCAAGCGGCAAATTCGTCGGTTTCGACGTGGACGTGTGCCGCGCTGTCGCCGCCGCGATCTTTGGTGATTCCGAAGCGGTCGAATACACCCCGCTGACGTCGGCCGTGCGTTTCACCGCGCTGGCCTCCGGCGAAGTCGACATGCTGGCCCGCAACACCACCTGGACCTTCTCGCGTGACGTCGATCTGAAAAACACCTTCATCGGTGTGAACTACTACGACGGTCAGGGCTTCATGGTCCCGAAAGACCTTGGCGTGTCCTCCGCGAAAGAGCTGGGCGGCGCAACCGTGTGTATCGAAACCGGCACCACGACCGAGCTCAACCTCGCCGACTACTTCCGTGTGAACAACATGGAATACGAACCGGTTCCGGTTGAAAGCTTCACCGAAGCCCAGACCCAGTTCCTTGCTGGCGCTTGCGACGTGTACACCACCGACGCTTCCGCTCTGGCCGCCTCCCGCGCCTCCTTCGAGAACCCGGAAGGCTATGTGGTTCTGCCGGAAATCATCTCCAAAGAGCCGCTCGGCCCGCTCGTGCGTCATGGCGATGACAACTGGGGCGACATCGTGCGCTGGTCGCTCAATGCTATGATCGCTGCCGAAGAATACGGCGTGACCTCCGCCAACGCCACCGAACTGGCGAAAGGCACCGAAAACCCGGAGATCAACCGTCTCCTGGGCGTCGAAGGCGAACTGGGCGCGATGCTCGGTCTCGACAACGCTTGGGCTCTGAACATCATCACCCAAGTTGGTAACTATGGCGAAAGCTTCGAGAAAAACATCGGTGAGAACACCCCGGTGGGTCTGGCTCGTGGCCTGAACGCTCAGTGGACCGAAGGCGGCCTGATCTACTCGCCGCCCTTCCGCTAAGACCATCTAAAGGGAAGGGCGCGGAGAAATCTGCGCCCTTTGCCTTTCAGCTCTGCTCATTTCCAAGAAGACCATTTCTACGAACGGGAACCAAACCCGGGCGCGGGGAGAGCTTATCTAAATCAGGGGACCGTCTGTCATGACGACACTATCAGATCCGCCGAAGGACCAAGGGTTCCGGCTCAGCCAGCTGATCTATGACACGCGCTATCGCTCGATCACCATTCAGGTGGTTGCGATGCTCGCGTTCATGTTGATCGCGGCCTTTCTCATTCGCAACACGATCATCAACCTCTCGGCGCTGGGCAAAGATATCAACTTCGGCTTCCTGTCCAGCCGGGCGGCCTACGACATCAACCAGCAGATCATTCCCTACACCTCCGACGATCCGCATTGGCGGGCCGCGCTTGTCGGGCTTTTGAATACACTGCTGATCGCCATTCTGGGCTGTACGCTGGCCACTGTGATCGGCGTGGTTGCGGGCGTTCTGCGCCTGTCGAAAAACTGGCTGACGGCCAAGATCATGACCGTCTACGTCGAAAGTTTCCGCAACATTCCGGTGCTTCTTTGGATTCTCGCCTTCATGGCGGTCCTTTCCGAAGGCCTTCCGGCTCCGCGTGCCTTCCGGGGTGAAGATGCGGCGGCCTCCATGTGGTTCTGGGACAGTGTTGCGGTGACCAATCGCGGCACTTATGTCCCGGCGCCGGTCTGGGGCAGCGGGTCGAGCGTGGTGGTCATTGCGTTCCTTTTGTCGCTTCTCGGCATCTGGGCCTTTGGCAAATGGTCGAACCGTCATTTCGAGGAAACCGGCCAGCACCTGCCGAATTTCTGGATCAAACTCGGCATCCTGATCGTGCCCTCCGTGCTGGTCTATTTCATCATGGGCCGTCCGATTTCGCTGTCCTATCCGGAGCTCAAAGGCTTCAACTTCGACGGCGGTCTGCACCTGCGCAACTCGATGCTGGCGCTTTGGCTGGCTCTGAGTTTTTACACCGGGTCGTTCATCGCCGAGATCGTCCGCTCGGGCATTCTCGCGATCTCGAAAGGCCAGACTGAAGCCGCTTTTGCCTTGGGGCTGCGCCCCTCCTGGACGATGAATCTCGTGATCCTGCCGCAGGCGCTTCGCGTCATCATCCCGCCGCTGATCTCGCAATACCTGAACCTGACGAAGAACTCCTCGCTCGCGCTGGCTGTGGGCTATATGGACCTTCGCTCGACGCTGGGTGGCACCACGCTCAACACCACGGGGCGAGAGCTGGAATGCATGCTGTTGATGATGCTGATCTATCTGATCGTCAGCCTGATCATTTCCTCGGGCATGAACATCTACAACAAATCCGTGAAGCTGAAGGAGCGTTGAGATGAGCCAAACGACAAAATCCCTCGCTTATGTGCGCAAGGAGATGCTGGATCAGCAACCTGCGCCACGCTCTCAGGTCGGGTTCACCCGCTGGGCCCGTGACAACCTGTTCTCCGGTTGGTTCAACACGATCCTGACGCTGGTGTCCCTGTTCGTGATTTATAAGGTGCTCGCCGCCACCCTGCCGTGGATTTTCGGCGGCGTATGGAACGCGGACTCTCTGGCCCAGTGCCGCGACATCATGAATGAGACCTATGGCAACACGCACCACGCCTGTTGGGCGGTGATTCACGAACGCTGGAACCAGTTGCTCTACGGGTTCTATCCGGAAACGGAATACTGGCGCGCCAATCTCGCATTCGTCCTGATGCTGGCCTCGCTCGCGCCCGTACTGTTCGACAAGGTGCCGCGCAAGATGCTGTACCTCACGATGGCATTTCCCTTCCTGCTCGTCTGGCTGGTCTGGGGCGGCACGATCTGGGGCGTTTTGTCCGTGGCTGTCGGTTTTGCGCTTGCGGGCGTCGCGTTCAAACTCGTCGACCGTTTCGGTTCCATGGCGCTCTCTGCCATTGCCGCGGTTGTCGTGGCGCTTGTCTGGTGGCTGTTTATTGGTCCCTCCGTGGTCGAAGGACTGAATTCCGTTGCTCCGTTGGGCCATCTGAAAGAGGTGCAAAGCCGCGACTTGGGCGGCTTCATGATCTGTGTGATCATCGGCATTTCCGGCATCGCGCTCTCTTTGCCCATCGGCATCGTCTTGGCCCTTGGCCGTCAGTCGGACCTGTTCATTGTGAAAACCATCTGTGTGGGGTTCATCGAGTTCATCCGCGGTGTGCCGCTGATCACCCTGCTTTTCACCGCATCGCTGTTGCTCAACTACTTCCTGCCTCCGGGCACGACGTTCGACCTGACGCTGCGGGTGATCATCATGGTAACGCTGTTCTCGTCGGCTTACATGGCCGAGGTGATCCGGGGCGGTCTCGCCGCTCTGCCGAAAGGCCAGTATGAAGCGGCCGACGCTTTGGGTCTCGATTACTGGAAAGCACAGCGTCTGATCATCATGCCGCAGGCTCTGAAAATCTCCATCCCGGGCATCGTGAACACCTTCATCGGTCTGTTCAAAGACACCACCCTTGTGATGTTCATCGGCATCTACGACATGCTGGGCCTTTCCAACGCCATTCGCGCCAACGCAGCGTGGAACGGTATCTATTGGGAGCTGTTCATCTTCATCGGCGGGGTCTTCTGGATCTGCTGTTTTGCTATGTCCCGTTATTCTCAGTGGCTGGAGCGCAAGCTCCGCACCGATCATCGTTAAGAAAGGAGACCACTCATGTCTCAAGCTGTCGAACGCGCCATTGACCGTTCCAACATGACCGTCTCCGACGAGGTGGCCATCCAGATCACGAACATGAACAAATGGTACGGCGAATTCCATGTTCTCCGTGACATCAACCTGACCGTGAACCGGGGCGAGCGGATCGTCATCGCGGGGCCCTCGGGCTCCGGGAAATCCACGATGATCCGCTGCATCAACCGGCTCGAAGAGCACCAGCAGGGCAAGATCATCGTCGATGGGACCGAACTGACCTCGGATCTCAAGAACATCGACAAGATCCGCTCGGAAGTCGGCATGTGCTTTCAGCACTTCAACCTCTTCCCGCATCTGACGATCCTTGAAAACTGCACCCTCGCGCCGATGTGGGTCCGCAAGACGCCGAAACGCGAAGCGGAAGAAATTGCGATGCATTTCCTTGAGAAGGTGAAAATCCCGGATCAGGCTCACAAATACCCCGGCATGCTGTCGGGTGGTCAGCAACAGCGTGTGGCGATTGCCCGCTCGCTTTGCATGAAGCCGCGGATCATGCTGTTCGACGAACCGACCTCGGCGCTCGATCCGGAGATGATCAAGGAGGTGCTCGACACCATGATCGAACTCGCGGAAGAAGGCATGACCATGCTTTGTGTGACCCACGAGATGGGCTTTGCCCGTCAGGTGGCAAACCGCGTGATTTTCATGGACCAAGGCCAGATCGTGGAACAGAACGAACCGGAAGAGTTCTTCAACAATCCGAAATCGGAACGGACGAAGCTTTTCCTGTCGCAGATCCTCGGTCACTGAGGTTTTGGATATCGCAAAAGAAAGGCGCCTCTCGGGGCGCCTTTTTCATATGTCGACCTCGCGGGGGATTGCGAAGCTCAGAACTGGATTGTCGCCAAATCGCACCTCGGACCAGTTCGCTGCACCAAGCTCGAACACGGTCGTGGCACAGGTCGGATAGCGCAGGAAATCACCGTGCGCGGGCGGGTTTTGGGCGAAGCGTGCGGCGAATTCACCGATTCCGGGATTGTGTGCGATGAGAAGGACCGTTTGGCCGGTCGCTTTCTTCAGTTCTTGCAAGATGCGCAGCTCGGAGGCGAGATAAAGCCCGTCGATCACGCGCAGCTCGGGCTGCATGCCAAGCCCTTGTGCGACCCGTTCAAAAGTCTGTTGCGCGCGGGTGGCGACCGAGACCAGTGCCTGATCCGGGAAATACCCCTGCGCCTTGAGCCACGCGCCCATCGTCTTGGCATTGCTCTGACCGCGGGCATTGAGTGAGCGATCAATGTCATCGAGCCGGGGATCGTCCCAGCTCGATTTCGCGTGACGCATCAGGATCAGGCGGCGTGTCATGCCTCGTGCGGCTTGATCCGGGGTTCGGTATCGCGAATGAGCGAGCCAGCCCCGTGTTCGGTGTAAAGCTCAAGCAAGCATGCGTTTGGCGCACGCCCGTCGAGAATGACCACGGCGCGCACGCCGTCCTTCAACGCATCGAGCGCGGTTTCGGTTTTCGGGATCATGCCACCGGCGATGATGCCCTCCTCCGTGAGCTGCTTGATCTGGGCGGAGTTGAGCGAGGTCAGAACCTCACCATCGGCCCCCTTCACACCCGAGACATCGGTCAAAAGCAGCAGCCGGTCCGCCTTGAGCGCACCCGCGATGGCGCCCGCTGCGGTGTCACCATTGACGTTGAAGGTCTCGCCATTCCGGCCCGCGCCTACAGGGGCGATCACCGGGATCAGGTTCTCATCGCCCAGCTCTTTGACGATAGACGGGTCCATCTGCACCGGCGTGCCGACAAAACCCAGATCGGGATGGGTCTGGTCGCAGACCATCAGATTGGCGTCCTTGCCGGAAATGCCGACGGCGCGCCCTCCCTGACCGTTGATTGCCTGCACGATGCGTTTGTTCACGAGACCGGACAGCACCATTTCGACGACTTCAACGGTGGCCTTGTCGGTGACGCGTTTGCCGTTCACGAATTCGGACTGGATATTGAGATCGGCCAGAAGCTTGTTGATCATGGGGCCGCCGCCATGGACGACAACGGGTTTCACGCCGACCTGCTGCATCAACACGACATCACGGGCAAAGCTTTCCATCGCCTCGTCCGAGCCCATGGCATGACCGCCCAGCTTGATCACAACGGTCGCGCCCTCATATCGCTGCAAATAGGGCAGCGCTTGGGAAAGGGTGCGGGCGGTGGCGATCCAGTCTCTGTTCATGTCTTGCTTCTTCATGTTCGGGAATCCAGATGAGGGTTTGCCCCTCAATACAGGCTTCCCGATCCGAGGCCAAGCGGATCAGACGAGGGTCGCAATCACCGCGCGCAGGACATCGACGCCCCACCCCTTTTCCGAGGAGGTCACGATCAGCTCGGGGTAGGCGGCCGGGTGTTTGGAAATCTTCGCGCGCACCTGTTCGATGACTTGCTGGCGTTCGACTTCCTTGACCTTGTCAGCCTTGGTCAGCACGGCCTGAAAGGTCACGGCGGATTTGTCGAGAAGCGTCATGATCTCCTCGTCCACCTCTTTCACGCCGTGGCGGCTGTCAATCAAGACAAAGGCCCGGCGCAGAGTGGCGCGGCCCGACAGGTAGGCCTTGAGCAGGCGCTGCCATTTCTCGACCGTTTTGACCGGTGCCTTGGCAAAGCCATAGCCGGGCAGGTCGACGAGGTAATGGCTGTCGGCACAGGTGAAAAAGTTGATTTCCTGCGTCC
Source organism: Celeribacter sp. SCSIO 80788 (assembly GCF_051054295.1). GTDB lineage: Bacteria > Pseudomonadota > Alphaproteobacteria > Rhodobacterales > Rhodobacteraceae > Celeribacter. Next base: position 2,525,336 of record NZ_CP150482.1, on the reverse strand, counting down.
GGCCCGGCGTGTTCGAGGCGCGTGCAAGCGCCTTGCGCCCGGTCAGCGCGTTGATCAGAGACGATTTACCGACGTTGGACCGGCCCGCGAAACAGACTTCGAGCCGGTCGTCCGGGGGCATGCCGTCCATCGCGACGACGCCTTTGAGAAATTCTGTCTCGCCTGCAAACAGCAAGCGGCCCTTTTCGAGGGCCGCCGCATCTGGTTCAGCGATGGGAAACTGTAAATCCATCGTTATTCACGCCCTCAGGCGCCCTTTTTCTTGAGCCTCAGCGAGCGCAGCACATTGCCGAACACATCGGGACGGTGGCCGTGGCTCCACATGATGAGATACTGTTGAATGAAGGTGATCGTGTTGTTGCAAATCCAGTAGAGCACCAGACCCGAGGCGAAATTGCCGAGCATGAACATGAACACCCAAGGCATCCAGGCCATGATCATCGCCTGCGACGCATCGGTCGGCGCCGGGTTCAGTTTCTGTTGCAGCCACATCGAGATCCCCAGCAGGATCGGCAACACGCCGAGCGACAGGAAGGCCAGGGCGGAACCGGGCTCCGGTGCTGCGAAGGGCAGCAGACCGAAGAGGTTCAGGATCGAGGTCGGATCCGGCGCGGAGAGGTCGTGAATCCAGCCGATCCACGGCGCGTGGTAGAGTTCGATGGTGACGAAAATCACCTTGTAGAGCGAGAAGAACACCGGGATCTGCAAGAGGATCGGCAAACAGCCGGAGGCCGGGTTCACCTTGTTCTTCTTGTAAAGCTCCATCATGCCGCGCTGGAGTTTTTCCTTGTCCTCACCGGCCTGTTCCTTGAGCTTTTCCATCTCCGGCTGAAGCTCTTTCATCCGGGCCATGGAAACGTAGGACTTATAGGCCAGCGGGAACATGATGCCCTTGATGATCAGCGTCAGGATGAGGATCGACCAGCCCATGTTGCCGATCAGGCCATGCAGCGCGTGCAGGATGCGGAAGATCGGTTTGGTGAAATACCAGAACCAGCCCCAGTCAATCGAATCGACGAAACGGTAGAAACCGTTGTCATCCTGATAATGCTTGATCGTTTCCCATTCCTTCGCACCGGCGAAGAGGAAAGAGGTGGTTGCGACGCTGTCACCGGGGGCAACATCAACCGTCGGCATTCGGGTTTCGACTTGATAGATGTTGCCGTTTTCGACGTATTTCACCACCGAGGTAAAGCTCTGGCCGGGTTGCGGTACGAGAGATGTCATCCAGTACTTGTCGGTGAAACCGGTCCAGCCATTGGCCTCGACGGGTACGACCGAAACCCGGCCGCCTTCACGAGGGTCATAGTCGAAATCGACGATGTCCTTGTATTTCTCTTCGTCCAGTTCCTTGTCGGAGAGACGTACGAGACCTTCGTGGAGGACGGGGGAACGCACGGTGCGCTCCGGCGTGCCGTGGCGGGCCACGACGCCATAGGCGAAGAGCCGCGCGGCGGCATCGCCCGCGTTTTCCACGGATTGGGTGATGGTGAAGAGGTAATTGTCATCGATCGAGATTTCACGATGGAAAACAAGGCCTTTGCCATTGTCCCAGATCAGGGAGACGGGGGTGTCCGGGGTGAGTTCGGAGCCGCTTTCCACGGACCAGAGCGTGTTGGCTCCGGGGACGTCGTCAACGGTCAAGGCGCCACCGGGAGCCCAGCCATAGGTGGCGTAATAGGGCGTTGCGGCACCGACGGGTTCGAGGAGGGTCACGATCTCTTCGCCGTCGATCTCCGTTTTGTAATCCTTGAGAGACAGGTCGTCGATGCGCCCGCCGACGAGGGAGAGCGAACCGATGACGCGCGGTGTTTCGATGGAAATGCGCGGTGCTTCGGCAGAGGTGGAAGCCGTCGCAGGAACGGAGGTGGTCCCTGCAGTGCCCGTGGTCGCCGGTGGCGCGATGGCAGTCGTTTGCCCGGCGTCTGTACTGGCAACCTCCGTCACCGTCGCATTCGGATCCGTTACGGTCTCCGGCGCGGGGAACAGGATCGTCCACCCAAGTAATACGATGCCGCTCAGCACCACGGCAAGAATCAGGTTCTTGTTTTGATCGTCCATCTAGGCCGCCCGATTTTGGAATTCAGTCCCGGGAGGTTCAACCTCCCAGAAGCCCTGAGGTCAAGCGGTTTCGGTTATTTCCTGAGGAAAATGCCGGAAAGTGATCAACTCGCGCGTCGACCGATCTGCGGGGTCTGCGCCAGTTTACGATTGTGGGTTTCCATCCATTCGAGCGTCTGCTCGAAGGTCATCGGACGCGAGATCGAAAACCCCTGCACATGATGACACCCAAGCTGGGAGAGCATGGCGTGCTCTCCAACGGTTTCCACGCCTTCGGCCAGAGTTTCGAGGTCGAGTCGCTCCGCCATGGTGAGAATGGCGGCCAGCATGCTTTGCTGATCCCGATCCAGATCGCAGCGAGACACGTAAGAGCGATCAATCTTGATGCGTTTCACGGCGAAGCGGCGGATGTTGGCGATGGAGGCGTGTCCTGTGCCATAATCGTCCAGATCGATGCCGCAGCCCATTTCCTTGAGCGCCCAGATGTTGCGGGTGATCGTGTCGTTGTCGGATGAGGAAATGACGCTTTCGAGGATTTCCACACTCAAACGTGCGGGCACTAGTTCGAAGCGATCAAGCTCCCAGCGGATCTTGTCGACGATTTTCGGATTGGCAAGGTCGGTCGGCGAAAAATTGACGGCGACGGACGGAATATGGAAGCCAGCGCGATCCCAGGTTTTGATTGCTTTCAACGCGTGATAGAGCATCACTTCGCTCAGGCGTTCCAAAAGGCCAAGCTCTTCGATATCCGGCATGAACTGACCGGGGGCAAGAACGCCCTGTTCGGGATGCGCCCAGCGCGCGAGCGCCTCCATACCTGAAACCTCGCCGGTATCTGTGGAAATCTGGGGCTGAAACCAGGGCAGGATTTGCCCGTTCTCGAGCGCTTCACCGACATCGGTGTTGAGACTGCCGCGCTCAAGGGTGCGCGGGGCGATCGCCGGGGAGAAGGCGCGGATCGAGCCGGGACCATTGTGATGTGCGTCGCTCAAGGCGATCTCCGCCGCGTCGAGAAAGGCTTGGCCGGAGGCCGCCGGAGCGCGATTTGGTATACAGAACCCGATGGATGCGGTCGCGAAAATCTTGCTGGCATGGATCGAGAAAGGCTCGGACAGGGCGGCTTGCAGACGAGAGGCCAATTGAATGAGAGATTCCAGATCGGCGCGGCGGACCGGCGCAAGCGCAATGGCGAAACGCGCGCCTTCGAGGCGCGCGATGGTGTCGTGATCGCGCAACGAATCCTGAAGGCGACGGGCAGTGCTGATCAGAATGTCATCGCTTGCGGCAGTGCCGAACCCCGAACTCAGCGCGAGAAAATCGTCGATCTCCACCACGAGACAGGCCGTGGTGCGGCCTGTCGTGTCGCGGGCATCCAGTATCTGGTCCAGCGTGTCGGTAATGGTCCGGCGCAGCGGCAGACCAGTGAGGCCGTCGCGCGCAACGGGGCCTTGGTGATGTACACCCGTGGTCATGTTCAGAAGGGCTGCAAGTGCCGGTAACACGAGCGCGCAGGCGATGAGAAGGCTTTCTCCGCCGAACCAATAGGCACCGAGGCACAGCGCAGGGAGGAAAGCGAGTGTCTGTGGCCCCGTCAGGGCATCGCGCAGGCGGTGAAGCTTGGCAGCGATGTCGTTCGGCATGGTTCTTGTCCCGGTCTGTTGGTGTCTTCGCAAAAGACCAGCATTGGCCTTTGACACCCCGGACCATGACCCAAGAAAGTGGCCGGTCGGTTAACGCAACCTTGGGATTTCCATAGAATTTTCTTCATTTGCTTCCATCGCGGGGCGCTCTGTGAGCGTAAGGCCAAGGAAGTCGAAGAGTTTCGGGTCCATCATATGCGAGGGCCGGATGTTGGTCAGGGCTTTGAACATGACCTGACGGCGGCCGGGACTGTTTTTCTCCCAGCCATCGAGAATCTGTTTAACCTGTTGGCGTTGAAGCCCGTCTTGCGAGCCGCAGAGATCGCAGGGAATGATCGGGTAATTCATCGCCTTGGCAAATTTTTCGCAATCTTCCTCGGCCACATGAGCGAGCGGACGGTAGACAAAGAGATCGCCTTCCTCGTTCACCAGTTTCGGCGGCATGGTGGCAAGTCGACCACCGTGGAAGAGATTCATGAAAAAGGTTTCCAGAATGTCGTCGCGGTGATGGCCCAGGACGACCGCGGTACAGCCTTCTTCACGGGCGATTCGATAGAGATTGCCCCGGCGCAGACGCGAGCAGAGCGCACAAAAGGTCCGGCCCTGAGGCACCTTGTCCATGACAATGGAATAGGTGTCCTGATACTCGATCCGGTGCGGCACCTGCATTTTCTCAAGAAACTCGGGCAGAACGGTTGCCGGGAACCCCGGCTGGCCCTGATCGAGGTTGCAGGCCACAAGCTCGACCGGCAGCATGCCGCGCCATTTCAGCTCATAAAGCGCGGCCAGCATCGTGTAACTGTCCTTGCCGCCCGAAAGACACACAAGCCACTTCGCGCCGCGCTCCACCATGCCGTATTGTTCGATCGCCTCGCGCACATTGCGGATGATCCGCTTGCGCAGCTTTTTGAACTCGGTGGTGGAAGGCGCGCCGTGGAACAGCGGGTGGATGTCGTCGAGATCGTCAAGCATCGGGCTTTTCCTCGGTTTTCTGCGGCGCAGATTTGGATTTTGGCTCCGGCACCGGATCGTATCCCATGCCGCCCAGCGGATGACAGCGTCCGATGCGGCGGATCGCAAGCCATGTGCCTTTGATCGCGCCGTGTTTCTCAAGCGCTTCCATCGCATAGGCTGAGCAGGTCGGCTGATAGCGGCAATTGTGCCCGACGAAAGGCGAGAACACCTTGCGATAGGCGCGCACAGGGAGGGAGATGACAAAGGCGAGCGGGGTCATTGCGCATCTCCATGGACTTTCCTCAGAGCATACCTGAGGTCTTTCAGCAGGAGATCGAAGGGCCGCGCGCTCGTGTCGTTCTTCTTGCCGATCAGCACGTAATCCCACCCGTCGCGGCCAAGTTCGGGCAACACAAAACGCGCCGCTTCGCGCAGCCGCCGCTTGGCGTGGTTGCGGGCGACGGCATTGCCGACCTTCTTGGAGCAGGTATAGCCGACCCGGATGCCCGTAGCGGGTTCCGTGGCGTCGCGTTTGCGACCCTGCAACAGAAAGCTCGACGTGCCCTGACGCCGCGCGCGGGCCGCTTTCAGGAAATCGTTGCGTTTCGACAGTGTCACAAGGGGTGGCGTATCCAGTACGCATGACAAAACCGCCGACTGCGACCCTTCGGCGTCGGCAAGTGCCTTGTCCTCGGGTGCGTTCGGCGGTGTCATCAGCTTTGCCTGTTCAGGCGGTCCCGGAAGCGCGAATTACGCGGAGAGGGACTTGCGGCCACGAGCGCGGCGCGCGTTCAGAACCTTGCGGCCGGCTTTGGTGGCCATACGGGCACGGAAGCCGTGACGGCGCTTGCGGACGAGGTTGCTCGGTTGATAGGTGCGTTTCATCGCGCCATCTCCATCGGTTGCGTTGGGGCCCAAACCCGATCGTCACTGCCCATAAGGCGACATCACAAAGGGATTCGAAGGCGAGTAATCGTTCGAAGCCCTGCCAATAGGAGGCTCGCGGGCGGTTGTCAATTCTCATGCGCCGGAATTCTGTAACAAAATGGCCCCGAATGCGGGGGCGGAACCATAAAGTCCTGACAGACTGATCACCGGCGCGTGAGAGGGGTGGCGAAACTCTGGCGGTCTCATGCCGGATTGCGCATTCTGCCGCAACCCATGCAATCGAAGGACGGGCCGGTGCAGAGCGACACGGATCAACGCGGCAAAAAACATATCTGGGCGCTGGCGCTTTTGGCGTTCAGTGCCGTGACGCTGGCCGTGGTGTTGCGCGAGCATCTGAGTTTCGAAGCCCTGTCTGAGAACCGCGCGCGGCTGGTGGCTTTCACCGAAAGCCATAGAGCGCTTTCTGTTTTGGTTTTCATCATGGTCTATGCCGGGATCGTGTCGCTTTCCCTGCCCGGGGCGACGGTGTCGACACTGACGGGCGGTTTTCTGTTCGGACTGTTCCCCGGAGTGCTGTTCAACATGACGGCGGCGATTGTTGGTGCTTCTGCCCTGTTTCTTGCGGCGCGTTGGGGCTTGGGCGACTGGCTCGCAGCTAAGATCGACGCCTCGGAGGGCCGGATACACCGCATCAAGCAGGGCATCGACGAGAATCAATGGTCCATGCTGTTCCTGCTGCGTTTCCTTCCGGTGGTGCCGTTTTTCGTCGCCAATCTCCTACCGGCACTCTTCGGTGTGCCGTTCCACCGCTTCGTGATCTCTACGGCGCTGGGCATCGTGCCGGGCGCTTTGGTCTATACCTCTGTAGGGGCCGGGTTGAGCGAAGTGTTCGAACGCGGAGAGGCGCCCGATCTTGGGGTGATTTTCGAACCGTACATCCTTTTGCCGCTGATGGGGCTCTGTCTGCTCGCGCTCGCGCCGGTTTTGTGGAAGGCTTGGCGCAAAGGGAAGGCGGCGGAGCGCGCATGAAGACGATCAAGGCCGACATTTGCATCATCGGGGCGGGGTCCGGCGGGCTGTCTGTTGCCGCAGGTGCGGTGCAGATGGGGGCGCGGGTCGTGCTTGTCGAGAAGGGCGAGATGGGCGGTGATTGTCTCAACACCGGCTGTGTGCCCTCGAAGGCTCTGATCCACGGTGCCACCTCCGGGATGACGTTTCCGGAGGCCATGGCGCATGTGCGGGAGAGCATTGCCGCCATCGCCCCGCATGACAGTCAGGAACGGTTCGAATCCCTTGGCTGTACCGTGATCCGGGAGGACGCGCAGTTTACCTCGCCGACCCGCGTGGAGGCTGGGGAGCACAGGATCAAGGCCCGCCGTTTTGTGATTGCCACGGGCTCGCGGCCCTTCATTCCGCCCATTCCCGGACTGTCGGAGGTGCCTTATCTGACGAATGAGGCGCTCTGGACCCTGTCCGAATGCCCCGAGCATCTCATGATTCTCGGCGGCGGTCCGGTCGGCATGGAAATGGCCCAGGCCTTCGTCCGGTTCGGGGCCAAGGTGACGGTGATCGAGGCAGGTCGGGTTTTGGCGCGGGAGGATGTCGAAGCGGCTGGACTGGTGAAACAAGCCCTGATCGCGGAAGGCGTCCGCATCCTTGAAGAGATGGAGGTCAGCGAGGTTGCGGGGCAGGGCGGGGCGATCTCTCTCCTGCTTTCGGACGGGCAACGTCTCTCCGGCTCGCATCTTCTGGTGGCCGCCGGGCGGCGTGCCAATTCCGAAGAGCTTGGGCTGGAGCATGCCGATGTGGATCGCAGCAAGGACGGCATATGCGTGGGCGCAAATCTCAGGACCTCGAACCGCCGCATCTATGCGCTGGGCGATGTGCTGGCCGGTCATCCACGCTTTACCCATGTCGCGGGCTACCAGGCGGGGGTGGCGATTCGTGGGCTTCTGTTCGGTCTGCCCGCGAAACTGCGCGAAGATCATATTCCGCACGCGACCTACACCGACCCGGAGCTGGCGCAGATCGGGTTGACCGAGGGGGAGGCGAAAAAACTCCACGGTGACAAACTTGAGGTGGTGCGTGCGGAGGTTGCGGGCAATGACCGGGCCGTCGCGACAGGGTGTGCAGGGCCGGGGTTCATCAAGCTCATGGTGGTCAAATCGCGCCCTGTCGGTGTGACAATCGTGGGGCCTGAGGCGGGCGAATTGATTGCGCTCTGGTCGCTTGCGATTTCGGCAAAGCTCAAGATGAGCAAGATTGCAGGCATGATCGCGCCTTATCCAACACTGGCCGAGCTTAACAAACGTGTGACAAGTGCCTATTTTACCCCGAGGCTTTTCGATAATCGAAAGCTCAAACGGGTCGTGCAAGCGATTCAGAGGCTTTTGCCGTAAGGGATGCGATGAAACTGCCGCGGTTTCTCAATACGCTGACGGGACGGTTCCTGATGTTGACGGTCATCTTTGTGATGGCCGCTGAGATCATGATCTTTGTTCCTTCTGTCGCGCGGTTTCGCGAAGATTTCCTGTTGTCCCGGTTGGAACGCGCCCAGATTGCCTCTCTGGCGCTGCTCGCCAACGACAGTCTCGACATGGATCTCGAAGACGAGCTGCTGGCCAATGCCGACGTCTATAACGTCGTGCTGCGGCGCAACGAGATTCGCCAGCTTGTGCTCTCTTCACCGATCCCGGAGCAAATCCACGCGACATACGATCTGCGCGATGCCACCGCTTTCGAGCTGATCCGCGATGCCATGGTGACCTTGTTCGACCCCGAAGAGCGTGTGATTCGTGTCATCGGCGATCCGGTGAAGCAGGCGGGGCTGTTGATCGAGGTGACGTTGCCGACCGCGCCTTTGCGCATTGCGATGATCGACTACGGGTTGCGCATTCTGCTCCTGTCTGCCGTGATCTCTTTCCTCACGGCCGGCCTGCTGTTCCTCGCCGTGCGCGCCCTTCTGGTGCGGCCGATCAAGCGGGTGGTCAATGCCATGACCTCCTATGCCCAGGCGCCCGAGGACACCCGGCGGATTATCGAGCCTTCTGCCAAGGTCGCGGAACTGCGTGAGGCCGAAGCCGCACTCAAGGCGATGGAGACGGAGCTGACCGCCTCCTTGCGGCAAAAGGAACGGCTGGCGCAATTGGGCGGGGCGGTGGCGAAGGTGTCGCACGATCTGCGCAACATTCTCACCACGGCTCAGCTTTTTACCGACCGGCTCGAAATGTCCGAAGATCCCGCCGTAACCCGCTCTGCGCCGAAGCTGGTGAATTCGATCCAGCGCGCTGTGAACCTTTGTGAGACCACGCTGGCCTTCGGCAAGGCCGAAGAACCCGCGCCGACCCTCACGGGTGTGCGTCTGGCCGAGCTCGTGGCCGAGGTGATCGAGGGCGAGCGCCTTGCGATCGGCGATTTCGATCTGTCCTTTGCCGAGGACATTCCCGCCACCATGGTGGTGCGCGCGGATCACGAACAGATGCATCGCGTGCTCTCGAATCTGGTGCGCAATGCGCGTCAGGCGATTATGGCGACCGGCAAATGCGGAGAGATTTCCGTTGCCGGGCGGGAGGATGAGGAGGAATGGGTGCTGTCCGTGACCGATACAGGTCCCGGTCTGCCGCCGAAAGCGCGCGAATACCTGTTCCAGCCGTTCCAGGGCGGCACACGCAAGGGTGGGTTTGGCCTTGGCCTCGCGATTTCCGCCGAACTGGTTCGCGGTCATGGTGGACGGTTGCTGCTCAAACATACCGATGCGTCGGGCACGGCGTTTGAAATCCACCTTCCGAAAGGTTTTGCGATTTCTGTACCGGTACAAGCCGAAAAGCCAGCTTCGGCAGAGGCCGCCGAATGACAATCGCGCCAAGGTCGATAAGTTTTTCAAAAAAATGACAATGGCCTCTTGCGCCCCCCGGCGACTCTCTGTACATCGCCCCTACCCCGCGCGCTGGTAGCTCAGTTGGATAGAGTACTTGACTACGAATCAAGGGGTCGGGGGTTCGAATCCTCCCCAGCGCGCCACTATCCTCCTGTAAGACGTCAGACGAAAACGACCTGATCCTCAGGTTTGTGACCCAATTTGACGGTTTGGTGAAATAGATTTAGTCAGAGGCAGACTGTGGCTGTTGAATGACAGAAGAACCTGCAGGAAGTGCGAAGAGCCACGATGAACTGCGAAGAACAGCAATAGGCCAATGAAAAAAGGCCTTTAGCCGAGGTTGGCGGAAGATCTTCGCATGCAGGGACATGACGACGATCTCCGTCTATGCTCCTCGGCTTGTCGTCAAACACGTCGGAGAGACCGTTCAGACGCCGATCCTTCCATTGCTTGATCTGGTTGGGATGCCGGTCGAACTGCGTCCCAATTAGCTCATGGTTCTGTCGCCCTTCAAAGCCGCCAGCGCGACTTTTACCTTGAAGGCGGGGCTATGGTTCCGTCTCGGTCGTCTTGCCATCTTCGTTCCTGCGTCCCAGAAAAATGCCGGATTGGGAGCGGAAAATCCACCTAACCCACTTGTTTGGATTTCCCGAACCTCCTCTTCATTTATGTCCTGTAAAATCTGTACCGGGCCATTCATCCAGGGGATGGATCGGGCGCGGTATGCGAGCATAGGTCCTGCGGCCGCTGCGGGGACTTGCCAGGCCACCGCCATCAACAAGGGCAATTCTTGCGGCGTAAGGTGTATAGGCCGCCCGGAAATGTTGGACCGACTTCAAAGCCACGACCCGGTAGCGGGTCGGTTCCGCTCCGAGTGCCCGGAAGATTCCCATGTCGAGGGCCTGGGTCGGGATGCTCGACACCAAGACATCCACGTCTTCGATCCGCAAGAGAGCCGCCGCACCGCAGGATTGCGTGACACCGTTCCACATGGGCCCGTCGCAGATGAAGGTGCCGTCGCTCAGGGCTCGCACCTCTGCTGTGACCTTCAGAGGGGCACCACCGAATTCGGGGGCGCTATGACCGCCTAAGGGTAGGGCAACCTGCGCCCCCACTCCGGCGTGCTGCGCCTGCACGACGGCATCGGGATCACACAACGCACCCAAAAGGATGTTGTCGCCGCCTTTTTCTATCAGTGCACCGAGCACTTCTGTGGCATCGGCATAGGCGCCATCGCCGGGATTGTCCGACAGATCGGCCAGAACCAAAGGCGCGTTTTCCGCATGCGTGCGCGCAAGCTCCGCTGCTTCTGTCGGTGTCAGGATGGGTTCTCCGGTCTCGTCACGCACCTGCCACATCGCCTCGGCAATCTGCTCGGCGATACGCGCGGCACGCTCCGGGGCATCGCGATGACAGACGGTCACCGATGGTCCGATCTCCGGTACATCGGCGAGCGAAAACCCGGCGTTGATTGAAATGTCGCAAATCTCAGGCGCATCGGCCTCCAACCTGCGTGCCAGTTTTTGTAGGCCTTCCATTGGCTCGCGATCGGTGCGCCCGCCCTCGGGGAGTGTCAGCATCGGCAGTTTGCGGATCCCCGTTTGCAGAGCGGCCTGTCCGCGGAGAATTTCGGCCAGCGCACGTGCCGCTTTCGCCCCGGTGTCGCGCATATCGATATGGGGGAAGGTTTTGTAAGACATCAGGATTTCGGCATCCTTCGCCATCTGAGGCGCTAGATTGGCGTGCAGATCGAGCGTGACAGCAATCGGGCAGTCCGGCCCAACGATCTGCCGCAGCTCATGCAACAAGAGCGCATCGCCATCGCGACCGTCTGCCCGCACCATGGCGCCGTGCAGCGACAACAGAACCGCGTCGAACGGGCCTTGTTCCCGAGCGATCCGCAGGATGGTGCCGACAAAATCCGTCCAGGCCCGATCCGACACTGCGCCACCCGGTGTGGCAAAGGTCGCTACCGTCGGCACAAGCTCCCAGCCTTCGGCCTCGGCCACATCGACAAAGCCTGCGACCTCATTCGCGGTCCCGCGCAATGCCGGGATCAGCGCCGGACCTTCATAACAATAGAAGCCGCGGAAGGCGGGTGTGTCCGTTTCCCTGTGGGAGAATGTGTTGGTCTCGTGCATGAATTGCGCGAGAAGAACCTTGGTTGGCATATCCGATTTCCTTGTACCGCTGCTGCGGTGGAGAAAATCGTGGCCGGACATCAGAATGCTGTCGGTGTAGTATAGAGCCGCGCGGCAAGGCAACAGGTTTTTACGGGAGGTCCCATGCTGGATTCAAAACTCGACTGCTTTCTGGCCGTCGCGACCGAAGGCTCGATCCGCAAAGCCTCTGAGAAACTCAACATCGCCGCCTCAGCCGTGAGCCGCAAGATCACCGGTCTCGAAGAAGACCTCGGTGTGCCGCTGTTCGAACGTCATGCGCGCGGGTTGCGCCTCACCGAGGCAGGCCAGATTTTCGCCGATCACGCGCGCAAGGTGATGCGCCATGAATCCTGGGCTTTGGGCGAGATCGAGGCCCTGCGCAATCTTCAACGCGGGCGGTTGCGCATCTATTGTGTCGAGGGCACGATCAATGGACTGATTACCCCGGCCATCGCTGCGTTTCGCAAGAAAGCCCCCGGTGTGAAGCTCACCGTGACGCGGTCGGGCAGCACCGGGGTGATGCGGGCTGTGGCTGCCGACGAAGCCGATCTCGGGCTGGCCTTCGACCCGCCCAAACATCGCGATGTGACGGTCGTGGCGGATGTGCCCGCGCCGCTTTATGCCGTCAGCGCTCCGGATTTCGGGATGCCCGATGGCCCGCTCAGTCTGGCCGATCTGGCGCATCATCCGATCTCGATCCCGCAAGACAGCAGTTATGGCATCCGTGATGTGATCGATCAGGGATTGCGGGCGCGGGCCGATGTGACACTTGATCCGCCGATGCAATGCGACTCGGTCTACGGGCTGATGGGATTTGCCCTGACGGGACAGGGGATCACGATCCTGCCGAAATGTTGTTTCGAAGAAGAAGAGGCCCGCGGGCTTGTGGTCGCCCGTCCGATCACCGACATGCCTCTCAGCCAGTCGCGCATCGCATTGGTGTCGCGTCTGCATCGCAATCTGCCACCGCTGACCCGACGGTTTTGCACAATTCTTGCGCAGGTCATGCGGGAGTCTGCGTTCTAATTTCGGCAATCCGGTGTGCCGAAGCGTTGCTTGTTATGCAGGCGTCGGTCGGGAAATCTTACGGCACAGGTGTGAGATCATCGTGGCCGGGCGTCAGAAGTTTTGACCGCGATACACACGCGATACCGCGTGTCTGAAAACAGGCACGGGGAAAAACAAACAGGGTCAAAAGACCCGTTCCGACACAACAGGAGAGTTTCCATGACCACCCCCCTTCGCGCGTTTTGCGCTTCTGCGGCGCTGATGCTGGCCGCGACCCCGCTCTGGGCGCAGAGCCTGACGATCACACTGGCGCATGAAGAACCGGCCGACACCGCCGCGTCCGCCGCGCATCTGTCCGCCACTGTCTTCAAGCAGATGGTGGAAAGCATGTCGAATGGCGATATGGCCGTCGACATTCAGGCCGCCAGTGCCCTTGGCAATCAACGCGAGCGCATGGACCTGACCCAGGCCGGGATCATCCAGGTCAACATCGCCTCGGTTGGCGGGCTGGCACAATTCTACCCGGCGATCAACGGCATCGAACTGCCCTTCGTTTTCCCCAACGAAATCGTCGCCGAACAGGTGTTCGACGGTCCCTTCGGCGATGCGCTCACCGCGCAGATTTCGGAGGCCACCGGCCTGCATCTTCTGGGGGTGACCGCCGGGGATTTCTATGTCTTCACCAACTCGGACCATATGGTGAAATCGCCCGAGGACATGGCCGGGCTCAAGGTGCGTACCATGTCGGTGCCGAGCCATATGGAACTGATGAATTCGCTCGGTGCCGCAGCCACGCCCGTGCCGTGGGACGAGCTTTACGGGGCGCTCGAAACCGGCGTGGTCGATGCCCAGCACAATCCGATCCCGATCATCGCCATCGGCAATCTTCAGGAGGTCCAGAGTTACGCCACCATGACGAACCACCTCTACGGTGCCGACTGGTGGGTGACATCGGAGGACTTCCTCGCCAGCCTGACGCCCGAGCAGCGCCGCATTTTCATCACCGCCGCCGAGACCGCCAAGGTCGCCGGGCGCGGGGCCAAGATCGCATTGCGGGCCAACACCTACGGCGCCGAGTTCCTGAAAGAGGCCGGGCTTGAGGTCTATTATCCGAATGCCGAGGAAATGGCCGCCTTCCGCGAGATTGCCGTTCCCGCCGTGATGGGCACGATGGAAACGGAATTCGGTGCGGATGCCGTCACCCTCGGACAGTCTCTGATCGAAGCTGTCGCAACCGCTGAAGCCGAGATTTACGGCGAATGACCCGGGCGCTCCGCCGGGCGTGATGCGCCCGGCGGAGGTCGCTGGGATCGGGACGGATCGGTGGAGAGACAAGATGAAACAGCAGATCGTGACAGCGCTTTGGCGGCTGTCCAAACTGGTGAATATCGTCGTCGCGGTGCCTTTGGTGCTGGCCGGGGCGGCGATGGTCGGGGTCGTGGTGGCCGGAACGGTGTTTCGCTACGCCTTGTTTGAACCGCTGGTCTGGTCCGAGGCGGCGGCACGCTATCTGATGATCTGGATCGGATTGGTGGGGGCTTCGGTGGCGCTGCGCCATGGCGATCACATCGCGATCGACGCCCTGCGCAACCGGTTGCCTGCGCTGCTCCGGCATCTCGGCGATCTGATCGTCGCTTTGGCAATCGCGTGGTTTCTCTGGGTGATGATCACCGAAGGCTGGGCCAACGCTTTGCGCGGCACACGTCAGGCCGCCCCGGGTCTCGGCATGTCGATGTTCTGGCCCATGCTCTCCGTGCCGGTTGCGGGTGTCGCCATCCTGATCCAGCACGTCCTGCACACGCTTCTCAACGTCCTCGACGCAGAGGTCGTTGAAGACAATCATATTCCCGGTGGAGGCGCGTTCTGATGCTCAGTCTCGTTCTGATCTTTGCAGCTCTTGTGGTCTTGGGGACGCCTCTGGGGTTTGCCATCGGCATCGTCGCCCTCGCTGCATTGTCCTTCGCCGATGGGCCGAGCATGTTGCGTCTCGTGCCGATGCGACTGTTCTCTGGCATCGACATGTTTTCCCTGATGGCCATGCCGTTCTTTATTCTTGCGGGCGACATCATGAACCGCATTCGGATCACCGACCGTCTGGTCGATCTCGCAAATGCGTTGGTCGGGCGGGTGCGCGGGGCGCTGGCGCATGTCAATATCCTCGTCTCGGTGTTTTTCGCCGGACTTACCGGTGCCGCCGTGGCTGATACCGCCGCAATAGGCCGGATGATGATCCCCACCATGGCGAAACAGGGCTATTCGCCGCGCTTTGCCGCCGCGTTGACCGCTGCGTCTTCGGTGATCGGGCCGATCATTCCGCCCTCGATCATCATGGTGATTTACGGTTCTCTCATGCAGGTCTCGATTGCCGGGCTGTTTGCCGCCGGGATCGTGCCGGGGCTGATCATGGCGGCGGCTCTGATGGCCTATGTCGGCTGGCGCGCGAAACGCGACGACCTTCCGATTGCCACGCTCGACCGCGAAGTGCCGCCGTTGGGGCAGGCGTTTCGCGCCGCCCTTCTGCCGCTGCTGATGCCGTTGATCATTCTGGGGGGCATTCTGGGTGGGGTGTTTACCCCGACCGAAGCCGCCGCTGTGGCAGTGGTTTATGCCCTTCTGATCGGCGTGCTGGTCTATCGCAATTTCGGGCTGCGCGATCTTTGGGATGTGCTCTACGAAATGGTCCGGGCGTCCGGGTCGATTTTCATCATCCTCGCCGCCGCTTCGATCCTCGGCTGGGTGCTGGCCAAGCAAGGCGCGCCGCGCGAGTTGGCGCAGATGCTCGGCGGGATCAGCGACACTCCTTTGGTGTTTCTTCTGATCGTCACCGGGGCGCTTTTGGTCATCGGCATGTTCATGGAGATGACCGCCGTACTGATCATCCTCGGTCCGATCCTGCATCCGATGGCGGTGCAGATGGGGATCGACCCGCTGCATTTTGCCATCGTCATGGTGGTCAACCTCAACATCGCGCTGATCACCCCGCCGCTTGGTGCCTGCCTGTTTGTCGCTTCCTCCGTCGGGTCGGTCAAATTCGAAGAGGTGGCCCGCGGCATCCTGCCTTTCATACTCGTTGAGCTTTTGGTGCTGCTTCTCATCGTGCTGTTTCCCGCCCTCTCTTTGAGTCTGCCACATTGGCTTGGTCTCGGCTGACCGGGGCGTTTTCTACAAAGGACTGACCATGCAACAAGACATTATTCTCTATGGCCTCGGGGCCATGGGGCGGAGGATTGCGCGCCTTGTCATCGAGCGCGGCCACCAAATCGTGGGGGCCATCGACCTCGATCCTGCGAAAAAGGGGACTTCTCTGCACGACCTGCTTGAAATGCCGGAGGCACCGGATCTGACGATCTCCGACGATGCGGAAGCGGTGCTTGCGGCCCATTCGGGCGCCGTGGTGCTTCAGGCCACCGCCTCTTTCCTGCATCAGGTTGCGGGTGCGATCGAGACCTGTCTGAGCCACGGCCACGACGTCATCTCGATTGCCGAGGAAATGACTTTTCCCGAAGCTGCCGATGCCGATCTGGCGGCGCGTCTCGATATGGTGGCCAAGGCCCATGGACGGCGTGTCCTCGGCACCGGGGTCAATCCCGGTTTTGCCATGGACATGCTGGTTCTGGCGCTGACCGTGCCCTGTGGGCGGGTCGATCACATTCGGGCCATTCGCACCAACGACCTGTCGGATTTCGGCCCCAGTGTCTTGCAAAGCCAGGGCGTCGGTTTGACCGAGGCGGAGTTCACCAAGGCGCTGGCCGCGGGAACGGTGGTCGGCCATGTCGGTTTTGCGCAATCCGTCGCACTGATCGCGGGGCACCTCGGCTGGCGCATCGACCGGGTCGAGGAAACGCGTATGCCGATCCTCAGCAAGGTCGCCCGTGAAACCCCTTGGCTTACCATTGCACCGGGGCAGGTGGCGGGCTGTCTGCATTGCATCACCGGCTATTCCGATGGGCGCGAGGTCCTGCGGCTCGAACATCCGCAACAGATCCGGCCTGAGGCGGAAGATGTGAAGACCTCCGACCGGATCGTCATCACCGGCGATCAGACGCTCGACATGGTGCTGTCCCCGGAAATCGGGGGCGGGGCCGGAACAGCCGCGGCGGCGGTCAATGCGGTTGCCTATCTGCATCGCGCCACTCCCGGGCTCGTGCATCTGACCGACCTGCCTCTGACCAGCCCCCGCGCGCCTCAACCTCAGGAGCAAGAGAAAGCATGACCACGACAGAACAGGCACAGGCCGGCGATTGGGTGCAAATCTATCGCATCGTCCTGACCCCGGAGCAACGCCCCGCCAACCTGCCGGACGAAACCCGTGCGGTGCCGCTTGAGATGCGGACCAAGGGCTGGCTGATCACCAAAGGGGCCACTCTCGGCGATGAGGTGACCATCCGCACGGCCATCGGCCGCGAGATGACGGGCCGTCTGATTGCCGTGAATCCGGCCTATGGTCATGATTTCGGACAGGCCGTGCCGGAACTTTTGGCAGCAGGCGACGATCTGGTCGCCCTGATGCGCGATGCCAAGGAGAGCTGAAATGACGGACAACAGTTACGCTGCGGTGATGGCCCGCAAGGCCGAGATCATGCTGTCTTCGCTGGGGCTCGATTACGCGCCTTTCATGCAAGACCCGGTTGCCTTCGATTACGAGGCGATGATGGGCTTGGTGCCCTACACGCTCGATCAGGTGCGCGAGATTCAGGTGCAATCCGCCGTCGGGAACACCGCGCTGATCGAATTGCGCCAACTCACGCGGCTTGCGCGCAAACTTGCGCCCAAGGGCAAAGGCGCGCGGATTTTCGTCAAGGACGAGGCGGCGAACCCCTCGGGCAGTTACAAGGCGCGCCGGGCCGCGTTGAGCCTGCATCACGCCAAGGCCGCAGGCTTCAAGGGTGTCGTCTCCGCCACCAGCGGCAACTATGGCGCGGCGGTGGCCAGTCAGGCGGCGAAACGCGATCTCGATTGTATCGTCGTGCAGGAGGTGTTCGACAGCCATGGCATCGGTCAGCCGGAGATCCTTGAAAAGGGCCGTGCCTGCGAGATTTACGGTGCCGAGGTCATGCAACTCTCGGTCGGGCCGGAACTGTTCTACAGCTTCCTGCGCGTGCTCGAAGACACTGGCTATTTCAACGCCTCGCTCTATACGCCCTTTGCCATCGCAGGGGTCGAGCCTTTGGGGGTCGAGATCGTCGAACAGATGCAGGCCGTGACCGGGCGCGCGCCCGATGCGGTGATCTGCACCCATGCGGGCGGCGGCAATCTCACGGGCACAGCACGTGGGCTGCGCAAGGCCGGTGCGCTCGACACGCAGGTGATCGGTGCCAGCGTCGATCTCACCGGGCTGCACATGGCCAGCGACCGAGATTTCAACCGCAAGCATTTCACCACCGGCCATACGGGGTTCGGTGTCCCCTTCGCGGGTTGGCCGGACCGCACCGATGTGCCACGCAATGCCGCGCGGGTGCTGCGCTACATGGATCGCTACCTGCTTTTGAAACAAGGCGAGGTGTTCTACATGACCGAAGCGCTCGCCCGCCTCGAAGGTATGGAACGCGGTCCGGCGGGCAATGTCTCGCTTGCCGCCGCCTTTGTCTTGGCGCAGGAGATGGATGAGGATCAGACCATCGTCGTGCAGGAAACCGAATATGCCGGCGCCGGGAAACAACCCTCCGCCCAGTTGACCTTTGCACGGGCACGCGGCATCGACATCCGGCGCGGCGATCCCGATCTCGAACGTCCGGGTCAATCGGTGCTGATCCCCGAACACCCGTCTCAGATGAAGCTGCGCGATGTTGACATGAACCGTCTGCGGAGCGGGCTTATCCGCAAAGCGGCCGCACTGGCCCCAGATCCTCTTCGGGAAGAGGCCGTTGCCTTTTTGGCCGCAGAGACGCAGCTTTCACCTCAAGATGTGCGCGAGGTGCTCGACGCGCGCTAAAGCGGGCTATTGAGGTCAGTATGGGATGCAACCACCATGCTGACCTCAAGTTACGATACATGCGGCCTTGCGGGATTCACCTTGTAAACGGCTTTAAAAATCATGTCGTTTTCGTCGCCAGATCCTTCAACGCCACGTTGTCGAGCATCGCTTCGGCCAGCATCCGCTTCGGCCGGGCGTTCTCATCCTCATGGACGTGCAGTTTCTTTGCGTCTGACACATTCATGCCGCCAAACTTGGCGTGGCCATTGTCGCTCGAACCAATGGCGCTCTCAATGGCAACTACTTGTAGAACACCGCATCGCTGGTGTCGTACTTCGGGCAGAGGTGCTGCGTCTTCACCCCGGCCTGGTACTCCTTGAACATTCGGCACTGGACCGATCTGGGGGCCAATCTGGCGGCGGTGCGTCACAATTCTTTCCCTTTTCGTGCACAAAACAATGTGAAAAGGGACGCGGCAAGATGTGAAGCATCTATTGTCCATGTTGTGGACAGATTACTTTCGTGATTTGTGCTTCTCGGGCTGAGATGCGCGGTCTATCGAAAGTCACTCCTGAGACGAGGCACACCATGAAGCTTTTCCATTCGCCGGGATCATGTTCCGAGGGCATTCGCTTTTTGTTGGACGACATTGGCGTATCCTATGAATTGGAGACGACCGATCTGAAATCGGGAGATCATCGTAGCCCCGAGTATCTCGCTCTCAATCCCAAAGGCAAAGTCCCCGCTCTCATGTTGCCCGACGGATCGGTTCTCACGGAATTTCCGGTGATCGCCTACTGGCTTGCAAAGAGTTTTCCCGAGGCGAAACTCTTGCCCGAGACACTGGACGAAGAGGTTCGCGTGATGGAACTTACCGAACATATCGTTTCCGGATTGCACATGCGCGGTTCCGTCTTTGCCATGCTCCCACAAAAATTCGTTTGCGATGCTGGAGCCCAAGAGGAGTTGCAACAGCATGGCAAAGAGATCGTCCGAGCCGGTTTCGCAAGGTTGGAAAAACAGCTCGGTGAAAAGGATTTTCTATTTCGCGAATTTTCCATCGCAGATGCGGCAGCCTATTACCTCATTTCGTGGCACGAGCGCATCCGCGTCGATGTGCCAGAAGCGCTTGCTGACTACTATTTGCGCCTTCAGCTTCGAAAGTCGAAAAACGCATCGTGACAATAAAGACCGGCTGCGGAGCAAAGACATGTTTCGCCATGGCGGTCCAGCGTCACTTGGCCAAAGTGCTCGCGGCGGGTGATCTGCCACTGAACGTTCATCCATTCGCGACTGGCGTCCGGCAGGCCTTAGCGCGATTTGGGGCGAGGTGAGAAATCGCCCGACGTGCGGGACTTTCATCTCGCGCAGCGGGGCGGGCGACTGCGGTTTTCAGTGTCCGTGCGTAGTTTGCCGGAGGCTCGTAACCTATAGCCGGATACGGGCGTTCGGTGTTGTCGTCGGTTGCCCGGTGGCGATTGCAACGCGGGCATGGGCAAGGTGGCGGAACTTGGTTTCGTTGAGCGGTTCGTCACGCATAGGTCCGTTGAGGTTCTCCACGAAACCGTTCAGCAATGGCTTTCCCGGTGTGCTCTGTCATGCCACTCATTCCGGTGCTTGGAGCGCCGTCGCAGGATGGTGTGCGAAGTCAGATCCGTCACATTGCCCGAGACAATCATGCCGGGCTGCCCTCGTCCTCAATCCGGGCTGAGAGGTCGCGTGCCACTCACGTATGACATCATCGACCACATTTGGATTCCGAAAGCACCGGCCATTGGCTTACGGATCGTGGACGAGATTCAGCACTCCCGCTGACCGGCAGCGGTTTGCCCGTAAACTACGCGAGGGGGCGCGATCCATTCGGCCACATTGCTTGACGCGGGACGCCCGAGGTGCGCATTGATGCCGAGGAGAGCTTTGGCCCGGTGAATACATCATCCGGGGAAAAGATGGCGAAGAGGCGATTTCTGACGCGACCGACACCGAATACGGCCTGTTGCGCGGATCACACCGCTTGCCATCCCTACGCGCTTATGCGAACTCCGGCCGCTCGCGTTTCATCTTGCGCACCATGGCATCGAAGAGCAGCGTCGCAAATGCGGCGTTGTCCTTGAGACGCTGGGCGTCTTCGGCGCATTTCGCCTTGACCGTCTCGGGCAGTTGCACATTCGGTCCTGGGATCGCAGCGGCGGCGCATTGAATTTCGGCGGCGCGCTGCACGGTCCACAACAGGAAGAACGTCAGCGGAATATCCGCCTCACAGACCGCGATGCCGTGGTTCCTGAGCACCAGAACGTGTTTGTCGCCGAGGCTCTCGAGCATCCGGTCGCGTTCGTCGCTATAGATCGTGATGCCTTCGAAATCGTGATAGGCAACGCGACCGTAAAGCTGTGCGCCGTTGAAATTGTTATGATCGATTGCCGCCTCTTTCATCACGATGGCGGAGATCGGTGTCGTATGCGTATGCGCGATACAACCTACATCGGGGCGGTGCTCATGGATGACGCCATGAAGTGCAAAGCCTGCGGGGTTGGGCTTGTATTGGCTGTCACGCTTGAGCTTGCCATCGACGCCGACGACCAGAAGGTTCTCCGGTGTCACCTCATCGTAATGCAGCCCCATCGGGTTCACCAGATAGGCGTGCTCCTCGCCGGGCAGCCGCACGGAGATGTGGTTGAAAATCAGTTCGGTCCAGCCGAGATAACTCACCAGATGGTAGAAATCGGCAAGCTGGACGCGGAGGTCGGCTTCGGTCATGGCTTATCCTTTCGAAAAGTCTGTGTTTGGCAGAAGCCTGTCGAGGGCTTCAGGGAGGGCGGTCTCGGACAGGGGGAGTGTGTCATGGGCTTCGACCTCCGCGATCAGCCGGGCCAGAAGCGGCATGCCCATCCCGTCACGGCGGGAGAGTGCAAGAGGCGCGCGGCAGATCGCATCGAGCTCGAGCGCCCGTCCCGCCAGCGCGTCCTGAAGCATCGAGGTCGGGAAGGGGCCGGCGTCGATCATGAGATCGACCAGCCAGTCATTCTCGGGCAGATCGAACCCCCGGGTGGTTGTCCAGTTGCGAAACTCGGTGGCGAGTTGCGTGGAGATTTCACGTAGCAGGGGCGTCTGTCCGACCTCTTCGAGCATTGCACCGCTCAGGGCGGTCAACGGGTTGGTGGTGAGATTGGCGAGGAGTTTGACGAGCACCTTCTGGCGAATGTCTTCGCTCAGATCCGTGCGTACGCCACCCGCTTCGAGCGCTTCGATCAGGGAAGCGAGACGACTCCTGTCCACCCCGTCGGTGACCGGCCCGAGGCTCAAGGTCGGCGTGTTCGATGAGAGTGCGCGGTTTCCCTCCATCCGCACGGTCATCAGAAGCACGGCGCCCAGAATTTGCCGCGGCGACAGCAGCGCGGCGAGATCGCCCTCCGGATCGAGATAGGGGATGTCACCCATGTCCTCGGGCGTGGCGAAGAACCAGAAGGGCAGGCCGTTGACCATCGGGATCACCCATGTGTGCGGCCCGATCCCTGATGCATTGTCTCGGACCGCGGTCGCAAGGCTTTGCGATTTCACGCAGAGAAACACCGCGTCCATTGGCCGGGTGAGTGCGCTTTCGGTCATGGGGCGGGCGTGGATCACATCGCCCCGGTCATCCAGTACGACACCGTGCTCCCGGACCTCGGCCAGCCGTGCGCCACGGGCGACAAGATGCACGTGTGCGCCGGAGCGTGACAAAAGCGCCGCCATGGCGGTGCCGATATTGCCCGCGCCGATCACGGCGATGTCGAGGGTGGTGGTGGTCATGGTCTTCTGTTCAATTGTGCAGGCAAGCCTTACCCATGCGCCCGAAAGGCGTTCACAAGGTCGTTCTGCTGTTGAAGGAAGGGCCCGGTTCCCCGGACCCTGTTTCGGATTATTCCGCCGAGAGCTTGGCGATCTCGGAGAGCATCATTTCATAGGCCGCCGGGCCATCGACGCCGGTTTCCGATACTTGTGCGAGTTTCGCGTCGATGATCGGCTGAAGGTCTGCTTTCCACGAGGTCATCTGTTCCTCGGTCGCGGGTGTGACGGCAATCTTGCCTTCCATCGCCGCAAGCCCCGCCGCATCGACGCGGTCCCACATCTGACCGGCCATGCGCGACAGATGTTCGCCGGTCACGCTGTCGATCGCCGCCTGTTGTTCGGGCGTCAGGCTGTCGTATTTCGCCTTGTTCATGACGATGTAGAAGGAGGTGTTGTAAAGCCCGCCGGGCACGGAGACGCCGATGTCGAGCTGCGGGATCAGGCCGAAGAAGCTGACCGATTCATAGGGGAACAGGATGCCGTCCGCGACGCCTTGGGACAAAAGCTCATAGGCTTTCGAGGACGGGCCTTCGACCGGCACGGCACCGAGTTTCGTGGCGATCTCATGCACGATGCCGCCGCCAACGCGGATTTTCTGCCCCTTCATCAGGTCGACCGCGGTCGGATCGGTGTCTTTCAGGAAAATCTCGCCCGGACCATGGGTGAAAACCGCGAGCACCTTGACCTGATCGTATTCGCCCGCGTCTTTCAGCATCGCGTCCCAGGTGCGCCAATAGGCGACGGAGGTCACCTCGGCGCTGTCGCTCAGAAAGGGGATCTCGGCGATGTTGGTGGTTTTGAACCGACCGGGCGTATAGCCCTGCACGGAGAAGGTGATGTCGGCCACGCCATTCACCGCGAAATCGAAATGCGCGCCCGGCGGCCCGAGCGGGGCGGGCAGGATATTGGCGACCACTTCGCCGCCGGTGGCCTCTGCGATTTCCTCGGTCATCGGCACGATCACTTCGGAGACGAGCGGGTGCGACGGCGGCAACCAGTTCGCGACCGTCAGCACGGTTTCGGCGAAAGACGGGCCTGCGAGCAGAAGCGACAGTGCGGTTGCGGGCAATAGGTGTTTCATGTGGTTTCCCTGATGCGTGTGTGTGCCCCGTCGTTGCAGGGCTTTTGGCGTTCCGGTCTCTGCGGACGGAATTAAGTGAATATTACGACAGATGAGCCTTAGGGGAAGAGGGGATATCACTCTGCGCTGCAATTTCCCGGTCTGGCCGTTTTGCATGTCCTGTCAGATCTGAATTTTCTTACTTTATTCATGATGTTGAGGCGATCCGCCTGTGGTGCTCAAATTTTCAGCCGGGCTTTATGGGTGGCTGTGTCCTGGCAGGAGGGTGGTCTTTTGGGACTTATTCTGCACCGCAATAACGGTATATTTCCCTTATTGACGCCCCGCCGAAAGGACGGGGCGCAATTTTCGACGCACTCAGGCGGGCCGTTTATGCCGCTTTTTCGGGCAGCGGAAAACCGTTGCGTCCGGGGAATTCCGGAGCGAGTTTCCGGGCGTTCGGCATCTTCAGCCAGAGCCGCAGCAGTTTGCGCATTTTCTCCGGTTCGTCATGGTCGAGGAAGGCGTTGCGCGAATGCAGCACGGCGTAATTGTTGGCGAATTGCAGATCGCCGGGTTCCAGCATCATGTCGAGCCGCAGCGCATCCGTGTCGATGATCGCATCGAACAGGTCCAGCGCCTCGATTTCGACCTTGGAAAGCGGTTGGTTCATGATCTCATGCCCGAGTTCGAGATATTGCCGCAGGTAACGACAGCTCAGCTTGCCCTCGTGAAAGCTGAAGATCGGCGACAGCGACGGGGTGTCCTCGCAGAGATGCGAAAAATACCAAGGACGATAGTAGAGCCCGAGGAATTCGCGGTACTCTTCAAGGATCACGTTGTAGATCGACGCAACGCTGATCAGACTGCTGAGGCCGCCCTCGCGTGCCTTGCGCACGGACAAGAGCCCGACCACGTCGGACGGGTCGGAGTGATAGGGCAGGTAGAGGTTGGTCTCGTAGACGCGGGTGTCCTTTTTCTTGGCGTCGCCCACCGCCATCACTTTGCCGATCAGATCGCCGCGCGGGTTCTGGCCCACCGGCTCACCGAGATGCAGGCCGATGCCGAAATAGAGCGTGTCGATCTCCGCATCGCTGTAGTTTTCGATTGGCAGCCCACGCAGCACGAGAAAGCCGCGCCCGTTCTCCAGCTCGTCGGCACAGCGCGCCAGTTCCGCTTCGAGCGGGCCGAGGGGGAAATCCGCGCGGGTGAAATGTGGAAAAGACAGGCCCTTGTCTTTCAGCCCGGCGAGCGCGGCGTCGATTGCGGCGATTTGTTCCGCGCTCAGCATGTGAACCCAACTGTCGTCCCGGTCGAAATCCTGGGCGACCCAAGCCGCGGGCGTTGTGATTTTCTCTGTCAGAATGATGCTCATGCTCTGGTCCTTTCCAGCCTGTGCGTGTGCGGGATGTTCCGGGACGGAGAGACGGCTGTCACCATGACAGGAACAGACGGCGCATGCGCCGCAGGGCTGACTGGCTTCATCCGGTTGTTTCATGCGCCGATTCTCCGTACTTAATGGTATAGACATTTGCGGAGATGGAATTTGAGTCAATACTATTTGGTATAGACTTGCAAAATAATATTCTTCTGGTTGGCCGGGCGGTGAAATTGCCCTAAAAACAGGCGAAAAGCGACGCGAGACCTCTTCGCAGAACGCAACAGGGAGCAGTCAGATGACGGATTCAGGGAAGACGCGAAAGGTCGGCTCCAACTCGGGGCGGATGAAGGAAGACCGTTTGAGCAAGGAAGACTGGCTCGATACGGGGTTGGCGATCCTCGGCCAAACCGGACCAGGGGGGCTTAGGATCGATCAGGTCTGCAAGGCGATGAAGGTCACCAAAGGCAGCTTCTACTGGCATTTTCAGGACAGACAGGATTTTCTCGACACGCTCTTCGCCTATTGGCGCGGGCGGGAAACCACCGGGCTGATCCGTCATGTCGAAGAGCGCTACACGCGGCCCGAAGATCGCATCTGGCATGTCGCCGAGTTTGTCACATTGGGCGATTACGACATCGCCTCAGAGGTGGCGATGCGGCAATGGAGCCAGAGCGATGCGGCGGTACGTGACGGGCTGACTGAGGTCGATGCCGAACGTCTCGAATTTTTCGCCCGCCAGTTTGCCGCGACGGGGTTCTCGCCGGAGGAGGCCCGGATGCGGGCGATCTCGATGTATTCCGTCACGCTGAGCTGTGGCTACATGTTCACCGGCGAAACGCCTGAAGCGTTGAAGCAGCGGGTACGGGCGAGCCTCGATCTTTTGCTCGTCCGCCCCTGAGGGTCAGACCCCGACCCGCGCCCAGACGCAATCGTGATCCGCGAGCGGACGATGGTTCGCGTCGAGCGAGGACAGCACGCCCTTGTCGAGACAATGCATCTCGCGCGCCGTGATCCAGTCGAGTTTCATCACCCGCTCCGGGTGCGGCGTGATCAGCGACGGGCGTGTGGTCATGCCGGGGGCGGTGAAGTCCCAGTCGTAGCCGCGTGCCGTACCCAGATCGAACAGCGACTCATCGCGATGGTCGAAGTTGGGTGGGATGTGGTTGCCGGTGTTCAGATCGCCGCCGATCAAAACCGGCGCTCCCGGCGCAAAGTCGTCCACGGCGTCGAGCAGAATTTCGAACTGGGCGTGGCGATGTGCAGGACCGGCATTGCTTTCCAGATGGGTGGAAACGACGCAAATCTCGCCTGCCTCTGTCGGCAGCACGGCTGCAATCGCCATCCGCCCGCCCAAGCGCGGCTGGTCCGGGTCGGCACCGCTGGCCTCGGAAAACCAATGGCCATGATCGTCGAGACGAATGAGGGTCGCCTTGTCGAACGGCACTTTGGCGAGCACCGCATTGCCGTGCCACCCGAGCGCGTTGAAGGCGTCTTTGCAGAAATGCCGCTCGGTCGGTCCGCCCAGCCCCATTTCGAAAAACTCGACGCCGTAAGCATAGCCCATGCCCAAAGCTTCCGCGACCTCCGCCGTGGTATGGAGCTGGCCGGTGCGGGACATGCCGTGATCGACTTCGGAAAGCAAAACCACATCGGGGGCCAAGGGCATCAGATGCGCGGCGGTGTCTTTGGGAAACAGGCAGCGTTCAACATTCCATGCGGCCACGGTGATCTCTGCGGGCAGGCGCTTTTGCGTCGCCGTCCCGCCGATCTGCACCGCGTTCATCGCCAGAACCTCGGCCATCATGGCGCGATGGGCGTCGGCGGTGCGCGGGGCGTTGAGAAGCGCCGCGCGCTGGGCCTCGGTGACGGGGGGCAGGGTGTCCAGAAGCGAGATCATGCGCGCTCCTCCGTCAGGTTTTGGTCCCTCAGGTTCAGGGAAAACGAGGTCTCCATGCGCTTGCCTGTCTCCGGATGGAACAGGCAAAGGTTTTGAGGGTGGCACGACAGGCGCAGGGGGCCAAGTGCGACGCTTTCGTCTTTCGCCAGATGCACGGTGAGGCGTTGGCCGTCGATCTGGCCATGAAGCAGCCGATGCGCGCCCAGCTCTTCGATCAGCTCAACCTCCATCGCCAAAGGACCATGCGCGTCGATGATCAGATCCTCGGGCCTGAGCCCCAAAGTCACCGGTCCGCGCATTTTCGTCGCAAGCGGCAGTTTCAGCCCGGCGAAGAACAGTTTCCCGTCCACGATCTCGGCCCCCACGAGGTTCATCGGTGGTGCGCCCATGAAGGAGGCGACAAAGGTCGAGGCCGGGTTATGATAAATCTCGGACGGCGTGCCGATCTGTTCGATCTTACCGCCGTTCAACACGATGATGCGGTCGGCCATGGTCATGGCCTCGACCTGATCGTGGGTGACGTAGATCGAGGTGACGCCAAGGCGGCGTTGCAGGGCCTTGATCTCGATCCGCATCTGGTTACGCAGCTTGGCGTCGAGGTTCGACAGGGGTTCGTCAAACAGAAACAGCGCCGGATCGCGCACGATGGCGCGGCCCATGGCGACGCGTTGCCGCTGACCGCCGGAAAGCTGCGCCGGTTTGCGGTCGAGATAGTCGGTGAGGTTGAGCATCTTCGCCGCCTCATCGACCTTTTGTGCGATGACGTCTTTCGGCGTTTTGCGGTTCTTGAGGCCATAGGCAATGTTTTTGCGCACCGTCATATGCGGGTAGAGCGCATAGTTTTGAAACACCATGGCGATGTCGCGATCCGCCGGGTCGAGCGTGTTGACCACGTTCTCGCCGATGGAAAGCGCACCTTCGGTGATGTCCTCAAGCCCCGCGATCATGCGCAGGAGCGTGGACTTGCCGCAGCCCGAGGGGCCAACGAGCACGACGAACTCGCCGTCTTTGATCTGAAAACTTGCGGGGGTGACGGCCTCGACGCCGTTGGGGTAGATTTTGCGGACGGAGTCCAAAGTGACCTGAGCCATTGTGTGTGTCCTTATTTATCGGAGTCCGTGAGGCCCTTGACGAACCAGCTCTGGAAGAAAATGACGATGGCGACGGGGGGCAGAACGGCGATGATCGCCAGCACATTCGCGCGCCCGTATTCGGGGATTTCATTGCCGCCTTGCAGCACCTGAACGATCCGTTTGATGCCGCGCACGAGGGTGTACATGCTTTCGTCCGTGGTGATCATCGTGGGCCAGAGATATTGGTTCCAGCCATAGACGAACATGATGATGAACATCGCGGCGATCATGGTTTGCGAAAGCGGCACGAGGATGTCGATGAAGAACTTGACCGGCCCTGCGCCGTCGATCCGCGCGGCTTCGACCAGCTCTTCGGGGACGGAGCGGAAAAACTGGCGAAAGAAAAACGTCGCCGTCGCCGAGGCGATGAGCGGGACGATCAGCCCGGTGTAGGTGTTCAGAAGGCCCAGTTTCTGCGTGATTTCGTAAGACGGCAGAATGCGCACTTCGAGCGGCAAGAGAAGCGTGGTGAAGATCAGCCAGAAGGCGAATGTCGCAAACCGCAGGCGGAAATAGACGATGGCATAGGCGGCCATCATGCCGATGACGATCTTGCCGATGGCGAAGCCAAGCCCAAGGATCAAAGAGTTCTTGAACATCGCAAGGCCAGTGTTGTCGCCAGAGAATCCCGAAGCCTCGAACATGGCTTTGTGAAAGTTCGGGCCGAGCTGATCGCCGAAATAGAGGCCGGGGCCGTATTTCGCCGTCTCGACATCGGGCGTCGAGGCGGTTTGCAGCATGATCAGCAGCGGCACGAACATGAACAGAGACCCGGCGATGAGGATCGCGTGATCCGCCACGGTGGACCAGCGGATGCGGCGACGGGGGATGACGGGGGTGGAGAGAGAAATATCAGCCATGATCCTGCCTCAGGTGTAGTGAATGCGTCGTTCAACCAGCCGGAACTGGAACACGGTCAGGACAAAGACGAGCACCATCAAAATGACCGATTGCGCCGAGGAACCGCCAAGGTCGTTGCCGCGGAAGCCGTCGATATAAACCTTGTACACAAGGGTCATCGGGTTGTTCGCAGGCTCGCCTTTCACCAGCGTGTCGATCACGCCGAACGTGTCGAAAAGCGCGTAGGTGATGTTGATGATGAGCAAAAAGAACCCGGTTGGCGCGAGGAGCGGAAAGGTCACGTCCCAGAACCGGCCAGAGGCGGAGCGGTTGTCGATCAGGGCCGCCTCGCGCACGGATTTCGGGATGCTTTGAAGCCCGGAGAGGAAGAAGATGAAGTTCACCGGAACCTGTTTCCAGACGGAGACGAGCACCATGGCGAAGGCCGTATCGAAATAATCCGCGCGCATGTTGAAATCCCAGCCGAACAGGCCAAAGAATTCGGTGAGCGGCCCCCAGCGTTGGTTGAACAGCAAGAGGCCCATGAACCCTGCGACAGGAGGGGCTACGGCATAAACCCACATCAGAAGCGTGCGATAGGTTTTGGCGCCGCGCAGGACGCTGTCGGCTTTAACCGCCAGCAAAAGCGCCAGAGCGAGGGAGAAAAACGTCACCAGAACGGTGAAGACCAAGGTGAAATTCGCGACCTTGAGATATTCGGCGGAGTCCGCCAGCGCGGTGTAATTCTCCAAGCCGACAAAGGTCTGCCCAAAGCCAAACGGATCTTGCAGGTAAAACGAGGATTTTACCGCATAGGCTGCGGGCCAGTAGAAAAACAGAAGGATGATCGAAAGCTGCGGCACCAGAAGGAGGATCGGCAGCCAGCGGGAGGAAAAGCCTGCGCGTTTCATGAGGGGACCTTTCACGGGGAGGACCGTTCGCAAAAGCCTGACGGCCGCGAGGACGCGGCCGCCAGAAATATCGTTCACACTGGTCTTAGCCTTGGGTCTTGGCGAAACGGGCGAGAAGTTCGTTGCCTTCTTTCTCGATCGTCGACAGCGCGTCTTCGATGGAGGTCTCGCCGGAGAGGAAGCGGCCCAGCTCACGGTTTTCCACGTCGCGGATCTGAACGTAGAAGCCCATGCGGTAGCCACGGGTGTTTTCACCGGCGGCAAGCATCAGCTGTTTCGGACCGGTTTCGGCGGCCGGGAAGCGGTCGTAATGACCATCGGCTTTCGCCAGCTCATAAGCGGCGGTGGTGATCGGAACGTAACCGGTTTCACGGTGCCACATGTACTGCACTTCCGGGGAGGTCAGATAGCGGAAGAACTCGGCGGTCGCCTTGTTTTCCTCGGCGGATTTGCCGGACATCGCGAACAGAGCCGCGCCGCCGATGAAGGTCTGGTAGCCCTCTTCGGTGATCGAGGCCCAGTAGGGCAGGTAGGAGGAGCCCCATTTGAACGGCAGGTCTTTCTTGGTCAGGCCGCCGAAATCGCCCGAAGAGCCGATGTACATCGCCGCTTTGCCAGCTTCGAATTGCGCCTGATTGTCGTCCCAACCTGTGCCGAAGAAGCCGAAATAGCCTTCGTCGAGCCATTCTTTGACTTTGGTGAAGTGCATTTTCATCTCGTCGGAGTTGACGAGGATCTGGGTGCCTTCAGCGCCATCATAGCCGTTCGCGTTGGTGGCAAACGGCAGGTTGTGACGGGAATGGAAGTTCTCGACGAATTCCCACGGCAGGTGCGTCTGCACGAGCGGGATGTAGCCCGCGTCCTTGAGTTTCGGCGCGATGGCTTCGAAGTCTTCGTAGGTTGCGGGAACCTCGACACCGGCAGCGGCCAGCGCATCGGCGTTGTAATACATCACCGGCGAGGAGGAGTTGAACGGCATGCCGATCATCTTGCCCTGGTTGTCGGCGTAGAAATAACGCACGCCCGGAATGTAAGCGTTGATGTCGAAGTCGACACCGTTTTCCGACAGCAGATCCTGCACCGGAACAGTCGCGCCCTTGGCGCCGATCACGGTGGCGGAACCGGCGTCGAACACCTGCATGATGTTCGGCTGTTCACCGGCGCGGAAGGCGGCGATGCCGGAGGTCAGGGTCTCTTCATAGGAGCCTTTGAACACCGGGGTGATTTTGTACTCGTCTTGCGAGGCGTTGAAGCCTTCGGCGATTTTGTTGACGGTCTCGCCAAGGTTGCCGCCCATGGCGTGCCACCAGGTGATCTCGGTTTCCGCAAAGGCTGCGGTGCCCGCGAGGGCGAAAGCGGCAGCAGCTGCCGTGATCTTCATCGTGTTCATGTCACGTCTCCGGTCTGGACCCGCTTCGGGCCTGTCAATCTGAGGCGCCCCCTGTCTGTGGCGCGCGGTGCCTCCCCTTTTGGTGGAGGCGCAAAACATCTCTGGCCGGGAAACCGACCGGTTTTGCACAGGCGATCAGATGCCGGGGGAATGTGATGGTTCTGTGAAGGATTTTTTACCGTTCTGACAAATTATGTTCCGCACGCGATGCACGCTCCCGTCTGAACCTGTGCGCATCTGCGACAGGCTGCCGCACGGGGGCTGCACCGGATTTGATCTTGTGGGTGAAAAACAGCCCGTGCTTTGACCATTTTTGAATTTTCAAGCCGTTCTCCCTTGGGTTGTGCTCTCCGGGCAGGCATCGCGCATGTATCCTGAACCGACCCGATGATCGGCCTGCGGATCATTTGGGAGGAGGAGGCGCAGGTGACCATTCGAGAGATTTTCAAATGATACCTTTACTGGATTTTCGACTACAGGCCTCGGGCAAGGACCCGCTCGGATTTGCAAGACAGATGGGGCAGGCCTGCCGAGACGAGGGGGTGTTCCTTCTGTCCGAACATGGCATCCCGCGCGGGCTTCTGCGTGAGGTGCTGAGTGCCTCGGAGACGTTCTTTGACCTGCCTGAGGAGGAGAAGGCGTCGCTCGACATCCGTCATTCGCCGATCAATCGCGGTTGGGCGGCCTCGGGTGTCGAAGTGCTCGGCGGGGCATCGGGCACACCGCTCAGCAAGGAAAGCTTCAGCCTCGGGCTGGATCTCCCGGAGAGCGATCCGCGCGTGCAGGCCGGTGAGCCGTTTCGCGGGCCGAATCTCTGGCCCGAGAACGACATGTTCCGCGATGTCATGCGCGATTATTACAAGGAGATGTTGGGTCTCGGTCGAGCCCTGATGCGCGGGGTCGAACGCGATCTCGATCTGCCGCAGGGGTTTTTCCAGCCGCATTTCACCGATCCCATGGCAACGCTGCGCCTGTCGCACTACCCCGCCTGCGTGCAGGACATGACATTGGGAGAACAGCCGCAATTCGATTACGGCGCGCTCACGGTCGTGCTCACCGATGGCTCGGGGGGCTTGCAATACCTGAGCCGCTCGGGGCAATGGCGCGATGTGCCGGAGATTCCCGGTGCATTGCTTGTCCTGGTGGGGGACGGGCTGATGCGCTGGACGAATGACCAATATCGCTCGCTGCCACACCGGTTGGTGCCGCCGATGCGCCCGCGAACGCTCGCCGCCTTCTATCTCGATCCGAACCCGGACAGCGTGATCGCGCCGCTGCCGCGCACCGGTCCTGCGCATTACCCGCCGGTTCAGGCCTCGGATTATCTCAGGACGCGTCTCGAGGAGACATATCTCTTGCCCGATCAGCCCCTGCGCCAAGTGCGTGGGCTGCGGGGCTGAGGCCACGCGAAGACGTCTGGACAGACGGGCCGGGGCGTCCTAAGCCTCGGCCATGATGACTGAGACGATGCCAAACTGGAACGAAGAGCTCGACGCGATCGGGTTGATCTGTCCTTTGCCGGTGCTGAAGGCCCGCAAGCGGCTTTTGAGCATGGCGCCGGGGCAGGTTTTGCGGCTTCTTGCTTCCGATCCGGCGGCGGTGATCGACGTGCCGCATTTCTGCAACGAGGCCGGGCATGAGTATCTCGGTATGGAAGAGCGCGGCGACAGCCAGACCTACCTGATCCGACGGGGCTGATCAGACCCGCGCAAGCATTTCTTCGGCCTCAGCCAGATCTTCAGCCGTGTTGACGTTGAAAAACAGCTCCTTGGGCATGGCCCCCTCGAACAGGATTGGCACAGCGCCTTTGCTCTCCGCGAATTGCACCATGCGCCGCTGATGCCGCGCCAGTGCGACACGCAGATCGTCGCGCAGGCTCACGGGCCAAAGCCCAAAGGTCGGATGCCAGCGCGTTTTGCCATCCTCTTCTGTGACCGCGATGCCAAACCCCTCGGGCCGGGACACCTGCGACAGGCGGGCCACCAGATCGGTTGGGAAAAACGGTGTATCGGTGGCGACGGTCACGATCGCCTCGAAGCCTTTCATCGCCGCCCAGTCGAGCCCCGCCAGAACGCCGGCCAGCGGGCCCTGCATATGTGCGGTGCCGTCGGGGATGATCGGATAGCCGAACTCGGCATAGCGCTTCGGATCGCCATTGGCGCTGATTGCCAGTGTGGCGCATTGCGGCGCGAGCCGGTCGATCACCCGTTCGATCAGTCGCGCGCCGCCAAGCTCCACAAGACCTTTGTCGACCGTGCCGAGGCGGGTGCCTTCACCGCCTGCGAGAATGACGCCGGGATAGCTGCTCATCGGGGTCCCTCCATAGGGCTTTTGCTCTTGCCCGCCATTCTGTATGTCCGGGGCAGGGCAAATCAAGGGGCAGGCCATGCTCGGCTATGTGATGACGGAAGAGCGCGGCGGTACGGATCGCCTGCTGGCGCAGCTCGCCGAAGGGTTCGAGGCCGAGGGGCGGCGGGTCATCGGCGCGGTGCAGATCAACAGCGAACTTCCAAACCAGGTCAAATGCCGGATGGAGCTTCGGCTGCTGCCTTCGGGCGAGCGTGTGACGATCTCCCAAAGCCTCGGCGCTCTGGCGAGCGGTTGCCGTCTCGACCCGGACGGGTTGGAACGTGCCGTACATCATGCCGAAACCGCGCTCGAGGGTGGGGCGGAACTGGTGCTGATCAACAAATTCGGCAAGCAGGAGATCGAGGGGCGCGGCTTTCGCGATCTGATCGCTGCCGCCCTTGCCGAAGGCATTCCGGTGCTGCTCGGCGTCAACAGAAAGAATTTCGGAGCGTTTCAGGCCTATGCCGGTGACTTCGCCGAGCCCGTGGCGGCAGAGCTCTCCGCGATGCGGGATTGGTGCCTTGGGATGTGGGCTGGGAAAATGTGAGATGCTGGCGAATTCATCGCCGCGTCCTAAAAATTAGGCAGACATTGATCTGATTTCGGCTCATTACGAGTTCCACTATGCGGGAATCGTTTACTTTCCATCCTGCTTCACGCGATCTGGCCCCATGAGTGCTCGCCTGTCCGTCATCGTCGTCGAAACCGACCGTACCCGCGCCCAGCTGATCGTGGACAGCCTGCGCGCCGCCGGGGAATTCGACATTTCCGTCATCAACGATCCCAATGGGCTGGCGCGGCAAATTCAGGCGCGCAATCCGGATATCGTCCTGATCGACATCGAAAACCCCTCGCGCGATACGATGGAGGAACTGGCGCTGGCTTCAGGTCCCCTCGACCGCCCGGTCGCCATGTTCGTTGACAGCACGGACGAGGCGCTCTCGACCGCTGCGATTGAGGCCGGGGTGTCGGCCTATGTGGTCGACGGGTTGAAGGCGCAGCGGGTCAAGCCGATCATGGACGCCGCCATCGTGCGGTTTCGGATGTTTCAGCGCATGCGCACGGAGCTGGCCGAGACCAAGAAGGCGCTCGAAGAACGCAAGGTGATCGACCGGGCCAAGGGCATGTTGATGCGTGCCAGAGGCATCGGCGAGGACGAGGCCTATGCCTTGCTGCGCAAGGCGGCGATGGATCAGGGCAAACGCGTGGCCGATGTGGCGCAGGCTCTGGTGACGGCGGCGGGGCTTTTGGGATGAGAGGTACTGTGCTCTCCGTCGGGTTCATCCCGCTGGTGGATGCCGCGCCACTGATCGTGGCGCAGGAGATGGGCTTTGCCGCCGAAGAGGGCATTGCGCTCGATCTGCGGCGCGCGCCGTCGTGGTCCTCGGTGCGCGATATGCTGAGCTTTGGGCAGGTCGAGGCGGCGCATATGCTGTCGCCGGTTCCGGTCGCAACGGCCTTGGGGCTGGGGGGTGCAGGGGCCAAACTGACTGCGGTTTCGGTTCTGTCGATGAACGGCAATGTCATCGGTGTGTCCAACGATCTCGCCGCCCGTTTGCGCGAGGAGGGGCATGATTTCGCCTTCAATGACGCGCAGGCGGCGGGCAAGGCTCTGATCGCGGCCGTCAAAGGGCGGCTTCGGATCGGTGTGCCTTTCCCCTTCTCGATGCATGCCGAGCTTTTGTATTACTGGCTCTCCGCGCTGGGGTTGCCTGCACCGCAATCGGTCGACATTCGCACCGTGCCGCCGCCCTTGATGGCCGATGCCATGGCCACCGGCGAGATCGACGCCTTTTGCGTCGGCGAGCCTTGGGGATCGAAAGCGGTGGACAACGGGGTGGGGGAGCTGTTGCTTCCGACTTCGGCGATCTGGTCCGCAGCCCCGGAAAAGGTTTTGGCGGTGCGCAGCGACTGGGCCGAACAGGAAGCCGCGCTGATGGGGCGGCTGATCCGGGCGGTGTGGCGTGCGGGGCGCTGGCTTGGCTCGCCCGACAGCCGCACGCTCGCCTCCGAGCTTTTGGGCCGACCGGAATATCTCGATCTTCCCTCCGAGATGCTGGAGCGCGCGCTGTCCGGCCAGATCGTGATTTCCCCGACCGGCGAGACCCGGCGCGTCGAGGGGTTTCTCGAGTTCTTCAACGGCGCTGCCACCTTCCCGTGGCGCTCGCAGGCGGAATGGATCGGCACACAGCTTGCCGCCCGCACAGGGCTTGAGCGGGCTCAGGCGCGGACCCTCGCGCGGGCTGTATTCCGTTCGGATCTTTATCGACAGGCTCTGGCGCAGACTTCCGCCGATTTGCCGAGGGCATCCTCGAAAGTCGAGGGGGCTTTGCGCGCGCCGACTCCGGTTGCCTCGGGGGCAGGGCATTTGATTTTGACACGCAATCAGTTTTTCGACGGGCGCGTTTTTGATCCTTCTGGAGAATGATGCACAAAATTTTTGCATCTTGGTGCGGTTGCAGCATTTTCGTCTGTGCGTAATCGTCAGAGGCTTTGCGTCCGCAGCGTGATTCCCGGCATATGTGGGGTATCGCAAGGCAACGATGCCGCGATACGAAATTCCGTCCCGATGATCGGGACAGATGCATGATAGTCCCGGTGATCGGGACACCGAGCAAAGCCGCTCGATAGATCGCCCCTTCTCCTCCCTGGCGGTCTATCGGCGGCTTTTTTGTATTTTCATCGTAACAGGGACACACGGATGAAAAAGCTTCTTCTCGGCCTCGCGGCCACGACGGCACTCGCAGCCCCCGGTTGGGCCGAGATGCTCGATCTGGAAAAAGACCAGCTGACCTTCGGGTTCATCAAACTGACCGACATGGCGCCGCTCGCGGTGGCTTATGAACAGGGCTTCTTTGACGACGAAGGCCTCTTTGTGACGCTCGAAGCGCAGGCGAACTGGAAGGTTCTCCTTGATGGTGTGATCGACGGGACGCTCGACGGCGCGCATATGCTGGCCGGTCAACCGCTGGCCGCAACCATCGGGTTTGGCACCGAAGCGCATATCATCACGCCGTTTTCCATGGACCTGAATGGCAACGGCATCACCGTGTCGAACGAGGTTTGGGAAGAGATGAAACCGAACATCCCCGTGGATGCGGACGGGAAAGTGCAACACCCGATTTCCGCCTCCGCCCTCGCGCCGGTCGTTGAGAAATACAAATCCGAAGGCAAGCCCTTCAACATGGGCATGGTGTTCCCGGTCTCGACCCACAACTACGAGCTGCGCTACTGGTTGGCTGCTGGTGGTCTGCATCCGGGCTACTATTCCCCCGAGAACATCACCGGCCAGATCGGCGCGGATGTGTTCCTGTCCGTGACGCCCCCGCCGCAGATGCCTGCCACCTTGGAGGCCGGTACGATCTATGGCTACTGCGTGGGTGAGCCGTGGAACCAGCAGGCCGTGTTCAAGGGCATCGGTGTTCCGGTCATCACCGACTATGAGCTCTGGAAAAACAACCCGGAGAAAGTGTTTGGCATCACCGCCGAGTTCGCCGAGCAGTATCCGAACACCACGCTTGCCGTGACCAAGGCGCTGATCCGTGCGGCCATGTGGCTCGATGAGAACGACAACGCCAACCGTCAGGAAGCCGTCGAGATTCTGTCCCGCCCGGACTATGTGGGCGCCGATCCGGAGGTCATCGCGAACTCCATGACCGGCACGTTCGAGTACGAAAAAGGCGACAAGCGCGACGTTCCCGACTTCAACGTGTTCTTCCGCTACAATGCGACCTACCCGTTCTACTCCGATGCCGTCTGGTACCTGACCCAGATGCGTCGTTGGGGCCAGATCGCGGAGGCCAAGCCGGACAGCTGGTATGATGAAGTGGCGAAATCCGTCTACAAGCCGGAGATTTACCTCGAAGCCGCGCGTCTGCTCGTGGACGAGGGGCTGGCGAATGAGGCCGACTTCCCCTGGGACAGCGACGGCTACAAAGCGCCGACGCCTGCCGAGGATATCATCGACGGCATCCCCTATGACGGCAAAGCGCCGAACGCCTATCTCGACAGCCTGCCGATCGGCCTGAAAGGCGAGCAAGTGGTCGTGGGCACCGAAGTCAAAGGCTGAGCCCGACCCGCCTGACATATGTCGCAGAACGGGCGGAGCCCAGACGCTTCGCCCGCCCTGAAAAACGATAACAAGATCCCGGCGTGCTCCCCATCATGCAACGACCGGGACCCCAGTCTCCCTCAAGGGGCCTTTGTGCCCCGCCTTTTTTCCACCCTCTGATGCGAGGATCCCGCCATGACCGCCATCGACCCCCAAGCGCTCGACGCCGAGGCCGCCCGCAAGGCCCGCGAGGATCGTCGCGCCAAACGTTTCACCCGGATCAACAAGGCCGACGCCTGGTTTCAGGTTCTGGGCCTCTCCTGGATGACGCCGATCCTCAAAGCGCTCGCCGGTGACAACCCGAAAGCGCAAGCCAAGGAAATCTGGAAACTTTTGGGCGTGCCGGTTCTGGCCATCGTCGGCTTTCTGATGCTCTGGGGCGCGCTTGCGCCGAAGGTTCAGACCTCTCTGGGCGCGATCCCCGGCCCTTCCGCAGTTTGGGAAGAAGCGGTGAACCTGCATCACGATGCGATTGCCAAGGCCGAGAAAAAAGCCGCCTTCCTTGAGCGCGTCGAAGCGCGCAACGCGAAATACATCGCGGCGGGGGAGATGGATAAGGTGAAGGACATTCCCTACACCGGTTCGCCGTCTTACTACGAACAAATCTGGACCTCGATCAAAACCGTCTTCTTCGGCTTCCTGATCGGTTCCGCGATTGCCATTCCGCTGGGCATTCTCGCCGGGCTTTCTCCTTACGCGAACGCCGCGATCAACCCGCTGGTGCAAATCTTCAAACCGGTCTCGCCGCTCGCGTGGCTGCCGATCGTGACCATGGTGGTTTCCGCGCTCTATACAACCAACGATGGCCTATTCGCGAAATCCTTCCTTGTGTCGGCCATCACCGTGACGCTCTGCTCGCTCTGGCCAACGCTGATCAACACCTCTCTCGGAGTGGCGTCGATCGACAAAGATCTCGTCTCCGTCTCCAAAGTGTTGAAAATGGGCACCTGGTCCAAGATCACCAAGCTCGTGCTGCCCTCCGCCCTGCCGCTGATCTTCACCGGTCTGCGTCTGTCTCTGGGTGTGGGCTGGATGGTGCTGATCGCCGCTGAGATGCTGGCGCAGAACCCGGGGCTTGGCAAATTTGTCTGGGACGAATTCCAGAACGGCTCCTCGCAATCCTTGGCGAAAATCATCGTCGCCGTGCTCACCATCGGCATCATCGGCTTCCTTCTGGACCGCGTGATGTATGCGCTGCAATCCCTCTTCACCTTCACGAACAACCGGTGATCGACATGGGTTTCCTGACATTCGACAATGTGTCCAAGGGCTATGGTGAGGGGCTGCACCGCACCCAAGTTCTCCGAAACATCAATCTTTCGGTCGAGGAGGGCGAGTTTCTTGTGCTCCTCGGGTTCTCCGGCTCCGGCAAGACCACGCTGATCAATCTGATGGCCGGGCTCGACACGCCCTCCACCGGCTCCGTGACATTCAAAGGCCAGCCGGTGACCGGCCCCGGTCCTGAGCGCGGCGTGATTTTTCAGAACTATTCGCTGATGCCGTGGCTCACCGTCGATCAAAACGTCGCCTTGGCCGTGGATGCGATTTTTCCGGGGCTTTCCAAGGCCGAACAACAGGAAAAAGTCGATCATTACGTCAAAATGGTGGGGCTGAGCCACGCCAAAACGCGCCGTCCGGCGGAGCTTTCGGGCGGCATGCGCCAACGTGTGAACGTGGCCCGCGCTCTGGCGATGAACCCGGAGGTTTTGTTGCTCGACGAGCCGCTCTCTGCGCTCGATGCGCTGACGCGGGCGAACCTTGCCGACGAGATCGAACATATCTGGGACGCCGACAAGAAGACCTGCGTTCTGATCACCAACGATGTGGATGAAGCGATCCTTCTGGCCGACCGGATCATCGCGCTCAATCCCGACGGGACGCTTGGCGAAGAGTTCAAGGTCGACATCCCGCGTCCGCGTGACCGGACCGAGATGAACCATGACGAGACCTTCCACCACCTGCGCGCGGCCGTGACCAATTATCTCATGGATGTGGGCATTGAAGCCAAGGCGGAAGGACTCAAACAGCTGCCGGGGATCACCGCGATTCACAACCAAAAGGTGCCCGCGGCGGTGGAGAAAGCACAAGAGGGACTTATCGAGCAGAGATTCCTTACCTTTGAAGGTCTCCACAAGATTTACCCGACCCCGAAAGGGCCGCTGACCGTTGTGGAGGACTTCAACCTGAAACTGAACCGGGGCGAATTCATTTCGCTGATCGGGCATTCGGGCTGTGGCAAATCCACAGTTCTGACCATGGCGGCCGGGCTTAACGACATCTCGAAAGGTGCGATCAAACTCGATGGGTTCGAGGTGCGTGGCGCCGATCCGGAGCGTGCCGTGGTGTTCCAGTCGCCGAACCTGTTTCCCTGGCTCACAGCAAAGGAGAACGTGGCAATTGGTGTCGACAAGGTCTATCCCGGCGCGTCGCAATCCGAGCGGCAGGACGTCATTGAATATTATCTTGAAAGGGTCGGCCTCGCTGACGCTATGGACAAGCCGGCCTCGGAAATGTCCAACGGCATGAGGCAACGTGTGGGCATCGCCCGCGCCTTTGCCCTGTCGCCGAAACTTCTCCTGCTTGATGAGCCTTTCGGCATGCTCGACAGTCTCACGCGCTGGGAGTTGCAGGAGGTTCTGATGGAGGTCTGGGAGCGCACGAAAGTGACCGCGATCTGTGTCACGCACGATGTCGACGAAGCCATCCTTCTGGCCGACCGCGTTGTGATGATGACCAACGGGCCGCAGGCGACGATCGGCAAAATCACCGAAGTGAACCTGCCGCGTCCGCGCACCCGCAAGGCGCTTCTGGAGCACCCGGATTACTATGCCTACCGGCAGGAAGTGCTCGATTTCCTTGAGGAATATGAGCACGGGGCGAAACCGAAGACGTCTTCGGAAAAAAAGTCTGACCCGAAGGCCATCGCGGCGGAGTAAAGATATGGCGGAACGGCTTGTCATCATCGGTGCGGGTATGGCCACGGGGCGGCTTCTCGATCATCTGATCAACGAGGCTCCCGAGGCCTTCGACATCACGCTTTTCAATGCGGAGCCGCGCGGGACCTATAACAGGCTCATGCTGTCGCCGGTCTTGGCGGGGGAGCTTCGTTATGACGAGATCGTCACCCATGACGATGCGTGGTATGCCCGCCATGGCGTGAGCTGCCGCTTTGGCGAACGCGTGACCCGGATTGATCCGGAGCACCGGGTCGTCTTTGGCGAGCGCGGCGAAGTCCCCTATGACAAGCTGGTCATCGCCACCGGCTCGACGCCGTTCATCGTGCCGCTTCCCGGCCATGAGATGCCCGGCGTCATTGCCTATCGCGATCTTGAGGACACCGAAGAGATGATCCGTTTGGCTAAAAAACCGAACGGGCGTGCCGTTGTGATCGGCGGTGGGCTTTTGGGGCTTGAGGCGGCGGCAGGCATGGCCGCGCGCGGCACGCATGTCACCGTGGTGCATCTCGCCGATCACCTGATGGAGCGCCAGCTCGACGCACAGGCGGCGGGTCTGTTGCAGGACGCGCTGGAGGCGCGCGGCATCGAGGTGATCTGTGGTGCCAATTCGAAAGAGATCATCGCAGATGACGAGGGCCGTGCGCGCGCCCTTCTTCTGGACGATGGGCGCATGCTCTGTTGCGATCTCGTGGTGATGGCCGTGGGCATTCGGCCTTCCATCGCTCTGGCCCGCGCCTGCGGTATTGAGACCAAGCGCGGCATTCTTGTGGATGACCAGTTGCGGACCAGCGCTCCCGATGTCTTTGCCTTGGGTGAATGCGTCGAACATGACGGGCAGGTCTTCGGCCTCGTTGCTCCGCTTTTCGATCAGGCCAAGGTGTTGGCCAAGACGCTCCGCGATCTGCCCGCGAGCTTCGTCAACAAGGATGTCTCAACCAAGCTCAAAGTCACCGGTTGCGATCTTTTCTCCGCCGGCGATTTCCGCGAGGCGCAGGGCCGCGAATGCATCACCTATTCCGATCCGCAAGCCGCGATCTACAAGCGTCTTGTGATCGAAGACGGGCGACTTGTGGGAACGGTGATGTATGGCGACACGGATGACGGCGGCTGGTTCTTCAACCTGATCCGCGACGGCGTCGATATTTCCGACATGCGGGACATGCTGATTTTCGGTCCGGCCTATCAGGAAGCGGCTGCGGCACCGGTTTTGGAGGTGATGTGATGAAAGCGCCGAAATCCAGCTGTGCGATCCGATCGACCTGCCCCTATTGCGGGGTCGGCTGCGGTGTCGTTCTGGGCCCGGACGGGCAGGGCGGCCTCGATGTGCGCGGCGACAAAAGCCATCCGGCGAATTTCGGGCGTCTCTGTTCCAAGGGCACGGCTCTGGGAGAAACCGTCTCGCTCGACGGGCGGCTTCTGGCCCCGCGCGTCCATGGCACGGACACGGATTGGGACACGGCGCTGGGCCTTGTGGCGCGCACGTTTTCCGAAACCATCGCCGAACATGGCCCCGACAGCGTGGCCTTCTACGTCTCCGGCCAGCTCCTGACCGAGGACTACTATGTCGCCAACAAGCTGATGAAAGGCTTCATCGGCTCGGCCAATATCGACACGAATTCGCGCCTCTGCATGGCCTCGACTGTGGCCGGACACAAACGCGCCTTTGGCAGCGA
Source organism: Celeribacter sp. SCSIO 80788 (assembly GCF_051054295.1). GTDB lineage: Bacteria > Pseudomonadota > Alphaproteobacteria > Rhodobacterales > Rhodobacteraceae > Celeribacter. Next base: position 2,483,302 of record NZ_CP150482.1, on the reverse strand, counting down.
CACGGTTCCCGGTACCTATGAGGACCTTGATGAGGCCGATCTGATCGTGCTCACCGGGTCGAACCTCGCATGGTGCCACCCGGTGCTTTATCAACGCATTCTGGCCAATCGCAAGAAACGCCCGGAGCAAAAGCTCGTCGTCATCGACCCGCGCCGCACCGCCTCCTGCGATCTGGCGGACCTGCATCTGCCGGTGAAACCGGGGGCCGATGTGGCGCTGTTCAACGGGCTTTTGGCTGAGATCGAAAAGCGTGGCTTGATCGACCGGGAGTTCGCCGAACATGTCACGGGTCTCGATGAGGCCATCGAAGCCGCCAAGGCCGACGATCTCTCCGTGACGGGCCTGTCGGACGATCTTCTGGCTGAGTTCTATGCGCTTTGGTGCGGTACGGAAAAGGTCGTGACGATCTTCTCCCAAGGCGTCAACCAATCCTCCTCCGGCACCGACAAGGTCAATGCGATTATCAATTGCCACCTCGCCACGGGGCGCATCGGGCGCGCGGGGCTTGGGCCGTTTTCCGTCACCGGTCAGCCCAACGCCATGGGGGGGCGTGAGGTCGGCGGGCTGGCGAATATGCTGGCCTGTCATCTCGATATTGAAAACGCCGATCATCGCAAGGCCGTCGGCGATTTCTGGTCCGCCCCAGTCATCCCGGAACAGGCCGGTCTCAAAGCCGTCGACATGTTCCGCGCCGTGGGCGAGGGCAAGATCAAGGCGCTGTGGATCCTTCATACCAACCCTGCGGTCTCCATGCCGGACGCCGACAAGGTGCGCGAGGCCATTGCGGGCTGCGATTTCGTCGTGGTCTCCGACATCACCGAGGCGACCGATACGGCGCGCCTTGCCCATGTGCTGTTGCCCGCCACCGGCTGGGGCGAAAAAAGCGGTACGGTGACCAATTCCGACCGGATCATTTCGCGACAACGCATCGTCCTGCCCGCCCCCGGCGATGCGCGCCCGGATTGGTGGCAATTGGCCGAGGTCGGGCGTCTGATGGGCTATGGCGCGGCTTTCGATTATGAGAGCCCCGCCGAGATTTTCCGCGAATATGCGGCCCTGTCCGGCATCGCTGGCGGCTTTGGCAAGGATTTCGACATCTCCGGTCTCAAGGACCTGTCGGACGCCGAATATGACGCGCTGGAGCCGACCCGCTGGCCGTTGTCCGATGGCAAACAGGGCGGTCGTTTCTTTGCCGACGGCAAATTCTATACCCCCGATGGCAAGGCCCGGATGCTGCCCGTGTCGTGGAAGCCCCCCGTGGCCAAAACCGAGCCGCGCTATCCGTTCCGGCTGAACACCGGCCGGGTGCGTGATCAGTGGCACACCATGACCCGCACCGCCCGCGCGCCGCGTCTCAATGCCCATCTGGGCGAGCCGTTCATCGAGATTCACCCGGAGGATGCGCGCGCCCGTGGCATTGGGCCGACCTCTCTCGTTGAGGTGACGTCGCCCAATGGCAAGGCGATCCTGCGCGCCATGATCACCGACCGGATCGCCCCTGGCGAGATTTTCGCGCCGATGCACTGGACCGGCGAAAACGCCCCCGCCGCACGGATCGACGCGCTTGTGGCCGCGGTGACGGACCCGGTTTCCGGCCAGCCAGAGAGCAAGGCTGCGGTGGCGCAGATCAAACCGTTTGAGGCGGCGTGGTATGGCTTTGCGATCTCGCAAACCCCGGTGAACGCCGATGCGGAGTATTGGGCGCAGGCGAAAACCTACGCGGGTTACCGTATGGAATTGGCCGGGCGCGAGACGCCGGAAGATTGGATCGAAGCGGCACGCCAGCTGTTCGATCTGGCCGATGTAGATGTTCAGACCATGCTCGATCCGGCCAAAGGCACCGCGCGCATCGCCTTTCACAAGGACGGCGTGTTGCAAGCCGCGCTTTTCGTGTCGCGCCAACCGGTCGCGGTGATGCGCGATTACCTGACGCATCTGCCGGGGCAGGAGGCGCCGATGGTGCTGTCGGGCAAATCCCCCGCCGATCAACCCGATCCGGGGCCGGTGCTCTGCTCTTGCTTCAATGTGGGTGTGAACACTATTCTGTCCGCGATTGAAACACGCGGGTTGATGACGGTCGAAGCGATTGGCGAGGCGTTGCAGGCGGGCACGAATTGTGGCTCCTGCCGGCCCGAGATCAAGGCGCTGATCGAACGGCTCAAGGGCCGCGAAGCCGCAGAGTGAACCGAGGGGACACCCGATGAGCATTGCCGAATTCGTTCGGATTTTGGGCCGTGGCCCGGGCCGGTCCCGATCCCTGAGCTATGACGAGGCGCATGAGGCCATGGCGCGTGTGCTCCGGGGCGAGGCCGCGCCCGAAAGCGTCGGTGCCATGCTGATGCTGATGCGGATGAAGGGCGAAGTGCCTGAGGAGATTGCGGGCTTCACGCGCGCGCTGCGCGAAACGCTTGTGACCGTGCCGGAGCCCGATCTCGATTGGCCGTCCTATGCGGCGGGCCGCACGCGGGGCCTGCCGTGGTTCCTTTTGTCCGCGCGGCTTGTGGCGGAAGGCGGCTACAAGGTCCTGATGCATGGATGGAACGGGCTGGGCGAAAGTGGTCATCTGGTGCGCGAGGGGATGCCCTATGCGGGGATCACCTCCTGCGACAGTCCGGATCATGCGCGCGAGGTGATGGCGACAGAGGGCATCGCCTATCTGCCGCTGGAAAATTTCTCGCCGGAGCTTCTGCACCTCTTGCAACTGCGCGCTGTCTTCGGCCTTCGCTCCTGTCTCAATACCGTGGCGCGGATGCTCAATCCGGGTGGGGCAGGGGCCTCGGTTCAGGGCGTGTTTCACCCGCCGTATCGGGAATTGCAGGCGGATGCCTCGGCGCTTTTGGACCTGAAATCCCTGTCGGTGATCAAAGGCGGCGGTGGAGAATTTGAGCGCAATCCGTCGAAGGACATTCAGGTCTTCGGACTGCGGGACGGTCTGCGGTGGGAGGGGCTCGTGCCACCGGCCCATGAGGATGTGCGCAGGCTTAACGATGGCGAGACCGATCTCTCACGTCTTGCGGCCCTTTGGGGCGGGGCGCTCGACGATCCTTTTGCGGAGGCGATCGTGCTGGCCACGGCGTCTCTGGCGCTGGAGACTTTAGGGGAAATCGACCCCGTAGAACGGGCCGGGGCGCTCTGGCGGGCGCGGTCACGTTAACCCTGTCTTGCGAGCATCACGAAATTTCACAGCTTTGACCACAGGCTGGCCGGAATGCTGCCTTTTTCCGGGGGGATAGTCGCGGTTAACCGGAGGTTTGTGGAGATCTTGCGATGGACATCGTCATGCAGGTGAAGGCGTTTTGGGTGCAAGTGCTGGCCGGGCTCGACGCCCGCGCTCAGGTGACACTCATGGCCGTTGGGCTTGGTCTGATGATTTTGGCCGTTGCCCTGTTGATCTGGCAGCGCCGTGGCCGGGCGGCGCACAATGCGCCCAGCCGAACGCCGCTCGCCGAGACCGTCTCCCGCAGTGTGCCCGGCGAGCGCCACATGGTGACGCGTCAGAAAGGCGACGCGTTCCTGCGCCGTCTGGATCGGATGGGCTAAGGTCGGCTGCGCGATCAGAAATCGACCGCGACGCCGGGCAGATTCAGCTCTTTCATCAGGTCGCGCAATTCCTGACGGGCGGCGACGTTCGAAATGTTCATCGCCGATTTGACACCGATGTCCTTGAGATCCAAAAGCGTCAGCCCGCGCGGGAACAGTTCCCGGAAGATCACCCGTTCGGAAAACCCGGGAGCAACGCGGAAGCCGATGCGTTTCGACAGCTCGTCGAGCGCGTCGCCGATCTTTTTCTTGTTGTGCATCTGCTGCGCGCCGAGACGGTTACGGAGTACGACCCAATCGATGGGCTTGAGCCCGGCCTGCGCCCGCAATTGCCGTGCGTTCCAGACCATCTCCGAATAGACCGAGGGGCCGAGGATCTTGTTGCTGTCCGGATCGACCCGCGCCAGAAGGTCGAAATCGATGAAACTGTCGTTCATCGGCGTGATCAGCGTATCGGCGAGGGTATGCGCCACCTGCGACAGCCGGGTGTGCGATCCGGGGCAGTCGATCAGGATAAAGTCGCAGGTCTCTTCCAGCCCTGCGACGGCCATCGACAGGCGTCGGTCGTAAATGTTCTCACCTTCGGCCAGATCGTCGGCATCGACTTGCGGCAGGTCGCGATAGTCCGGCGTCGGAAGCTCGATCCCGTCGCGCAGGCAATAGCTCAGGCGGTTTTCCAGATAGCGGGCAAAGGTCTTTTGCCGCAGATCGAGATCGAGCGCGCCGACCCGATGGCCCAGCCGCGCCAAAGCCGTCGCCACATGCATGGAGACGGTCGATTTCCCCGCTCCGCCCTTCTCGTTGCCGACGATGATGATATGCGCCACGTTCCCAATTTCCCGTTCTGTCCGCGCGCTTTTGCGCTGCGTGTGTTGTCTCTTTGCGACCTTGTATGACGATGTTTTTCGCTGCCGTGCAAGAGCGTTTCGCCCGGTTTCCTCGATCCGTTTCGCAGTGTTGCGATGCGGATATGGCAACGAATTTGCGGTTTCATGCGTTGAGACGGGACATGTGCGGCCCTTTGAGTGCCGCATCACTCTGGGAGAAGACACATGAAACGTATGATTATGAGCACGGCCGCCACCGGTTTCGGCCTCATTGGCCTCGGCTTGAGCACCCCCACTTTGGCGCAGGAGGCGCAGGCGATGGAGGAAAGCATGGTGGAGGAAAACATGGTGCTGGAAGCCTGTAGCGACATTCTGCCGCCCTGTATGACCGAAGAGGGCACGGTGATGTTGAAAGATGGCCGTATCGTCAGTGCGGTTGAGGCCTATGAGGCGCTTGGCATCGCCGCGCCGCGCGAGGAGGTGGAAACCGCCCCCGCGACCGTGGGCGAAGAGGCGGCTGCCGACCTTGAGCACCAGGAGGTCGTCGAAGAGGACGCTCTGGCGGATCAACTGGCGGAGGATATGCCTGCTGCTGACGAGGAGGCGACGACGGCGGCTCCTGAAGCGGCGCCGGAAATGGGAACGGTTGTGCCAGATGTGACCGAGAGTGACTCGACCCAGACGCTGGAAGAGGCGCTTGCGGCGGAAGAGGTTGAAACGGGCGGTGACGTCACAATGCAACCGCTTGAACCGGGCGAGACCGCAGAAGCCACGGATGAGGAGATGGCTCCGATGGCGGACAATCCTGTCACCGACGAGATGACCGATGCAGAGCTCAAGCCGCAGCTTCCCGAGGACGCCGAAGGGGTTTTTATCCCGACCGATGCAGGCGAAGCCGAGGCCGTCGAGATGACGGAGGAGGTGCTCAAGGCTCAGGCCGAAGAAGAGGCGGCACAGGCGGCGGAGGAAGAGGCGCTCGCGCCTCCGGCTGCGGCGGTCTCCGCTGAGACCGGACAGGAGATCGAGGTCGAAACCGAAACCGTGACCCGCGAAACCTCGCGCGCCTCCAGTGAGGAATTCGCCAATCGGACCACGGTACAGAGTGAGAAGGACGACGAGGGCCTGTCCAATCTCGAGAAATTCTTGATCGGGGCCGTGGGCGCCGCCGTCATTGGCAATGTGCTCGCCGATAACGATCAGGTCGTGGCCAACACCGGTGATCGGGTGATCGTTGAGCGCGACGGTCAATTGCGCGTGCTCAAGAATGACGACGCGCTGTTGCGCCAGCCGGGTTCTCAGGTGACGACGGAACGGTTTAACGATGGCTCGACCCGCACCACGCTGAACCGCGAGGACGGCAGCGAGGTTGTGACGATCCGCTCCGCCGACGGTCGGGTGCTGCGCCGTGAGCGTGTGCTGGTCGATGGCACGCGCGTTGTGCTGTTCGATGACACGCAGGCCATTGAGGCGGTCGATGTGACGGCCCTGCCGGATACGCCGCAGAAATCCGTGACCTATACCGAGGACGAAGACGCGCTCCGGGCCGCATTGGCCGCCAGTCAGGCGCAGTCTGAGGCGCTGAACCGTCGCTTTTCTCTGAACCAGATCCGTTCCATCCGCGCGGTGCGGGAGCTGGCGCCGGAGATTGAGCTGACCAATGTGACCTTCGCCAGTGGCTCCGCCGCGATCTCGCCCTCTGAAGCCGAAGAGCTTGCAGCTCTGGGGCGGGCGATGCGCGAGGCGATTGCCGCCAACCCGCGTGAGGTCTTTTTGGTCGAGGGCCACACCGACGCCGTGGGGGCTGCGACGATGAACCTTGCACTGTCGGATCGTCGGGCGGAAAGTCTGGCTCTCGCCCTGACGGAGTATTTCGACGTGCCGCCGGAAAACATGGTCGTTCAGGGCTATGGCGAACGTTACCTCAAGGTTCAGACCATCGAGGCCGACCGCAGCAATCGCCGCGCTGCGGTGCGGGTGATCACGCCGCTTTTGGCCGAGGTCGCCGCGCAGTAAGGCGTGAGGCATGGCAAACGAAAAGGCCCGCCAGAGGGCGGGCCTTTGCATATCAGATACGGGCGGAGGCTTAGAAGCCGAGGCCAGCGTATTTGTTTTTGAATTTGGAAACGCGACCACCGGCGTCCAGCAGGCGGGAGTTGCCGCCGGTCCAGGCCGGGTGCACCGAGGGGTCGATGTCGAGCGACAGGGTGTCGCCTTCCGAACCCCAGGTGGAGCGCATTTTCACGATGGTGCCATCGGTCATTTTGACGTCGATGAAGTGGTAGTCGGGATGGATATCGGTTTTCATCGTGACGATCCTCAGGCTTCGAGCGACTTGTAGTTGGCGACTTCCGCGATACGGGCGGATTTGCCGCGACGCGAACGGAGGTAGTACAGTTTCGAACGACGCACACGGCCGCGACGCACAACCTCGATGTATTCGATGTTGGTGGAGTAGAGCGGGAACACACGCTCAACGCCTTCACCGAAGGAAATTTTGCGAACCGTGAAGGAACCGGCAATGCCTTTGCCGTTCTTACGGGAAATGCAGACACCTTCGTAGTTCTGCACGCGGGTGCGCGTGCCTTCGGTCACTTTGTAACCGACGCGGATGGTGTCACCGGCCTTGAAATCCGGGATGGTTTTGCCGAGAGCTGCGATTTGCTCGGCTTCAAGCTGTGCGATCAGATCCATCGCTTACACTCCAATTTGCTCGTGGTATGCCACGAAGTTTCAATCGCCTCAGAGCTCCGCGTCTTCGATCGGGTCCATCTTGTCCCATAGGGGATGCCCGCCGGAGGGTTCAGGTCGTCTTTGCTTTGGTCTTTCCGGATGTCGGATCGGGCGTCGAAGAACAGGCCCGGACAAAACGAAAAGGCCCGGTTGATCGAATCTCGACCCCGGACGCGCGGTTTCTAGGGTTAAATGCCCAAGAATGCAAGTCTTATGCGACGGTTTCAGCGGCCAAGATCTCGCGACCGGACCGCACGGTCGGAAACCGCCGTTTCAATCGCGAAATCGGTTCTTCGATAAGATACCACGACAGGGTGGCCGCGAGAAGGCTCAGCGCGGTCATGGCGAAGAACGGCAGCGGGCCTGTGTTATAGAGCGAGGAGCCGATCTGCCCCATCGCCCACCAGATTGCCAGATGGTACATGAAGACGCCGTAGCTGATCTTGCTGATGAATTGCGCGGCGCGACAGCCCAAAAGCCAGCCGACCGGCCCGCGATAACCACGCCATGCCCCGGCAACCACGACCCCGAGCGCCGGTTGGCACATCAGGCGATAGGTCAGGGCGAGGCTAGGCGCAGACCCGTATCCGGGCAAGTGCCGATCTGTACAGAGCTGTCATCTGTGATGTTTTGACGCTGATGCGGTTTGGAGTGCGGCTTATTCGTCCGGTTCGCGACCTGCCTCGTAGGCTGCCCACATGTCCGGGCGACGCTCCCGGGTGATCTTCTCCGCCATCTTCTGGCGCCATTCGGCGATCTTGCCATGGTGCCCGGACATGAGAACCTCCGGGATCGGCAGCCCGCGCCATTCGGCGGGGCGGGTGAATTGCGGGTGCTCCAGAAGGCCGTTCGAATGGCTTTCTTCCTCGACGCTTTCGGCATTGCCCAACACACCGGGCAAAAGCCGTACCGTGGCGTCGATCATCGCCTGCGCTGCGATCTCGCCGCCGGTCAGGACAAAATCGCCAAGGCTGACCTCCTCGATCCCGTAGTGAAACAGAACCCGGTCATCGACGCCCTCGAACCGCCCGCAGATCATCGTGATGCCACGTGCCTGTGACCAGCGTTTCGCTGTCGCCTGATCGAAGCGTTTGCCGCGGGGCGACAGATACACCAGAGGCCATTCCTTGCGGTCCGGTGGCACGCCGTTCATTGCGAAATCGATGGCGTTGCCCATCACGTCGGGTCGGATCACCATGCCAGCGCCGCCGCCTGCGGGCGTGTCGTCGACATTCTTGTGCTTGCCTTCGCCGAACTCGCGCAAATGGATGGGTTCGAGCTGCCATGTGCCGTCCTGCAACGCCTTGCCGGTCAGGCTTTCGCCGAGAACGCCGGGAAAAGCGCCGGGGAACAGCGTGATCACCTTCGCCTTCCACACGCCCGCGATGTCCGGTGTATTTGTCATCAGCTCGCGCGGTTTGAGCGTCGGGCGCACGGCCAGACGGCCATGGGACCGGGCCGCAGGGGGCTGAGGCGCGTCAACGGGTGGGGTTGAGATCGAATCGTCGTTCATAGCTTCATATAGCCTTGGGGCTCATGGCTTGGAAATGTGCTGGGCAGGAGAAATGATCGCATCCCTCTGCGCGATATTGGTTTTGCCATGCAAGTCAGAGCGATGAAACGTCGAAAACACCGCACCATCCCCGGCAGATCGGGGAGACATCAGTCGAACAGACCGTCCGGCGGGTCCGCGATGATCCGACCCGAGGCCAGATCGACCGTTGGCACGTTTTGCAGCGTGAAGGGTAGGAGAACAGGGGTCTTCAGGTCCGCTCCCTGCACCTCCAAAAGATCGCCTGCACCGTGGTTCAGCACGTTGCGCACGGTGCCGAGCACCGCACCGCCGGTGTCGAGCACGGTGAGCCCGATCAGATCGGCATGGTAGAATTCGTCGTCGGGCAGGGAGGGCAGATGCGTGCGGTCGGCATAAAGCGTCACGCCACGCAGGGCGTCCGCCTCTTCCTTGGTCTCGACCCCTTCGATCTCTGCGGCAAAGCCGTTCTTGATCGCACGGGTTAGGGTCAGGACATATTCCGTACCATCCTCTGAGGTCAGCGGGGAATACTCCCCGATGGCCTCTGGATCGGCGCAGAAGCTCTTGATTCGCACCTCGCCATGGACGCCAAAGGCGCCCGCGATGGCTCCGACGATGATCCGCGTGTCACTCATGCTTTGCTCGCTGTCCATTTCTGCGACAGCTTACAGCTCCAGAACCACGGGGCAAGCGGCACGCTCTTCATGGCCTTGAACCTGAAGCTCCGGCAGTGCGCTGTCCTGTGTCGGATAGCCGACGCAGAGATAACCGACAAGGGTCCAGCTTTGCGCCAGATCGAGATCGGCCTTGAGCCGGGATTGGTCTAGACGCGACACCCAGCCAAGGCCGATACCCTCGGCGCGCAGGGCCAGCCAGAATTGCATGATCGCGGCGGCGACGGAATATTCGAGCACACGGGGGATCGCCGAGAGATCGAGCGGATGGCCGTGGGTCGCGCTTTCGTCACTGAAGACTGCGTATTGTACCGGTGCGTCCTCGAGCCCCTTGAGCTTTTGCGAGGCAAAGCTCTGTGCCGCCTCACCTTCCGTTCCGGCCAGGGCAGCGGCGTTGAATGTCTTGTAATTCTCGAGCGCAGCGGTTCGTGCGGTCTCGCTGCTCAGTGCCACGATGCGCCAGGGTTGCGACAGGCTGACGGAAGGGGCCAGGGTGAACGCGTCAAGGCAACGGGCAAGCGCCGCGTCGTCGACCGGATCGGTGCGGAAGCTGCGCACATCCCGGCGCCAGCGCAGAAGTTCGGCAAAATCGTTACGAAAAGCGGCAGAGAACTGCCCGAGTGCAGCAGGTTTGGTCATGTCTTTATTGCCCTGTATTTGCTCAGAGATATAAGCACCATAACGGGTTAAACCGGGGTCAACTTTGATTGTGCGCAAATCGTAGGATGCAGCAATCCCTTGTTTTATTGCACACAGATAAAGCCCTACGGAAAAAGGCGCAGGCAGAATGCCTGCGCCCGGAAGAGGACGAAACGCGCGGGGCCAGAGGCCCGGTGCGCTTACTCTTCAGCGGCAGCTTCTTCAGCCGGAGCAGCAGCAGCTTCAGCGGCCTCGGCAGCTTTCGCGGCTTTCTCTTCGGCGCGGTCTTGGGCTTTTTTGCCCGGGACGGCTTTTTTCGGGTTGCTGCGTTCTTTTTTCTCAAGGACGCCAGCGGCTTCGAGCATGCGGGCGACGCGGTCGGTCGGCTGGGCGCCTTTTTCGAGCCATGCTTTCACGGCGTCGATGTCCATCTGGACGCGCTGCTCGCTGTCTTTCGGCAGGAGCGGGTTGTAGGTGCCGAGTTTCTCGATGAAGCGACCGTCGCGCGGCATGCGGGAATCGGTGGCAACGATGCGGTAGAACGGGCGTTTTTTGGAACCGCCGCGGGCGAGACGAATTTTCATAGCCATGGTTGTTTCTCCTGATACTAGCTATTTTTCAGAGGCTAAGCCCCTGTCATTCCTGATGTTTTTCGTGGTGGTGGATGACTTCCCGAATGATGAATTTCAGGAAGGCTTTTGCGAATTCCGGGTCGAGGTCTGCGGCAACGGCAAGCTCCTCGAGCCGGGCAATCTGTTTCTCTTCGCGCGCCGGGTCCGACGGCGGAAGATCGTTTTCGGCCTTGAGTTTCCCCACGGCCTGCGTGTGTTTGAAGCGCTCGCCCAGCGTGTAGACGAGGATCGCGTCGAGCCGGTCGATGCTTTCGCGATGCTCCTTGAGGATCTCGGCGGCGCGTTTCTGGGTCTCGTTCATGGGCGCAACTCCCCTGTCTGCAAAGCGTCGGATTTGTGTCGGACTTTTGTCGGGCACATTTCGGTAGAGAGGAGGCGGTTCGAAAGGCTCATGCGTAAGCCTCCATGCCGCCGTCTTGCAACGCGTCGGGCGTCGGGTGACGGTAGACGAGGCAAGCCTCGCCGTCGGGCGTCTGAGCCATCTCGTCCAGTTCCGCGCCCATGCGTTCGGCCAAAGCGATCGAGCGGCTGTTGGCGGCGTCGATATAGGACACAAGCGTGTCGCGCCCCATCTCGACATAGGCGTAATCGCGGGCGGCCGTGGCGGCCTCCAACGCGTAGCCTTTGCCCTCGAACCCGTCCATGACGAACCAGCCAAGCTCCAGCTCCGGGAAATGCGGCGGTTTGTTCAAGGCGACCTGACCGATGAAGGCGCCGTCGTCCAGACGTTCCACACCCCATGCACCATGGCCGAACAACGGCCATTGCGCCACGTCGCCACAGAACGCAAACCATGCCTGACGCCGCGAGAGCGGGCCGTGCATGAAGCGCGACCGGTCCGAGGCGAACATGTCGGCAAACGAATCGAAATCCGCCTCGACATGGCCGCGCAACCGCAGGCGCTGGGTTTCTATGGTGGGAGCGAGGGTCATGATTATTTTTTCTTCCCAAGCCCCGAGAGATTGGACGGCAGGCTCATGCCGCCGCCGAGGCCCGGAAGGCCGCCCATGCCCTTGGGCATCGCGCCTTGCAGCGCCTTGGTGGCTTCGGCCATTTTCGCCGGGTCCATATCTTCGAGCCCCTGCGGGCCGCCTTTGCCGAACATGCCTTTCACAGCCTGTTTCAGCATGCCGCCTTTGCCCATCTTGCCCATCTTCTTCATCATGTCCGCCATCTGACGGTGCATTTTCAGAAGCTTGTTCAGCTCGGACACGTCCATGCCCGCGCCCGCCGCGATGCGTTTCTTGCGCGAGGCCTGCAGGAGCGCCGGGTTGGCGCGCTCTTTCTTGGTCATGGAGTTCACAAGCGCGATCTGACGCTTGATGATGCTGTCGTCGAAACCGGCGTCCTGCACCTGTTTCGCCATTTTGCCCATACCCGGCATCATGCCCATGATGCTTTCCATGCCGCCCATCTTTTGCATCTGCTCAAGCTGCATCTTCAGGTCGTTCATGTTGAACTGACCCTTCTGGAAGCGCTTGATCATGCGCTGGGCCTGTTCGGCCTCGATGGTTTCCTGCGCCTTCTCGACGAGGGCCACGATGTCGCCCATGCCGAGGATACGGCCCGCGACACGCTCCGGGTGGAACTCTTCGAGCGCGTCCATTTTCTCGCCGAGACCGACGAATTTGATCGGCTTGCCGGTTACCGCGCGCATGGAGAGCGCCGCACCGCCGCGACCGTCGCCGTCCATCCGGGTCAGCACGACACCGGAGATGCCGATGCGCCCGTCGAAGTTCTCGGCGGTGTGCACGGCGTCCTGACCGGTGAGACCGTCGACCACCAAAAGCGTTTCACGCGGCGTGGTGATCTTTTTGACCTCTTCGACCTCGGCCATCAGCGCGTCGTCGATGGACAGACGCCCGGCGGTGTCGAGCATATAGACGTCATAGCCGCCCATCGTCGCCTGTTGCTTGGCGCGGCGGGCGATGTCGGCGGCGGTTTGACCCGGCACGATTGGCAGGGTGTCGACGCCGATCTGTTCGCCCAAGACCTTGAGCTGATCCATGGCCGCAGGACGGTAGATGTCGAGCGATGCCATCAGGACGCGTTTGCCCTGTTTCTCTTTCAGGCGCTTGGCGAGTTTCGCAGTGGTGGTGGTTTTACCGCCACCTTGCAGACCGACCATGAGGATCGGGGCCGGGGCGTTGTCGACCTTGAGCGTGCCGATCTCGCCTTCGTCACCGGCGAGGACATGGACCAGTTCATCGTGAACGATCTTGACGACCTGCTGACCGGGGGTGACGGATTTGGTGACCGCCTGGCCGGTGGCCTTGTCGCCCACGGCTTTGACGAAATCGCGGGCAACCGGAAGGGAGACGTCGGCCTCAAGCAGAGCGACGCGGACTTCGCGCAGGGCGGTTTTGACGTCGTCTTCGGACAGGGCACCTTGTTTGGTGAGCTTGTCGAAGACGCCGGAGAGGCGTTCGGACAGATTTTCAAACATGGGTGTCTCCCGTTTGTTGCGATTTGCTCCATGTGGGCACGGAGCGGTGAGTTTAAAAGGCCAATGCGGTTTGACCTCCGTGGGCGCAACGCGCTGACGGAGGGCGATCCTGGCATATAGCCTGAGGACCGGAAGGCATGGTGCTTTCCGGGATGTTGCCGGGTCTCTACGCGTGCGCGGGAAGGGAGTCAAGTGCGATGCGGCATTTGGGCGGCGCGTTGATATAAGGTGAGGGCTGGCCTTGGCGGGGAATTGCTCTAGCTTCTGCGGACCAAAGAGCGGAGGGGCAATGGGGGAGCGAGATGTGACGCGCGGTGTGCTATATGTGGCGAGCGGGCCGGACTATGTCGATCTGGCGGTGCAATCGGCCGAGAGCCTCAGGGCGGTGGAGCCGGATCTGGCCATCGATCTGGTGACGGATGTGCCGGAGCTTTTGCCCGAGGGGCTGTTCGATCAGGTGCGGGTCGAGGCACGGATGCATGCGCGCGAGAAACTGCGGGCGATGCCGGAGACGCGGTTCGAGCGCACGCTTTACGTCGACAGCGACACGTTGTTTGTCGCGCCGCTGGGCGATCTCTTCGATGTGCTGGAGCGGTTCGAATGCGCGCTGACCCATGATGTGCGGCGCGACTGGGGGTTGATCCGGCAGGGGCGGGATCATCAGACGCCCTATGCCTTTCCGCAGCACAATTCGGGGGTGTTTCTCTATCGGCGGTCCGAGGCGATGTTGGCGTTTTTGGCGGAATGGGCGGCGCGGTTCTTTGTCGATGAGACGGTGGAGCGCGATCAGATCATTTTGAAGGATCTCCTGTGGGAAAGCGATCTGCGCTATTACGTCTTGCCGCCGGAATTCAACCTGCGCCGTGTGACGGTGTTGGATGCCTGGGAGCCCTTGGATGCGGTGCCGACGATCCTGCATTCGCACCGGTTTCAGGATCACATGCGCGGGCGGGGGGATCGGATCGCGACGCTGGAGGCGTTGCTGGAGGCGGAGCGGCAGGCCTTGGCCGAGGAATGGGCGGGCGATTTGCCCGAGGCCGCGCAGGGGTGGGCGGAATTAAGAAACCCGGTTGCGGCAAAATAGCTTGTAATTCCGAACAGACATCTCGATGATCGGCACAAACCGTTCTTCTCTGCACATGAGGCCTGAGATGTCCGTCGAAAACTGGGATGAATTCCGCACGGCCTTTCAGGTCGCGAAAATGGGCACCGTGTCGGGTGCCGCGCAGGCGTTGGGCGTGCACCACGCCACCGTGATCCGCCATATCGACAGTCTCGAACAGCGCCTTGGCGTCAAACTGTTCCAGCGTCACGCTCGCGGCTATACGCCGACCGAGGCGGGGATGGATCTTTTGAAGGTCGCGCAAACCACCGACGATCAGCTCTCGCAGCTCGTCTCCCGGATCAAAGGCCGTGGCGAAGAGGTGGCGGGCGAGCTGGTCGTGACCTCGCTGCCGGGGATGGGGGCGCTTCTGGTGCCGGTGCTCTCCGAGTTTCAGCTCGAACACCCGGGCCTCAATGTGCGCTACCTGACCGGCGAGCGGTTGTTCCGGCTCGAATATGGCGAGGCGCATGTGGCGATCCGGGCCGGGCGTCCGCCGCAGGAACCCGATAACGTGGTCCAGCCGTTCCACCGTCAGGCCTATGCGCTCTACGTCCACAAGACCTATATCGAGCGCTACGGTATGCCGCAGGCGACGGGCGAAGAGCTTGCCCATGAGTTGCGGTTCGTGTCGCTCGACGACCCGAGCTCGCGCGCGCCTTTCATGGTCTGGATCAACGAACATGTGCCCGCCGACCGGCTGGCCTTCCGCACCTCCGATGTCGAGGTGATGACCGAGGCGATCTGTGCGGGCGCGGGCGCCGGATTCATGCCGACATGGCAGGCCGGGCAGCGCGACGATCTCGTCGAGGTGTTGCCGCCCAGCCCCGATTGGGACAGTCAGAACTGGATCGTCACCCATGTCGATCTGCACCGCACGCCGAAGGTGCAGGCCTTCCTGACCTTCCTCAAGGCGCGCTCGCGCGAATGGCCCTGTTCGCAGGTCGGGTGATCGCAGACCGGGCAATCGCAGACTGGGCAAACGCAGGTCGGGTGCCCCGGAAAGCCGCGAAAACGATTTTGTCCTGTGCGGATGCTCGCAATGGACCTTCCGGGCCATGGGCGCTAAGGGAGCACGATCCATAGCGTTTTCAAAAGAGTTCCCCCCGTGCCCCATGACGCGACCGCCGCCGACCGCCGCAATGGCCATCTGGCCATGCTCACCTTTTCCTGTCTCGTGGCCGGATCGTTCTCGCTGGGCTCCATGGCGGCCAACGAGATTACGCCG
This sequence comes from Celeribacter sp. SCSIO 80788, assembly GCF_051054295.1. Taxonomy (GTDB): domain Bacteria; phylum Pseudomonadota; class Alphaproteobacteria; order Rhodobacterales; family Rhodobacteraceae; genus Celeribacter. The sequence goes on along the minus strand of NZ_CP150482.1, from coordinate 2,467,949 downwards.
CTGGCGCTGAACGGGGTGCGCTTCGTCGCGGCGACGATCTTTGTCGGCATCATGGCCATGGCCACGGGCGGCATCCCGCGCGAGGCCACGCGTCAGCCCTGGCGCTACCTGATCCTTGGCGGCATTTTCGCGCTTTACTTTGTGATGATGTTCGTCGGCCTGAAAACCGCCGAACCGGTCTCCGCCTCCGCCGTCTTCACCCTGACGCCGCTTCTGGCGGCGGGGTTCGGCTATCTGATCATGCGCCAGATCACCACGCGCCGCATCGCCATGGCGCTGGCCATCGGGGCGGCGGGCGCGCTCTGGGTGATCTTCCGCGCCGATATCCATGCGCTTCTGGCCTTCCATGTCGGACGCGGCGAGGCGCTCTATTTCATCGGTGTCGTGGCGCATGCGATCTACACCCCGTTGGTGCCGCGCCTGCACCGGGGCGAGCGCACGCTGGTCTTCACCTTCTTCGTGCTGGCCTCCGCCTCGCTCGTCATCCTGCTTTTCGGCTGGAAAGACGTGCTGGCGACCGACTGGGCGCATCTTCCGGCCATCGTCTGGATCGCGCTGGGCTATATCACGGTGTTCGCCACGACCACGACGGCGACGCTTCTGGCCTATGCCTCCGTGCGTCTGGCGGCGGCCAAGGTCATGGCTTACACCTATCTCGTGCCGTCCTGGGTGATCATCTGGGAAATCGCTCTGGGCCACGGCACGCCGCCCGCGCTGGTGTTCGGCGGCATCGGCCTGACCATTCTGGCGCTCTATCTGCTGCTCGAACACGAGGGTTGAGGCGCGGGGGCGGGAACGAAATCACGGGTTTGTGCGTTGTCCTCTCAAGTCAAAGAGAGGAAATCGCAATGCACAGCATCATCTATCTGGTCGGTCTTGTCGTGGTGGTCGGAGCCATCCTGAGCTTCGTCTTCTGATCCGCTCACAAGGCCCCTCCCCAAGTAAGGACGCGCGGCCTCAGGCGGCGCGTCTTTCTTTTGTGCTATGGCTGATCCGGTCGCAGTTCCCGCTCGAGAAACCGCTCCAGCCCGTCCAGATCGATTTCCTCGAACTGACCGAAGCCCTGCATCCAGACCGAAGCGGCGCGCATGGCGTCGGGTTCGAGCTTGCACCATTTCACCCGGCCGCGTTTCTCCTGCGCGATGAGACCGGCGCGGGTCAGGATCGTCAGGTGTTTGGAAATCGCGGCCAGAGACATCTCGAACGGTTCGGCCACATCGGTGACCGCCATGTCGTCTTCCAAAAGCATCGACAGGATGGCCCGACGGGTCGGGTCTCCGAGCGCTGCGAAGATGAGGTCGAGATCATGTGTCATGCCTTTGCCGATAGGCGCGCGCGCGGGTTTGGTCAACCGTTTGGTTGAATAACGAAAACGCGAGCCTTTTGCGCTAACGGCCTGGCAGGTGGCGCGCCCGGGTTTCCTTTGTTGGGAAAATACTCAATATAAACAGATGATTAAGCTTTTCTCTGCGCGGTCAATTCCGCGTTGACTCTAAATCCCCCCCCGCATAGCTTGCCCGCAAGTGACCAAGGGGGCCTTTCACCATGACCGAGCCGCATGATCCCGGGCGTTTGCGCGCTCTGGAAGATCGGATCGCAAAGGTGAAAGAGGCGCAAAAGCCGAAAACCTCCCGCGGCGAAGAGCACTTTTCCCAGGCCAATATGGCCTGGCGGATGGTGACGGAACTTGTGGCCGGTCTTCTGATCGGCTTCGGCATGGGGTTCGGCTTGGACAAGCTGTTGGGGACAACGCCCCTTTTCCTCGTGCTGTTTATCGGATTTGGTCTCGCGGCCGGCGTCAAGACGATGATGCGCACCGCGCGGGACATTGAAAAACAACAGGTCGCTGAACAGAAGGCGGCCGAAGACGACAACGCGGGGACGCCCGCACGTGATGAGAGGGATTGAACGTGGCGACTGAAGCACATGGTTCCGAGAGCAGCCTTGTTTTCCACCCGATGGACCAGTTCAAGGTCACGCCGTTGTTCGGCGATGGTCCGGTGCATTGGTACACGATCACCAACGTGACGCTGTGGATGGCGATTGCCGTCGTCGGTGTGATCCTGCTTCTGGTCGTCGGCTCCCGTGGCCGCGCGGTCGTGCCCTCCAAGGGACAGTCGATCGCCGAGCTGACCTATGGTTTCGTTTACAAGATGCTTGAGGAAGTGACCGGCAAAGACGCCGTGAAATACTTCCCCTATGTGATGACCCTGTTCATCTTCATCGTGTTCTCGAACATGCTGGGGCTTTTGCCGCTGTCGTTCACCACCACCTCGCATATCGCCGTCACCGGCGTGCTCGCGGTTCTGGTGTTCCTCTTCGTGACCGTTTTGGGTTTCGTGAAGAACGGCTCCAAATTCCTCGCCCTGTTCTGGGTCAGCTCCGCGCCGATGGCCGTGCGCCCGCTTCTCGCGGTGATCGAGCTGATCTCCTATTTCGTGCGTCCCGTCAGCCACTCCATCCGTCTTGCGGGCAACATGATGGCCGGTCACGCCGTGATCAAAGTTTTCGCCGGGTTCGCCGCCATCGCCGCGATTTCCCCGGTGTCCATTCTGGCGATCACCGCCATGTATGGTCTCGAAATCCTCGTGGCCTTTATCCAGGCCTACGTCTTCACCATTCTGACCTGCGTCTATCTGAAAGACGCGCTGCACCCGGCTCACTGATCCGGTTCGCAAAGGTCCGAACTCAATTCCAGCCAATTCCAACGTAAGGAGATACCACAATGGAAGGCAATATCGCAGAACTCGGCAAATACATCGGTGTTGGTCTGACCGCCATCGGTATGGGCGGCGCCGCCATGGGTGTGGGTAACGTTGCTGGCAACTACCTCTCCGGCGCTCTGCGCAACCCGTCCGCCGCTGCGTCGCAAACCGCGACCCTCTTCATCGGCATGGCCTTCGCGGAAGCTCTGGGGATCTTCTCGTTCCTCGTCGCGCTTCTGCTGATGTTCGCCGTCTGATCCGACGCTCCATCCTTACGGCAGGGTGGGTCATCTAGACCCACCCTCGCGTAATATGTGAGCAATGCTGAGAAAATCGGATGATTTTTGTCATATGATTTTCACCATGGGCATTGCGACCACATAAAAGGGGTCTCTCCCGCCTGCGGGAGAACAGGTCAGAATCAGGAGATACAGATGGCAACTCAAACGCATGGGGCAGAGGTCGTAGACGCCGCGCAGGGTGCTGCACATGGCGCCGCTGAGGCAGGCATGCCGCAGCTCGACTTCGCAACTTTCCCCAACCAGATTTTCTGGCTTCTGGTCACGCTCGTCGTGATCTATTTCGTGCTGTCCAAGATCGCCCTGCCGCGCATCTCCGCGGTGCTGGCAGAACGCTCCGGCACGATCATGAACGACATCGCCGCCGCCGAAGAGCTCAAGCTCAAGGCGAAAGAGGCCGAAGCCGCCTACAACGCAGCGCTCGCCGAAGCGAAAGCTCAGGCGCAACAGATCGCCAACGAGACCCGCGCCGCCATTCAGGCCGATCTCGATGCCGCCACCGCGAAAGCCGATGCGGAGATTTCCGCCAAGGCCGCCGAGTCGGCGAAAGCGATCGACGACATTCGCGCAGGCGCTGTCGACAGTGTGAAAGAAGTCGCCATGGAGACCGCCAAGGAACTCGTGGCCGCCCTCGGCACCAGTGCCGATGCAGGCACCGTGACCGCGGCTGTCACCGCGCGGATGAAAGGCTAAGGACATGAAAAAACTTTCTCTCCTCGTAGCCCTCACCGCCGCCTCCCCGGCGCTCGCCGCAAGCTCCAACCCGTTTTCGGGCCATTTCTGGACGCTGTCGAACACCAACCTGATCGTCCTTCTGGGCTTTCTCGTGTTCGTTGGCATCCTGCTCTGGAAAAAAGTGCCGTCGATGATCGGCGGCATGCTCGACAAGCGCGCGGAAGGCATCAAATCCGAGCTCGACGAAGCCCGTGCGCTTCGCGAAGAGGCTCAGTCGATCCTCGCCTCTTTCGAGCGCAAGCAGCGTGAAGTTCAGGCGCAGGCCGACGCCATCGTCGCTCAGGCGAAGAAAGACGCGGAAGCCGCCGCAGACAAGGCGAAAGAGGACCTCAAGGCCTCCATCGCCCGCCGTCTGGCCGCCGCTTCCGAGCAGATCGACGCCGCCGAAGCGGCCGCCGTGCGCGAAGTGCGGGACACCGCGATCTCCGTCGCTGTGGCCGCCGCTGCGGACGTGATTGCGAAGAACATGGGGGCGACCGAAGCCAACGCCATGATCGAAGCATCGATCGACGAGGTTGCCGCCAAGCTGCACTGATTGGTTTCCTGACCGGACCGATCGGACCCCGAATTGAAAAGCCCCGCTTTTGGCGGGGCTTTTTATTTTTGGAAAAAGACGAACATCAACCTGCCGAAATATAGGCTCAGCGCTATGAACAAGGCGGCGAAAAAGGCAAGGATGCCGAGTTGTAATCGTGTCAGCAAAGCATTTTGGGCATAGAAAAAATAAGCATAACTCAACAGTGCACCGAAAATTGCTGCCATGAGAGCGAGATAGCCGAGAAGGAATGTCACTGGATGATCCTGTTTCTCTGAAAAGGTTCATGCGGGCGAGTGCTTAACGTGCCTTATCCAAGCTGCGGGATAGGCAATTCTGTTTCAACCAGCCGTTGTGGACGGCCAATGCCAGGCATTGTTCGTTGGTTTTCATGCCAAATTTTTGTCTGGTGTTCGAGAGATAGAGGTTCACGGCGGAATCGCTGATCCCCAGATGCAGGGCGACTTCTCCCAAGCGATATCCGTGAGCGAGAAGGCATAGTATTTGCGCCTGACGCGGAGAAAGCGGATTGGGAGTTTCCCCAAGGGACTTCATCAATATGGCTCCAACAGGAATTTATCTGGACGCAAACGTCGTTTGAAACTCCTTCAGGCCTATGAAACCTCTTTGAACGCAACAATATGGAGAATTATATATATTCCAATTGGAGCGCACCTGTACGAAAATGCGCGCTTTTGGATGGGTATTTGAAGATGAGAGGTTTCAGATAGGACTTAAGTACGATTTGTTTCATGCGCATAGCGCAGGCGGGCAATCTCTTCATTCTGCTCGAATTTCTGCTGATCTTTGAGCGCCTCTTCGACATAGTCGAGATGACGCGTCACGGCGGTGCGCGCCGCCTCCGGGTCGCGCCCCTGTAGCGCATCGTTGATCGCGCGGTGCTGGTCGAGAAGCTGGGCGCGGTTGGTGCGTTGTTTGAACATCACGGAGCGGTTGTAGAACACGCCCTCGCGCAGAAGATCGAACATCGAGCGCATCATGTGCAGCATGATCACGTTATGCGAAGCCTCGATGATGGCGAGGTGAAATTCGGCATCGAGCCGGGCCTCCTCAGCAGGATTCCGTTTCGGATGGGCCGCTTCCATTTTGCGAAAGATCGTGTCGATCACCTTGAGATCGGTGTCGGAGGCGAGTTTTGCCGCGCGCTCGGCGGCGAGCCCCTCCATGTCGCGGCGGAAGGCGACGTAATCGAACACCGCCTCGTCATGGCTTGCGAAAAGCGCGACGAGGGCGGGTGAGAAAGCCGAGCCCAGCACATCGGCCACGAAAACCCCGGCATTGGCGCGGGTTTCGATCAGGCCCTTGGCGGAGAGCTCGGCGATAGCTTCGCGGAGCGACGGGCGGGAGACGCCGAGCCGTTCGGCCAAATCGCGCTCGGAGGGCAGACGCTCGCCGGGGCGCAGGATGCCGCGCAGGATCAGAAGCTCGATCTGCCGCACGACGGAGGCGCTGAGCTTTTCGGCTTGGATTTTCTGAAACGGCATGGCGGCTCCTTTGGGGCAGAATATAGGACCGCCGGTCAGGGAGCCATGAAAAACAGGCGTGTAAAACCGGCATGAAAAAGGCCGGAGCATGCCCCGGCCTTTTGAAATCGTGTCGGACCCGGTGATCAGGTCATCGGGGTGATGACGATTTCCACGCGACGGTTCTGCGCCCGGCCTTCGGGGGTCAGGTTGGTCGCGATGGGAGCATCCTCGCCACGGCCAAAGGCCTGGATTCGACCGGAGGCGACACCGTTGGCGCGCAGGATGGTCGCCACGGCCGAGGCGCGGCGGGTCGACAGTTCCTGATTGTAGGTGGCCGAGCCGGTGTTGTCGGTGTGGCCGACGATCTGGATCGTGGTGTTCGGGTAGTCCTGAAGGTTGTAGGCCAGAGCGCGCAGGTCGTCTTGCAGCGAGGGCACGACGACGGCGCTGTCGGTGGCGAACAGGATGTCCTGCGGCATGGTCACGATCAGCTGCGAGCCGGTGTTGACGATTTTGACATCGCCATTCCCCATGGATTGCTGAAGATCGGCGGCCTGTTTGTCGAGCTGGGTGCCGATGGCGCCACCGATGGCCCCGCCGATCATCGCGCCGACGGCGGTTTTGGCCAGCTTGTCGTTTTTGCCGGAGGTGGCCGCCGCAGCGATGCCGCCGAGGGTGGCGCCGACAACCGCGCCTTGCGTGGCTTTGGAATTGGAATCGTACGTGTCCATACAGGCGGTGAGGCCGAAGGCGGCGACCAGCGGGATGGCGATGTAAAGCGGGGATTTCATGTTTGATCCTCCTGAAAACTGCTCTTGACGCTGGTTTTAGCGCTGTCGCCTGGTTCTGGCACGGCGGATTTTACATGATCACGCGAATGTGGCGGGATTTCGCTCAGGCGCATCGGCGTGCCGGGCGTCGCTCTGTGCGCTTTCATAGGCCAAAATCGCGCGTTTCACCGGCAGGCCCCAGTGGTAGCCGCCCAGAGCGCCGGTTTTGCGCAGGACCCGGTGGCAGGGGATCAGCCAACTGACCGGATTGCGCCCGACGGCGGTGCCGACCGCGCGCACGGCTTTCGGGTTGCCGATGGCCTGGGCGATGTCGGAATAAGTGGTGACATGGCCGGAGGGAATGGAGAGCAGCGCTTCCCAGACCTTGATCTGGAACGGCGCGCCGATGAGGTGCAGCGACAGGTTGCCGCCACCAATCGCGGCCTCGACGGCGGGGCGGACCGTCTCAGGCGCTTCCCTGTAAGTGGCGGCAGGCCAGCGGGCGGAGAGATCGGCGAAGGCCGCCTCGCGGTTGGTCTCGGAGGTGAACGCGAGGGCACAGAGACCCCGATCGGTCGCCATGGCCAGCGCTTCGCCAAAAGGCGTGGCGCAGAACCCGTAGGAGATGCGGAGCCCATCGCCCTTGCGCGCGAATTCGCCGGGGGTCATCGCCTCCCAGCGCAGGAACAGGTCATGCAACCGCCCGGTGCCCGAAAGCCCGGTGGCGTCGGCGGTGTCGAGCATGGTGTGACGGTTGTCGATCAGCGCTTTGGCATGGCCGAGCGTGAGATATTGCTGAAACCGTTTCGGCGAGACGCCGGCCCATTGGGTGAAGAGTTTCTGAAGATGATGCGGGCTCATGCCCAGATCGGCGGCCAGAGTCTCGAGCGGCAGGGGCAGGGCGGCGGCGTCGATCAGGTCGATGGCCCGCCGGATGACGTTGTAATGGTAGCGATCTTCGAGGGGCGGGGTGGACAAGGCGGTGCTCCGGGCTGAGATGCCATGAGACTACCCGCTCATCTGCGCGCTGCCGACCCGAAACTTGTGCAAAGCTCTGTGGCCTATTTGGCGGATCAGGCGGCGATGCGCGTGGCCGCGATGGCGGAGCGGGGATGCAGGACCGCCGCCTCACCGGGATGGAGCAGGGGGCGGGCCGTGTGCAGGCGCGTCAGAGCGTCGTGACCGAGGCGGGTGGTAATCTCCGCACGGGCCACGGGGCCGAGCAGGTCGAGCGTCGGCGCGTCGGGAAACAGGCTTTCGAGCCAGACCCCCTCCGCCAGAATGAGCTCATGGTGTTCCATGAGGATGTGACAATAACCATAGGCCGGGTCCGTCAGGGCCCCGCCGGTTTCTCCGTCTGTTGCGATGTCAAAGACCGGCACGAGCACCTCCTCTGTGGCGAAATGCAACTCGATCTGCGGCGAGCGTAAAAGCACATGATGCGCCGGGGAGAGCACCAGATCGCGATCCGGGATACGGTTGCCGAGCGCCCCCGCGGCGATGCGCACGGGCGGAGCGACGGAGAGGGGGCTGCGCCCGGCCCAGATCACCGGGCGATAGCCGTGATCGCGGGTCAGTAGCAGATCGCCGGGCCGCAGCCACTCGACCGGTTGCGGTCCCTCCGTCGTTTCGATGGTCACGCCGGGGCCAAGGCCGGAGAGGGCGCGCACAGGCGCGCCGTTAACGATCGCCGTGTTCTCAGTCATGTCCGTCCTCGCGATACTCACCCCCGGCATGTTGTGACAGAGATCTGAATCCGGGTTTAACCGTCTGGGGCGGTTTGCCCCTTGATTTGCCTCGCATTTTACGAAAACTTTTCGCGACACAGGAACAGCTTGCCCGACCGGGCGGGACAAGGCATTAGAGGCCTATGACCAAACAGCTCGATTATCACACGATCAAAGAGATTTTTACCCGTTTCCGCGAAGCCGAACCGGAACCGAAGGGGGAACTCGATCACACCAATGCCTACACGCTGGTGGTGGCTGTGGCGCTCTCGGCGCAAGCGACCGACAAGGGCGTGAACAAGGCGACGAAAGAGCTGTTCAAGATCGCCGACACGCCGCAAAAGATGCTCGATCTGGGCGAAGAGGGGCTCATTGAGCACATCAAGACCATCGGGCTTTATCGCAACAAGGCGAAGAACGTCATCAAGCTGTCGAAAATTCTGGTCGATGACTATGAGGGCGAAGTGCCCTCGTCGCGCGCCGCTTTGGAAAGCCTGCCGGGCGTCGGGCGCAAGACCGCCAATGTCGTGTTGAACATGTGGTGGCATGTGCCGACGCAGGCGGTCGATACCCATATCTTTCGCTTTGGCAATCGCTCGGGCGTCGCGGTCGGCAAGGATGTCGTCGCGGTCGAGCGCGCCATCGAAGACCAAATCCCGGCGGAATTTCAACAACATGCCCATCACTGGATGATCCTGCACGGGCGCTATACCTGCGTCGCGCGCAAGCCGAAATGCGCGGCCTGTCTCATCCGTGATCTTTGTGACTTCGAGGAGAAGAACCTTGACTAAAACCTATCAGGTTGTCGGCATCGGCAACGCCATCGTCGATGTGATCACCCAGGCGGATGACAATTTCCTCGAACTCATGGGGATCGAAAAGGGCATCATGCAGCTCGTGGAACGGGCGCGCGGCGAGATGCTTTACGGTGCGATGACCAACCGGGTGCAGACGCCGGGCGGCTCGGTCGCCAATACGCTGGCGGGGCTGGGGTCTCTAGGGCTCAAGACCGGGTTTATCGGCCGGGTGCATGACGACGCTCTGGGTCGGTTCTACGCCGCGGAGATGGAAGCCGATGGCACGTCCTTCGTGAACCCTCCGGTGCCGGGCGGCGAGCTTCCGACCTCGCGCTCGATGATTTTCGTGTCGCCGGATGGCGAGCGCTCGATGAACACCTATCTCGGGATTTCCTCGGAAATTTCGTCGCAGGACGTGCCGGAATCGGTGGCTTCGGACACGGAGATCATGTTCCTCGAAGGCTATCTTTACGACAAGCCCAAGGGCAAAGAGGCGTTCAACCGCGCGGCCGATCTGACCCACAAGGCGGGCGGCATGGTCGGGATTTCGCTCTCCGATCCGTTCTGCGTCGACCGTCACCGCGACGATTTCCGCAAATTCGTCAAGGAGATGGATTTCGTGATCGGCAACGAACACGAATGGGAAAGCCTCTATCAAACGGACCTCTCGACGGCGCTGGAAACCGCTGCATCCGAATCCGGGCTGGTGGTCTGCACCCGTTCCGGCTCCGATGTGGTTCTGGTGCGCGGGGACGAGGAGGCCGTTGTGCCGGTGCATCGGGTGCAGCCCGTCGACACCACCGGCGCGGGCGATCAGTTCGCGGCGGGGTTCCTCTATGGTTTGGCCACGGGCCAGAGCCTTGAGATCAGCGGGCGCATGGGCTGTGTCGCCGCCGCCGAGGTGATCTCTCACATCGGGCCGCGCCCGGAGACGGACATGAAAATCCTGTTCCAGAAACAGGGGCTGATCTGAGGCTTTTTTGATGGCTTAAATACTCGAAACGGCGCGCGGGTTTCCACCTGCGCGCCGTTTTGAGTATTTGGACAGCAAAGGAAACGTCTAGTGCGCTTCCGCCCAGGTGTCGCCGATGCCCGCGTCCACTTCGATGGGGACATCGAGATGCACGGCAGGGGCGGCGGCGTTTTCCATGACGTCTTTCACCACCTCGATCACCGCATCGCAGGCGCCCTCGTCCACTTCGAAAATCAATTCGTCATGCACCTGCAACAGCATGGTGGCGGGCAGATCCTTGATCGCCTCGGGCATGCGGATCATGGCGCGGCGGATGATGTCGGCGGCGGAGCCCTGGATCGGGGCGTTGATCGCCTGACGTTTGGCAAAACCGGCCTGCGGGCCTTTGGCGCCGATCTCCGGCGTGTGGATTTTGCGACCGAACAGGGTCTGGACGTATTTGTGATCTTTTGCGAACTCCACCGTGTCGTCCATGTACTGTTTGATGCCGGGGAAGCGTTCGAAATAACGGTCGATGAAGCCCTGTGCCTCGGCACGCGGGATACGCAGGTTGCGGGCGAGGCCGAAACCCGAGATGCCATAGATGACGCCGAAGTTGATCGCTTTGGCCTGGCGGCGGACCATCGGGTCCATGCCCTCGATCGGCACGCCAAACATCTCGGAGGCGGTCATGGCGTGAATGTCCAGCCCATCGCGGAAGGCCTGTTTCAGGCTGTCGATATTCGCGACATGGGCGAGGATGCGCAGTTCGATCTGGCTATAGTCGAGCGAGATGAGCTTGCGGCCCTTGGGGGCGATGAAGGCCTCGCGGATGCGGCGGCCTTCGTCCGAACGCACGGGGATGTTTTGCAGGTTCGGGTCCGACGAGGACAGTCGGCCAGTGACTGCACCGGTTTGCAGGTACGAGGTGTGAACGCGGCCCGTTTCGGCGTTGATGAAAGTCTGGAGCGCGTCGGTGTAGGTCGATTTCAGCTTGGACAACTGCCGCCAGTCGAGCACGCGGGCGGGCAACTCGTGGCCTTCGGCGGCGAGGTCTTCGAGAATGTCGGCACCGGTCGCATAGGCGCCGGTCTTGCCCTTTTTCCCGCCGGGGAGCGACATTTTGTCGAAGAGAATTTCGCCAAGCTGTTTCGGCGAACCGACGTTGAAATTCTCGCCTGCGAGTTGATGAATCTCGTCCTCAAGCCCGGCCATTTTCTGCGCGAAGGCGTTGGACATGCGCGAGAGCACATCGCGGTCCACGAGCACGCCCGCCATTTCCATTTTGACGAGCACAGGCGAGAGCGGGCGCTCCAGCGTTTCATAGACCGTGGTGACGCGTTCGGCGTGGAGCTGCGGCTTGAACATCTGCCAGAGGCGGAGCGTGATGTCGGCGTCTTCGGCGGCGTAGGCGACGGCCTTGGTCATCTCGACCTTGTCGAAGGTGATCGCCGATTTGCCGGTGCCCAGAAGCTCTTTCGTCGGGATCGGCGTGTGGTTCAGATAGCGTTCGGACAAGGCGTCCATGCCATGCGTGTTGATCCCGGCATGGAGCGCGTAGGACATCAGCATGGTGTCGTCAAAAGGCGCGATGGTGACGCCGTTGCGCGCGAAAATCTTCGCGTCGTATTTCATGTTTTGGCCGATTTTGAGGATGCTCGGGTCCTCAAGCACGGGTTTGAGCGCGTCCAGAACCATGTTTTTGGCGAGCTGCCCATCGACAAGGTTCGAGCCGCCGAACAAATCGTCCTCTCCCACCGTATGCCCGACCGGAATGTAACAGGCCACGCCCGGCTCGACGCAGAGCGACACGCCCACGAGATCGGCGACCATTTCGTCGAGGCCGGTGGTTTCGGTGTCCACCGCGACATATCCGCGGGCATAGATCGCGTCGATCCAACGCTCCAGCGCGCCCATGGTCGAGACCTTTTCATAGGCCGAGGTGTCGAAGGGTTTGGCTTCGGGCGTCGCGGGGGCGTCGGCGGTGTTGGCGGCAGAAGGGGCAGGGGCCTCCGGGATCGCGGGGGCTGCGACGCCGAACTTGTCGGAGACCCGTTTGACGATGGTGCGGAATTCCATTTTCGACAGGAAGTCCAAAAGCCTGTCCGCGTCCGGTTCCTGAACCTCAAGACTATCGAGGGTGAAATCCAGCTCCATGTCACAGACGAGCTTCACCAGCTCGCGGGAAATCCGGATCTGTTCGGCTTTGTCGATCAGGGTCTCGCGGCGTTTCGGTTGTTTGATTTCTTCGGCGCGTGCCAGCAGGCTGTCGAGATCGCCGAATTCGTTGATCAGAAGGGCGGCGGTCTTGAGCCCGATCCCCGGCGCGCCCGGCACGTTGTCGACCGAATCGCCCGCAAGCGCCTGAACGTCCACCACCCGCTCCGGGCCGACACCGAATTTCTCCTCGACGCCCTCGCGGTCGATGCGCTTGTTCTTCATCGGGTCGAGCATCTCGACGCCGTCGCCAACCAGTTGCATCAGGTCCTTGTCCGAGGAGATGATCGTCACCCGACCACCGGCGTCGCGCGCCTGATGCGCCAGCGTGCCGATGATGTCATCGGCCTCGAACCCCTGAATTTCGATGCAGGCGACGTTGAACGCGCGGGTCGCCTCGCGGGTCAGCGGGAATTGCGGCACGAGATCTTCGGGCGCGGGCGGGCGGTTCGCCTTGTAGGCGGGGTAGAGATCGTTGCGAAAGGTCTTGCCGGAATGATCGAAAATCACCGCCGCATGGGTCGGTGCGTCATTGCCGCTGGCGTCCTCGATATACTTGTAAAGCATGTTGCAAAAACCCGAGACGGCGCCCACCGGCAGGCCATCGGATTTGCGCGTCAGCGGCGGCAGGGCATGGTAAGCCCGAAAGATAAAGGCCGATCCGTCGATCAGATGCAGGTGGCTGCCCTTGCCGAATGTCATGTCGCGCGTATCCCGTCCCGGTTTCACTCGCGCCTTGATAACACGGAAGGCCGGATGGGCTGCAAGCAGGTAAGCCGGGGCGGAGCGCTTGCGCGCCATTTTGTCGTCGGTTCTGGCTCAGGCGACGTGGGAGGATTTCACCCCCTCAAGCATGCCGTCGGCCATGAAATAAAGGAATTCGTCCCAGGCTTCGGCCAATTCCTCCGTCCAAGGTGTGCCGGTCGCTTCGGCAAAGGTCTCGATGATCTGTTGGATCAGGAAAGGGTGTTTTTCACGCCACGAGCCGTAATGCGCATAGTCCTGCCCCATCTTGTGCAATGTCGCAAACAGGGCGGTGGGATGATCGGCGGAGAGAAGCGCCAGTTCGATCAGCCCGTCCAGCACGCGTGCGCGTTGGCGCAGGCTGCCGTCATATTGCGCTGCGGCCTCGGGGTCTTCGCCGAGTTGTCGGTTGTAGACAGAAATAAAAAGATCGGGACGCTGTGACGACAGCGCCCGGAAATTGTTGCGCACGAGCGTGATTTGACGGGCCGAAGGCATGATGCGTCTCCCATGTCGGTTGGAAAGACGCTACAGCCCAAGCCTTAACGAAATGAGAACGTTCGGGAAAAATCCCGTCACGCGTCGCTGAGGCGCGCACTTTCGTGAATGTATTTCTTGTCGCAATAGGGGCATTCGACATAGCATGTGTCATGCGGGATCACGAGCCAGACGCGCGGATGTCCAAGCGCGCCCTCACCGCCGTCGCAGGCCACTTTCCAGGTGGAGACCACTTCGGTTTCCGGCGCTTCAATCGTCATCTCTTTCGTTCCTTTTGCTGTGAACGTGCCTTTGCACGGTCTTTGGCGGAGCGTGTGGGTCTTTGCAAGGGGGCCTGTGTGGCCAGTGCGGTTGCCGAGAGCCCAGAGACCGCCTAGATCAGGCCTGCATGATAGCCATCCGCGGGATGCGGACAAGAGGGAACCGGCGCAAATCTCGGTTTCGGAGCATCGCAAGGGGGAAGAGACCATGAGCAACGCAATCGAAATCGAAGCCCTGCGCAAGACCTATGGCGGGGCCAAGGGGCAGCCGCCGAAAGAGGCGCTCAAGGGGGTGGATATGAGCATTCCGCAAGGGTCTATTTTCGGCCTTCTGGGGCCCAACGGCGCGGGCAAGTCGACGATGATCAACATCCTTGCGGGGCTGGTGATCAAGACCTCCGGCCGGGTGAAGATCTGGGGCTTCGATCAGGATGTGAACCCGCGCCAGTCGCGTGCCGCCATCGGGGTGATGCCGCAGGAGCTGAACCTCGATCCGTTCTTTACGCCGCGCGGGGCGCTCGAGGTGCAGGCCGGGTTGTACGGTGTGCCGAAACGCGATCGGCGCACCGATGAGATTCTTGAATTGATCGGGTTGACCGACAAGGCCGATTCCTATGCCCGCACGCTGTCTGGCGGCATGCGGCGGCGGCTTTTGCTGGGCAAGGCGCTGGTGCACAACCCGCAGATCCTCGTGCTCGACGAACCCACCGCAGGGGTCGACATCGAACTCAGGCAGATGCTCTGGAGCAATGTGCGCAAGCTCAACGAGGAGCGCGGCATGACCATCATCCTGACCACGCATTACCTCGAAGAGGCGCAGGAGATGTGCGACGAGATCGCGATCATCAACCACGGTGCGCTGATCAAGCGCGACACGACGAAAAACCTTCTGGGGATGATGGATGCCAAGACGCTTGTGATCGAACCGGAGGGCGCGGCACCTGACATCACCGAGCTGCCGGAAGGTGTCAAAATGGAGCGGCGCACGGATGGCACGCTGTCCTTCGATTTCTCGCGGCATCAAACCTCGGTGGGCGCGATCATCGATGCGGTGCAGGCGGCGGGGATCACCATCGGCGACGTCCGCACCATGGAACCGAATCTGGAAGATGTTTTCGTCAATCTGACCTCCGGGAAGTAAGCTCCGGTTTTCTGATGGTCAAAATACTCAATAAAAAACCCCGCATTTCGCGGGGTTTTGTCATATTTGATATGGGGGGCTATTTCACGACCAGCGGCCCGCAGGGCTCGCCGCCCAGAAGATGCACATGGAAATGCGGCACTTCCTGATGCGAATGCGCCCCCGAGTTGGTGATCAGGCGAAAGCCCTCGCCGCCCGCCGACTCGGCCACGCCCATCGCCTCGGCGACCTTGGCAACGGATTTGAAGAAATCGAGCTGTTCGGCATCGGGCGCCGCCTGAACGAAATGGTCGTAGCAACGGTACGGCCCCTTCGGGATCACGAGGATATGGACCTTCTTGCTCGGCGAAATATCGGGGAAGGCCAGCGTATGGTCGCTCTCGAACACCGGCGTCGAGGGAATTTCGCCGCGCAGGATTTTTGCGAAAACATTCTGGTCGTCATAGGCGTAGGGCATCGGGGCCTCTTTCAGTCGGAAAACAGGTAGTGCATCGAGACGATCTCGCGTGCGGTATCTTCGGGAATGCCGAGGAAGCGCGCAAGGGGGCGCGCGTTTTCTTCCGGTGTGTTGGATTGCGAGATGCGCGCGTAATGGTCGAATTCGGCGTCGCGGATGCGGTCGCTCTCGTGATTGATGTCGGCGCGGATCGTTGGCAACAGGCGCTGGAGCGCTTCGTCGGGCGTCTGATCGCCCGCCAGCCCAGTGCGTTTGGCGTGACCCGAGAGATAATCGTCGGTGAACTCGCAGTCGATTTCAAGCACCCGCGTGCCGGAGCGGTCGGCGTTGAAATCGCGGATCAGCTCGATACCTTGCGGGTCGAGACAGACCACCATCTTGTCGGCATCGAAATAGTCGAACAGCATTCGCACCCAGGCCCGCCGGTGCCGGGTGCGTTTCTCCAGGCTTTTCTCGATGCCGCCGAGATCGGGCAGATAGGTGTTTTCCTCGTTGAACAGATATTCGAGACAGGGAATGTCCGTCTGTTCCTTGATCCGCGACACCAGCCGCTTGGCGACGTGCCATTTCTTGCAAACGATCATCAAAAGCTCGCGGTCCCGGCCCAGCGTGCTTTCGGTTTCCCAGAAGCGTTGCGCGAACCGTCGCCCGTCGCGTCCGCGCCCGGTGAGAAAGGTAAAAAGCGACCGCCCTTCGTTGGAAATCTGGAACTCGACCCCGGTGGCGGCAAACAGATCGCCCAGGCGTTTTTTCAACTCCTTGGCCTCGGGGGAGATTTTGCGGGCGAACAGATAATCCTGCGACAGCAGAAGGTCGTAGTGGTCGTTATAGAACACCACGGGCATGCCGTAATCGGTGAACATCAGGAAGGTGAGCGTGCGGGTCTTGATTTCGTTTTCCGGCACGAGATGGCGCACGAGGGTCTGAAAGAACGTCTCGTCGGGAATCCATGTGGTGCGGAAGAACTTCATCACATCCTTGCGTTGACGTGTGAAATCGAGAATCCATTCGATCGTGCGACGGCGCAGGCACCACCATTGCGAGCCGATCATGATTTGCAGATCCTCGGGAATCTTGCGTTCCAGGCCAAGCCGCCGCTGCATCCAGAAGCTTTGATAAAACAGCCACTTATGCGTGCGCTCGTTGAACCAGTGGCGATAGATCAGCCGCTCTTCCTTGATCCCGGTCTTGATCCAGTCGCTTTCGAAAAAGTCGAAACTTTCGATCACATCCACATCCTCGCGGTCGAGGTAATCGTGGATATATTCGGCGGTCTTGATCGCCATGCAATCGCCCGAGAGCATGTAGAAATGCGTGGCGCGCGGAAAGGCTTGCTCGGCGGCCTCGATGGCGTAAAGCGTGGCCTCGACAAGGCTCCAAGCCCCCCAGCCGCATTTGATGCGCTTCGTGGCATAGGCGACGTTGGGATTGTCCTTGAGCCCTTCGCGGATCGCCTCGAACGCTTCCTTGCCGCCGCGCGCGTCGAAATGGATGGCGATGTAATCGCCCGCGCGGGTCAGACGCCGGGCTTGATCTATGATCGCTTCCGGGTCCTTATGGCACAGCAAGATGAAGGCAATTCGTGCCATATTGGAAACCGTAACCTCAATTATGACGCATTGTTCGCGTATTAAACGTAACCAATCATTGAATAATCAAGGCGAATTTGCTTTTAAAGCGAAAAGGCGCGTGGGTGGCGCGACATAAACGGAGTTGTGGTAAATATGGGCTTTCCCGGAACCTGGATGACCGAAAGCGAGAGCGTGGTGTACCGCGTTGTCCCGAAATGTGCCTGCTCGACCATCGGTCAGATCATGTTCTATTCCGACCATGGCGAATTTTTCGACGGCGACATTCACGACAGCACGGACCGCATGCACAAATGGGCGCAGGACGGCAGTCAGGCGCTGATCGAAGCCAATGTGCTGGCGCATAAGTCCTATGCCTTCACCTGTGTGCGCAATCCCTACACCCGTGTGCTGTCGTCGTTTTTCGACAAGATCTGTGGCATTCAGCGCAACGGCAACCGCTATCGTGGCAAGATGGTGCCGCAGCTCATCCAGAAATACGGCATCGAGGTCGGTGGTGAGGACGGCAAGCAGGAGTTCGATCAGATCGCCAGCTTCCGCCGCTTCCTTCTGTTTGTGCGCGATACCATCCGTTTTCGCCGTCCGATGGAGCCGGACATTCACTGGTCCTCGATGTCGGGGCATGTGTCCACGTTCATCGTCAACGGCGGCACTTACGACAAGATTTTCTTCACCGAGAAATTCAACGAGGGCATGCAGGAGGTGCTCGATCATATCGAGACGCCGCATAAGGTCGATCTGGCCTCGATCCCGCGCTTCAACGAATCCGAAGGCCACGGGCCGAAACGCCTGCATCCGGTCGAGGACTATTTCGACGATCTCTCGATGCATCTGATGTGGGAAATCTACAAAAAGGATTTCCAGCTTTTCAAATACGATTTCGAAAACCCGGGCAACAAGATGCCGATTGGCGAGGTCGATCTGGCCGAGGTTCACGCCAAGCTCGGCGATTGAACTTTCCTTCGGGCGCAAGAAAAACGCCGTCGGGGTGACCCGGCGGCGTTTTCGTGTGTGTCGTGGGGTTGGGCGCGCGCGCGCCCAGTGCCGCTTATTGGTAGGTGTCGGCGGTTTTGATTGCGAGCGGCGTGCCGTTGCTGCCGACCAGCACGAATTCGACGTCGGAAACCGGAGAGGCGTTCAGGCGCACTTTGACGTTGGTGTTTGCGCCAGCGTTCACATCGGCGGAGCCGAGAAGGGCGCCGCGCTCGCCGCCGTGGAAGTTGTAAACTTGCAGGGTGGCGTTTTCATCGGCGCGGACGAGGTCCACGGAAGCCACGGTTTTCGTGTCGCTCTGGTTGCCGGGGATGATGTAGTTCGGGCCAGCGAAAGCGGCGGAACCGGCAACGGCGATAACAGCGGCGGCGGAGAGAGTTTTCAGAGAGAAGGTCATTGTTTTGGTCCTTTGTAAGAGTGTGGCGCTGTCTGTGTGTTTTTGCGCCTTTCGATGAAATTGAATTTAGGGGTTCGTCTCGAATGTGTAAATGCGAACTAATACTCAAATAATGACTCCAGTATGTGCGAAAATATTGATCACATTTTCGGGATTTGGGCTGGAAATCGGCCATAAGTTTTCATTGATGTGAAAATTACGGCATTGTGCGCTTTCACACATAAGTGAGCCGTTGTGCGCGACGGAGCGGGAATAAATCCACGCAAACCCTGACTGGTGGAGTTCTGTCCCGGGGCTGCGTCGGAATTTCCTCTGGTTTTTTGCAGATGATCGGGCATGGATATATCCATGTCTCACGATCATCATGCTCACGCGCCGCACCACGGCCACCATCACCACCACATCGACCCGGATGCGGGCGATGCCCGTGTCGCAGGCGCCATCGCGGTCAATCTGTTGCTGACGCTGGCGCAGATCGTCGGCGGGGTGATCTCCGGTTCCATGGCGCTGATCGCCGATGCGATTCACAACCTGTCGGACGCGATCTCTCTGGTCATCGCCTTCGGCGCGCGCAAGATCGCGCGCAAGCCCCGCGACGGGGCGATGACATTCGGCTATGCCCGCGCGGAGATTGTCGCGGCCATGGTCAATTACACCACGCTGCTGGTGATCTCGGTCTATCTTTTCGCCGAAGGGGTCTCGCGCCTGTTCAACCCGCCGGAGATCGCGGGCTGGACCGTGGTGATCATCGCCGGGATTGCGCTTGTCGTCGATCTGGTGACGGCGGCTCTGACATGGTCCATGTCAAAGGACAGCTTGAACATCCGTGCTGCCTTTCTGCACAATCTCGCCGACGCCGGAACCTCGGTGGCGGTGATCGTCGGTGGCGTGGTGATCCTGTTGTGGGACTGGCGGTTGATCGATCCGATCCTGACCATCCTGATCGCTGTCTATATCCTCGTGCATGCGTTCATTGAAATTCGTCCGGTCGTCCGCATCCTGATGCTCGGAGCACCGGAGGGGCGCGAAGCCGGGGACGTGACCCGCGCCATGGAGGGCGTCGAAGCGGTCGAAGAGGTGCATCACGTGCATCTCTGGCAGATCGATGAACACCGGACCTCCGTCGAGGCGCATGTGGTCACTGCGGGTGACCCGGCGGAGGTTCTGGGGGCGGTCAAGGCAGTGCTGCGCGACCGTTTCGGCATCGCCCATTCGACGCTCGAAATCGAGGCTCCCGGTGCGGGCTGTGCCGGAGAGGCGCCGGGGTTTCAGCCGCTCAGGTGATCCGTCCCGCGGATTGCGCCTTGCGAAACCATTCAAGCCCCTCTTCGGTGCGCTTCCTCGGGATGTATTCGGCGGAGATCCAGCCGGAATAGCCGCTCTCGTCCACAGCCTTGAAAAACGCCGGGTAGTCGATCAGGCCTTTCACCGGTTCGTGCCGCTCCGGCGCGCCCGCGATCTGGATGTGCCGGACATAGGGCGCGTAACGTTCCCAGGCGGTCATCGCATCGCCGGTGATGATCTGGGCGTGATAGGCGTCGAACTGGAGCCCGAGGTTCAACTCCGCGACCGCATCGAGCACCTCGATCGCCAGATCGAAATCGTCGAGGAAATAGCCCGGCATGTCATGCGGGTTGATCGGTTCGATGGTGAGGCTCATGTTCGGCGCTTCCTGCGCCGCCCAAGCCAGATTGCGCTTGTAGGTCTCAAGCGCCACAACGCCCTTGGCCTTACCCGCCATGATATGCATATGCCCGGCCTTGAGGAACTCGGCATATCTGAGCGCGCGTTTGAAATCGCGCCGGAACCGTTCTTCCAATCCCGGCACGGCGGCAAAGCCCCGTTCGCCGCCGGTGTAATTCGGCGGCGGCACATTGATCAGCACCATCTTGAGATCGAGATCCTGCATGCGCCAGGCAATTTCCGAGGCCGGTTCGTCATAGGGAAACAGAACTTCGACCGCCTTGAAACCTGCTGCCTTCGCCTCGGCGAAGCGTTCGAGGAACGGGTATTCCTTGAACAGGAAAGACAGGTTGGCGGCGAATTTGGGCATCGGGTCAGGCGGGGGTCAGGTGAGGGTTCAGGTCAGATCGTCGGCTTTCGCGATTTCGAAAAACGTGTTTTTCGACCAGACGCCAAAAACCGTCTCGCCGTCAATCTCCCGCGTGACAGCATGGTCAACGAGGCGGAAAAAGCTTTTGCGGTCGATCAGCGCCTCAAGCCCTGCGCGCACTTCGACATAGGGTGCGGGGGTGCCGTCGCGGGTCGCGACCCGGATCGGGTGCTCCGCATCCGCCGTGACCCGGTCGCCGACCGAGGTGAGAAAGCTGAGTTTTTGCGCTTCGCCTTCGCCCTCCACGTCGAAATCCACGGCCAGAAACGGCGCATCGTCGACGGTGATTCCCACTTTTTCCACGGGCGTCACAAGGAAATAGCGGTCCCCTTCGCGTTTCAGCACGGTCGAGAACAGCCGCACCAAAGGGGCCCGTCCGATCGGGCTGCCGAGATAATGCCATGTGCCATCGCGGGCGATCCGCATGTCCAGATCGCCGCAAAACGGCGGGTTCCAGCGCTCGACGGGCGGCAAACCGCGGCCTTCCGCCGAGCGGATCGCCGCGGCAATGCTCTCTGCGGAAACACTCATCGGAAAATCCCCCTTTTAACCCTTTTGTCATTTGTGCTTTTGCACGCAGGTGTCCTTAATAGTGTCACGGAATGACATCGGAGGTGAAGCCATGACTGAAACCGACCTTGCGGCAGAAATCGACGCGCTGGGCGCGAAACTGGCCGATGCCAAGGCCTCGATCACCCGCCGCTTCATCGGTCAGGAAACCGTGGTCGATCTGGTTCTGTCTTCGATGCTTTGCGGCGGTCACGCTTTGCTTTTGGGTCTTCCGGGGCTGGGCAAGACGCGTCTGGTCGATACGCTTTCGACCGTGATGGGCCTCAAAGGGGCGCGCGTGCAGTTCACCCCCGATCTGATGCCCGCCGACATCCTTGGCTCCGAGGTTTTGGAAACCGCCCCCGACGGCTCGCGGGCGTTTCGTTTCATCGAAGGGCCGGTGTTCTGTCAGCTCCTCTTGGCCGACGAGATCAACCGCGCCAGCCCCCGCACCCAATCCGCGCTTTTGCAGGCGATGCAGGAGAAATCCGTCACCATCGCCGGGCAGCCGCACGCTCTCGAAGCCCCGTTCCACGTCCTCGCCACGCAAAACCCGCTGGAACAAGAGGGCACCTATCCGCTCCCCGAGGCCCAGCTCGACCGTTTCCTCGTTCAGGTCGATGTCGAATATCCCGACCGCGACACCGAGCGCGACATCCTGATCGCCACCACCGGGGCCGATGAAGGCGAAGCGCATCAGGTCTTTACCGCCGCCGAACTGATCCGCGCGCAGACGCTTCTGCGCAAGATGCCGGTGGGTGAACAGGTCGTCGAAATGATCCTCGATCTGGTCCGCGCCTGTCGTCCGAATGAACCCGAGGCCACCGATATGGTGAACGCCTCCGTCGCTTGGGGGCCGGGGCCACGCGCGGCGCAGGCGCTGATGCTCACCACCCGCGCGCGTGCTTTGCTCGACGGGCGGTTGGCGCCCAGCACGGAAGACGTCTTGGCCATGGCGCGCCCGGTGCTCATTCACCGCATGGCGCTGACCTTTGCGGCGCGCGCGCGTGGCGACGATCTCGGTGCGATCATCGCGTCCGTTGCCGCCTCCGCCATGGACGCGCGGTCCGCCGCGTGAGTGAAAACCCCGCCCCCGCCGCCCTGCGCGCCCGCGCAGAGACGCTCGCCGCCCCCTTGCCGCCCTTGCAAGCCCGGGCCGAACAGCTTGCCCGCGCGATGCTGATCGGCGGGCACGGGCGTCGGCAATCCGGCATGGGCGACGAGTTCTGGCAATACCGCCCGGCGCAGGCGGGCGATCCGGGGCGCGCCATCGACTGGCGGCGTTCGGGCCGCTCCGACGGGCATTATGTGCGCGAAAAGGAATGGCAGGCGGCGCAATCGGTCCATCTCTGGGTCGATCTCTCGGCCTCCATGGGCTTTACCTCCGGCAAGGCGATCCCGCCGAAATCCGACCGCGCGGCTTTGCTCGCCATGGCCCTGTCGATCCTTTTGATGAAAGGTGGCGAACGTGTGTCGCTCGCCTCTCTCGGTACGCCGCCCCGTATCGGGGCACTGCAACTCCGGCGCATCGCCGAAGGTCTTTCGCAACAGGGCGAGACCGACTATGGCGCCCCCGACGCGCGCCTCTTTTTGCCTCATGCCCGCGCGCTGTTCCTGTCGGATTTCCTCGGCCCCCTCGAGGCGATTGAAGACGCCGTCGGCATGGCCTCAGATCGCGGCATTTCCGGCGTGCTCTATCAAATTCTCGACCCCGCCGAAGAGGCCTTTCCCTATCAGGGCCGCACGGTTTTTACCTCCATGAGTGGCACTGTGCGCCATGAAACTCTGCGCGCGGGCGATCTGCGTGACCGTTATCTGGAGCGCCTCGCCGAGCGCAAGGATCACCTGAGCCGCATCGCCCATCATGCCGGTTGGCGCTTTGCCACGCATCACACGAACGGCGCTGATCTTCCTGCGCTCCTGTGGCTTTACGAGGCTTTGGAGGGCCCGCGCTGATGTGGATTCTCGGCCCCATCGGGTTCACCGCGCCTTGGGTGCTCCTCGCGCTCGCTCTTTTGCCGATCCTCTGGATTTTGCTGCGCGCCGTGCCGCCCGCGCCGGTCAAACGCCGCTTTCCGGGCGTCGCGCTTCTTTTGGGACTGAAGGACGAAGAGGTCGAAGCCGACCGCACACCCTGGTGGCTTTTGCTCTTGCGGATGTTGGCGGTTGCCGCCCTCATCATTGCCTTCGCCGGTCCCGTTCTGAACCCGCGCGTTGAGCGCGGCGGCTCCGGGCCATTGCTCGTTCTGATGGATGCAAGCTGGGCCTCCGCGCCCGATTGGACCCTGCGCATGGGGCGGCTGGGTCAGGCGCTCGATGAGGCGGAGGTCGATGGGCGTACCCTCTGCATTCTGCCCGCCACCGACATTCCCGCCGAAGGCTGCGCCTTTCTCTCCGCCGCCGATTGGCGTCCGCGTCTTGCGGGGATCGAACCCGCCGGTTTCGCGCCCGATATGGATGCTTTGAGTGGTGCATTGACCACGCTCCCCGATGGGGTCGAAACGCTCTGGCTCTCGGATGGTCTGGCGCGCGACGGGCGGGATCGCGTGTTGTCGCTGTTGCAATCTCATGGCCCCGTCTCGGTGTTCGAAACCGGGCGGGATCGTCTGGCACTTGGGGCTTTGTCGCTGACCGACACGGGTGTCACCCTGCCGGTGTTGCGCGCCGGGAACGGACCGCGCGACGTGACCGTTGTCGCCCATGGCACAGATCCTGCCGGGGTCGCCCGCGAACTGGCGCGGCAAGAGGTCAAGCTCGACGGCGCGCGGGCCGAGGTGATCTTTGATCTGCCGCCCGAATTGCGCGCCCGTGTCAGTCGTTTTGAGATCGAAGGCGAGCGCAGTGCTGGGGCCAAACGTCTTACCGACGACAGCCTCAAACGCCGTGAGGTCGCGCTTTTGTCGGTGCGCGAAGGTGGCGAGGGGCTGCAACTTCTGTCACAGCTGCATTACATTCGTGCCGCGCTTTACGGCAAAGCCGATGTGATCGAGGGCGCTCTGGAAGACCTGATCATGGCGAACCCGGATGTGATCGTTCTGGCCGATGTGGCGCAGCTTTCGGGCGGCGAGGCGGCGGATCTGCTCGATTGGGTGAGCGAGGGGGGAATGCTTCTGCGCTTCGCCGGGCCGCAGCTTGCCGCCTCCGATGTGGCGCGCGACGCGGAAGACCCGCTGATGCCCGTGCGTCTGCGCGCAGGCGGGCGGACGCTTGGCGGTGCCATGAGTTGGGGCGAGCCGAAACGCCTGCGCCCCTTTGCAGAGACCTCGCCGTTTTATGGCCTGCCGGTCCCCGAGGATGTCGAGGTGAATGCGCAGGTCATGGCCCAGCCCGATCCCGAGCTTGCCGCCCGCACCATTGCGACGCTCGAAGACGGCACGCCGCTTGTCACACGCAAGGCGCTGGGGCAGGGGCAGGTCGTGTTGTTCCACGTCACCGCCAATGCGGAATGGTCGACGCTGCCTTTGTCGGGCCTCTTTGTGTCGATGCTCGACCGACTGTCCGTGACGTCGCAAGCGGCGCTTCTGGAGGCCGACGACCTGACGGGCCAAAGCCTTCAGCCGCAAGAGCTTATGGACGGGTTCGGCACGCTCACGGATGCCGGGACAGTGCCGCCGGTCGCGGGCGAGACTTTCGCCACCGCCCGCGCTTCCCGCGCCACGCCGCCGGGGCTCTATCAGGGGCGCGATGCGCTTCGGGCGCTCAATGTGATGGCGGAAGGCGACACCCTGACCGTCGCAAGCTGGCCCTCCGACGTGCCGCTCTCCGGTGTGACGGCGGCGCGTGAACGCCCGCTCTCGCCCGCGCTTTTGCTCGCGGCTCTGGCGCTTCTGGGGGCCGATCTTCTGGCTTCGCTCTGGCTTTCGGGGCGGCTTTTCGGGGCGCGGGCCGTGCCGCTCCTGCTTCTGGCGCTGGCGCTCTCGCCGCAAGATCTGCGCGCCCAAAGCCCCGACGATTTCGCCCTTCTCGCCTCCTCCGAGTTGACGCTCGCCTATGTCAAAACCGGCGATGCCGTGCTCGACCGCACCTCCGAAGCGGGGCTTCAGGGCCTCTCCGACATGCTCACCGCGCGCACCTCCGTCGAGCCCGCGGGGCCCATGGGCATTGATCTCGAAACCGATCCGCTCGGGTTCTTCCCGCTGCTCTATTGGCCCGTGACCACGACGCAGCCCATGCCCTCCGCCGCCGCCTATACCAAGCTCAACGCCTATTTGCGCACCGGCGGCGTGATTGTGTTCGACACGCGCGACGCCGATGTTGCCGCTTTCGGGGCCGCGACGCCCACCGGCACGCGGCTTCAGGCGCTGGCCTCCCCGCTCGACATCCCGCCGCTCGAACAGATCCCCGAAGATCACGTTCTGACCCGCGCCTTCTACCTGTTGCGCGATTTTCCGGGCCGTCATGCCGAAGGCACGCTCTGGGTCGAAGCCTCGCCCGACAGCGAGCAGGCCGAAGGCATGCCGTTTCGCAATCTCAACGACAATGTGACCCCGGTGATCATCGGCGGCGGCGATTGGGCGGCGGCCTGGGCGGTGGATGACACGGGCTTTCCGATGCTGCCCGTGGGCCGTGGCTTTGCGGGCGAGCGGCAGCGTGAAATGGCCTATCGTTTCGGCATCAACCTCGTGGTCTATGTGCTGACCGGCAATTACAAATCCGATCAGGTCCATGTCCCCGCACTTCTCGACAGGTTGGGCCAATGATCCGCGATCTCGCTTTCTCCCCGCTTCTCCCTTGGCCCGTGCTGGCGGTTTTGGCCGCGCTCGCGGTCCTGCTGATCGCGTTTGCGGCGTTTCGCGGCCTCTCTGGCTGGGTCTTCCGCGCGCTCGCCGCCCTTGGCATTCTGGCCTTTCTCTTTGGGCCCTCTTTGCGCGAAGAACAACGCGATCCGCTGTCCGACATCGTCTTTCTCGTGGTGGATGAAAGCGCGTCCGAGGCGCTTTCCTCCCGTCCGGAGCAAATTGCAGACGCCCGCGCCACGCTGGAGGCGCGCCTGTCCGCTCTGCCCAATACTGAACTGCGGGTGATCACGCTGGGCGATGCGCCGGACAATCGCGGCACGCTGTTGATGACCGCTCTGACGGAGGCCATGGCCGACGAGCCGCGCGGGCGTTTGGCGGGCGCGTTCCTGCTCTCGGACGGTCAGCTCCACGATGTCGATATCGCCCCCGATTTCCCCGCGCCGGTGCATCTTTTGCTGACCGGGGAGCCGGAGGATTGGGACCGGCGTCTCGTGATCGAAAGCGCGCCGTCTTTTGCCATTCTCGACGAAGAGGTCACGCTCAAACTCCGCATCGAGGATCAGGGCAACCGCCCCGCAGGTCTTCCTGAGCTGACCGATCTGATGATCTCCATCGATGGCGAAGCGCCCGAACGCTTCACCGTGCCCATCGGTCGCCCGCTCGACGTGCCGCTCAAACTGGCGCATGGCGGCATGAACGTCATCCAGTTCACCCTGCCCGAAGCCCCCGGCGAACTCACCCCCCGCAACAACAGCGCCATGGTGCAGATCAACGGCGTGCGCGACCGGCTGCGTGTGTTGCTGGTGTCCGGCGAGCCGCACAATGGCGAGCGCACATGGCGCAACCTGTTGAAATCCGACCCTTCCGTCGATCTCGTCCATTTCACCATTCTCCGCCCGCCCTCGAAACAGGATGGCGTGCCTGTGACCGAGCTGTCGCTGATCGCGTTTCCGACCCGCGAGCTGTTCATGGAGAAGGTCGACGATTTCGACCTGATCATTTTCGACCGCTACAAATTGCGCGGCATCCTGCCCGCCTCCTATCTCGACAATATCGCGCGCTATGTTGAAGACGGCGGCGCGGTGCTCTTCGCCGCCGGTCCCGATTTCGCCACCGCCGACAGCCTCTATCGCTCGCCTCTGGCCCGTGTCATCCCGACCGCACCGACGGGCCGGGTGATCGAGGAACCCTTCCTGCCGCGTCTCACCGATCTCGGCGCGCGCCACCCGGTGACCGAAGGTCTCGGCGGGCTGCGCACAGGGGACGATCCGACTTGGGGCCGCTGGTTCCGTCAGGTCGAATTGGACCCCGGCGAGACCGGCGAAACCGTGATGTCCGGCGTCGACGGGCGGCCTTTGCTGGTGCTCGACCGGGTGGGCGAAGGGCGCGTGGCCGTCTTGGGCTCCGATCACGCCTGGCTCTGGACCCGTGGTGTCGAGGGCGGCGGGCCGCAGCTCGAATTGTTGCGCCGTCTCGCGCATTGGATGATGAAGGAGCCGGATCTCGAAGAAGAGGCCCTGACCGCTACGGCTGAGGGCAACACGCTGATCATCACCCGGCGCAGCCTGTCCGAAGGCGCGCGGTCGGTGACGATCGAGACGCCGGACGGCTCCGTTGTGGAGATCCCGATGGAAGAGATCGCACCGGGCCGTTTCATGGCCGAGCTGACCGAGGGCGACATGGGGCTGTACCGGCTTCGCGAAGGCGACCAGAGCGCGGTCATGGTCCTTGGCCCCGCAGCGCCGCGCGAGTTCGAAGAAACCATTGCGACGGGGGACAAACTTGCCCCGGTGATCAAGGCCTCGGGCGGTGGCACTTTTGCGCTCTCCGATGGTCTGCCCACGATCCGAACCGTCCCCGAGGGTCGCGTCGCCCATGGTCGCGACTGGATGGGCATCACGCCCCGCGAGGCCTATGTGACGCAATCGACCCGGTTGATGCCGGTCTTGCCGGGCTGGGTCTGGCTGCTGCTGTTGGCGGGGCTGTCGGTGGTGGCGTGGCTCAGGGAAGGGCGGCGATAGGCGTCTGCGCTTTGAGAGACGCGCTTTTGACACACAAACACCCCCGGCACGGTGACGTGTCGGGGGTGTTTCGTTGCGGAGGGGTCAGGCCGTCAGGGCCAAAGCGCCACCGCCAAGCAGGACCTGCACGAACAGAGCCACGGCCCAGAAGGCAGGATATTCCCAGCCGCCGTTTTCATTGGTGAACCAGAAGCCGTTTTTGCCGTGGGCAAGGATCGCGGCACCCAGAAGGGTCGGGATCAGGAGAAGGGCCACGAGGCTGGTTTGGAAGCCGAGGATCAGGGCGATCCCGCCCAGCGTTTCGGCGGCGATGGTCAGGTAGGCGAACCAGCCGGGGAGGCCGAGGGAGGCAAAGAAGCCAGCGGCCCCTTTCGGCGTAAAGACGAAGTATTTCAGGTAAGCATGGGCCAGAAAGAGCCCCCCGAGCGAGACGCGCAGCAGCAGGGCGGCAAGCGCGATGGCGGTGACAGAACCGGCGCCAGCGACGCCGAGGATGTTGGAAGAAAGGTCGATCATGTCTGTGTCCTCATCAAAGCCGCGACGTGCGGCGTTTCGTTGAGGAGAGAGATAGGTCAATTTTATTTGGCTTTATATGTTGAAGGTGTGGAATGACTTTCTTCAATTCGTTCTGAATTTGGTCGTAAGGGCTTTCTCTGATTTTCTCGATGAGGCACGGAGGGATGCCGTCTCACTCTGACATTGCCCGACAAAAGTCCGACAAAAGTCCGACGCTTTGCCGACACAGGAATTCAGGTGATTTTCGACCCGGATCAGGGTTCTTTCCGAAGCAGGATCGCGCGCGAGCTTGAGGCGAATTCGCGGCGCAGCATGATGGCGATCACAAGAGTGCTGCCAATCAGTAAACCGACCGGGCCGAGGAGCCAGGACAGGGCACCTAAAGCGAAATAAATGCCTCTGATTCCCGAATTGAACGCCCTCGCGGCGGTGATGTTCAATTCGCCCGCCTTCTGTGCGCGGGGCAGGGCTTTGGGGTCGTTTTCATCGTTGCTGACGGAGGCCATGACCACACCGCAATAGCCGAACAAGCGGCTCGACCAGATGAATCTCAGGAAGGCGTTGGTGATGAAAAACAGCGCCAGAAGAATTTTGACCTCCCAGATGATCTGTGGCGCATCCAGCGCCAGATCGCGCGCCACGCCGCTCAGGCGCTCGGCATTGGAGATTGCGGCCAGCCCGCCACCGATGGCAATCAGGCAGGCGGAGGCGAGAAAACTCGTGCCTTCTCTGAGGGTTGAGAGCACGGTGGCGTCGAAGATCCGGGGCTTGCGGGTGATCATATGGACCATCCACTCGCGCCGGTAATCGGCGACCAGCACCGAGGTCGAGATCCGCGATTTGGGCGGGTTCTCGATGACATAGCCCAAAAGCCCCCAGGCCCCGACCAGATAGATCACGGCGATGGCGTCGAGCGGGCTGAAATGTCGAAGCTGGTCAATGAGTTCCATGGGGGCAGCATTACGCAAGAGCGGCACGCTTGTCACATCCAAAAATTGGTTTTAAAACTTTACCAATAGGGGAGGAAAGACATGGATATGCCAGAGCCCGCGCCGGGGACCCTTGCCAGAAAGCCGGAACTGGTCGCTCGGTTGCGCGCCGTGCTTCCTGAGGATGCGGTGATTGACGCGCCGGAAGAATTAAAGGCCTATGAATGCGATGCGCTGGCGGCCTATCGCTGTCCGCCGTTGTTGGCGGTCCTGCCGGAAACGACAGGTCAAGTCTCTGAAATCATGAAGATTTGCCACGATATGGGCGTGCCCGTGGTGCCGCGTGGGGCAGGGACATCGCTTGCGGGCGGCGCTCTGCCGACGGCGGATGCGGTGATCCTCGGCGTGGCGCGGTTGCGCGAGGTTTTGGAGATCAACACCGCCGACCGCTACATCCGCGTGCAGACCGGCATGACGAATCTCTCCGTCACCGGCGCGGTCGAGGAGGAGGGGTTTTTCTATGCCCCCGACCCGTCGAGCCAGCTCGCTTGCGCCATTGCGGGCAATATCGCGATGAATTCGGGCGGGGCGCATTGCCTGAAATACGGGGTGACGACGAACAATCTTCTGGGCGTCACGATGGTCATGGCCGATGGCGAGGTGGTCGAGATCGGCGGCGCGGAGATGGATGCGCCGGGGCTGGATCTTTTGGGGTTGATCTGTGGTTCCGAAGGGCAGTTGGGCGTGGTGACCGAAGCGACTTTGCGCATCCTGCCGAAACCCGAGGGCGCGCGGCCCGTGTTGTTCGGCTTCGACAGCAGCGAGGTGGCGGGGGCCTGTGTCGCCGACATCATCCGCTCGGGTCTGATCCCGGTGGCGATCGAGTTCATGGACCGGCCGATCATTCGTGCCACCGAAGAGTTCGCGGGGGCGGGCTACCCGGATTGCGAGGCGCTTTTGATCGTCGAGGTCGAAGGCTCGGAACAGGAGATCGCGGACCAGTTGGCGCGGATCATCGCGATTGCGACACGGCACAATCCGGTTGCGATCCGGGAAAGCCAGAGTGCGGAGGAAAGCACGCGGATTTGGTTGGGCCGTAAATCGGCCTTTGGGGCGATGGGGCAGATGGGAGACTATATTTGTCTCGATGGAACGATCCCGGTGGGCGAGCTGCCCGCCGTGTTGAAACGCATCGCCGATCTGGCCGCCGAGCACGGCCATATGGTGGGCAATGTGTTCCATGCGGGGGATGGAAACATGCATCCGTTAATTCTTTATAACGCCAACGAACCGGGTCAGTTGGAAAGCGCCGAGCGGCTTGGCGCGGAGATTTTGAAGCTCTGCGTCGATGCGGGCGGTTGCCTGACCGGGGAACATGGCGTGGGGGTGGAGAAGCGTGAGCTGATGACGCATCAGTTCGCCCCTGCCGATCTGGAGGCGCAGATGGTGGTGAAGGATGTGTTCGATCCGACATGGATTCTGAACCCGGCGAAGGTGTTTCCGCTCGACGTGAGTGCCACGCGGAGGGTGCGCGCATGAGTATTTCGACAGCAAAGGAAACGCTGGCGCCGCAGAGCGAGGCGGAGGTTTGTGATGTCATTCGGAGCGGCGGGCCGTTTGCGATCGAGGGCGGTGGCACGCGGCGGATCGGTGTGGCTAAGGGCGCGCCCTTGTCGACACGGGGGCTGAGCGGGGTGACGCTTTATGAGCCGGGAACCCTGACGCTTGTGGCGCGGGTGGGAACACCTCTCAGCGAGATCGACGCGCTTTTGGCTGCGGAACACCAAAGGTTGGCTTTTGAGGTGCCCGATCTACGCGGGCTTCTCGGGCGTGTGGGCGAGAGCACCATCGGCGGTGTGGTGGCCGCCAATGCCTCCGGGCCGCGGCGGGTGGCGTCCGGGGCCTGTCGTGATTTTTGCCTTGGGGTAAGGTTCGGGGATGGGCGCGGGGATGTGGTGAAGAACGGCGGGCGGGTGATGAAGAATGTCACCGGGCTCGATCTCGTCAAGCTGATGGCGGGGAGCCATGGCACGCTGGGCGTGATGACGGAGGTAAGCCTGAAGGTGCAGCCTCTGCCGGAGACGGTGGTGACGCTCCGTGTCCCGGAATGTGAGGCCGATGTCGCGGTGTCGATCATGTCGGACATGCTGGGTCTGCCCTTCGATCTGACCGGCGCGGCCTGGCAGGGCGGTACGGTGTTTTTGCGGCTGGAAGGGTTCGAAACCTCGCTGCGCTATCGGGTCGGGTTGATGCGTGTGCGGCTGCGACGGGAGGTTGAGGAGATCTGGGGAGCCGAGACCTGTACGCCGATCTGGTGTGGCATCCGGGATGTCGAGGCGTTTCATGACAGAGGTGGGGATGTCTGGCGAGTGTCGGTGAAACCCTCTGACGCCATGCGGTTGGTTGAGACGGTTCAGCCCGAGGACATGATGTTTGACTGGGGTGGGAACCGGGTTTGGTTTTTGACCAAGGAGGGTGCGGATGTGCGGGCGGGGATGACGTCTGGCCATGCGACATTGATCCGGGTATCCGATGAGACAAAGCGGCGTTTGGGTGTGTTTCATCCGCAATCGGCAGTATTGGCAGGGATCAGTGCGGGGCTGCGCCATAAATTCGATCCGGACGGCAAGTTCAACCAAGGGGTGATGGGCTGATGCAGACGCATTTCACCGAAGAGCAGCTCACCGATCCGGGCATTCAGCGCGCCAACGAGATCCTGCGCGCCTGTGTGCATTGCGGGTTTTGTACCGCGACCTGCCCGACCTATGCGGTCTTGGGCGACGAGTTGGATAGTCCGCGCGGGCGGATTTACCTGATCAAGGATATGTTGGAGAACGACCGGCCTGCGGATGCGAAGATCGTCAAGCATCTGGATCGCTGCCTGTCCTGTCTGGCCTGTATGACCACCTGCCCGTCGGGGGTGCATTATATGCATCTGATCGACCATGCCCGCGCGCATGTCGAGAAGACCTATAAGCGGCCCATGATGGATCGTTTTCTGCGTTGGAGTTTGGCGAAAATTCTGCCCTATCCGGGGCGATTTCGGATGGCGTTGCTGGGGGCGAAGATCGCGAAGCCTTTGCGTCCTCTGATGCCCGATCCGCGTCTGAAGGCCATGTTGGAGATGGCGCCTGCGCGCATTCCGCCGGTGTCGCGCAATGACGATGCGCAGGTGTTTCCCGCCAAAGGTGCACGCAGGATGCGCGTGGCCCTGATGACCGGTTGTGCGCAAAAGGCGCTCGACACCGATATCAACGACGCGACCATCCGGCTTTTGACGCGGCTCGGATGCGAGGTTGTGGTGGCGAAAGGGGCGGGCTGTTGCGGTGCGCTGACCCATCACATGGGCAAAGAGGCCGAGGCGCATGGATCGGCCGCGAAGAACATCCACGCGTGGATCCGGGAGATCGAGGGCGAGGGGCTGGATGCCATCGTGATCAACACCTCGGGCTGCGGTACGACGGTGAAGGATTACGGGCATATGTTCCGCATGACGGAGCTTGCGAACGAGGCGGCGCAAGTCGCGGCGCTGGCAAAGGATGTGTCCGAGGTGCTGGTGCAGCTCGACCTGCCCGAAGGCAAACAAGATCTGAAAATCGCCTATCACGCCGCCTGTTCCCTGCAACATGGGCAACAGATCAAGGCACATCCGAAGACGCTTTTGAAACGTGTGGGGTTCGAGGTGGTGGAGCCGCGTGACAGCCATCTCTGTTGCGGCTCGGCGGGAACCTACAACCTGTTGCAGCCGGAAATTTCGCAAAACCTCAAGACGCGCAAAATCAAATCCTTGCAGGACAAGACCCCAGATGTGGTGGCCGCAGGCAATATCGGCTGCATCATGCAGATCGGATCGGGGATGGATGTGCCGGTGGTCCATACCGTTGAATTGCTCGATTGGGCAACAGGTGGCCCAAAACCGCCCAAATTGTTCTCGAATCGGTCATAATCCCGCCTTGAACCCTCTTTAGCGCTGAAGGGGGCGGACAGAGGGCTGACGAGGCTGACATGAAAAAATTGCTGACCATCTTTTTCCTGATCCTGATGAGCGGGGCGGCACAGGCGGATAGTGCGCTGAAGACCTTTCGCACGGGCGATGACGGTCGGGGATGGGAAGCGGTCGGGCGTCTCGATTTCGCGGGGCGCAGTTTCTGCACCGGCACGCTGATCACCGAGCGACTTGTGCTGACGGCCGCCCATTGCATGTACGACATCTCGTCGAAAAAGCCGCACAAACCCTCGGACGTGAGCTTCAAGGCTGGATGGCGCAACGGGCAGGCGCAGGCCTATCGCGAGGCGAAGGCGATCTATGTCCATCCGGGGTTCTCTCTGGCAAGCGGCGATCTGCACGACCGGTTGCTGAACGACGTGGCGCTGATCGAGCTGTCGCAGCCGGTGCGCACGGCCTCCGTACGTCCCTTTCCGACCTCCATGCGGCCTGAGAAAGGCCAGGCGGTCGGCGTCGTCTCCTACGCTCATGACCGGGCCGAAAGCCCGTCCTTGCAGGAGGTTTGCCATGTCATGGCGCGCCAAGGCGGTGTGCTCGTGACCTCCTGCGAAGTGGATTTCGGCTCTTCCGGTGCGCCGATCTTCGATATGACCGGTGCTGTGCCACGCATTGTCTCCGTGGTCTCCGCCAAGGCGCAGTTCCGGGGCGAGCGGGTGTCCGTCGGCACCTCGCTTGAGGGGGCTCTGGCGGATCTGCTGAAAATGGCAGCCATCGGTCAGAGCCATTTCAAGAAGGTGGATGCGGGGCCCATGCCGACCCTGACCGAGACTGAATTCGCGGTGGGTATGCTCGGGCGGTGAGCCCTCTTGAAACCGCCTCTCTCCATTCCCAGATCTTTGATGTCGGATGCCTGAACAGGGTCCGGCATCTCGCCTGTCCGTACCCCGGAAGGCCCTCACTCTGGAATCGCTCAATGGAGGATACCCATGCGTAATTTTGACCTTGCCCCGCTGTACCGTGCCACCGTCGGTTTCGATCAGATCGCCGATCTGATGGACCGGGTTCTGACCCAGGATGTCAGCCAGCCCAGCTACCCGCCCTATAATATCGAGAAAACCGCTGAGGACGCATGGCGCATTTCGCTGGCCGTCGCCGGGTTCTCGACCGAAGACATCGCCATCGAGCAACGTGAAAACGCGCTGATCGTCTCCGCCCGCAAATCCGACAGCGAGGAAGACAAGGGCAAGACTTATCTTCATCGCGGCATCGCCACCCGCGCCTTCGAGCGCCGCTTCACCTTGGCCGAACACGTGAAGGTCACGGGCGCGTCGCATGAAAACGGCATGCTGCATATCGACCTGAAACGCGAAGTGCCCGAGGCGCTCAAGCCGCGCCGGATCGAGATTGCCGGGCCGAACCCGGTCGACACCAAGGTGATCGAAGGCGAACGGACGACCGAGGTCTGATCTTGCGGGGCTCTGCCCCGCACCCCGGGATATTTCGGGACAAAAGAAGATTTAAGCCATCCTATGAAAAGCAAAACGCCCGCCGGTTCGGCGGGCGTCTCTTTTTGGGATAGCGGATCTTATTCGACTTTGCCGATGGACCAGAAGAAGGTCTCGCCCGAGCTGTCGTCCACGCCGTCATTGTCGGTGGAGACGAAGATTTCGCCGCTCGGAGTGATCGCGAGGCCTTCGACCTTGTCGACCACATAGCCATTCCAGGATTTCAGATCCGGGATCAGATCGCGCACCTCTTCCTTGGACACGACGGGGAGGTCGCCGCCCAGCGGAGCCGGAACCATTTCAGAGGCCGGGATGCGGTAGATTTTTTTGATCTTGGCCGCCGCACCGATCTGGTTGTCGCGTTCGATGACGTAGAACCAGTCGCCATGCGCGACGATCTCGGAAAGGCCGGTCCAACCGGTGTCCGGCGCGGCTTTCTCATAGCGCACAGCCCCCCATTCACCGCTCTCGATGTTATAGGCCACGAGTTTCACGGTGTTTTTCGGATCGTCTTTCCATTCGCGCTGAACCGCCATCCAAAGCGTATCGCCGACCTTGGTGATGCCTTCGAAGCCGAAGCGCGTCTCGTTATTGAGAAGTTCGGCGGGCAAGCCGATTTCCTCGTCAATCTCACCGTCGGCGTCGATGTGATAGATCGCATGTGGGGTCACACGGTCGGTGCGGCCTTCGGACGCGACCCAGAAGCCCCCTTCGCCATCGAGCGTGATGCCTTCCATGTCGAGTTTCTGCGCAGCATCGCCATTGGCGCGCACCACGCGGATTGCGTCAACGATCTTCGCGGGCGTCTGCGTCGGGTCGATTTTGAAGATGGTCGGTTGATAACCGTAGAAGCTGTCGTTCACGGCGTAGATCATGCCGTCCTCATCCGCAACCATGCCGGAGTTCGCGCCCCAACCGGTGAGTTCGTCCATGCCTTCCGACGTCAGCGTCGGGTAGGCGGCGGGGGCGTCTTGCAGTTCGTAGAGCATGACATGGGCACGGGTGCCGCCGTCTTCGATGAGGTCGAGCTCGTTTGCGGTCGCCAGCAGCCCGCGCTCGGGGATCGCAATCGCGCCTTCAGGCGAAATGCCGGAGGGCAGGAGTTGTTTGAACACCGGGTTCTCCGCATCGGTCACGTCATAGACGGAAACGGTGGAGGAGCGCTCGGACAGGATGAAGGCATAGGTGGTGTCGCCGAAGGTGGCGACTTCCATGCCCTCGGGTTCAACCCCTTTGGCGTCGGAGCGTTTGTCCGGGTAGTGACCGGCCTGAATGATCGGATGCTCGAATGCCGCGCCCGATTCCCAGACCAGCGTGCCGTCTTTGTTAAACACGGTGACGGAGCGGGAGCCGCCGTCCATGTCGCCCTCGTTGGCGATCATGATGTGGTTCTCGTCGATCCACTGAAGCCCATCGGGTTCGCGCAGACGACCCGGCTGGCTTTCGGTGAACAAAAGGGCTGCGCGTTCATCGGTGGCGTCGATGTTGTCGAGATCGACAGAACCGGCGGAGAAATGCGCGGTCACATTGCCGTCTTTGTCCATCACCACGATGTGGTTGTTTTCCTGCATCGTGACGGCGATTTCGCCCAGAGCGTTGATGTCGACAAATTCCGGCTCCGGATCTTCCGGGGAAATTTCCGCCAGACCGGTGACGTCGATTTTCTTCAGGCTGTCGCAAACGAGCGCCTCGTCTTTCACACCAACGGTGACCATGTAGCCGGCCGGAAGCTGGCCGACGCGGCCGTCGCCCGCTTCCTCGTCGCGCTCGTTCTCGATGGCGATGGCAACCATGGTGCCTTCGTCGTTATGCGCGGTGGAATCCGGTTGGCCGCCAAGATCGCATTCCCCGGTGATCTCGCCGGTGGCCAGATCGACAGACAGGAGTTTGCCCGAGGGTTCGACATAGCTCTCGGAGGTGTTCACCGCGACAAAGGCGGTGTTGCCGATCACGGTCACGGAGGTCGGTTCGCCAGCGACATCCACATTGCCTTTCGGCTGCGGGTTTTTCGGATCGGTGATGTCGATCAGGCCCACAACGCCCAGCGGGCTGTCGGTATAGACCAGCGTCATGCCATCCTTGGAGGCGCCGATGATCTCGGCAGAGGTGGTCCGCGCCTTGTCTTCGCCCTCGGCCATGTTGTCCGGGGTCGCGAAAGCGGCGATGCGGTTGAAATTCAGTTCGGCATTGGCCCCGGTCGCGGTGATCGCGAGCGCAGAGGCGGCCAGCAGCAGGTGCTTTTTCATGTTGTGTCCCTCGTCATTGCACACGCGCGGGGTTTGACGAAAGGAAATGTCGCCAGAGTGACGGTTTTGTATCATTTTTGTAAAGGGGGCTGTGCTCGGAGTGTCACGTCAGCTTTGTTGACTTAATCGTCGAAAAGCGCGAGACGGGAGCCCTGAATGGAGAAGAATAATGAGTCTGTCGCCCAAATCCCCCGCGCGCCTGAACACGCTTTTTGCCAAACGTACCCAGAAAATGAAGGCCTCCGAAATCCGTGAGCTTCTCAAGCTTCTGGATCAACCGGATATTATTTCCTTTGCGGGCGGTATCCCCGACCCGGCCTATTTCCCGCGTGTGGCGTTCGAACAGGCGATGCTCAAGGCGACGAGCGAACAGGCGGCGGGCATTGCGCTGCAATATTCGACCTCCGAAGGCTATACGCCGCTGCGGGACTGGATTGTCGACTACATGGGCCGTCATGGCGTGACCTGTACCCGCGACAACATCCTGATCACGGCAGGCAGCCAGCAGGCGCTCGATTATCTCGGCAAGCTGTTTCTCGATCCGAACGACACGGCCTTGGTCGCCTGGCCGACCTATATGGGCGCGCTTGGCGCGTTCAATGCCTATGAGCCGCGCTATGACCGGTTCGATCCGCAGGCCAACCGTCCGGTCGAGGATATCGAGGCCGATGCGGAGGCCGCAGGAGGCCGGGTGAAATTCGTCTACCTGTCGTCCGATTTCGCCAACCCGACCGGCGTGACGCTCACGGAGGATCAGCGTCTGACCGTGCTCAAACGTGCCGAGGCGCTGGGCTGTGCGGTGATCGAAGACGCCGCCTATCAGGAACTGCGCTATACGGGTGCCGAGGTCAAACCGATGCTTGCGCTTGAGATCGAAGAGAAGGGCGATATCGAAGACTGTCGCACGATCTATCTCGGCTCGTTCTCGAAAACCCTCGCGCCGGGACTTCGGGTCGGCTGGGCGGTGGCCGCGAAACCGGTCATTCAGCAGATGGTGCTGACCAAACAGGCCGCCGATCTTCAAACCGCCACGATCAACCAGATCGCGGTGAACGAGGTGGCGCGCGGTGTATTCGACGACCATGTCGCGACCCTGCGCGAGGTCTACGGTGCGCGGTTGAACGCCATGCTGGCGGCGCTCGAACGTCATATGCCCGAGGGTGTGGAATGGACGCGGCCCGAGGGTGGGATGTTCGTCTGGGTCACATTGCCTAAGGGCATGGGGGGCGCGGAGCTTCTGGTCAAGGCGCTGGAGGCGAAGGTCGCGTTCGTGCCCGGCGGGGCGTTCTATGCCGATGGCTCGCACACGAACACGCTCCGGCTCAACTTCTCGATGTCGCCCGCCGCGAAGATCGAAGAGGGCATCGCCCGTTTGGGCGATGTCATCCGCGCCGGGATCTGAGCGCCGGGACATTCGTTATGAAAAGAGGGGCCAAGCGCCCCTCTTTTTGTGTTTGGAGATCAGTAACCGAACCGGCCAAGCTCGCGATAGTCGATGCTCTCCAGCAGCGGCAGAACCACATCGCGCGGTTCGCCCGAGGCCTGGACCAGAATGCGGCCCTCGATCAAGGCCGAGAGATCGCCCTCGTTGTCGAGGAATTTTTCGCGCCCGACGCGGACGGTTTTCATGCCCATGGCACCGGCATTCTGGATCATGCCGCCCATCATGCCGATCATCGGGCTGTCGACCACGATGGTGATGGTGAATTCTTCGCCCGTTTCCTTGAAATAGCGTTTCGCAGCCGCCGTGCCGCCCCCCATCATGGCAAAGCCCGCGGTGGTGTCGCTGTCGTCTTCGGCGGTCCAACCTTCGGGTGCCGCAGGCAGGAAGGCGGACAGTTCGCCGGTTTTCATCTCCTGCATAAGTTGCTTGGCGTAGTCGAGTTCTTCGAGCGCGTAGGTGACGTCGCCCTCCTCATAGGCCTTGAGCGCGCTGTTGAGCGTGTCGCTCACCTCGTCGGCCATGGCGGCGGTGCCGAGGCAAAGGGCGAGCACCGTGCCCGCCAGAAGTTTGGTGGTGAATGTCATGGACCCCTCCGATGAATATTGTGCCGATAGCAAAACCGTTCCGAGGGAGTCGGGCAAGGGGAAGAATGGGGCCGGAAGCTCATAACTGGGGGCATGCGGGGCATGAAACCGGCTCGCACTTGTGCCGCAACGCCGCTAGAATGGGTGGTGTGTTTCAGTCCTGAGGCCAAACCATGTTGGGATTTCTGCGTTTTCTCGTGATCGGCCTCGTCCTTTTGACGGCGCTCTACATGCTTTTGGGCATCTACCTGCGCTCGCTCACCCGCGAGCGTCTGGAGGATGAATGGGAGAAAGAGGGTTCCATTGGCGACCGAGATACCTATGTGGAGGAGGGGATGCGGGACTATGAACGCTCCTTCCGGCCAAAGCTTTTGCTGCTGGTCTATATCCTGCCCCTGATCGTCTTTGCCGCGATCTTCTACGTGACGAATTTTATGTGAGGCCCCGCGATGCGCTATGTGAAATGGACCCTGATCGCCCTGATCGTGCTCTTTGTCGGAGGGTTCTTCCATTACACCCTGCCGCAGCATGACATCGTGCGGATCGTGAATACCTATCAGGAACGGCAGGATATTTCCGGCTGGACCTCGATTTTCTGGCAGGGGTCGGACAATGGCACGGCGACGATGCAGAGCCGCGATGTGCAATTCATTCAGGCGGTGCGCCCCTCCGGCAAAAGCATCGTTTATCGCAATGAAGACACCGGCTGGGGTTGGCCGCCCTATTTCAAATTCGATACCGCCAATCTGGCAACCGAGGCCAGCGATGCGATCTCGACCAAGGACACGCCCGAGTGGGTTTCGGTGACCCATTACGGCTGGCGCTCTCAGGTGTTGTCGATCTTCCCCAATGCCGTCGCGATCAAGCCGGTGTCCGGGCCGGATGCGACGATCATTCCTTGGGCGAATATCATCATTCTGACGTTTATCGCGGTCGTCCTGATCACGATCTATCGCATGTGGCAGCAGTTCCGCGAACGCACCATCGAGCCGCTGGTCGATGATGTGGAAGACGTGCTGGAACTGGCCGACGAGAAAAGGGACAACGCGGTCGACAAGGTCAAACGCTGGTTCCGCAGATGAGTTTTGTCGCCTGGCTGGTGAGCGCGGGCTATGTCGCCGGGTTTCTGGCGCTGACGGCGGCACTGGCGCGGCGCAGCGGGCAAAAGCTTTGGCTGTTTGACGCGGGTCAGGCCGGGGCGGCATGGGGTTTTCGCATCGCGTTCGCGATCCTTGTGCTCTGGCCCGTGGTGACGCGGGCAGGCGGTGCGCCGTTCTGGATCGTGCCTGCGGCTTTCGCCGCTGCTTTCGCGCTTTATGCGCAGGCCTATATGGGTCGCTCTTGGCGGATCGGCACCAAGGAGGGAGCGATCGGCGAAATTGTCACCGGCGGGCCGTTTCGGTTTTCGCGCAATCCGGTCTTTGTCGGGCAAATCGCGCTCAGTTGGTTTTTGACGCCGCTTGTGGGCCTGCCGATGGCAGTGGCCGCCGTGATCATGACCGCCTCAGCTGTGATGCAGGTCCGTTCCGAAGAGGGGGTTCTGGGCCAGAATGCCGATTGGCGACGCTACGCTGAGACAACGCCGCGCTGGATTGGACGGATCTAAGAACGGATTTAAAGGGGCCTCGCGGCCCCTTTCTTATTCCCCGTAGGGCACCCAGATCGTCTTGACCTCGGTGGCCTGCGCCAACCAGTCCCGCGCCGGATATGCCCGGGCCATCCCGTTGTTGACCCATGTGCGCTTGAGGTTCCCGGCGCTTTCCTTCTCAATCACAGCGGAAATCTCGGCGGAGGAGAAACTCCACACCGCCTCGACATCCATATGCCCAGCCATGGTTTTCGCCAGTTCGCCATGCAGACCGGTCAGGATATTGACCACACCTGCGGGCACGTCAGACGTGTCGAGCACCTGATAGAAATCCGTGGCTGCTAAAGGATAGGCCTCTGAGGCCACGGCGATCACCCGGTTGCCCATGGCGATGGCGGGCGCGATGACTTCGATCAACCCTGCCAAAGGCCGGTCATCGCAAAACGCACCGATCACGCCGACAGGTTCATTCATCGCGAGGGCCACACCGCGCATCGGTACGGGTTTTGCCGCCCCGTCGAGCTTGTCGCACCAAGCGGCATAGGTGAAGAGTGTGTCGATGGACTCAGTGACTTCAGCCTGTGCTTTCGCCTCCGTGGTCCCGGTCAGATCGCGGATGCGCGTGGCGAATTCATCGGCGCGGGCGGAGAGGTTTTCACCCACGAAATAAAGCACCTGCGCGCGATTGTGTGCCGTCGCCTTGGCCCAGCCTTTCGCACCCTGTGCCGCTTCGACGGCGTTGCGAATGTCCTTGCGGCTGGCAATCGAGCTATGGCCCAAGAGCTTGCCTTTGGGGGAATAGATCGCTTGGCTGTAGCCACCATCGGGCCGCGCCTGTTTGCCGCCGATATAAAGCTTCGCGGTGCGATCCAGCCCTAGAACTTCGACGTCATCCGGCTTCACATGTGCCTTCGCGGGCTTTACGGGCGAGGCTTTGCCCGCAGGTTTGGTATAGGCCATGAGGCCCTCCCAACCGCCCTCGCGGCCAAAGCCACTCTCGCGTACGCCGCCAAAGCCTGCCGCCGCGTCGAACATGTTCGACCCGTTGATCCAGACGACACCCGCGACCAGTTTCGGCGCAATATCCAGCGCGAGATTGACGTTCTCGGTCCACACGGAGGCCGCCAAACCATAGCGCGTGTTGTTCGCCACCTGCACCGCCTCGGCGGGTGTGCGGAAGGTGGTGGACACGAGCACCGGCCCAAAGATTTCTTCCTGCATCAGGAGCGAAGAGCTCTCCAAACCCGACACCAAAGTCGGCGGGTAGAAACAGCCCTCCGGCGCTTTCACCGGTTGATGCACGGTGCCCTCAGAGCCGCCCTTGGCGACGAGGCTTTCGATCCGCTGCAACTGCACCGGGTCGACGATGGCGCCGACGTCGATGCTCTTGTCCAGAGGGTTGCCGATCCGCAGATTGGCCATCCGCGCGACAAGGCGGGCGTGGAAATCCTCGGCGATGCCTTCCTGAACGAGCAAACGCGATCCGGCGCAGCAGACCTGCCCCTGATTGAAGAAAATCGCATCGACCAGCCCCTCCACGGCGCTGTCGATGTCGGCGTCCTCAAAGACGATGTAGGGCGATTTTCCACCCAGTTCGAGCGTCAGCGACTTGCCCGACCCGGCGGTCGCCTCGCGAATACGACGGCCCACGGTGGTCGATCCGGTGAACGCAATTTTGTCCACGCCGGGATGCGTGACGATCATCTCGCCCACCGCGCCATCGCCGGTCACGATGTTGACGACCCCTTTCGGCACACCGGCCTCTTGGCAGATCTGCGCAAAGAGCAAAGCGGTGAGCGAAGTATATTCCGCCGGTTTCAACACCACCGTATTGCCCATGGCAATCGCCGGCGCGACCTTCCAGGCCAGCATCAAAAGCGGGAAGTTCCATGGGATGATCTGGCCGCAAACGCCCAACGCCTCGCGCCCCGGCAGCTCTTCGTCCATGAGCTGCGCCATGCCCGCGTGGTAATAGAAATGTCGCGCCACCAAAGCCACGTCGATGTCGCGGCTTTCGCGGATCGGCTTGCCATTGTCGAGCGTCTCCAACACGGCAAACAACCGCGCGTGCTTCTGCACCAGACGTGTCAGCGCATAAAGCACCTTGGCGCGCGCCTTGCTGTCCTTCGCCCATTTGCTCTGCGCCTTGCGGGCGGCGGCCACAGCGGCGTCCACATCCGCCTCGGTCGCTTGCGTCAGATGCGCCAAAACCTCGCCCGTCGCCGGGTTCTTCGCCTCAAACACCGCCCCCGGTTCCGTCATCTTGCCACCGATGAACAGGCCAAATCGGTCCCCGCCATCCACCAGCCAACGCAGCGCCTCAGCGGCGCTCTCGGGCGCAGTCCCATAGTCCATCGTGTCGAAAATCTCTTTCACGCTCATTGCGCTGCTCCCGTCCTGCCTGTTGCGGGTTTTCTGATGGCAAAAATACTCATGTCCGACCTCACCCGATAGAATGCCGCCAAGAGGCCGAATACTGCCCGGTCACATGATGCTCCAACTGCCGCTCGATATCGCCCAAAAGCGAAGACGCCCCAAAGCGGAACAGATGCGGCGACAGCCAGTGATCGCCCAGCTCTTCCTTGATCAAAGACAGGTAGACCAGCGCATCCTTCGCCTTGGAAATCCCGCCCGCCGGTTTGTAGCCGATGCGATAGCCGGTGCGGGCGTAATAGTCGCGCACGGCTCGGATCATCACCAGAGAGACGGGGAGGGTGGCGTTGACGCTTTCCTTGCCCGTCGATGTCTTGATGAAATCCGCGCCCGCCATCATGCAGACCTGCGACGCTTTCGCGACATTGCGCAGCGACCCCAGCTCGCCGGTGGCCAGAATGGCCTTTACATGCGCCTCGCCACAGGTCGCGCGAAACTCGCGCATCTCGTCGTAAAGCGCCTGCCAGTTGCCGGTCAGGACATGACGCCGCGAGATCACGATGTCGATCTCTTTCGCGCCTGCCTTGACGCTTTCCTCGATCTCCTTCACCCGCAGGTGATAGGGCGACAGACCCGCCGGGAAGCCTGTCGAGACGGCAGCCACCGGAATGCCCGTGCCATCGAGCGCCTCGACCGCCGTTTCGACCATGTCGTGATAGACGCAAACCGCGCCCGTGGTGATCGCGGGCATGCCCATGGCGTCCAGAAGATCGGCACGCACCGGATGGGCAGCCTTGGCGCAAAGCCTGCGCACGCGCCCCGCGGTGTCATCGCCCGCAAGCGTGGTGAGGTCGATCATCGTGATCGCCTTCAAAAGCCACGCGGCTTGATACTCCTTTTTGACCGAACGCCGCCCCGGCAGGGTGGCGCAGCGGCGCTCCACGGCGGAGGTGTTCACCCGCTGCCGCTCAACAATATCGAGGTCCAGCTCCATGCCCGGATTGCGCGGTTCGTGCAGCTGCGGCAGATGGGCGGTTTCAGTGCCGACACCGGTTGTGGCGGCGGTTAGATCGGTCGTGCTCATCGAAAAGCTCCGTTTTCACTTGGCCGCAAGCTCGCATGGACGGAGCGCTTTGGCAATCATTGACCAATCGGTCAAACCGGTTGCACCACGCCTTTTTGATGTTTCACTCGATATTGCCGCGGCGTCATGCCGAACCGCGCCCGGAACAGCC
The DNA here is from genome assembly GCF_051054295.1 of Celeribacter sp. SCSIO 80788. Taxonomy (GTDB): domain Bacteria; phylum Pseudomonadota; class Alphaproteobacteria; order Rhodobacterales; family Rhodobacteraceae; genus Celeribacter. The sequence goes on along the minus strand of NZ_CP150482.1, from coordinate 2,423,858 downwards.
GATGGAAATGGCTCATGTTCTGCAGGCCGATGTCGGTCGCGATCTCCGACAGGCTGTCCGGCGTGCCCTTGAGGCGGCGCGCGGCATAGTCCATGCGCAGCTTGTTGACGTAATCCGAAGGCGTCTGGCCGAGGCAGCTTTGCATCGTGCGGGCGACATGGGCATGGGCCTTGCCGCATTGCGCCACAAGCCCCGCTGCGCCGTCCCGGAACACCGACGGGTCTTCGAGACGCACCAGCGCCTCGGACAGCCAAAGTGGCATGGCTTCGGTCTTTTCACGGGCTTCAAGGGCCAGTCCGGCGATGAGCGGAAGCAGGAAAGCTTCGAGAAAGAGCGCGGTGCGGGGCGAGGCCTCGAGCGTTTTGGCCGCGGTCGAAAGCTGTGCCATCTGACGGATGTCGCGCCGCACTTGAACCGGGATGGACCCGGCGCCGGGGAAATACGGGCTCACTTCAGGGAAGCGGTCGACCAGCTCCCGGACTCGTCTGCGTCGCAGGATGAGGTTGACGATGTGGCTTTCCTCGCCCTGTCCCTGGAGCGCATGGGGCAGGCCGGGAGAGATAAACACCAGATCGCCTTCGCTCAGAGCCATGCGCGTGGCTTCCGTCACAAGACGCGCGCGTCCGTTGTGAAGCCAGAACAGTTCGTAATAGTCCTGATCGTGTAGGGCTTTCGGGCGCGTCCTGGACAGGACGCTTCGGGAAAAGTGGTAGTCTTCCCCTTTGGATAGAATGTCGGCCTGTCGTAATGAAGTCGTCAGCATGAGTAAATTCTACCATAGGAAAACGCCTGATTCTCATATTTTATATGGTGTAAGGACAGAAATAGGTGACGTTTGGCTCGGTTTGCCACATTCCCAAGCAATCACTACGGCGTGACAGGCTCCGGCGCATCGGGTAGAGCACCGTAAACCGCCGCAAAGACCAAGGATTCGCCAAATGACCGCCCCGAGCTTTGACCGTTCCATCAAAATCGCGCCCTCCATTCTCGCCGCCGATTTCGCCGATTTCGGGCGTGAAATTCAGGCCGTCGAGGCGCATGGAGCGGATTGGATTCATGTCGATGTCATGGACGGGCATTTCGTGCCGAACCTGACCTTCGGTCCGGCGATGTGCAAGGCGATCCGCCCGCATATCAAGACGGTGATGGACGTGCATCTGATGATCGCGCCGGTCGATCCCTATATCGACGCTTTCGCGGATGCGGGCGCCGATATTCTCACCGCCCATGTCGAGGCCGGACCGCATATTCATCGCACGCTTCAGGCGATCCGGGGCGCGGGGATGAAGGCCGGTGTTGCGCTCAATCCGGGCACGCCCACCGAGAGCGTAGAATATCTTATGGACATGATCGATCTGATCTGTGTGATGACGGTGAACCCCGGTTTTGGCGGTCAGAAATTCATTCATTCCCAGATCGATAAGGTGAAAGAACTGCGCGCTATGATCGGCGATCGCCCGATCCATATCGAGATCGACGGCGGCATCGACCCGAGCACCGCGCCGCTGATGGCGGCGGCGGGGGCCGATGCGCTGGTGGCTGGCTCTGCGGTGTTCAAGGGCGGTTCCGTGATCAACCCGGCACCTTACGGCGAGAACATCCGCGCGATCCGGGCCGCCGCCGAAGCCGCGCGCTGATAGCCGCGTCGCTCAGGCGAGCGGCGTGTCGGGCAGGATCAGGGTAACCCCCTCGTCCTGTGCCAGTGCGACAATGTCGTCCTCGTAACGCGCGGTGACCTCCGCGATCTTTGCGCTGTCCCAGCCGGGGATGTCGCAGCGCGGCGACAGCGCGTCTTCGATGCCGTATTTGTCGAGAAACAACAGGATGACCCGCTCATATTGTGCGTGAGTGTCCGGCGGAAACTTTTCCAGATAGGCGCGCAACCGCGTCAGCCCCTCCGGTTTGAGCAGAGGCTGTAGCGGTTGCAGCCGGGCTTTGAGGATTGCCCCCTGTGGCAGGGCGAAGAGGTGGCGCATGACCTGCGGCCAGATCAATGGCGCATCCTCGTCACACCAGAGCACCAGTGGCACCTCCGGCATGGCGCGGCGCAGGCGCTGCACCATCTCGCGCCAACTGAGCCGCGTGGGATCGGCGGTTTCCGCGAAGCTCTGGAGCGTGCGGGTCGCGTTCCCCGATGCGAGGGCGCGATCCAGAAACACCGCCGGATTGATCAGGGCGAGAGAGAGCCGGAATTGCGTCTGGGAAAACAGCTCTGCGGTCGGGGCGATCCGGGTTTCGAGGCCGTTGTAAAGGGCGGGTCCGTTGAACAGGTCGCGCAAGGAGCCGGCCCGAAGATCGTCGTCCAGCACCAGATGCCGCACCTCGCCGGGACCGGTCAAACTGGTGAGCAGTTCGGTCTGTTCCTCCGGGATTGGCGGCATGCCGTCGAGGCGTCTGAGGGTCTCATCGATGGTTTTGCGGGCCTTGCGGATGGGCGGCAGGAACACGCCCTGCTCTCGTAACAGTTGCGCATTTGCCCGGGCGCTCAGGAGAATGTCGCGGCCTGAGCTGAATTGAACGCCAATGTGGAGGGTGACTTGCATCGGGGGTGCCATGGGGGAACTCAACTGTCCTGTGCGACGGCTTTGAGACGGGCGAGATGCGCCGCGAGCTGGGTCGGTCCCGGCGGGGTCGATCCGGCCATAAGCGTCAGTTGCCACATCATCTCGACCACGGGACGTTCGGTGGTCAGGGTTTTCAGCCGGGCGCGGTGATGCGCCACCGTTTCGGCATGGAGCGCCTCGAAGTCGGCAAGCTCCACACGCGCGGTCTCGGCTCCGGGACGCATCCCAGCGATGCGACGGTCTTCCTCGGTGTTGAAATTACGCTCTGCCCAATAGCCGGGGCCGATCGGTTTGAGCATGTGATTGGGCAGGCCGCGTGCGGATTTCAGCACGAATTCCTCGACCGAGCGTACGGAATAGTGGTTGAGCCAAGCGCGCGCGCCATCCTGTGGCAGGCCGAAAAGATTGATCCTTGCACTTTGCTCGGCAAAGGCCTCTGGCATCGCTTTGCCATTGGCCGCGATCCAGCGCGCGGTCCGGTCCTTGAGCGGTTTCGGGCGATGCACGCCGAGACCCTTGAAGGCCGCGGGGCGGTGGAGCGTCTTAAAGAAATGCGCCAGCGGCAGGGCGATCTCGTCGGGAGCGGCCATGGTGAAGCGCTCGGTGACGGGGCGGTCGTCCCATGACCCGATGCCGCTGTTGCCGAAGAGATGCCAGCGCAGCGGTACGGCATCGAACCCCTCGGGCAGGAGAGCGTCGAGGCTCAGCCCGTCCTCAAGTACCAGATATTCGTCGACGTCAAAAAACATCGCCAGATCGGCGGCCTTGTAGAGCGGATGTTTGGACAGGAGTTTCATCGCCTGCCATTGCACGGATTTCTCGCCTTCGGGCCGGAACGACAAATGGGTGACGATGCCAGCCTCGGCGAGCGCGTCCAGCAGGGTGTCGGAGCGGTCCGAAAGATCATGCGAAGCGATGAGGAAATGCGAGAACCCGGCGGCCTTGTGATGGGCGATCCAGTCGAGAAGCCATGGCCCCTCGTCCCGGATGCATGTGATTGCGAGTGTGTTCAAACTCAACCTACCTGTCATGTGCCGGAGGAGTGACGTGTTTTTGCACAGCCACGTCCGGCTTTTACAGTGCTGTGTTGGTCTCACACAGCTCTCGACCTGTCAAGCACGGGGCACGGGATGGACTTAGTAGCCGAGGCGTCCGGCGATGCGGGTCAAAAGCGTCGGCGCGACGGCCACGAGAATGACGATCCGCACCAGATGGTGAAGCGAGATATAGGCCACCTCGGCATGCATCGCGAGGGCGACGAGCGACATCTCCGTCAGGCCCCCCGGGGCATAGGCGAGCAGGACCTGCTCCGTGGTCTGGCCGAAGAGCTGATGCAGCCCGACCGCAAAGCCGAGGGACAGGGCCATGGTCACGAGCGTGCCGCCCAAGGTGAGCGCCAGTGTGCCGAACACCAGCGCGGGGCGCGCACCGCGAAAGCGACAGCCCATGGAGGTGCCGAGGATCACCTGTGCGGCAATCACCAGAAGGGCGGGGGGCGAAGAATGGGTCAGCCCGGTCATATGTGCCGCGCCCGACAGGATCATCGGTCCCAGCAGTCCCGGCGCAGGCAGGCGCAGTTTGGCGCCGCCCCAGGCGCCCACCACGGCGCAGGCCAGAAGAATCGCAGCACTCATGAGTGTGATCGCTGGCCCGTCGCTTTTGAGCGTGATGCCGGTGACTTCGTAGCCAAGGAACACCCTGAAATAGAGCGCGATGATCGAGATCGTGACCACGATCCGACCGGCATGGGCCAGAATGATCCGTTTTTCGTCGCCCCCCAGAGCGCCACCGATCACGGTCATCTCGTTGAGCCCGCCGGGCATGGCGGAGAAGAAGGCGGTGATCGGGTCGAGACGACCGATCTTGATGTAGAAGGGTACGACGAGGGCCGCGGACAGCGCGATATAGACCGAGAGCCCCGCCAGTGAGAGCGCCCAGCGGCTCAGGTTCTGGAAGGTGTCGGTGTCGAAGCTCGAACCCAGCATGACGCCGATCACCGGGATGACGATGGGGCGGAGCTGGTTCGGGGCCTCCAGCGGCGCGCCCGCCATGACGAAGACGAAGATCACCAGCATCGGCCCGAGCATCCAGGGCAACGGCATGTGTGCGAGATAGAACCCTGTGCCCGCAGCCGCGCCGATCATCAGCGTCATGAGGATGAGCAACAGGCGTTTCGGGGCGGGCAGATCGGGCAAGGGGCGGGGTCCTGAGGGGGCAATTTGTCGCGCCAACATACAAGGCCTTTGCGATGGGGCAAGCCACAGGTCCGTGGGAATTGTGCACAAGTCTTGCGCGGGCGATTGTCGTGCGTCTTGTGAAGGAGGACGCCTCGTCCCCTGTCACAAATCTTTTTTCCACGCGTCACAGAAGGGATGCACTCCCTGTGCTTTATCGCCGCCAGCGAAAAAGAGGGGGCGGATATGCTCGAAGTGAAGAGCCTGACGAAACGGTTCGGCACCAAAGCGGCCGTGGACAAGGTCAGCTTTCAGATCGACCGGTCGATGATGATCGGTATTATCGGGCGTTCCGGGGCGGGGAAATCGACCTTTCTGCGGATGATGAACCGGCTGACCGATGCCTCCGAGGGCGAATTGCTGTTCGAGGGGCGCAATGTGCTGTCGCTCAAGGGGGCGGAGAAGCGTCAGTGGCAATCCGATTGCGCGATGATCTTTCAACAGTTCAACCTCGTGCCGCGCATGGATGTGGTGTCCAACGTGTTGCATGGCACGCTCGGTCGTCGCTCCACTCTGGCGACCATGTTCAACCTCTATCCCGAAGAGGACATTCACAAGGCGATCGACATTCTCGGTCGCCTTGGCATTTCGGAGCATGCCGAAAAACGCGCCGAGGCGCTTTCGGGCGGTCAGCAACAGCGCGTCGCCATTGCGCGTGCGCTGATGCAGGACCCCAAGGTGATCCTTGCCGACGAACCCATCGCCTCGCTCGATCCGATGAACGCCCAGACCGTGATGGAGGCGCTCAGGCGCATCCATGACGAGGACGGGCGCATGGTGATCGCGAACCTTCACACGCTCGACACCGCGCGGCGCTATTGCGACCGCATCATAGGCATGCGCGACGGGCGCGTGGTGTTCGACGGCACACCCGCCCAGCTCACCACAGGCGTTGCGCGCGACATCTACGGGGCGGGGGCCGATTTTTCGGAGGCCGCCACCTCGACCGAAATCCGTGATCACGAGGATGTCGAGGCGGTGGAGCGCCGTCTCGCAAAGGTTACTGTCTGACCCTTTCACCCGCAGCAACCGAACTCATGCGGGTCTATCAACTGGAGAAAACGATGAAAAAACTGCTTGTTGCCGTTCTGACCACCACCGCACTCGCCGGTGCCGCTCAGGCTCAGGAGATCAAGGAATTCAACATCGGTCTGCTGGGCGGCGAAAACGCTCAGGACCGTCTGAATTCCAACGAATGCCTGCGCGCCTATGCCGAAGAGGCTCTGGGCGTTCCGGTGAAACTTTTTGCGCCCGCCGACTATAACGGTGTGATGCAGGGCCTTCTGGGCGGCACCATCGACATGGCCTGGCTCGGTGCATCCTCCTACGCCGGGGTCTACATCCAGGACCCGGAAGCCGTTGAACCGGTTCTGGTGAAGATCAACCTCGATGGCTCCTACGGCTATCATTCCATCGGCTTTGCCCGCAAGGACAGCGGGATCACCTCGCTCGACGACATGGCTGGCAAATCCTTCGGCTTCGGCGATCCGAACTCCACCTCCGGCTACCTGATCCCCTCCGTCGAGATCCCGCAGTACAAAGACGGCATCACCATGGAGAGCGGTCAGTATTTCGGTGAAGTGAAATTCACCGGCGGTCACGAACAGACCATCGTTGCGGTGAACAACGGCGACATCGACGCCGGTGTGACCTGGGCCGACGGTCAGGGGGCCTGGGAAGACGGTTACAACTCCGGTGCGCTGCGCAAGGCTGTGGATGCCGGTCTCGTCGACATGAACGATCTCGTGGAGATCTGGCGTTCCAAGCCGATCCCGGAAGGTCCGGTCGTGCTGCGCAAGGCGCTGCCTGCCGATGTCAAGGCGACGATGACCGCGCTGGTCGACGGTCTGAACGAAGTGGACCCGGATTGCGCCTATGGTGTGGCCGCAGGGGACAGCCTCGGTTTCGATCCGATCACCCATGAGGCCTACACCTCCATCGTCGCTGCCCGTCTCGCCGCCTCGAACTAAGCCGCTCTGACATTGGACCCTGCGCTTTTGGCGCGGGGTCTTTTCCCGAAGGACTTCCGAACATGGCCGATCTCACCGCCAACACGCTGGACGCGACCCGCGCTCATTACATGGCGCTCACCCGTCAGCGCCGCCTCTATGGCGGCATCATGCTTCTGGTTTTCGTCCTTCTGCTGGCAAGCGGGTTCGGCATCGCCAACGACCGCAATGCGGGTGGTTTCCTGCCCGGTCTGCCGCATATCTTCGATTTTCCTGCCGATGTGGTTGCCGAGGCTTGGCAGAAACGCGCGAACCTGCCGGGGCATTTACGCGATGCGATCCCGGCGCTGATCGAGACGATCAATATCGCCGCCGTGGCGACGCTCACCGGCGCTTGCGGGGCGATTGTGTTGTCGCTGCTCTCGACCCATGGGCTGGCGCCCTGGCCGCGTCTCATTCCGCTGTTTCGCCGGGTGATGGACCTGATGCGGGCGATCCCGGAGATCGTGATCGCGCTGGTGCTGATCTTCGTGCTGGGCGGCGGGCCGGTGCCCGCGGCCATCGCCATCGCCTTTCACACCGTCGGCGCGCTGGGCAAGCTGTTTTCCGAAGTGAACGAAAATGCCGATCAGAAACCGCTCGAAGGGCTCGCTTCCGTCGGCGCGACATGGCCGCAGCGTATGATGCTGGGCCTCGTGCCGCAGGTCGCCCCAAACTGGTTTTCCTATGCTCTTTTGCGCTTCGAGATCAACATCCGTGCTTCCGCCATCCTCGGCTTCGTCGGTGCGGGTGGCATCGGTTATGAGCTGAAAAACGCGATCTCCTGGGGGCAGGGCAAGTTCGACGAGGCCGCCGCCGTGTTCATTCTGTTGTTCCTGACCATCGTCGTCTTCGATCAGATGTCCTCCGTGGTGCGCAATCGCCTGACCCATGGTTCGATGAAACCGGGTTCGCTGAAAGGAGCTGCGCAATGAGCTTCGCTGCCAACACGCCCACCAACACGTCCATGGACATGCACGCCCGCGCCAAGGCGCTGATCGCCCGCAAGCGCAGGCTCGCCTTTGTCCTGCCGCTCATCGTGCTGGCCTATTTCGTTTATATCTTCTTCGCCTTCGATCTGGCGGGGCTGGCCGGGCGGATGCGTTGGGACAATGCGGTGACGCTGGTGTCCGACACCTATAGCTACAAGACCCATGTCGAGCGCAACAACCGCACTGGCGAGATCGAGGTCGCGGTCGAGGGGGAACGGAAGGGCACTTACGACGCGACGAACTACCCGGCTTGGGTCAAGGTCGGCGAAGACGCCGCAGCGATCACGCTCGACGATGGCGGCACCATCGAGATCGCGGGCGATGTCGTGCGCTATGACGTGCCCGGCTTCGGTGTGATCGAAGCGACGCAAAGCCGGGCCGAAGGCGTGACGATCAATCTCGATCCTGCCGCGCTGCCCGACTGGATCTCCTATTCCAACACGCGCCTCATGGTGACCACCGATGCCGCGCGCCTGTCGCTGACCAAAGCCCGCACCGAGGTCTTCGTCTACGAATTCGGCTGGGAGCTGTTCTGGTTCACGCTGGAAAGCCCGTATTACGGTCATAGTATCTCGGATATTCTCTTCGGCGACCGCATCGACCCGACGCGGTCCAATCTCAAGGGCGCCTGGCAGGACTTTTGGAACAACGCGATCTGGCGGCATGGCGATACCGCTTGGGCTTTGTTCGAGACCGTGCTTATGGCCTTCCTCGGCACCTTCGGGGCGGCGATCATCGCCCTGCCTCTGGCCTTCCTCGCTGCCCGCAATTTCGCGCCGCTCGTGGCGATCCGCATGGCGGCACGCCGTCTTTTCGATTTCCTGCGCGGCGTCGATGGGCTGATCTGGACCATCCTTTTGTCCCGTGCCTTCGGGCCCGGTCCTCTGACCGGCGCGCTGGCCATCCTCTTCACCGACACCGGCTCCTTCGGTAAACTTTTCTCCGAAGCGCTCGAAAACGTCGATGAGAAACAGATCGAAGGCGTCGCCTCCACTGGGGCGAAACCTCTGCAACGCTATCGCTTCGGGGTCATCCCGCAGATCGTCCCGGTGCTTCTCTCGCAGGTGCTGTATTTCCTCGAGTCGAATACCCGCTCCGCCACCATCATCGGCGCGATCACGGGCGGCGGGATCGGGCTTTTGCTGACACAGGCGATGATCACCCAGAAGGACTGGGAAGAGGTCAGCTATTATATCGTTCTCGTGGTGCTTCTGGTCATGGCGATGGACAGCTTTTCAAGCTGGTTGCGGCGCAAGCTGATCAAGGGGAATTGAGTATTTTCGGTCCAAAGGAAACAGAAAAATTGGAAACAGGATTTGTATCCGGGTTTCCTTTGTGGTCGAAATACTCCCGCCGGAGGCGATCCGACATTTCCATAGGTGACACATGCCAAGACTGAGCGCGACTGAGCCCTTTTTACATGAAGAGGCCGAAGTGCCGAATTCCACCTTCGGGGCCTATTGCGAGGTGGGCAAGGGGGCGCGGGTTCTGAATTCCAGTCTCGGCGATTACTCCTATTGCGAGCAATATTCCGACATCGCCAACACCACGATCGGCAAATTCGCCAATATCGCCGCCTTCACGCGCATCGGTCCGACGGATCACCCCTATCGCAACGCCTCGCTGCATCACTTTCTTTATCGCTCGTCCTATTATTGGGAGGATGCCGAAGACGACGCTGCGTTTTTCGAAGCGCGCGCCGCGCGGCGGACGGTGATCGGTCATGACACATGGATCGGGCACGGGGCGATCATCAAACCGGAGGTGACCATCGGTGACGGGGCCATTGTGGCCTCGGGAGCTGTCGTGACCAAGGATGTGCCGCCTTACACGATCGTTGCGGGTGTGCCCTCCGCGCCCATGCGGCCGCGCTATCCGGCGGGCATCGCCGAGCGGATGCAGGCGCTTGCGTGGTGGGATTGGGATCATGCCCGCCTGCGCGCCGCACTTGGCGATTTCCGCACGCTTGAGGCCGAAGCTTTCCTTGAGAAATACGAATAGACTATTCCGCGGCGAGACGCATTTCGCTGCCCGCAGAGGCAAGCCGTTGCCCGGCCCGCCCGCTCAAGTAAGCGATGCGCCCGCCGGAGACGGTCACTTCGATCTCACGGGTTTCTGCGTTGATCACCACGAAATCCGCGCGTTTTCCAGTACTCAAGCTGCCGCGATCGTTGAGCTTCATGATTTGCGCAGGCGCGCTTGAGATCATCGCCCAGGCCTGCGCCAGATCCTTCACGCCCTTGTCGACAAGCGTCCATGCAGCGGCGGCCAGTGTCGGGTAATGATAATCGGACACCAGCGCATCGCAGAGTCCGCGTTCGATCAGTTTCTGCGCCGAAATATTGCCCGCCTGCGATCCGCCACGCGCCACGTTCGGCGCCCCCATCAGGACCGGATCGCCCATCGCCTTGGCCGCCGCGGCGGCCTTTTCCGAGATCGGAAATTCGGCGATATGCGCGCCGAGAACGCGAAATTCCTCGCGGGTTTCGGCGTCCGGGTCATCATGGCTGCCATACATCACGCCCAGCGTGTCGAAGGCCTCGGCCAGTTGCCAGAGATGGCGCGGGACTTCGGATTTGCGATCTTTCGCCTCGCGCAGCACCTTGATGAACTGTTCGGGGGTGCGCCCGCCACGTTTCGCCCAAGCGGCGAATTCTAGCGGCTCTTTCTTGGCGATTTCAATCGCTTCGGGTAGGTGATTGTTGAACACGACATAGTCGACGCCAAACCGCCGGATCGCCGCCAAAAGCCGCTCGCGACTGTCGATCATATGGGTTTCGCAACGGATTTGCAGGCGGATGTCGATGGGCGCATGGGCCTCGAATGCCTGCATTTCGGCCAGCAATTCCTCGGCATAATCCGGGCCACGCAGCCCGCCTTCCCAGGACCAGCATTGCGCGAACCACGCCGTCGTCACGCCATGGGCCGCAGCATCGCGGGCGGCGGAGGCAAGGCCTGAGCGGATCGGAAAAGGCGCGCGGGGACGCGGCGCGATATGGCGCTCGAAGGCGTCGCCATGCAGGTCGATGATGCCCGGAAGGATCAGATACCCGCTCAGGTCCACTTCGGCAAAGTTGTCGTCTGCAATCAGCCCATCGGCGATGGAGAGCGGCGCGGGCCGAAACGCCCCGTCGATCAGGACGGAGGCACCGGAAAAGCTCAGGGGCGGAAGAACGGACATCGAAATTACCTGCGATAGAGCGGCATTGATACGGGGGCGTTTTTGCCATTTCAGGTTGAAATACCTGTGTTTTGTATCGCGTAGATGACGTTTCGGTCAGTCTGGCGTGACAGTGAGTGTAACGCGATCACCGGCAAACCATGTCAGGCCGCGCTCGATCGGCGTGCCCTCGGGCGTGACGTTGAGGCTTATGGTCCGCAACAGGGGATCGCCCTCGCGCAAACCGAGGTGCAACGCCTGAGTCGCGGTGGCGCGTTCGGCGCTGACGCGGGTCTCTGAGCGTAGATAATCTTCGATTCCGACGGATTTGAGTGCGGCGGTGACCGAGCTGATCTCTTCGAAAGCCGCGGCAAGGCCGGGCAGGCGGGCGGCGGGGAAGATCGAGATGAAATGCGCCACGGGGGCATCGCCGGACAGGGAAAGTCCCTCGTAAATCAGGACGTCGTCTCCGGGGGGAATCGCGAGGGCCGCGGCCTCTTTCTCATCGCAGGGCCGGGTCTCGATCCGCAGCACTTTTTTCTGCGGCAAGCGGCCCGTCGCGCGGATGTTTTGATGAAATCTCACCCGTTTTCCAATGGGATAGTCCACCGGCGCGCTTTGAACGAAGACGCCTGCGCCGCGTCGTGAGCGGGTGATGCCGCGCTCTGTCAGGTCGGACAACGCGTGGCGCACGGTGTGGCGATTGACCCCGAAGCGCACGGAGAGCTCCGCCTCCGTCGGCAGCTTGTCGCCGGGGCGGTAATGCCCCTTGGCGATTTCTTCCGACAGGGCTTCTGCGATGGATTTCCAGACCGGCGTGCGTGGCATGAGCGTCCCGTCACCAAAGTTTTACGAATTTATCCTTGCCGAACCGGAGAGGATCGGCGATGATTTGTATAGTTGTATAGGAGTTTAGACAACTCCGCAAGCTGTCTAGATCAGAAAGGTGGCGGTGATGGGAAAACCTGAAACTGCACTCTCCCCAGACCAGAAGGCGCGCAAGGCGTGGATGGGGCTTTTGGCCAAATCCGACGCAGCGCTTTTGGCCGAACGGATGGCCGAAATGGCCGATCTGCCCGCGTTCGAGTGGCTGCGTCGGCCCGAAGTGGGCGGCGTCATGGTGCGCGGGCGTATGGGCGGTACGGGGGCACCGTTCAACCTCGGTGAGATGACCGTGACCCGCTGTTCGCTGCGCCTCGCGACCGGCGAGGTTGGGCATGGCTATGTGCAGGGGCGCGACAAGCGGCAGGCGGAGCAGGCGGCTTTGGTTGATGCGCTGATGCAAGGGGCGCGGGCCGAGGTGGTGCGAGAGACGGTTTTGACACCTTTGCAGGTGGCGCAGGAGGCGATCCGTACCGCACGCGCCGCGAAAGCCGCCGCAACGAAAGTGGATTTCTTCACCATGGTGAGAGGGGAAGACTGATGCCAAAACCTCAGATGAGCGAACAAAGCCTGATCGGCGCTTTTGAGACCCCGCCACAGGACGCCGCGCGCGCCTTTCGTGCAGCTTTGGAGGCGCTCGCCCGCCCCGGCACGATCCATGAGATCAAAGGCGGCCAAGCGCCTGCGCCTGTCTCTGAGGCGGCGGCGAGCCTTATGCTGACGCTTTGCGATCCGGAAACGCCGCTCTGCCTGATGGGGGCGCATGACACGCCGGAGATTCGCGATTGGATCGCCTTTCAGATCGGCGCGCCCATCGTCGGCCCCGCGAAGGCGATGTTCGCTTTGGGCACTTGGGAGGCGTTGCAGCCGGTGACCGCTTTTCCGACCGGCACGGCGGAATATCCCGATCGCTCGACGACGCTGATCGTTGAAATGGAGACACTGAGCCACGAAGGTGCACGGCTGACCGGACCTGGGATCGAAACCTCGGCGGGCCTGTCTTTGCCCGCGCTGGAGCCGTTTCAGATGAACGCGATGCTCTTCCCGCTCGGGCTCGATTTCTACTTTACATGCGGCACTCAGATCGCGGGCTTGCCACGGTCTACAAAAGTGGAGGCGCTCTGATGTATGTTGCTGTCAAAGGCGGAGAGCGCGCCATCGACAATGCGCACGCGTGGCTGGCCGAAGAGCGCCGGGGCGACGTGACTGTGGCCGAACTCACGGTGCCGCAAATCCGCGAACAGCTCGCGCTCGCGGTCAATCGCGTGATGACGGAAGGGTCTTTGTTCGATCCCGATCTCGCCGCTTTGGCGATCAAACAATCGCGCGGCGATCTGATCGAGGCGATTTTCCTCATCCGCGCCTACCGGACGACCCTGCCGCGCATCGGCCATTCGCATCCGGTGGAGACCGACAAAATGGCCTGTGACCGGCGGGTGTCGGCGACGTTCAAGGACGTGCCGGGCGGGCAGGTGCTTGGCCCGACCTTCGATTACACGCACCGTTTGCTCGACTTCAAACTGATGGCGGAGGGTGAGGTGCCGGAGGCGGCTGTCTCTGATCCCCGGATCGAACCGGTGCCGCATGTGACGTCTTTTCTGAATAAAGAGGGGCTGATCCAGACCGAGGCGGCAGGCGAAAACACCCCGCCCGATCTGACCCGCGAGCCGCTCGAATTGCCCGCCAATCGCGCGTTGCGGCTTCAGGCGCTGACGCGGGGCGACGAGGGCTTCATCCTGTCGATGGCCTATTCGACCCAGCGCGGCTACGGCAACAGCCATGCGTTTGTGGGCGAACTGCGCATCGGCAAGGTGGCGGTGGAGATGGACATCCCGGAACTGGGGTTCGCCATCGAGATCGGCGAGGTTGAGCTGACCGAATGCGAGACGGTGAACAAATTCGCGGGCTCAAAGGTGGAGCCGCCGCAGTTCACGCGGGGCTATGGGCTGACCTTCGGCCAGACGGAACGCAAGGCGATTTCCATGGCTTTGGTCGATCGGTCGCTGCGCAGCAAAGAGCTTGGTGTCGAGGTGTCGAACTCGCCCGCGCATGACGAAGAGTTCGTGCTGTATCATTGTGACAACATTCAGGCGACCGGATTTCTCGAACATATCAAATTGCCACACTATGTGGATTTTCAGTCTGAGATGGAGCTGGTCCGCAAAATGCGCGCGGAGATCGCATCCGCCCAAGTTGAAAACAGCGCGCAGGAGGCCGCAGAATGAGCGACTATAACTTCGCCTATCTCGACGAGCAAACCAAACGGATGATCCGCCGCGCGATCCTCAAAGGCATTGCCGTTCCGGGCTATCAGGTGCCGTTCGCCTCGCGCGAAATGCCGATGCCTTATGGGTGGGGCACCGGCGGCGTGCAGGTCTCTGCCGCCTGTTTGATGCCGGAAGATGTGCTTAAGGTGATCGACCAGGGCGCGGATGACACGACCAATGCCGTCTCGATCCGCAAGTTCTTCGAGAAGACGGCAGAGATTGCCGTGACCGAGAAAACCCGCGAGGCGACGGTCATTCAGACCCGCCACCGCATTCCCGAGGAGCCGCTCAAAGAGGGGCAGATCCTCGTCTATCAGGTGCCGATCCCGGAACCGCTGCGTTTTCTGGAACCGCGCGAGACCGAGACGCGCAAGATGCACGCGCTTGAAGAATACGGGCTGATGCATGTGAAGCTTTACGAGGACATCGCGAAACACGGCCATATCGCCACCTCCTACGCCTATCCGGTCAAGGTCGAGGGGCGCTATGTGATGGACCCGTCGCCGATTCCGAAATTCGACAATCCGAAGATGGAAATGGCGGCGATTCAGCTTTTCGGGGCAGGGCGCGAGCAACGGATTTACGCCGTGCCGCCCTATACCAAGGTCGTGAGCCTCGATTTCGAAGATCACCCGTTCGAGGCGTCGAAAGCCAACCATCCCTGCGATCTCTGCGGGGCGGAGCACACCTATCTCGATGAGGTGATCATCGACGATGAGGGCGGGCGGATGTTTGTCTGTTCCGACACCGATTATTGCGCCGAGCGGCAGGCCAAGGGCCATCGCGGGCGTCTCTCTCCGGAGGCCGCAGAATGACTCCTCTTCTTTCCGTCAAAGACATCCGCAAAACCTATGGCGGGCGGGTCGGTTGTACCGATGTGTCTTTCGATCTCTACCCGGGCGAGGTGATGGGCATCGTGGGCGAATCCGGCTCCGGCAAATCGACGCTGCTGAATTGCATGGCGGGGCATCTGCCGCCCGACAGCGGGCAGGTTCTGTTCGACACGCGGGACCGGGGCATGGTCGACACGCTCACCATGTCCGAACCGGAACGCCGGATGTTGTCGCGCACGGATTGGGCCTTTGTCCATCAACACGCCCGCGACGGGTTGCGCATGGGGGTCTCGGCGGGGGGCAATGTCGGCGAGCGTCTCATGGCGGTCGGCGCGCGGCATTATGGCAATATTCGCACGCAGGCCATCGACTGGCTGGGCCGGGTTGAGATCAACGAGGACCGGGTGGATGACAAACCCTCGGCCTTCTCGGGCGGTATGCAGCAACGCCTGCAAATCGCGCGGAACCTTGTGACCGGGCCGAGGCTTGTCTTCATGGACGAGCCGACCGGGGGCTTGGATGTGTCGGTGCAGGCGCGGCTTTTGGATCTCCTGCGCGGGCTTGTGCGGGAAATGGGACTGTCGGCGATCATCGTCACCCATGACCTTGCCGTTGTTCGGCTTTTGGCGGATCGTCTGATGGTGATGAAATCCGGCCATGTCGTGGAACATGGCCTCACAGATCAGGTGCTCGATGACCCGCAACATGCCTACACCCAGCTTCTCGTGTCCTCTGTCTTGCAGGTGTGACACATGATTTTCGCCTATCGACCCACTGAGACAGGTCTTGAGCGATTGCCCCCGGAGGGCGATCCGACCGGGCACCTGTCCGAGGCGCTGTGGATCGATCTGCTCAGCCCGCAACCGGCGCAGGTTGCGGCTGTGGAGGCGCTTGGGATTTCTGTGCCGACGCTTGCGGATATGCAGGAGATCGAAGTGTCGAACCGGCTGTATCGCGATGGCGACACCGAGGTGTTGACCATCGTCCTGCCGGGGCTCGACCGCAACAAAGAGCCGTCTTTCGGCCCGGTTGCCTTTTTGATCACGCCGGAGCGGCTCTTTACCGTGCGCTATCATACGCCACGCCCCTTCGAGACCTTTGCAGCGCATGCCGCGCAATCGAGCGCGGGCTATGCCGGGCGCAGGCGGGTGTTTCTCAGCCTGATCGAAGAGATCATCGCCCGCATTGCCGACCTTATGGAAGGCGTCGGCGTGGCGCTCGATCAGGAATCGCATATCGCCTTTCGCGATCCCGAACCGCGCGGCGATGAATTGGCCGATGCGCTTCGGGCGCTGGGCAAACAAAGCGAGCAGGTGGCGAAATACCGGCACGCGCTTTTGACCGTCGAGCGGGCTTTGTCGAGCTTTGGCTTGGGTCTTGTCGAGGACAAGGACAAGGGGTTGACCACGATCCTCAAGGCGCAGGTCAAGGATTGTCAGGCGCTCACCGTGCATGGCGATTTCCTCTCGGGGCGGATCGCGCAGCTGACCGATGTGGTGCTGGGCCTCATCAATCTGGAGCAAAGCGACACAAGCCGCATCCTTTCGGTTGTGGCGGTTCTGTTCCTGCCGCCGACGCTGGTCGCGTCTGTCTATGGCATGAACTTTCCCTTCATTCCCGGCCTCGACAGCCCTCATGGCTATCTCATCGCCTCGGCGCTGATGTTCGGTTCGGCGCTGGGGACTTATCTTCTCTCGAAATGGAAAAACTGGCTGTAATCCCATGACACAAACGCTGCCCCAAACGCGTCCGATGATCCGGATTGAAGACGTCTCGAAATCCTTCACCCTGCACAATCAGGGCAGCGCCGTGATCCCCGTCATGCAGGGGGCGACGTTCGATGTCATGCCCGGCGAATGCGTGGCGCTCACGGGCAATTCGGGGGCGGGCAAGTCGACGCTGATGCGGATGATTTACGGCAATTACCTCTCGGCCTCCGGGCATATCTGGGTCGGTGAGACGGATGTCGCCACCGCCGAGCCGCGCGAGATCATCGCTTTGCGCCGGGCAACTTTGGGCTATGTCTCGCAATTCCTGCGTGTCGTGCCGCGTGTGCCCACATTGGAGGTGGTGGCGGAGCCTCTTTTGACCGTTGGCGTCGATAAAGAGGCGGCTTTTGCCAAGGCGCGCGATCTTCTGTCCCGGCTCAATATTCCGGAAACGCTCTGGGGCCTGTCGCCCACGACATTCTCGGGCGGCGAGCAGCAGCGCGTGAACATCGCGCGCGGTTTTGCCCATGACTATCCGGCGATGCTTTTGGATGAACCCACCGCCTCTCTCGATGCGACCAACCGGGAAACGGTTCTGTCGTTGATCGAAGAGGCCAAAGCGCGCGGGGCGGCGATCATCGGGATTTTCCACGATGCTCCGGCCCGTGAACGGGTCGCTGACCGCGAGATCAACGTTTCGGCCTTTACCCCTGCGAAGGCGGCCTGAGCCGTGGTCGGGCGTCTTTATGCCGTGGTCGGGCCGTCCGGCGTGGGCAAGGACACGCTGATCGAAGCGGCGCTTGAGCGGCGGCGCGATCTGGCCGTGGCGAAACGCGTGATCACCCGGCCCACAGAGGCGGGCGGGGAAGATTTCGAAGGCGTCACGGTGGAGGAATTTGACCGGCGTGTCGCGGACGGAGACTTCGCGCTCCATTGGGAGGCGCATGGGCTGAAATACGGTGTGCCGATCTCGATTGATGCGGCGCTGAGCGAAGGGCGCGATGTGCTTTTTAACGGCTCGCGCGCGATCCTGCCGGAGGCCTATGCGCTTTATCCCAATATGGGCGTCCTGCTGATCACCGCTTCGCCGGAGGTTTTGGCCAGCCGTCTTGCGGCGCGCGGGCGCGAAAGCCGGGCGGAAATCGAGAAACGTCTGGCGCGCGCGGGGTACGACATCGCGCCGGGCCTGCCGGTGCGGCGTATCAACAATGACGGAGCGCTGGACGCCGCGGTGGACGCGTTTCTCGCGGCCCTTCAGCCGGAAAGCGTATAACGGTGCAAAAGATGAAACCGGCCATCCTCCGCCTCCCCGAAGAGGCACAGATCCTCGATGCGGAAGGGGGTGGGCAGAAGCGGCGCGAGCACCGGTCCCAGCGCGGCTTTGACGGTTTCGGCCTCCTCGATGGAGAGCTTGCCGGTCAGCGTGAGGTGGAATTTGAATTCCTCCATCACATAGGGATAACCCCATTGCGTCAAAAGCGCGTTCTGCCGCTCCGAAAGCCCCGCCGACCGGCGGCGCGCCAGCTCGGTTTCCGAGGGCTGCGCGCGATGCGGATCGAGCGTTGCGACGATCTCTCCGGCAAGGACTTCGAGGGGCGTCAGATCGCCCATGGGTGTGAGCGCCAGAAATCCGCCGATGCGGGTGAGCGCCAGCCCCTCCATCTCGATGGGCTTGTGAGCGGCGGCAAACCCCGCGAGATCGGCCATCAATTCGGCGCGCGTGCCGGTCAGGCGAAACGGCGGCTTGAGCGTTCCGTGAAACCCGTATTTGCGCGGGGCCTCTGTGATCTCACGGATCGGCGCGGGCAGGCCTTCGAGTGCGGGATGCGGCAACTCGATCCCCTCAAACGCATCCCAGCCCAGCCATTGGGCGCAAAATTCGGCAAACGGCCCCGGAGCGGGGGCGTAATAGACCGCGTATCTTTTGAATTCATCCATGGCGTTGCTCCTACCCGGCCCCTGTCACATCCGTGTGACATAGATCGGGCAGGGAGACGCCGCTGACAAGGACGATGTGATGACCGATTTTACTTTGACCAATGCCAGGATCGTTTTGGAGGCGGAGGTGATCCACGGCAGCCTCCGTGTCGAGAATGGCAAGATCGCGGATGTGAGCACCGGAGGGACGGCGGTGCCGAGCGCGATTGATGCGGGGGGCGATATGGTGATCCCCGGCCTGATCGAGCTGCACACCGACAATCTCGAACGCCATATCGAGCCGCGCCCCAAGGTCGACTGGCCGCATCAGGCCGCGATCCTCGCTCATGACGCCGAGCTGGCTTCGGTCGGTATCACGACCGTGTTCGATGCGATGCGCGTGGGGTCGATCCATACGCGCGGCGATGCGGGCTATGGCAAATATGCGCGCAACCTGTCGCGCGAGGTGATGCATCTGCGCGATCTGGGCGCTTTGAAGATCAGCCATTTCCTGCATCTCAGGGCAGAGATTTGTTCCGAGACCTTGGAGGCCGAGATGGCCGAGTTCGGTCCGGAGGATCGCGTTGGTCTTGTGTCCTTGATGGATCACACGCCGGGGCAGCGGCAGTTTCGCGACATCGAAAAGCTGCGCGACTATGTGCAAAAGAAACGCGGCATGTCCAATGCCGAGTTCGACGACCATGTGAACCACCTCTACGAGCTGCGCGACACCTATGCCGTGCGTCACGAAGCGGTGGCTGTGGCCGAGGCGAAACGCTACGGCGCGGTTCTGGCCAGCCATGACGACACCACGGCGGAGCATGTCGAGGTGTCGCGGCAGCATGGCGTGCGTGTGGCCGAATTCCCGACGACGATCGAGGCGGCGCAGGCCTGCAAACTCCATGGCATCGCCGCGATGATGGGCGCGCCGAACCTGATCCGGGGCGGGTCGCATTCCGGCAATGTGGCGGCGCATGAACTGGCCGAGCGGGGGCTTTTGGATATCGTGTCGTCGGACTATGTCCCTTCGGCGCTGATGTCCTCGGCGATGCTTCTGGCCGATCTCTGGGACGACATCCCCCGCGCCATCGCCACCGTCACAGCGAACCCCGCCGAGGCGGTGGGGCTCTCGGATCGCGGCCGCATCGCGCCGGGGCTTCATGCCGATCTGGTGCGCATCGCGCGGATCGAGGGCATGCCGGTGATTCGAGGCGTCTGGTCGCACGGGCGTCAGGTCGGCTGAGCGTTTCAAGGCGAAGCAACGAGAGGCAGGGTGTTTGCGCCCTGCCTTTTTTGTTATTTTTTCGTGACTGTTTGCATAAAACTTAAGCAAACCATGCTGCGGCTGCAAAGGATTTCGGGGCGGGGAGCGCAATTCCGTCTTGTTTCGCAGCCGCGATCCCCTAGAAGATCATCCCAACGAGCCAAGCGCTCGCATATCGCAAGGGCGCGATATGATCGACATAGCCACCCCCCGCGTGGCCCGCAGCAACGGCGCTGCATTCTCACCAAAGACCCAAGGGTTCGCCAAGACGAACCGCGTTCTGAGAGGAAGTGCCGTTATGACTGCTCAAAAGCAAAAACTCGTGATCGTTGGCAATGGGATGGCGCCGGGCCGGATGCTTGAGCATCTGTTCGAGGCGACCGACCAATACGATGTGACCATCTTCAACGCCGAGCCGCGTGTGAACTACGACCGCATCATGCTGTCGCCGGTTCTGTCGGGCGAAAAGACCTATGCCGATATCATCATTCATGGCGAAGGCTGGTATGCCGAGCATGGCATCACGCTGCACCAGGGCGACAAGATCACCGAGATCCGCCGCCATGAGCGCAAGGTGATTTCCGAGGGCGGTGTCGTGGCTGAGTATGACAAGCTGGTCATCGCCACCGGGTCGAACCCGTTCATCATTCCGGTGCCGGGGTCTGACCTGCCGGGCGTTCTGGCCTATCGTGATCTCGACGACACGGACGGGATGATCAAAGCGGCTGAAAAAGGCGGGCGGGCTGTTGTGATCGGCGGCGGGCTTCTGGGTCTTGAGGCAGCGGCGGGGCTTAAACTGCGCGGCATGGATGTGACCGTCATTCACCTGATGCCGACACTGATGGAGCGCCAGCTCGACACGGCGGCGGGGTATCTGCTGCAAAAAGAGCTGGAGAACCGCGGCATTGAAGTGCTCTGCGAAGCCAACACCAAACAGATCCTCGGCACGGACAAGGTCGAGGGGGTGGAGCTTGCCGACGGGCGTGTGATTGACGCCTCCCTCGTGGTCATGGCCGTCGGCATCCGCCCGAACACGGAGCTTGCCAAAGAGGCGGGGCTTGAGGTCAATCGCGGCATTGTCACCGACGCGACGATGAAAACCTCCGATCCGAATATTTATTCCGTTGGGGAATGCGTCGAAGTGGGCGGCATGGTCTATGGCCTCGTCGCGCCGCTTTACCGCATGGCGAAAGTGGCCGCCGAGCATCTTGCCGGGGCATCGGAGGCCGCTTTCGCGCATGCCGAGACGCCGACGAAACTGAAGGTGACGGGCTGCGATCTTTACTCCGTGGGTGATTTTGCCGAAGGGCAGGGGCGCGAGGACATTGTGCTGCGCGATGCGATGCGCGGCACTTACAAGCGCGTGATCCTCAAGGACAACAAGGTGATCGGCGCGGTGCTCTACGGCGATGTTGCGGATGGCGCCTGGTACAACCAGATGCTGATCTCCGGCGAGGACGTGTCGGAGATGCGCGAGACGCTGATCTTCGGGCAGGCCTATCAGGGCGGCGGCAAGGCCGATCCTCTGGCCGCTGTGGCGAACCTGCCGGACGAGGCGGAGATTTGCGGCTGCAACGGCATCACCAAAGGCATGATCGTTGCGGCGATCAAGGACAAGGGTCTGACGACGCTTGCCGAAGTGCGCGCCCACACCAAGGCCTCCGCCTCCTGCGGCACCTGCACCGGCCTCGTCGAGGGCGTCATGGGCGTGACCCTTGGCGACGATTTCAAAATCCCCGAAGCGCAGGGCATTTGCGGCTGCACCACCCATGGCCACGGTTATATCCGTCGGATGATCAAGGCGAAGGGCCTCAAATCCATCCCCGCCGTGATGCAGGAACTGGAATGGTCGACGCCCGAGGGCTGTGCCAAATGCCGCCCGGCGCTGAACTATTATCTCGTGGCGGACTGGCCGGGCGAATATGTCGATGACCAGCAGTCTCGTTTCATCAACGAACGTGTGCACGCCAACATCCAGAAAGACGGAACCTATTCCGTCGTACCGCGGATGTTCGGGGGCATCACCACGCCGGATGAGCTGCGCGCCATCGCCGATGTGGCCGACAAATACGAGATCCCGACCGTCAAAGTGACCGGCGGCCAGCGGATCGACTTGCTCGGTGTGAAGAAAGAAGACCTGATCCCGGTCTGGGCCGATCTCAACGCGGCGGGCATGGTTTCGGGCGCGGCCTATGCGAAGGGTCTGCGCACGGTGAAAACCTGTGTCGGCACGGATTGGTGCCGCTTCGGCACGCAGGACTCGACGGGTCTGGGCATCAAGCTCGAAAAAGCACTCTGGGGCTCGTGGTCGCCTGCGAAACTCAAACTCGCCGTCACCGGGTGTCCGCGCAACTGTGCGGAGGCGACGTGCAAGGACATCGGCGTCATCTGTGTCGACAGTGGCTATGAAATCATCTTTGGCGGTGCGGCGGGCCTGCACATCCAAGGCACTTCGCCTCTGGGCAAGGTTGCGACCGAAGACGAGGTCATGGAGACAGTTTGCGCGCTGACGCAATACTACCGCGAAACCGGGTTCTACCTTGAACGGATTTACAAATGGGCGGACCGGATCGGTTACGACCACATCCGCGAGGTGGTCTACGACAACCTTGAGGCGCGCAAAGAATATGCAGACCGCTTCGCCTTCTCGCAGATATTCGCGCAGATCGATCCCTGGGCCGAACGCGTCGCGGGCGCCGAAGCTCATGAATTCAAACCCATGGCCACCCTCAATCTGGAGGCAGCAGAATGAACATGCAGACGAAAACCTGGATTGAAGTCGGAGCTCTGAACGATATTCCGCGTCAAGGCGCGCGCTGTGTGAAAAACGGCGAGATGACCATCGCCATCTTCCGCACGACGGACGACCGCCTTTTCGCCCTCGAAGATAAATGCCCGCACAAGAACGGGCCGCTGAGCGACGGCATCGTGCACGACGGATGTGTCACATGCCCGCTCCACAACTGGGTCATTTCCCTCGAAACCGGCACCGCACAGGGTGCCGACGAGGGGGTGACCGCGACCTTTCCAGTCAGACTGGACGGCGAGACCGTGTTTCTCGGTCTCTGACAGACTTGCGACAGACCTAAGACGACAACTCCAACAGGGACAGTAAAACAATGGCTTACGTTCAACCTGCCGAGTTCGCCGCCAAAATGGTGGATGCCGGCGAATCGAAAATCTTCATGGCGACCAAGGATACGCTGATCCGTGCCTATATGGCCGGTGCGATCCTTGCGCTTGCGGCGGCTTTCGCCGTGACCATCACCGTCAACACCGGCCAGCCGCTTGTGGGCGCGCTGCTCTTCCCGGTGGGTTTCTGCATTCTCTACCTTCTGGGCTTCGATCTGCTGACCGGCGTGTTCACCCTTGCCCCGCTGGCCGTGATCGCGAAACGTCCGGGCTGTACATGGAAGGGCGTGCTGCGCAACTGGGGCCTCGTGTTCGTTGGCAACTTCGCCGGTGCGATGACCACGGCCGTCTTCATGGCGATCATCTTCACCATGGGGTTCAGTCAGGAGCCCAACGAGATCGGTGCAAAAATCGGCAAGATCGGTGAAGCCCGCACGCTGGGCTATGCCGCCGCCGGTGGCGCGGGTCTGCTGACCGTGTTTGTCCGTGCCGTGATGTGCAACTGGATGGTCTCCACCGGTGTGGTCGCCGCGATGATGTCCAACTCCGTGTCCGGAAAGATCATGGCGATGTGGATGCCGATCCTGATCTTCTTCTACCTCGGTTTCGAGCATTCCATCGTGAACATGTATCTCTTTCCCTCGGGGATCATCCTCGGCGGTCAGTTCACCTGGGCGGATTACTTCATCTACAACGAGATCCCGGTGGTTCTGGGCAATCTCGTCGGCGGTCTGACCTTTGTGGGCGGCATGATCTACGCCACGCATTTCAAGGAATCTCCGAAACGC
This sequence comes from Celeribacter sp. SCSIO 80788, assembly GCF_051054295.1. Classification (GTDB taxonomy): domain Bacteria; phylum Pseudomonadota; class Alphaproteobacteria; order Rhodobacterales; family Rhodobacteraceae; genus Celeribacter. The sequence continues at coordinate 2,400,128 of NZ_CP150482.1, read as the reverse complement.
AACGCGGTGCGCAACGACGACGTTTCCGGTATCGCGGCGGAATAAGGTTCACACTCCGGAAAAGGCTCCGCATTGCGCGGGGCCTTTTCTCTGTTTCGGAAGGGACGCCATGCAGAAAGATGCCAAAG